>CAJTDD010000126.1 GCA_910574885.1 Lachnospiraceae bacterium | reverse complement strand
AAGAAAGGCAATATACAAGGAATAAAAAATAGGTTATAATCGAATAAAGAACAGCGATAAACGGAATCTAAAAAGCAGAGGTGAAAATCATGTTGGCAGTAAAAGGAACGATACAAGGCAATACGGTAGTTATCAAAGATGAAGATATAAAAAAATATGACGGAAAAGATGTGATTGTAACGATTCTTGATTTCCAGTATGAACGGCAGAAAAAACAGGTGGACTTAAAGAAATACATGGACAGGGGAGAAAAACTTTTCCAGTCAGACGCACAGGAAGCTATAAGGGAGTTACGGGATTATGACAGGTTATAG
>CAJTDD010000125.1 GCA_910574885.1 Lachnospiraceae bacterium | reverse complement strand
CGGGCTTTTGTGGCGGCGACAAACTGGCTGCACTCCGGCTCCGGTATCTTTTCCAGTTTTCGGATGGCGTTCTCCACGATTGCCTTTGTCAGTAAGTCCTTTATCACCGGCACGATTTCTTTCATGCCCGCAAGGGTTTCCGCCTTGGTCGGCGCGGCATACTGGCAGATAATATCCAGCTCGCTTTTTGAAAATTTCATTCTGCGTCCTCCTTCCGGTTTTCGGTAAGAATCTGTGCCACAAGACGCTTCGTGTCGCCTTGGTGGAACAGTACCTCCAAGATGGTGCTGACCTGCTCGTCCGTCACGGATTCCGGGTGGGGAAGATGGCTTTCCAGC
>CAJTDD010000124.1 GCA_910574885.1 Lachnospiraceae bacterium | reverse complement strand
GCAGTCATTACGTCCGTGTATCCCCACTATACAAAAGGATAACCGACTGCACACCTTTTGGTTCAAGCCTGTCAGCTACTTTGGCTTGTTCGCCTTAACGAAGTTTATCAGTGGTTCAGTTAATTAACCATGCTATCAGTAAGCCTGCACCCTAACCGCCTTGTAGCTAGCAGTTTCATCTCCACCTCACGGTTTTGATTCCAAGTAGGGTTACTTTTATGCCCGCTTCCGAACAGTGCCATTGCTGGCAGAGCCGGGGACAACGGCTTCATCCAACGGAATGGATGGTTTGGTCTGTAATATTACATCCAAACAGTTAAATTAAGCGACTTCGTGTCGCACATAGAGGTA
>CAJTDD010000123.1 GCA_910574885.1 Lachnospiraceae bacterium | reverse complement strand
AAAAAGAGAAGGAGAAAACAATTATGAAAATTTCAGTAAGCACGAAAGAACCTATTACAGTCATTGACAAATCAAGGAAGCCATGGGAAATGAACGGCAATAAAGGAGTTGTCTATAAGGCAATCTGCCACAAGAAGGTGGGGGACGAGGCACAGGTGGAGGACGTTCGTATCACAGAGGAAGTCTATAATGAAATCGAACCCATGCACAGATATCATTTCGACGCAACTATTGACGTGAAGAATTCTCGTATGGAAGTGACCCGTGCATTCCCAGTCTCCGACGGGAATCCAGTGAAAGACAACCCAGCCCCCGACGGGAATCCAGTGAAAGACAACCCAGCCCCCGACGGGAAT
>CAJTDD010000122.1 GCA_910574885.1 Lachnospiraceae bacterium | reverse complement strand
CACAAAAGAGAAATATCCCTTGAATACCTCACAGAAGAAAAGTTTTACCCTTTAGGCACGACAGATGAATATTTCACAGTACCTTATGAAGAATACCCTGTCACGATATGCGGTCAGACAATCATTCTCACCAATGGGAAACTTGCCGCCGCCCTGCTCTCTCTGCCGGAAAAGAACCGGGAAATCATTTTCCTTTACTTTTTCGGGAATTACAGACAGTGGGAAATCGGGGAAATGTACGGACGCTGCCGGAGTACAACCGGGTATCAAATCCACAGGACGTTGAAGCTTCTGCGGAAAGAAATGGAGGTGCTTTCACATGGGGAATCAGAATCTTATCCCTTATGAAACGATTGTACGGGCGA
>CAJTDD010000121.1 GCA_910574885.1 Lachnospiraceae bacterium | reverse complement strand
CATATTCTGTTAAGTCAGAACGCAACTGTTTTGTCATTCCACGTTTTAGTTCATTGTAAATTGTGGCTAAGCACCTACCTAATACTTGCGCTATCTCTTTTGGCTTACACCCTTTCTTACAAAGTGCTTCAATCTGGTATCTTTCCCGCTCTGTGATATACTTATCCTTCATGGTACTTTCCCCCTTTTTCCGAGATTTTACCACAAAAAAATTATCTGTCAATGACAGGCGTTGTTATTCCATAATCATTGATGTAGCCCAGCAAATTAAAGTTCCTATCTCCCGCACAAAAACGTCAAATTATAATCTCAGTTTTTAAACACTGTCTATAAAAGTGTGCTACAGGAGGCGGCACGTTTTCCTCTTGACCATCC
>CAJTDD010000120.1 GCA_910574885.1 Lachnospiraceae bacterium | reverse complement strand
TTGCTTAGACATTCGTTTTATAGAGTAATCCAAGATACGTTCCTTCCTTGCCATCAACATTGTTCTATAAAACTCTTTCTGCAAATCACTGATAAATGGCGTTTTTTCAATTATATTAAAAATCTCCTTCATATCTATCCGTGATAAAATTCGTAACAATGCTCTATTACACTCCTCATTGTCCAACGCAGAAATAAATTCGTAGTAATTAATTTTCTTTCCATTGTTCTGAATAGCGGATAACGGGGTATTAAAAATACGATGATGAATTTCCCGTTTATCTGCAAGAATCTTCATAATCATTTTCTCATCTGCTTGTGGATACAGGCAGCTGCCACAATCAAAAACTGGCGCCAGTGTTAATGTGTCTGATTGTACATGATACAAAAAACCCCAATTACCA
>CAJTDD010000119.1 GCA_910574885.1 Lachnospiraceae bacterium | reverse complement strand
AACTTCTGGCGCTTCTGGGGAAATGCTATTTCTATAATGATGAGCTGGAGAACTGCAAAGAATTCTATCGGGCGGCATACTGTCTCTATAAAGAAACCGGAAATGACTACGGACGGCTTCTGATTGAAAATGAAGTAAAAGAAAAACTAAATTTGAAATATCCATTTTAGTCCCATGTCATTAAATTGACAAGGGAAATCATTCCTACATGACAAGATAAGGGGGAGCCTCATGAGAGAATTATCCTTGGGAGAATACATCAAACAAGAACGAATAAGACAGGGAATTACTCAGGAACAGTTATGTGAAGGCATCTGTGAACCAATTACGATTTCTCGTATGGAAAACGGGAAACAAATCCCATCCTATACTCGTATCTGTACTTTTCTTCAACGGCTGGGATTGCCAGACGACCAGTAT
>CAJTDD010000118.1 GCA_910574885.1 Lachnospiraceae bacterium | reverse complement strand
GTCAGCAGATTGAGATAGGTCACTCTTTTGTGCTGTTCCAGATAATCCCTGTGCATCAAAGCGTACCTGCCAAGCGGAAGCTCTGGCTCTGTCGGTAATGTCAGGTCGGGTATAAGGTAGTCCGCCTGTTTCGTGTAAGTGATTTCGCTCATTATTTTCGCTCCTTTCGGGTTGTTTCCTGCCTTTATCATACTGGCTTGCAATGTTCCTTGCAAATGTGCGGTTCTGACATTTTGCTTCGATTTGCACATTTCGGACTGCCGCAGAGATTTCCCTTAACGCCATCTCGGAAATGTCACTTGTGGCGATGCCGATGGCGTTCAATGTCTGGGGCGTGTTAAAATTTATAATCTCCGCAAAGTCCTCACGCTCAAAATATCCTCCCGCATCCAGACCGCAGCGGCTTAACAGCATATAGGCGA
>CAJTDD010000117.1 GCA_910574885.1 Lachnospiraceae bacterium | reverse complement strand
TTGGAGAAGTGCGACAAAACGAAATCTGTCCGGGAATTAAAGCGGATGCGCATAGAGTACGAGAACGGTTTACGAACCACAGCCAACGCACAGGCAATCGAAACGGCAATGAAAGAATCCCCGGCAGATTCCACCGAACCCAGTACTGCCGATGGCGTGGCGGATGCCCCCTCAGGAGGGACAACAAAACTGGATATCACTGAATCTTCCGACAATGTATTTGTATGCCAGGCAAGCACGGTAGAGGAATTATTTTCATTCCGTAGTATCATTAATGACACGTTCCATGACATCTCGGAGGGCAACCAAAAGAAGAACGCCCGCTTAGAGGTAAGGATTGTATATTAAAAACTAAACCAGTGAAAGCCCTGGAAACGGGGCTTTCCCCCAAAAAAAGTAGCTTGTTGGAGAAATCCGGCTTGTGATAAAAAC
>CAJTDD010000116.1 GCA_910574885.1 Lachnospiraceae bacterium | reverse complement strand
CGCTTGCCCCCTACGTATTACCGCGGCTGCTGGCACGTAGTTAGCCGGGGCTTCTTAGTCAGGTACCGTCATTTTCTTCCCTGCTGATAGAGCTTTACATACCGAAATACTTCATCGCTCACGCGGCGTCGCTGCATCAGGGTTTCCCCCATTGTGCAATATTCCCCACTGCTGCCTCCCGTAGGAGTCTGGGCCGTGTCTCAGTCCCAATGTGGCCGGTCACCCTCTCAGGTCGGCTACTGATCGTCGGCTTGGTGAGCCGTTACCTCACCAACTACCTAATCAGACGCGGGCCCATCTTACACCACCGGAGTTTTTACCTCAGAACCATGCGGTTCCGCGGTCTTATGCGGTATTAGCAGTCATTTCTAACTGTTATCCCCCTGTGTAAGGCAGGTTGCCCACGCGTTACTCACCCGTCCGCCGCTCAGTCACAAT
>CAJTDD010000115.1 GCA_910574885.1 Lachnospiraceae bacterium | reverse complement strand
AGAGCATCAGAAAGACTACGAAAGATTTTTTACTGTCAAGGAGACTCCTAAGCGGGGCAGGAAGGTTGAATACAATCAGGAAGCGATAGATGTCTGCAGAAAGAACAGTGTTGGCTGGCTTGTGCTTGCGACAAATGATGTTAAAGATCCGGTGAAGGCACTTGAAATATATCGGATGAAGGATACAATAGAAAAGCACTTCGATGACTTGAAAAATGACCTTGATATGAAAAGGCTGCGTATCCATTCCTCAGCAGCAATGGACGGGCGGCTGTTTATCCAGTATATTGCCCTGATACTTACTTCTCAGATTAAAAACATCATGAATGAGGCCGGATGGTTCAAGAGCCATAATATGCAGGAAGTGATAGATGAGATGAAATCCTTGCGGGTAGTTTCTGTTGAAGGGAAACGTAAACAGATCTACACAACGACAACAGCTTTTCAGAAAGAAATTATTGAACTCTTTGG
>CAJTDD010000114.1 GCA_910574885.1 Lachnospiraceae bacterium | reverse complement strand
TTCCCAAAGAGCAGCTTCCATCCGTAAGGGTTTACAGCCTCCGTCATCAGTTTGCTACTGCCAATGTAAACCGCTGGCTGGACGAACAGAAAGATCTGGATGCCATGCTTCCGCGCTTAAGAGCCTATATGGGCCATTATACTTTGAAGGAGACTGCTTACTATGTACATCTCCTCCCTGAAAACTTATCTAAAAACAGGGGATTGACTGGGAAGCCTTTTCCGAGATCATTCCGGAGGTGGAACCATGGCAAGAATGAATGGAAATCTGTTATACACACTGATTCATGACTTTCTGACAGACTATCTGCCGCAGAAGCGGAACTGCAGCCGTCATACAGTCAAAGCATACCGTACAGCATTAAACCAGCTGCTTGATTTCGCAAAAGATCAAAAACAGATCCGGTTGATAGATATCACATTTGACACACTAGATGGCGAAATGATTGCGGAGTATCTTGATTTTTTAGAAAATACC
>CAJTDD010000113.1 GCA_910574885.1 Lachnospiraceae bacterium | reverse complement strand
CAACCAAAACAGGGACAACCGCTAAGACAGCAACCAAGAAGCCAAGCACCAAGGCAGAGCCTACTACAGCCAAGGCAACCGCTAAGACCGTGGCGAAGGAAACCAAGGATTCCACAGTAATGAACCCTCCTACAACTGACAGCATCACCAAACAGTTGAAGCAAGCGGAGGAAAAAAACAAAAAAGCTCAGCTTGCAGAGGATAGGCGATTGTACAAGCGTTTTAAATGTCAAATTGACAAAGCCTATCAGAACATGGAGAACAGTTACCTACAGACAGCTTTCGCCCTCCATGCAATCTATAAGAACAAGCTCTACCGACTGGACAACTTCAAGAACATTTACGATTTCGCAAAGGAGAACTATACTATAGCGCGCGGGACATGCAACAACTTTATCAATATTTGTGAGAAGTTCGGAGTCCCGAACGAGAACGGCAACATTATGGAGCTGTCCCCGGATTACGCACAGTACAGCGTATCGCAACTTGCGGTCATGCTTGCATTCCCACGGGAACT
>CAJTDD010000112.1 GCA_910574885.1 Lachnospiraceae bacterium | reverse complement strand
GGTGACCTAACCGAAAGGGAGGAGCCGTCGAAGGTGGGACCGATAACTGGGGTGAAGTCGTAACAAGGTAGCCGTATCGGAAGGTGCGGCTGGATCACCTCCTTTCTAAGGAAAAAGACTTCTTTCGTTTGGAGCAATCCAACTAAAACGGAAGAAGAAGTAAGGGAAATGTTGTCTATTGTTTAGTTGTCAAGGCTGTCAAAAGTCTAGATGGCGATGTCTGGTGGCGATGCGCTTGGGGGACACACCCGTACCCATCCCGAACACGATGGTTAAGCCCTAAGCGGCCGATGGTACTGCACTGGAGACGGTGTGGAAGAACAGGTGGCCGCCAGACTTAAAAAGTTAAAAGTTATTCTGATAATTAGTTTTACCAGTGATTAGAGGTTTGGATGGGAAGCATCTAAGTTTCTAATGACTGATAAAGCATAAAAACAAGAAAGCATTCAGTCAACATGTACCTTGAAAACCGCATACAAGAAATATGATAAGAGAAATATCTTAATCAAGACATCCGAGGTAATTGTT
>CAJTDD010000111.1 GCA_910574885.1 Lachnospiraceae bacterium | reverse complement strand
CATATCCGGGATTGGAACGAAAAGTGGTTTTCCCATCAAAAAGAAAATCCTGTTACACAAAAGAAAGAGCATCAGCTCCCTGACTTCCTGAAATAGTTCTTACATTATCCGAGGCAACTTCTCTGAAAGCCTTTTATGCTGGAGGTTTTGAGAGTTTCCTCGGATAATTGATTATCTCGGATAATGCGCCCTCTTTCAGAGGGGGATTTTCCGGGTTTCCGTTTTTCTGCCGTTTTTACCGCTCCTGCTGTCGGGGCTTTTTGTCAGGATAGAGCTTCCCGGCGACAACGGCGGCATGGCTCTTTATCTTGATTTCCCCCTCCTGCTCGCTGCTCTTTGCGTTCCGGTAGCCTTCATCGGAGAGGAAGAAACGGAACCGCTCCCCTTTGAAACCGACAAAGCATTGCTTCTGTACTTCCAACGTAATCATGTGCCGGGTTTCCGGGTGGAACCGTTCTATCCCGGACAGGTCATGCCCCTGCAAAATCGGCTCCTGTGCCTTTGCCGCCGCAAGCCGCCGGCGGATGGAATTGTCACGTTCTGCAAGAAA
>CAJTDD010000110.1 GCA_910574885.1 Lachnospiraceae bacterium | reverse complement strand
GATATCTACAAGAGGAACAAAAAACGCAGGGGACGTTCCAAATACCTCTTATCAGTGGATGTGGAAGCCATCAAAGATGGGAAAGCGGTCCCGGCCAGGGTTGTATATGTCCGCAACAGGAATAAACGCAAGGAATACCTCTGCCTTATCACAACAGATACATCCTTATGTGAAGATGAAATCATCCGCCTTTATGGAAAACGCTGGGATATCGAAGTATTCTTCAAAGTCTGCAAGAGTTATCTCAGGCTCAGCAAAGAATGCCATTGCCTTTCTTTTGATGCAATGACCGCCCATACGGCAGTTGTTTTTACCAGGTATATGATGCTGTCCATCGAAAACAGGGAATCAAACGACAACCGCTCACTTGGAGAACTGTTTCTGTACTTTTCTGACGAAATGTCTGACATCACATGGATGCAGGCATTTCAAATGCTGCTTCAAATGTTCCGGAAACTTTTAGAGGAACACTGTGATCTTGTTGATGAAAAGATAGATGAACTGGTTGACACTTTTATCAGCACCCTGCCATCCCTGCTACAATCCCAATTAATAGTAGCATAGTGTTCCAAAAGGCTGTTCTTTGATAATTAAATTATTGCCAGATATTGAATTTTCAAGGTGCATAGCTAAAATCCATGTGCGAAGTTTGAGTATA
>CAJTDD010000109.1 GCA_910574885.1 Lachnospiraceae bacterium | reverse complement strand
TACCCCTATCTAAGCTCTAAAACATAAAAATTCAGTTCTATTTTAACTTGAAATGCCTTCGCCCAAGAAGAATATACCTACACATTACAAGCCGAAAATACCCCCTTAAAACGCAAAATAAACCTACTACATAGAACAAAAAATTAGAGCCTTTCAGACCGCATAAATAAATCTGTCAGACATAATTTGTATCAGGATTATACACAAAAACGCTCCGAACCTTATCGCCTTTTGAAAACTGTCCAGAATCATACTTCACATAGAACCCGAACGAATCAGAGCCGTTTCTATCATCATCTAGCACAGTTGCATCAATCAGTTCAATGATAATCCTGCCATTCCTGTTCTCAATAACAGATGTCAGCCTGTCAAATTCTTCCTTTGTCTTGCTGTGGTGAACTTGTACGCTGTCCTTGACCATCTGCACGATACCAACATTATCATTCATCCTATCATCATTTGCTCTCTTGCTTGTACTTGCTTCACATGCATTACATCCCATCGTACCAACTAACATCACTGACAGTACCACATTTACAATCCTTCTCTTCATATCATCTATTCTCCTTGTCTGTATATTATGAGGGCGTAGCCATGACCACACCCTTGCAAACTCTATGCTTCTAACCTTATTCTTCCATTGTTTTCAACTTCTGTACTGCCGTAATAATCAC
>CAJTDD010000108.1 GCA_910574885.1 Lachnospiraceae bacterium | reverse complement strand
TGATTATTCTAATGCTTGGGAGCCATCTATTTAAAGCTTGAGAGCCATCTGGATCCAGTGTATTTTAAAGCTTGGGAGCCACCACTATATATTGTGGTCATCCAAATATATTGCTTAAGATAAGATCCCTCTTTTAAGATGTGTTTATGAAAAGTACCCGTACTTTTCAAATACATTTTAAAGGAGGTTTTCTATGTTTAAGAAAACAAAAGTAAGACAGATCCTTGAACTTCTTCACAAGGATCTAAGTGCCAGAGAGATCTCTAAAACTTTGAAGGTCTCTCGTAATTCTGTTGCATTTGTGAAAGAATCTTATGACAAATGTGACAAAGACTGGGATGAAATATGTCTGATGAACGATGACGAGATCTATCACCTTTTTTATCCCCATACCTTCAGGCCAAGAAACAGATTTGCTCCAGTGGACTATTCGTATGTCCACAGTGAATTGAAAAAGGTCGGGGTTACAGAAATGCTGCTATGGGAGGAATACTGTGAAAAGTGTAATGCACAAGGGATTTCCCATTGCTGTTATGCTACATTCGCAAATGGCTATAAACGCTTTATAGCTGATAAAAATTATACCAGTCATATCGAACACAAACCGGGAGTAACTCTGGAGGTTGACTGGTCAGGTCCTACGATGAGCTACATGGATCCTGACAAACAGGAACAGCAAACG
>CAJTDD010000107.1 GCA_910574885.1 Lachnospiraceae bacterium | reverse complement strand
CATGCTTCTACACCCAGGACACATGCAAGATAGGTTTTCCCGGCACCCGTCGGGCCTGTAATGATCAGGTTTGTTGCAGCACCTACGAATCCCATGGTTGCAAGATTTGCGATTTTCTCCCTACTGCTCTCTCGTGCATCACAGTCTAAAGTTTCAAGGTTTGCATTGGGATACTTTAAATCTGCATTCTTTGTCAGCCTGGTGATCAGTCTGTTCTGCCGTTCTGTTATTAGAGCTGAGAGCAGATGCTAAAGTCTCTCATTGTAAGTCAGGTCAACAAAAGATACTTCTTTTTCCTGAGCCTCGATCACAGCCACTAAATCACTGAGTTCTAATACTGATAATTGTTTCTTGATCTCTGTATTCATAAATTTTTACCATCCTCTCTATAATAATCCGCACCTCTTACGATTCCCTGCTTATGATCTTTTACGTTCTTTTTTGTAAGATCATTTTTTCTGTTTTTTGCAGCTCTTTTCACATAAGGCATAAGCGTGTTGTAAGTAATCAGATGAAAGTCCTTAAGTGCAAGGCTGCAAGCTGTTTCAAGGATATCTTTACCATATACACCAGCGATATCCAATACGGTTCTTGCATCTACAAGAGCCTGTTCTTTTACTTTTGCATTGTCATACAACCTGCCTATCACGGTTCTTGTACTGTTGCCAATAGCTTCTGCTTTATTC
>CAJTDD010000106.1 GCA_910574885.1 Lachnospiraceae bacterium | reverse complement strand
AGGTTCCTCCGGCATTATACAGATCCACAATCTGCTGTTTAAATTCCGGAGTGTAAGATTTTTGGTTCTTCGCCATGTTGAACATCTCCTTTGCTCTTTCACTTGATAGTATAGATTGTTCAACTTTTCCTGTCCACACTTATATACTAACACCAAAGTATTTTAAGTACAATAATATATCAGGAATAGTAATCCCGTTCTGTCCTAACAATGTAGGTGCATAGCATATAAACGATAAAACATATACCACAGAAACCCATAACGTAAGTTTCAACTTATTTGTATATCTCGCCATCACAATTTCTCCTTGCAGTGCGAAAATCTTACAGAAATTTCGATTTCTCCACGAATGCGTTTTATTTGCTATTTCTAACCCATGTGCCGACTTCCGATGATTTTATCATGCCAAGACGTTTGTAGAAATCCTGATCCGAAAGCACGATTGTCCTTTTTGCACCTTGTTCTTTTGCGCGGTTTGCAGCTTCATAGACAACTGCCCTGCCAAGACCTTTTCCCCTATGTTCGGGAACTGTCGCGACAGGCTCTATATATGCTGTATTTCCGCCATTGTACCAAACCGCTAGCGCGGTGGCTAGCCCTAGGTACGTGATTCCACTACTTTTTCAAAATTTTTTCGTTTTCTCAAAATAAAAGTAGCAGTTTTTTGGTTTATGTTGTATTGTTGAGTTAC
>CAJTDD010000105.1 GCA_910574885.1 Lachnospiraceae bacterium | reverse complement strand
AGGTTCCTCCGGCATTATACAGATCCACAATCTGCTGTTTAAATTCCGGAGTGTAAGATTTTTGGTTCTTCGCCATGTTGAACATCTCCTTTGCTCTTTCACTTGATAGTATAGATTGTTCAACTTTTCCTGTCCACACTTATATACTAACACCAGTCCAATCTGTGGATTCCCCTCGCTGTCAACTGTAGCAAAGGATAAAACGCCTACAAGTTTTAATTTTTCCATACAAGTTTTTGCATCCATAACAAAATACCTCCTAAAATCGCAATATGCGCCCTTCTTTTCTTTGTTTTGGCGCAGGATGCGGATCACTCTCACGGGGATAGCCTAGCAAAAGCTGCATCACCGCATAGCAATCCACAGGGATTTCCCATGTCTTTAATATTTCCTGCCCATAAGGGTCTGCGAAAGCGTTCCAGCCCTGACCGATATAGCAGGAGACGATACCGAGGGAATCAGCCGCCAGCATCATATTTTCGGCGGCAATGGCACAGTCCTCCGGAGAAAAGAGGAAGTTTTTCGGAGCAAACAGGGTAATGACCGTGGGCGCATTGTAAAAGGCGTTCTGCAGATTCGGGTCATCTGCGATGCTAGTACATTGAATAATTAATAACTGGCCTAATTAGCATTTGATTTTATGCCAGCTTTAACGGCTTCATCCTGACTTATTTCATCCATTTTATAAGTCCAATGGTA
>CAJTDD010000104.1 GCA_910574885.1 Lachnospiraceae bacterium | reverse complement strand
AACAATTACCTCGGATGTCTTGATTAAGATATTTCTCTTATCATATTTCTTGTATGCGGTTTTCAAGGTACATGTTGACTGAATGCTTTCTTGTTTTTATGCTTTATCAGTCATTAGAAACCTGAATACTTAGCGAGAGTCCTCACAAGCTAAGCTTAGTATGAAGATGTTCTAAAGCAAAGCTTTTGAACTTCCTCTATTCAAATCTCTAATCACTGGTAAAACCAGTTATCAGAACAGCACTGCCCTGCTGATTGGGTTGGCGTTGATAAGTTGTTGCTCATCCTTGCCGGTATCTATTCTTAAAGACTTGGCGTGTTTCTTTCACACCATCGTCGGTCAAGAACGTTCGCTTCACCTTGTTCAGCGAACGACTAAAAAAATCTAAACTCGACCTTCGTTCTGCTCGTTCTCATTAAGATTTTTTAAGTCTGGCGGCCACCTGCTCTTCCACGTTCGGGATGGGTACGGGTGTGTCCCCCAAGCGCATCGCCACCAGACATCGCCATCTAGACTTTTGACAGCCTTGACAACTAAACAATAGACAACACCCCTTACTTCTTCTTCCTTTAGAAAGGAGGTGATCCAGCCGCACCTTCCGATACGGCTACCTTGTTACGACTTCACCCCAGTTATCGGTCCCACCTTCGACGGCTCCTCCCTTTCGGTTAGGTCACCGGCTTCGGGCGTTACTGACTCCCATGGTG
>CAJTDD010000103.1 GCA_910574885.1 Lachnospiraceae bacterium | reverse complement strand
TATTTCTCTTATCATATTTCTTGTATGCGGTTTTCAAGGTACATGTTGACTGAATGCTTTCTTGTTTTTATGCTTTATCAGTCATTAGAAACCTGAATACTTAGCGAGAGTCCTCACAAGCTTAGTATGAAGGTTGTTCTAAAACAAAGCTTTTGAACTTCCTCTATTCAAATCTCTAATCACTGGTAAAACCAGTTATCAGAACAGCACTGCCCTGCTGATTGGGTTGGCGTTGATAAGTTGTTGCTCATCCTTGCCGGTATCTATTCTTAAAGACTTGGCGTGTTTCTTTCACACCATCGTCGGTCAAGAACGTTCGCTTCACCTTGTTCAGCGAACGACTAAAAAAAATCTAAACTCGACCTTCGTTCTGCTCGTTCTCATTAAGATTTTTTAAGTCTGGCGGCCACCTACTCTTCCACACCGTCTCCAGTGCAGTACCATCGGCCGCTTAGGGCTTAACCATCGTGTTCGGGATGGGTACGGGTGTGTCCCCCAAGCGCATCGCCACCAGACATCGCCATCTAGACTTTTGACAGCCTTGACAACTAAACAATAGACAACATTTCCCTTACTTCTTCTTCCGTTTTAGTTGGATTGCTCCAGACGGAAGAAGTCTTTTTCCTTAGAAAGGAGGTGATCCAGCCGCACCTTCCGATACGGCTACCTTGTTACGACTTCACCCCAGTTATCGGTCCCACCTTCGACGGCTCCTCCCTTTCGGTTAGGTCACCGGCTTCGGGCGTTACTGACTCCCATGGTG
>CAJTDD010000102.1 GCA_910574885.1 Lachnospiraceae bacterium | reverse complement strand
AACGCCCGAAGCCGGTGACCTAACCGAAAGGGAGGAGCCGTCGAAGGTGGGACCGATAACTGGGGTGAAGTCGTAACAAGGTAGCCGTATCGGAAGGTGCGGCTGGATCACCTCCTTTCTAAGGAAAAAGACTTTTTCCGTCTGGAGCAAACCAACTAAAACGGAAGAAGAAGTAAGGGAAATGTTGTCTATTGTTTAGTTGTCAAGGCTGTCAAAAGTCTAGATGGCGATGTCTGGTGGCGATGCGCTTGGGGGACACACCCGTACCCATCCCGAACACGATGGTTAAGCCCTAAGCGGCCGATGGTACTGCACTGGAGACGGTGTGGAAGAGCAGGTGGCCGCCAGACTTTAAAATCTTAAAAAAGGGCTTATAGCTCAGCCGGTTAGAGCGCACGCCTGATAAGCGTGAGGTCGGTGGTTCGAGTCCACTTAAGCCCATTGGAACTATCAAAAAGGAATCAAGTTTTGTTTAGATACCTGAATGGGGGATTAGCTCAGTTGGGAGAGCGCCTGCCTTGCAAGCAGGAGGTCACGAGTTCGAATCTCGTATTCTCCACTGGATGTATGATTGAGAATTCATGATTCATGCATCCCATGTACCTTGAAAACCGCATACAAGAAATATGATAAGAGAAATATCTTAATCAAGACATCCGAGGTAATTGTTATTAACAGAGTAACATCTGGTTATGTAATGATGATTACATCCAATTCGAGAAAACGAATCAAAAAAACAACCTATGAAACCAACGCCGATAACGCTATATCGGTGAGGACTTACGGG
>CAJTDD010000101.1 GCA_910574885.1 Lachnospiraceae bacterium | reverse complement strand
CGTGCCGCCTCCTGTAGCACACTTTTATAGACAGTGTTTAAAAACTGAGATTATAATTTGACGTTTTTGTGCGGGAGATAGGAACTTTAATTTGCTGGGCTACAGACTGCGGGAGAAGCAGAGGGAAATCCCGTCTAAGCAGTTTCGGGATGAAACTTACAAAAACCTGCAATACGTCCGTTATGCGGATGATTTTATCATAAGCATTATCGGGAGCAAAAAGGATGCAGAAGCCTTAAAAGCAGATTTAGCCGTGTTCCTCAAAGAAAAACTGAACCTTACACTGTCAGTGGAGAAAACCAAAATCACTCACGCAACTGACCGGGCGAGGTTTCTTGGCTTCGATATTTCAATTTCAAAAAGCCGGGAAGTCACAAAACGTCAGGGAAGGAAAGTGAAGGGATACAGCGGCGCAGTGAAACTATATATGCCGCATGAGAAATGGGAATCGAAACTATTGGAGTATGGTGCAATCCGTATCAAAAAAGACAAAGTTACACACAAAGAGCACTGGAAAGCCATTCACAGACCACAGCTCATTAACCGCAAAGACATTGAAATTCTGTCAAAGTACAACTCTGAAATCAGAGGTCTGTACAACTACTACTCACTGGCATGTAATGTATGCGCAATGAGCAAGTTTGCGAGTCTGATGCATTACAGTATGCTGAAAACATTCGCAAATAAATACCGCACAAAGACCAGAAAGATTAAGAACTCAAACTTCCCACACCATTTGGTGTGCTGAACCTTGAAAAATCAATACTTTAGTCCATAAAAAAGGCATAAACCGCTTGCTTATGGTATAATTGAGTTGCGAAAAACAAT
>CAJTDD010000100.1 GCA_910574885.1 Lachnospiraceae bacterium | reverse complement strand
TTTTAAAAAAGGTGTGAAAGTAGAAACGGTTGACTATCTGAGCGAGAATGCTGTTAAAGTTCTTCTGGAGCAACCGGATGTAAAAAGAAGAAAAGGTGTACGTGACCAGTTCCTTATGCTTTTAATGTATGATACAGCTGCCCGGATTCAGGAGGTCATAGATCTGAGGATTTGCGATATCCGTCTCGGAAACGCTCCACAGGTAAAGCTGCATGGAAAAGGAGATAAATACCGTTCCCTTCCACTTATGAAAAAAACAGTATTGCATTACCACAACTATATGCAGGCATTTCATCCAGGTGAGGCCGAACGATCTCCAAAAGCATTATTTTATACGATACGCAAAAGCATATATAGTCCAATATCTGATGATACGATCAGGGCATTTATGAATGGATATGCAAAAAAGGCACATATGATATGCCCGGAAGTTCCAGAAAAAATCCACCCGCATATTTGGAGGCATAGCCGTGCAATGCATCTGTATCAGCATGGGATGGATCTGACAACACTTTCTCAATGGCTTGGGCATGTAAATCTTTCCACAACCTTAATTTACGCACATGCTGACACAGAGATGAAGCGTAAAGCCATGGAAGAGGCAACGGGTGATTATTTTCCAAGAGTTTCTGCAGAAAAATCCCCGTATGATGTCAATGATGATGCTGTATTGAAACGTCTGTATGGATTGAAATAAAAAAATCTTATCCCGAATTTTTGAGAAGAGCACTGGCAACGGGTTGGAAAATCTTATCCCGAATTTTTATATGAGAAAGCCCAATTTATAAGGCTTTATTAAAGAATTCGGGATAAGATACTTTTCGGTATAACTCTAA
>CAJTDD010000099.1 GCA_910574885.1 Lachnospiraceae bacterium | reverse complement strand
AACTATGCAAGAGATAGGCAGATGAAATATCAGATACGGATTTCAATCCCCAGAATGTATGCGTTTTGGGGATTTTATCTGCTTTTTGTACAAAATGCCAGTAGATATTTGCCAGGAAATGAGTATAATATAAATTAAGAAGTTCAGTTGAACCTCTTATTATTCTGCCGGGACTGCATATCGGCATTTATAGAAAAGGTGCAGATACAAATATTTTTCGCTACCCAGCAAGCGGCTAATAAATGGCTGGGATACAAATTTTGTGCCTCACTGTATGGTGGGGCACTTTTGTACATAGGAGATAAATTGAACACAGGAAATTTTTACTTTATTAAGGACGAATATTATAATCGTTTCCCAAATTGTGGATTAATGGGAAATAAGGATAGTGATGAAGCAGGAGTGCATGGAAGACCTTGTTGTTATTGCTTTGAAATGGATGGATATTTTTGGATGGTTCCTATATCTTCTAAAACAGAAAAATACAAGAGAATATATGAGGAGAAGAAAAAGAGATATAAAGAATATGATGGCCTGCGATTTGGATACGTAAACGGTCAATATAGAGCTTTTTTGATTCAGAATGTTTGCCCGGTGAGTAAAGAGCATATTGATTGTCAGTATATGATTGAAAACAATACAGTTCCAGTGACTATAAATGATAAGCTGGCGGCAGAGATTAACGGTATCGTGAGAAAGGTAATCAGATTAAATAAAAGGGGAGTCAGGATTGTTTTGACAAATATAAATCATATCTTGAATGAACTGAATAAGACAAAATGAGATCGTATGAGTATTTATGGGTAAGTAACAGGTAACTAACAAAGTGCTTGAAAATGCCGTATTTTGGGCGTTTGGAACTATGCAAGAGATA
>CAJTDD010000098.1 GCA_910574885.1 Lachnospiraceae bacterium | reverse complement strand
TTTACACACAAAAATTCGTGATGGTGCTTCCAAAGCCAAAATAGAACGCCAGTTCAGAACGCTCAAGGAGACTTGGCTCTATACGCTGGATCTGGATTCCATCACCACGCTGGCACAGTTCAACAGGCTGCTTAAGGACTATATGCGCACCTACAACACATCTGTCCATTCCGGCATCGGCACAACGCCCATGGACCGCTACCAGCAGACACGCTCCTCCATCCGGAACCCTAAGTCCAGGGAGTGGCTGGAGGAATGTTTCCTGAACCGCATCACCAGGAAGGTGAACAAGGACTCTACCGTCTCCATCGACAAGGTGTCCTATGACGTTCCCATGCAGTTCATTTCTTCAAAAGTGGATATCCGCTTCCTGCCAGACGACATGTCCAGTGCCTTCATCCTTTATGAGGGGGAACATTATCCCATCCGGCCTACGGATAAAAACGAGAACTGCAGGACGAAACGCAATAACACGCCGTCCATCGATTATTCAAGGATCGGGGGTGAGAGCTGATGTTCCGTTCCTACTATGGGCTTTCCTTCAATCCCTTTGACAAACAGAACGCAAGAGAAAAGGACCGGTTCCTCTCAAAGGACATCTCGGAAATGACGTCCCGGCTGGACTACCTCAAGGACACAAGGGGAATCGGGCTGTTCACCGCACGCCCCGGCATGGGCAAGTCCTTCGCACTGCGCTGCTTCGCAAAGTGCCTCAACCCCAACCTCTACCATATGGAGTACATCTGCCTCTCCACGGTCAGCGTCATGGAGTTCTACCGCCAGCTCTGCTCTGTCCTGGGGGTAGAGCCAAGGGGCGGCAAGCCTGGGATGTTCCGCGCCGTACAGGAGCAGATACTCTACCTCTACAAGGACAAGAAGCAGCCCCTCCTCCTGGCAGTCGATGAGGCACAATACCTCTCCACCGGCATCCTGGAGGATATCAAGATGCTCATGAACTACGGGTATGAC
>CAJTDD010000097.1 GCA_910574885.1 Lachnospiraceae bacterium | reverse complement strand
GATCCATGGCCTTTTGCATTTCAGGCGCAAAACAATACCGACAACAACGTGCAGCATTTTTGACAGGATTGTGCATTTGCAGACAGCACTGCGCAGTCAATAGGATAAATGTCGGAAAAATAATTCGCTGTTTGCGTTTCCATCAATTTGACGTCCGACATTCATGCATCTGCATAAGGCCAATCTGATTATCCGGTAGAAAATCAATCTCTGCCTGTGCGTCCTCCATGATTTGCCGGATATTATGCACTTCTGGATTTTCCACAGCCTCCGCAAGTTTATTCACCAACTCCCTTGTGTTCCTTGGATTGTCCAGCTTATAAGCATACAGGACAGCCAGGTTATGCGCTTCCTTCCCCAAAGACGTATGCCCGTACTCCGCACGGCTGATCATCATCTCCACCTGTACCAAAAGGGAGAACTCTGCCGCATCCACGATATGGCCTGCATCCATGTACAGGACATCATAAAAGTCCGGCATCTCCTGGTTTCTCTCTTTATCTTCTGAATCCCGCCACAAATCCAAGTGTACGCCGTGGCTTTTTAAGAATTGCTCCGGATTTTTGCTCTCCCTATCCTGGTCAGCAAAATCATGTAACAGCCTTAAAAAATCTACCCTCCCAACATTGTCTACAAGATAAAACTTTTTTGTATCTTCTCCGAGAGGTGCAAACTGGAATACCAGGTCATCTTCCGTCAATTCTCTCTGTGCTGCCTTTTCTCTCTGCAGCTTCTGGATATTCTCCACCATGCTGTCAATGAAGGAGCCTGCTGTTTTCCGGATAAAATCCATAGAGCTGCGTAGCTCCTTCATCTCCATATCACTCGACCACCCGGCTATATATGGGAATGAGTAATCTGACGTATCCAGATTAAAGAAACTACAGACTGTGAAAGCCACGCTCTCCGCCTGAAATGGATACATCAACATTTGAAGCCTTATATCCATGTTTTTATAATGTTGATCTTTTAAACTATTTCCCATAAATCCTCACTTTCTTGTACAAAAGATGAGCATTATCAGATACGCTATTCTTAGGTTTTCCCCTCAGA
>CAJTDD010000096.1:700-1055 GCA_910574885.1 Lachnospiraceae bacterium | reverse complement strand
CGCAGGAGGGAAGGGAATTGAAAAGAAGGAATATTAATTTTCAAACAGGTGAAATCCTCATTACCAATACAAAGAAGAAGAAAGAGAGATTTGTCGTCATGTCTGATGATATGCTTATGCTCTGCAGACGTTATGATAAGATGCGTCAGTTTTTCTATGAAGATAATCCGTATTTCTTCCCTGGATCTTCCGAGGGGCCTCTGGATGGCCAATGGTTAAACCGCCAGTTCCAGAAATGCTGGCAGACTGTAAATCCAGGCGTTCCCAAAGAGCAGCTTCCATCCGTAAGGGTTTACAGCCTCCGTCATCAGTTTGCTACTGCCAATGTAAACCGCTGGCTGGACGAACAGAAAGA
>CAJTDD010000096.1:0-653 GCA_910574885.1 Lachnospiraceae bacterium | reverse complement strand
CTGGATGCCATGCTTCCGCGCTTAAGAGCCTATATGGGCCATTATACTTTGAAGGAGACTGCTTACTATGTACATCTCCTCCCTGAAAACTTATCTAAAAACAGGGGATTGACTGGGAAGCCTTTTCCGAGATCATTCCGGAGGTGGAACCATGGCAAGAATGAATGGAAATCTGTTATACACACTGATTCATGACTTTCTGACAGACTATCTGCCGCAGAAGCGGAACTGCAGCCGTCATACAGTCAAAGCATACCGTACAGCATTAAACCAGCTGCTTGATTTCGCAAAAGATCAAAAACAGATCCGGTTGATAGATATCACATTTGACACACTAGATGGCGAAATGATTGCGGAGTATCTTGATTTTTTAGAAAATACCTAGAAATGCAGCATAAAAACACGAAACCATAAATTAAACTGCCTACGGTCTTTTTACAGCTATGCGGTAATGAGGGACACTTCCCTTGTAGTTTATCAGGCGGATTTATTTTCAATCCCTTTTGGACCTATGTCAATACTTTGGACAAAAAAAGTTGAAAGCTTATGCTGCTTTTTTTAATTCCTCATCCTCCTTTTGCTGAGGTGTCATATAACCAATAGCACTGTGTATCCGCTTACGGTTATACCAGCCCTCTATGTATTCAAAGATT
>CAJTDD010000095.1 GCA_910574885.1 Lachnospiraceae bacterium | reverse complement strand
TTTTTGACTGGTTTGTCAAGTGTTTTTGCAAAAAAAGTGGGTGATTTTTTGAAGCAAGGGTCTGAAAGCCTTATAAAGTAAGGGCTGAAGATTCCGAGAAGTTATGACAGCAGGAAGGAGGATTTTTTGAAGATTGGACTGATAGACGTGGATTCCCATAACTGGCCGAATCTGTGTCTGATGAAGTTATCGGCTTACCATAAGGCGCAGGGAGATTCTGTGGAATGGTGGAAGCCCGAAGGCTGGTATGACGTGGTTTATAAAAGCAAGGTATTTACAGACACATATTCCAAAGATACCATTGCGGTCAGGAACGCCGGGAAGGTAATCATGGGCGGCACAGGCTATGGCATGAAGGAAAATCTGCCGGATGCTGTCGAGCATAGTTATCCGGATTACAGTTTATATCCGCAGTTTCCCGATACAGCGTATGGCTTTTTAAGCCGTGGATGCCCCCGGAATTGTGGATTTTGCATTGTCAGCGGTAAGGAAGGGAGAAAGAGTATTGAGGTTGCCGATCTGTCTGAATTTTGGAATGGGCAGAAAGAGATAAAACTGATGGACGCGAACCTTCTGGCCTGTCCGGAACATGAAAAGCTGATACAGCAGCTTGCAGAAAGCCGGGCATGGGTGGATTTCTCCCAGGGGCTGGATATCCGCCTGATCAATCCTGACAATGTTTCCCTGCTGAATAAAGTCCGCACAAAGATGGTGCATTTTGCCTGGGACAACCCGGACGAAGATTTGATGGGGCATTTCCAGAGATTTCTGGACTTGACGGCAGTGAAAGACAAGCGGAAGCGGCAGGTCTATGTGCTTACGAATTATGGGAGCAGCTATGAACAGGACTTGTACCGTGTGGAAACCTTGCGTGACATGGGATTCTCCCCTTATGTGATGGTTTATGACCGCCCAAATGCGCCGAAGATTACCCGACAGCTTCAGCGTTGGGTGAACAACAAGCGGATATTTTGGACCTATGTCAATACTTTGGACAAAAAAAGTTGAAAGCTTATGCTGCTTTTTTTAATTCCTCATCCTCCTTTTGCTGAGGTGTCATATAACCAATAGCACTGTGTATCCGCTTACGGTTATACCAGCCCTCTATGTATTCAAAGATT
>CAJTDD010000094.1 GCA_910574885.1 Lachnospiraceae bacterium | reverse complement strand
GGGCAAGCATCCCGCCCCACCCAAATAGTTCACACGTCCGAACTTTATAACTGAATACCATATCCCTCCCTCACCGACACTAACTACCGTTACCAGTATTGTTACCATTGCACCCCGTACAGTAGACCTGTCAAGGGCGGGCGCTCTTTGCCCGTTTATCTCGACCCTTGACAGGGCGGACACGACCAGTACCGATACTGGGGACGGGAGGGATTGGGATACCGCAGTATCGCAATCCCTCCTTGTCTGCCCGTCAGCCCCTCCCGTCCGGCACAGCCTGACGTCCATACACCCAACAATTACCGTTGGCATCATGAGTCCCAGCCTGTACAGTAGCCTTGTCAAGGGCGGGCGCATTTTGCCCGTTTATCTCGACCCTTGACAGGGCGGGCACAGGGAATCCCCATAATGGGAAGGAATCCCCCGTTGGAGACGGGACGGGGGTTAGGGGGTAGGAATGGTACAAAAAGTATAAAGAACCTATTTCTAATACTTTTATTAAATGAAAGGGAGTGACATTACCGTTATGGATGAAAACAGGAGCTTATCCCCCAAAGACCCCACCAATATCACAGGTGAAGCCACGGAGAAGGGGGGAGAGGGAGGGAGAGGTACAGGCACGGACACCCCCATAGAAAGCACTGGGGACGAAAAAGTTCACACGTCCGAACCCGCCCCCACTGTACAGGAATACATAGATTATTCCAACGATATTAACACACTGATAACGGCAACCCAGACCATAGACCAGCGGTTAGAGACTTTGACCAACATTTCTATCCTGTGCATGGTAGGCATTGGCATAATTGCGGGAATCCTATCCTGCAACATCTTTGCAAGGTACTTTACCAGCTAAAGGAGAAAGGAAGGAGAGCCATAAACATGCAAGGGCATGAGATACTCACATTATCCCTAGAAGAACTAGGGAAGCTATTCACGGCATCAATCCCAGTAGGCTTTGTCCTCGGTTGTTTTCCAATGATAATCGGGGTAGCCATCCACGGGTTGATAAATATAATCAAAAAAGCGTAAAGCGCAAAAGAAAGGAGAACGCATATGGAAAGCGTATCAACAGCATTAGTAACCAGTTTCACATCAGTAGCAAGTTCACTCACAGGAATCATCGGGGATGTACTGCCGGTTGCCCTCCCGGTGGTAGGTGCGGTCATCGTAGTAACGACGGGCATCCGTATTTTCAAAAAAATCGTAACTAAGTAGGCAG
>CAJTDD010000093.1 GCA_910574885.1 Lachnospiraceae bacterium | reverse complement strand
CACGACAAACGCATGAATATCTCTGTTGCTCAAATTACTATAATTACCGTTTTTAAAATTCCAACACCTCTTCTAAATATTTGATTGGCAATAGGCTTATTACAAATCTTTTCTTTTTCATTGACAGATTCTTCTTTGTAAGTTCCATCATCTTCAAAATACTTAAGCTCCATTTCCGGATGATGTTCAGATTCTGCGCGGAAACTTTATCAATTGTTGCATTTGCATCCTCACGGAACGTCACATCCAGATGCCAGTGCATGCTCTCTATGCTCCAGTGCCCCCTTACCGCTCGGCTCAGGGTTTCTATATCCCCTTTCAGGCTGCTGATGTAATACCGGTATTCCTCTGTCTTTTTTCCATTTTTCTCGATTCTCTTCCTTTCCATTGCTATGCTTTTTAGCCCTTTCCAGTCGTTTTTCTGCGGCATCCAGCGGATATCTTCCGTCTGGTAATACTCCCTCGTCTCTATCTGGCCATGGGCCTTTTCTTTTGTTTTCTTATAGTTCCCTGCGCTTTCTATCTTTTTCCTCAATTCCTCATCCGCAAAGTATTCTTTTACTTCCCCATATAACATTCCCTGATTCCCTTTCAACGCCAGCACGTAATCCGCCCTTTTCTCCCGGATCTTTTCCGCTATTGCCATCTGGGTCCCCATTGCATCTATCGTAATGATCTGCCCCTTTACCTGCAGCTTTTCCAGCAGTTCCGGGATTGCGGTGATCTCATTGCTTTTTTCATCCACTGCTTTTTGGCCGATGCCAAAGCCATCCTCCCTGCTCCATGCAGATACAATGTGGGAGGGCTTTCCATTTCCCTGTTTGTTGGAGCGCATTGTCTTTCCATCTATGCAGATGATTTTCTTCAGGGTCTTCCCTTCCTCACGGTTGAGCAGTTCCTGCCATTTCCCATACAGCTGCTGGAGAATATCCGGCGATATCATTCCCATTACCCGCCGTATGGTATCATGTGATGGCGGCCCGTTCTTCAATTCTATATATTTCCTGAGATAATTTTGGTATATCTGCCCAAACAACGCAATCTCCACCCAGTCATCTGCATTTGCAAGTGTGGCAAACAAAACGATGACAAGGATATCTTTTAACAGATGTCTGACTTTTCTTTCCTGACGCACATCCTCAATATATTCCATCCATTGCAATAATTCTTCCATAAACAGTACCCCCTTTTCTTTTATTTTACCAGAAAAAGGGTTTTGTAACAATTTGTTTACTCATGCGTTTGTCGTG
>CAJTDD010000092.1 GCA_910574885.1 Lachnospiraceae bacterium | reverse complement strand
ATAAAAAAGTGTCTTCGACACTTCAACCCCCTAGCCCCCATTCATGGGGGAATTAGGGGTTTCTTTTTCTTTTGTTTTCCTGCATAATAGTCTTATGAGCATACTACAAGAAATTTTTAAAGATCATTATGAAGAAATGGTTTATATCCTACATCCCCGTGACTCTGTCATCGAAAATGTTGAAAAAATGATCAACTGCGGCGATCCCTCCTTTGGTGGCGCCATGTATGGCTGTCCACACTGCGGAAAGCTTAAGTTTGTCCCTTTCCGCTGTAAAAGCCGTTTCTGCCCCACCTGTGGCAATAAATATGCCATGGAACGCACTACCAGTATGTCCTTTAAACTGGTAAATGTCCGTCATCGCCACTGTGTTTTTACAATTGATGAGCAGCTCCGGGATTTTTTCCTCAATGACCGTTCCCTCCTCGACTGACTTTTTCATGCCGTAAACAATGTTGTTTCACGCATGTTTTTTAAACAGAATAAGTCCATGAACTTTACTCCCGGTTTTATCATGGTCCTCCACACTTTTGGCAGGGACTTAAAATGGAACCCCCATATACACTGCCTTATTTCTGAGGGTGGTTACAGCGATAATGGTTTCTGGCGCAATACCAGACACTTCAACTATACCTATCTCCTCAATGCTTTCCGCACTGCCCTGCTCAATGAAATGGACTCCAAAATCGGCCCTTCTTTCAAAAGGGTTAAGTCACGCTGTTACCGGGATCACAAAGACGGTTTCTATGTCTATGCTAAGCCTAATAAATGTGACCCAAAAACTGCCATACAATACATTGGACGCTATCTGGGGCGGCCTGTTATCGCCACATCCCGGATTGACAGCTATGATGGTGACTTTGTCACCTTTCACTACAACCGCCACGAAGATGACGCCTATGTGGAAGAGACCCTTCCTGTTATGGAGTTCATAGAGCGCCTGATCCGCCATATCCCGGAAAAGCATTTCAAAATGATCCGCTATGGCGGCATTTATGCACGCCACCGGGAGATTGATAAAAAACTTTATAGAATCATTTCCCGTGAAAAACACCGCATTTTCAGAAGCTTTAACCAGTGGCGCACGGCCATTCTCTCTGCTTTTGGCTATGACCCGCTGAAATGTGAATGTGGCACAACTATGCTGTTTTTAGAACTCTATTTCAACCACAAGCGCGTTTCTCTGGAAGAATTGTACGAGAAAGTCATGTCCCGTTCTCGTGGAAAAAGGTCTTCTGCATGACTTTCTTAATTCCCATTTCTGTAGTATACTCCTTTCAAAGGAGGCTGTACTTATGAACCCAAACACAGAGAAACTACGCAAAAAATATATAGATAATCCACCCGAAGGCATGACATCCGGGGACATTCGCCGCATGAGCGAGGATGACCTTCTTGATATGGATTATTTCTTAAATGAAGATGACCCATTTGACGACGATTTTGGAGAGGAAGGTTTTTATATTTTCTAAATCCTTGACCGTCTGTTTTGAATACCTGAAACACA
>CAJTDD010000091.1 GCA_910574885.1 Lachnospiraceae bacterium | reverse complement strand
CGGGAAGAAATGGTACGGAAAAACTATTTGAACAAGACAAGGGCTGTTTCGAGGCTGCAAGAATTTTATAACCGTGGGGAACTGTCTCACGTTATAGCAGGCGGTCATGCCAAAAAACATATCAGCATTTCAAATGAAGAACTGCTTCGGGAATTTCTGAACTGGAGTATGCCGGCTAATCCGAAAACACTGCAAGATATGGAATGGGCTGTCAGACAATATCTTTTCTGGCTGGAATGTCAGGGAGTAGATAATACTCTGGATGTAAATGCGCACAGCTTTTCAGGGTTTATGACAATGGCGGCAGGTAAATACTCAGAAGGCAGCCTGCATGATCTTCAGCTTTTCCTGAAAAAGTTCCATCAGTTTCTGAATACGGAGAAGGGGTTGGAGATCCCTTATGAATTTGTCCTGTCACTGCCTGTTATACGGAAAAAGAGGGTGTTCCCTCCACTGACAAAGGATGAAATACAAAGGACCGTTGCCCAGATTGACCGTTCAACGGTTATGGGGAAACGGGATTATGCAATCATTCTACTCGGTGCCAGGAACGGTCTCAGGGGATGTGATATCATCCATCTGAAGCTGACAGATATTGATTGGAGAGCCGGGGAAATCAGGCTCATTCAAAAGAAAACCGGAAATCCCCTTGTGCTGCCGCTTTTGCCTGATGTAGGGGAAGCTTTAAAAGAATATATTTTGAATGGCAGGCCCGATTCTTCATCTGAATTTATTTTTTTGAGGGCGATGCATCCATATCTGCCCTTCAACAAAACAGTGGCATTAACGCATCTCTGGTCAGGTTACCAGAAAAAAGCCGGTATCGAACGCTATGCCCATGACGGGAAAGGATTCCATGCACTGAGGCGTACACTTGGGAAGGAGCTTACCCTTGCAGAAGTTCCTGTTACAACAACTGCACAGATCCTTGGACATCGGAGTATGGATTCTTCAAAACAGTATATTTCCTTAGACAGCTATCATTTGAAAGAATGTGCCCTAGACTTTTCTGGCATTGAAGTCACATTGGAGGGATACGGCCATGAATCATGATTACGTCAGTTGTTTTGCCGAATACATCAAGGGGATGCTGGATGCCAGGGATGCACTTGGTTATGCACGGGAACCACATGCGGCAACCCTGCTTAGTTTTGACAAGTATTGTTCTATGCAGCATCCAGACTGCGTGGAGCTTACAGAACACCTAGTCATGCCATGGGTTCTTAAGGATGGTAACGATACAAAAGGAATAAAAGGCAGGGCATCTGCCATCCGCCTGTTGGCACAGTATATGAATATCAGCGGACAGGAGGCTTATGTATTGCCAGACCGTTATTTTGGGAATGCCAAGCCAAAAGAAACCTATATTTTTTCAGATAGCGAATTATCTTCCTTGTTTTCTGCGATTGATACATTGCCGGAAGACAAGAAGATTCCGTATACCCGGCAGATGCTTCCTGTGTTGTTCCGCCTAATCTACACCTGTGGGCTGCGTCCGCAGGAGGGAAGGGAATTGAAAAGAAGGAATATTAATTTTCAAACAGGTGAAATCCTCATTACCAATACAAAGAAGAAGAAAGAGAGATTTGTCGTCATGTCTGATGATATGCTTGTCGGACGGCAAATTGAGGGAGACGCAAACAGCGAATTATTTTTCCGACATTTATCCTATTGACTGCGCAGTGCTGTCTGCAAATGCACAATCCTGTCAAAAATGCTGCACGTTGTTGTCGGTATTGTTTTGCGCCTGAAATGC
>CAJTDD010000090.1 GCA_910574885.1 Lachnospiraceae bacterium | reverse complement strand
TAAAACTTTCCCAATTTACCGGACTATAGAATAGACCCGCAAACTCACCCAAAACTATATAATACATTCAAAAACTAGTTATTAAAAGCAATAATCCCTAAAAAATGGCCATTTTTAACCGTGCTACACCTGTTAATCCATTTAGATTTTTGTAAAATTGTGTATAAAAATCTATTATGTATAGTCCTAATGTGTTATAATAGGACTATATAAAGGAGTGATTTTTATGCCCGTACCTGCTGATATCAGAGCAGTTCCAAGACCGGTTAATACCATAGTGGATGACAACGGCCGGGATGGCCCCAAACGTTATGCTGTCAGGCAACGTTCCTCTTCTAAATATGTTCCCGGTGGCAATCCCCAGCCGCGAAACGGCAAGGTGGTCGGTCACATCATTGATCATAAATATGTGCCAATCCACGAGTCGAAAGCAGGAACTTCTGCAGAACCGGATATGCTGTCCTATGGCGCTTCCGCACTTGTTAAGTCTGTCACGAAAGACCTTGTGTCAGATCTCCTTGCTGTGTACGATCCATCGGATGCTTATGCAATGATGTCTATTGCGACCCTTAAAGTGATCAAGCCGGCTGTTACCGCAAACCGGATGGCAACACATTACCATAGGACATTCGTCTGCAAAGATTATCCCGGAGCAGCAATGTCCCCGAATTCTATTGGAAACCTTCTGCAAAGGATTGGGATGGACGGTTCCAGGCGCAAACAGTTCTACCAGTTACGTATTCAATCGACTTCCGCCGACCATCATGTGGCGATTGATGGCACGCTGAAACAGGATAACAGCAAGGTCAATGATCTTTCTGCCTATTCCCGTAAGGCAAGAGTAAGGGGCTGCAGTGAAGTGTCTGTCCTATATGCTTATGACATCGAGCGGATGGAACCGGTTTGTGCCGAAGTATTTCCGGGAAACAGTATTGATGCCAGTTCCTATCCGGCGTTTATCCGTGATAATGACATTCGCAAAGGGATCATTGTTGCTGACAAAGGATTCCCTCCAAGCAAAATCAAAGCAGAATTGCAGGAGCGTCCGGATCTTCATTTCCTTACGCCGATCAAACGGAATGATGCCCGCATATCGGATAATGATATGCTTTCCTTCGAAGGAGTACTAACTGGCATTGCCGCTCATATAGTTTATAAGAAGAAACAGATCAAGGGCGGCCGATACCTATATGCATTCAAGGATACGAAAAAAGCATCAGCTGAAGAAGCAGCCTATCTTGCGAACGCTCAGAAGAAAAATACCTTTCTCCCAGAGAAATACGCAAAGAAACAAGCTGTTTTTGGTGTAATCGTTCTTGAATCCGACCAGGACTTAGATGCGAAAACGGCATACTTTTGTTATGAGGACCGCTGGCTTCTGGAACTGGTATTTAATCGGTATAAAAGCGATGAATGCCTGGATCATACCGATGTGCAGAATGATTATTCCGTCATCGGCGGTGAGTTTGTGAACTTCCTGTCTACAGTTGCCACCTGCCGTATCATACGAAAGGCGCGGACGGCAGGATTATTTGACCATATGTCCTATGGAGAACTGATGGATGACCTATCATCAGCCTGGCGTAGAACAGATGCCCCGGAAGAACCGGCAACAGATGATGGATACTGGGTTCACACACTGCAGATTGTATTTGAGGAACTTGAGGCCTTGGGTCTGTCAAAACCGATACCAAAGCCAGCACCCAAGAAACGTGGCCGTAAACCCAAGCCCAAAGATCAGTATGAGCAGAAGCCAAAGCGCCCACGTGGTCGCCCTAGAAAGAATTCATCCCAGTCTGTCAGTACTCTATAGTCCGGCAGATTGGGAAAGTATTA
>CAJTDD010000089.1 GCA_910574885.1 Lachnospiraceae bacterium | reverse complement strand
GTTCGGAACTACAGACCTGTCCCTGCTGTGGGGTAAAGGGATCCTGCCGCATCCATGCCTACTATGACCGCTCCCTGGTGGACTTCATTGGCGGCACCCAGGTCCGCCACAGCCTCTGCATCATGCGCCTCATCTGTACCTGTGGCCATACCCATGCCATCCTCCCGGACTTCATCATTCCCTACTCCGGCTATGGCCTGTTCTTCCTTCTACGTGTCCTGGCGGAGTATTTCCTGCGCCTTTCCACTGTGGAAAGGCTATGCGAACGCTTCTGCATCACCCTTTCCCAGCTGCGCCGGTGGCTGCAGCTCTTTCGGGTGCAGAAGGAAGATTGGCTCGGCGTGCTTTCCTCCATGGAGGTTTCCGGCCTTTCCTTCCTGAAGTCCCTGTTCACGCAGCCGGCTTATTCGGATTTCGCCTCCGCCTTTGTCCGCCGTTTTACAAAGTCTTTCCTCCAGTCCCATAAAAACCCGACACTTTACTGCCAGCAGGTGTTCGGCCCCTGACCCTTTTTCCGTCGGCCACACGCCACGGGTATGGCTTCCCTCCCTTCTCTCCTGCATAATGGTGGAAAACCACCTAAGGAGGACATTTTTATGGACAACAATCCCAAAAACCTTTCGGACGCAGCCGCCATGGCACAGTTCCGCCTCGCTCTCATAGCGCCGGTCATCCATGGCCTTTATCCGGATGCGTCCAGGAACGCTTACTACCAGCGTATCACCGAAAAACCGCTCACCCTGCCTGACGGCTCGGTATTCCAGTACAGCCCAAAGACCCTCAGCAAATGGGTGTCCCTCTACCAGAACGGCGGCATCGACGCCCTCTTGCCGCAGGAGCGTTCCGATAAGGGCTCCACCCGGGTTCTCCCAGACACGGCCATTGAGGAGATCTACCGCCTCAAGGAGGCCTTCCCACGGCTGAACTCTACACAGATCCACCGGCACCTCGTTGAAGAAGCCTTCATCCCTGCCACAGTCAGCGTCTGCGCCGTCCAGCGCTTCGTCAAGAAACATGACCTGAAATCGGCACGCAACCCCGGCATGCGGGACAGGAAGGCATTTGAAGAAGACGCCTTTGGGAAGATGTGGCAGGCCGATACCTGTTACCTGCCTTATATCACGGAGCACGGCCAGCGCAGGAGAGTCTACTGCATCATGATTATTGATGACCATTCCCGTTTTCTGGTGGGCGGCGGCCTCTTCTATAACGATAATGCCTATAACTTCCAGAAGGTGTTGAAGGACGCTGTGGCAGCCCATGGAATCCCGGCAAAGCTCTATGTCGATAATGGCTGCAGTTACTCGAATGAGCAGCTTTCCCTCATCTGCGGCTCCATCGGCACCGTACTTTTACACACAAAAATTCGTGATGGTGCTTCCAAAGCCAAAATAGAACGCCAGTTCAGAACGCTCAAGGAGACTTGGCTCTATACGCTGGATCTGGATTCCATCACCACGCTGGCACAGTTCAACAGGCTGCTTAAGGACTATATGCGCACCTACAACACATCTGTCCATTCCGGCATCGGCACAACGCCCATGGACCGCTACCAGCAGACACGCTCCTCCATCCGGAACCCTAAGTCCAGGGAGTGGCTGGAGGAATGTTTCCTGAACCGCATCACCAGGAAGGTGAACAAGGACTCTACCGTCTCCATCGACAAGGTGTCCTATGACGTTCCCATGCAGTTCATTTCTTCAAAAGTGGATATCCGCTTCCTGCCAGACGACATGTCCAGTGCCTTCATCCTTTATGAGGGGGAACATTATCCCATCCGGCCTACGGATAAAAACGAGAACTGCAGGACGAAACGCAATAACACGCCGTCCATCGATTATTCAAGGATCGGGGGTGAGAGCTGATGTTCCGTTCCTACTATGGGCTTTCCTTCAATCCCTTTGACAAACAGAACGCAAGAGAAAAGGACCGGTTCCTCTCAAAGGACATCTCGGAAATGACGTCCCGGCTGGACTACCTCAAGGACACAAGGGGAATCGGGCTGTTCACCGCACGCCCCGGCATGGGCAA
>CAJTDD010000088.1 GCA_910574885.1 Lachnospiraceae bacterium | reverse complement strand
TCCCATCTTTAACACTTGCAAAAGTCTAAAGAGGCGCTATCCCTTGATTTTACTAGGATTGCGCCTCTTTAGCTTTGATTATGGATGTTGTATGGAAAGACTATTTTGAAATTTTTTTGATCTTTTTATTTAGTTCTTTCGGTTGATAGTATTTTTTATCCAGACCAAGCCCCCAAATTGCATTTAGGGCTGTGCATACCTTAGAATTGTCGTAGGTTGACATGTAACACATATCTTCTATATTGGCTACTTCCATGTTCTTTAAGGTTTCAATGATATTTTCAATAGAAAAGTGTGTTCCATATCGGTTTAATTTTGTTTCTAACAGCCGGTATATCAGAAGCGATGTATAACAGATCATAAAATGTGCAACAATCCGCCGGGGCTTCTGATGGTATACAGGGCGCGCAGAAAGATTTGTCTTCGTGATCCGGAAGCAGTCTTCAATCTTATACCTGTTCGAGCTGATCCCAATTACGGTTTTTACATCGTCATCAAGATTTGTCGCTACCGCATAAAAACCATCATATTTTTCTTCTTTGTCTATAACAGCCTGATCTATTTCGTATGAATCTGTAACAGTCTCCCCACTTTTCGTACAAGAAGTTCTTTTGATGAAGCGCGTGACATCATGAGGCCCCTTTTTATAGGTATCGGGCTCCAGATTCTTAAGAAGTTTTTTTGCCCGTTCAATCTGTCGGTTCCGGATAAAACGCTGGTATTCCATCATTTTTCTGGAAAAAGTTACAATCACCTTTTGTTTTACGGTGGCTTTCGACTTTACTTTTACTGTTTTCCCGTTTTTCAGGTGCTTTTCTTCATAAAGCCCAAGATCGAATGCTTGATCGGCTTCAATGATCTTGTAAGCCTTGTCATTATATAAATCTTTATTTTCAGGATCCCGTTTATCGAAGGATTTCAAATCCTCAATTGTAACAGGTGTGTCAGAAGAAAGAAGCTTATAACCATAATCATTAAAAACAGCTTCTTTCAAATGGTCGGAAAGTTTCTTTACAGACTGGGTGACGATAAAAGCACGGCCGCCCATGGAATTAAAGTTCCTGATATTGAGCGAACCAAGGCCGGCATCTGCACAGTATATAAATTTCTTTTTCTGAAACATCTGTGAGAGCTTTTTTTCCAATGGGATAACGGTTGTCTGTTCATTGTCTGAGCCGGAAGTAATACACATGGACAGAGGGATGCCGTCCGTATCCATGAACAGCCCCATTTCAACAATGGGATTGGGGCGGTGTTCTTTGGATGGACCGTACTTACGCAGCCCCTTGATGGTTTCACCGGTCACTTCATCGACATAATCCTCGTCTTCCATTTCAGTCTCAAAATAATAATTCGTGCAGTCATAGAAACAGACAGAAGTATCCCTCTTAATAATGTTATTGCTTTTCTCGAAAAGATGGGAGATATATTCGTCATAATGATCTGCCATAAGATCCATGGTGCGCATGATATGCATGTAATCGAACTGAGGTTGTTCATAGTAATTTGCCATATGCTGCAGGGAGCTGAGTTTTGAATCCGGCGCAAGAATGCGGTCACAGGTAAGGAAACGGTTCACAAGGTTCGGGTCGAAGGTAATCTTTGAATCGGCTGTTAAGGAGTCAAAGAAAGAACCGATTTCCAGGCTGTGGTAAAGCTGTTGAAGAAAAAAGTAGCCAATATTAAGTTGTTTGCTGGAAGAAGCAAGCGAATCGGAAGCTTTAAGCTTTTCAGCAAAGTTGATCTTGAGTTCTAAAGAAATCTGATGATTAAGTTTAGCCTCCTCATTGAATTTGGCGACCTGCTCTTTGGCATAAGAAAGAGGGTCGTCGGTAATCTTTAGAAGATCAGAATGCCGACCGATCCGTGCAATATTTTTAGTAGTCGTTTTTTTCCCATTCCGGATACCGAGTTGAACGAAATAGGTAGGGTTTTTTGATTTCCTGTCATACCAAAGTTTCATAACACCATTATAGCATAGTTTCACGTGAAACACAACACCATACAACAAAATAATTTCAAAAATTTGACAAAAAAATGCAGGCTTTATAGGGACTGTAGCGATTTTATCTTTTTTTAAGTGTTAAAGATCCG
>CAJTDD010000087.1 GCA_910574885.1 Lachnospiraceae bacterium | reverse complement strand
AATCTTTGAATACATAGAGGGCTGGTATAACCGTAAGCGGATACACAGTGCTATTGGTTATATGACACCTCAGCAAAAGGAGGATGAGGAATTAAAAAAAGCAGCATAAGCTTTCAACTTTTTTTGTCCAAAGTATTGACATAGGTCCAATGGGAAATCCCTTGTGCATTACACTTTTCACAGTATTCCTCCCATAGCAGCATTTCTGTAACCCCGACCTTTTTCAATTCACTGTGGACATACGAATAGTCCACTGGAGCAAATCTGTTTCTTGGCCTGAAGGTATGGGGATAAAAAAGGTGATAGATCTCGTCATCGTTCATCAGACATATTTCATCCCAGTCTTTGTCACATTTGTCATAAGATTCTTTCACAAATGCAACAGAATTACGAGAGACCTTCAAAGTTTTAGAGATCTCTCTGGCACTTAGATCCTTGTGAAGAAGTTCAAGGATCTGTCTTACTTTTGTTTTCTTAAACATAGAAAACCTCCTTTAAAATGTATTTGAAAAGTACGGGTACTTTTCATAAACACATCTTAAAAGAGGGATCTTATCTTAAGCAATATATTTGGATGACCACAATATATAGTGGTGGATCCCAAGCTTTAAAATACACTGGATCCAGATGGCTCTCAAGCTTTAAATAGATGGCTCCCAAGCATTAGAATAATCACAGACAAGCGGAAAGCTGCTCATATCTGTCCTGTCAGCGGTTGCAGAGATTGAGAGGGAAAATATCATTGAGCAGACCATGAACGGGCGCAGGGAAAAAGCAAGGCAGGGAGGCTGGAACGGCGGCTTTGCCCCATACGGGTATTATCTGAAAGACAACCATCTCTTAATAGAGGAAACAGAAGCCGAAGCAATCCGAATTATATTTGATAAGTTTGGAAATTCAGATATAGGGCTTGGGGGAGTTGCAAAATACCTTAATCTGCAAGGGATAAAGAAGATACCACGTCAGAATGGAAAGTTAGAAACATGGAGCAGCCATTTAATACGGCAGATATTAGACAACCCTGTTTACTGCGGAAAAATTGCATATGGCAGAAGAACACGTGAAAAAGTCAAAGGAACAAAAAACGAATATAAGCAGGTTCATACCGATGATTATATTTTAGAGGACGGGCAGCATGAGGGGATTGTCAGTGAGGAACTCTGGCAGAAAGTCCATGCAAAGCGTTTGGCAACAGGAATCAAGCAGCCGTCAAGAATTGGCAAAGAAAGGTCGCATCTGTTGACGGGCGTTTTGAAATGCCCCCTTTGCGGCAGTTCAATGTATACGAATAAACACGCATGGACAAATAAGGACGGCACATATAAGGAAGTCTACTATTATATATGCGGAAGAAATAAGCAGGAGCGGGGGCGTCATTGTGACTACAAAGCTTCTTTAAGGAAAATAGACATTGAGCCGCTTGTAGTAGAAGCGGTAAGAGAGCTTGTAAGCGATGCCTATTTTGCAAAAGAGATTGAAAAGCGGATTGGAGTGCAGACAGATACAAGCGTGGTAGATAAAGAACTTGCCAATTACGAAAACAAGTTGAAAGAGGTGGATTTGAATAAAGCACGTCTGGAAAATGAGATTGACAATCTTCCTGTCGATGCCCGATTCCGTGAAAGAAAAATCCACGATATGACATTAAGACTTGATGCTTTGTACGATACGATGGTGGAGCTGGAGGAATGCATTGAAGATGCCAAATTAAGAAAAAGCTCCATTGAGATGGAAGCCATCACGCTTGACAATGTTTACAAAATCATGCAGAACTTTGGAAAGTTATATGCTATAATGAGTGATGAGGAAAAGAAAAACCTTATCACATACCTCATTAAAGAAATTCAGATATATCCGAATGGAGAATCGAAAATGCCGTTGAAGTCGATAGAGTTTAACTTTCCGATTTATATTGACGGCAAGGAAGTAAGGAAAGTTTTGTGGGAAAGAGGTAATACCATTGAGGGTGTCGTGTTGATGTCAAGGGTTGAAAAGTAGATGTGTGGGATGCAGCGCCGGATGGGAAAATCGTAAAAACTGATGTGTCGATTGCAAAGAACTATCTGAATGATAAGGAAATGTCCTACATGGAGCGAATTGTATCGCTGTATCTTGATTACGCTGAATTGCAGGCAGAGCGCCAAATTCCAATGAGCATGGAGGATTGGGCAAAACATTTCAATGTTGAGAGTACAGGAGTTGAAACTATTTCAAAAATCTGTGAAGGCCTAAATATTTCTTTACCAGAATTCTTTACGTTGGATTGTTATAACTTCTCGGAATCTCAATGAATGAGATTCCAACCGAAAATTGACAACTGAATATCGTGCAGGAAAAGAAGTTTGAGAAAAATGGACATAAACATTGGACATAGCGGGTACTATGCCTTG
>CAJTDD010000086.1 GCA_910574885.1 Lachnospiraceae bacterium | reverse complement strand
GTTTTAACTATGGGTTACCATACAAGGGAAACCAACACAGTGCCATGCGGATACCACGAATTGAATCCGGAAATGGAGGCTCTTTTAGCGGAGTACCTTGAAGACGGGAAACGCAAGGGGCTTCAGGAAAGCAGCATCCATCTTCACGATAAGATTGGGCACTACTTTTTATCCGCCCTGGCTGATACAGGCTGCGCAGCGCCGCAGGCAATGAACGCCCAAAATGTAGGAGCCGCGTGTTTAATGGTCAGCAGCAAATGGTACCTTTCACACATCCGGACATTCCTCAGATATGCATATCAGGCCAGACATACCGACAGGGATTACAGCGGCATCGTTCCTCTTTTCAAGAGGCCGCAGCCGTACCCTTCTGTTTATACAATAGAAGAAATCCTGAAAATTGAAAACAGCGTAGACCGGGACTCCCCACATGGAAAGCGTGATTACGCAGTGCTGCTTCTTGCGACACGGCTGGGGATCAGGAGCGGGGACATCTCATCCATGACATTCCGGGAACTGGATTTTGGCAGGAACCTGATTCTGCTTACACAGCACAAAACCGGCGTTGACATTGAACTTCCCATGGTCCCGGATGTAAAGGCCGCCCTGAAACAGTATTTAGAGGAAGAACGGGCCTGCTATGACAGCCCGTATGTATTTCTCCGCATCGTTCCCCCTTACAGCCATATCTCTGTGCAGGCAATCACCAAGATCGTCAGGACTGCCATTATGGCAGCTGGAATTGATCCGGCGGGACGCAAACAGGGCGCACATGCTTTCCGGTCGTCCCTGGCAAGTTCCATGGTCAATGACAACATCCCTTATGAGGCGGTAAGGAAAGCCCTTGGGCATACAGACCAGAACGCCATCCAATCCTATGCCAGTCTGGATGTGGAGCAGCTGCGGAACTACGCCCTCCCGGTCATGGAGGCGACAGGTACATTTGCCGCTTTTCTGGAGGGGAGGTGGAGCCTGTCATGACACAGTTCCAGTCGGTTTTCAAACATGAGCTTGCAGAATATCTGGAAATCAGCCAGGGGACTGTCAGCGATGATACTTTGCGGAGTACACGCAGAACCCTTTTTTCGTTCGATTCACTGCTGGTGGCAGAAAACGCCGACAGGGTTACGGAAACAGCCATCAATCACTGGATCAGGGAACTCCAGCAGATAAACGCGCCCAAAACGGTCAGCGATAAGGTAAGCTATCTCCGCAAATTTTTGCGGTACCTTCAATACAAGGGGTACAGTGTTTTCATGCCCGCCTGCCCCAAAACATCAGACAGCTATGTCCCATATATTTTTTCGGACAGGGAAATCCAAACGCTTCTGTCCTGCGCCGACAGCTGGGCCAACAGGCATACAGACCCGAAAACCCGCCGGACGGACATGGAGTTCTGTATGCTGCTCCGGATGCTCCTTGGGTGCGGGTTCCGCCTGGGAGAACCGCTTGCCGCCAGGGTAAAAGATATAAATTTCCGCAATGGGACCATCCTGATCCGCCATGCCAAGAACAACAAACAGCGTGTTGTTCCAATGGACAGGACATTGACAGAGATGCTGGAAAGATACTGCATTGCTATGGGGATCAAAACAGAACCGGAAAGCTGTCTGTTCCCGGCAGCCAGGGGCCAAGAGTTTTCCGTCAGTAAAGGAACCTTTGATTTTCGGTTTAGGAACCTCTTGCGGGAAACCGGCCTGTATGTACAGGAAAAATCCCATTCCAGAGGGCAGTGCCTTCATTGCTTCCGTCACTATTTTGCCATCCATTCATTTGCGCAGGCAGAGAAAAACGGACGCCCGACAGATGACTCTGTTCCTTTCCTGTCAGTCTATCTTGGGCACCATGACATGGACGAAACGGAGAAATATCTGAAATTCAGTGGTGATATGTTCCCTGAATATACGGAGCTGTTTGAAGATTATGCCGCTGGCGTATTCACGGAGGTGGCGTATGAGGAAAAATAAACTTCCTGAATTCATGCTCCTCCTGGAACAGTTTTTTACGGAATATATGCCGCTCTCGTCAGGGCTTTCCCCTAATACCACGAGATCCTATAAACATGCCTTCCGCCTTTTGTTCCAGTATGTTTATCAGGAAAAGAAGAAAAATGCTGGCGAAATCCTCTTCCGGGATTTGAATTTCGAGACTATTGACGGCTTCCTGAAATGGATCGAAGCAGAACGGGGATGCTCAGTATCCACAAGGAATCTCAGGCTTTCAGCATTGGCCTCTTTTGCCGGTTACGCACAGAACAGGAATTTTGAAGCAGCGACTGTGTTTGCAAATGCGGTGAAAAGAGTGCCTGTAAAAAAAGAGGCCGTCCAGCCGAGGATCACCTTTACGCTTGATGAAGTTTCAATCCTGCTCCGGCTTCCTGATCCCGGGAAACGGATGGGCTTCCGTGACCAGGTCCTTTTGAACCTGATGTATGCCAGCGGAGCCAGGGCACAGGAAATCTGCGATCTCAAAGTCAGGGACTTCCTGGCCGAGAAAAACCTCTATAAGCTTACAATTACTGGAAAGGGAAACAAAACCCGGAGGATCGTGATTGCAAGGCCTAGCGGAACTCTCCTGGAACGATATCTGGAGGAAACGGGAAAGGCCGGTCGGTTGGAGGCCTACATCTTTTCCAGCCAGACCCATCCGCAGATGAGCATTTCCTGTATTGAGGAGATTTATAAAAAATATATCATGCTCGCAAGA
>CAJTDD010000085.1 GCA_910574885.1 Lachnospiraceae bacterium | reverse complement strand
TACCATTGGACTTATAAAATGGATGAAATAAGTCAGGATGAAGCCGTTAAAGCTGGCATAAAATCAAATGCTAATTAGGCCAGTTATTAATTATTCAATGTACTAGATATTAGATATGATAATCAGAGGTTGGTATCAAATTATGACAATGAGGAAAAGAACATTCTCCGCTCTGCTGCAACGACCTTGCATGAGGCAATTAAAAAGGCAGTGTCTCTTTCATTGGATATTGATTATAATGAAATCAATGGCGGATGGAGGACACGACTTGAGGAAAACGGTGAAGTACATATTGAGATGTTTTTTTACGACAATCTGACCAGCGGCGCCGGTTATTCTTCGCTTATTGGGAAGGATGGAATACTGGATGATGTTCTCTCAAAAACAAGAGAAATCCTGACAGAATGCACCTGTTCAAGGTCATGCAGAAATTGTCTTGACAATTTCTATAATCAGAGAAATCACGATATCTTTGACAGGACGCTAGCCATACAGCTCCTTGAATATGCTCTGGATGGAAAATATCCGGATGATTATTCACAAGAAGAGCAAAAAGCGTATCTAGTACCTCTAAAGAAACTGATCAAAGAGTCAAAAGGTGTATCTGTAAAAGATGATATTGCATTTGAAGTAATCCCATCATTAAGAAAGCGGAGAAGAAATGAAAAGGGGAAGTTGTACCTGAACCCATACAATTTATCAGATTGGCTTCCAAATACATTTAGGGAGTATCTAGGAAAAATCAATGAATAAGTGGTTGAATGAGCAAGGAAGATATAAGTGCAATTCCATGTTAAGATATCTTAGAGGGAAAGGCAAATTGACTTAGTTTTTGAAATATATGCTTTGTTAATTTATTGCATGAAAATATGCAAATACAATATATTGATAAAATATCTTGGCTAAAACCATATATTGTGTTAAATTATAATTGGATTAGATTTTTGTGCATGAGAGTTCATAAAATGCAGCAGTAAGCATGTATTTGTTCCAGAAAATGACTGGAAGTAAAATTTAAGGCTTTGCCTCATAAATGACAGAAAGACATCAAAGATTCAGGAATGGGTTTTTGGTGTCTTTTTTTGCGTTTTAGGATGATCTTGCAAATAAAAGGGAAGGAGGAGCGTGCTAATCCGAATATAGAACACCAGAAATAGAAAACGAATCGGCGGATAACAGAAAGCGTTACAGTCTGTACAGAAGAAGGGGGGAGCATCTCCTTCTTTTTTTATGTATTGGTATCCGTCGGGATATCAGTATCTGTATGTCCGTGAAAGGAAAGGAGTACATATGGTTGATTTATTTGCTGATGTTCCGGAGGAAATAACCCAGAATACTTTACAGACAATTCGGAGGAACCTTGATCAGGTGGGACTGTATGGCGGCCATACGCTGCGGAAACATACGGATATCCAGATTCTGGCGTTAAAATCCAGGCTGACGAAGGAAGATATCCGCTATGCAACATCCTATTGGGACGCGGAAGTGGCAAATGCAGTCGTAAGCGGGATCATGCGGAAGTATTTTGATTCCAGTATTACCGCATGGCTGAAATACGGATGCAGCGACTGGATTTCACTGATTGGGCAGTTCCGGGGAACCATAGGCTATGGTTTCCGGAAAGGTGAGGAAAAGCTGGAAGAAAATCTAAGGAAAGCCTGTCTGGTGCTTATTAAGGATGCAGATGCAGACTGGGGGTTCCGGATTCTGACCAGTTATCCCATGTTTGAAAGACAGGAGAGACAGCGTGGTTAAGAAATTGAAACTGTTTGTTTTAATGGCGGGCAGGTATGACATTGCAAAGGGGGCCAAGACCCATTTCCGTCTGGATCAGGAAAAGAATCTGTATATTGCTTCCTGTGACCAGAAGGATTTTGGGATTGTAAAGTATTTAAAAGACGGAAACAAAAAAGAGCTGCAGATGTTAGGTACGGATTTTGACGGCGTGATACTGCGTACGGATTTTAACCAGTATCTGGCAGAAGTGGCGGTAAAACGGGAAGGGAAAGCGGCATGACAAGGAAAAAAGTTTTTCTTTTACATGCGCTGCAGAAAGGTGAAGGATGTTTAAAAACAGGAGAGAAAGAAAAAGGAGCAGGAAGCTTTTGAAGTGGATTGACAGATACAGCGGATACTGGCAGTTAATTTGTACGCCGGGGAATGGACGTATGAACATGGTGGCAGCGAGGAATATCATTCATTGTCTGGCAAGGAACGGGCTGTACGAATATATCTTTGTATTTTTAACTGTCCACCGGGAGGAAGAATTTGTAAAGAACATGTTATCGTTCATCAGTCTGGATCTTTTGCTGGAGGAACTGAAATCGAAAAGCATGGATGAGATTGTCCGTATGCTTGACGAACATCTGCGGTAGGGAATCTCCGGAAACATTTTTAGATAAGGAGTTTTTCTATCGGCAGCCAGAAGACATGCCGGCACGGTCATCCGTAAAGGAGGTGTGCGATGTCGATTTGGAATGAGGACAGCGGCTATTACTGCTTACTGATCGCGATCCTCTGCGACGTGGATGTGACGGAGGCGAAGCTCATCTACAAGTATGGGCCGGGACATCCGGTCAGCAGGAGGATCTTTGGAAAAAAATTAAAGGTGGAAGGCGTGGAAGAGATGGAAAAGGAAGCAATGGGAAGTATGATGTACCGAATGCGGAAAGAGGGCTATACGCTGGAAGAGATTTGGACCTATGTCAATACTTTGGACAAAAAAAGTTGAAAGCTTATGCTGCTTTTTTTAATTCCTCATCCTCCTTTTGCTGAGGTGTCATATAACCAATAGCACTGTGTATCCGCTTACGGTTATACCAGCCCTCTATGTATTCAAAGATT
>CAJTDD010000084.1 GCA_910574885.1 Lachnospiraceae bacterium | reverse complement strand
GTAACTCAACAATACAACATAAACCAAAAAACTGCTACTTTTATTTTGAGAAAACGAAAAAATTTTGAAAAAGTAGTGGAATCACGTACCTAGGGCTAGCCACCGCGCTAGCGGTTTGGTACAATCAAATTATTTAATATAGGAAGGAATGTTGATTATGGCACACGCAAATATATTAGATATTGAACAGGAAGATTATGAATATCTCCAATCTCTGTGTAGATGCAGAACAATACAGGCTCAGATTGTTGACCGAGCAAAAATATTGATATACAAAACACAAGGTGAGTCAAATGCCGCAATAGCACAGCGCATAGATGTTAACGTGAATACCGTTAAGTTATGCCTTAAAAAGTTTAAAGAAGGCGGTGTTGATCTTGCTTTATATGATAGACCACGTCCTGGTCATCCAATTGAAATTACAGATGATGCTGTGGCATGGATCGTGGATTTGGCCTGCCAACGTCCAGCTGATCTTGGCTATTCCCAGGAACTTTGGACTCTGAAAAACCTGCATCAGCATATTCAGAAAAATGCACAAGAGGTGGGCTTTCCCCGGCTTGCCACGATCACAAAACCTATGGTTCAAAAGATATTGCGCAAGTCGGAAATCAAACCTTTCAAAATCAAGTATTACTGTGAAAAACGTGACCCTGAATTTGAACAGAAAATGCATGATGTACTTTTGGTATATAAGCAAATATCCTTACAGTTTAATGAAGATGGTAGCATAATCGTCCCAGAAGATGGGATTGTTGTCCATACAGTTTCTTGTGATGAAAAACCCGGAATACAGGCGATTGCAACGACCGGGGATGACCTGCGTCCAACAGCGGATACAGGATGTGTTTACCGTGACGCGGAATATAAGCGTTTAGGGACTCTTTCCTTATTGGCAGGAATTGATCTGCTGACTGGGGAAGCAATTCCACTGGTCAGCGAGAGTCATAAAAGTTCAGATTTTATCAATCTGTTGAAGAAACTGGACAATAAATATCCAGAAGGGGATGTGATACGTATCATATGCGATAACCATTCTGCCCACAAGTCCAAGGAGACAAAAAACTATCTTGCAACGTGTCCGGAGGGACGATTTATCTTTGTATTTACGCCCACGCATGGATCATGGTTAAACATGATAGAAAGTTTCTTTAGCAAGATGACAAAGCAGATGTTAAAAGGAATTCGAGTCAAATCAAAGGAGGAACTCGCTGACCGCATATACCTGTATTTTGAAGAGGTCAACAGGGAGCCAGTTGTATACCATTGGACTTATAAAATGGATGAAATAAGTCAGGATGAAGCCGTTAAAGCTGGCATAAAATCAAATGCTAATTAGGCCAGTTATTAATTATTCAATGTACTAGGAGAAGATTATTTAGCCATATCCGCCACTAAAGAAAAGGTCGGTGTTATTTATTTAGAATATATAAATGGAGTTGAACTAGTGTTATGACATGTTGACATATAATCAAATTATACTGGTAAATATAGCCGTTTTGATATATACTAAGAAAAAACGGCGGTGATTCCTATGGCAAGACCCAGAAAATACGTAATCAAACTTACGGAAGATGAATGCAAAGAGCTTAAATCCATAATCCGTAAGAAGGCAACTTCAAAAACAATACGCTGCAGATGCCAGATAATCCTTGACCTGGACGAGTCGCATGGAAAAGTTCTCACCCATGAGCAGAGTGCTAAATCCAACGGCGTCTGTCTGGCAACAGTCACAAATACTGTTACAAAATACATAAACGGCGGTGTGAATGCTGTCACTGAATTTAAAAGAAGCATAAACTCAGATAATGCAAGGCGCAAGGTTGACGGGCGCGTGGAAGCCCGGCTTATCGAGCTTGCCTGCGGGCCAGTTCCGGAAGGCCACTCCCGCTGGACGATCCGCCTGCTTGAGGAGGAAGCCAAAGTCATTCTGGAAACACCTGTGAGCAGGGAGGCAATCCGGAACGCATTAAAAAAAACAAACTTCGACCTCACAAAAACGACTACTGGTGCATCCCGGCAAAAGAAGACCCGGAATTCATAGCCTGTATGGAGGATATCCTTGATGTATATGAGCTTCCTTATGACCCAAAGCGTCCGGTTGTCTGCATGGATGAAAAGCCTTACCAGCTTCTGGGCGAGGCCAGAGAGCCTCTGCCGATGATTCCAGGGAGCGACCGCAAAACGGATTCTGAATACATCCGAAACGGAACAGTCAGCATATTTGCTTTTGTGGAGCCACTTGGCGGGACGCACCATGTAAGCGTGCGGGAGCACCGTACAGCCGTCGACTGGGCGGAGGAGATCAAATATCTCGTGGATGTCATGTACCCGGATGCTGAGAAAATCATCCTTGTAATGGACAACCTCAATACCCATAAGCCGGCGTCTCTCTATAAGAAGTATCCTCCGGAGGAAGCAAGACGCATCATCAAAAAACTGGAAATACATTATACCCCAAAGCATGGCAGTTGGCTGGACATCGCCGAAATAGAGCTGAATGTAATGACCCGGCAGTGCCTGTCCCGCCGTATAGCTGACATTGAGCTGCTGCGCAGCGAACTGTCTGTATGGGAAACAGAGCGTAATACAATAGCAGCAAAGGTTGACTGGCATTTTAGGACAGGTGATGCCAGAATAAAGCTCAAGTCTTTATACCCCAGCTTTACTGCCGCCTCTTAAAAGGCGGTAGTAAGGTTAAATATCGTCATGTCAGTACACTAGGAAGAGCATCTATTGAGAATTTTACATCGAAGGAAAAGTTTTCAATTATAAAACAATTGTACCAAACCGCTAGCGCGGTGGCTAGCCCTAGGTACGTGATTCCACTACTTTTTCAAAATTTTTTCGTTTTCTCAAAATAAAAGTAGCAGTTTTTTGGTTTATGTTGTATTGTTGAGTTAC
>CAJTDD010000083.1 GCA_910574885.1 Lachnospiraceae bacterium | reverse complement strand
CAAGAGGAAAACGTGCCGCCTCCTGTAGCACACTTTTATAGACAGTGTTTAAAAACTGAGATTATAATTTGACGTTTTTGTGCGGGAGATAGGAACTTTAATTTGCTGGGCTACAAAATGATTAGGAGGAAAGCGAAACATGAAGAGAAGAATAGTTGCCGTATTGTGTGCGGTAAGCATGGTAGCGGCAATAACTGCCGGATGTGGGAACAAGGAAGCGCAAGATACAGGAAAGACGGAGACGACAGATGACGCCGGCTCCCAGGGGGAAGAAGATGATTCCCAGGGAGAGGAATCCGGCGGCAATCCGGGTGTATTCGTGCAGGCCGTCAACTATATGCCGACGTCCTTGCAGCCGAGTACCGCAAGCGACGATCAGACGACAGTGACTCGTCCGATTTACGACTCCTTGTTTTCTGAGACAAAGGACGGAAGAGAGTATTATCTGGCAGACAGTCTGGAAATTTCCGAGGACGGGAAGACATATACGCTGCATTTTAATGACAAAGCCACATGGAGCGATGGGGAGCCCATTGGCGCAGACGATTTCCTGTTTACCGTAGAATACAGCGCGCTTGGTTCAGGCGGGAGAAGTTCGGTAAAGACGGTAAACAACAAGGAAGTGACATTGACAAAGAAGGATGATAAGACTATGGAATTTGTCCTTCCGGAACCATTCGCAACCTATTCTATGGCTCTTGCGAGAATGACGCTGCTTCCGGCCCACGTATTCGACAACGACCCTTCCAAGGTGGACGACAGCGGATACTTCAACTCTACGGACATGGTGACGTCCGGCGCCTATACAGTCGCAGAAATCAACGAGGACAGCATTGTATATGAGGCGAGAGAAGACTATTACCGGGGGACGCCGTCGGTAAAACAGGTCATTATGAAGACGATTGGTTCAGGCAGCACCAAACAGATCGCGTTTGAGAATAACGAAATCAATTACCTGCGGATTACGACTGCAGATGAAGTTGAGAAATATAAAGAACAGTCTGACAAGTACAACATGTATACAATCTCAGAAGCACGTCTGAATTATCTTCAGGTCAACCCTTATGGCCCCACAAAACTTTCTGAGGATGCAAGAAAAGCAATTTTCCTTGCCTTGAATCAAGACGAAATCCTTGAGGCGGCTTATGGAAGCGATGAATTGGTATCACCTGCAAACAGTGTGCTGACTCCGGATCAGAGCTTGTATGACCCGGACTGCAAGGGATTTGAGCAGGATTTGGAGGAAGCAAAGAAGCTTGCAGAATCCTCCGGACTTACCGACAAGCCCTTAGTCTATATCTACAATGCAGACAGACCGAACATGGAAGAGGTTGCGGTTGTTATCCAGCAGCAGCTTGCAGCGATTGGCGTCCAGGTCAATGTAGAAGGGGTGGAATCTTCCGCATTTTTCCAGAGATTCTTTGCAATGCTCTACAAGAGCGGACAGGAAAATACATGGGATTTGGGAACGAACGGATGGGATTCCGAGCGCGGCCCGCATCTGGGACAATCTTATACCTATCTCAACAATAGCAGCGATGCATGGGGATGGAGCGACGAAATCAAGAAACTGGCAATTAAAGTAAACTCCGCAGCCTCCGAAGACGAGGCGAAGGAAGCCGCAAAGGAATTGCAGACGAAGGCAAATGGAGAATACTGGGAGTACCCGCTTACTTATACGAACTACATCATGGTTTCACAAAAATATGTAACAGGGCTGGACGGTAGTTCTATCATCCCAGAATTTAACGACTACTTACCAATCGAGGTAAAATAATGAAAAAATATGTTAGAAGTAAACTTCTTCAACTGGCAGTTGTCCTAGTCATGATATCATTTTTTTCATTTGGAATTATATATATTGCTCCGGGGGATGTCTCATCCATGTATATCACACCGGAAATGACAGAGGAGGAGAGGGCGGCGGTCCTCTCCGACCTGGGGCTTGACAAGAGTATGCCGGAACAGTATTTTGCATGGGCAAAAAGGGCGGTTCGCGGAGACTTTGGAGTGTCTCTGGCGAATAAGAGCGCGGTTATGCCGCAGTTCTTGAACCGGTTTCCGGCTACGATTAAATTGATGGGAGCCGCCATGATCCTGTCGTTTGTCCTGGCAATCCCGCTGGGGCTTTGGGCAGGGTTAAAGAAGAATACATGGATAGATAATCTAATCAGCAGCTTGTCCTACGTAGGAATGTCTGTGCCTTCCTTCTGGCTGGGAATGCTGCTGATTATTCTTTTTACAGCGAAACTTGGAATCCTGCCGTCTTCCGGAATGCACACGGTAGGGCAGAATTCGGTATTCGACACATTTAAGCATATGATCATGCCCTGTATTACCCTAAGTCTGGGGCATCTTGCCACCTATATCCGATATATACGGGCGAATACGGTAGGACAGCTTGGAGAGGAATATGTGCTGACCGCCAAGGCAAAGGGGACGCCGGGGAGGAAGATTTTGTTTCGACATGTGATGAAGAACACACTGCTTCCCATCATTACGCTGATGGGAATGAACCTGGCTTCGCTGATTTGCGGCTCGTTTATTATAGAAAGCGTATTTGGCTGGCCGGGTATCGGGACGCTTGCAATGTCGGCAATCGGGGTGCGCGATTATCCAATGATTATGGCTTATATCATGATGTCGGGATTTATCCTGGTAGTGGGCAATTTTCTGGCAGATATGCTGTACGCTGTGGTAGATCCAAGAATTAAACGGGGGATAGACCAGACAAATGGAAGATAAGAGAATGTATACGGAGGATTCCTTTCGGCGGGTGGCAAAAAAACAGGGACAGGATGTGAACTTTGTCCGTCACAGTGTATGGAAGGATATCCGAAAAGAATTGATGAATAACAAAGTTGCGGCGATTTGCCTGGTCATTTTGATTAATACTTTCCCAATCTGCCGGACTATAGAGTACTGACAGACTGGGATGAATTCTTTCTAGGGCGACCACGTGGGCGCTTTGGCTTCTGCTCATACTGATCTTTGGGCTTGGGTTT
>CAJTDD010000082.1 GCA_910574885.1 Lachnospiraceae bacterium | reverse complement strand
ATAACTTCTCGGAATCTCAATGAATGAGATTCCAACCGAAAATTGACAACTGAATATCGTGCAGGAAAAGAAGTTTGAGAAAAATGGACATAAACATTGGACATAGCGGGTACTATGCCTTGAAAAATCTTATGGGATCGCTTAAGATATCATTATTAGGCGGCTAATCCTAATAATGATTCTTGAAATGCCTTAATCGATGGCATTTCCCAGGCATCAAGGTGTTGTAGCATCATGATGCCGTAGAGGCGGCAGTACCACATCTTCGTAGATCGGTGCCTGCCGTCTTCTAATTTATAGTCCTCTTTCTCGCGCTTGTTGGAGCGTTCCACGGAAGTCCTTCTGTCATATTCCTTTTCCCATGCTTTAGAGTCCCTTGGCGGTATGTTAAATAACCTTGGATTGTCATCGGTAAAGATATGTACGGTCCTGCCGTATTTAGCCGGTGAACAGGGATGCTCACAGAAGCAGCCCCGTTTTCGGTTGGCTTTTGGGCATCGGTATTTCGCCCGGTGTTTGGCAGCTTCATATCCATCTTTATGCATACGTAAGCCCAACTTACAGACAGGGATCCCATCGTCATCGATTGTGAAATCGTCCTTATAGGTAAAATGCCCGGTATGTCCGGGGTTGAGGTCGATAAACGGCGTGATGTTTTCCCGTGTGCAGTATTCATAAACAGGGCAAGCGTCATGGGCAGAATCCAGAAGGAGTTTTTCAATACGGAATTCCGGAAGGTATGCTTTCATTGTGAAAAAGGAATGGAGAAAGGAAAGCATGTCATGCCGGGAAGCCCGTTCCAAAAGTGGAAATACAGGGAGGTCGCTATAGGAATCGGAAGCCACATACATGTAGAGGTGGTAGCCGAAGAAATAGCATTCCCGGTGGGAGTCCCATCCCCAGTTACAGTCAGGCTGGGAGTAATGGCGCTTACAGTTACAGGAAGGACAGCCTTTTTCCTTACAATCGCAGATACGCTTTTTTCGTTGCTGTGCGGCAGTACGGACAGGGGTGCCGTCACCGGCAAGAGCCAGACGGTCTGAGTCGATCAGCCCATTGCGGATAGAAAGGTCCAGGAACTGCTGCTGATAGAGCCGGAAAACAAGGGAAAAAGGGTTATCCGGTTTCAGATGCCAGCGTTCCAGCAGGGGAAGGAGTTTGGAAGCCGTGCTGGAAGAGTCGCAGGGAGTCTTATCGCCTTTCTTTTTGCCTTTGGGAGTTTTCTTTATCTTAGGGAAGCGGTCTTTCGGGGAAAGGTTGCTGGAGTCATGCTGCCAGATGCGGGAAAAGAAATCATAAAAAGTACCGACACCAGGGGTATCACCGAAAGAGAAACCGCTGAGGATGGCATAAAGGGGAGTTTCCTTAAGCATGCGGCACCAGACAGTGATGGAAGAGACTTTCAGCTTCAAAGCAAGCAGGTAGGAGCGCAGCATGCAGGAAGGGAGCCTGGGTTCCGGGCCAAAAACAGAGTAACAATCCTGCATGATAGAATCAGTCTTGGAAAGATCGAGATACCAGAACTGCACGATATAATCCCAAGTGCTTTTGGGAAGCGCAAAGGGATCCGGGTAAAATTTAAGGAACTGGGATACGAAAGTATCCTGAAAGGCGGCATGACCGCCAGGATTACAAGGTAACATCAAAAATCGCCTCCAATCAAAAAATGTACTTATTGATCAAGGGCGCGAAGCGCCGCATTTTTTGACTGGTTTGTCAAGTGTTTTTGCAAAAAAAGTGGGTGATTTTTTGAAGCAAGGGTCTGAAAGCCTTATAAAGTAAGGGCTGAAGATTCCGAGAAGTTATAANAACGATGACGAGATCTATCACCTTTTTTATCCCCATACCTTCAGGCCAAGAAACAGATTTGCTCCAGTGGACTATTCGTATGTCCACAGTGAATTGAAAAAGGTCGGGGTTACAGAAATGCTGCTATGGGAGGAATACTGTGAAAAGTGTAATGCACAAGGGATTTCCCATTGCTGTTATGCTACATTCGCAAATGGCTATAAACGCTTTATAGCTGATAAAAATTATACCAGTCATATCGAACACAAACCGGGAGTAACTCTGGAGGTTGACTGGTCAGGTCCTACGATGAGCTACATGGATCCTGACAAACAGGAACAGCAAACGGCATATCTGTTTGTTGCGGCTTTTCCGTACAGCCAGTATACCTATGTAGAGGCTGCCGCTTCTATGAACCAATCAGACTGGCTGTCGTGCAATGTCCACATGCTGGAATTCTTTGGCGGGACACCTGTAAGGATTGTCTGTGACAACCTAAAAACAGGCGTGATCAAACACCCGAAACATGGAGAGGTCGTGCTGAATGATTCCTATTTATCTTTTGCAGAACACTACCAGGTTGCAATTATGCCGGCACAGGTAAAGAAACCCAAACAGAAAGCAAGTGTCGAAGGCGCGGTGGGAAAAATTGCAAGAAAGATCATCGGCATGCTCAGAAATGAAACTTTTCATTCTATAGAAGGGCTTAATTCGGCAATCAGAAAAGTGCTTGACAGGCTAAATGACAAACCCTTCCAAAAGAGAAACGGCAGTAGAAAAACAATTTATGAGCTGGAGGAAAAACCATATCTCAGAACCCTGCCAATGCTTCCCTTTGAGATCTGTGAGTGGTCATATAATCACAAAGTAGGCCCGAATTCCCATATATGGTTTCACAAGGGACAATACTCTGTTCCAAGCAGTTACATAAATAAATACGTTGATGTGCAGTATAACAGTTCTCTTGTTTGTATCTACGCCTCACATCAATTAGTAGCTGAGCATAAACGTATTCCCACAGGCATTCGGAATGCGAAAAGAACAGAGATGTCCCATCTTCCATATCCAATATACACTCCGGATACAATGGAATCAACGCTGAATAAAGCAGAAGCTATTGGCAACAGTACAAGAACCGTGATAGGCAGGTTGTATGACAATGCAAAAGTAAAAGAACAGGCTCTTGTAGATGCAAGAACCGTATTGGATATCGCTGGTGTATATGG
>CAJTDD010000081.1 GCA_910574885.1 Lachnospiraceae bacterium | reverse complement strand
ATAACGCTTGCCCCCTACGTATTACCGCGGCTGCTGGCACGTAGTTAGCCGGGGCTTCTTAGTCAGGTACCGTCATTTTCTTCCCTGCTGATAGAGCTTTACATACCGAAACACTTCATCGCTCACGCGGCGTCGCTGCATCAGGGTTTCCCCCATTGTGCAATATTCCCCACTGCTGCCTCCCGTAGGAGTCTGGGCCGTGTCTCAGTCCCAATGTGGCCGGTCACCCTCTCAGGTCGGCTACTGATCGTCGGCTTGGTGAGCCGTTACCTCACCAACTACCTAATCAGACGCGGGCCCATCTTACACCACCGGAGTTTTTACCTCAGAACCATGCGGTTCTGGGGTCTTATGCGGTATTAGCAGTCATTTCTAACTGTTATCCCCCTGTGTAAGGCAGGTTGCCCACGCGTTACTCACCCGTCCGCCGCTCAGTCACAATCATCTTCATCCGAAGAATCCAATCAAAGTGCTTCGCTCGACTTGCATGTGTTAGGCACGCCGCCAGCGTTCATCCTGAGCCAGGATCAAACTCTCGTAATAAAGACTTAGGTTCGGTCTTTCACGAACCTTAGTCGTATTACGCTTCACAATACTTAGCGAGGTCTCCCACGAGCTTAGTATTGTGAAGCATCCTTAAAATAATCAAGTTTAATCTCGGTCAAGAAAAATGCTCGCTTTTTCTTTTCCCGTTATTACTGTTTATAAGGTTGGTCTTGAATTTCCAAATCCATTCAGCCTAGCTAAATTTCTTCAGCCATTCAATTCCACGTTCTGAAATTTTCTCTCAAGAAATTTTCAGGGTTGTTGTCTATTGTTTAATTATCAAGGTTCTTTGCTGTGTCTCAGCAACTCAGCTCAATTATAATATCACTTGCATTTCAAGATGTCAATACTTTTTTTGACATTTTTCAATTCTGTAAAGTCTATAATGTAATTAGAATTAAATATTGATTCTGCTACAGGGAAAAACGTACAAAAAAAGTTCACACGTCTGAACTTTAGAGAAAGGGGAAAGCCACATGAATAACATGAAAGTTTACAAGGTGTACTTAGAGGATACGGTTTCTGAGGATTGTACGATTGCATATGTACCTTCATTTTCAAAAGAATCTGCTATTGAGTATGTACAAGGTAATGGTGAGATTATTGCAATTAAAGAAACTAACGATTATCTAATATCAGAATCTAAACTATTCGACACACTAAGGAGCGCCGGATATAAGGAATCCGAAACATTAGTTATTACAAGGGCGTTAAATCAAATCGGTATAACCAATTAATGGAAGACACTGACGGGGGTTCACCCAACTGAACCCCTGTAATATAGAAAAAAGTTCACACGTCCGAACTTTTCAAGAAAGGGAAAATAATGGGAAACGCAAAATACAGATTAAGGACATACACCAACCAAGGAAATATTGACCGTGATATATATTCTGATGATTTATACAAATTACTACAGCAATATACGGAAATCCGCACCCTGCCACCCAATCCCCAAAATCCTACTATATGGATATACGAGGGTACGGGATATGCAAGGGTACACGACTTCATGTTTCACGAGTTGAACCAAGACACATACAGAAAGTATTTAAAAGAAAGAATCCTTGATTCCGATAATTTGCTGGAAAAAGTTTTAACGCCTGAACACTAAGCCAATTAAAAGCACAAGGGGGAAAATAACCATGACAAAAACAACCAAAACAGGGACAACCGCTAAGACAGCAACCAAGAAGCCAAGCACCAAGGCAGAGCCTACTACAGCCAAGGCAACCGCTAAGACCGTGGCGAAGGAAACCAAGGATTCCACAGTAATGAACCCTCCTACAACTGACAGCATCACCAAACAGTTGAAGCAAGCGGAGGAAAAAAACAAAAAAGCTCAGCTTGCAGAGGATAGGCGATTGTACAAGCGTTTTAAATGTCAAATTGACAAAGCCTATCAGAACATGGAGAACAGTTACCTACAGACAGCTTTCGCCCTCCATGCAATCTATAAGAACAAGCTCTACCGACTGGACAACTTCAAGAACATTTACGATTTCGCAAAGGAGAACTATACTATAGCGCGCGGGACATGCAACAACTTTATCAATATTTGTGAGAAGTTCGGAGTCCCGAACGAGAACGGCAACATTATGGAGCTGTCCCCGGATTACGCACAGTACAGCGTATCGCAACTTGCGGTCATGCTTGCATTCCCACGGGAACTTTTGGAGAAGTGCGACAAAACGAAATCTGTCCGGGAATTAAAGCGGATGCGCATAGAGTACGAGAACGGTTTACGAACCACAGCCAACGCACAGGCAATCGAAACGGCAATGAAAGAATCCCCGGCAGATTCCACCGAACCCAGTACTGCCGATGGCGTGGCGGATGCCCCCTCAGGAGGGACAACAAAACTGGATATCACTGAATCTTCCGACAATGTATTTGTATGCCAGGCAAGCACGGTAGAGGAATTATTTTCATTCCGTAGTATCATTAATGACACGTTCCATGACATCTCGGAGGGCAACCAAAAGAAGAACGCCCGCTTAGAGGTAAGGATTGTATATTAAAAACTAAACCAGTGAAAGCCCTGGAAACGGGGCTTTCCCCCAAAAAAAGTAGCTTGTTGGAGAAATCCGGCTTGTGATAAAAACAAAAAAGAGAAGGAGAAAACAATTATGAAAATTTCAGTAAGCACGAAAGAACCTATTACAGTCATTGACAAATCAAGGAAGCCATGGGAAATGAACGGCAATAAAGGAGTTGTCTATAAGGCAATCTGCCACAAGAAGGTGGGGGACGAGGCACAGGTGGAGGACGTTCGTATCACAGAGGAAGTCTATAATGAAATCGAACCCATGCACAGATATCATTTCGACGCAACTATTGACGTGAAGAATTCTCGTATGGAAGTGACCCGTGCATTCCCAGTCTCCGACGGGAATCCAGTGAAAGACAACCCAGCCCCCGACGGGAATCCAGTGAAAGACAACCCAGCCCCCGACGGGAATGCCGGGAAAGATAACCCCGCCCCGGGCAAGCATCCCGCCCCACCCAAATAGTTCACACGTCCGAACTTTATAACTGAATACCATATCCCTCCCTCACCGACACTAACTACCGTTACCAGTATTGTTACC
>CAJTDD010000080.1 GCA_910574885.1 Lachnospiraceae bacterium | reverse complement strand
GGAGGAGAGGTGGGACCTAAACTATCAATCAATTGTTGGTTAGGCGGAACGTGTCAACTCCGTATTTTCGCCCAGACGGGCAAGCCGACCGTAAGGAAAGCCGATGGGAATGCGGAAAAAGGATTGCGGAAGAAGCGAATGCCGACCCTGTAATGGGGACGGACAGGGGTTCAAGATTTGCCCCACCCGAAAGGGGGCAGAATTCCGCAGGGTGCTTAATTACGAGAGAGTTTATAGGATTTTTGAAAGGAGTAAGGCAAATGAACGGTAAAACGTGTGCGACTTCTGACGCAGCCAAAGCATGGGACAGCATAGACTGGAACAAGGCAGAGGCATACGTTAAAAAACTGCAAATGCGTATCGTAAAGGCTCATCAACAGGGCAGGACAGGCAAGGTAAAATCTTTGCAGTGGCTGCTCACACACTCTTTTTACGGGCGTGCATTAGCCGTAAGGAGGGTGACGGGTAATAAAGGCAAAAAGACGGCAGGCGTAGACAAAGTATTATGGTCTACCCCAAAAATGAAATATGAAGCAATTCTCGGACTGAAACGCAGGGGCTACAAACCATTGCCATTAAAAAGGGTGTATATCCCGAAAAAGAATGGAAAGCCACGCCCCCTAAGCATACCATGCATGAAGGACAGGGCAATGCAGACGTTATATAAATTTGCGATAGAGCCGATTGCAGAAACCACCGCTGACCCAAATTCCTATGGGTTCAGGGCAAAAAGGTGCGTGCAGGACGCTATTGAGCAATGCTTCACCTGTCTGAACAAGGGGAAATCCCCGAAGTGGGTGCTGGAAGGAGATATAAAAGGCTGTTTTGACAACATCAGCCATGGGTGGATTTTAAGCAACATCCCAATGGATAAGGATATCCTGCGGAAATGGTTAAAAAGCGGCTATATCGAAACAGGGAAGCTATTCCCGACAGATTTGGGAAGCCCGCAGGGTTCAGCGATTTCACCGACTATCTGTAACATGGTGCTGGATGGACTGGAAGCCAAGATAAAAGAGAAATACCACAAAACGAAAAGCAATGGAAAATCATATTTCCCAAAAGTCAATTTTATCCGTTATGCGGATGACTTCATCGTCACTGGCGAGAGCAGGGAACTTTTGGAAAACGGAGTGCTCCCAATCATACGGGATTTCCTGTCAGAAAGAGGGCTGGAACTGTCAGAGGAAAAGACAGTCATAACCCATATCGAAGACGGGTTTGATTTTCTTGGGACAAATATACGGTGGTACAAAGACAAGCTTCTGACCAAACCATCCAAAAAGAACTATAAAGCCATAATCAGTAAAGTAAGGGGAATCATAAAGCAGAACCCATCCATGAAACAGGAGGATTTAATCCGAAAACTGAACCCAGTTATCCGAGGGTGGGTAAATTTCCACAAATACAATGTATCCACGGATGCGTTTGAGAGATTCGATTTTGACGTATGGAGATGCTTATGGCGGTGGTGTAAACGAAGACATCCCCGAAAGAGTCACAAATGGATAGCGAAAAGATATTTCAGACAGGTCGGGACAAGAATCTGGACATTCAGCGTGAAAACGAGCGATTCGTTTGAACTCAACCTGATTTATGCCACTGACACAAAAATCGTAAGGTGGCTGAAAACAAAGTCAGAAGCGACGCCATTCGACGCCAGTTACGCAGAATATTTTGAGGACAGGGATACCGAAAGAATGTTCCGTGAGATAGGCGGCAGGAAGAAACTGAACGCTTTGTACAAAACGCAGGGCGGAATCTGCCCATACTGCAAGGAAGCGATAACGGTAGAAAAAGGTTTCAGAATCCATACAGTTATAGGGGAAGACTTCAAAGAGAGAAAGTTTTTATTACACGCAGCCTGCCATAGATTTATCCATTACTCGAAAAATGTTGATGAACCGGCTCTGGTAATGCAGGGCTTATAAGTGCTTGAGCCGTGTGAGGGGAAACTTTCATGCACGGTTCTTAGGGGGGAAGGCGGTAGTAATACCGCTGACCTACCCGACCAGCTTGTGGAGGGAAAGCAGAAATTTATCAGTCAGATAATGACGAGCAAAAGCCCTGTCCGTTCTGCCGAGGACGTGGACGAAGTGGCTCTTTCCTTTGCGGAGGTCAAAATGCTTGCCACAGGTGATGAGCGTTTCAAGGAAAAAATGGATTTGGATATGCAGGTGGCGAAGCTGAAAGTCTTGAAGCAAAGCTATCTTTCCGAGCATTACGACCTTGAGGACAGGATACTGAAGCACTATCCGCAGGCGATTAAGGATTATGAGGAACGTATTACAGCCTATGGGTATGATGTGGAGATTGCCAGTCAGCATAAACCGCAGGGGGAGGATAAGTTCTGCCCCATGACCTTAAAAGGCGTGACCTATAAGGAAAAAGCGGACGCAGGCGAGATGCTTCTTGCCATCTGCAAGGAAAATCCGCTGTCAAACCCCGTGGAAATCGGCAGCTACCGTGGCTTCAAGATGGAGGTTTACTATGATACGGTCAACGCCCACTACTGCTTAAATCTTTGCGGAATGAGGAAACACAAGGTAGATTTAGGCGTGGACGCCCTCGGCAATCTGACCAGAATTGAGAATGAGATTGCCAAATTCCCTGCCAGACTGGAAGCCGCAAAGACCAGAAAGGAGGAAACCATCGCACAGCTTGAAACTGCAAAAGTCGAGGTTGAGAAGCCGTTTGCTTTTGAAAACGAGCTGAAAGAAAAGACGGAAAGGCTCAATGCTCTCAATATCGAACTGAATCTGAATGAAAAGGGCAACTCTGTTATTGACGACGAGCCAGAGCAGAACGATGAGCCGCCAGAGAAAAAAAGTGCGGACAGGGAGAGATAAAATCCAGTTTGCACATTTGTATTGAGGATTTCTGGGCAGTATAATAAATGACAATAAGGAAAAGTCGGAGGTGAGGAAGAATGTCTGATGCGTTCAGATTTGAAACTTTTGTAGATGTCCACAGCAATGTCTTTAATGAATACCTTGGTTCTGTCATCGCAAAACTGGCCAGAGAAAATGAGGAATACCGTGCCGTGAGTGTCGGACGGCAAATTGAGGGAGACGCAAACAGCGAATTATTTTTCCGACATTTATCCTATTGACTGCGCAGTGCTGTCTGCAAATGCACAATCCTGTCAAAAATGCTGCACGTTGTTGTCG
>CAJTDD010000079.1 GCA_910574885.1 Lachnospiraceae bacterium | reverse complement strand
TTCAAGGCATAGTACCCGCTATGTCCAATGTTTATGTCCATTTTTCTCAAACTTCTTTTCCTGCACGATATTCAGTTGTCAATTTTCGGTTGGAATCTCATTCATTGAGATTCCGAGAAGTTATCTTTACCCGCCGCCTCCTTTTCCACCTGGGCCCGGGCCGCCTGCCGCTTTTCGCCCATCAGCTCATTGATCTTGTCAAAGGACACCACCACATCGCCGGGAGCGGGCTGGGCAGGCCCGGCCTGTTCCTGCTTGGGCGTGGGTGCGGCGGCCTGTTCGGGAGCCGGGGCCTGGGGCTGGTCTGCCGCAACAGGCCCGGGAGCCTCCGGGAGTTTTTCACTGCCGGGGCCTGTGTTCAGTTTTTCATCAGCCATTCACTAACCTCCTTTTTGTGAAAGTTGCATAAATTTAGGGGTTAAATTTCTGTAATTATTTTTTGCCTCCTTTCCGCCTATCCACGCAAAAAAGCCGTCCGTTTTTTCATGCCGGACGGCTTTTAGCGTAATGTGATAGATCAAATATTATTTTTTGTGGTTGGTAGGCTTTGAAAAGCCTTGTATTTACAGTGTTCTTATTAAGAAACAATCATATGCTTGCTCCGAAACTTTTCACTTTAGCAAATGCGGAAAGGAAGGGAAAAGAATGGATTGGGAACCAGAAATCAAGGACAGCGGCTATCTGCCGAAAAAAGGGAAACCGACAGAGGAAACCGTCTGCTACAAAATCGGCGGCACATACTATGAAGTGTCTACCTCCTGCGGCGGTTCGGAACGGCTCCGCGACAAGATGATACGGCTCATAAAATCGGAAACCGTCAAACCGCCCAATGACAAACAGGGATAAATGCGCTATAATAACAATATCAAAAAATGCTACGGTATTTTTTGATATTTTGCACATACTGTTTGTCGGGCATTCATTACAGGAGGAATGAACATATGACAGCAAATACATATAAGCCCGGACAGATAACAGCATTATACGCCCGTCTTTCGCAGGAAGATACGTTAGAGGGCGACAGCAACAGCATTGTGAACCAAGATGCGATTTGTCAAGGATATTTTCTCCCCTACATCCAAATTTGCCGAACAGGGCGAAAAACGATTGCGAAGTTAGGTGGCTTATGTTATAATAGTAAAAATATCTTGGACAGGGGTGAGGGGCGATGGCTAAGAATAAATTGGTGACACCAGTTGTAAAGTGGGTCGGAGGTAAGCGCCAACTCCTTGAAGAGATTACACAACGGTTTCCCAAGCGAGTTACCACATATTGCGAACCCTTCTTGGGTGGAGGGGCTGTTTTATTTTCACTTCAGCCCAAAAACGCCATTGTGAATGATCTTAATGCTGATCTTATGCTTGTTTATGAGGTTATCCGAGATAATGTTGAACTGTTGATTACATCATTGGAAAAACACGAAAACACATCAGAGTATTTTTACAGTATTCGCGATCTGGATCGTGACAAGGATGCTTATCGTGAGATGTCTGCAATTGATCGTGCTTCTCGTATTATCTACTTGAACAAAACCTGCTACAATGGCCTTTTTCGGGTAAATTCATCAGGAGAGTTCAATTCTCCTTTCGGATATTATAAAAATCCGAACATTGTAAATGCTTCTGTTTTGAGAGCGGTAAGCAAATACTTGACGGCAAATCATATTCAACTCTTTCATATGGATTTTGAGGAAGTGCTTCGACAAGTACCCAGAGGGGCATTTGTTTACCTTGACCCCCCATATGACCCTGTTTCAGATACCGCCAGTTTTACCGGTTACAATCGAGGCGGATTTGGTCGAGAGGAGCAAGAGAGACTTAAACGTTGTTGCGATGGATTGACCGCACGTGGAGTGCGATTTCTGCTTTCTAATTCTGCCACCCTATTTATTCAAAATCTGTACGCCGGGTACACTGTTGAAACTGTTCATGCTAAACGTGCTGTAAACTCAGATGCAAGCAAACGAGGAGCCGTTGAGGAGGTTCTAATCAGGAATTATGGGATTGAATGATACTGCATGGGAAATCTTGTTTGCCCGTCATAATATACTTGAGGAAATTGCAAAAGTAGGAATGTTTCGGATTACTGCCGACCAGATCAAAGTTGAGCGTGAGCCACGGCTGATGACGAAATTCGACCATAGAGTTAATCTCCCATCAATCTTTAAGGATAATGATCTTGCTATCCTTCCTGTAACTCGTGGAGATTATATTATATCAAAGTTTTCGGCGTATCACGATTTTGAAAGAAGCGCACTTGAATGTCAAAGGGTCAATTTGCCATTAGGCATTCAAAGCCTTCTGCCACAGTACATTGTAAGTGAGGCAATTGCGCTTAACTGCGCAAACGCCTGCGGGATTCTTGAAGATTTTCTTGAAGATGAAAACCTCGTTCCTACCGTGAGTGGGCGCATGAGTTCCGGGGAGTTTAGTTTTAATATTTCAACTGATGGAAAGCAGCAAGCCGTTGATGTCCGCAACTCGCAAATTGAGATTGATGCAGCATACGAAGGCCGTAGTTGCCTTGCTTTATTTGAGGCAAAGCGCGATATATCAAATGATTTCTTGGTGAGGCAGCTTTACTATCCTTTTCGGGCGTGGTGCGGGCGTGTTACCAAAAAAATCAAACCAGTTTTTCTCGTTTTTTCAAATGGTGTGTTCTATTTGTATCAATATGAATTTACCGATCCGGAAAATTATAATTCTTTGTCGCTTGTAAAACAAAAGAACTACATCCTTTCTCCGGAAATTACACTTGCTGACATACAAACTATTGTTGAGAATACTCCAATCTGTTCAGAGGCAGAAGTGGCTTTCCCTCAAGCAGACAGCATGAAAAGAATTGTCAATCTTATGGAAATGTTATCAGAAAGAGATATGACGAAGCAGGACATAACCAACAGGTACATTTTCAGAGAGAGGCAGACAAACTATTATACTACTGCTGGTCATTACCTCGGCTTTATAGAGAAAGGCGAAAGGCATTCAGACGGCTTTGTCTATTTTTCTCTGTCTGATGTTGGTCACCGCGTAATGAAAATGCCTTACCGGGAACGGCAAATTGCAATTGCTACAGCTATTCTTCGTCATAGAGCTTTTAATGAAACGCTGAAAATTCATCTTCAGTGCGGTGAAATGCCGAACATAAATATGATCGTGCAAATTATGCAAAATTGTGGTGTTTACAATGTTGGCTCTCCCGAAACGTTCAAACGCCGAGCCTCAACAATCAGAGGTTGGATTGAATGGATTCTGGGACTAATTGAAGGCGAATAAGCCTATACATCAAAATACACAGCTATGTTGATTATTCTAATGCTTGGGAGCCACCAATTTAAAGCTTGAGAGCCACCCAAAATCCGTCCTGATTTTAATGCTTGGGGGCCATCTATAAGATACAAGATATAGTTGTACTGAAAATATCAT
>CAJTDD010000078.1 GCA_910574885.1 Lachnospiraceae bacterium | reverse complement strand
GTAACTCAACAATACAACATAAACCAAAAAACTGCTACTTTTATTTTGAGAAAACGAAAAAATTTTGAAAAAGTAGTGGAATCACGTACCTAGGGCTAGCCACCGCGCTAGCGGTTTGGTACAATACAATTCGATTTATTTCCGAATCAGTTCATTTCGTTTTACGGTTTCCGTCTGGTACGGAAAATCAATTTGAGTAACCAAAATTCGTCGAGAGGTCATTTTTGGAGAAAATAGAGTATGTGCCCCGACGGATTTCTGCCTAATAGGCGAACTTTTTTATTATAAATCTTGGAGGTGATTTTTGTGCAAGATGCACAAAGTATCTTTAAATTACACAGCGATTACCAGCCGACAGGCGACCAGCCCCAGGCGATTGAAGCCTTGGTGAAAGGCTTCAAAGAAGGCAACCAATGCCAGACTTTACTGGGGGTTACGGGTTCTGGTAAGACATTTACCATGGCGAACGTGATACAGCAGTTAGAGAAGCCGACTTTGGTAATAGCGCACAATAAAACCCTTGCTGCACAATTATACGGCGAGTTCAAGGAGTTCTTCCCTGAGAATGCAGTGGAGTATTTTGTGTCCTAGCATATTGATATTTGTGAGCATACAATATATTGTAATATCAAAACACATAAACAATATATATGGTGTATAAAAGGACGATAGAAGACGAGATGGACTATATGGATTCAGCATATCAGTGAACAGAATTCGTCGAAAAGGCAGCAACAGAAAATTAGAATGTTGTTATGAAAGAAGTATATTGCAGAAAACGTTAGTGTAATTTAGAAAGTTATCTGCTATAATATTAGTGAGGAAAAGAAAAATACATGCAGAATCTATATTTCTTTTTATATGACAAGATACGAAAAAGAGATTGTATCGGATGAGAATGTAATAGAGGAGCTGGCATATTTTAAGAATGAGATGATGTGTCTGTATCATGCAGGCGAATTATCAGCCGATGAACGGATAGATGGCAGGAAGTTGGTCTTGATGATTCAGATATTTTGCAAAAGTTGGAAGAAAAAATTATTGGATTATCTTTAAAGCGGGTAGAGTCATATTTAGAACAAAATGGGAAGCAACCTGTATAAAACAATGAGTTGGTAAAGTTTATGAATGTAATTTATTTATTTTCTGTCATAATAAATATGAAAATTTTAAGAGAAGGAAGGAATTTTAATGTTACCAGTCACGACTGTTTTAAATACAACAAAAGCATCGTTTGCTATGGAAGGGATGTACGCTACAGAGAATGACGAAAAGAATATCATGGATGTACTTACAGGTAAACGTAGCTTAGAGGATGTCATAAAGGAAATAAAGTGTAAATATATGACAGAGAAGGAATAGCAGATGAATAAATATTATTATGAATATAAAGATGATGGGGATATAAAATATTGTTATCCGGGAACACAAGTATTAGTAAATAAATTTAATATTCATAATGGACAGCAGCTAAGTATGGTGGAAAGAGAAATTTCGATTATCAAGGCTGCTGTTTTAGTAGATGACATTACAGGTAATTTCGATCTTGCGCATTTGAAAAATATCCATAAGTTTCTTTTTGAAGATATTTATGATTGGGCTGGACAGATACGTACTGTTGATATTGCAAAAGGAAATATTTTTTGCTTGGTGCAATTTATCGAAGTGCAGTTTTTAGAACTATATGAGAAGTTAAAACAAGACAATTTTTTAAAAGGAGAAAAAGATATTGAATATGTAAGCAAAAAGATATCATATTATTTGTCAGAAATAAATGTAATACACCCTTTTAGAGAGGGGAATGGGCGAGCACAGAGGATTTATTGTCAGCAGTTGTGTAAAAATACAGGGAAATTTTATCTTGATTTTTCCATGGCAAATGAGGGAGAAATGTTAGAAGCGAGTGTTGAGTCATTTGTGTGTAAATATGAAAAGATGGAATTATTGATTCGTAAATGTATAAAAACTCTTGATGATTCAGAATAGCTGGAATGAGGATTGTTTGTCGATATTGTAGTCAAAAATTTATAATTGAGTCAGACAAATGAAGGCAGCTTGAAGAGGGAGTAGTGCCAAGCAGTTCAAAAAAGATTTGATGTAGGACATCATTTGGAATCATTCATCTGTAGGATAGAAGTGCAATCTATCCTACAGAGCTTTTAACAAGATTTTTAATTTGGATTGTTGTAATCAAGTGATAAATGATAAAGAGTGATTCGTATAAAGGTGATTATAGATGGCTCTGGGAAACCACATAATTGATGAGAGCTTGTTTTGGAATTTTCCAGTCCTTCCCTTCTTTGTACCCTTTCAAATTGCCTGAGCGTACAATCCGGTATGCCTGGGTCATGCCAATCCGCAATAGTTCGGCAACTTCTTCTATCGTTAGGATATCGTCATATGGTTCAAACATTCTTATCCCTTCTTTCCTTGGAATTGTAAAGTTACTGTCATGTCCGGATACATGGCCGACAGATTACCCTGGATATGTTTCATGCAGTCCTGCATAATCTCGGCTGTAAGGACGGAAGCCTCTGGATGGTAGCTGAATGCATTGACTCCAAAATGCAGATGTGGGGCATTGTCTTTTGAACTTTTGGATGGATAATGATAAGTCCCGGTAGGTGAATAGGAATGCCCGCCCCGTTCCATGTCCAGGCCGTATAATACCTGGTAGCCTGGGGAGAAGTATTTTGCAATCCATACAGCCAGTGGTAACAGCCAGTTAAAGTCTTGATGACGTGCGAAGGTAATGCAGAAATGCCATATTTTCTGAAGGTTCTTTTGTGAGGAATAACATTCACTTCGTTTAAATTGTTCTATGATTGACAAATCCGGGTTACAGGTAAAGCCATAACCGCTGACACATTCTTTTTGTGCAATATAACCCAATACCCTTTCATATACATCATCATTGCTGTAATCCCCGTTAAAAACTTCTATGCGAATATCAGACATAATTTTTTATCTCCTTTCCGATAAACTGCTTAGATTTGAGTGATAATTCGTCACTGGTAAGCAGGCTGTTTATGAGTTGGTTTTCTTTTAACGAATGCTCAATCAGTTGTTCATGGGAGGGGCTCTTTTTGTCATTAAGGATTAAATCTTCTAAATAAGCTGAGGCGTTTTTACCTGCCTTTTGTGCATTTTTATTCAGCACTTCTTTTGTCCCTGAGTGGAAACGATAGTTTCCACGTTCTGTTTTCTTCATGTTTTGTAGACTCCTTTCAGATTTTATTAATTTCATGTAAATAACGGTATATTTTGTTACTTTTAATCAGTTGTTATAACATAAAAGTAATGAAAAGAAGATATATAATATATACGATATTTAGATAAAGATATATAGATATAAGGATAAGTAGTAAATAGAATAGATAATATAATAGTATAAGTAGATAAAGATATGGTTGATAGTGTGCTGGTCGTCCCCCCCCCAGATTGTCCGAAAATTGTATTAATCTAACAATCAAATCAGAATTTTTGCACTAAAAAATCAGGTATTCCCAGATCCTCTCACGAATCTTTTACCTGACCTTGAAA
>CAJTDD010000077.1 GCA_910574885.1 Lachnospiraceae bacterium | reverse complement strand
TTATATCCATGTTTTTATAATGTTGATCTTTTAAACTATTTCCCATAAATCCTCACTTTCTTGTACAAAAGATGAGCATTATCAGATACGCTATTCTTAGGTTTTCCCCTCAGATGGGAATCCGGAAAGGAGCGCATTTGATATGCAAATAAACTATTTAGATGCTGTTTCATCCGTTCTCAATATGATGAAGCAGCCTGACAGTGCATGTAAAAATATAGACATGCATAGAACCTGTTACACTACATTTTTCAAGTACCTGATGGATAATGACATTCCTTTTTCTATGGATGCCGCACTGGACTGGCTTGAGATTAAGAAACTGGAAATTTCCTACGAGGCGTGTTCCCAATATAGAAACGCCCTGTTCCGCCTTGAGCATTACCTGCTCTTTGGAGATATCGAAAGTCCTTTCTGCCGCTCAGAAGACAGTTTTTTCTGCCGTAGCGGGATGTCGGAATCCTTTTTCCGCCTGACATATGAGTTGGAGAAATACTATGCGTCCAACCAGAATCCCAGCTATTACCATACGTATTCCGTTGCCACAAAAGAGTTTTTCAAGCTTGCGACTTCCCTTGGAATTACAGAGCCGGAAGCAGTCACCATAGATACTCTTATCGAATACTGGAATACTTACTGCAAATCCTGTGGCTCTCCCGACAGATGCCAGAACGCCGTATGCGCCATGACGGCGCTTATGAAATACCTTCACCTCCGGGGTGATGTGCCGGAGTGTTATCAGCTGGTTCTTTTTGGCGGTAACGCTGAAATACTGCCGGGTATGAGGCTTCCAAAAACAGGCGTCGCATTTCATCCCAGTGTACCCCTTGAACATAAAGCGGAAGAATATCTTGACGCTCTGAATGATTGGAAATACATGGAGTCATCAAAAGCTGTTTACCGCAATGATTTCACCTGGTATTTTATGTTTTTGGAACTTAACCGTCTGGAACATTCACCAGAAACTGTAACCCTATGGATAGATATGCTTCCGGATTGTCCGGATCAGGCCAAAGCCGGCAATTCCATATCGGCCCGCCGTTCACACACGATCAGAATGTTTGGGAAGTATCTCCAGGGCACAATGGAATCTAACATAACTGCAGGCCAAAAGCGTGCGTCCGACCAACTCCCGTCATGGAGCAAAACCATTCTTGATGGTTTTATAGAGAGCCGCAAGCGGGATGGGATGGCCAATAATACACTTACCATGTGCAGATCTGCCGGATGCAGTTTTTTCAAATATCTTGAAGACAACGGGATAGATCATCCAATGTCCATAACGCCGGATGTGGTGAAAGCATTCCATAACCAGGATGTCCACTCGACCCCGGAGAGTAAAAATGCATATGGGTCTAAACTCCGCCAGCTTCTGCGGTACATGGCCGGCCAGGATCTGGTTTTGCCAACACTTGTTTTTGCGGTATCCGCAGGCTGCGCTCCCCATCGCAGCATCGTTGATGTCCTGAGCGATGATATGGTTAAGAAAATATATGAATACCGTGAGAAAGCCTCCACCCCCATAGAACTCAGGGACACAGCCATGGTTATGCTCGGACTCCGGATGGGTATCAGGGGCGCAGACATCCTAAAGCTCCAGGTAAATGATTTCGACTGGAAAAATAAAACGGTCTCCTTCATCCAGCAGAAAACAAGAAAAGCAATCACGCTTCCAGTACCGACAGACGTAGGTAATTCAGTGTATAAATACATCATGGATGGGCGTCCGGAATCGGCTGCCGCAGGTAACGGATATATATTTATCCGCCATCAGGCGCCATATATCCCGCTTAAAGTTACAACGGCATGCCGCGGGGCTTTAAAAAGAATACTTGCCGAATATGGTTTTGAACTGTCTGCCGGCCAGGGCTTCCATATGACACGGAAGACATTTGCCACAAGAATGCTCCGGGCAGGCAACAGGCTTGATGATATTTCTAATGCCCTTGGGCATGCACGTCAGGAAACTGCTGAGGTATACCTCGAACGTGACGAAGATAAAATGAGGCTCTGCCCTCTGGAATTTGGAGGTGTCTTATCATGACATACATTTTTGAGAGCGGCCTGGCACATCATATCGAAGGGCTTATACAACAAAAACGGGCTGATGGATATGCCTATCATGCCGAAGAAAAGCTGTTAAAACGCTTTGATACTTTTTGCGTACAGAATTATCCGGAACTGACAACAGTTACTTATGAAATGGCAGCCAAATGGTCCGAAGCCAGACCTTGCGAAGGAGATGCCTATCACAACCGCCGTATGTCGGTCGTGAAAGTGCTGGGTGAATATATCCTTTCCCTCGGCCAGGAAGCATACATCCCTAATTTTTTCTGCAAGGCTTACCGCCCGGCCCTTTACATCCCGTCAAAAGATGAGGTTAAGGAGCTGCTGCGGAAAATGGATATCCGCACATCCCATAATTCAGAGCAGCTAAGGCTCGACAGGGAGTGCAAGATTCTTTTTCTCCTGTATTTTTGCTGTGGGCTGCGTCTGTCAGAAGGGCGGCTGCTAAAGTGGGAACATATAGACCTGGAAAAAGGGATCCTTACTATCCTTGGCTCAAAAGGCAGCAAAGACCGTCTTGTATACCTTCCGCAGGACAGCCTTCCAGTACTTAAAAGCTATAAAGAATGCCAGGAAAAGCTTTTCCCCGGAATTGACTGGGCTTTTCCAGGAAAAGACCCGCATAAGCCTGTTTCGTGTTCCGGAGTAGAGTCAAGTTTTAACCGTCATTGGGCTATGCTTCCAGCTGCCGGGACACTTGCTAAACACCCGACGCCCCACTGTTTACGCCACGCTTTTGTAGTGGAGAGGTTTAATGAGTGGATGCACCAGGGAATTGATACAAACACTATGCTCCCATATTTAAGCAGATACCTTGGACATAAAAGCCCTGATGAAACGTATTATTACTATCATCTTGTAGAAAAGGCATTTGATACTATCCGGGAGAAAGATACAGTGTCGGGAAAGGTTATTCCGGAGGTGGTTCCCTATGAAGAATAAACCAGAAAAGATACGGTCTGGCCAGCTGTTCTTTTCCCAGACATGGAACTTTCTAAATGTCTATTTGGTAAAGCAGGCCGGACGCAGTCAGGCTACAGCAGAATCCTATAGGGATTCCCTTACAATATTTAAAAACTATCTTGTAGGTGAATTAGGTAAGTCCATAAGCACCTTTCAGTTTTCCGACTGTACCAAAGAATGTATTTATAACTTTAGAGAGTATCTGCTTGCAAATGGCAGCCAGCCATCAACTGTAAATGTAAGAGTCGCGGCTATCCGCGCCTATCTGAACTATGCCTCGGATATGGACATATCCATCCAGTCGGTTGCTCTGGCAGTCAGCCAGATATCACCCTGCAAAACCATAAAAAAGGAAAAGCCTGTTCTGTCCGAGGATGCACTTGCCGCAATACTGTCCGCACCGCCGGATACGAAGTTTGGTGTACGGGACCGTGCTATTTTGATTCTCCTCTACGATACAGCTGTAAGAGTCAGTGAGCTGCTCAACATCCGCTTATGTGATGTTGCAATGGAATCAAAATATCCCAATATTTTCATAACAGGCAAAGGCAACAAAGAGAGAACCATACAATTGACAGCTAAGGCGGCTGGACACCTTAAGGAGTATATGCGTGTATATCACAGCAATTCTTCTAAAGAAGCCTACTTATTTTCCACAACGATAAAAGGTGTGGCAGACAGGATGTCCGTTGGAAATGTCCAGAGGATTATAAAAAAATATGCAGCCCTGGTAAGCGAGGCAGGGATCAGCATTCCAGATTCAGTCCATTGCCACATGTTCCGGCGGACCAGGGCCACAAATCTTTACCAGGATGGGATCGCCATTGAACTTGTCTCTACAGTGTTAGGACATGCCAGGACTGATACAACCAAAAACTACTATGCAAAGCAGTCTGTTGAACAGCTTCGGGGAGCAATGGAATCTGTTCCAACACCCATACCTGATGAAGCGGCAATGTGGGAGGGCAGTGAAGATGAAATGGCAAGGATTTGTGGATTGCGCTAACGAATAATGCTCATCTTTTAGTAGTAAAGTGCCTTATTTCTCAGCATTCTTTAAAATGATTAACATTTTGGAATGCTGAGTATAAGGCTTC
>CAJTDD010000076.1 GCA_910574885.1 Lachnospiraceae bacterium | reverse complement strand
TTCAAGGTCAGGTAAAAGATTCGTGAGAGGATCTGGGAATACCTGATTTTTTAGTGCAAAAATTCTGATTTGATTGTTAGATTAATACAATTTTCGGACAATCTGGGGGGGGGTAAGTTCCTTTATCCCCACATACTTGCGGATAATCGCGGCGAAGCTGTCAAAATCGCTCTTGTTCTGTTTGTAGGTATCGACTTCCTGCTGGTCTACCTTGACCTTTTCTTCCAGTTCCTGCTGTTCCGCTTCATACTCTGCGGACAGCTTCAAAAACCTGTCATGGCTGATAGCCCCGCTTATGTCGTCCTCATAAATCCGCTTGAAGATACGGTCAAGTTCCGCTATCCGCTTCCTTGCCTGCCCGACTTCACGTTTCCGGCGCTTCATTTCCTTTTCTGTTTCAGCGGAGCGTTGCTGATACATCATTTCATGGAAAGCCATGATGTCATCAAAGAAAAGGGCGGTCACGTCAAATATCCTGCTCCATACTATCTGCTTCAACACTTCCTCGCGGATAAAGTGTGCCGTACAGCTTCCCGTATTGCTCTTGTACTTTGCACAGCGGTAATGGTCTTGTGAACCGTTAAAACTTTTACAAGTGGCGAAGTGTAATTTACTCCCGCAGTCCGCACAGTACACCAAACCGGAAAACAATCCCTGTCTGTCCGCTTTTGTGGGGCGGCGTTTGTTCGCCCTAAGTTCTTGCACCCGTTCAAAAACAGCGTCCTTTACAATCGCTTCATGGGTATTATAGAAAATTGCCTGCTGTTCCTTTGTGGTAGGAATCCGCTTTTTCAGTTTGTGGGATTTGGAATAGCTTTTGAAGTTCACCGTATGCCCGCAGTAGTCCATGCGCTCCAAAATACCTACAATGGTGCTATCTCTCCAATCGTAGGGATTTTCGGGAAATGGTTTTCCTTTTTTCTTTGCGTAGTGGGCTTTGGCAGTCAGTACCTTATCTTTTTTGAGGATTTTTGCTATCTGCATGGGACCTTTCCCACCGATACATAAATCAAAAATCCGCTTTACCACAGCGGCGGCTTCCTCGTCCACAATCCATTGCTTTTTGTCCGTAGGGCTTACTATGTATCCATAGGGCGGCTTTGTCAGATGTTCCCCCGCCTGTCCCTGCGCCCGTTTGATTGCCCGTACCTTTTTGCTTGTATCTTTGGCATAAAAATCATTGAACACAGGTTATTGGGGAAAGGGAAAGCAAACAGGCAAAAATCCAGTATTCATGCGGGTTTGCGGCGAGATGGCTCTCAAAAGCTAACCTCACAAAAGACAGATTATTGCACAATCACATATCGTTTCTAAGGGAGAATGTTGATTCCGGTCACATTCTCCCTTTTTTCATACCAAGAAACGAGGTGATTATCTTGAACACGCAAATCATCGCCATCGCCAACCAAAAGGGAGGTGTGGGCAAGACCACAACCTGTGCCAACTTAGGGATAGGACTGGCGCAGGCCGGAAAGAAAGTGCTTCTCATTGACGGGGACCCGCAAGGGAGCCTGACCATCAGCCTGGGCAATCCCCAGCCGGATAAGCTGCCCTTTACCCTCTCTGACGCGATGGGCCGTATCCTGACCGATCAGCCGGTCCGCCCCGGCGAGGGGATTCTGCGCCACCCGGAGGGTGTGGACCTGATGCCGGCGGATATTCAGCTGTCCGGCATGGAGGTGTCGCTGGTAAACGCTATGAGCCGGGAAACGATTCTGCGGCAATATCTGGACAGTGTAAAGGGGCAGTATTCCCATATCCTCATAGACTGCCAGCCCTCCCTGGGTATGCTCACCGTCAACGCGCTGGCCGCCGCCAACCGGATCATAATCCCCGTCCAGGCGGAGTATCTGCCCGCCAAAGGGCTGGAACAGCTGCTCTCTACGGTAGCCAAAGTCAAGCGGCAGATCAACCCGAAACTGCAAATAGACGGTATCCTGCTGACGATGGTGGACAACCGCACCAACTTTGCCAAAGAGATTGCCGCCCTGCTGCGGGAAACTTACGGCAGCAAAATCAAGGTGTTTGGCACTGAGATTCCCCATTCTGTCCGGGCAAAGGAAACCAGCGCGGAGGGCAGGAGCATTTTCGCCCATGACCCAGGCGGCAAAGTAGCCGAAGGCTACGCAAATCTGACCAAGGAGGTGTTGAAACTTGAAAAGCAGCGCGAAAAAAGTAGAGCTGGCATCGGTCGATGATCTGTTTTCCACCGAGGAAAGCCGCGCCGACGCGGGGCGGGAAAAGGTGGTAGAAATTCCTTTAAGCGAGCTGCACTCGTTCAAGGGACACCCCTTCAAGGTCAAAGATGATGATGCCATGATGGAAACAGCGGACAGCATCCGGCAGTACGGCGTTCTTGTTCCTGCTATCGCCCGTCCTGACCCCAGCGGCGGCTATGAGCTGGTAGCCGGACACAGGCGGCATCGGGCCAGTGAACTGGCAGAGAAAGAAACCATGCCGGTCATTGTCCGGGATTTGGACGATGACGCCGCCACGATTATCATGGTTGACAGCAATTTACAACGGGAAAGCCTGCTCCCCAGCGAAAGGGCTTTTGCCTACAAAATGAAATTGGAGGCCATGAAACATCAGGGAGAACGCATGGATTTAACTTGTGCCCAAGTTGGGCACAAGTCCGATGGAAAGAAATCAAGAGATATTTTAGCAGAACAGGTAGGTCAAAGTCGCAATCAAATTCAGCGGTATATTCGTCTGACTGAGTTAATCCCCGAACTGCTGAACATGGTAGACGAAAAGAAAATTGCCCTGAACCCGGCCTATGAGCTGTCCTTTCTCAAAAAAGAAGAACAGACACAGCTTTTGGACGCGATGGACAGCGAACAGGCCACCCCCTCCCTTTCCCAAGCCCAGCGGCTCAAGAAATTCAGCCAGGAGGGGCGTTTATCCATAGACGTAATGCGGGCGATTATGGGCGAGGAAAAGAAAAGCGATCTGGACAAGGTGACGTTTACCTCCGACACCCTGCGGAAGTATTTTCCCAAAAGCTACACCCCTGCCCGGATGCAGGAAACCATCATCAAACTGCTGGAACAGTGGCAGAAAAAGCGTCAGAGAGATCAGGAACGCTGAAAGGAGCGCCTATGAGAGATCACGTTGCCAGGGAGTTAAAGGGCCACAACATACTGGCTGTGGAACGGTTTCAGGATAAGACCCGCTGGATGGTGGAGTTTTCCGTCCTGCGGCCCCGCACCGCCTACGGCGCACCCGGCGATGAAACGCGCCTGTTTCTGGACGAGGACGGCTACCAGGCCGTTCTCGCCAGCCAGAAGCGCCGGGACATCAAAATCAAACGGTATGCCCGCGTCATTGAGGGGCATATCCTGGACTTCAAGCCCAAAAAGAAACGCCACCCGTAAACCCGACAAATTGAGAGGAAGGAATGAATATGTGTACCGTTAAGGAAATCAGAGAAGCCATCCGGGTGATTATTCTAATGCTTGGGAGCCATCTATTTAAAGCTTGAGAGCCACCTGGATCCAGTGTATTTTAAAGCTTGGGAGCCACCACTATATATTGTGGTCATCCAAATATATTGCTTAAGATAAGATCCCTCTTTTAAGATGTGTTTATGAAAAGTACCCGTACTTTTCAAATACATTTTAAAGGAGGTTTTCTATGTTTAAGAAAACAAAAGTAAGACAGATCCTTGAACTTCTTCACAAGGATCTAAGTGCCAGAGAGATCTCTAAAACTTTGAAGGTCTCTCGTAATTCTGTTGCATTTGTGAAAGAATCTTATGACAAATGTGACAAAGACTGGGATGAAATATGTCTGATGAACGATGACGAGATCTATCACCTTTTTTATCCCCATACCTTCAGGCCAAGAAACAGATTTGCTCCAGTGGACTATTCGTATATCCACAGTGAATTGAAAAAAGGTCGGGGTTACAGAAATGCTGCTATGGGAGGAATACTGTGAAAAGTGTAATGCACAAGGGATTTCCCATTGCTGTTCTGCTACATTCGCAAATGGCTATAAACGCTTTATAGCTGATAAAAATTATACCAGTCATATCGAACACAAACCGGGAGTAACTCTGGAGGTTGACTGGTCAGGTCCTACGATGAGCTACATGGATCCTGACAAACAGGAACAGCAAACGGCATATCTGTTTGTTGCGGCTTTTCCGTACAGCCAGTATACCTATGTAGAGGCTG
>CAJTDD010000075.1 GCA_910574885.1 Lachnospiraceae bacterium | reverse complement strand
GATCCATGGCCTTTTGCATTTCAGGCGCAAAACAATACCGACAACAACGTGCAGCATTTTTGACAGGATTGTGCATTTGCAGACAGCACTGCGCAGTCAATAGGATAAATGTCGGAAAAATAATTCGCTGTTTGCGTTTCCATCAATTTGACGTCCGACAGCAGGAAGTCAAGGGCATTGGAAGTGCCGCCAAACACGCACTGACGGGGGCGGTCTGCCGGGTGGGTTTCATAGGGTATCTTGTAAACCTCTTTCTGCCGGCTTAAAAACGACTTGATTTCCTCAATGCTCTTGGCGTTGGCGGTTGCCATCATTTCCGACATTTCGATAATCCAGTGACCTTGCAGCTTACGGTACACATTGTCATCGTCCAGCTTCCGCAAATCATCGGAGAACCACTCGTCCCGGACTGCCAGCAGACGGAAGAAGGTGGACTTGCCAGCCCCCTGACCTCCGACCAGACAGAGCATGATTTCAAACTTGCACCCCGGCTGAAAGGCTCGTGAGATAGCGCCCATCAGGAACAGCTTCAACGCTTCATAGGTGTAATCATCTGCGTCAGCTCCCAGAAAGTGCCGTAGGCAGAAGCGGATTCGTTCCTTCCCGTCCCACACAAGGGAACTTAAATAATCCCGGATGGGATGATACTTGTTTTCATTCGTCACAATCCCGATGGCGTTATCAATCTTTTTCTCATTGGTAAGCCCGTAGGTTTCTTCCAGATAGAGAAGCAGATACTTCATGTCCGTATCGTTCAGGGCGGTGCTTTCCCTTTGAAAACCGATGGGCTTTATAATATCTTTGCGGTCGGTCAGGATGTTGTATGCGATAGCTCCGGAAAGCAGCGGGTCACGCTGGAATACGGTCAGGCAGTTCCGTATACTCTGACGGACGCCGCCTTTCTCGGTGGTTTCCAGCCCCGCCTTGATTTCCTCAATGCTCTGGGGCGGCTGCATGGCGTTCATGGTGTTTTTTAGTTCTTGCTGCGTCTGTGGCTGCAAGCTCTGCCATTCGCTGTTCAAGCTGTATCACATCCTTTCCGTAGTCCGTAATCAAAGCCGCTTTTTCCTCCGTCTCCCCAAACAGCAGCACATCCAGCAGATATTCCACATGGGCTTGCTTCTGTAAGGCTTCCACAAACCGGGGATGAAAGGCTTCCTCCGGGGAGTGCGGGGCGTAGTCCATTCTCCATGCCATCAGCAAGTGAAGATAATCGGCAAGGGTACGGAAGCAGCGGCTCTTTGCTTCCTGAAACTGTTCCTCCGGGGATTTCTGCCGGGGCTTGGGCTTTTTTGCCTTTCCCGGCGGTTTCCAGTCCTCATAGGAAAGCCCGAAGTCCTGTGCCAGTTGTACGGCGGCTTCTTTCTTTCCCAGCCCATACAGGGCGGCGGCAAAATCAATCACATCCCCATCCGCACCGCAGCCGAAGCAGTGGTAACGCCTATCCAGCTTCATGCTTGGGGTTTTATCGTGATGGAACGGGCAGCAAGCCATCCCGTTCCGACCTATATGGATTCCATAATGCTCCGCAGCCTGTCTGGTTGTGACGGACTGCTTCACAGCTTCAAATAAATTCAAATCTATCCCTCCTTAAAAAGAAAAAAGCACCTGACATTCTCTGCTTGAAAATGGCAAGTGCCTGTTAAAGTTCCATATCCTGTTGTCTGTGTTTCGTCTGCGCCGGGGCGGTTCTTTGTGCTTTTTTCTCGTCTGCCTTATCCTGCAAGACTTCCTTGATAGGCTGCTTCTTGGGCGGCTCTTTGCTTTCCTCTGTGCCGGGTGTGGCTTTCCGTACCCAGTAGCGGATGTCCCGCAGCTTCTTCAAATCCTCCTGTACCTCGGTCAGCGGTACTTTCAGCTCTGCGATTTCGCTAAGAAGCGTTTCCTGCTCCTGTTGCAGCTCATTTTTCGTTTTATCCTTATCGTCCGGGTGCTTGGCAAGATAGGCGGCGGCTTTCGCATATCGGGCAACCTCCGGGTGTTCCTGTTTGAATTTCTCCTTTGTTTTCTTGAAAAATATCTTCTGGTACTTCTCATAGACAGGCTTACATTCCTTGCAGTCTGTCCGGCTGGCAAGAATCCCATCAATCACTTTGCTGCGGGCTTCCTTTGGCTTCATCTGACTGCGGTAATCGGCGGCTGATTTCCCGGAAGATTCCAGAAACGCTTCTAAGTCCTCCACAGTGGAAAGCCCCTTTTGCCGGAGATAGGACAGGGCTTCGCTGACTGCCTTTAAGTCCTGTGAAGTCCCCCGGTTCTGTCCAGCCCTTGTCCAGTCCTTCCGTTCTTCCTTTCGTATCTCCATATACTTCATCAGCAGATTGGGAAGAAGTGTTGCCTCCTCCGCCGCCTTTTGTGCAAGCAGCTCTTTCCGTTTTTCGCCCAGCTCGGTAATCCAGCCTTTGAGGTTTTGGATAAGCTGCCGGATAGACTTCATCAGATTGTTGGCGGCTTTGATTTCCCGGTTCAGGCTGCCGATATTCGTCTGAATACCACGCTTTTCCATCTGACGGACAGCAGCCCCCTCATGGACAGTAGGGATAATATCAAGCCCCTGTCTGGCATAGGAACGCAAGTCCACACGCTCCGGGCGGTCATTGGCTTCCAGATAGCGGTTCTGGATGACCTCCCATTCATGCCGCCAGATTTCGCAATACTTCTGGTCGTTCCAGTCCACCGTATCCTCCTTGTGGCTTTTCCACCTGCCAGACGGAAGTTTGATCCGTTCCCCGTTTTCGTCAAGGTCATAAACTTTGCGGCTCTTGGGAAGCCATTTCCCATGTTCGTCCATTGCCCGCATGGTCAGCAGGACATGGGCGTGGGGATTATGTCCCGGCGGATGGGGGTCATGGATAGCAAAATCAGCAATCATGCCTTTGGAAACAAACTGCTTCTGGCAAAACTCCCGGACAAGGACAGCGTACTGGTCGGGCGGTATTTCTCTGGGGATGGTAAGCACCCACCGCCTTGCAAGCTGAGAGTTCCATTGCTTCTCCACCGCTTCGGCGGCGTTCCATAAGGTATTGCGGTCTGCATATTCCTGTGGGGCATTTGCCGGGAGCAGGATTTCATTGTGGACGATACCACGCTTTTCTGGGTAGTGCTTCACTTGCTGGTCGTATTCACAGAACAGCTTTTCGCCACTCTGGTAAGCAGCGGCGGCAACCGCAGACTGCCGCTGGCTGCGCTGAACAATCGTGATTTCGTTGTGTGGACAGGGCATTTCGTGTCCCTCCTTTCGGTAATTGGTGGATGGGGTGGCGTTTTACCACCTCATTTGGGGCAGAAAAAAAGCAGGAGACCTTTTCAGATTTCCTGCTCGGTGTGCCGCTGTGTGGGCGGCGGGTATTTAGTTGTAAAAGTTCGGGGCAAGTTGACCCGATGTATAAGAAATAATAAACCAGAAGTTTACAAGCTAAATTTGTTACAACAAAAATGTAAATACTCTTTAACCGATATTTCTTTGCTATTCAAAATTCCAATAGCAACAAATATAACTTCTGCAACTGTAAGATAGCAGTCTTTCAAATCAAAAATAAAAAGGGTAGGTATCTGCAAAAAATCTAAACTTCCACCCCAAAACAGCTTATCAATCAAGCTACATAAACATCCCGATATGCCACAAATCATTATTATTTTTACCCAAAAACTTATATGTGCTCTTTTTGCCTGATATAGCATATATCCTGAAAAAAAGAGGAACAAAACAAACACATTCAATAAAATGGTAACAAACGGACTTGATAATAATTCGAAGAAATTTCCAGCATAAGATAAACGAGTATTTAGTTCTGGATTAAATCTTAAAACTTTGGCTATTATATCAAATTCGCATTTCATAAATACTTTTGAAATTACTATTTTAACCGTCTGGTCAATTAAAACCAATAATGCCACAGGTATAATAAACGGCTTAAACTTTTCCATCAGTAACACTTCCTCTCAAATTATTATTTTATTATTTCTTCTTTTTCGATTTAGGGGTAGGCAATTCCTCATACATAGCATTAAACAATCCTGTCAAAAACTCTTTATTATCAACTTCATCTACCAACAACATTTCTTTTGCTCCCTCGTAAGGTAACTCATACGAAACCGTTGGCATATAACTTATTGCTGATTTTACTGGTTTAACAAGTAATCTATCATCATAGATACCGCCTACAATCTTACCACGATAATAAATGACAAATTCGCCCATCATAGCTCGATAGGTAATTTCATTCAAGCCAGATAACTGACCTAAAATAAATTCTAAATATTCTTTGCTGGATGCCATAACTTTACCTCAATTTCTAAATTTATTACTGACTTCATTATACTTTATTGCTTATCGAAAAGATAGCATATTTTATGAAACTTGTCGGCTGGGAACAGCTTGCATTGCAAGGTGTCCCCAGATGGCAAGTCCACAAAAGGGTAGCTGGCGGCAGCCAGCGCAGGGGAAGCGTAGCGTCCCCTGTTTGATTTGGAGCAGACCTTGACTGCGGAAAATCACAGCCCTCCGGCGAGGAGCCTTCGGAGAACGCAATGCACCAACCTCTGGGTGGTGTATAATTGCGCCCTATCCAAGAACTCGGATAGGGCGCATTATCCGAGATTTTTAATTATCCGAGGAAATTCTTAAAAACCTTTTGTATGCGGGGGTTCATGCAAAAAATCTCGGATA
>CAJTDD010000074.1 GCA_910574885.1 Lachnospiraceae bacterium | reverse complement strand
GATCCATGGCCTTTTGCATTTCAGGCGCAAAACAATACCGACAACAACGTGCAGCATTTTTGACAGGATTGTGCATTTGCAGACAGCACTGCGCAGTCAATAGGATAAATGTCGGAAAAATAATTCGCTGTTTGCGTTTCCATCAATTTGACGTCCGACACATTGACAGATAATTTTTTTGTGGTGAAATCTTTGTTTGGGTGGAACTCTTTCTAAACATCTAATTTTAAAATGTCATAGTGCTACTCATATACAAATCATAGCTTAAATATAAGATAAGAAAGATAATAATAAAAATTAGCGCAATATGTAAAAATTTATTTCTTGCATATCGGATTTTAGATTGTTTTTGTAGTTGTCTAATAGTCTTTCTATCATCATTAGAAAAATGAGAATTTACTTTTTTTTCAATATTTCCGTTTTCATCCATATACACAAGATGCGGCTTAATATTTTGGTTAAAAAGTTGTTTTTTATATTCTTTTTGTTTTCTTTTATCTTCACATATTCTATCTAATTCTGATTCTATAGTTTTTTTACTGCCAAATTCTGAATTCCACTTTTGGCTATGCGATTTTTTGTTTTTTTCCCGTATGTAATCACGTTCCATTAAACCCATGTTCCCTATCCCCCTTTTCTTTCGCATCTCCGTTTTCTCTTGCTAAAAGTATACCATAGGGGCGGGGGTTGTCAAGCAAAGATATTTTGCGCATAGCCCAGTTCATCCGGCGTTAGCTCAATGAAATCCGTTTCCCGAAAGAGCAGTTCCGCTTTCCCGTCTTCGATTACACGGCGGAAATTTACGTCCTTGTAGATTGGTTTGAGCTGTGGGTCTTTCTCCATCCTTGCTAACATCTTTTCCGATTCCTGTATGAGTCTTTCAATTCTTTGGTTTGTCATGGTTTCTTTCCCCCTTCTCCATTTCTATGTAGTTGATTGTAAGTCCAGCCGATTCCACGACTACTTTTGACGTGTGGCGGATGGACTGGATATTGTTGTCTATGAATTGTCCGATTTCTTCATATGGCAGGTTATACACGCTGACTTTTGCCGTATCACAGTTCTTGCTTGACCAGTACCGGCGTTTGTTCTTGCTGACTGCACATAATTCCTTGGTAATGTATTTCGTGATGTACGAGGATACTTTGTTGCTTTCTACCACTTTTGATACTGTGGAGAACCCATATTTCCAATTCGCCATATTGTATATGGTATGACCGTTCTTTTTTATCCCGCTGTCTGTTAAGGTAATGTTGCCGATATTTGATAGCAGACCGTGGAAGTGATAATGTTTCCCATCCTTATGCAGTTCCGGCACTATGAGATATTTCAGGTCGGGGGCGTAGCGGGAACGAAGATTGTTGAGCCACTTGCTTACCTTGTCACAGAGAAGGTTATAATCACTAGAATCTAACTTGTTTCGGTCGAAGGTCAGCGTCAGGAAATATTCCCATATGTTCGCACGGGATATCTCATAGATTTTCTGGATAGTCCGGTTCATGCTTGATTGTATGGCGTGTCCCCGCTGTCTGTCCGGGGATTCGGACGTATGAACTTTTTCCGGGTTGTCCAGAAGTTCGGACGTGTGAACTTTCCCGTGGGTGTGCGAGAGTTCGGATGTGTGAACTCTTTGCAGTTCGTCGCATTCCTGTGGGACTGCTAACGGGACAGGCGGGACTTTTTCGTTGGTGGAAATTGGTTGGTTGTATAACCGTATCTGGATTCCATCGGCATATTCGTACACCTTGAGATTATAGTTGCCCATAGCCGGCTTTCCCCTTTTTGCCCTTTTCCCCGGTGGGGTGAGTGTTAAGTGTTGCTATAGTCAAGTAGGGGCAACATTTTGTACGCCTTACCCGCTTGCTTTTTCGTCCGTCATGTCCGCCCCTTCCCCTTGCGGAGACCCCTTAATCCCCGCCGTGGCAGGGGCGAACATGCCGAACGTGTCATACAGGCTGTAATATTTCTTATGTGAAATGAAGAACTCTGAGCCGACTTTCTCCTTCATGGGATACCAGACTTTCACCGACACGAATAGGTTGCCGAGGCAGAACGCGCTCAGCACCTTCCCCTTTATGCCGAAATTGCTTACTTTCCTATGGATTTGTTCATACTCGATTAATGCGCGTATCTGCCTGTCTATCATCCGGTCGAACTGTGCGACCAGTATCACGTCATAGCCAAATTTCCTATGCTGGGTAAAGAAGGAAAGCCATTCGTTGCGCCCCTTGGTGTTCCATTCCCGGGCATTGAACATTAGCTGGCATTCATCAAGGATTAGGAGTATCTTCCCTTCTACTACCCGTCTGCCGTGGAAATAGCCCCTTGCATAATTTATCAGGTATTTAGGGGTCAGGGTGTCGTTTGCTACCTCTACGAATTCCCCTTTCGCTTTCCTGATATTCCCGGTATTAACGGGGAAGTTTGCAAGCACGGGATACCCTCTTTTCAATGTCCAGTAAATGACCCTTGATGTGTGCAAGGACTTCCCCGAGCCGGGAGTCCCGCTGTACAGGTAAATCATACCCTTTCCTCCTTCTTTCGCTTTCCCATTGCGTGTACCCCATGCCGGACAGGCAATATTCTGAGATACATTTCCTGCAATGCTTTGTATTGGTTTCCTTATCCCCGTACCTGCAAGTGGTACAAGTGTTTGTTGTGTTATCGTCAAACCACATCTTTTTTCCCTCCTATTCGATTGCGCGTATCCAGCGCAGGACTATGGAATACAGGTAGAAAAGACCGATTGCGATAAGCCATGCTTCGCCGATTGCTATCATCTGCCCTACGGGGATGAACCAGTTGAGCCACCCAAGGTAAGGCAGATTCCCACATGCTTCTATAAAGGATGTGAATGGGCTTGTGGGGAGGAGCTTTAGCACCCAGTCGAGAAATTTTTCGATAATTGATGTCATGAAATCCAACATTGTGCTTCCCTCCTTTACCCTTTTATCAATGCCCTTGTCGCAAGAATCAGACCTGCCATATAGATGATAAGGAAGGCGGAACGGCAGACCACGGCAACACTATTGAAATCTTTTAAGTCGATTACAAAGGTATGGTCATAGTTGATAATGCCGAAATGCACGGGAATCTCCACCCGGGGCGTTACGGGTTCGGCATTGAATAGCTTGAAGCAGTCCACCAAGTCGAACGGGATGCAGAACGGGAATAAGTGTTTCAGGTCTGCTAAAAAGGTATCGTTGTTCGTGGGGGTGTCGGGGTTTGTTGGCTTGTCAGGGTTATCAGGGTCAGGGTTTGGGTTCGGGTCGGGATTTGGGTCAGGGTTTGGGTTCGGGTCAACTTTCAAATCATTAATGTACTGTTTGATATACTCGGGAATCTCTTCGGGGTTGTAATCAGGGTTAGAATCAGGGTTGAGCCTTCGCGCCAATTCTTGTAAATCATCAATGTTAGGGATTCTTAAAGAATCCGGCATATTTTCGGGAAATTCAAATTCTCCTTTATTTTCGTAAATGTCCTGTAATTCTGGTGTTACCCAAATAGGTTCGTCTTGCATAGCAATATTTTGTTGTTTTAAATAATTCACAGCTTCATCTACTGTATTGAAAGTTGGGTGTTTACTCATAAATTTTGAAAAACTATGGATTTGACGGCATTGAAATCCCGTAGGCGCATACAAATAGCCACCGCCGACATTACTAAGAAAGCCCGTCCCGGTATATACTGATTCACCTTTATAATATTTTGAAGTAATATATTTATCACTGTCACTATTGATAGTGACGATACAACTGTAATCTGGAACGATAGCAATAGGAACGTTTGTACATAACATTATTGTGTCCACTCTATAAATATCACTCACAGTACATATAATGGCAGTTGATTTATTAATATCCTCAATAGGGACGTTCATCCCGTCCGGTATAGTAGAATCTGCAAACAGCGTGCCTAATTCATAGGATTTTTGTAGGAGGGTCTTTCCTGATTTTTTTAATAAATTCCATGCACCCGCTGTGATAACGGCAGTATTCCCCGCAATCTCTATTCGCTTCATTAATGTATCAAAATCAGGAGGCAAATCTTCATCATTCCCGCCACCGCTAGAACCTTGTTGCTCTAATAATAATTGTAATTCGGTATCATAATTGTAACCCCAATCCTCATATATATCTTCAAAATCTGGGTCAAGTGCGTTATTCCCGTCTTCCCATGTCTCCAAAATGTTTTGTGTGGCGTATGTAATGCCCATTGTAGCCATGACCGCAAGGAGCGCGCATACAGTTAGGGCGGTAATGGTTATGGCTTCTGCCTTTACCTCTTCGGCTTCGTTATATGACATCATCACCGCGCTACTGGCAATGCATCCCACTAGGATGTAAGGGATTGCCTTCCTAAGCAGAGTCTTGCGGATATGGTAGTGGCTTCTTGGGGTGTCCGGCTGGGTCGCCCCGTTGGTTCGGGTTGCTTCCTTCGTTTCGGTTGCTTTAGTTCTCTTTTCCATGGTTTCCCCTTCCTCTCTTTCTCTTTTCTTTCTTTTCTCTCTTTTGGGGTCAGGAAAAGGGACTGGATTCCCTCTCAGTCCCTTCTTTTCCCTCCACTGCCTACTTAGTTACGATTTTTTTGAAAATACGGATGCCCGTCGTTACTACGATGACCGCACCTACCACCGGGAGGGCAACCGGCAGTACATCCCCGATGATTCC
>CAJTDD010000073.1 GCA_910574885.1 Lachnospiraceae bacterium | reverse complement strand
CGGGCTGTCATAGCAGGCCCGTTCTTCCTCTAAATACTGTTTCAGGGCGGCCTTTACATCCGGGACCATGGGAAGTTCAATGTCAACGCCGGTTTTGTGCTGTGTAAGACGGGACGAGTGCCAGTATCGAGAACCAGCGAGATATGCTGGAAAAGTTCTGCGAGAAGCAGGGATGGGAGGTTACGGCAGTCTATCAGGACGACGGCTTCACCGGCCTGAACATGGAACGCCCCGACCTGAAACGGATGTTGAAAGCCATTGAGCGGAAGCAGATAAACCTTGTCATTACGAAGGATTTATCAAGGTTAGGACGGAACTACTTGCAGACCGGGCAGCTTATCGAGGACTTCTTCCCAAGGAACGGCGTGCGCTACATCGCCATGAATGACGGTATCGACACCATGCGGGACAACAACGACATTGCGCCCTTCAAAAACATCCTGAATGAGATGTACAGCAAGGATATTTCCAAGAAAGTCCATTCTTCCTATGTGCTGAAGGCGCAGAAAGGCCAGTTCACCGGCTGCCTTGCCCCCTTCGGCTACCGGAAAGACCCGGAGGATAAAAACCGCCTGCTGGTGGACGAGGAAACCGCCCCGGTTGTCCGGCAGATTTTCGGGTATGCGCTGGACGGGCACGGCCCCAACTACATCCGGCGCAGGCTGGAGGAAGGGAAGCACCCCTGCCCCACATGGTGGAACCGGAAGCGGGGACACCGGAACATCCATACCAAATGGGAAAAGAAAGACCCGGAGAACGGGCGGTACGTCTGGGACTTCTCCGTGATTAAGGAAATCCTGATGAACCCCGTCTACACCGGCGCAATCGCTTCCCAAAAGACCGAGTACCGCTTTAAAATCGGCACGATCCGGGACAAGAAGCCGGAGGACTGGATTGTGGTGGAGGGGACGCATGAGCCGCTGGTAGACAAAAAGAGCTTCGCCATCGTGCAGGAAAAGCTGAAATCTCGCCAGCGACCGGGCAAGTCCGGGGAGCCGAGTATCTTTGCAGGGCTGCTCAAATGCGGCGAATGCGGGAAGTCGCTGACCATCCGCTACACCAACGCAAAGCACCCACAGCAGATTTACTCCTGCAAGACCTACAATGCCTACGGGAAGCAGCACTGCACACAGCACCGGGTTGAGTTTGACACCCTCTATGCCCTTGTGCTGAACAAAATCCGGGAGTGCGCCGCCGCTGCCCTGACCGACAGCGAAGCGGTGGCCGGACGGCTGACCGACACCTGCCAGGCCGAGCAGAAAGACCAGCGGGAAGCGATGGAACGCACCCTTGCCAAAGACGAAGAACGGATTGAAGTGCTGGAAAAGATGGTATTACGGCTTTATGAGGACATGGTAGCCGGACGAATCACAGAGGAAAACTTCGATCTCCTGCTGGAAAAGACGCAGAAGGAACAGGCAGAATTAAAAACCAAGGTTGAGGAAGGACGGAAACGCCTTGCCGATGAAATCCGGCTTGCCGTGGACGCAAGGCAGTGGGTGGAATCCATACAGGAGTACCGGGATATCACCGAGCTGGACGCTCCCACCCTGAACCGCCTGATTAAAGAAATCGTTGTCCATGAAACCATAGACAGCGACAAAACAAGACACATTTCTATCGAAATTCATTTTAATCTCAAACCCATACCGGAAGTGGAGCAGGTCACAGGCTGACCGCTCCCTCGCTCCGGGGGGGATTCTTAAAAACTCCATATATATTTCTTGACGTGCCGCCGCCCGCCAGAAAGCTGTATTGTTCCTACTAATTGGGGATAACACAGCTTATGAGTGGAGGGGGCATTATCATTGTGGCGCAGACGGTGATTCCACAGCTCTCCAGCCTGTTTTCATAAGATAAATGGGCGGCATCATAGACAAAATCACTGATTTCATAAAGGAGATGCTGCAAGGGTGGGTACTTAATAACCTTGATACCATGTTTTCCGAAGTGAATTGTTAGTAAAGTGGGTTTTGCCAAAACAAGAGGAATAAAAGCTGGTATGCAGGTGGTTCTTATAAAATGAATATGGTAAAATTTTATAAGAAACGAGGTAAAGCAATATGGAAAAGAAGATTTATATCACAGATGAAGAACGTGCAAAATGTCAAAAGGTGGCTGATGCGTTTGCAGAGCTGTACGAAATGGCGGATATTGTAGTGCTTGATGTAGGCAGATATGGTTTTGTGATGCTCAAATATTATACGCCGCCGCATGGCTTTGAGGAAGATGCAACTTTTACGGACGGCAAGGCATTGTTTGAAGCATTATGGCAGGAATGGCTTGATATGAAGCTGTATCTTATCGCAAAAGGTACTCCATTGCTGGAAAAAGGGTATAAGGGTGTGTTTGAGAGCCTGACAAAAGAAAAACAGTCGGAACTTATCGGGCGAAAAGCTGTTTTCGCAAGAATGGCGGGAATAGGTCTGTAAAAAGATGTTTCTAACAAAGAAATAGATAGAGAGATGGATTCCGTAGGCGCAGGCATTGTGGGAATGTCGTATAACTGGCTGTGTTTATGGAACTGTGGGAAATCCTGTTTGCAGGATGTGGGAAAGCTGCTTTTGCTTTTCCACAGGCTGTGAATGGGGTTTTCCATAGTTTCATAGCCAGTTATGCACATTTCCATGATGCAGGTCTTAAATACTTGAAATGATTCGCCTGACCGCATATAATTATATGGCAGAGATTAAAGGAAGGGTGAATGAAGATGTTAGAGTATATTTCTGCCCCAGAAGCGGCAAAGAAATGGGGCATTTCAGAAAGACGGGTGCAAAAGCTATGTGAGGAAAACCGCATACCGGGCGTGGCAAAGTTCAGCCGCTTGTGGCTGATTCCAAAGGACGCTGAAAAACCAACAGATGCCCGATTAAAAGCAGAAAGGAAGAAAAAACATGAATAAAGTTTTAATTATAGATGATGATAAAGAACTTTGCGCACTTATGAAAAAATGCGTAGAGCAGGAAAACCTTACTGCGGTTGTCGCAGGCGGCGGGATAGAAGGACTGCATATATTGGAGGAAACCAAAGATACCTGTTCACTTATTATTCTTGATATTATGATGCCCGACTTAGACGGTTTTCAAGTGTTGCAACAAGTACGGCAGACAAGCAATGTGCCTGTTCTTATGCTTACCGCAAAAAGCGGTGAGGAAGATAAGGTTTCCGGCTTAAGGATGGGGGCAGACGATTATCTGACAAAGCCATTTAGCATTAACGAGCTTATGGCACGTGTAAATTCTCTTATCCGGCGTTTTACATTGTTCAATACTGTTTCTGGCACAGAAACGGATTGTATGGTATTTCAAGGAATGACGATAGATAACCTTAACCGTCTTGTTTTGGTTAATGATATACAAGTGGAACTTACAGGAAAAGAATTTGATCTGCTTTCTTTCCTTGCAGCAAATAAAGGAAAAGTGTTTACAAAAAAGCAGATTTATACCCATGTATGGGAGGAAGAGTATGCTTTTGATGATAGTAATATCATGTCGTTTATCAGCAAATTACGGAAAAAAATCGAACCAGACCCGGAACACCCTTTTTATATTCTGACTGTTCGGGGCGTTGGTTACCGATTTAACAGGGAGGCATAACATGAACTTAAATTCATTTTTATTAATTGCTCTCTGTACAGCGCTTTTGGCTGTCCTGTTTTTTATTACGAAACTTAGGCGTGTAAGAGGACAATTATCTATTATTGAAGAAGCCCTTGAAGATATAAAGTCCGGTAATCCGAACCGACGGGTTTTGGCGAGAAAAAGCGATATGACAAAGCGTATTTGCTATGCAATCAATGAAATTGCGGTCAAGAACCAGTCACAGCTTATACAACAAAAACAATCGGAGCAGGCATACAAGCGACTTATGACAAGCCTTTCCCATGATGTAAAGACACCATTAGCTTCATTGTTTGGCTACTTGGATGCCGTTGAAAATGGTCTTGTGGCTGGGAAAGAAAAAGAAGCCTATATCCATATTGCAGTAGAAAAAGCGTGTCACTTAAAACATTTTGTGGAAGCACTATTTGAGTGGGTAAAACTAGACGCTAAAGAACAGGTTTTTCATTTTGAGTTATGTGATTTTAACGAATTGACCCGCAATATTGTCGCAGAGTGGGTTCCAACCTTGGAACGCAACCATTTTGAATATGATTTTGATATTCCTGAAGATGAATATTTTTTTCGTATTGACCCTCATTCCTATACCCGCATTCTTAATAATCTGTTTCAAAATGTGCTTATGCACAGTGGCGGCAATAAATTGACTTTGAAATTATTGGAGAATGAACAGCAAGTAGAAATTATCATTTCAGATAATGGAAAAGGTATTTCCTCCTCTGATATTCCGCATATTTTTGAGAGAATGTATCAATGTGACAGTTCACGTTCTGCCAGGGGCAATGGCTTGGGGCTATCTATTACGACAGAACTTGTAAATGCTCACAATGGGAAAATTAAAGCAGACAGCAATCCCGGAATGGGTGCAACATTTACGATACTATTTCCAAAAGCTCTGTAACAGCACAGGGCTTTTTGTATATTTATTGGAGGAAAACATGAAAAAAGCAAGGTTACGGCAAGGTTTTGGCAAGGTTAATGCTATATAATTAGGGAATAACTTCTCGGAATCTCAATGAATGTGATTCTAACTGAAAATTGACAACTGAATATCGTGCAGGAAAAGAAGTTTGAGAAAAATGGACATAAACATTGGACATAGCGGGTACTATGCCTTGAAAAATCTTATGGGATCGCTT
>CAJTDD010000072.1 GCA_910574885.1 Lachnospiraceae bacterium | reverse complement strand
GGAATCATCGGGGATGTACTGCCGGTTGCCCTCCCGGTGGTAGGTGCGGTCATCGTAGTAACGACGGGCATCCGTATTTTCAAAAAAATCGTAACTAAGTAGGCAGCGGAGGGAAAAGAAGGGACTGAGAGGGAATCCAGTCCCTTTTCCTGACCCCAAAAGAGAGAAAAGAAAGAAAAGAGAAAGAGAGGAAGGGGAAACCATGGAAAAGAGAACTAAAGCAACCGAAACGAAGGAAGCAACCCGAACCAACGGGGCGACCCAGCCGGACACCCCAAGAAGCCACTACCATATCCGCAAGACTCTGCTTAGGAAAGCAATCCCCTACATCCTAGTGGGATGCATTGCCAGTAGCGCGGTGATGATGTCCTACAACGAAGCAAGGGAAGTAAAAGCGGTAGCCGTGGTGGATGATATCATCCTGCTAACTGCCCTATTAGCCACAGCGGGGATTGCATACGTTGGAATATCTGAATATTGGACTAATGGTCAATGGTTAGAAGACGAAGATTCTCCCGTCCTTGACCCAGAAATGGCAGAATGGGGACAAGGTTTTGCTGACAGAATACAAGAACAATGGGACAACGATGTTTTGCAGAAAGCTATAGAATTAGGTTATGTTGACCCCGAAACTGGCGAATACATAGGTGCTTTAGAAGGAACGGGAGGTAGTGGTAATACAGGTGGTGACGGCGATAACGACGACGATAACAACAAATTCCCGACATGGCAGAAGCTAAAAGAACTCGTCGCAAAAAACGGCGGGAATCTGTCCCAAGCGTTAGGAACTGGCGCGGGTTTCCTCCTTGGTGCATACGGGGCAACCATGTTAGAAAGCTCCAAGGAAGGTGCGAAAATGCCCGGTGGACTACCGGCAGATATTAATACTGCATTAGTTAATACCGATAAGGCAATCGAAGAATATTGCAGTGATAAAGGGATAAATTTAGAAGATTTCCCGTATAAGGTTACATATGTAAATGATAATCTTTTCAAGACTTCAATTTCAATATCTTGCTCACCAGTTGAATATTCTTACATAAGCCAACCTCAATCCGGTGTTTCTTCTCTAGTGATTGGTCATTATCAATGTAGAGGCATTCTTTTTAACATGATTATAAATAAAAGATATGAGGAGTATACTCTGGATTCTAATTTAAGAGAGGACAGTTATGAAAAAAAGACTATTTCTTATCCCGGTGATACAATATTTTATTTTGGGAACATACCTATTTGCAAATCGCTAGAGGATTCCCTTGCATATTATGATAATCCATATCCTGTATACCCTGATAAATATGTTAATCCTTCCACTATCGGGAAATCTACAGCATTAGCAAAAAAATTGGCAGAGACAGGCGGGGACTTAACAAAATCCCTCTATGAAAATGCAACCTTGCCAACGACGGAACAACTGAACCAATACTTTGAAGATTTGAACAATGCGGAGGACGAAGAAGAAAAGCAAAAGATAATGGATGAGTTTGTGGATTCCCTTGTAAATCCTACCGAGAACCCAAATCCGAACCCTGACCCAGATAATCCTGACAATCCAACAAATCCCGACACCCCCACGAACAACGACACTTTTTTAGCAGACCTGAAACACTTATTCCCGTTCTGCATCCCGTTCGACTTGGTGGACTGCTTCAAGCTATTCAATGCCGAACCCGAAACGCCCCGGGTGGAGATTCCCGTGCATTTCGGCATTATCAACTATGACCATACCTTTGTAATCGACTTAAAAGATTTCAATAGTGTTGCCGTGGTCTGCCGTTCCGCCTTCCTTATCATCTATATGGCAGGTCTGATTCTTGCGACAAGGGCATTGATAAAAGGTTAAAGGGGGAAAGCACAATGTTGGATTTCATGACATCAATTATCGAAAAATTTCTGGACTGGGTGTTAAATCTCCTCCCTACGAGTCCGTTCACATCCTTCATTGAAGCATGTGGGAATCTGCCTTACCTTGGGTGGCTCAACTGGTTCATCCCCGTAGGGCAGATGATAGCAATCGGCGAAGCATGGCTTATCGCAATCGGTCTTTTCTACCTGTATTCCATAGTCCTGCGCTGGATACGCGCAATCGAATAGGAGGGAAAAGGATGTGGTTTGACGATAACACAACAAACACTTGTACTACTTGTAGGTACGGGGATAAGGAAACCAATACAAAGCATTGTAGGAAATGTATCTCAGAATATTGCCTGTCCGGCATGGGGTACACGCAATGGGAAAGCGAAAGAAGGAGGAAAAGGTATGATTTACCTGTACAGCGGGACTCCCGGCTCGGGGAAGTCCTTGCACACATCAAGGGTCATTTACTGGACATTGAAAAGAGGGTATCCCGTGCTTGCAAACTTCCCCGTTAATACCGGGAATATCAGGAAAGCGAAAGGGGAATTCGTAGAGGTAGCAAACGACACCCTGACCCCCAAATACTTGATAGATTATGCAAGAGGCTACTTCCACGGCAGACGGGTAGTAGAAGGGAAGATACTCCTAATCCTTGATGAATGTCAGCTAATGTTCAATGCCCGGGAATGGAACACCAAGGGGCGCAATGAATGGCTTTCCTTCTTTACCCAGCATAGGAAATTTGGCTATGACGTGATACTGGTCGCACAGTTCGACCGGATGATAGACAGGCAGATACGCGCATTAATCGAGTACGAACAAATCCATAGGAAAGTAAGCAATTTCGGCATAAAGGGGAAGATACTGAGCGCGTTTTGCCTCGGCAACCTATTCGTATCGGTGAAAGTCTGGTATCCCATGAAGGAGAAAGTCGGCTCAGAGTTCTTCATAGCACATAAGAAATATTACAGCCTGTATGACACGTTCGGCATGTTCGCCCCTGCCACGGCGGGGATTAAGGGGTCTCCGCAAGGGGAAGGGGCGGACATGACGGACGAAAAAGCAAGCGGGTAGGGCGTACAAAATGTTGCTCCTACTTGACTATAGCAACACTTAACACTCACCCCACCGGGGAAAAGGGCAAAAAGGGGAAAGCCGGCTATGGGCAATTATAATCTCAAGGTGTACGAGTATGCCGATGGAATCCAGATACGGCTGTACAACCAACCAATTTCCACCAACGAAAAAGTCCCGCCTATCCCGTTAGCAGTCCCACAGGAATGCGACGAACTGCAAAGAGTTCACACGTCCGAACTCTCGCACACCCACGGGAAAGTTCACACGTCCGAACTTCTGGATGCCCCTGAAAAAGTTCATACGTCCGAACCCACGGACAGTCAGAGGGGGCACGCCATACAATCAAGCATGAACCGGACAATCCAGAAAATCTATGAGATATCCCGTGCGAACATATGGGAATATTTCCTGACGCTGACCTTCGACCGAAACAAGTTAGATTCTAGTGATTATAACCTTCTCTGTGACAAGGTAAGCAAGTGGCTCAACAACCTTCGCTCCCGCTATGCCCCCGACCTGAAATATCTCATAGTGCCGGAACTGCATAAGGACGGGGTACATTACCACTTCCACGGTCTGTTAGCAAATATTGGCAATATCAACTTAACGGACAGCGGGATAAAAAAGAATGGTCATACCATATACAACATGGCGAATTGGAAATACGGGTTCTCCACAGTATCAAAAGTGGCAGAAAGCAACAAGGTATCCTCGTACATCACGAAATACATTACCAAGGAATTATGTGCAGTCAGCAAGAACAGACGCCGATACTGGTCAAGCAAGAACTGTGAGACGGCAAAAGTCAGCGTGTACAACCTGCCATACGAAGAAATCGGACAATTCATAGACAACAACATCCAGTCCATCCGCCACACGTCAAAAGTAGTCGTGGAATCGGCTGGACTTACAATCAACTACATAGAAATGGAGAAGGGGGAAAGAAGCCATGACAAACCAACGAATTGAAAGGCTCATACAGGAATCAGAGAAGATGTTAGCAAGGATGGAGAAAGCCCCACAGCTAAAACCAATCTACAAGGACGTAAATTTCCGCCGTGTAATCGAAGACGGGAAAGCGGAACTGCTCTTTCGGGAAACGGATTTCAGGGAACTAACGCCGGATGAACTCGGTTATGCGGAAAATATCTTCGCTTGACAACCCCCGCCCCTATGGTATACTTTTAGCAAGAGAAAACGGAGATGCGAAAGAAAAGGGGGATAGGGAACATGGGTTTAATGGAACGTGATTACATGAAGGAAACCTACGAAGACAGGAAGAAGGCAAGAATAGAGCGTATCGAGAAAGAAGAACGAAAATCAGAGTTATGGCATTTGTACGGGAAAGAGCATAAAACAATCTTTGATAAAATGCGGATTAAAGAATTAGAACAAATTAATTTATATGGAGGAACACAAAAAAGCAAGTCTTATATTCCAGTAATCAAATTTGTTTTGATAGTATTAATTTTCATGTTGATTGGATACATTGCTTTTCAACTCTACGAATTATATTTTCTATTAGCCACATAACAATATGAATTAATTTATAGAATTATATATTTAGAAAGAGTTCCACCCAAACAAAGATTTCACCACAAAAAAATTATCTGTCAATGATTATGGAATAACAACGCCTGTCATTGACAGATAATTTTTTTGTGGTAAAATCTCGGAAAAAGGGGGAAAGTACCATGAAGGATAAGTATATCACAGAGCGGGAAAGATACCAGATTGAAGCACTTTGTAAGAAAGGGTGCAAGCCAAAAGAGATAGCGCAAGTATTAGGTAGGTGCTTAGCCACAATTTACAATGAACTAAAACGTGGAATGACAAAACAGTTGCGTTCTGACTTAACAGAATATG
>CAJTDD010000071.1 GCA_910574885.1 Lachnospiraceae bacterium | reverse complement strand
ACGCAAACAGCGAATTATTTTTCCGACATTTATCCTATTGACTGCGCAGTGCTGTCTGCAAATGCACAATCCTGTCAAAAATGCTGCACGTTGTTGTCGGTATTGTTTTGCGCCTGAAATGCAAAAGGCCATGGATCCCTCATGAGACACATGGCCCATATGAAAAATTTAGTTTTTCCCCTGCCTGTCGGCCAGAACAGGAAGATGAACCAGGCCGGTGGCGACAGTCACCGCATCCACCTTCCGCATCAGGGAGCCGATCCTTTCTTCATTCCAAAAGATATCGGAGAAATCGGAGAGCTCGCACCCTACATCATGGTTAGGGATGCACAGGTAGTTCCCATATTTATGCCGTCCGGCGAGGATGTGGAAGTAAGTCCCCCGCCCATTGATCTCAGCTTCATACCATCCGTTCCCCGTGCTCAGCAGGATGATCTGCCCCGTCCAGGTCTCCTTGCGGGAACCGCTTTTCAGGATACAGGTATAATTCATGTTCCATTCCTCCTATCCGAGATTCTGGCTGCTGACAGAAGCCAGGATGACATCCGTATCGATCACTTTCTTGTCCATCTGTGCCCCCAGAGTCAGCGCGTCGGTCATCAGGTTGTCCACCAGGCGGGGGCTCCCCTGGGAGTGACTGTGGACGGCAGAAAGCGCTGCCTGGTCGATGATGGAGGCTGCGCCTCCGGCACAGGCGATCTTGTGGAGGATATACTGCGCCACTTCCGAGTCTGAGAGACCGGAAAAGTTGTAGTGTACGGTGATGCGCTGGCGCAGGGCCTCATGGACGGGCTTTTTCAGGGTGCTGTTCAGGTGGGGCTCCCCACAGAGGATGAGCGTGAAGCAGTTCAGGGAGTCATACCCGTAGTTCATGAGCATCTTGATATCCTCCAGGATGCCGGTGGAGAGGTATTGTGCCTCATCGACTGCCAGGAGGAGGGGCTGCTTCTTGTCCTTGTAGAGGTAGAGTATCTGCTCCTGTACGGCGCGGAACATCCCAGGCTTGCCGCCCCTTGGCTCTAGCCCCAGAACAGAGCAGAGCTGGCGGTAGAACTCCATGACGCTGACCGTGGAGAGGCAGATGTACTCCATATGGTAGAGGTTGGGGTTGAGGCACTTTGCGAAGCAGCGCAGGGCGAAGGATTTGCCCATGCCGGGGCGTGCGGTGAACAGCCCGATTCCCCTTGTGTCCTTGAGGTAGTCCAGCCGGGACGTCATTTCCGAGATGTCCTTTGAGAGGAACCGGTCCTTTTCTCTTGCGTTCTGTTTGTCAAAGGGATTGAAGGAAAGCCCATAGTAGGAACGGAACATCAGCTCTCACCCCCAATCCTTGAATAATCGATGGACGGCGTGTTATTGCGTTTCGTCCTGCAGTTCTCGTTTTTATCCGTAGGCCGTATGGGATAATGTTCCCCCTCATAAAGGATGAAGGCACTGGACATGTCGTCTGGCAGGAAGCGGATCTCCACTTTTGAAGAAATGAACTGCATGGGAACGTCATAGGACACCTTGTCGATGGAGACGGTAGAGTCCTTGTTCACCTTCCTGGTGATGCGGTTCAGGAAACATTCCTCCAGCCACTCCCTGGACTTAGGGCTCCGGATGGAGGAGCGTGACTGCTGGTAGCGGTCCATGGGCGTTGTGCCGATGCCGGAATGGACAGATGTATTGTAGGTGCGCATATAGTCTTTAAGCAGCCGGTTGAACTGTGCCAGCGTGGTGATGGAATCCAGATCCAGCGTATAGAGCCAAGTCTCCTTGAGCGTTCTGAACTGGCGTTCTATTTTGGCTTTGGAAGCACCATCACGAATTTTTGTGTGTAAAAGTACGGTGCCGATGGAGCCGCAGATGAGGGAAAGCTGCTCATTCGAGTAACTGCAGCCATTATCGACATAGAGCTTCGCCGGGATTCCATGGGCTGCCACAGCGTCCTTGAACACCTTCTGGAAGTTATAGGCATTATCGTTATAGAAGAGGCCGCCGCCCACCAGAAACCGGGAATGGTCATCAATAATCATGATGCAGTAGACTCTCCTGCGCTGGCCGTGCTCCGTGATATAAGGCAGGTAACAGGTATCTGCCTGCCACATCTTCCCAAAGGCGTCTTCTTCAAACGCCTTCCTGTCCCGCATGCCTGGGTTGCGTGCTGATTTCAGGTCATGTTTCTTCACGAAGCGCTGGACGGCGCAGACGCTGACTGTGGCAGGGATGAAGGCTTCTTCAACGAGGTGCCGGTGGATCTGGGTGGAGTTCAGCCGTGGGAAGGCTTCCTTGAGGCGGTAGATCTCCTCGATGGCCGTGTCCGGGAGCACCCGGGTGGAGCCCTTATCGGAACGCTCCTGCGGCAAGAGGGCGTCGATGCCACCGTTCTGGTAGAGGGACACCCATTTGCTGAGGGTCTTTGGGCTGTACTGGAATACCGAGCCGTCAGGCAGGGTGAGCGGTTTTTCGGTGATACGCAGGTAGTAAGCGTTCCTGGACGCATCCGGATAAAGGCCATGGATGACCGGCGCTATGAGAGCGAGGCGGAACTGTGCCATGGCGGCTGCGTCCGAAAGTTTTTTTGGATTGTTGTCCATAAAAATGTCCTCCTTAGGTGGTTTTCCACCATTATGCAGGAGAGAAGGGAGGGAAGCCATACCCGTGGCGTGTGGCCGACGGAAAAAGGGTCAGGGGCCGAACACCTGCTGGCAGTAAAGTGTCGGGTTTTTATGGGACTGGAGGAAAGACTTTGTAAAACGGCGGACAAAGGCGGAGGCGAAATCCGAATAAGCCGGCTGCGTGAGCAGGGACTTCAGGAAGGAAAGGCCGGAAACCTCCATGGAGGAAAGCACGCCGAGCCAAACTTCCTTCTGCACCCGAAAGAGCTGCAGCCACCGGCGCAGCTGGGAAAGGGTGATGCCGAAGCGTTCGCATAGCCTTTCCACAGTGGAAAGGCGCAGGAAATACTCTGCCAGGACACGTAGAAGGAAGAACAGGCCGTAGCCGGAGTAGGGAATGATGAAGTCCGGGAGGATGGCATGGGTATGGCCACAGGTACAGATAAGGCGCATGATGCAGAGGCTGTGGCGGACCTGGGTGCCGCCTATAAAGTCCACCAGGGAGCGGTCATAGTAGGCATGGATGCGGCAGGATCCCTTTACCCCACAGCAGGGACAGGTCTGCAGTTCCGAACGGAATCCGGCCATAAAGGAATCGAACAGGATCTTTGATGAACTTTTTATACGAACCAGCTTGCAAAACAGGGAATTTTCTCTTATCATAATATATGTCGGTGGTGCTGGAGCCTCATGAGCGGGACATGATCCCGTATATGGCAGGCACACTGGTATGTGAGAGAAAGAACGAACTGTGGAAGGTGCTGTTCTTTCTCTTTTTTTTGTTCCATAAAAACTATATCGGAATGACATGGGATGGTCAAGAGGAAAACGTGCCGCCTCCTGTAGCACACTTTTATAGACAGTGTTTAAAAACTGAGATTATAATTTGACGTTTTTGTGCGGGAGATAGGAACTTTAATTTGCTGGGCTACATCAATGATTATGGAATAACAACGCCTGTCATTGACAGATAATTTTTTTGTGGTAAAATCTCGGAAAAAGGGGGAAAGTACCATGAAGGATAAGTATATCACAGAGCGGGAAAGATACCAGATTGAAGCACTTTGTAAGAAAGGGTGNAAGCCAAAAGAGATAGCGCAAGTATTAGGTAGGTGCTTAGCCACAATTTACAATGAACTAAAACGTGGAATGACAAAACAGTTGCGTTCTGACTTAACAGAATATGAAATCTATCTTGCAGACGTGGCACAGGAAAAAGCAAACTATAATGCAACGAACAAGGGGCGCGAACTGAAAATCGGGAATGATTATGCATATGCTGAATATGTGACCGGGTTATTGCGTGATGAAAAATATTCCCCGTATGCAGTTGTCGAACATATCAAGAATAGCGATATCCATTTTGAAACGGACGTATGCAAGAATACGCTTTACAACTACATAAAAATCGGGTTATTTGAGGGGGTATCCATGGATACCCTGCCCTGCCCCCGAAAAAGCCAAAATAAGGGTACTACAAAGCGTAAGGTGGCATTAAATAACAGTGTATGCAAGTCCATAGAGGACAGGGATAAGGCAATCAAGAACCGGGAAGAATACGGGCACTGGGAAATGGACACGGTCGTATCCGGGAAAGGCGGGAAGGGCGCGCTCCTAGTCTTTACAGAGCGAATGACAAGGGAAGAAGAGATATACAAGATAGATGCAAAATCAATCAAGGAAGTATGTACCTGCCTAGACAGTATAGAGATATCTTTAGGACTGTCAGCTTTTCGAGAAAAGTACAAAACAATCACTTGTGATAATGGTGTAGAATTCTTAGATTCTGAATGGGTAGAAACGTCAATCAGTTCACCTACAGCACGGACAGAATTATACTATTGCCATCCTTATTGCAGTAGCGAAAGAGGGAGTAATGAAAATGCGAATCGTCTAATCCGGCGGTGGATACCGAAAGGAGCGGATATTTCCCAATACGACGAGGAATACATAGAGAAGATACAAACATGGATGAATAACTATCCCCGTGGGATATTTGGTGGGTTATCAGCAAATGATTTACTACAGGCTTGCAGGAACTAAGAAAATGAAATCCTAAAAATAACGCCGGAAAAATCCCCTAAGTTTTTGCGGGAAAAACCCAAAAGGAAAAAAAAGAGTAAAATCGCGTCTTGCTTCAAGGCATACCAAAGGTATGCCTTGTCACCATGCACAAAAACACCAAAGAAGAATTGTGCAAAATGTAGAAAATAG
>CAJTDD010000070.1 GCA_910574885.1 Lachnospiraceae bacterium | reverse complement strand
CAAGGTCAGGTAAAAGATTCGTGAGAGGATCTGGGAATACCTGATTTTTTAGTGCAAAAATTCTGATTTGATTGTTAGATTAATACAATTTTCGGACAATCTGGGGGGGGCGACTAGGAGGGACTGGGAAATGTGTAGGATTTCGTTTATTCTATTTTTAATGGTTACCTTTTTCTGTATTTCTGCAGTATACACGCCGGCGAAATGGATGCGGGACATGGCAATCACAGATATGATAAAGAGCCTGTAAATGAAACAATAGATAAAACTGCGGCACAGTGGAGATGAAAAGCCGCTGCACTGCAGAATATTTTATACATCAGTTTTAGAATGTGAGAATGGAACATGGAAAATAAGGATTTGCAGGGGAGAATACAATATGAACCTAACATATAAAAGAGCAACGGTTGAAGATATAAATATATTGGTAGAAACAAGAATAGAGGTATTAAGGGCAGCTAATAAACTTTGCTCTGATACTGATATGAGTGAAGTGAAAAGGCAATCTTATAGCTACTATCAAAAAGCACTTTGTGATGGCTCTCATATTGCGTATTTGATTTTTAATGATAGCTGTTGTATTGGAGCTGGTGGTGTTAGTTATTTCCAAGTAATGCCGACCTATCACAATCCAAGTGGAAATAAGGCGTATATAATGAATATGTATACTAACCCTAAGTACAGAAGAAAGGGGATTGCCTATAAAACATTAGATATGCTGGTTAAAGATTCTAAGAGCAAAGGTATCTCGTCTATTTCATTAGAAGCGACGGATATGGGGCGACCGTTATATGAAAAATATGGATTTGTAAAAATGAATAATGAAATGGAATTACCGGAGTGACAACTTCCGGTTTAGTGAACTGTTACAGAGACGGAAAAACAGGACTATTTAGAATGAGAGGATTTAAAATGACATTTCGGGAAATAGACAAAACCAATTACTGGGATTGTATGGCATTGACCGTTGATGATAATCAGGTGAAATTTGTTGCAGATAACAAGCTGTCTCTGGTAGAAGCGGCTTACGAGGATGACCTTTACACCCTGGGAATCTACCACGATGAAACGATGGTTGGCTTTGTGCTCTACGACTATGATGATATGTTACCCGGCTGGTCTATGAGCCGCTTTATGATTGGAAAGCAGTTTCAGGGAAAAGGTTATGGAAAGCGAGCTGTGCTGGAATTTCTGGAGTATTTTGAGAACAAGCATAATGCGGACAAACTGTATATCAGTGTGTCTTTGGAAAACACAGTTGCACGCAAAATGTATGCTTCCGTCGGCTTTCAGGAAATCAAAGAGATTGAGTATACATTCTTGGATATGCAATTCAAAGAAATGCAGATGGTAAAGGAAGTGTAGAGGTCATAATAAAACATGAAAAATAGATGGTAGATTTTTCCAGGTGCTGGAGCGGGACTTGTTGTATTTTGCTTATTTTCACCAGATTCATCGGTAAGAACTACAGTCATTATTGTGGGGATTGCTTTAATTTTATTGGATTTTTTAAAAATAAGAATAAGTGATAACTTCGGATTGCCTTTACGGTGTAGTGATTCGGCGGGGAAAAGAAATAGTAACTGTTGAGCGAAAAGCGGCAGAGGTTTTTGCGGCATTGGACATGGAATCGAAATATACTAAGGAAGAGATCTTTGAGTTATATGCAAATACAGTTTATTTTGGTAGTGGTTATTATGGTATTCGTGAGGCAGCTGTAGGCTATTTTGGAAGGGAACCATTAGAATTAAGTGATTATGAGTGCGCTATGTTGGCAGGGATTCCCAATGCGCCATCTGCTTACTCGCCGGATATGGGGAATGAACTGGCAGTGAAACGTGTGAGAAAGGTTCTGAACAGCATGGTGAGGAATAAAGTGTTTACCCGGGAGAATGCTGACAGGATAGAATGGCAGATGATAGAGGTATGGAGATTTGTTTCGCCATGTCTAAGATGCAACGGGAAGGGAATGTAAAGTGGATGCATTATTTATTATGATGGAAGAAGTCCATGAGGGCTTTTATGAGGAGCTAATGAAACTGGCCGTCCAATACGGATACAGCATTAAGAAAGCTACCTATGGGACGAAAGATATTTCATTTGGTGACTTGAAGATTGTTCCATCAAAACGTCAGGTTTTTCTGAACAAGCAGGAAGTTACTATGACGAGCAAAGAGTTTGATATCCTGGAATTTCTTGCCAGAAATAAAGGACAGGTGTTTAGCAAAGAGCAGATTTATGATAGGATATGGGGAGAGTATTACGTGGCGGGTGACCGGAATATTACTGCTTATATCAATAAAATCCGTAAGAAAATCGAGCCGGATCAGTCCAATCCAATCTACATTCAAACAGTCTGGGGCGTAGGTTACAAATTTAATGAAAAGATAGGGTAAGCAGGGATGTATGAAATATGCAGTCTCTGCTTATTTTATAAACAGAACTACCATTTAGAACGAAGGAGGATTTTGGAATGGAAAATGAGGTTATGGAAAAACTGGTTCTTTTTCTGCAAAATTTAAGATGCGAGAATGTAAACAGAGAGACTCTGGTACATCTTGCCGGCTGTAAAAGGGAAAAAGAAGGCTTAAGGAATCTTCGTACCGGGTACGAGGAGTTGAAAGAACGGATGTCTGTCTCTGATAAGGATCTTCTGGAAAAGTACATGGAGCAGGCAGAAAGGGTAGCCTTTGAGGAACAACAGGAAGTATATCTGCAGGGGATAATGGATGCTTTCCAGGTTCTTGAGGGACTGGGGGTGATTCGGGCAAGCGAAAAAATTGAAAATCTAATCAAACACATAGAAAATGACTCATTCAATTCATAGAATGGGCCATTTCTTTTGTCACATCTCATTGACGGTGCTCTTTGTAGAATGCCGTCAATTCTATATTATTCTACATTATAATCACAAATCTTTGATATCCACCCATTATCCTACTTTGTATTGTCGTCTCTTAAAAGAGCTTCGGCAGTAGCAAGTAATACGGATAATTGATGTTCGTTACATTGGCTTAGCAGATGGAGCAGAGACTGATAAACAGGAAGACTGCGGTTTTTATTGGGATATATGTAATCATCAGCGGAGATGTTGAGTGCTCTCATAATACGGCAGAACATCGGAACACTGGGCATTCCGCAGCCATTTTCCAGGTTTTTGTAATATTGTGTATTACAGCCGACCAATTCGGCTGTTTGCTCTTGTGTCAGTTTCCGTTCAATCCTGGTCTTTTTAATCAGTTCGCCAAGTCTCGGATCAACTTCACCCATATGGGTCACCTCCTATGCTTTCCTATAAGTAGTGTATAACATTACGTTTTGAAAGTGAAAAGTGTGAAGGGTGACAAATAAGTAGTGTATAACATTACCTGAAATATTGTGGAATTGAAAGAGGAAGAAAATAATGAATGTACAGAAAGTTTGCCTGATAAGGGGATACCAGTTAAAAAAATAGCGGTTTTTGCTATGGCAGAATCTACAATCAGAAGTAGTGTAAGAGAGTACGTTAAAGTAGCTAAAAATGAAAAACCAGAAATAAACGTCCAAGTGAGTGTTTTGCTCATATGGGCGTTTTTTTGCGTCCTGTTGGAATAAAGAATATTTAAAAAATTTCTGATAGCTTGTTTTTGAATAGCATCCAGATTGGGTTAGTGAAGGCGCATAGGGCTTTCAGAAATGGCGGTAACACTTATTATTTATCGGAAGGAGGACAGGCAATGGTATCAGAGGAAGAACTGGAATACAGAAGAAGCTGCCCCTATGATGCCATGGGAGATTATTCTGGTTTGTCTCAGTATCTGAAAGGAAGAGACGAGCCGGATGAAAAACCAAAAGACGATACCGGATAAGGTAGTCACATTGGTGTAAGCAGCACATTGCAGGATAACCGGAGGAGTCTCAGACTTCCCGTTTAAAAAAAACGGGTCGGTCTGAGGCTGTTTTTGCTGCACTTTTTCAGTCAGGTATGCAGGCCACCCGTGCTGAGAGGCAGAAAGGCGGTCATAATGCTGACACTGAAAGAATTGCGGAACATGGTAGAGGAAGCAGAAGTACAGGAGCGTGTTCCATCTGTGAGAGGGCTGTTGGAATCGGGAGATCCGATTGTTGTGAAAGAGGTGCTGAGTGAGCAGACGGAGATTTCCGTATACTCAAATGGCCTGGTGCTTTACCGGGCAGGGAACCGTGCGACGGTATTTCCTCTGCACCCCTGTGGTGATTACATATATGATTCGGCAATGGCACATATCGAAAACATTAAAGCGGACTTTTTTGAAAATGAGAACTGGTATATCCGTCTGCTGTTGGAAGGCGAGGACAGGCTTGCAAAAAATCAGGATGTCCGGATAGGCAAAAAAACGATCTCTTACAGTTGTATTGCTGAGGACTGGGATGTTCTGGCGATGTTATACCGAAAAGTATCTTATCCCGATATTTGAAAAATCCCCTTAACATATAAGCCGAGTAGAAACAAAATTCGGGATAATATTTTCCTATATAAGTGGAGAGGATGCGCAGAAAATTCGGGATAATATTTTTTTAGTTCTTCCATGTGAAGGATATTTCCTCAATAATCTAATCAGCAGGCTACTGCCTGACTATTATAATGAGGAGGCCATGAACAGGGTAAAGGTAACTGACATATCTGAGCTTATATCTCTGGTATGCAAAAAATTAATTGAATACGGTGTCCAACCACACACTGTCTGGTCAGATTACAGCTATAACTACCGTCCAATCCTTCATTTTTTTCAGGAACATGAATGCCCTCAATATGATGAGGCATTATTGGCGCAATACCGGCAGGAGCAACAAAACCGTTACGAACGGGAAGAAATGGTACGGAAAAACTATTTGAACAAGACAAGGGCTGTTTCGAGGCTGCAAGAATTTTATAACCGTGGGGAACTGTCTCACGTTATAGCAGGCGGTC
>CAJTDD010000069.1 GCA_910574885.1 Lachnospiraceae bacterium | reverse complement strand
TGGCAACGGGTTGGAAAATCTTATCCCGAATTTTTATATGAGAAAGCCCAATTTATAAGGCTTTATTAAAGAATTCGGGATAAGATACTTTTCGGTATAACTCTAATTATCCCGAATTCGGGATAATTAGAGCAAGATTCGCCTGAGTAACTCAAAACCCACTTCGTGGATTTTGCTTACCCGGCAAACTTGATGGTGATTCCGCTCCCCATGCCCTCGGTTGTTGCATATTATTCAAATATGCAGATTGGCTCCTATTAAAAATAGTCGCAGCGTGATAGTTCCTATCACGGAAAAATCCAAAAATTTTTATAAATCCCCTCTTTTCCTTTCCCATTCCATTTCCACAATCGGCTTATATTATAGGAACCCCTTTGGATTCCTACATTCAGGAAGATCAAAGTACGAATATATTTTTAACAGGAAGGAAGGACGAAATGGCAAGACCAAAGAAAGACAGGGAACTGCAGCACAAACACCAGATTATGCTCCGTCTCACAGATACGGAATATGAAATCGTGTCTGAAAGCGCAAAAACCGCACACCTCCCACTGGCAGAGTATGCCCGGAAACAGATTATGCAGCAGAAGGTAACGGCAAAATATGAGATCGTGGCAGACCTGCCGGAGCTGAAAAAATTGATTGCGGAGTTTGGGAAGATCGGCAGCAACTTAAACCAGATTGCAAGGCATAGGGGCAGCGGCGGCATCCATTCCCAAAGAATGCTTAAAGCAATCGGCCAAAGCGTAGCCAGAATCTACGAAATGAAGTATGAAGTGTTAAAGATGGCCGGGGATTTCCAGGCGGTTTCCGGAGGACGTTCTCATGGCAATCCTGAAACACATAGCGAGTAAAAATGCCAACTATGCAGAGATACAGCGTTATCTCATGTTTGAACATGATGAAGATACCAACAAGCCGATACTCAATGAAAACGGAAAATTGATTCCTCGCAAAGGATATATCATGGACGGTATAAACTGCGACCCATTCACCTTCGATATGGAGTGCAGGGAACTGAACGCCCTGTACCGTAAAAATGAATCTTATGATGAAATCAAATCCCATCATTACATTATCAGCTTCGACCCGAAGGACACAGATGAAAATGGACTGACCGGGGAACGGGCGCAGAAACTTGGGATGGAGTATGCCAGGAAAAATTTCTCCGACCACCAGACCCTGGTCTGCACACACATGGACGGGCATAATAAAAGCGGCAACATCCATGTGCATATTGTCATTAACAGCCTGCGGAAATACGATGTGGAACGCCAGGGCTTCATGGAGCGGGTCTCCGCTTCCGCTCCGGTCGGCGCTAAGCGAACGTCCACTGGACGTTCAGCGCCCTGCGATTCCCGTGCCGGATATAAGCACCATCTATCGAAAGATTACCTGATCCATCTAAAGCAGTCCCTTATGGATCTGTGCCATCGGGAACATCTGCATCAGGCAGACCTTCTTGCGCCTGCGGCAAAGAAAGTTACAGACCGTGAATATCATGCGGGACGGAGGGGGCAAAAGAAACTGGACGAACGCAACCGGCAGATTCTGGCGGACGGCCTTCCCATTCGCAGAACGGCATTCCAGACACAGAAGGATTTCTTACGCTCCGCAATCGAAGCCAGCGCCGTCAGTTCCTGCAGCCGGGAAGAATTTCAAAAATTACTCCTGGAGAAATACAACGTCACGCTCAAAGTCAGCCGTGGAAGGTTCAGCTACCTCCACCGGAACGAGGAAAATATATTACCGGCAGGATGCTTGGCACTCATTATGAAGAAGATTATCTCCTGGAGCTGTTCGGGGAAAATTCAAAAATTAAAGAATACAGAAAAGAAACCATTGCTGGTGAAACCTTTAATGCAGAATCGGAACAGCCTGCAGACCAGCCACCCGATCCATTACAGGAAGCTCCTGTATCAATCCTGTTTATCAAGTCAGACCTGCGGCTTGTAACCAACCTGCAGGATTGTGTGAAAGCACAGCAAAATGCCGCTTATGCCACCAATAAAGTAAAACTTTCCAATCTAAAGGAAATGGCTAAGACCGTTGCTTATATACAAGAACGTGGATATGATACAAGAGATTCCCTGGAAGATTCATTTTCAGAGGTTAAGAACCTTGCTTCCAGTTCCAGAAAGGTTTTAAAAGATACGGAAGATAAGCTCCGGATATTAAATGAGCAGATCCATTATACCGGCCAGTACCTTGCCAATAAATCCGTCTACCGGCAGTTTTGCAGAGCAAAACACAAGGGACAGTTCCGGGAAGAACACCCTGCCGAGATTGCGCTTTACGAATCAGCCCGGAAATTCCTGCAAGGGCAGTCAGCAGACGGCAGGCTTCCATCCATCAAACTGCTGAAAGCGGAAAAAGAACAGCTATTGCATAAGAAAAAGGAAGCGCAGAAAACCTACCATTATTACCGGGATTATCAGAAAGAATTAAATACGGTCTGCTCCAATGTCGATAAAATTTTAGGGCAGGCCCGCACCAGACAGCCGGAGAAGCAGAAAGGCGCAGATATTTCCTGATTCTTCCGTCGAAAAACATCCGCAGGATTCTGATTATGGTTCTGCCCAAATTCCTGCGGATGTCATTCATTCCATTCTGATGGCTGCACCTGAAAATTCTGCCAAGCGTCAACTGAGGGTATTACAGAGCCAATGCTTTCGCTTTTCTCACGCATCACCTGGTACATTTCTTCCCGTTTTTTCTCTGCATACTTCCGTATTTCCCTCTGCGCCGTCCCAGTCGGCTCAAAGGAAAAATAGAACGGCTTTTCCCATCCCTCCCGGAACGGGTATGGGAAAATATAAATTTTTCTCAATCCCGTCGTATCTAAAAACAACTGGAAAATCTCATAAGGCAGGATTTCCCCGCATACCAGAACAGCTCCTGCATCTTCATAAGAAACCTGTTCCCGGTACACTGGCGAACCCAGGAATGCGAGCTGTTTTAGAGCGTTCATCCGTATCGCTTCTATCTGGGTACGCTGCCCCACACGCCATCTTGTCTGCGGTGCAAGCTCCCCGTAAATCCGGGCAGCTTCTTCGTCCTCCTGGATATCGTTGTCATAGTCATAACTGTAATTTTCCACTTTAATCTGGCCATATGCCACAAGGCTTGCAAAAAGCGCAAGGGAATCCAGGTCAGTATATACAGACAGATGCCCCCTGCCCTGATAGGAACATAAGATATCCTCTAAAGCATCCATGATCTTTTTCATGGTTTCATATTTTTTATCCGGTTCTTTTTCCATTCCTTCTCCCTCTTTTATGTTTTGCTGCTGCCAGAAATTTTTGTCTCCGGCATATCCGGCGTCTTATCCGTCATTTCATTCTGCGCTTTCGCTGCCGCCTTCCCCAGCTTCTCTTTCTTTAGCTGTTCTGCCCTCCCTAAATCTACATAATGCGTCGCATATGCTTTTTCAATCTCCGGGTTTCCGCTCTTACTGAAACGGAGGGGGATTACTGACTTATGCCCTTGCTTTTTCTTTACGCCCCAGCGTTTGTAATAACAGAATGACGGTTTTAAGTTTGTTTTCTTCGCATAGGAGCGGATCTGCTTCATAACAAATGAGAGTTTCTTCAAATTACAGGTACAGACGGCTTCCAGATACTGTACTTTCCCGAATCTCCAGTCCTCATATTTCTGCCGGGGCAGCACCCCTATGTCAACCAGTACGTCTGCCGGGGCGGCATAGCCCCGATGCCGGCACTGATGGTAAACAGCAGAATGTACTTTCCCTATCAGTTCTGATTCTTTCACTTTGCCCTCCATGTAAATACCCCCGGCTGTATTCATTCACAACCGGGGATTCTATTATCTTTCCTCTATGGTATCTGCATAATGGCAACTATTATATCGTTTGAAGCAGTCCTTTTTCAATTTCCCGGACATCTTCCACAGAAAGATCCGTAAAATACCCGGCGATTTCCTCTGCTGACATTTTTCCAGTCTTTAACATATTTTCTACTGCATCCCTTACTGCCTCACGTCTTTCACTGGCAACATAATTACGCATAATCCTCTCTTCATCAAACAAAGTCATCATGATAGACACAACCTCCTTTTCCCTGCTCGCCAGAAATTCACGGAGCAGATTCCTGTCTTTGCAGATGCGGATGGTTTCCGTGACAGCCTCCCGGCTTCTCCCATACCGCTTTACCTGTTCGTTATATACCTTTGTAAAAGCAACATACTGGCTGATGATGTCATTTCCTTTACCGTCATAGATTACTTTTACCTTTACTTCAATGGAACATTCTTTTCCCTTGAAAAATTCTTTGGAAAATGAAATCGTTTCCGGCCTGCTGACACGCTCCCCTGTATAGATCATATATATCTCCGGCTCCGGCACATGGACTTTCTTGCTTCCATATAAATCTGCGTCCTGCTCTTCAAAATAATCATGGTAAACCTGCGCCAAATACATCAGCGCACGTATAATGATATTCATCGTCCAGCTCGACTGCTGCTCGACCAGGAATAAAATTTTGTCCCCAACCCGGAAACCCAGGTCATTATAGATTCCGTTGGTAAGCACGTTCCTTATCGTTATATCCGTAAGCGCATCTTCCGTAGTCTCCGTATCCTCCGGATGGAGCGCACGGTATAGCTGTATCAGGTATTTTTTATCCCGAAAGATCGTCGTGAATACGCTGTCTTTCACCGTATATTTGGCAAAGGAATCCTTTTTTTCCACTGCTTTCTCTTTTGGCTCTTCCTGTATTATTCCACCCTGCATAATATCACCCCGGTTCCGGCTTGCGCCTGGCAGTCTGACAGGGAGGTTTCGCCCTGTCTGTTATGGCTTTATTATACAGAGAAACTCCATAATGTTCAAGACATAAAAAAGTGTCTTCGACACTTCAACCCCCTAGCCCCCATTCATGGGGGAATTAGGGGTTTCTTTTTCTTTTGTTTTCCTGCATAATAGTCTTATGAGCATACTA
>CAJTDD010000068.1 GCA_910574885.1 Lachnospiraceae bacterium | reverse complement strand
ATGCCCATGTGGATAAATTTTATCCGAGATTTTTTGCATGAACCCCCGCATACAAAAGGTTTTTAAGAATTTCCTCGGATAATTAAAAATCTCGGATAATGCGCCCTCTTTCAGAGGGGGATTTTCCAGCTTGTCGCTTTGGAAGCCAAAATTGCAAGCGGAATATCCAGAAGTCAGGAATCATCCGTACCAATTACGCCATAGGCGGCATAAATCAGAACGCGCCCTGCTCGTCCACGTTAAAACTTCCCTTGAAAAATCAAGACGCGCCCGGCGCACTTTGATTTTGGTCAGGCTTTTTACCGTTCCTGCTGTTTCGGCTTCTTGTCGGGATAGAGATTCCCGGCAACAACGGCGGCATGGCTCTTTATCTTGATTTCCCCCTCCTGCTCGCTGCATTTTGCGTTCCGGTAGCCTTCATCGGAGAGGAAGAAGCGGAACCTCTCCCCCTTAAAACCGACAAAGCACTGCTTCTGTACTTCCAGCGTAATCATGTGCCGGGTTTCCGGGCGGAACCGTTCTTTTCCTGACAGGTCATGTCCCTGCATAATCGGCTCCTGTGCCTTTGCCGCCGCAAGCCGCTGGCGGATGGAATTGTCACGTTCTGCAAGGAACCGGGCTTTTGTGGCGGCAACAAACTGGCTGCACTCCGGCTCCGGTATCTTTTCCAGCTTTCGGATGGCGTTCTCCACGATTGCCTTTGTCAGTAAGTCCTTTATCACCGGCACGATTTCTTTCATGCCCGCAAGGGTTTCCGCCTTGGTCGGTCCGGCACATTGATAGATGATGTCCAGTTCACTTTTTGAAAATTTCATTCTGCGTCCTCCTTCTGATTTTCGGTTAGAACTTGTGCCACAAGACGCTTCATGTCGCCCCGGTGGAACAATACTTTTAAAATGGCGCTGACCTGTTCATCCGTCACGGCTTCCGGGTGGGGTAGATGGCTTTCCAGCATTGCCCCTCTGGTGCAGAGCCGGTGCGTCCGTTCCTTCTGGTTCAGTGTCTTTATCTGGTGTTCCAGCATTTTCTCCTTATGCTGCGCCCGCCGCAGTCTTGCTTCGGTCTTTTCAATCTCCTGATTCAGTTTTTCCAGCTTCTCATTCATGGGCAGCGTCCTCCTTGGGCAGCAGGATATAGATGTGGCTGACCTCCCCGATGCCCTGACGGACACGCATAATCATCCCAGCCTGTTCCAGCTCGTTCAGGGAACGCTTGCAGGTCTGGGGGCTTCGGGAGAGTGCCGCCGCTATCTCCATGACGGGGAAGCGGATAAACAGAATCCCGTTGCTGTCCTCGGTTCCCCTTGTCAGGATTTCATCCAGCAGGCGGGCATACATGACCTTTGCCGTGTTGCTGACCGGGAGCCGGAGCATTGCCTTTGGGAGCAGCATACAGGGCGGCAGGGGCGTACTGGCTATCATAAATTCACAATTCATTGATTTGTGTCCTCCTTTTGGCTCGTTTGGATAAATAGTGGGGGCAGTCGATAATGACAGCCCGGAAACTCTGCTTGCACCCATGCTGGCATTTCCGGCAAAGTCCGTTGTAGCTTCTGCGCCCCCGGTCGTTTAGGAAGAAAGCAAGCTCTTTCTTCAACTTCTTTGACATTCTCGGCATGGTGCCTCCTTCATAGAAAAACCGCCCGATTCAGCAGTAACAGCCGGAATGGGCGGGCAGTGGTTTTTTGTGTATCGTTTCGGGGCGATTTTCAGAAGAAATACAGCCGTAGAGCCGCCCCAAAATCCCCCTTGGTATTACGGTCAGGGCAGACTATGCCCTGTGAGATTGTTGTGTTTCGGTATCGTTTCGGTGTTCATTTTTGCCGGTTCTTTCTGCTGTCGTTCCTGCCCCCGTCTTTGGCGGCGTTTCGCTCTCCTTGGTACGCTCGTTGCGGTCAGGGTTCCTCCGTTTCCCTGCCGGAAGTCGTTGCGTTACATCACCGGGGAGCATATCCCATACAGGCCGGTCATTCGATTGGAATAATCCATCGATGAACTGCCTATATCATATGACATTTTTGTACCATGTGCCGTATGTCCACGAATCAGGAATAAAGACCAAAATTTAAAAAATTCCACGATTGCGGAAAAGGCTTTCTGCCGGACGGGTGCAAAAATCAGACGTGCATTTTGCACTTCTGAAAATCCGGGCAAATCAAAAGCGCATTTTGCGCCTTTGAAAAGAATCACAAAGGGAAATGCGCCCGGCATGGATATGTGGTACAATGGGGATGGAGGCAAAAGCTGGCCACAGGGAAGGAGCAGGAAGTTATGAAACAGGGGATAACGGTTCAGGAACGGTTAAAGGATTTAAGGACGGAGCGGCATTTAAAATTAGAGGAACTGGCAGCGGTTACGGGGATTTCCAAATCAGCCCTTGGAAGCTATGAGAATGACGAACTCAAGGAAATCAGCCACAAAAACCTTGTGGAGCTGGCAAAGTTTTACGGTGTATCAACGGATTACCTACTCTGCCTGACAGAGAACCAGAACCATCCGGGCATGGAACTTACGGAGCTGCATTTGAGTAACAGCATGGTGGAGTTGTTGAAAAGCGGGCGTATCAACAACCGGCTGCTGTGTGAGATTGCCACACATGAGGATTTTGTTACCCTGATGACGGACACGGAAATTTATGTAGATGGTGTGGCAACCGCCCACTTCCAAAACTTCAACAGCCTTCTGGAAGTCCTGCGGGGGCAAGTCCTTTCCCAATATCAGCCGGTGGAGGAAGATGCTGCGTTAAAGGCGTTGGAAACCATGCAGGTACAGGAAGAAGATTATTTCTGTCAGGTCACGCACCGGACTTGGGACACTATCCTCCATGCCATAAGGGAAGCGCACAAGAATGATACAGACAGTGCGCCGGACGGCTCCAATGGCATGAAGCTAATCAAGGACGCAAAGAAGGCGCTGGCCGTGCCGGGTTCCTATCTGGATGTGTTCACCGCCCTGATGTGTACGCAGCTTCAAATCCGGTATGAGAAGCTGTCGGAGCAGGAGCGCACAGTTTTGAAGAATGTTATGAAGAAAACTCCGGCATATAAGGATTCCCCGTTGAGCAGGATGAAGCGGAGATAAGGAAATGCCGTTGCTTGGGTTTTTGTCCATGCAACGGCATTTTGGGATAAATCTAATTCAGTTTTCAATACATAAGCCGAAATGTCCGGGGTGGCACATCTTCACTTCGTAACAGAATTTTATGCGTTCTTCTTTTTTCTGTTGCGCTGTGTTACGGTACACCTAAATGCCTTAAACATTGCTGGGGACAGTTCAGGGGAATCTTCATCAAATTGAATTTCCCGCTTTGCCGCCGCCCTGACTTCCTCCAACTGCTCCTGCGTAGGAGCCTGGCCATCCTTAATTGTAAAAGTTTTGGTCATAGTAAAGCCTCCTTTCACTTTCTGTTGCCAATCTTGCGGAGATTAACCGGATATTCTCCCCCCGTTCGGTAAATACAACAAACAATAAATCGCCAACCATACCAACTGCAATATAACGGTCTTCTTCCATACTATGCTCGAAATCATACATCTCTATGTAATATTCATCACGAAAAACGTATGAAGCTGTTTCAAAAGAGATGCCGTGTTTTTGGCGATTGATACGGTCTTTTTCCTCGTCCCATTCAAATTTTAGTTCCATGTGAATTTCCTTCTTTTATTTCACTTCTCCGTTTATTTCATCAACAATGGCTTTTGGCTTTATTGTCATCTCCACCCAAGCGGGAATAAAACCACTTTTTACAGCATTTCTTGCAGAACGGATATTTGACCATGCGGAGCAATAAAATGGAATTTTTCGTCTCTCAAGTATTTCATGAGCCAGTCCGCTGGTAAGTGCAGATGCAATTCCTTTTCTCCTATATTCTGGCAGTACATCCACCCCAATCTGCCACATCTTTTCACAATCAGCAGAACAGCCTGCAAGCCCGATTAATTTCTCATCTTCATATGCCCCAACACCGAGTAAATCTAAATGTTTTCTATCCTTGCAAAGGGCATTGCTCCATTCTGGCAAATATAACTTTTCAAAGTCTTGTTGTTCAAGAACCCTCATCTCATAATCACAGGAGATTGGACGAAGATTATTAATATCGGGAAGAAAATATTCTGCCATAAAACATATCTTATATCCATGCCCAGCCAGTCTGTTACTCAACCAGTGCAAATTCGGTGTTTCAAAAAGGTGATAGAATTCATATTTGCCAACATATTCTGTTACTATTTCTCTAACATCCTCAGTGACTGATGCAACCACATTATTTCCATAAGAAACAAAATTCGCTATAATTGGCTCTTTCAGATATTTTCGTGCTTTTTTTCCCAAACGAAATGGAACGATAACATTCTGATTTTTTAGAAAGTCTTCCGTTTTACAGTTAATGTCCTCGGCAGACTGTTCCATCGCAATATGCAATATCTCTTCGGTGATCATAAATCGTGTCCTCCTATCGCCTCAGTTACTCAATCCCAATTTATCGTCTGAAATAATTCTATCATATATCTACGAATAAATCATCTTACTTTTTATGATTTCTTCTATCCGGTTGCGGATATTGTTCATCCGGCCTACCCAACCAAACTGATTCTGGGCTTTCAGTTCCTCGGTCACTCCCTCGGCGGCTTTCATCTGCTCTATGATTAAGTCCATCCGTTCCTCCGCCTGCTCGTTCAGGTCGGCAAGGTATGTCCACAATTTTCCGGTCAGGATAAGGGAGCTGTACCGTGCCGGGTGTTCCTGTTTGAGATATTCCCGGTGCAGCCGCCCATAGCGTCCGATGGGGCGGCTTTCCTCCGGCAGCTTCAAGTCCGGGATATAGTAGTCGCCTACCAGAATATAATCAATGCCGTTCTCTGTGATTCTTTTTTTCAGTTTTTCCATTGTCGTTCCCTCCTGTGGTGGAAGGCTCGTCACTGGCCAGCTCAATCACGTCCATAATACCACAATCCAGCGTTTCGCAGATTCGTGCCAGCGTGTCCATGCTGATGTGTTTTCCCTCTTTCCTCATATTCCGCTCTATTAGCGTGTGCCAGAGCGGTTTGTAGCTGATGTGCATGTTTCTCCCTGCCTTTCTGCCCCGGATGGGCGTTTAAACCCATTATATCAGGATTCTTGCTAACTCACAAATATTTCTTGACGGTATCGCCGGTTCCGTCTGGATTGTGCTTTTCCTTTCCTCTTTTGATTACCTCTAATTAGCCATGACCTGCTTAATTCCTTGCGATTTGGCTCCCGGATTATCGTTTCCATAACCATCCAGAAGATTGAGCACTCCCCATACTGCAAGCCCCGCTCCGATAGCTACTACCAATGTCTTTAAAATACTGATTGCCGATGTAAAAAATGCCATAAATTGTCCTGAAACCCAAACCGGAAATAAACAGAATTATCTGTTTTGCACAAACAAAAAACCGCCAGTATCTACTGACGGCTCGCCCTTTCCAGTTTGGCTTATCCTTTCTTTTTTATTTTGTATTATTTTTATTGTGCAATGGACTGTTTCCTGCCCACCACAGGCTCTGCCCGGACATGCGGCAGGATATGCTCCGATTGCATTCCCCGAATATTATTAAAAATCATTATCTCCCCTTTCTGACTTTGCGACATCGTGTCGTAAAGTTTCCTTCTGTCAAATCTCAAAAGAATATTTCTGCAGGGAACCCACTTTACGACATCGTGTCGCAAAGTTCCAGCCTGACATACAGCAAAAAGAATAGCTTCCCTGTCTATGCCCTCTGCCGTTCCCCATCCGCTGGCTCCGGCGTTTCGGCTTCAAATGTTGATGTATCCATTTGAAGCCTTATACTCAGCATTCCAAAATGTTAATCATTTTAAAGAATGCTGAGAAATAAGGCACTTTACTACTAAAAGATGAGCATTATTCGTTAGC
>CAJTDD010000067.1 GCA_910574885.1 Lachnospiraceae bacterium | reverse complement strand
TGGTCAAGAGGAAAACGTGCCGCCTCCTGTAGCACACTTTTATAGACAGTGTTTAAAAACTGAGATTATAATTTGACGTTTTTGTGCGGGAGATAGGAACTTTAATTTGCTGGGCTACACTAGAGGAGAGCAAGAGCCGACTGATTGAGTTTGGAAGGTTTGCGGAGAGCAACAGCAGACGCAGATATGGAAAGAAGCCGGAGACATTTGATTTTCTGGGTTTTACTTTCTACTGTGGGAAAGGCAGGAAGAGCGGAAATTTTTGTGTGAAGCTGAAAACAAGCAGAAAGAAATATGCAGAGAAACTAAAAGCCATGAAGGAATGGCTGTATGCCAATAACGACCTGCCTGTGAAGGAACTGATAGAAAAGCTGAATAAGAAGCTGGTAGGGCACTATAGGTATTATGGAGTCTCCCATAATGGCAAGAAGCTGGGTTCTTTTTTGCATTTCACGCAAAGATATCTGTGCAAAGCACTGAACAGACGAAGTCAGAAGAAAAGCTATACATGGGATGGATTTGCTGACATGCTAAAAGTTTATCCTTTAGCAAAACCAAAGATTTATGTGAGGTTATTCTAAAAGTGAATGTTACTATGAGGAGCCGTGTGCGTGAAAGGCGCACGCACGGTTCTGTGAGGGGCTTGCGGCGTGAGCCGCTTGTCTACTCGACTAGGGGAGAGCCGTTATGATACTATATCATGGAAGCAACACCGGAAATATTAAAGTATTAAAACCGAATCAGGCTGACCATGATCGGCCATATGTGTATATGACTACAATGGATGTGGTTGCCGCATTCTATTTATGCAACGCTGCAGAAAGACCCTATTATTGGTTCCCTTATGGGTTTGAAGGAGGCAGTGATATACCGATCTATCACGAACTGTACCCGAATGCGCTGAGAGAAGTATCGGAAGGCGTCAGTGGATATATCTACAAAGTTCTTGCAGAAGAAAACCAGGTCATTCCATTTAAAAATATCCCCTGTGCAAGACTGGCGACAGAACCTGTTGAAGTGTCAGAGTTCCTCCGGGTAGAGAATGCATATGCGCTGTTTATGGAATATGTGAAGCAGGGCAAAATGAAAGTAGGGCGTTTTGAAGATAAATCGGAAAAACAGCTGGATTGGTGGTACGCATGCTGCATCGAATACTTAAAGGAAAAGCATATGATAGAAACCCCGGATTGTTCCTATGCTTCGTTTATAAAATCAAAATTGCCAGGGGTGTGGGAAAGATATATTGCAGAATGCAATTTGCGGAGGGAATAATCCATGGAAACAAAAGATTTGATATTAAGAAATTGGCAGGATAGCGATGCAAAGGCTTTATATGAAATGTGTCTTGACGAGACTTTGAGAAAAAGTGGGATTGATTTCTACAATTCGATTACTGACAGCCGGAATACAATCCAATGTTGGAAGAATGACAAGGGATTTAAAGTGATTGCCGATAAAAGAAACGATAACTTTATAGGGTTTATAAGCCTAGGAGATATGAACCGATATGACTGCTATATGGAAATAGAGTATGCTGTCGCTGCCAGGTATCGGAATAACGGCTACGCAATGCAGGCTGTGCAAAGGATGCTTGATTACGGATTCAAAGAGATGAACTTATCAGCCATCGCCGCATGGGTGCGGTCACATAATAAGGAAAGTATAAAAGTTTTGGAAAAATGTTCCTTTACCTATGAAGGCAGATTGAGAAAGCACGCCCGCGATAAAAGCGATACACTGTGTTATTCTGTTTTAAGAGAAGAATGGGAAAGGATCAACCGTTTATGCATAGATATCCGCATCATGGATTATGATGATATTCCGCTCATTTGCAGGGCGGATGGCGACGAGAGCCAGAAGAACATCGACTATTTAAAACGGCAGTTGGATAATCAGAAAAAGAGAGAGTGTACCGCGTTGCTTGCACTGTACAACGGCGCCGTGGCAGGATATGTCTTTTTGTACCACAAATGCAGATGGGGCGGTCTGGCCGGTCAGAATATTCCGAGTGTGTTAGATTTAATCGTATTCGAAGAATACCGGCGGAAGAAAATAGCTACTATGTTATTGGAGGCAGCAGAAAACATTGCCAGGCAGCATTGCAATAAAATATATCTGGACGTCTGCTTAAACAGCGACTACGGACCTGCCCAGAGGTTCTATATAAAAAGAGGCTATATTCCTGACGGAAAGGGTGTGTATTACAAGGAAAAAATATATGAAACAGATGCTGTCTGCAGGAATGATGATGAGCTGACTCTATGTCTGGTAAAAGAATTGTGAATCGTATCACAACCTACGTCAGTTTGTTTATGGCTATACAAATTTTGCGATACTATTCACAAAATAAGACATTACCTTCTTTTTTATTTTTTACTATAATCTAATCCAGAAGCTTCTAAAAAATAAATTTCGAGGTGATGAGATATGGATCAAACTATTTTTTGTGAAAACTTAAAAAAATTTCGTTTGTCAAAAAATTATACACAGGAACAGGTAGCCAACCATCTGAACGTAAATGTACAGACTGTTTCGAGATGGGAATGCGGGACAACTTTGCCGGATGTTTTGACTCTTCCTGTTTTAGCAAGGCTCTATGGGGTAACGGTAGATGATTTTTACAAAAAGAGTGCAGTTGCATACAATAACTATGCACAACGTCTGGCCGCTGTTTATGAAAAGACACGGAAACCGGAAGATTTTATACATTGTCTTTTGGAGTATAAAAAGCTTATGCATGGCGGCGTACTTTCCATGGAAGATAAATGGAATTATGCCATCATTCATCAGTGGATGTTTGAATATTGTAAAAATACGGCAATGGAGTGGTATGATGCTATTTTGAAAGAAGGTTCCGACTTTGATGAAAATTTATTCTACAGAGCCTGTGCCTGCCGTATTTCTTTCCTTTTTGCAGTGGGGAAAGGGGAGGAAGCTGTCCGCCAGCAAAAAGCAAGGGCAGAATCAGAGCCGGAGAATCCCAAAGAAATGGATTTATTGATTGTGTCATATATTTATGCGGATAAAATAGAGGAAGCTTACGAATGCTTTTTAAAGGCCGTAGAAAAATTTCCGGATGCCTGGGAGTTATATATCCATGGCGGAGAAGTTTGTGGAAAACTTGAAAAATACGATGAGGCAATCCAATATTTTGACAGAGCCGGTGCAATAGGAACACCTTTTAATGATGAGTTATATTGTAAGGCGATGCTATATGAAAAAATAGGGAAGGACAAGGATGCATATAAGCTGTATCAGGAAATTGCTGAGAAACTTCGTAAAAATGGCTTTGATGTGGAAGCAGACATGGCTGAAGAAAGTGCAAAAAGGCTGGATATGAAGAAAAACTGAAACATTGGCAAATTCCATCCCACGTTTCGTAGTATTTCGCACCACAGCATCTACGACAAGTAGGTTGAATAATTTTGGCTGCCAATATAAAATAGACGTGAAAGGAGGCAAGTTCAAATGGAATCCAAAAAACTTGGTGAACACATAGCAAAGCTACGAAGGGAAAGGCATATGACGCAGACCGAACTCGCCGACAGGCTGTATATCACAGAAAAGGCGGTGAGCAAGTGGGAGTGTGGGAACGGATTTCCTGACCTTGATAATATTGGAAAGTTGGCAGCGTTTTTTGATATTTCTATAGATGAACTGTTGCAGGCCAAAGAAAAGGACAAATCAGAAACGGTGTCAGAGGAACAAATTCTGCAATTACAGGAGGGTGATTCCCCGTTGATAAATTGTTATGAGGATATTGTTGTTTACAGTTCGTATATGGATAGTCCTTTAATTAACAGACTGGCCGAAAAATATATGGATACGATAACTCAATTTGAAGAAATCTTTTACCTCTTAGATTATTTTACACAGGAGACTTTGCAGAAGCTTTGCCTGTATCACAAAGAAAAAATTGCGGAAGATACCGATTTATCCCTTTTATTAGGCCGAATAAGCAACGACAGCTTCTCAGCCTTGTGTGAGAGCAAACAAGCGAGATAAATTTAAGTTTATCAAACCACGCTCCCAACTAAATAACACCAGCACAAAACCGCTGCTACATGGAAACATACACCATGCAACAGCGGTTTTCTTATTTCCGTTTCTTCCTCTGGCTGACATAGCTTTTGAAGAATTTTGATTTTTCAAGGATATGTACAAGCTGCCGGAACTCCACATCAGACAGCTTGTTATAATTGATACCCAGCCGCTTGCAGTAATGCGCAGCCTGTTTTTCAAGAGGGCTTCCCTTGAAATTTGCGACATCCTTTAAATCCTGCTTCAATTCTTCGGCAATGGTAGTTGGCGGCGCACTCCCACTGTCAGACTTGTGTGCGGCACGAATATCACGGACGATTGCGCTTATATCGTCCTGTATCATGTGGCTGAAATATTCGTCATCCTCAATGTGTGCAGCCTGTAAAATCCGGAGGTGCGGGTCATCTTCCCCAGGGCGGTAGCGTTCTATGATTTCGTGCCGGACAGTATCAACAAGGGAATTGAGGTTTTGAATCTGCATGGAAGCAATCCCATCCACATAAACCTCAATGTCAGCCAGAAACTTTATAAAATCCTTGTGGGCGGCAAGCTCGCACAGCAGGCGGCTGTTTTCCTGCCGCTTAACTGATTATATCATATTTTCCGCAATCGTGGAAATTTCTGATATTTACGCTTGATTCCTGCTTTGTGGACATACGGCACAAGGCTCAAAAATGTTCTATGATATAGGCAGTTCATCGATGGATTATTCCAATCGAATGACCGGCCTGTATGGGATATGCTCCCCGGTGATGTAGCGCAACGACTTCCGGCAGGGAAACGGAGGAACCCTGACCGCAACGAGCGTACCAAGCGGAGCGAAACGCCGCCAAAGACGGGGGCAGGAACGACAGCAGAGGGAACCGGCAAAATGAACATCGAAACGATACCGAAACACAGCAATCCCACAGGGCATAGTCTGCTCTGCCCGTAAATACCAAGGGAGATTTTGGGGCGGCTCTATGGCTGTATTTCCCCTGAAAATCGCCCCGAAACGCTACACAAAAACTACTATCCGCCCATTCCGGCTGTTACCGCTGAATCGGGCGGTTTTTCTATGAAGGAGGCACTATGCCGAGAATGTCAAAGAAGTTGAAGAAAGAGCTTGCTTTCTTCTTAAACGACCGGGGGCGCAGAAGCTACAATGAACTCTGCCGGAAATGCCAGCATGGGTGCAAGCAGAGTTTCCGGGCTGTCATGATCGACTGCCCCCGTTACCAATCCAAACGAGCCAAAAGGAGGACACCACCCAATGAATTGTGAATTTATGATAGCCAGCACGCCCCTGCCGCCCTGTATGCCGCTCCCAAAGGCAATGCTCCGGCTGCAGGTCAGCAACACAGCAAAGGTTATGTACGCCCGCCTGCTGGATGAAATCCTGACAAGGGGAACCGAGGACAGCAACGGGATTCTGTTTATCCGCTTCCCCGTCATGGAGATAGCGGCGGCGCTCTCCCGAAGCCCCCAGACCTGCAAGCGTTCCCTGAACGAGCTGGAAAGCCATCTTCCCCACCCGGAATCCGTGACGGACGAGCAGGTCAGCACCATCTTGGAGGTACTGTTCCACCAAGGCGACACGAAGCGTCTTGTGGCACAGATTCTTACCGAAAACCGGAAGGAGGACGCAGAATGAAATTTTCAAAAAGCGAGCTGGATATTATCTGCCAGTATGCCGCGCCGACCAAGGCGGAAACCCTTGCGGGCATGAAAGAAATCGTGCCGGTGATAAAGGACTTACTGACAAAGGCAATCGTGGAGAACGCCATCCGAAAACTGGAAAAGATACCGGAGCCGGAGTGCAGCCAGTTTGTCGCCGCCACAAAAGCCCGGTTTCTTGCAGAACGTGACAATTCCATCCGCCGGCGGCTTGCGGCGGCAAAGGCACAGGAGCCGATTTTGCAGGGGCATGACCTGTCCGGGATAGAACGGTTCCACC
>CAJTDD010000066.1 GCA_910574885.1 Lachnospiraceae bacterium | reverse complement strand
GGCAGTTTTATCTTTTGTATAAAGCTGCTCTTTTCGTCTGCCCTGAATCTGATACTTTCCTAAAGAATTATAACACTCATATATATATTTGGCTAGTTATTTAATTTATGATGTACTAGGCTGTTCCTTGGACACATAGTTTGTCGCCGTCGCCATATGGGGATTGGTGTTAGCCCGCTTAATTTTTCCGAGCCGCTCATTGACTTCTTTTGTCTGGCAGACAGCAAAGAGTACGCCTTGGCGTCCGCCTGCGCTGGGGGCATACAATCCCGCCTGCAAAATCTCCTGCAAGGCATCCTCTTCTATCTGTTTTTCGTCAAATCTGCGGATTGCCCGCCGATGTAAAATTGTCTTCATGGTTTCATTCATCTTCAAACAACCTCCTTCCAGCATTGCGGGTCAGCGGCATAATAATTTCCGTTTGTTCCCTTTGCGACGGCTGGACAGCCGCGGCAGAACGCCAGCAGCTCGCACTTTGAACATTTTTCAAATTTTTTGTAGTCCCGATAGGCTTCCATTTCACATACCCATATATCTGAAAGCCTGTCTTTGAACACATTGCCCACCTTGCTGTCGGCTACACGCCGGCAGGCAAAGACGTCTCCGGTAGGAAGAATCGTGATATGGCAGTTACCGCAGTTGCAGCCGCCGTAAATCATTCCCTCCTCTCTCGTTTCAGGAATTTTGAAAGTTCCCGTTTCATATTCATACAGCGTCCATAGGTGATCTTTTTTACTGAAATAAGTCTCACAGCCTTCCGCCTCATATTCTTTGAATTTTTTATCACATATTTCAAGCAGTTCCCGGTATTCCTGCGGCGTCATACTTGCGTCCAGGTCGCCGCCGCTTGGAACAAAACGGGAAAAAGCAAATACATTCACGCCTGCTTTTACAACCGCGTCGATAATACCGGGAACCTCCATGCGGTTTGCCTTGGAAACCGTAGTCATAACCACGCTGCGGATTCCTGCACGGTTAATACATCCAATCTTTTCCAAGGTGCAGTCATAGGAGCCGGGTTTTCGGAACCAGTCGTAAGTTTCACGAAGCCCGTCAATAGACAGTTGATATTTCTCACAACCGTATTCCCTAAGTTCACGGCATATCCGGTCGCTTAGGTGAAAGGGGTTTCCGAGAATGGTAAACGGTACGCTGTGTGCATGAAGCAACTTCAACAGCCTCCAAAAATCCGGATGCAGGATCGGATCGCCTCCTGTGATATAGAAATACGGTAAACGGTTGTAAACCTTGCAAAAATCAAGGCAGTTATAAAACGTGTCCTGCATCTGCCGCCAGTCCATGGAATCTATTTTTTTACAGTCATCTCCCGAAAAAATGTAGCAGTGCTTGCAACGCTGGTCGCACTCATCCGTTATGTGCCATTGAAAAGAAAAATATTGTTTCATCTCGCATACCTCGCTTTGCCTTTTTTATATGAAATCGGCTTAGGCAATAAACGCCTGCCGCCGAAAAAATCTCATATGCTCCCGATGGGATATTTCCCATCAGGAACACATTTTGGAAAGAATTTAGAACGTTTTACTTATCGCCCGCTCCGCATGCTGCCGGAGTTTCTGCCGGCTTGTCTGCCGCTCCGCATGCGGAACCCCCATTGTTTCCATTCCATCCAGTTAAGTTAGAAAGTGCCATTGTAGTAACCTCCATTTAAGTATTCAGGGAGCTGTTTTGCTCTCTGTAATTCTTATTATAAGAATTTCTTCCGCCTTCACAAGTACGCAGTTTTTTATAACCCAGGTTACTTTTTTGTAACTTTTGGGGATTTACAAGATTTTCCGGCATTAACAGCTTTGAAACTTCTGCCATTGCAATTTAAAGGATCTTACAATATAATTGAATTGTAATTATCCTTTTGTGAAATAATGGAGGTGTGACATGAAGACGAAAGCCGAATTGCTGCCTGAATGCCCGGTAGCTACAACCGTTCAGCTCATTGGAAATAAATGGAAGTTATTAATCATCCGCAATCTGCAGATACAGCCATGGCGTTTTAATGAATTGCAGAAAAATCTGGACGGTATCAGTCAGAAAGTTCTGACGGACAGCCTGCGGTCTATGGAAGCGGACGGACTTATCACCCGCACTGTGTATGCAGAGGTTCCGCCAAGAGTTGAATATTCCCTTTCAGAATTAGGGGAAACGATGCGCCCGATTCTTGACGCCATGGCAGCATGGGGAAACTCCTACAAATCGATGGCACATTCTTAACAGATACGAATGATTAAACAGCCGCCTCTCTTTTTTGTGCAAGAATAGAGAGGACGAATGAGAGCAGAAGCCTTATAATGATAAAGACAACTTTATACAGGGCACGATATGTGCGGATAGGGAGGTATCTCATGGAATGGATCGAAAGATTAAACCAAAGCATGAATTATATTGAGGAACATTTGACAGGCGAAATTAACTATGAACAGCTTGGGCGGATTGCCTGCTGCTCCACCTATCACTATCAGAGGATGTTTACTTATATGGCGGGTATCACTCTGGCAGAGTATATCCGAAGAAGAAAAATGTCCTTGGCGGCGGTAGACTTGCAGGGCGGGGATGAACGGATTATTGATATTGCAGAAAAGTACGGCTACCGTTCCCCGACTGCATTTAACAGGGCGTTCCAGTCCTTTCACGGGATAGCCCCATCGTCCGTTAAGGCTGAGGGCGTATCCGTGAAATCTTTTTCCCCCATTGTGTTTAACATTGCTGTAAAGGGAGCGGCAGAAATGAATTATAGAATCGAGACAAAAGAAGCATTCCGCATTATCGGCGTTTCTGCACCGCTTGATAAGGAAATCGAGAATAATTTTATGGTTGTGCCAACGATGTGGCAGGAGGCGTCTGTAAATGGGACAATACAAAAATTGGCAGGAATGATGGATACGCCGCCAATGGGACTTTTAGGCGTAAGCGCCTGCAATGATGAAGAACAATGGAAATATTTTATTGCCGTTTCCAGCACAAAAACAAGTGCCGAGTTTGAAGAATATACCGTGCCCGCATCTACTTGGGCAATCTTTTCCGGAACGGGTACCAATCAGTCAATACAGGAATTGGAGCAGCGCATTATAACAGAGTGGCTGCCAACCTCCGGATATGAATATGCCGACGCCCCGGATATTGAGGTTTACTTAAATCCAGACCCACAGAACGCACAATATGAGGTCTGGATACCTGTGGCAAAGAAAAAGGGATAACGGAGGGACTTATGGACGAGAAATTTAATATGTTTATGGAAACCGTTGATGAACGTTTCCGTAGTTTTGTAAGCCAAATCAACGACTATCTGACAAAAAACGACTGTAAGTGCGAAATAAAACTGCAAAAAAGCGGCTATGTTGTGTCCTATGTGTTAAACAACAGCAAAAGGACTTTGGCAGCATTCGTATCCCGAAAAACAGGGATGAAGCTCCGCATTTATCCCGAACATATCCAAGAATACCAGAGCTTTCTTGATACACTGCCCGATAAGGTAAAAAAGGAAATCAAGAAAGCATCCGTCTGCAAACGGCTTATCAATCCCGATGACTGTAACCCGAAATGTGTAATGGGATATACTTTTACGTTGGATGGCGAGCATTATCAAAAATGCCGTTACATGGCGTTTCAGCCTACATTGAGTGAGGAAAACAATCCGTATATCATGCAATTTTTAGAGAAAGAATTGCGGGATAAGCTCTGATTAACAAATCAGAGCTTATCCTAACAATTTACCAGGTTCATAAGTTCCTTCTTTATATTCAAAGAAAAATTCAGAATAATGATCCGTTTCAAATATTTCTAATAATTCTCGCATATTCCAGATTAAATTTACTTTATCTATATCCTTTCTATCAAGCCAAAATACTTTTCCCTCTTCTGATGATTTTAATTCGCCAGAAAATTTGTTTGTTTTATAAAGAAGTACAATATATCTTGTTCCATCCTCTTGTATCCAATCCTTAAAACCACATGGTTGTGGTTCGCTGATATCCAATCCGGTTTCTTCCTTCATCTCTCTGATAACGGAGTCTCTTAAACTTTCTCCTGGCTCAACATGGCCTCCCGGGAACAACAATCCGCCCTCATAACCTGTACCAAGCTTTTCTTGTACAAGTATTCTGTCATCACTATAAATAAGACACATATTTGTTAATTCAATCAACTGTCTCCTTTTCATCCTATGATACACCCTCTGCTGATTCAATTTCTCTACCGCATTCTTCCTTCATTAGATTCTCCCGTTATCAAACTCACCATTTTTTCACAGTCCCTTACTCGCTAAAATTTTATCAAATTTCTTCTCCGACAGGATTTCATGAGTCACAAGCTGACCGTCATAGAAAAGGGAAAAGGTTGTAAATGGCGATGGGCATTCCCTCGCACCCTCTCTAGTCTGGATATGTATGGATTGAAACACCGCATTCCTGGCTTTTGCCATCTCCTCCAGTATCGGTACGTATTTTGCCGTAAAGGGGCATTGGTTTGTGTAATACAACACAAATCCTTCCGGCATACCTTCATGCCCGCCCACCGTATCCCGAAAACGGGGAAGCACAGCACCCTCCTCAAAAGGCAAAGCCAGCAGCTCAAAATAAGGCTCTGCCGTATCCACCGTCTGAAATCCCTTATACCTCATATATTTCGGGTCTGACAGGAAGCCCATTTTCTTTTTGGAGGACAGAATCACAAGACCATTTTTTCCTTTCGCTTTACTGTCCTCTATACACGCGTCCAACAGAAGATTCGAGTACCCATGCCCTTTGAACTGCCCGGATACCCACAGGCAGTCAATATACATATACCCATCTGCCTTGATAGGCGCCCATGCGTATTCCGCAGGGATATACTCTATGAAGCATTTTCCACGGACATTGCCTTTTAGGAATACAAGTCCTTCGTCCAGACGATCCTTCAGCCACTTCTTTTTGGATATGACCTGAATATCCTTATTGCTCGATATGGCGCAGCAAATGTGCTCCTTTTCAATATTTTCATGTGTCAATTTTATAAGTTCCATCATCTATTACCTCCTACTACAATGCAGCGTTTCACCTTTTATAAATTCTCTTTCTGTATCTTATAATAATAGAATTCCAACTACTTTATGAAGTACATTTTCTCCAATAGCCGTTTTATCTGTCTCAATCAGAAAATATTCTATAAACCTTACAGACAAACAAAGCGTGAATATTGCAATGCACAAATTATCTGTTGCTAAGCATAACCTTTACCTCCTTTGCCACTAAACACTTATATAATTCTGCCAGCCTCACATGGTCTTCATATGTGAAACCATCCTTTGTATAATTCGTAAATTTAGTAGTTTCGCTTGCAGGGATATAAGGCGAATCAAGAGCAACATCTAGTGATGTAGTCTGTTCAAATAGTAAACCACTGGCGTTAGTCTGTGCTCCGCCGCCATATCTGTTAGGTACTCTTGTCACTTTAAAATTCCCTTTCACGACATAATGCGTCAATTTCTCTCCAGCCCATTCCTCTCATGAAGTTTGCGGCTTGATTCACTGTTTCACCTTCAATAAGTAGTTTATGAACACCTAATCATTTGATTCTTTTACCAAGCTTTGTAAATTTCTTTCTCTCTTCTGCTATCATAGCCATATACAAAATTGTAAAAATCTTATCGAGTTCTAAAGCATCGTTTCCATATGCTAATGCAATATTAGTTATATGTTTCAAATCGTTATTATTTACTTCTTTTCCTACTAAATTATACACACTTACATAATCTTCATATATTCTAGCCACACCATATGTTCTTCCAAAACTCTGCAATTGTGTAAAATAGTCTCTATCCAATGGTGGGAGTCTTGTTCCATTAGGCTGATTCATATACACGCACCACTCATCAAACTTACCATTATCATATTCTAAAAAAGAACCATCCGGGAAATCTTTAATTCTAGTTTCCATTTACTTTATCCTCCTTTTCAAAACAAATAACTTCTCGGAATCTTCAGCCCTTACTTTATAAGGCTTTCAGACCCTTGCTTCAAAAAATCACCCACTTTTTTTGCAAAAACACTTGACAAACCAGTCAAAAAATGCGGCGCTTC
>CAJTDD010000065.1 GCA_910574885.1 Lachnospiraceae bacterium | reverse complement strand
AAAAAGCATTGGAGTACGGTTCAGCGTCTGCCTAAATGTTATTTTATGAGTTAAAGTATTGATTTATCAAGGTGCAAAACCCATTTTTTATGTGGGAAGTTTGAGTTAAGAAGAAATATTTTAGAGATGGACGGTTTACAGTCATTTACAAGACAAAAAGCGGTATGAAAGAGAGCGTATTTTACAGGGGGCCTTTTATCCGCAAGGATAAGCCCAATGTGCCGCAGGCAGATATTCTGCCGGCTTACAAGCGGTATGACAGACCAAACCGCATAGCGGCAAAACTGCGCTCGAAAACTTGTGAACTCTGCGGACAGTACACAAATGACGTGGAGATTCATCAGGTAAAACGGCTGAAAAGCCTTAGCGGTGAATATGAGTGGGAAAAAGTTATGCTAAAGAACCGCAGGAAAACGCTAGCAGTATGCCCGGCGTGCCACCGTGAGATACACGGAAAAGACTGATTTTGTTAGTTGATGGCATATGGAGAGCCGTGTGCATCGAGAGGTGCCCGCACGGTTCGGGAGGGAGCGTCCACGAGGCGCTTACCTCATGACCTTTACAATACCTCTGACACAAGGGGTACGTCGCAGTCCTACGGTTTAAATTATCAAAAGACCGGAAAAGAATTGATGTCGATGGATGAGATTTCGGTTATGGATGGTGGAAAATGTATCATGCAGCTTAGAGGGGTTAGACCATTCTTCTCCAATAAGTTTGACATCACCAAGCACAAGCAGTACCGGCTTCTGTCCGATTTTGATGACAAGAACGCCTTAGACATCGAAAAATATGTGAAAAACCTGTGTAAAGCAAGAGTCAGGGACAATGACACCATTGATGAGGTGGAGGATGCGGGCGTGATTGAAGCATGACAACTGAATATGGAAAAAACTGAATAGGAAACTTGTAAACCAGCAACAGGACTTCTGGACAAAAAGTCCAAAAGTTACGGAAACGGAGTTTTGAATGTACTTGGGAAAGGACAAAACAAAGCGTCCGGCATAGCCAATCGCCAAACTGAATATGCCGGATGCCCGCAGGGTTCTTCCTAAAGGATTGCCCTGTCTTTATCTTACCATAAGGCAGGGCATTTTAACACGAAAAACTCTTTCAGAAACCAGACAAAATAATTTTTGAGAAAGAAAGAGGTAGAAACATGGCATTTTTTACAACAGCGGTAACAGGTGTGAATTGTGAGTAAAGTGAAAAATGGGAAGAATAAGCAAGGTGAGAATCTGGTGTATGTAGATAGCCCTCATAAAGTAAACATGGTAAAATCTTAGAAGAAACGAGGTAAAGCAATATGGAAAAGAAAATTTATATCACAGAGGAAGAACGGGCAAAATGCAAAAAGGTGGCTGAAGCGTTTGCAGAGTTGTACGAGATGTCGGACATTGTAGTGATTGATGTCGGCAGATACGGTTTTATGATGCTGAAATATTATAACCCACCGCAAGGTTTTGAAGATGCCATAACCTTTACGGATAGTATGGTATTATTTGAAGAATTGTGGGAGGAATGGTTGAATACAAAGTTGTATTTACTGGCAAAAGATACCCCATTGTTGGAGAAAGGTTACAAAGGTGTATTTGAGAGTTTATCAGAAGAAAAACAGTCGGAACTTATCGTAAGAAAAGCTAATTTTGCTAAAGTGGCAGAGATATATCTGTAATATTATTGTTTCTGTAGAAAAATGAAACAACAATGAGTGAATGATCAAAGGCTAGAAAGGCTCTGTATGATACAGGGCTTTTCTTATTTGTGATTTTTGCTAAAAAGATAGAATGAATGGGTGAGGGCGTTAATTGGCTCTTTATATTATACAGAAAACGAATTTTATATGAGTGATTAGTATGCTATACAGAAAGTTTGATTTTACAGTCGGATTAAAAGAGTTTGGCTTTAGAAAGTTGATATTGTTCGTTTAAACGGTTATAATATACACAATATGGTTGAGGAGGACAGGTATGTTTGAATATATGACAGCGGGAGAAGCAGCGGCACTTTGGAAAATATCAGTACGGCGAGTACAAAGACTTTGCAAGGAGAATCGGATTGAGGGTGTACTAAATATCAATCGTGTATGGCTAATTCCTAAAGAGGCAAAAAAGCCTGATGATGCACGGCGAAGAAAAGAATAATTTGTCACCTATATTTTTGAATTTGGTGTGAATTGTAATGAGATTGTAAGAAGTGTTCGCTATATTAAAATTACAAAAATATTGGAGGGCATATCTATGGCAATACTTGAAACAAAAGATTTACGAAAAATATATGGCAGCGGCGAGAATGAAGTCCACGCCCTTGACGGAGTGTCTGTTACTGTCAATGAGGGAGAATTTGTTGCCGTTATCGGTACATCGGGCAGCGGCAAGTCTACTCTGCTGAATATGATTGGCGGATTAGACCGCCCCACCTCTGGAAGCATTACTATCCGGGGAAAAGAACTTTTGAAAATGAAAGACGAGGAACTGACAATTTTTCGCCGCAGGAATATTGGCTTTGTCTTTCAGAACTACAATTTACTTCCCGTTCTTAATGTATATGAAAATATTATCTATCCCATCGAGATAGATGGCGGCAAAACAGATACAGAATTTGTAAGGCAGATTATCCATACACTGAGGCTTGAAAAGAAACTTGAGAATATGCCGAATAATCTTTCTGGCGGTCAGCAGCAAAGAGTAGCGATTGCCCGTGCATTAGCTACCAAGCCTGCCATAATCCTTGCCGATGAGCCAACGGGCAATCTGGATTCCAAGACAAGTATGGATGTCATTCTGCTGATGCAGTCCATTAGCAGACAATTCCGCCAAACTACAATTATGATTACGCACAATGAGGAAATCGCCCAGATGGCAGACCGTACAATTCGTATAGAGGATGGCAAAGTTATTTCTGGAGGTATCAGATATGCACGATAACCGAAACAAAAATGCAATGAAACGGGTAGAAAAAGGAATGATGAAAGCAAACAGTACCCGCAATCTGTTTGCAATGTCCGCAATCATCCTTACCACCTTTATGATTACCACGGTTTTCAGCTTGGCTATTAACTATATAGAAAATATGAAGCTAATGCAGATGCGTACTTTGGGTACAGCCGCTGATGTTTCTCTGGCTATGCCAACAAAAGAACAAGAGCAGCAAATTATATCATTGGACTATGTGAAAACTGTTGGTGTGCGATATATGGCAGGCTCGGTTTCTGGGAAGAACGCCGAGGAACGTGAATTTTCCATAGTGCTTCAATATTATGATACCACAGAATGGGAAAAACATTATCAGAAAGCAATCAGTGGTTTCGTTGGAAAATACCCTGCAAATGAAAATGAGATTATGCTGTCTGAGGACGCCCTCTCACAGCTCGGCATCAAAGCCCCAGAGCTGTATATGGAAATCCCTCTGTCCTATTCTGACAGGAATGGCAGGCAGGAAAGAATTTTTACTTTAAGCGGCTGGTTCCATTCCTATACCGATACGGGAATGGGTTTTGTATCGGAGAGCTATTGTAAAAATGCAGGCTGCACAATGGTGGAGGACGGTGTGCTCTCCTTGTCGTTAAAGAAAATACCCGATGATTTTCTACGTCTCCAAAGAGATGTGAAGCTGAACGAAAACCAATTTTGGGATGGTGCGGTTTTGATGAAATCCTCAAGCGGCTCAGTCGTCGCAATGGTCATCTTTTTGGTAATGTTTATCATTGGCAGCGGTTATCTGTTGATTTACAATGTCCTATATGTATCGATTTCCAAAGATACCCGTTTTTACGGCTTGATGAAAACGCTTGGCACAACGCAGACACAAATTAAATCGCTGGTTAAAAGACAGGCAGTAAAATTTGCCTGTATCGGCATACCGATTGGTATTTTATTGGCAACAACCGTTTCCTTTGGATTCGTTCCGCTTTTTCTGGAAAAGGGGTTTAATCAAGGTAAGTCGGCAATGGAAGCCGTGGTATTTTTCCATCCGTCAATCTATATTTTGTCTATCCTCTTTTCAGCATTCACAGTCTGGATTGCCTGCAACGCACCTGCGAAAGCTGCGGCAAAGACCTCGCCCATAGAAGCCTTGAAATATCAGAACTTTGCACCTCAAAAGACAAAAAACAGAAATTCCAAAAACGGCGGCAAACTATATATCATGGCGTTTCATAATGTTTTCCGTGACAAGAAACGGGCAATCCTTGTGTTTATGTCCTTATTTATGGGAATTACAATGATTTTAGGAGTGAATGGCATAGTTGGAAGCTATAAAGCAGAAAACTATGTAAAACAGTATATGGATTACAATTTTGAATACGCTGATATTCAAGTCAGACAGTATGAACAGCTCCAAAAAGAAGTACCGCAGTTTGACGAGCATTTTATAGAACAGATTGAGCAAATCGAGGGTATTAAAAACGTGGAGATTCAAAAGACAGTCTGGGCGGGCATTGATTTTGACGAATCAGATTTTAGAGATTTTATGAAAATCAAGTATGAGGACAGCAGCTATAAAGCCAACAGGCAGTGTTATGAACAAATGCTTGCAGGATTAAGGGCGTATGCGAATGCAGGCGAATACGGTTGCTACATCACGACCCTTATGGATGAAAGGATTTTAGAAGAATATAATGAAAACCATCCCAAAACAGCCATTGACCTTGAAGCCTTTTGGCGTGGCGAAATCGTGATTACAGGTTGGGATAATAGCAACTATAATGCCCCAAATGCCGCCTTGGTGGGAAAAACACTGACACTGACTGCCAAAAGTGCAGACGGAAAGGCAACTGATTTTCTTGTCGGTGGAGCATTTGATTTTATGGATGATACCAATAGGCTTTCCACTACCATAGGTCATCACAAAATGGTAGAAATCGTACCAGACATCATCTATGTCAGTGAAGCGGGTATGGAACGCTTGACCGGGGAGGCTCTTATTTCCGGTATTGGTGTGGATATTGAGGACATAAACGACTTAGAGCGGGTAGACAGCGAATTGCAGGGAATCAACCGAACCCTAACTACAGCAGAGTGGGACTTCAAAAGTACAGTTGATACAGTAGAACAGTTTAACCAAATGATATACGCTCAAAAATTGTTAGGAAACGGCGTGGCTGCCCTGCTCATCGTAATTGGATTGATTAACTTTGTGAATGTAATGGTGACGGGCGTGGCTGCAAGAAAAAATGAATTTGCCATAATGGAAAGCATCGGCACAACGAAAAAACAGCTTAGGAAAATATTGACCGTAGAGGGCGGTATTTATGCCCTCATCTCCACGCTGCTGATTTTGACTTTTGGAAATGCGTTCCTTATGCTTGTGGCAGACGCAGTACCGAATCTGGCAAACTATGCCGTATTTGAGTATCCCGTTGGACTGGTAATCCGCTTGATTGCGGCAATCTTTGTGATATGCCTTAACGTTCCCGGGATTGTTTATAAGCTGATTTCCAATGAAACAGTCATAGAACGGATGTGCAGTTTTGATAATTAAATAAGCATTGACAGGTGCAGACGCAAACCTGCTGCGTCTGTACCTGCCATTAAAATCTATTGAGGAAAGGTGGTGTGTTTCAGACTATGGCAAATATCTTTTTACTCGAAGATGACAAGATTTTATCGAAAGGAATTTCGATTGCCTTGAAAAAAGACAGTCATGCCATAACTGCTGCTTATGGTTTTGTGGACGCTTTAGCACAATATCAAAAGCTGAAAACTGACCTGTTTTTGCTTGACATCAATCTGCCCGATGGCAGCGGTTTGGAATTGTGCAGAAAAATTCGTGAAACATCCGATACACCAATTCTGTTTTTGACAGCCAATGATACCGAAGAAAATATGTTGGAGGGATTCGGGGCGGGATGTGATGACTATATTTCCAAGCCGTTTTCCCTTGAAGTTTTGCGAAAAAAGGTACTTGCTATCTTGAAACGCACAGGCGGCGACAGCCCCCGTATGAAATATAAGAGCCTGGAGATAGATACGGATAAATGCCTTGTTCTGTTAAACGGAGAGGAAATACATCTGACTGCTACCGAATATAAACTGCTTTTTGGACCTATGTCAATACTTTGGACAAAAAAAGTTGAAAGCTTATGCTGCTTTTTTTAATTCCTCATCCTCCTTTTGCTGAGGTGTCATATAACCAATAGCACTGTGTATCCGCTTACGGTTATACCAGCCCTCTATGTATTCAAAGATT
>CAJTDD010000064.1 GCA_910574885.1 Lachnospiraceae bacterium | reverse complement strand
TGGCAACGGGTTGGAAAATCTTATCCCGAATTTTTATATGAGAAAGCCCAATTTATAAGGCTTTATTAAAGAATTCGGGATAAGATACTTTTCGGTATAACTCTAAGAAAGTGGCGGTTTCCTCTGTGTGGGCTTCTGCTGATACCCTCGACGGAGAGGGCGGGGCTTCTGCCAACTCTACGGCGGTATTTCTCCCTCTACTACCTACAACACCACGCAAAGCAAAAATGACGGAGATTTACGGAAATTTCTTTCTATTCCCCTTTGCACGGCATAATACTGGCGATTTTTCAAAATGCAAAAAATGGGCGCAAAAAAACAGGAAACCTTTTCATGATTTCCTGTCTTGGTATGCCGTTCTATGTAGCGGCGGTTATTCAGTTTTGATGTATGGCTGTTCATCAAAGCGGAACTTGAACAGGGCAGCAATAAGCCGCCGTTTAATGTTGTCCTCGGTGTCCTTGTTGACCTGTCCGTTTTCAAGGGAAGCAAGCCGGATTCGCTTGCTGTAATGCCGTAAAACCTCGTCAATGGCTTCCGGCTCTCCGTTGGTTGCTCTGACAATCGTTTCATACGGTACAAGTTTAGGATTCCTCATGGAAAAGCACCTCCATTTCTTCATGCAGCATTTGCAAGGCACTGTGTATGTGATGCCACGCCGTACTCCGGCAGCGTCCGTATAATTCCCCGATTTCCTGTTGTGTGTAACGCCCGAAAAAGTAAAGGTAGATGATTTCCCTCTTTTTCTCCGGCAGAGAGGACAGGGCTTCGGCAAGCTCCCCGTTCGTAAGGATAACCCTCTGACCGCATATCATAACAGGGTATTGCTTACAGGGGTCTAAAAAATATTTATCTGTTGTGCTGAACGGGTAAAACTTTTCTTCGGTGAGGTATTCAAAAGATATTTCTCTTTGCCGCCGCTTATCTCTGTCACGCCATGCGTTGATAGCGGCATAGTGTATGACAACTCTGCAAAAGGCGTTAAATGTGTATTCGATATGCTCCTTGTATGCTTCTGTACAAGGCATGGTAATTCCCCCTTTCCTACTAAGTGGCAGTTAAGATTTTAATGATAGTAAGGGGCGGCAGCATTTTTTGCTGTCGCTCCTTGACTACCCAGCAGCAAAGACAGACGGGGCTGTCAACGGCGGGCGAAGCCCGTTCATCTTGACCGTTGACTGGCTCGTCTGTCTTTGCTATTTATCAATTCTTCGTAACAGAATACTACACATAACAGTAGCTAAAATAAAAATCAAGAGCAGTGGCAAAAGGCTTTCAAATTTAAAAGCATTTTCCGCCAGTAGTTTATATCCCCATGTAGCCGGAAATAGTTTTCCTATTGTTTCAAACGTTTTTGGAAGTAGTTCAATAGGAAACATAATTCCAGAAAGCATGGTTGACGGCAAAAAAACAATAATAGAAAACATAGAAGTTTTTGCCTGGTCTTTTACTGCCAAACCAATTATGCTGGCAATACTTAATGATACTGCAATAAAAACAGCGAGGCTGATGAAGTACATACCCGGATTTTTTGGTATTTCAGCGTTAAAAGCCAGTGGCGCAGCAATATATAAAATAATGCTCATGAGGAACAAATGAATATACGATGAAATGTTTGTTAAAGCAAGACCTAATATTAACGGAACACCATTTGCTTTATAGACTTTTTTAATATCACTGCTGTAAATTTCAACAAGAGAGGGCGGCAGACCAATCAACGCCCCCATTGTCACACCAAATACAGTCATGGACTGAATAAGCGTATATCTCGCTTCCGGCATGACTGATGTAAATATACCGCCCATAATTACAAAGAACAAAAGAGGTACGATATAGCAGGTTATAAGTAATGTCTTACTCCTTATGTCTAACTTCCATTGTAAAGAAACTCCGTATAAAAAAGCTCCCATTGTTACTCCCCCTTTGCAATTTTTATAAAGTGCTGTTCCAGTGAACCACGGTCTATCTTAATATCTGTGATAGTTTCTCCTTTTTCCTTGTACTGCATGAGCAGCGAAAGTAGGGAATTTCCGATATTTTCCGATTCATAGTTTTCAGTCCTGTTTTCCGTTTGGATTGTGATATTATAATGCTTCCCGATTGTATCGCCCAGTTGCCCGACAGTCCCGATAAAGGCAATTTTGCCGCCGGAAAGAATAGCAATCCGGTCACACAAATTCTCAACTTCTGCCATATCATGGCTTGCTAATATGATTGTCTTTCCGATTGCTTTTAACTGACGGATTTGTTCATGTAAAGATATTTGCCCCTCAACGTCAAGTCCTGCTGTTGGTTCATCAAGAAACAAAATGTCGGGATTTCGTGTTAATGCAAGCGCCAGATGGAGCCGCCGCTTTTGCCCGGTTGATAATTGATAATAAGGCTTTTTTGAAAGTTCATAAATACCAAGAGCGTCAAGCGTTGCTCTGTCAAGAGAGGTCTTATTCCATTTAGCAAACAGCTTTACAGCTTCCAGTGCTTTAATGTATTTCGGCAAAGAAGCCGATTGTAATTGAATGCCCATGATTCCATTTATAGTAATGTTTCCGCTGTCATATTTTCTTAAACCCTCGATACATTCAAGCGACGTGGTTTTTCCAGCTCCATTCACGCCGAGCAGAGCAAAAATTTCTCCTTGTTGTATATTAAAATCTAAACCTTTCAGCACAATGTGAGTTCCATAACTCTTTGATAAATTGCTGATTTTTATAGCTTCATTCATTCTGTTTCCTCCTTAAATGGGTCAATGCCTAAACGGGAAAAATAAACACCTAATGCTTGTTCAACATATCCGTTCGCAATATCCTGGGCTACTTTCCATTTATGGTCTGCATTCTGAAACTGCCCTAATTCAATCAGTCTGGGAAGCATACTCATATCTCCGCCAGTGAAATCCATAATCATATCCCAATAGGCTTTTGCAAAATTCTGTGTCTCATCACTATCCGCAGGAATATTCGCATTTTGAAGTCTTATTGCTTCGTTTTGAAGCTGCATGAAAGTGTTCACAAATGCCGTTCCGCTATCTTTGTCAAAATGGCTGCGGATATGGTCAAGCGTTTGGTCGTCAAAATGTTTAATCAGCCAATAGAAATCGTTTTTCATTTGCAGATTAACAATAATATCCGCATATTTTTTGAAATCAACTGATTGCATTTGAAGGACTTCTTCCCGCAGCACCTCCAATTCTCTCAACGATTCAGACAGACTTTCTATTTTCCGTTTGACAGTGACTGCCTGCTCCATTAGAACATCAGCAATTTCATCTGGTGTATCAAGCAGAATCAGTCGATTTTTTATGTCGTCCAAAGAAAATCCCAAATGTTTGAGCGATAAAATCTGATGAAGTTTTACTATGTCTTTATCTGTATATAACCTACGCCCCCCTTCACTCATGGCAGAGGGGGAAAGCAAGCCCTCTCTGTCGTAATGTTGTAATGCCCGTACAGTAACGTCCATTTTTCTTGCAATTTCACCAACGGTCATATAACCTTGTGGTATCGCTTTATGTTTATCCATGTCACACCTCCTCGTATAGTATATCTCATTACGTTGCGTCACAAGCAAGCACTTTTGCGAAGATTTAAGAAAAATACGGAATAGTGGGCTACTGTCTATCAAAAGTCTTGTGTGTTACTTTATCATACATGAGCATTTGCGCCCGGATTATCATTTCCATATCCCTCAAGAAGATTGATGACGCCCCATACGCCCACGCCTGCGCCGATTGCTGTTACGACTGTCTTTAATCCTGTAAACATAGATAAAGTAATACCCCCTCTATGGGGGCATTGCCTGAAAAAATTTATAATTTTTCCGCAATGCCGGAAAAGGCTGGAACCTTTTCCGTGAAGAATAGCAAGCACTGCCTGTGTTCCCACACAGGCTCCGATTTCCCCAAATTCCCCGGAACGGGAATCCGGAAAAATCTGCTTGCAGAGGGCATATCCCCCTGACCCCCTTTCCACTCAAAAAATCACAAAACCCTCTGCCGGAGTTTTGGATTTTTTTACACGAATACCCCATGTATGAGGACATTCATTTTTGTAAAATCCCTTTAAAAACCTGATAAGGAGAGTGCATCAAAAATGGCTAAACGTGAGCGCAAAAATGAGCTGAAAATATTCCTAAGTGATGATGAACAATACATACTGGAGCAGAAAGTAAAAATCTCCGGCATGAAAAGCAAATCCGCCTTTCTGCGTCGCCTGATTCTTTACGGATTTGTCTATGACCTTGACTATTCAGATTTACGGGATTACAACGCCACACTCGGAAAAATCAGCGGCAATTTAAACCAGATAGCAAAGCGAATGAACGCAACAGGCAATGTGTATAAAGCCGATGTGGAGGAAGTAAAAAAGCTGATGAATCAAGTGTGGGATACACAATTAGCCATGTTGAAAAAACAGCCATCCATGAAACAATAACTTGTTTCTAAACCCCTGCTGAAAACACAACAATACTAGTCAAACTTCTTTCCAATCTTGCAACGCAAAACCACTGAAAAACCCATAATCAGACAAATTTCGCATCAATATAAAAGGTGTATCGTATTGAAGTTTTATACTTCATTCCGATACACCTTAATTTGTGCAATATGTTATTAGCCTTGATAGTTATTCTTAGTTGATACTTCTTTATTTTCCATTTCATTTTTATTGTATGGATCTCCAATCTGAACGTATTTTAAAATACTTATCTAGACAAAATACAATACAACCAATAAATGTAGCATTGCTATCAAAACAAAAGCCGATAAACCGTGATTGCTCACTTGTTCATCGGCTCTGCGTCTATGCGTCTGGCTCTTTGATGACAGTTATCTGTAAATTCCTTGCATTGATTAAAGTTTCCTGTTTACACTTCGGACAGTAGATGGGGTAATTTATCAAAACTGTATCCTCTCTAAGCCTGTCACGAGTTTTATTGCCGCAGTTTGGGCAGCATATCCAATGTATTTGCTTCATTATATTCCTTTCATTCCTTTTTTAGTTTTTCTTCAAAAACATCGAAAAGGTACTTCCGTTTTCATCAGATGAGACTTTCATATATCCATTCTGTTTGTTGATAATTTCACGGGTAAGGTATAAGCCGATTCCCACCCCGTCAGTACCCACGGATTGTTTTCCTCTGTAAAACCGCCCAAAAATCTTAGCCTGTTCTTCTTCTGGGATGCCAACACCGCTGTCGCTTATATCAAGCCGCAGAAAGGACGGGTACTCTGTTATCTGTAAGCAGACAAAACCTCCTTGCGGCGTATATTTCACGGCATTATCAATGACATTTGATATGGCTTCTGCCGTCCAGTTAAAATCTAAAACCGCTTCAAAGGTTTGGTCACATTCAAAGGTTATCAAAATTCCTTTTTCCTTTGCTTTTGCATATACCGTTTTTACAGCTTGGAGTACAATCTCGTTCAAGCTGTTCTTTTCGGGCTTTAAGCTGATAATGTCGCTTTCCAGACGGGACATTTTAATCAAGCTGTTTGTCAAAAAGGTCAGTTTTCCAAGTGACATCTGCAAAGTGGTAATATATTCTGTTCTTTCTTCCGCAGACAGTTCCCCATCGCTAAGTAGCTCGGCAAATGTATTTGCTGCCGCAATAGGCGTTTTTATCTGATGTGAAATATCAGAAATTAGCGTTTTTATCTGTTCTTTTTCCTGTGCTAACATTTGATTTTGGGCTGTCAAAATGTTGCGGAGTTTTAAAAGCTGATGCTGCAAACGGGCTGTCAGCGTATCTTCTGCTTCTGAAAAGATCTGCCGTTCCTGCTGTTCTACTAAAGATTCTATGAGCAGGGTAATCTGTTCTAATAAATCATCGTTGTAACGATTGTGGAGAAAATCAAGCAGGAGCAGTAAGGCAAATAAGATAAGCACGCCAGAAAAGCCCCAAAGCATTGTAACAGGGCTGCTTCTTGCAAAAAACACCATAAGAACAGATAAAACCGATATGACAGCTCCTGTAATCAGAACCAGTTTTCTGTAAATATCAAAATGCTTCATCGTCATTCTCCAAAGGTATATCCCATGCCAAAAACAGTTACAATATATTCCTGCTTCTCATCGTTCAGCTTTCGGCGTAACCTTTTAATGTTGACACGGATTGTATTGTCATCCACAAAATTTCCGTCTATATCCCAAAGGTGTTCCAAAAGCATTGTTTTTGTAATGACTTTTCCTTTGTTTTGTATCAGATACAAATGGTGTTAGTATATAAGTGTGGACAGGAAAAGTTGAACAATCTATACTATCAAGTGAAAGAGCAAAGGAGATGTTCAACATGGCGAAGAACCAAAAATCTTACACTCCGGAATTTAAACAGCAGATTGTGGATCTGTATAATGCC
>CAJTDD010000063.1 GCA_910574885.1 Lachnospiraceae bacterium | reverse complement strand
AAAAAGCATTGGAGTACGGTTCAGCGTCTGCCTAAATGTTATTTTATGAGTTAAAGTATTGATTTATCAAGGTGCAAAACCCATTTTTTATGTGGGAAGTTTGAGTGTTTTATAAATCAGTCGGGGAGCTAATGGCAAAATAAATACTGTTTTATATTGCCGTTAATAGCCCACGTAGTTTTACAGATAGATAATCAAGGGGCGACAGCCGCAAACGCTGCCGCCCCTCTGAATTATAAAAAGCAACTGTAAACCATGCACCGCCCCATGTGGGAGAAAGGGGGAAATTTCTATGGATTGCACAGAAGCATACAAGGAACACATCATGTATTCTTTCAATGGCTTTTGCAAAGTCGTCATACGCTATGCCGCTATCAACGCATGGCGCGACAGGAACAGGCGGCGGCAAAAAGAAATATCCTTTGAATACCTCACAGAAGAAAAGTTCTACCCTCTAAGCACATCAGACGAATTTCTCAAATCACCTTACGAACAATACCCCGTTACGATATGCGGTCAGACAATCATCCTCACCAATGGGGAGCTTGCCGCCGCCCTGCTATCCCTGTCGGAGAAAAAGAGGGAAATCATTTACCTTTACTTTTTCGGGAATTACACACAGCAGGAAATCGCGGATTTATACGGGCATTGTAAGAGTACGGCATGGCATTACATACACAGCGCATTACAGATGTTGCAGAGAGAAATGGAGGGATTTTCACATGGGGAATACTAACCTTGTGCCATATGAAACCATTGTCCGGGCGACAAACGGCGAGCCGGAAGCCGTGGACGAGGTTTTACGGCATTACAGCAAACGAATCCGCTTTGCCGCCCTTGAAAACGGGCACGTCAACACAGACACCGAGGACAGCATAAAACGGCGGCTCATTACTGCCCTGTTCCAGTTCCGCTTTGACTGAAAAAGGCGGCATGACAGGAGGTGAGGTTTGTCGGGAAAATAGCCATGCTGATATTCAATGATACCGAGGAAAAAGCGGTTGAGAAAGCCATAGCCGCCCTTGCGGATATGATACCGCTGGAAGCCATACAGCCGCCCCATTCTCCGGCACTTATTTTTCCGGGATTGGAAATCAGATTACATCAACGCCGGGTACTGAAAAACGGAATTGATGTTTCTCTCACCCGTCTGGAATACGGCGCACTCTGCTATCTTGCTGCCAGTCCGGGGAGGGTGTTCACAAAGGCGCAAATCTTTGAAGCCGTGTGGAGCATGGAGAGTGAAAGCTGCCAGTCAAACGTGACAAATGTGATATGCAATCTACGGAAAAAGATAGAGCCGGACAGCCGCCGCCCCACCTACATAAAGACCGTTTTAGGCATAGGCTACAAGTTTACTTCCGGGGAATAACAACAGGATAACCGCCGCTATTGGCGAAGATACGAAACAGGAAATCAAAGAAAAAAGGTTTCCTGTTTTTTTGCGCCCATTTTGCTTAGTTCCGGCTTTACTGTATGGGAAAATACCGCCGCAAAATTGGCAGAATCCACGCCATGCAAGCCGGGGGAAAACGGCAAAAGCCAGCACAGCGGAATCCGTCAGTTACTAAGAGCAAGATTCTACCACAGTACCAAATTTCGCCTACCGGCTCATTTTGTCCTGCGGGAATCTTGTTGGGGTTGCCACCCCAAGCCCGCCTTTTTGCGGCTTGCGCCGCTTGAAAAATCCACCCAAGAAAGGAGGTTCACAGCCATGAAAAAGTACAATACGCCCCACCGCCGCCGGGTAATCAAGACACGCTTGACCGAGGAAGAATATACAGAGTTTTCCGAGCGCATTTCCCTCTACAAAATGAGCCAGTCTGAATATATCCGGCAAGCCCTAACCAAGTCAAGCATACGCCCGGTTATCACTGTTTCCCCGGTCAATGATGAATTGTTATCTGCCGTTGGGAAGTTAACCGCCGAGTATGGAAAAATCGGCGGCAACTTAAACCAGATTGCCCGCTGTCTGAACGAGTACGGCGCACCTTATAACGCACTCTCCCAAGAAGTGCGAGCCGCCATAACGGAGCTTGCCGCCTTGAAGTTTGAAGTCTTGCAGAAAGTAGGTGAAGCCGTTGGCAACGTTCAAACATATCAGCTCTAAAAATGCCGATTATGGAGCAGCCGAGCAGTACCTAACCTTTGAGCATGACGAGTTTACCATGAAGCCCACACTGGACGAAAGTGGGCAGATAATTCCGAGGACAGGCTATCTCATTTCCTCTCTGAATTGCGGCGGGGAGGATTTCGCCATAGCGTGTATGCGCTCCAATCTGAAATACGGCAAGAACCAGAAAAGGGAGGACGTAAAGAGCCACCATTACATTATCAGCTTTGACCCCCGTGACGCACCCGACAACGGCTTGACCGTAGACCGGGCGCAGGCATTGGGCGAGGAATTTTGCAAGACGCATTTCCCCGGACACCAAGCGTTGGTATGCACCCACCCGGACGGGCATAACCACAGCGAAAATATCCATGTGCATATCGTAATCAATTCTTTAAGGATTGCGGAAGTTCCGTTACTGCCCTACATGGAAAGACCAGCCGACACAAGGGAGGGCTGCAAGCACCGCTGTACAGACGCAGCTATGGAATATTTCAAAGCGGAAGTCATGGAGATGTGCCACCGGGAAAACCTCTATCAGATTGACTTGCTGAACGGGAGCAAGAACCGAGTTACCGAGCGTGAGTATTGGGCGAAGCGGAAAGGACAAGCCGCACTGGATAAAGAGAACGCTTCCCAAGCCGCCGCAGGAGAGCCGCCCAAGCAGACCAAGTTTGAAACAGACAAGGAAAAGCTGCGGCGCACAATCAGAGCCGCCCTGTCCTCTACCGTTTCCTTTGAGGACTTTTCCGGGAAGCTGCTGCAACAGGGCGTGACCGTAAAGGAGAGCCGGGGGAGATTAAGCTACCTCACGCCGGACAGGACGAAGCCCATCACCGCCCGGAAACTGGGTGATGATTTTGACCGTGCCGCCGTACTGGAAACACTCACCCAAAACGCACAGAACGCCGCCAGAGCTGCCGAAACGTCCGCACCCAAACAGGAATACCCCCGCAGCATAAAAGACCGCTTACAGCGTGGCAAAGCCGCTATAAACGCACCGAAACAGGACAGCGTACAGCACATGGTAGACCGGGAAGCCAAGCGAGCCGAGGGCAAGGGCATAGGATATGACCGCTGGGCGGCTGTCCACAATCTAAAGCAAATGGCGGCTACCATGAGCGTTTACGAGGAATCCGGCTTTTCTTCCCCGGAAGAACTGGAAGCCGCCCTTGCCGCCGCCAGTGCGGAACTGAACAGCGTCCATGCCAAACTGAAAGCCGTGGAAAGCACTTTGCGGGAGAAAAAGGACTTACAGAAACAGCTATTGGCGTACATCAAGACCAAGCCAGCCCGTGACGGGCTGAAAGCACAGAAAACAGAGAAAGCCCGCAGGAACTACCGGGAGCAGCACGAAAGCGATTTTATCATAGCCGAAGCTGCCACCCGGTTTTTTAAGGCACAGGGAATCTCCAAGCTGCCAGCGTCCAAAGCATTACAGACCGAGATTGAGCAGCTTACCAAAGAGAAAAACGCCCTTTACAACGAGTACCGGGAAAAGAGGGAGCGCACAAAGGAATTGCAGACCGTAAAGGGCAACATTGAGCAGATTTTAAGGCGAGAGCCGGAGCGCAGAAAGGGGCGGGATAATGAACGGTAAACGCCCATACATGGACTACCCACAGCACAGAGCCGCCCGCCGCCTTGTGCATGAGTGCTGCAACTACGATAACGGCAACTGTATTGTACTGGACGGGGGCGACTGCGTATGTGTGCAGAGTATCAGCTATTCGCTTCTCTGCCGCTGGTTTATCTCTGCCGTACTTCCCCTTGACTGGAAACTGGAAGCCGCCCTTTTGCACCGGGCAGAACTGAAACGCTGTACCGAGTGCGGCGGTCAGTTTCTCCCAAAATCCAACAGGGGGAAATACTGCCCGGATTGCGCCGGACGCATGAAAAGAACCAGAGCCGCACAGCGCAAGCGGAAACAGAGGGGGAAATGTCACGCTTTAGAAAATACAGAACCCCCGTAAATCAAGGCTTCCCGGCTACTGCTCAATAGGTATGCGGTACATTTATCCTTTACCCCCGGAAAAGCCGTTTTAAATGCGTAACAGAAGCCACAGACAGGAGGTGAAAACCATAGCTGAATACATCACAGCCGAAACAATCATACCGCCGTATCTGCCCTATCCCCGTTTCCTGCTGAAAATGGACTTGTCACAGACAGCAAAACTGCTCTATGCGCTGCTGTTAGACCGTTCCACCCTCTCACAGAAAAACGGCTGGCAGGACAGCGAGGGCAGGATTTATATTGTCTACCCGGTTACGGAGATAGCGGAAATACTGGACAAAGGCAGGACAACGATTCAGGACACGCTGAATGAGCTTGCCGCCGCCGGACTTATGGAACGGAAAAGGACACGTTTTGCCGCCGCCAACCACATCTATGTGAAAGTGCCGCCAGTAGTACAGGTTTCCGTACCTATGACAGCCGGAAAACCGGACACCATAAGCCCGGAAAATCGGACTTATGACAGCCGGGAAACCGGACTTATGATGTCCGAAAAACCGTACCCTAACAACTATAATATAAACAAACTAAAAGAGAGCCAAACAAAGGGAGCGAGTGGGGAGCTGCCCGCGCCCTATGGCAAATACCAGAATGTTTTCCTCACTGAATCCGAATATGCGGAGCTGAAGCAGGAATACCCGGACAGCCTTGAACGGCTTATCGAGGAAATGAGCCGGTATATTGCTTCCAGTGGAAACGATTATATAAACCATGCCGCCGCGCTTTACAGTTGGGCGGACAGGGAGAAAAAGGAGAACCCGAAAAAGGGAATCCCCGATTATTCTTTCAAAGAGGGCGAGAGCCTTTGACAGCGGAGATAAAACGCCCCGTAAACAGGGCGTGAATAAGACCATGAACAAGGAGGACGATTTTATGTGTGATTATGATAACGCCATTTTCCGGCTTGCCACAGAAACAGAGCCAGAGCCGGAGGACTACACAGGCGAGGACGGGCTTTTATATTGCGGGAGCTGCCGCCAGCCCAAAGAAGCCTATTTCACCGAGGGAAGGGGGCTTTTCGGACGTGACCGACACCCGAAAGAATGTGACTGCCAGCGCAAACGCCGGGAAAAGCAGGAAGCCGCCGACAAGGAGCGAAAACACCGTGACACCGTGGAGGAATTGAAACGCCGGGGATTTTCCAACGCCGCCATGCGCCAGTGGACTTTTGAAAATGACAACGGCAAATGCCCCCAAATGGATAAGGCGCACTTCTATGCGGCGAACTGGGAGGAAATGAAAGCGGAAAATATCGGCTATCTGCTATGGGGCAAGGTAGGCACAGGCAAGAGCTATTTTGCCGGGTGTATCGCCAACGCCCTTATGGAGCGTGAGATTTCCGTGTGCATGACGAACTTTGCCCTTATCCTCAATGACCTTGCCGCCAGCTACAAGGGCAGGAACGAATACATAGCCCGCCTTTGCAGCTTCCCCTTGCTAATCCTTGATGATTTCGGCATGGAGCGCGGCACGGAATACGGCTTAGAGCAGATTTACAACGTGGTTGACAGCCGATATCGAAGCCGGAAGCCGCTGATAGTCACAACGAATTTGACGCTGGAGGAATTGCAGCACCCGGAGGACACCGCCCATTCCCGGATTTATGACCGTCTGCTTGAAATGTGCTGCCCCGTTTTCTTCACCGGGGAGAATATCAGAAAAGCCACGGCACAGGGGAAAATGGAACGGTTAAAAGGACTGATGAACGGAAAGGAGAGCCTATGAACAATGACACCAGCAAGACCAGCACCGCCGCCCCTCTGGACGTGAAGCCCGACCTTGTGAAGCGGATAGGGAACACCACCTTTGACATTCATATCCATTTCAGCGAAACCAGCCGGGAAACCTTTACGGACAAGGTAGTGCGGCTTATTGAGAATGATAAGGACAGTGTAACCAACTGAAAAGAAGATACACTTTTTCTTATTCCCTACTTGACATTACCAAAAGGTACAATATTGGTCGAATGCGGGGAAATGTTAAAGCGTGGCACACCGAAAATGAAAGATGGGAAAGCAGTACGGGATAAGGATGGGAAGGTTGTATATGAACCGTATAAGATTAAAGTTTTAAACACTATCAATTTTAAGAAAAGTATGCACTACAATCCGTTCCAGTATATCCGCTCGGAAAAAGATATTTTGAAACTGGTGAATACCATTATCGCAAATACGAAAGGGGAAGGAGAAAAATCTTCAGAGGATTTCTGGACGAAAGCAGAGAGACTTTTGTACTGTGCATTGATTGGTTACATCTATTATGAAGCGCCGGAGGAAGAACAGAACTTCTCTACGTTACTGGAGTTTATCAATGCTTCGGAGACAAAGGAAATTACAGAGTTATATCCATGTTTTTATAATGTTGATCTTTTAAACTATTTCCCATAAATCCTCACTTTCTTGTACAAAAGATGAGCATTATCAGATACGCTATTCTTAGGTTTTCCCCTC
>CAJTDD010000062.1 GCA_910574885.1 Lachnospiraceae bacterium | reverse complement strand
AACCCAAGCCCAAAGATCAGTATGAGCAGAAGCCAAAGCGCCCACGTGGTCGCCCTAGAAAGAATTCATCCCAGTCTGTCAGTACTCTATAGTCCGGCAGATTGGGAAAGTATTATTATAATTACACACTCTTTTCCTGCAAACGATACTCCCTACTGAATTACGGGCATATTCTGCCGAATCTCCTCAATCTCCTCCTTAGTCAGTCTCGTATACATCATAATACTTCCAAAATCTTCGCCGCCTTCAAGCATGCGAACTGCAGTCTGCTGCTTCTCTTTCTGAGCTGCCGCCTTCGCCGCCTGCAGCACAGCCTCCTGCTTCTCCTCCTCAAACAACTGAAATACCTTCGTCATACCCAAATACCTCCTTATGCCCTTCGCATAATCCCTGTCAATAAACTTGTCGCTGCAGACCAACACGCCTGCAATTACAAAGACCTGCCCCTGTTCATCCTCAATCATCTTTGCAAGTTCAACTACCTCTTCCACCCGCTTCTGCTTCTTTTCCTTCCCTTTTTCGGCAAGCGGGAGAATAATCAGTCTCATAAACTCCTGTTCCGTCAACCTCTCCCCGTTTTCAAGTTTATGCTTTATCTCCTGATAAATTTCCTCACCCGGCAGATGGCTTACAAAAACATGCTCCATATTCAAACGAAAACATTTTGTCTCCAGCACATTGTCCGCATGTTCTACATCACCTGTGTAAATGACTATCATCCTAAGGTCAGGAATCATTCCACTATCCTTCATGTATCTTTCCATCACTCTCGCGATATAATTCACATATTTCACACGATTCGCTAACTTATCTTCCGCTTCATAGTCCACAATTGCAACCGTATCATCTTCCAGTAAAAAAAGATGATCCATACGCTTCTCATTGGCTGATACCTTCGGCAGGTTTGTTGGAAGCACCGCCTTAATCTTCGGCAGATTCAATCCATATGCTTCAAACGATTTCTCCTTGAAGGTCTCGCTGATAAGCTTAAACTCGATATCTTTGTTCTGATACGCAATTCCGTCTGACATAGAGTCCCTCCTTTTCATGAATTGATACAGAGAAACTATCTATATGCTTACTATAGCAAAAAATAGGAATACAGACAATGGATAGGAATAAATTGAGCAACCATTCCGGCTGTTGGCTATCTGATGTACCTGCCATTCTTCAAGCTTTAGTGCTCTTAGGTTTCGGTATCTCGTCTTCACCTTTTTCCATTGTTTCCAATAGATTGCCCGTATCCTGCGCCGGAGCCATTCATCCGTCTCCGCCATCAGTCCTTTCATGTCTGCAAGTTTGTAGTAATTTATCCATCCCCTGACATACTCCGCCAGTTTCTGTCTTCAGTAGTCATTACTCCATCCTTTGTTTTCTGGGTTATCCCCTTATCCTGCCTTTCATCTTTTGGGCACTCTTGGAGTGTACCCGGAATCTGCACGTTAGAACGTGTGTCCACCGGGCACACGAATAACCCCGGCTGAATTCATTTGCAGCCGGGGATTCTATATATTCTTTCTTTTGCGTCTGCCTGCCAACAGATATTAGATTGTTTGAAGCAATTCTTTTTCAATTTCCTGAATGTCCCTCTCTGAAAGATCGGTAAAATATTCTGAGATTTCATCTACCGTTATTTTCCCAGCTTTCAACATCTTTTCCGCTGCTTTCCTTGCCGTTTCTTTCTTTTCACTTGCGATATGGGTACGCATGATCTTCTCTTCATCAAATAAAGCCATCATAATAGATATAACCTCCTTTTCCCTGCCTGCCAAAAACTCCCGAAGCACGTCCCTGTCTTTACAGATACGGATGGTTTCCGTAACCGCCTCCCGGCTTCTCCCATACTGTTTCACCTGTTCATTATATACTTTTGTAAACGCAACATACTGACTGATGATGTCTTTTCCTTTGCCGCCATAAAGCACTTTCACCTTTACTTCAATGGCACATTCCTTCCCGCCGAAAAATTCTTTGGAAAGTGAAATAGTTTCCGGCCTGCTGGCACGCTCTCCTGTAAATATCATGTACAGTTCCGGTTCAGGCACATGGACTTTCTTACTCCCGTATAAATCTGCATCCTGTTCTTCAAAATACTCATGGTAAGTCTGCACCAGATACATAAGCACACGCACAATGATATTCATCGTCCATAAAGATTGCTGCTCAACCAGAAACATAACTTTATTCCCTACTCTGAAAGCCAGGTCATTGAAGATTCCATTTGTAAGGACGTTCCTTATTGTAATGTCTGTAAGCGCATCTTCCGTCGTCTCCGTATCCTCCGGGTGGAGCGCACGGTATAACTGCATCAGATATTTCTTATCCTGAAAAAGTGTCGTGAATACGCTGTCTTTCACCGTATATTTTGCAAACGCATCCTTTTTCTCCTTTGTTTTCTCTTTTGGTTCTTCCTGTAATATTTCGCCCTGCATAATATCACCTCGGTTCCGGCTTTTGCCAATCAGTCTGGCAGGTCAGCTATGCCCTGTCTGCTATGGTTTTATTATACAGAGAAAATCCCTATTGTTCAAGACATATCGGGTAGGAGGCTACCCATTAGTTGAGTAGCCGACCTCCCACACCATAACGTATGCCGGCAGACTGGCAAACGGCAGTCCGGAAATAATATAATCTGCCTGCACTATTCCATGCTTATCCAGATATTCCCTCATATGCTCTGCTGAATCACGTATGATATGCATTTTTTACATCCATTGTTTTGACTGTTATTTTTATTTCTGAAACACTACATCTGCGTTTTCTAACAGGATTGCTTCTACGTGTGCCCACCGGGCACACAAAAAACGCCGCACAGTCAGATACCTCATCCTGTGCAGCGTCCTAACACTACTCAATATAAACAGATGTAACTAAATCAGGTAATTCATCATCATGCCCACTGCATAATAATTACTCATATTGTAAGCTCCGCCCTTGGAGAACATCCCCATTACGCTGTACGGATTCGTCGCCATGCTTTCTAAAGAAGATGATGACGAACTTGCAGACGTTCCGGAAAATGACTTTTGGCTGCTTCCGTTCAAAAGTGAACTGGAGCTGACATTCATCGCGCTGTTCGCCTTATTGAACATACGGTCTGCAATCCCGCCCATGCCAGAGATCAACTCTTTGGACAGGTTCGGGTTCTTCTGCATGTTCGCCTGGAACTTGCTCTCGCTGAAGCTTAATGTCGCATCCTTATTGACCGTAATTCCAAGCTGTTTCAGAGACTGCTCTGAACCAATACCTGAAATCATGTTGCGCAGCTGTCTGCTCACGCCGCTTCCTCTGTCGTAATTATCATTGAGGAACTTCACTGCGGAATTGTAAGCATCCACCAGATCGCCAAGCGCTGAAGCCACATTACCGGAATCCACGCCGGCTTTCAAGGTAGTCTCACCGGCTTTTTTAAGCTCTACGCTTACTCCATAGTAGCCGATAGAAACCTTGTTCGTATCTGTCTCATACTCTGTAGTCCTGCCGTCTGCGGTCACGGAATACTTGGCGTTCGCTGACTCTGTCTTAACATTCTCAACTCCTGCCGCTGCTCCAAGCTGCTCGCCGCTGACTGTGAAAGTCTTGCCTTCGCCAGTCTCCTTGCCTTCTAACTGAAGAGAAGCAACTCCGTCCTTCTCTACAACGCTGGCTGTCACGCCAACCTTGCTCTTATTAATCTGGTCTGCCGCCTCTTTCAGCATCTGGGCATTGGTCTTGGAACCTCCATTCGCCTTCACGGTGCCTACCGAAACATTTACGGAATTCTTACCGTCTCCTACGGTAAAATTCATCGCTGACTTCGCATAATCGGACGCCTTCACGCCTTCACTAGCATTGACCTGTGCCTGCGCCACCTGCGTAACGTCGAGCTTATACTCTTTGTCATTCTTGACCAGTAATTTCCCGCTTGCTGTCGCGATGTCATTATTGGTACTGGTGATCGCAAGATCGCTCATAGCCCCATACTTGTTGGAACTCTTCAGCTCGTTCGCTGCATTCATCAAATCAGACATCTTGCTGCTGTAATCCTTGACAAAGCTGATATCTGCATTCATCGCAGCCTTGCGGGATGTAAGCGATGATGTCGATGACGATGAATAAGACTGGTTCAGCTTCGGATTCCTGGAAAGAGCCTGAGACAAGCGAAGACTGTTAATGGATGACTGATAGCCGTAAATGCTATTCAACCCATAGGAACTGATTCCATTGATTGCCATACTTCTTCCTCCTTTCTTAACATTATATATTTCATTCCACGACCGCACATCCGTCCGGCCATCCTGCCGCTCATCATCCGTCTGCCAAAAAGGCTGAAATGCTGTCCGGCCATCCTGCCCCTTGCGGATATGAGAATCGTTGGAATACCAGTTGTATAAGAATGGCTCTTCCATCCTTCAATATAATATCGACAATCTGGATATAAATGTTAATAGTTGATTTTCAACACTTCCCCGATTTTCCGGAACATATCCCCCGCATTGAGCGGCTTGGCAATATGCCCGTCCATCCCTGCCTCGGCTGCTTTCTCACAATCCTCACGGAAGGCATTTGCCGTCATTGCAAGAATTGGGACAGACGCCTTCTTTACATTGTCAAAAGACCGGATGGAACGCGCCGCCTGATATCCGTCCATGATCGGCATCTGGATATCCATAAGAACCAGATCATAATACCCTTCATTTGCTTTCAGCAACATATTCACACACTCCACACCGTCCCTTGCCCGCTCCACAATACATCCCTTGCTGGATAAAAGCTTGGTTGCAATGATTGCATTGACATCGATATCTTCTGCCAACAGGATATGGACGCCGTCAAATCTCAGATTCTCCCAGCTATCCGGCTCCCCCTCCTTCTTATCCGCCGGGGCCTTCTTAAACCGATGGGGCAGGCAGACCGTCACCTTCGTCCCCATGCCTTGCCGGCTCTTGAGCGTAACCCTGCCATTCATCAGACTGACCAAATCTTTCACGATTGCAAGGCCAAGCCCGGTTCCCTGGATACCGCTGACCGTCGAAGTCCGTTCTCTGGAAAATGACTCATAGGCGTAGGCCTGAAACTCTTCAGACATCCCAATCCCGTTATCTTCAATCACGGTTTCCACAAGGCAGGTATCTTCCGTATCTCCCGGCAGCTCCTTAAAGGAAAGAGAAACCGCGCCGCCGTCGGGCGTATATTTCACGGCATTGCTCACGATATTCAAGAACACCTGTGAGTAATGCACCGTATCCATATACAGATACGGATGGCTGATATCCACATCCACCGTGCATGACAGGTTCTTTTTCTTCAAATCACTGCTGAATATGGTGCATAGCTTATGGAACGTTTCCCTCACATCTACCAGTTCTTCCTCAATGATGATTTTATGGTTCTCGATTCTGGCAAGTTCTAAGATATTGTTAAGCAGATCCAAAAGCTGTTTGGACGAAACATCAATATTTTCCAGATACTCCCTTTGCTTATCCGGATCATTGCTTTCCAATGCAAAATTCGTAAATCCCATAATCGCATTCATCGGCGTACGGATATCATGGGACATGTTAAACAAGAATTCAGACTTGGCCTTATTCGCCGCCTCCGCCCGCTTCACTGCAATCTCAAGCTGTTCATGCTGCCTCTCCAGCTCTTCCTTCTGAGTCCGGATCTTCTCGCTCATCTCAAGCTTCTCCGAACTTCTAATTAGGCTCTCGACCATACTGTTGATATGTGTGCTCAGCTCCAGGAATTCTTTGCTGTCCCTGACGTCCACTTTTGTCCTTAATTCCCCATCTTGTATAGACCAGAGTTTTTCATTGATCCTCTTAATCTGGCCAATCACCGTCCGGTCCATGGTATCCGTCACGGCATAGACCAGAATCAGGGAAATCAGCACTAATCCCGCAAGGAGAAGCAGCTCATTGACCAGGATTGACTGGAAAAAACCAGATACGGGAGACGCCCACACGATATAATTCTCGCCAATCTTTTTCGACAGGCAGTATTGGAGCGATTGCGAAGTTTTCGCATGGAAGCCTCGCTCTGACTCCATCTCTTCCGGCTTGATGCCAATCTCTGCAACATCCTTCCCCACATCTGAAACCACGGTTGCCCCCACCACTTTCTCCGTATCCGGGTCAATGGCGTACAATTGGTATCCAACCCCAGTCCTGAGCAGCGAAAAGATATAAGATAATTCATTTTTCTTCGTTGCACGGAGCACATTGGACGGTTTCATCCCAACCTGAACGATAAAACTGCCGTCTTCATTCCATAGCGCCGAATACTGGACCAGCTTGCCCTCTGCCGTGTTCGGCGTCGTCTCCTGCACCAGCTCCAAAGACTTATCCGTCAGTAACGGTTTGAAAAAACCAATCTGTTCCCCGGAATCAAAAGAATAACCCAAATATTCTGGATGCGTACCCCCAATAATTACGCCATCCGTATCAAAAATATGGATCTCATCTACCTCCACATCTGCAGCAATCTTCCTGAGCTCTTCCACATCATCCCTCGCCTCTGGATTATGCTCAAGAATATATGCTACCATCCTCGCATCATTCAGACACATAGCATTGTATTCTTCCTTAACCAGGTCAAGTTCTCTCGAATTCTCCTCTAAAATCTGTCCGACCTGCTCAAAAATCTGCTGTGCATTCTGTCTGCCGACCTGATGCATGCTGAATATCTGTATGACCGTAGAAATAAAAAGTATGATCCCCACCATAAGCAACGTGATCTTCTTCATATTCTTTACGACAATACCCTTTATGGTTAAGATGGCTCTCCCCTCCTTCCTTTTCCAATTACGATTATCCGTTCCTTGTTAGGTTCAGTATACCTGTCTTCTCACATAAAATCAACCCCTTCATCCTTTTCCATACCTGTACTGCCCATTCTTTACTTATCTGGAAACACATCACAAAGTACGGCGTCCAAAACAAATACTCCGTCTTTGGCGCTGACTTTCAAGTATCCGTTTCTCCTTTGGACAGCCGCTTCCATACTGGCTATCCTAAGACCATGCCCCCCCAGATTGTCCGAAAATTGTATTAATCTAACAATCAAATCAGAATTTTTGCACTAAAAAATCAGGTATTCCCAGATCCTCTCACGAATCTTTTACCTGACC
>CAJTDD010000061.1 GCA_910574885.1 Lachnospiraceae bacterium | reverse complement strand
CGTTCCATAAAAACTATATCGGAATGACATGGGATGGTCAAGAGGAAAACGTGCCGCCTCCTGCAGCACACTTTTATAGACAGTGTTTAAAAACTGAGATTATAATTTGATGTTTTTGTGCGGGAGATAGGAACTTTAGTTTGCTGGGCTACAATATGTGCTGTTACCGACAACGAAAGGGCAGAAAATGATGATTGTCATAGGCAAAGGCGGGGAGGGCAAGTCACGCATCGGCAGGGTGCTGAGGGCGTTGCTTGGTGACAGCATGAACACAGGCAGCATACAGAAGGTGGAGGTTGACCGCTTCGCAAGGGCAGACCTTGAATGGAAGCTGTTGATGCTTGATGATGACATGAAGCTGGAGGCACTGCCGCAGACGAACAATATCAAGTCCATAGTGACGCTGGAGGATAAAACGGACTTGGAGCGCAAGGGGAAACAGAGCGAACAGGGGTATTTATGCGTGAGATTTATCTGTTTCGGCAATGGCAACCTCGGTTCGCTGTATGACCGTTCCTATGGATTTTTCCGCAGGCAGATTGTCCTCACCGTCAAGGAGCGTGAGCCGGACAGGAAAGACGATCCGTTCCTCGGTGAGAAGCTGATTGCTGAAGCGGAGGGCATATTTTTATGGTGCCTTGAGGGGCTGCACCGCCTGATTGACAACGGGTACAGCTTCACCATAAGCAAACGGGCGGAGGACAACCTGACAAAAGCCATGCAGGACGGGAACAACATCATCGTATTCATGCAGTCGGAAGGCTATATCAGGCTTGAGAAAGGCACACACGCCACGTCAAAGCAGCTTTACAGCGCCTACAGCCAATGGTGCGAGGACAACCTCGAAAAGCCGTTGGGGGAGCGCAGTTTTTCCAATTACCTGCGGCAGAACGAGAAGCAGTATGGGCTGGACTATACCCATAATATCGCACTCGGCTCCGGCAAGACCGCAAGGGGATTTAAAGGTATCCATGTAAAGGTGAGGACAGGGGAGAACGGGCATTAAGACGCAAAAGACGCAAAGACGGGCAAAATCCGAAATCCTTTTTTATATATACATACGCCTGTGCCAGCCCTATTTTATCTGTATAAATATTTTTTAAATTTAAACTTGGAAAATAAGTGTCTTAGCGTCTAAATGATAGGAAATACAAGGCTTTGGGGGCGTTTTAGAAGCGTCTTTATTGCGTCCTTTTAAAGCGTCTGATACCCGGCAGGGGGAATTTAACACCTTGCCGGGCTATTATTTCGCAGGGCAGGACGCAGAGAGCGTCTGATATTGGATTGATTGGAGGGAATATATTTGAATAAAGCAAAGTTGATAGTGACGAGGGTATTTGACAGTGAGCGCACACCGCAGGATGCGTTTGTGAGGGCGATATTAAATTCAGATAAATACGAAAAAACCTTGCAGGTTCCGGGCAGTGAAAGTATAATAGAGGGCAGAGGGCTTATCTGCATTCAACCGGATTCGGACGAAGAAGGGAGAACAGGATGAGCAGGACAACATACAGAGGCACACCAAAGGCGGGGCTTTATACCCGGTTATCGGTTGACGATGGCTACGTTGACCGTGAGAGCAATTCCATAACGAGCCAGAAGCAGATGTTGACACAATTTGCGGAATACCACGGCATAGAGATTGTCGAAACCTACGTTGATGACGGATGGAGTGGCACAAATTTTGAAAGACCGGATTTTAAGCGCATGATTGCGGACATTGAAAGCGGGAAAATCAACACGGTCATCACGAAAGACCTCTCACGCCTGGGGCGTGACTATTTGCAGACAGGGTATTACACTGATATGTATTTCCCCAGCAAGAGGGTACGCTACATAGCAATCAGCGACGGTATCGACACAAGCACTGGATATAACGAAATGGCTCCATTCAAGAACTTATTTAATGATTTTTATGCCCGTGACATATCCAAGAAAATCCGCAGCACCCTTACCACTAAGGCAAGGGCGGGCATCTACCACAGCACAGTGCCGCCGTTCGGCTACAGGAAATCGCCTGCCGACAGCCATATGCTGCTGCGTGACGAGGAAACAGCGCCGATTGTCATCAAGATGTACGAACTGTCCGCAGCGGGCAGGGGGCCGGCAGCAATCGCCAACTATTTAAGGGCGGAAAAGATACCGATTCCGGCATACTGGCACCATGTACGGGGCGAGAGGGCATGGCAGGGCTACAAGGGCGAGGGGAATGCGGCAAACTACCGCTGGTTTGACACAACGGTGCGTTCCATTCTCCAGCATGAGGTCTATATTGGGAACCTTGTGGCGCAGAGGCAGACACACATCTTCAAAGTCGGCAAATCCTTTGTAAGACCGAGGGAGGAATGGGTGGTTGTCGAGGACGTGTTTGAGCCGATTGTGGAGAGGGAGCTGTGGGAGAGGGTGCAGGAAAGTTTCGCCAATCCCACAAGGTCACGCAAGCGGACAGGGAAAGCGAGCATCTTTTCGGGAATGGTATTCTGCGATACCTGCAACCGGCGCATATCCTTTGTGCCGGAGAGGGCGGAGAAGATTTATGTAGGCTCCTGCATGGAATACCGAAAGATTGGCAGGCAGGGATGCACGCCGCACCGTATCTACGAACAGGATTTGCATGATGCGGTCTTAAAGGACATACGGGAGTGGGCAAAGCTGGCGCTGAAGGACGAGAAGGCAGTCCTTGACAAAGTTATGGAGCATGAAAACAAGAACAAGACTGACGCTGGCACAGTTATTGAGAAAAAGTTTTCCCTTGAAAAGCGTCTGGGGGAGGTCGAGAAAGTCATTGCCAAACTCTATGAGGATTATGCTTTAGGCAAGGCAGGGGCGGACGAGATTGACTTACTCCTGCCAAAGTACCGGAAGGAACAGGGGGAACTGAAAGCACAGCTTGCGCTGTTCGAGGAAGAAAACAGCGAACGGAGGGAAACAGCACAGAACGCTGAAAAGTGGGTTGCGCTGATCCGCCAGTACAATGACCTGCAGGAACTGACGGCAGGCATCATAAGGGAACTGATTACTAAAATCTATGTGGGCGATGTCCGCAAGGTTGACGGTGAGAAAGTCCAGTCTATCGAAATTCATTACCGTTTCATCGGCAGTCTGTCGGATGGGGCGGGGAAATAACAATTCTTAAATAAAAATCCCAATTTACAGAACAATTCCGCTGTAAATATCACTTTAGTCGGTGTTTACAGGATTAAAGACAGTCGTAACAGCAATCGGCGCAGGCGTGGCAGTATGGGGTGTTATCAATCTGCTTGAGGGATATGGGAATGATAACCCTGGAGCAAAGAGCCAGGGAATCAAGCAGGTCACGGCTAATTAGAGGTAATCAAAAGAGGAAAGGAAAAGCACAATCCAGACGGAACCGGCGATACCGTCAAGAAATGTTTGTGAGTTAGCAAGAATCCTGATATAATGGGTGTAAACGCCCATCCGGGGCAGAAAGGCAGGGAGAAAAATGCACATCAGTTATAAACCGCTCTGGCACACACTGATAGAGCGCAACATGAGGAAAGAGGATTTAAGGCTTGCCGCTGGCCTGACCACAAATATGATAGCCAACATGGGCAAAGAAGGGAAACATATCAGCATGGACACACTTGCCCGCATTTGTGAAACACTGGATTGTGGCATTATGGACGTGATTGAGTTGGCCAGTGACGAGCCTTCCACCACAGGAGGGAACGACAATGGAAAAACTGAAAGAAAGAATCACAGAGAACGGCATTGATTATATTCTGGTAGGCGACTACTATATCCCGGACTTGAAGCTGCCGGAGGAGAACCGCCCCATCGGACGCTATGGGCGGCTGCACCGGGAATATCTCAGGCAGGAGCAGCCGGCACGATACAGCTCCCTTATCCTGACCGGGAAATTATGGACATACCTTGCCGACCTGAATGAACAGGCGGAGGAACGGCTGTACTTAATCATCGGGCAGATGAAAGCAGCCGAGGGAGTGACGGAGGAACTGAAAGCCCAAAACCAACTTGAATGGGTAGGCCGGATGAACAATATCTGCAACCGGGCGGAGGAAATCATAAAGAACGAACTAATTTATATTTGACATAGATGTAGAGTGACCAGCTGGATGAATGGCTAGTCACTCTGGCTTTTCAATTCTTTTTGCAATTATTGCAAAGAAAACTTAGCAATAATTATTGACAAGTATACTTGGTAATGATATATTTATAATGACAACAATACTTGGCAACAAAAAGGAGGATATATCAATGGACAAAAATGAAATTTTATCAAAAAGTAGAAAAGAAAATGTTTATGGAGATGAACGTGAAAAAGAGGTGCGTGTGAAAAGGGATGCTTTTTCACAATGGGGTCTTATTGTTCTTGGCATAATTATAATGGTCATTAAACTATTGCGAACGGAATCACCGGCAGATATAATATCTATTTTATTCTGTACATCAGGGTTAGGTTTCACATATGAAGGAATAAAATTAAGAAAGAAATATACTGTAGTTTGTGGCATTGTTTTATTGTTGGCATCAATCTATTTCTTTTATAAATTCTGTGCGAGGCTATTTTAATGAATGATAACTTAATTTTAAAAAATAATTTAAAGAAAATAAGGGCTGAACAGAAACTTTCTCAATCAGCATTAGCTGAAATGGTAGGAGTATCACGAAACACAATCAGTTCTATTGAAACAGGACAATTTAATCCAACCGCTAAATTGGCACTAATTTTGTGTATTGCTTTAGATAAGAAGTTCGAAGATTTATTTTATTTTGACTAATAAATAATTAGTCTGTTGGACAGCCACCTAATTAAAATGGAATATGATTTGCGAAACAAGCCGTTGCAGGAACAGTAATTCCAACAACGGCTGTTTTCATTTCCTCTTACGCCGGAAATTTAGCGGGCTGTTCTTGATTGCCGGTGATTTTGCAAGCACTTTTTTCAAGACCTTCTGCTCATCATCCGTCAGTTTGTCATAGTCGATACCGAGCATACTTAAAATGACCTTCCACATTTTTGCCAGATAATCGCCGGGGCTTGACAAGGCTCTCTGGATTTCCAGAGCCATTTTTTTCGCGGCCGAGGAATCCGGTGTGCTGTCAATGTCATGCTCATGGGCATTGCGGATGTCACGGAGGATGGAATCCCAAGTTTTGTGTGTAATGTGGCAGAAAAAATCTTCTTCCCCGATCTGTCCTGCCCGTAGTGTTTCCGAATATAAATCCCCTTCCGCATGGCGGTGTTGATTGATAAGGGCAAGCCGTTGTTCTTCCAAGGACTCGTTTATGTCACGGAAACGGGCGGTTGCGTGGCCGTCTATGTAAATCTCCGTGTCGGTCATAAGCCGGACAAACTTATCATTGGTAGCAATCTCACAGAGAAGCCGGTTGTTGATGTTTCCGCTTTTCAATAATTCCACCATATCATCACTCAAATGTAGTTCCGCTAATGGTACATTGGAGAGTTTTCTATTTTCTGTCCGACAGAGAAGGTAATCAACAGACACCCCATAAAAATCTGCCAGTGTTACAAGGTTGCCGTGGCTGATTTCCTTGTAATCATTTGCTTCATAGCTACCCAGTGCAGATTTTGAAATGCCGGTCAGTTCTTCAAGTTTTTCCAGATTTATGTCTTTTTCCTTGCGTAAATCTTTTAGACGTTCCTGTATAGTAAGCCGTGATTTCATAAGCGCAACACTCCTTCCCTGCGGCCAGCCTGCCGCAATAAAGTCATTATACCACATCCATTCCGCAATCGTGGAAATTTTTGGATTTTGGGCTTTATTCCTGATTTGTGGACATACGGCACAGGGTACAAAAATGTCCTATGATATAGGCAGTTCATCGATGGATTATTCCAATCGAATGACCGGCCTGTATGGGATATGCTCCTCGGCGATGTAACGCAACGACTTCCGGCAGGGAAACGGAGAAACCCTGACTGGAACGAGCGTACCAAGCGGAGCGAAACGCCGCCAAAGACGGGGGCAGGAACGACAGCAGAGGGAACCGGCAAAACTGAACACCGAAACGATACCGAAACACAACAATTTCACAGGGCATAGTCTGCCCTGCCCGTAATACCAAGGGAGATTTTGGGGCGGCTCTATGGCCGTATTTTCCCTGAAAATCGCCCCGAAACGATACACAAAAAACCACTACCCGCCCATTCCGGCTGTTACTGCTGAATCGGGCGGTTTTTCTATGAAGGAGGCACTATGCCGAGAATGTCAAAAAAGCGGAAGAAAGAGCTTGCTTTCTTCCTGAACGACCGGGGGCGCAGAAGCTACAATGAACTCTGCCGGAAATGCCAGCATGAGTGTAAGCAGAGTTTCCGGGCTGTCATTATCGACTGCCCCCGCTATTTATCTAAACGAGCCAAAAGGAGGACACCACCCAATGAATTGTGAGTTTATGATAGCCAGCACGCCCCTGCCGCCCTGTATGCCGCTCCCAAAGGCAATGCTCCGGCTGCAGGTCAGCAACACAGCAAAGGTTATGTACGCCCGCCTGCTGGATGAAATCCTGACAAGGGGAACCGAGGACAGCAACGGGATTCTGTTTATCCGCTTCCCTGTCATGGAGATAGCGGCGGCACTCTCCCGAAGCCCCCAGACCTGCAAGCGTTCCCTGAACGAGCTGGAACAGGCCGGGATGATTATGCGTGTCCGTCAGGGAATCGGGGAGGTCAGCCACATCTATATCCTGCTCCCCAAGGAGGACACCGCCCATGAATGAGAAGCTGGAAAAACTGAATCAGGAGATTGAAAAGACCGAAGCAAGGCTGCGGCGGGCGCAGCATAAGGAGAAAATGCTGGAACACCAGATAAAGACCCTGAACCGGAAGGAACGGACGCACCGGCTCTGCACCAGAGGGGCTATGCTGGAAAGCCATCTTCCCCACCCGGAATCCGTGACGGACGAGCAGGTCAGCACCATCTTGGAGGTACTGTTCCACCAAGGCGACACGAAGCGTCTTGTGGCACAGATTCTTACCGAAAACCGGAAGGAGGACGCAGAATGAAATTTTCAAAAAGCGAGCTGGATATTATCTGCCAGTATGCCGCGCCGACCAAGGCGGAAACCCTTGCGGGCATGAAAGAAATCGTGCCGGTGATAAAGGACTTACTGACAAAGGCAATCGTGGAGAACGCCATCCGAAAACTGGAAAAGATACCGGAGCCGGAGTGCAGCCAGTTTGTCGCCGCCACAAAAGCCCGATTTCTTGCAGAACGTGACAATTCCATCCGCCGGCGGCTTGCGGCGGCAAAGGCACAGGAGCCGATTTTGCAGGGGCATGACCTGTCCGGGATAGAACGGTTCCACC
>CAJTDD010000060.1 GCA_910574885.1 Lachnospiraceae bacterium | reverse complement strand
GGGTATGGCCACAGGTACAGATGAGGCGCATGATGCAGAGGCTGTGGCGGACCTGGGTGCCGCCAATGAAGTCCACCAGGGAGCGGTCATAGTAGGCATGGATGCGGCAGGATCCCTTTACCCCACAGCAGGGACAGGTCTGTAGTTCCGAACAGAATCCGGCCATAAAGGAATCGAACAGGATCTTTGATGAACTTTTTATACGAACCAGCTTGCAAAACAGGGAGTTTTCTCTTATCATAGTATATGTCGGTGTTGCCGGAGCCTCACGAGTGGGATACGATCCCGTGTATGGCAGGCACACTGGTATGTGAGAGAAAGAACGAACTGCGGAAGGGGCTGTTCTTTCTCTTTTTTTCGTTCCATAAAAACTATATCGGAATGACATGGGATGGTCAAGAGGAAAACGTGCCGCCTCCTGCAGCACACTTTTATAGACAGTGTTTAAAAACTGAGATTATAATTTGATGTTTTTGTGCGGGAGATAGGAACTTTAGTTTGCTGGGCTACAATATGCTTATGCTCTGCAGACGTTATGATAAGATGCGTCAGTTTTTCTATGAAGATAATCCGTATTTCTTCCCTGGATCTTCCGAGGGGCCTCTGGATGGCCAATGGTTAAACCGCCAGTTCCAGAAATGCTGGCAGACTGTAAATCCAGGCGTTCCCAAAGAGCAGCTTCTGGTGAGGGAACGCCGGGGCTTTTCCGCACCGAACCGCCTTTATGTGAAAATACCGCAAGTGCCAGTGGTACAGTTTTCCGACCATATGACCGCCATACAGTCGGAAAAGCGACCCTCTGATAGCCGGAAAAGCGACCCTCATAAGGACGGAAAACCGACCCCTAACCAACTTACTATAAACAAACTAAAAGAGAACCAACGAAAAGGAGCGAGTGAGAAGCCGCCCGCCCCGTTTGGCTGATATAAAAATATTTTCCTCTCTGAATCCGAGTATGCGGAACTGAAAGAGGAATACCCGGACAAGCTGGAACGGCTCATTGAGGAAATGAGCGATTTCATAGCTGCTACCGGGAACAATTATGTGTGCCATGCCGCCGCATTGCGCCGTCTGCATTACCGGGGAGAATTTCAGAAAAGCCAAAGCACGGGAGAAAATGGAACGCCTTAAAAAGCTGCTGAACGGAAAGGAGATTTGCCTATGACCGACACGCCCAAGAAAAGCACCGCCACTACCGCCCGCCGCCCGGATTGCGTGACAGAAGTACGCCGGGGCAACACCGTCCTTGTGGTTTCCGGCTACTTCAAGCAAGGCACTACCGCCACCGCCGCCGACAAGATGATGAAAGTGCTGGAAGCGGAAAGCGCAGCGGAGGGAACAGCCGCACACGCTATGTAATGCGATAAGCCTTAATAAAATAATGTGATATTTTTCGACATAAAGTAGCAAAAAGGACTGTACAGCCAGCCCCGCCATATGGTATAATAAACCTACGGAATAGTGTGGCTGGCTGTCGGAAACGGAGGAATCTATGTCAAGACAGACCACCACAACACTTATCACCGCCCTTTATCCGAGGTTATCCCATGAGGACGAGCTGCAAGGCGAGAGCAATTCCATAAGCAACCAGAAGCGAATCCTTGAAAACTACGCCAACCAGAACGGCTTCGGCAATCTGAAATGGTACACGGACGACGGTTATTCCGGGGCGAATTTCCAAAGACCCGGCTTCCAGTCCATGCTTGCCGACATCGAAGCGGGGCTTGTGGGAACGGTTATCGTAAAGGATATGTCACGGTTAGGGCGAAACTATCTGCAAGTGTACACGGAAATGATTTTCCCACAGAAAAACGTCCGCTTCATTGCCATCAATGACGGCGTTGACAGCGCACAGGGCGAAAATGATTTTGCGCCCTTGCGTAATATTTTTAACGAATGGCTGGTGAGGGATACGAGCAAGAAAATCCGGGCGGTAAAACGCTCAAAAGGCATGAGTGGGAAGCCCGTCACAAGCAAGCCCGTGTACGGCTACCTCATGGACGAGGACGAAAATTTCATCATTGACGAGGAAGCCGCCCCGGTAGTAAGGCAGATTTACAGCCTATGCCTTGCGGGGAACGGTCCGACCAAGATAGCCCGTATGCTTACCGAGCAGGAAATCCACACGCCGGGAACGCTGGAATACCGCCGGACGGGAAGCACACGCCGCTACCACCCCGGCTACGAGTGCAAGTGGGCGGCGAACACCGTGGTGCATATCCTTGAAAACCGGGAATACACGGGCTGCCTTGTGAACTTCAAGACCACCACCCAATCCTACAAATGCAGCAAGATTATCTACAACAGCGAGGACAAACAGGCAATCTTTGAGAACCACCACGAGCAGATAATCGACAGGGACACATGGGAACGGGTGCAGGAGCTACGCAAGCAGCGCAAACGCCCTAACCGCTATGATGAAGTGGGCTTGTTCTCCGGCATACTCTTTTGTGCCGACTGCGGCAGCGTCATGTACCAGCAGAGGTATCAGACCGAAAAACGGCGGCAGGACTGCTATATCTGCGGCAGCTACAAGAAGCGCACGGCAGACTGTACGGCGCACTTTATCCGCACCGACCTTTTAACCGCCGGAGTGACCGAGAACCTACGGAAAGTCACCAGCTACGCCGCAAAGCACGAAGCCCGGTTTATGAAGCTGTTGACCGAGCAGACCGAGGACGGGAGCAAACGCCGGAACGCCGCCAAGAAGAAAGAACTGGAAGCGGCAGAAAAAAGGATTGCGGAACTCTCCGCTATCTTCAAGCGGCTGTATGAGGACAGCGTGACCGGGCGCATATCGGACGAGCGTTTCACGGAACTTTCGGCAGACTACGAAGCCGAGCAAAAGGAACTGAAAGAGAAAGCCGCCGCTTTGCAGAGCGAGCTTTCTAAAACGCTGGAAGCCACGGCAAACGCTGAAAAGTTTATGAAAGTGGTACGCAAGTACACCAGCTTTGAGGAACTCACCCCTACCCTGTTACGGGAGTTTGTGGAGAAAATCGTAATCCACGAATCGGAATCCCTTGACGGGAAACGCCGGGGGAAGCTCCGCAGACAGGAAATCGAAATCTATTACTCTTTTGTCGGCAAGGTAGAATTGCCCGACTAAAGCCCGACCCGTCCGGCAGTCAGCCGGACAGGGAACGGCAAAATTTTTTACACTTCTTTTACTTCTTTATCTCACATGAGCAAAGAGCCAGGGAATCAAGCACTTCGTACCCAAATAGGTGTAACAAAAATATGATTGGCAAAACAACAGGAAATACCGCCAACAATCAAGATTTGATTGATAAAAGACAATATCTCTGATAGAATAAACGAAACAGATACAGAAAACAGGCAGAAAAAACATCTGCCGGATAACGGAGGATTGCTATGCGGAAAGTCAGCTATTTACCTCTGTGGCATTTGCTCTTAGAGAGGGGAATGACCAAGAGCCAGATGCGCATTGAAGCGGGGCTTACCACAAATGTGCTTGCCAACATGAACAAGGGGCAGCACATTTCAATGGAATCGCTCATACGGATATGTGATGCGCTGGATTGTGAACTGAAGGATGTGGTGGAGCTGGTAAAGGCAGAGGAATAATACCATACAGCTTTGTAAACAGGGAATTGCAAATAATATGCAGTTCCTTTTGTTTTGTAGAAATTCAGTCCTTAGTGCGTTTCTGCCTTGCACTTTTCCGGCGTTTCTTAGCGTCAGGCTCCAAGATTTCAGACTGACCGAGCATATCTGCCATATCATCAATATTTTTTTCGGTAGGCTTGATTTTCAGGAACTGACTGAATATATAAGCAAGTTTCTGTTTGGAAGTCCCTGCAAAGGCTTCTGCCTTTTCGAGAATTTCTTCCCAATGATCAGTTAAGGTTTTTGGCGGAGCAGAATCAATATCGCCTTTGTGGGCGTTCCTGATATCTTTGATAATGGTATGCATATCATCATCAATCACATGGGAGAAATACTCGTTCAATTCAAGGTGTTGTGCGTTCAGAGTGCCTAATTGCAGATTATATTCATCGGGATTATAGCGTTTCATCAGTACTTTTCTGCTTGTATCCACCACAAAGTTAAGCGACTTGACCTGCATATCTGCAAGACCGTCAACATATATCTCCAAGTCAAGCATGAGTTTTCGGAACTGCTCATGGGTGATAAGCTCTGACAGGAGTAGGGAATTTAGTTTCCGGTCTTTGAGAAGTGACAGGGCGGCATCGCTCAAGTGCAGGTCGGATATGGAAATATTGCCAAGCTGTCTGTTTTCGGTCATACCGAGCAGGTAGTCAGTTGATACTCCATAGTATTTTGCTAAATCAATAATATTTCTGTGGGGTATTTCTTTATAATCATCAGATTCATAAGAACCGAGCGTGGAAGCGGGAATTTTTGTCTGCTGTGATAACTGCTCTAAAGTCAGTCCCTTTTCCACACGCAAGTCTTTCAGGCGTTCCTGAATACTTAATTGTGTTTTCATAGATAAATCCTCCTTTACGAAAACAGAATATCATACAAAGCGGTGGATTCCTACCGCATTTTTCCAGCATAATAGAAAAATCGTGTTTTTGGGAAAATTTCTAGCATGGTGGATATACGAGAAGGCAGGCTATTTTGTTGGATAATGACAGTACAATTAAATGACTGTCCAAGCTGACATAAACCGCCAAGACTAATTTTAAAGTAATTTGAGCGCCAATATTGGACGACACAGTGCCGACAAGGGTTGCCTGTCAGGAAACAGCAAGGGGAGAACAGCAGATTTATAAAACCGCCCAATTTGGGGCAGAAAAATTCGACACCGGAAGGGTGATGTCAAATAAATTCGGGAACGGTTTGGTAACGGAGAAAGGAGCAGGGAATGAAATTATCAAGATACGAACAGGAGGTTGTCATCAATTTAAATGCCGATGAGGACGAAGCAACTGTTTACACAGCAAATCCGGCGTGGATACGGAAAATGGATAAGCTGTGTAAAGAGTTTCCGGAAGTGATCCGCTTAAAGTCATGGACGGAAGTGAGCAAGACTTATGTTTTACTCAAAAATCTTGTCAGGATTGGGAAGCCAAGGATATTAAGCGAAGCACAGCTTAGACATTTGCAGGAACTACAGAAGAAAATATAAAATCTTCTTGGATGGGAGAAGTTTATTCTGAAGTTATAGTTTATTACTGATATAAATTTCATTGAGTAAATCACTCTATAAATTTTTCAATGACTGTGCTAATGTTAAATTGCGTTTATTCGCTGGAGGAAATGCTATATGACAAGAAAAGAACAAAAAGAAGCCAGAAAAATACAAATTATTCAGGCTACGCTGGATTTATTTGTGGAGCGGGGATACTACGGAACCAAAACGAGCCAAATATCCAGACGGGCAGGGATTAGTGAAGGGCTGTTGTTTCATTATTTCCCTACAAAGGAAATGTTGTTAGAGGAATTGGTAAATATCGGTTTGGAAGGGATGCGCACGCCAATGCAGGTCAAAGCAGAAAACGGTCTGGATTTTTATTATCAATTTACAAAAATGTTGTTTCTACAGACAGAAAAAAATCCTTTTATTGCAAAAATGTTTGTATTTATGGGACATATCGTGCGGGGCGAAGACGTACCAGAAAAACTTCGTAAGCTGGCAGCTTCAGTAGATACGATTGCATTCTGCCAAAACTGGGTGAAGGCAGGGCAAAAAGACGGAAGCATTCGCAAAGGAGATGTCATGTCGCTGTCAAATATGTATTGGTGTGCGGTACATGGAATTATGGAACAGTATACTTTACATCCGGATATTCCTTTGCCGGAACCGGAGTGGATGGTGGGTATGCTGCAAAATGATAAAGAACAATTTAGTTCAAATAGTTTATCTATGGAGGGAAACGATGAGTGAAAACAAAAAGAGAATTGTAATTGTAGGTGGCGGTATTGCTGGATTGTCAGCAGGAATTTATGGAAAACTTGCAGGTTATGACGTGGATATTTATGAAAAAAATCCAGTTGCTGGCGGACAGTGTATGGGGTGGAACCGGAAAGGATGCCATATTGACAATTGCATTCATTGGCTTACTGGAACGAAAAAGGGGACAGCACTCCGAAAAGTATGGGAAACCGTTGGAGCATTAGATGAACATACGGAATTTGCGGATTGTGACAGTTTTTATACAAGTATCAAAGGGGACTCGCAAGTAACATTGTGGAAGGATTTGGAAAGGACGAAGTCGGAATTGCTCAAATTGTCCCCTGAAGATGCGGTGGAAATAGAGAAATTTATAGAGCATGTGAAATATGCGGCGGAATGTGAAATACCAGCCGAAAAACCTATGGATGCTATGGGAATCATGGATTATATCCATATGGGCGTTTCAATGGCGAATATGCCAAAGGTGATGAAAGAATATGGCTCCATTGATTTGGAGGAACTGTCCAAGCGGTTTAAACACCCTGCTTTAAAACAACTATTTACAGATTATTTGCCAAAAGAATATGTTGCAAGTTCATTTCTCGTTTCTTATGCCAGTATTACATCTGGCAATGGCGAGATCCCAATGGGCGGTTCTCTGGCAATGGTAAACCGTATGGTGAACCGTTTTTTACGGCTGGGCGGGAATTTGCACTACAATGCGCCTGTTGTACGGATTCTTATAGAGAATAAAAAAGCAATAGGAATCGAAATAGCAGATAAAGAAAAGGTATTAGCGGATTATATTATTTCATCAGTGGATACCATGGAGATGTTTGGCAGGTTAATCGGGAAAAAGTATATGGATGCAAAATGGCAGTCCTGTTATGCTGATCATGAAAAATATCCTCTTTTTAGTGCTGTTCAGGCAGCATTCGTGGCAGATGGGGAAGCGTATGACAGAAAAGGTACTATTTTCTTTGACTGTAGTCCTTTTGAAACAGGCGGAAGGAAAGTGGAGAGGATTTCAGTGAAAAGTTATGAATATGAACCGGAATTTGCTCCAGCAGGGAAAATAGTGATTCAAGTAAATGTCCCGCAATTTGATAAGGACTATTTATACTGGAGGAGTCTGACAAAGGAGGAATATGAGAACCGGAAAAAGGAAGCAGCAAAGGCAATAGAAGAACGGCTGCAAATACAGTTTCCCGATCTTCAAGGGCATATGGCATTTCTTGACTGCTGGACACCGATTACTTATGAACGGTATTGTAACGCATATCATGGAGCATATATGGGGTTCATTACAAGAAAAGGTGTAAAGTCCTTTCGTGTGAAAGGACTTTTAAAGGGGGTAAAAAACCTGTATATTGCCAGTCAGTGGATTATGGCACCAGGAGGACTTCCGGTAGCAGTAACGGCAGGGAAGTTCGCTGTGTGGCGGATTGCCCGCAAAGATAAAAGAAGGATAGATTATAATAATTAAACTAAGAATTAAGGCGGGAAAGCGTTTGTTGGAAGAAAACCAATGAACGCTTTTCTGTTTTTAAAGGCAGGATTTCACTGCCGCTCCCCACCAGTCCTGACTTCATTTCAAGTACAGCGGAGTTTCAGAAATGGAGGACAGGATATTGATAAATATAAATAAAGAAAACAAGACAATAAAGCAGTTTGTGAAGTTATGCCGCATTGCTTTAAAGTATGAAAAAGTCAATTATTACAGCGAACGGAAACGGATGGCGGAACGGGAATCACATATTGAAATGTTTTCCGAAAAGCAGTTGGAGATGATTGACAAAGTTTTTGATACTTACCATGCCGATTATTTCCAAATCATGGGATATGAAATCGGCATTGTAGACGGGGATTTGGCACAGGCATTAAGGGAGATGCCGGACAGGCAGATGCAGATTGTCCTGATGTATTATCTTGTCGGGTTGAAAGACAGGGAGATTGGGGAAATTTTTGGTCTGGCGAAAAGCAGTGTTTGTAAGTTGAGGCATGATGCAATAAAAATGCTCCGACGGCTGATGGAGGAATTATATTATGGATAATCAGTATAAAGGCAAGGATATTTCCTTTGAAACACTGGAAAAGGAAGTGAATGGCGATTACTTTGCCATGCAGGAAGTGATCAGGCTGTTCAAGCCGTACATGGCAAGGCTAAGCGTTGAGGAAGGCAGATTTAACGGGGAACTGTTTGAAAGGCTTGTGCGGAAACTTATGTTTATAACAGTCCGGTTCAGGACTGACTATGACGAGAAGTAAACAGGTGTTACAAGGCACAGGAGGGGACATTCAGCATTATGGGTGTCCTCTTTTGTGTGCCTGTATTTCTATATAGTATTAACAGCGTTACGGGCAGGGAGGAAGTGAAAAAATGAGTGAAAATAAATTAAGGAGCAGGGATGCGATTGAGGAAGAATTAAAGAAAACAAAAGCCGAGTTTACCATTGCGAAACACAGGGAAATGAAGTTGCGCAACCAGATAAAAGGTATGACGGAAAAGTAGCGCCGACACCGCAATATTGTATGGGGAAGCCACTTTGAATATCTTCTCAGGGAAAAGCTGGATGTTCCCAAAGAACAGCTTGCTGCTCTGAATGATGATGCGGTAAAGGATATTCTGAATGCGTTGTTTGCGGACTTATCTTTTCGCCGGACTATGCAGAATATTTTGACAGAAAAAGTAAAACCACAATCCCCGACGGAATGAAATTATCTGCCGAAATGTGGTGGACGGAACTGCAAAACTTTGTGGGCAGATAAAGGCTGCTTTTTAGCCTTTATCTGAACGCAAAGTCCACTAAAGGGTAGGGCGGAACGCCCGTAGGGGAATTGTCGTTTCCCCTGTTGTCTGCCGCAAGGCAGGCAAAGCCCCGCAGGGCGCACACACGCAAGGCGTGTATAAGTGCGCCCTATCCAAGAACTCGGATAGGGCGCATTATCCGAGATTTTTAATTATCCGAGGAAATTCTTAAAAACCTTTTGTATGCGGGGGTTCATGCAAAAAATCTCGGATAAAATTTATCCACA
>CAJTDD010000059.1 GCA_910574885.1 Lachnospiraceae bacterium | reverse complement strand
TCAAGGCATAGTACCCGCTATGTCCAATGTTTATGTCCATTTTTCTCAAACTTCTTTTCCTGCACGATATTCAGTTGTCAATTTTCGGTTGGAATCTCATTCATTGAGATTCCGAGAAGTTATTGTCTAATGTGCATTGAACACTGCCTTGCTTAATCCGCTTGTTTTCATCAGGCTGAAGCATAGGATCACGGTATATGCCGCCACCCCGAACAGCGCCGAGTGCATGTTGTCTGAAATCTGTATGGTGGATATAAGCACTGCGTAAATGCCAACGCACACCATCATGAAGAACCCCCGGAACCCAAGCGCCAAAAGCCCGCGGAAATAGTTGTTCCCCACCTGCCCCCATTCCCGGTTGGAGAAGGTTGCAAAGGGAATCGGCGCAACCGAAGTGTAAAGGTAGATCTCTATCATACGCCCGTACAGAAGCACCGTGATAAGCACGGACATAATCTTCATGCACAGGCTGACCAGCATGGTTTCCAAAGCCAGCACCACAAGCTCCCCAATCTCCATAGATTCCATCGCCGTTTCCATTTCTTCTATCATGTATCTATGTTGATGGCAGTCTGTGAGTTAATGACGCCGCCTGCGGCGCTCACTACATGCTGACCCACATCAAAGACCGCCATCGCTATGGTAAAGGTATTGCTGACCAGATACACAGCCACCCACATCTTGAAAAAATACTTGAAGAACATCCAGGTATCTATCTCGTGCATACTGTTTTTCTCGGTCAGCATGGAGATCAGCTCATAGCAGAGGACAAACGTGATGATCATGCCTGCAATCGGCACAATCACCGAATTTGAAAGATTCTGTATCAGGCTGAAAATACTCCCATTCCATCCCTGCGGTGTTTGCCCAACCTGCGCGGCAATCTCCCCGGTTTTCTCATTGACATCCGTGAACATTTCCGTCAGGTTGGACGTTACCATCCCGGTCAAAAGCTCCCTCATCCACTCCTCGATTGCCTCAAAAATGCTATCGAACATGAGTGAGTCCCCTTTCTTTTATTAGCTGAACAGGTTTCCAAGAAGCGGGATCAGCTGTGTACCGATGAGGACAACCCCACCTCCGGCCATAAGTTGTGTTATCCCCAATTAGTAGGAACAATACAGCTTTCTGGCGGGCGGCGGCACGTCAAGAAATATATATGGAGTTTTTAAAGAATCCCCCGGAGCAGGGGAGCGGTCAGCTTGTGACCTGCTCCACTTCCGGTATGGGTTTGAGATTAAAATGAATTTCGATAGAAATGTGTCTTGTTTTGTCGCTGTCTATGGTTTCATGGACAACGATTTCTTTCATCAGGCGGTTTAAGGTGGAAGCGTCCAGCTCGGTGATGTCCCGGTATTCCTGTATGGATTCCACCCACTGCCTTGCGTCCACGGCAAGCCGGATTTCATCGGCAAGGCGTTTCCGGCCTTCCTCAACCTTGGCTTTTAATTCCGCCTGTTCCTTCTGTGTCTTTTCCAGCAGGAGATTGAAGTTTTCTTCTGTGATTCGTCCGGCTACCATATCCTCATAGAGCCGCAATACCATCTTTTCCAGCACTTCAATCCGTTCTTCGTCTTTGGCAAGGGTGCGCTCCATCGCTTCCCGCTGGTCTTTCTGCCTGGCATGGCAGGTATCGGTCAGCCGTCCGGCTACTGCTTCACTGTCTGTCAGGGCAGCGGCGGCGCACTCCCGGATTTTGTTCAGAACAAGGGAATAGAGCGTGTCAAACTCAACCCGGTGCTGTGTGCAGTGCTGCTTCCCATAGGCATTATAGGTCTTGCAGGAGAAAATCCGCTTCGGGAACTTCTCATGCGTGGTGCGGATGGTGAGAGCCTTTCCGCACTCCCCGCATTTTATCAGCCCTGCAAAGAGGTTGATTTCCCCGGATTTGCCCGGTCGCTGGCGGGATTTCAGTTTTTCCTGCACAATCGCAAAGTCCTTTTTGTCCACCAGCGGCTCATGCGTCCCCTCCACCACAATCCAGTCCTCCGGCTTCTTGTCCCGGATAGTGCCGATTTTAAAGCGGTACTCGGTCTTTTGGGAAGCGATTGCGCCGGTGTAGACGGGGTTCATCAGGATTTCCTTAATCACGGAGAAGTCCCAGACGTACCGCCCGTTTTCCGGGTCTTTCTTTTCCCATTTGGTGCGGATGTTCCGGTGTCCCCGCTTCCGGTTCCACCATGTCGGGCAGGGGTGCTTTTCTTCCTCCAGCCTGCGCCGGATGTAGTTGGGGCCGTGGCCGTCCAGCGCATACCCGAAAATCAGCCGGACAACCGGGGCGGTTTCCCCGTCAATAAGAAGGTGGTTCTTGTCCTCCGGGTCTTTCTTGTAGCCAAACGGGGCGATACAGCCGGTGAACTGGCCTTTCTGCGCCTTCAGCACATAGGAAGAATGGACTTTCTTGGAAATATCCTTGCTGTACATTTCATTCAGGATATTTTTAAAGGGCGCAATGTCGTTGTTGTCCCGCATGGTGTCGATACCGTCATTCATGGCGATGTAGCGCACACCGTTCCTTGGGAAGAAGTCCTCGATAAGCTGCCCGGTCTGCAAGTAGTTCCGTCCTAACCTCGATAAATCCTTTGTAATCACAAGGTTTACTTGTTTCCGCTCGATGGCTTTCAACATCCGTTTCAGGTCGGGGCGTTCCATATTCAAGCCGGTAAAGCCATCGTCCTGATAGACTGCCACAACCTCCCATCCCTGCTTTTCGCAGAACTTTTCCAGCATATCCCGCTGGTTTTCGATACTTGCACTTGTGCCGTCAAGGTCATCATCTTTTGAGAGCCTGCAATAAATCGCTGCCCGGAATCCCCTGGCAAGTGCTGTGTCAATCACATCATAATTGAATCCGTTCATCATAACCGTTTACCCGCACAATCCAGACGGAACACGGTCACTTGGAACCTCACCCTTATTATACTTCATTTCTTGTGTTTTAGCAAGATATTCTTTATCTATTTTTCTGGTGTGTTTCTGTGCGATAAGGCTCACGAAAACGTCCGTAGCGTCCAGTTCGCCGTCAAATACTGTGGTGACATGAATCTCTGTTTTATTTTTCGCCATAGGCATTTGTCCTCCATACATGAAAACAGCCAGACAGGGAAGGTCGGCAACGAAGTCCGGCAACGGGCTTCAAAAAACCTTGGAACTAATCCTTGTCTGGCAGTTGGGTTATTTTATACTTTTTCTTTTATTTTTCTGTTGCTTTGGTTGTTAAAGGGGAGAAAAGCCGATAGTTACGGGATTTTCCCCGGCAACCGGCTCGGCAACGGGACAGCAACGAAGTGTGCAACGGGCTGTCATTTGCCGGATTTTTTCAGAAAGGAAGTTCCATCTGCTCCGGCACTGGTGTAAATCCCTCTAGCGTTTTTCCCGCCCCGTTGCCGGTGTCCGTTGTCGGTTGCTCCCGTTCCCATCCTTTTTGTCTGCCGTATCCGGCAAACATCCGGGGATTGGAGAAATACTTCCAGCCGGTGACGCACTGGTTCATTATCTCGTTGATTTCCCGGATTTCCCATTGTTTCGGCTCGTCAAAAGCGTGGTTTAAGGCTTCTTTGTAAAGCTGTTTGGAGCAGACGGTATCGCCGGGGTAGCTGTCAAGGAAAGCCTGAATCATCCCGGCTTTAGTGTCCTCCGGCATAAAGTCCCGCTGGTGTTCTTTTAGATGGCGCACCATTTCCGGGCTGAATGTCAGCTTCCATCTGCCGCTTCTGTAAATCTCCATCGCTTCCGCCCACACTTGGTTTAAATAGGCTCTGGAAGCGGCTTCGTCCTCTAAGATGTGCGTTTCCGCCTGCTCCGGGCATACCTGTATGGGGATGAAGCGGCGGTTGCCGGAGCGGTCAAGGGGCAGGAAGTCAAGGGCGTTGGACGTGCCGCCGAACACGCACTGCCTTGGGCGGTCTGCCGGGTGGGTTTCATAGGGTATCTTGTAAACCTCCTTCTGGCGGCTCAAAAATGACTTGATTTCCTCTATGCTCTTGGCGTTTGCGGTGGCAATCATCTCCGACATCTCGATTATCCAGTGGCCTTGCAGCTTGCGGTATACGTTGTCGTCGTCCAGCTTCCGTAAATCATCGGAGAACCACTCGTCTTTGACCGCCAGCAGGCGGAAGAAGGTGGACTTCCCGGCTCCCTGACCGCCTACCAGACAGAGCATGACTTCAAACTTGCAGCCGGGAGAAAATGCCCGGTGGATGGCTCCCAACAAGAACAGGCGCAGGGATTGGAAAGTATACTCGTCCTCACCGGCTCCTAAAAAATGCCGCAGGCAGGAGCGTATCCGTTCGGTTCCGTCCCATGTCAGGCTGTTTAAATACTCCCGGACAGGGTGGTAGCTGTTCTGGTGGGCGGCAAGGTCGGCGGCATCCTGTATCTTTTTTTCGCTTGTCAGGCCGTAGGTTTCTTCCAGATACAGACGGATATATTTCATGTCCGTATCGGTCATGGGGCTGCCTTGATTCCTCTTGTAGCCGACAGGCTTTAAAATATCCGTGCGGTCAGTCAGCAGGTTGTAGGCAACCGCCCCGGACAGGAGCGGGTCGCACTGGAACACGGTCAGGCAGTTGCTTATGCTGTTGCGGAAGCCGCCTTTTTCGGTGGTTTCCAGCATAGCCTTTACTTCTTCAACGCTCCGGGGCGGTTCGGTGCTGTCTGTCATGTTCACTATTTCCTGCCGTATCTGGGGCGGTAAATTCTGCCATTCGTCTTTCAAGGTTCCTCACTTCCTTTCCGTGTCCTGTTATAAGCGCCGCCCGCTCCTGAATATCCCCGGAGAGAAGCACGTCCATCAGGTATTCCACCCGGCTCATGTTCTGCATGGCTTCCACAAACCGGGGGTTCCATGCTTCATCGGGCTGGCGTGGGGCGTGTTCCTCCTTCCAGCGGCGCAGGAGATGGTAATAGTCGGACAGCACCCGGAAACAGTGCCGCTCCATGCGCTTAAATTTCTGTTCCTCGGTTTCCCTCCGTAAGCGTGGCCGGATGGGCTGCTTCCCGGCGTTCCTCCCGTCCTCATAGGGGATGGAGAAGTCCTGCGCCAGCATGAGGGCGGCTTCCTTACTGCCGATTCCATAAAGACGGGAAACAAAGTCAATCACGTCCCCGGTGGCTCCGCAGCCGAAACAGTAAAAGCGGCGGTCAACCTTCATGCTAGGGTTCTTATCGTTATGGAACGGGCAGACGCACATCCCGTTCCGGTTTACTTTTATTCCATAACGCTCCGCAGCCTGCCTTGTGGTGACGGACTGCTTCACGGCTTCAAATACGTTCAATAGGCGTTTCCTCCTGATAATCCCAACGTGAGCGGCACAATGTCGTTCACGTTGTCTGTAAATCCATCTTGTTCAAACTGAAAAAGCACCTGCCAGCGATTTCCAATCACAAAACAAGTGCCTGTTTAAAGTTCCATATTCTGTTGTTTCTGTGTCCGGGGCGGCTGTCGTTTCTCTGCCTGCTCCCGCCGGATGCGTTCCTGCCGCCCTTTCAGGTTCCCCTGTACGGACGGTTTCTTTCCCGGCTCGGCGGTCTGGCGGTACTGCTCGGATGGCAACACTTGGTTGAGCCAGCGGCGCACATCCCGCAGCACTTTTACATCTGCCCGAACCGCTTCCAGCTCCTCCCCCTGTTCCGGCAGGGCAGAAGCAAGCTGTTCCCGTTCGGATTCCAAATCTTTGCGGGAGTAGGTATTGCCTTTCAGGCTGGCTTTCAAATACCGGACGGCGGCATTGTAAGCGTCCAGTTCCTCCCGGTGGCTCTCCGCAAACTGCTCTTTTTTCTTCTTCCAGCCGATGGCGGCATACTCCGCATGGACTGGCTTGTTGGCTTCGTATTTATCAATGTAGGACAGCATGGTGTCGATGGCTTTGATGCGCTTCTCGCTTTTTTTCACGCTCTCCATGACAGAAACGGCGGTCTGGCTGATTTCGTCCAGCCGGGTGTCAAGGCTTTCCACGGTGGAGATTCCTTTTTCCCGCAGAAAATCCATTGCCGCCTGTACCCTGTTGAAGTCGGCAACTGTGCCTTTGAGCTTCCCTCTGGAAGTCCAGTCGGCACGCTGTCCGCTCCGCAGTTCTAAATACTGTGAGAGCAGCTCCGGTATGGTCGGTTCCTTCGTCTGCTCCAATGCTTCCATCAGAGCTGCTTTTTTCTCCTTTAAATCGGCAATCCAGCCTTTTAAGTGGCGCACCATCTGGCGGATGGACTGCATGAGGGAGTTGGCGGCTTTGATGTCCCGGTTCAGGTTGCCGATGCTGGTCTGGATTCCCTTCTTCTCCATCTGGCAGGCGGCTGGCCCCATGTGGACGGTGGGGATTTTATCAATCCCCTGTCGGGCATAGGAGCGCAGGTCAAGCTGTTCCGGGCGGTCATTGGCTTCCAGATAGCGGTTGGCCGTGTCCGCCCATCCCTGCCGCCAGATTTCGGCGTACTTCCGGTCGTTCCAGTCCACGGTGTTCTCCTTATGGCATTTCCATCTGCCGGACGGGAGCCGGATTCTTTCGCCGTTCTCGTCAAGGTCGTATACCTTGCGGCCTTTGGGGAGCCATTGCCCTTTTTCGTCCATCGCCCTCATGGTGAGCAGGATATGGGCGTGGGGGTTGCCGTCCCCTTTGTCATGGATGGCAAAATCGGCTATCATGCCTTTGGAAACAAAAACTCCCGGCAGTAGTCACGGATAAGGTCGGCGTGCTGTTCCGATGGGATTTCCCTTGGGATGGCAAGCACGAACCTCCGGGCAAGCTGGGAGTTCCATTGTTTTTCCTGTGCTTCGGCAGAGTTCCATAGGGTGTTGCGGTCTGCATACTCCGGCGGCACATGGGGCGGGAGCATGATTTCTTTGTGGGTGACTTCGTTCTTGTAGGGATAGTATTTCTGCTCTTGGTCGTATTCAGAGAACAGCTTCTCGCCGCTCTGGTAGGCGGCGGCAGAAACGGCGGATTCGTTGTTGCTCCGCTTGATGATGGTGATTTTACAGTGCGGGCATGGCAAGTGTGCGCCCTCCTTTCTCCCGGATTCCGGGCATAGAAAAAGCAGGATAACTTTTTCAGTTTCCTGCTTGGGTGTACCGCTAATAGGCGGGGTATTTAGTTTTTTGATGGGCTATCCGTTCAACAAACTGAAACTTGTCTAACTGTATAAACTTAAATGCATGTATCAATGATTTTTACATTTCGTTCTTATTAAGACATAGATGTTATTATGTTTAATACAAATCAAGCACTCGTTCAATTTTTTTCTTTTTTTCTACAATCATTTTTGAAATAAATTGTTCATAACTTTCGTCGGGATAAAGGGGATTTGGCTCTACCACTCTTTTTCCCATCACTGACACTTTTGTAAGGGCCTCAAAAAAGGAAGCCATTCCCTCTGCAAAGCCGCTTTCGTAATAAACATGATTTTTTTCAATCTTTTCATAGAGAATTTTCAATTGTTTTAAATGTTCTTCTAATTGAAGTGGCTCTCCATTTAAAGGATGTAAATAATTCATTCGTCTGTTAAACATTGATTGTAATTCTTCTTCATTTGCAATTTCACAAGAAGTTCCTCGACGAACATAAATCATATTTTGTTTAAGTGAACCACTTTCCCTTTTTGATAAAAAAGGGATACATTCTGGTGTGTCTTCTACAACCAACATTTGAAATTTCTTATCTTTTAATGCCTCGTATTCTGATGTGGTATATGAAAAATCATAAATTTCATATTTCAAATTCGATGATATAAATTTTTTTATTCCATTAGAAACAACAGCTTTGTCCTTAATTTCAGCTAAACCTTCGACGCATATACTTTTATCATCGTTTTCTGCTACTCCAAATACAATGAAACCACCTTGTGAATTTGCCAATGCTAATATTTCTTTTGCTAAAGCCGCATCTTCAATCCATTGTCTTTTGAAATCAATAGCATTATGTTCCCCTGTCTGTCCATGCAAAAACTCTCTAAATTTATCAAGTGTAGGTTCCTGTAATAATGTATATACTTGATCTTTTAACTGTTTTGGAAACTCCATAGATATTCTCCTTTAACTAAAATAATGATATATTAAACTGTAAAATAATAATTGTGTTTCGTTAAGCAGTATTAACGTTACAAATTTTAGTTTGTCGCTGGCTCTATTATACAGCTTTAACTTGCTAAATGGAATACGCTTTCTGAACGATTTTCGGAGTGGCAAGTCCACAAAGGGGTAGCTGGCGGAGCCAGCGCAGGGGAAGTGTAGCTTCCCCTGTGATGATTGGAGCAGATTGGAAATCTACGGAAATCATCTGCTGTCCGCAGGACGCTCCCGGCAGGGCGCAATGCACCACTTCCCTAAGTGGTGTATAATTGCGCCCTATCCGAGTTCTTGGATAGGGCGCATTATCCGAGATAATCAATTATCCGAGGAAACTCTCAAAACCTCCAGCATAAAAGGCTTTCAGAGAAGTTGCCTCGGATAATGTAAGAACTATTTCAGGAAGTCAGGGAGCTGATGCTCTTTCTTTTGTGTAACAGGATTTTCTTTTTGATGGGAAAACCACTTTTCGTTCCAATCCCGGATATGCCTGTTTACGGTTCCCTGTGAAAGTTCAGCATACCGTTCTGTTGTGGAGATCGAGGAATGTCCGAGAAAATTTTTGATTGCCATAATTGGTACCCCGGCTTCCAACATATGTGTGGCGGTCGTATGCCTCATGGTGTGCGGGGTGTAGCGTTTTTCAAGGAACATTTCCAGATGCCCGGTTCTTGCGAGCATGATATATTTTTTATAAATCTCCTCAATACAGGAAATGCTCATCTGCGGATGGGTCTGGCTGGAAAAGATGTAGGCCTCCAACCGACCGGCCTTTCCCGTTTCCTCCAGATATCGTTCCAGGAGAGTTCCGCTAGGCCTTGCAATCACGATCCTCCGGGTTTTGTTTCCCTTTCCAGTAATTGTAAGCTTATAGAGGTTTTTCTCGGCCAGGAAGTCCCTGACTTTGAGATCGCAGATTTCCTGTGCCCTGGCTCCGCTGGCATACATCAGGTTCAAAAGGACCTGGTCACGGAAGCCCATCCGTTTCCCGGGATCAGGAAGCCGGAGCAGGATTGAAACTTCATCAAGCGTAAAGGTGATCCTCGGCTGGACAGCCTCTTTTTTTACAGGCACTCTTTTCACCGCATTTGCAAACACAGTCGCTGCTTCAAAATTCCTGTTCTGTGCGTAACCGGCAAAAGAGGCCAATGCTGAAAGCCTGAGATT
>CAJTDD010000058.1 GCA_910574885.1 Lachnospiraceae bacterium | reverse complement strand
ATGGCCATTTTTTAGGGATTATTGCTTTTAATAACTAGTTTTTGAATGTATTATATAGTTTTGGGTGAGTTTGCGGGTCTATTCTATAGTCCGGTAAATTGGGAAAGTTTTATTTGATTCAGAAGCTGAATTTACACCGTATCTTAGTTAGGGCAATTAACAGAAACCGTACTATAATTATGAATAGCTGTGTCGGAATAGAATTTGAATGTGAGGATGATATTTATATTTATGGGGACGAAAAGTGGCTTATCTTTCTTATAAGCCAGATCCTTTTAAACTCCGTAAAATACCGGCGCAAGGAGGGTGCAAAGATTATCCTGTCATCTGAAAAAAAGAACAAAAAAGTTATACTGAAAATATGGGATAATGGGACAGGGATAAAGGAAGAGGAATTACCGAGGATTTTTGAGAAGGGGTTTACCGGGAGCAATGGAAGGGAAAACGAGCGTTCTACGGGAATAGGCTTATATCTGGTAAAAAAATTATGTCAAAAGCTGGATATGGAAGTATGGGCAGAATCTTTGTTCAAAGAATATACTTCTGTTTATCTATCGCTTCCGGCAAAACAAAACGTCTGATTCTAAAAGGCAAATTCATCACAAATGGATGTGGGGAGTTTGCCTTTTCAAATGGAGAACAGCATATTTCCGGATATATGACAAAATTGTAAGATTCAGGTAATGAAAATCAATAGGTAATCTGTAGGGGGCAGTGTTATACTGACTACATCAGGAAGAGATATAAAGGAAGGATAAAAATGTTAAGCAAAAATCAGTTGGCCAGGAGAAATGTAAAGACTGCGATTATAAGAGAGCCAGTATATTTTTTTACAATGATATTGATTGCAGCGCTAATGTTTGCGTTTAATTCTCTGTTTTTTTCAGAAGATGTCAGGAGAGCCTGCGAAACGGCATCGGTTCTGGCTGTGTTTTTAGGAATAGCATCTGTACTGATTGTTATGATTACGGCGTGGCTGATCCAATATATGATGCGGCAATCGCTGAAAATCCGCAGCAGGGAATTCGGGCTGTATATGCTGTTTGGCATGAAAGGAACAGAGGTATTTCAGATTTTCCGAAAAGAAACGGTATTTATGGTTGGAATGGCATATATACCTGGAATCCTGGCAGGGGAATTGCTGAAACAGTTTTTGATGGTAATTTTTTTCCATATGTTCCGGACGGAATATGTGCTTAAAATGGATTTTCAGCTTGTAACGGTGTGTTTGACAGCAACTTTATATTTATTTTGTTATTTAGCCGCATTGCTTAAAGTGAGAAAACAATTTTCCAAAATGAATATCCGTCAGTTAAATGAAATGGAGAGGATAAATGAAGCCGATGAAAAAATATCTGGAAAGAAGAAGCAAAGGAAAAGAACTAAAAAATGGCTTTTGAAAGGAAACCGGCTATTTTTATGCAGGGCAATAGAATCTGAACTATATTCTATGCGGAAAATAATCATATTTGTTATGTCCCTTTTAGTTGTTTCTATTTCAGGAAGCGCAGTTGCCATGATGTATACCGATTATCAGAACCACCAGATTGATTCGGAATATCCGTTTGATGTCATGATATATCATCAAGCCCCCAAACCTGAATTCCAGCGTGAAAAAGATATATTAGAAAGTGAAACTGGAATACAGGAATCCCATGAATATGTGATATATCAAAATGGCGTCAGTATGATGAATGAATGGCTTTATACACATCTGATGTATTTTGGGGATCGATTTATCAGTGGAGAGGGTGCATTCGATGCAGAAAAGCTGGACGCTGATGAAGAGGGATATGACGTCTACTATGAATATGATACTTATATGAAAGTGAGCGACTATAACATACTTCGGAAAATGCTTGGCCAGAAGCCTGTCAAACTCCGGGCAGATGAGTATATTTTACAGATTAAAAGAAGGTTAGAACCTGAACTTACTAATGAAATCCGAAGCAGGACGCTGCTATGTGATACAAAAGAATTGCACTGCAAAGAAATCAGTACTGTAGATTTTGAACAGAATGGACATAATGGAGCTGACTATGTTTTGGTAATCCCGGATGATGCGGCAAATCATATGACACCATATTACTCTGTATTTGCGGCATCTATAAAGAAACAGGCTGCAGGAACAGTGTTTGATAAATTAGATGATGCGTCCAGTGGAAATGACGGGCTTTATTGGGGCAGTAACCACAGTATTTTATATGTCAGTCCGATTTTGCTGAAAAAGCAGGTGGAAACAGAATTGAAAGCAACGCTTGTGCCATTTATATTTGCGTTTGCCTATGTAAGTATCGTGTTTTTATGCGTGGCAATTTCTTTCCTTGCATCCCATCTGATCAGCACTTCGGAATCAAACAGACGCCGTTACCTGCTTTTAGAAAAACTGGGAATGAATCAAACAAAAATTGATACGGTGATACATGAACAGTTGGCAGTTAATTATCTGATTCCGCTTTGTATGGCGCTTATTCCCGGATGTCTGATTGCGAACCATGCAAGCAAAGGTTTTATTCTGGCTACGGGACTTCGTGCGGTATGGGTAAAATATGTGTTCTTGTCGTTCTTATGGATTTTAATGCTGTACATGATTTACTTTATACTTACGGATATATTTTTTAGGAGAAATATTCATCATCGAAAGGAAGGAAACATATAGGATGGAAGCATATATCAAGGTGGAAGATGTTGAGAAATATTATGGGAGTTCAGGAATCATTACAAAAGCGGTAGACAGAGTCAGCTTTGAAATATCAAAAGGGGAATTTATTGGGATTATGGGGGAATCCGGTTCTGGTAAAACATCTTTGTTGAATGTGCTTGCCACCATTGACACAGCTACGGCAGGGCACATATATTTTGAGGGAAAAGATATTACAAAAATGAGCGAGGACGTTAGAAGTGAATTCAGGAAGGAAAATTTAGGTTTCATTTTCCAGAACTTCAATCTCTTAGATACTATGACATTGCAGGAAAATATTTATATGCCGCTGATCCTTAATGAACAAAAAAGTAACGACATCATAAAACGAACGGAAGAAATCATAAATATATTGGGAATCAAGGAAGCTGGAAACAAATATCCATATCAAGTATCCGGCGGACAGCAGCAGAGATGTTCCTGTGCCAGAGCGCTCGTAAATAATCCTAAATTGATTTTAGCTGATGAACCGACAGGTGCCCTTGATCCACAGAATTCAGAAAATTTAATGGAATTGCTTTTAGAAATCAATAAGAAATTTAAGACAACTATTTTGATGGTTACACATGATTCATTTTCTGCAAGCTATTGTAACCGTATCTTGTTTTTGGAAAATGGGAAAATATCTTATGAGATATATCGGGGAGCAAGGAGCAGGGAAGAATATCTCGGAGCAATTCTGGATGCTCAAAAAGCATAATTTCAAAAAATAATATGAATATATCTGTATCAGATTGAGATAACATTACTTTGATGATATAAATCGGTAATTGAGTGGAAAAGGTGAAAGGAAAGGGATTGTAATGAAGAGAACATCAAAGAGATTATTGGCAGGAATGGCTTTTTATCTGACAATTGTTTTGATATCTGGGTGTACTATAAAAGGCACTGCTAATCAGGCACCAAGGGAGATTTTAGAAGATGATGGGATCATTTCTGAAATGAATGCAGAGATATATAAACAAGAGAAATTACCGTTGGATTATGATGGAGAAGAAGTGAGAGCAGATTTAACCCATGTAGATTTTATCGTTCGTTTATCAGAAGATAATGGTTTTTATCTTGAATACAATATTAGTGGCAAAAACGATGAACCCCCTTTGACAGTCAATATACAGGATGGAGTTCTTATCCTGGAAGAGAAAAATGCTAAGCCGGCAACTTATTATAGCGGAGTATTTGTTGATGGCATTAGCAATAACTTGAAAACGAAAAAAACTGACTACACCAGTGTTGTAACATTATATGTTCCTTCTGATGCGGAAATTAAGTTGATGACAAATATGGGGGAAGGCGATATGGAACTTCATGGACTCAATGTAAAACCAGTAGACATTCACATGGATGAGGGAGATTTAGATCTCTTTGATATGACAATAGAGGGCGGAAATATTATATTAGTTAATGGAGATATTGTGGCAGAGAATGTGAAATTATCTCAAAATATCCAAATGCAAACGGAGAATGGGGATTTTTCTTTGGAACTGAATCCATCATCTCAGGATATGCTTTCAATTTATGCCAATTCAGAGATGGATATAGAAGTGTCCGAGAAACTGGGAGGAAAGTTATCGGAAAATGATGAGAAAGCATATTTTGAGAGAAAGGTAAAAGGCTCAGATGATTGCCTGACGATTGTGTCGAAATGTGGGGATATCATGATAGACTAGAAGCGGACAGCAACAGTTTTGTGAATATATTCTTATCAGATTTAGACGGCATTATTTTGATGAAGTGAGGAAATGTGTTGTGGAAAATATCACTGAACAATATCAAGAACGCATTGAGCATGAGTTTAATGCCTTATGTAAGATCATCATTCGCCATGCGTCAGCAGAAGCTAAGAGCAAAGTTGCTAAAAGATGGAAGCAGGAAATATCTTTTGAATATTTAGTAGAATCAGGAGTGATGCCAGTATATAGTTGTGGGGGATTTGAGAATGGAATAGAAGCCAGATATCCACTGTTGCTTTGCGGACATACTGTAATTTTAGAAAATGAGCGGCTTTCCAAGGCATTATCTTTGTTGGAAAGGAAGAAACAAGAAATTGTATTCTTATATTTTTTTAAACATTATACTTACCAGGAAATTGCAGGGTATTATGGTCAGGCGCATAGTAGTGTTTGGAGCAGAATGAAGACGGTAATGAAGCAGCTGAAAGGAGAAATGGGGAAACAGGAATGAAGGGAAAGAATCTTATTTCGTATGGAACGATTGTAAAAGCTGCCAATGGTGATCCGGGAGCAATCGAAACAGTATTAGAACATTATGGTGGATATATCCGATATTTTTCAAAAATGGATGGTTATGTGAATACAGATGTAGAAAACCATGTAAGGGAACGATTAATAGACGGTATATTGAAATTCCGTTTTGATAAAGAATAGAGCTAACAATAAAACATTGTTTTGCATAAATGTATGAAAGCAGTAAGTCTACAAGATTCACTGCTTTTTGAATTTTAGATATAAAAACATAGGGTAATGTTTGTGCAACGTCAGGCTTAAAACGGTGAATCCATGTAGGAAAGGGTTCGTCGTTTTTTATTTTTCTGAATCCGGTAGCCTGTGGGGAAAGGAGAAGCATTAGGGCAAGATTCGCCAGAGTAACTCAAAACCCACTTTGTGGTTTTGGGTTACTCTGACAAACTTGATGGGGAATCCGCTCCCCATGCCCTCGGTTCCTGCACATTTTCCAAATATGCAGATTGGCTCCTATTAAAAATAGTCGCAGCGTGATTGCTTTACATCACGGAAGATAAAAAAATTCTAAAAATAATCCAATTTCCTTTCCCACCAGTAGTCCCCAATCGGCTTATATAGTAGGAAGCAAAAAACAGCTTCCCCTGATCAGGCATAATAAAAAAAGTAGGAGGGATTTATGCGATTTACAAGAAGTGAACTGGAAATGATTTACAAGTATGAAGCAACGACAAAAGAGGACACAGTGAAGGCGATGAGGGATGAACAGTCAGTAGCCAGAGACGACCTGACGAGGATCATCATAAGGAATGCTGCAGATAAACTGGAAAAACTTCCAGAACCGGAATGTAGCCGGTTCATAGCGGACAATAAGGCGTATTTCATAGGACAGGGAAGAAGTTCTGTCTTACGGAGACTGAATGAAGCAAAGGAACGGTTAAAACAGCCGGTCTTACAGGGGCATGACCTGTCAGGGAGGGAGCGGTTCCAGCCGGACACAAGACATATGATCGTTCTTGATGTGCTGAATAATGACAGCCCCGTAGGTTTTAAAGGGGAGAGATACCGCTTCTTCCTTTCAGACGGGAGATACCGCAACGCCGTAGAAAGTGAAAAGCGTGGGGAAATCAAAATCCGCAGCCATGCGGCGGTGGTTTCCGGGAAACTGTACCCTGATAAGAAAGCAGAGCATGACAGATAACAGTTCCATGATAAAAATAGAAGCTGCACAAAAGATGAAAGGAAACATAACAGGGGAGTGGAGAAAACTCAAAAATATTGAACGAAGGGAGGGAATCTATGCGGAGAAAGAAAAGGGGGAGAAAGAATACGCCGATCCGTTATGTGGTGGAGCATGTATATTCCGGTACGGAAAGCATGGAGGGATTATTAACGGTTGTGAGCGAAGAAGCTGCCCGCAGGAATGTGGAGAAAAGATTAAGGGGCAATATGGAGACGGAGAAGAAAGCTGTCTGAAAAGATGAATTGACGGTTGATGCCAGAGACGGAAAAGGCTATAATGAAGTCAGCGTATTTCTGTCTCTGGATATTGAGTAAATATAGGAGGCCAATATGCAGAATACAGAAAATAAAGAAATATGGACAGCACTTTATGCGAGATTGTCAATGGACGATGGGAACGTCGGGGAGAGCATGAGTATCGGAAGCCAGAAAGCAATCCTTAAACGGAAAGCGGAGGAAATGGGTATCCACAGCTATAAATTTTACGTGGATGACGGATACTCCGGTACGAATTTTAACCGGCCATCTTTTCAACAAATGATTGCGGATATCGAAGCGGGGCATGTAGATTGTGTCATAACCAAAGATTTATCAAGGCTTGGCAGAAACTATCTGGAGAGCGGGGCATATATCGAAGTATTTTTCCCAAACCACCATGTGCGATATATCGCTATCAATGACGGTGTGGATTCGGCGAACAGCGGAGAGATGGATATTACCCCGTTCAAGAACATCCTGAATGAATTTTATTCACGGGATATATCCAAAAAGGTAAAATCCGGCAAGTATATCCGTGCCTGTCAGGGGAAATTCATGGGAGTCCATGCGCCGTTCGGTTACAAAAAAGACCCGGCAGACAAGAACCATCTGATTGCGGATGAAGAGACAGCGCCGACTGTCCGCTATATTTTTCAGCTTGCCTTGAAAGGCTATGGGAATAATAAAATTGGGAAAGTCCTTTATCAAGAGAAGATTCCGAAGCCAGCCTATTATAAGCAGGAGTATTTTGGAAAATTTCTGATTGCAGATGATGACGCTTATAACTGGAAACAGGAAACGATTCTCCGTATCCTCCGCAATCCGCTTTATAAAGGGGATTTCTGGGTGCAGAGAAATGATAAAAAGCATTTTAAACAGCAGACAAGAGGTTATATCCCGATTAAGGAACGTGTAACTATACCCAGCGACCATGAAGCCATTGTAGACGAACATACATGGAATACCGTGCAGGGAATCCTTGACAGGCATACAAAAGTGAAGCCATGCACTTCTGGTTATGATAATAAATTCCGGGGGATTTTAAAATGTGCTGATTGTGGAAATAACCTGATTATCCATACGGATGGAAGGAACCCGGACAGACCTTTGCTGGAAAAGACGTATTACCAGTGTCGCATCTACCGTGTAAGAGGGGCGAAGTTCTGCAGCCAGCACCGCATCAGTGCCGGAGATTTGGAAGAACTGGTACTTTCCGATATCCAGTTTCATGCTGGAAAGGTTATAAAGAACCGGGAGAAGTTCATGCGGAAAGTGCTTGGCCAGATGGACATGTCATCTGCAAACAGCAAGGCAAATATTGATAAGAAAGTGGCTGTCTTAGAGAAAAAGTTAAAAGAATCTGACAAACAATTCATCAAGCTGTATGGGGACTGGTCAAAGCAGATGATATCGGAGCAGCAATTCCGGCTGCTGTCTGCCCACTTTGAACAGGAAAAGAAAGACTATACAGAACAAATCGAAAAGTTGAAAGCGATGGCTGAAAATCTGGAGAACAGCACGGATAAAGCGGAACGCCTTGCCGATGAAATGGCGGAGTGTGCCGAGATTAAGGAGCTGACTACGGATATCGTCAACCGCCTGATCGAAAAGATTGAGGTATCAGAACCTCAGACCATCAACGGTGAGAAAGTCCAGAATATCAGGATTTTCTATAAGTTTGTTGGGGAAATCAATTAAAAATCCATTTATGTATCTATAATACTGGGGGTAGTGAACTTTCCCCAGAGGGAACGAATTACCGAGCCAAGACAAGGTTTGCGAAGTTTTACAACCTTCCAGAGCTGATGCAGATGTTCCGTGAGGTTGCGGACATCCAGACTGCCGATATGTTAAAGCTGCCCGTGCCAAAGGTCGATTACCACAACATTAAGACAAAACCGAGTGAAATCCAGACGGAAATGGTGGCGGGGCTTGCAAAACGGGCAGAGAAAATCCGTGCCAGACTGGTAAAACCACAAATTGATAATATGCTGAAAGTGACGAACGACGGGCGGCAGCTTGCCCTTGACCAGAGACTGATTGACCCGATGCTGCCAGACGACCCGAACAGCAAAGTCAACGCCTGCGTGGACAATATTTACTGTATCTGGGAGGAACACGCCGACACAAAAGCGGCACAGCTTGTTTTTTCCGACCTCTCGACCCCGAAGAATGACGGCACGTTTAATATTTATGATGATATAAGGGAGAAGCTGATACAGCGTGGAATTCCTGCGGAGCAGGTGCGTTTCATCCATGAAGCGTCCACCGATGCACAGAAAAAAGAACTGTTCGCAAAGGTAAGGAGCGGCGAGGTGCGTGTCCTCTTAGGCTCTACCCCGAAGATGGGGGCAGGTACGAACGTGCAGGACAGGCTAATCGCTATCCACAACTGCGACTGCCCGTGGCGACCGTCCGACTTGGAGCAAAGACTTGGTCGTCTGGAACGCCAGGGCAATATGTTCCCAGAGGTTGAAGTTTACCGCTATGTGACGGAACAGACCTTTGATGCCTACCTCTATGTGCGACACGAAGTCGCTTAATTTAACTGTTTGGATGTAATATTACAGACCAAACCATCCATTCCGTTGGATGAAGCCGTTGTCCCCGGCTCTGCCAGCAATGGCACTGTTCGGAAGCGGGCATAAAAGTAACCCTACTTGGAATCAAAACCGTGAGGTGGAGATGAAACTGCTAGCTACAAGGCGGTTAGGGTGCAGGCTTACTGATAGCATGGTTAATTAACTGAACCACTGATAAACTTCGTTAAGGCGAACAAGCCAAAGTAGCTGACAGGCTTGAACCAAAAGGTGTGCAGTCGGTTATCCTTTTGTATAGTGGGGATACACGGACGTAATGACTGCCGGAGGAGAGGTGGGACCTAAACTATCAATCAATTGTTGGTTAGGCGGAACGTGTCAACTCCGTATTTTCGCCCAGACGGGCAAGCCGACCGTAAGGAAAGCCGATG
>CAJTDD010000057.1 GCA_910574885.1 Lachnospiraceae bacterium | reverse complement strand
AGGTTCCTCCGGCATTATACAGATCCACAATCTGCTGTTTAAATTCCGGAGTGTAAGATTTTTGGTTCTTCGCCATGTTGAACATCTCCTTTGCTCTTTCACTTGATAGTATAGATTGTTCAACTTTTCCTGTCCACACTTATATACTAACACCAGAAAAATTCTGAGAAACTGCTTGAAAGGGCAAAAGAAAAGGCAGCGGAAAAGAAGGAAAAATTAGAGGAAGCATTAGAAGAAAGGAAAGCAGAAAAGGCAGAGGATGGATCAGCCTATAACAAAGCAGAGCAGCTCATAAATGAAAAAATGTCTGAATCCAAAGACGGGACAATTTATCTGAATGACACAGATATCCGGACGATTATCGAAGCTGCCCAGGAAGAGGATGCAGGCAAAACTACTGTGAAAGATCAGCCGCAGGTTGGTGCAAATTTGGATTTGAAGATATAAGAGGAGGCGAGGATATGAATATCAATAGTAACAATATGAAATGGCTTTCGGGGTATTCCCTGATGAACAAGCTGTTTTCACAGAAGAATAGAAATAACGCTGGCGTTTCCAAGCAGGCGGGTGTGAATGTCAGTGGAGTATAAGCACAGCAATTTATATTATGACGAAAATGGTGTGCCGTGGCATTCAAAAGAAGAAGCCGACAGATGCATCAAAGGAACAAATGGAAGCTGGAAAAAAATTGTGTCCGTATCAGATGAAGTAAAAGCAGAACTGGCAGAGGTGGTGAAACAGGATTTTATCACTACAAACGGTTGGGGCAAGCCAGATGGAAGTAAACAGCCCGATGTAATCAATAAATATTTAAGCACAATCCCCTCGACACAACGTAATTCTGTTGCATGGACTTTACAGCGTATGGCAGGGGATTATGCCACAAGAAGGGTCTATAGAAGTAGGTGGTGACAGTGTGTCTCTTTTCTTTCCGTATGAAATTTACACGAAGCTCTATGACGAACCTGTCGTATATAAATATTCTTTTAATGTGAAAGAGGATAAACAAGCGGATATGGTAAGTTTTCTTGAAAAATATATAGGTACTGAAGACCCTTCCATTGATTATATGTCGGATGACAGTGCAAGAAGAGGCGCGGAAGAGAATCGTACCATGATTTCCTTTGTAGGAGGATTGACAGGCGTTATATTTGGAATCATTGGCATACTCAATTTGATCAATACAATCATTACCACGATTATCGCCCGAAGACATGAGTTTGCTACGATGCAGAGTATTGGTATGACAGACCGTCAGCTTGTCCGCATGATAACTTATGAAGGGATTTATTATGCAGCCGGTGCAGGTGTTTTCGGCCTGACGGTATCGGTATTGCTGGGATTCACGGTAGTGCGTGAATTGGTGAGTGGAATCTGGTATTTTACTTTCCATTTTACATGGATTCCGGCGCTCGTTAGCTGTGGAATATTGTTTGTGGCATCGGCGGTCATACCTTCCATAGCATTATATTTGTTTAATAAAGGCAGTATTGTAGAAAAACTTCGGGTAACAGAGTAAAAGTGTTGGACGAGAAGGAGGAGATTTTTATGAAGAGCATTTTAAAGGCCAGGGGGCTGAAAAAATATTATGGTAAAGGCGACACAATGGTAAAAGCATTAGATGGAATTGATTTAGAAATTGAACATGGAACATTTACTGCAATTATCGGTACTTCCGGAAGTGGGAAATCCACTCTGCTCAATATGCTGGGAGGATTAGATACACCTACGGAGGGAAGTATTAAAATCGGCAATACGGAGCTGGCAGAATTAAAAGGGGAACAAGCAACGATTTTCCGTCGGAAGCAGATCGGATTTATATTTCAGAACTACAATCTCATTCCTGTTTTGACAGTATGGGAAAATATTGTATTCCCAATTTCGCTGGATGGACGACAAACCGACAGGGAGTTTATTATGCATGTTGTGAATTTACTGGGGTTAAAAAGCAAACTGGATAGCCTGCCGGGAAATCTTTCCGGAGGGCAGCAGCAACGGGTAGCAATTGCACGTGCATTGGCTTCCAAACCAAGCATTATTTTAGCGGACGAACCGACGGGAAATCTGGATAGTAAAACCAGTGATGATGTAATTGGACTTTTAAGAATGACCAGTAAAGAATTTCATCAGACGATTGTTATGATCACGCATAATCCAGAAATCGCACAAATGGCAGATAGAATTGTGCGAATTGAAGATGGGAGGATCATTTTACCTGCTGAATCATACTAAATTCTGGTTTTGGTAATCTAACCAGAGGATACATCCAAATAAATCAAGTTGTAATTTATGAAACAGCTATGTATAATAGACTTATCCATTAAAATTCAGAAAGTCCAGCAAAGCGAACGAGCCGGATATAACTGCTGATTCTGTGCGCTGGAAAGAAATACGAAGGAGAACAGTAAAATGAAAGAACTAATGGAGTTTGTAAAAGAATTAAGTTTTGTCCGCGTAGGCGGAAGTGCGGAAGAAAAAAAGGCGGCGGAACTGGTCATGGAAGAGATTAACCAGGCTGTAAAAGAAGCAGGGCGGGAAGACATTCAGAGGGAATACATGCCCTTTAAGATACCCAGTGCGAAAGTCGGGAAATGCTCCGTGCAGGCAGCAGGACGGAAGATTCCATGTGTGCCGTTATTACGTTCCGGCAACATAGACCGGGAATGTGAGCTTGTCTATCTGGATGAAGCCTCTGAGATAGATTTTGCCGGAGCCGGGAATCTGGAAGGAAAGGTAGTGCTGCTGAATAAACTCTATGAAGAGGATGTATATAAACGGCTGGCAGAACATAAAGCGTCGGCGTTTTTGGTGATGCAGGGCAGGTATTATCATTCTGAACAAGAGGCGTCCTTGTTCCCTAGAAGACTGGGAGAGCACTTGAGCAGGAATGGGGTGATTCCCGGATTCGCCATAACGGCGGCAGACGCTCTTTGGCTGATTCAGGAGGAAGTAGAGAAGGTGCATCTTACGCTGAATCAGGAAGATGTGGAATTGGAAAGCGGGAATGTGTCGGCTGTGATTGAAGGGACAGATTTGAAAGAGGAAAGCATCATCCTTACGGCGCATTATGATTCTGTCCCGGTAGGGGCCGGTTCCTGGGACAATGCCACCGGGACGGCGGCTCTTCTGGCAATTTTCAGACACTTTGCGGCGAACCAGCCCAGAAGGACGCTGCGGTTTCTCTGGTGCGGCAGCGAGGAAATGGGCCTTTTGGGGTCAAAAGCGTATGTGAAGCAGAAGGAAGAACTGCTTGACAAGATTGGTTTCTGTTTTAACTTTGATATGTGCGGGACAGCTTTGGGCGCAAATAATATTTTCGTGACAGGGGAGAAGGAATTGCAGACGTTCGCGGAGCAGTACTGTAAACTCGCGTGCTATTCTGCAAAAATTACAGTAGTAGTCCATTCCAGCGATTCCGCACCGTTCTGCGACAAGGGAATTCCGGCATTGGGACTGAGCAGAGAGACAACCACGGCAGAGATACATACCATCCACGATTTGTCCGCCACCCTCAGTGAAAAGGCAATGCAAAAAAATGTAGCTTTTGCCATAAGGCTGATTGGGGACGTGGCAAATGCGGCAGTGCTTCCGGTTAAGAAAGGAATGCCGGAGGAGACGAAAAAAGAGTTAGATAAATATTTTCACCGTGAGAATGAGAAAGAGCAGCAGGAAAAGCAGATGGCAGGCAAATGACATTTTGCCGCTGATGTAAAATTGCGGGATAACTGCTTTGCAGCCTTGATATGCCGAAGCATGTGGCGGGGGATTTACCTGCCTGCCGCATGCTTCGGCTGCAATTCATTGTGATTGCGTTCATTTACTTTTCTTAGCTGCAAGCGCTGCCTTGAATTCAGGAAGAGCCGCCCGCCCAAGTTCCGTTACGGGCTTAATCCACCTGCCGCTTATGGTATACCACAATTCAAAGACAAGCCGGATGAGTTCGTCTGTATACAGGAACGAGAACACGGCAAGGAATGGCAGATGCCATATCATACCGGCAGCCCATGTTGCGGGTACGCTAATGGTAAACAGGCAGATAATTTCAAGCAGCGTCCCGAATACAGCTTCTCCGCCGGCCCGGTAGCAGCTATTCATAATGTAGTTGCAGGTGCGGATGGTTCCGGCGGCAAGATAGATGAGAATCATATATTTGCCGAAAAACATAGCTTCCGTACCAAGACCGAACAGCGCAAGCAAAGGCCTGTTCAGAAGAAGCCCGATTAGGCAGATACAGAAGGTAATCGCCGGGCATAGCACGGAGAATTTTTTCATGTACTGATATCCACTCATAAGGTGTCCGGAGCCCACCTCTTTTCCTACAACCACGGAAGAGGCATCCGCAAGCCCGGCAAAGAATGCAAATACAAATCCTTCCAGGACACGGAACGCAGCCATGGCTGCGATGGCGGATTCTGATTGATGCCCGATTACGATATTAATCAACATCTGCCCAATCCCATAGAACAACTCATTGAAGATAATGGGAAAGCATTTCCCCATATACCCTTTCAGGAAACCGTCCTGCCAGGAAAACATATCTTTTAGTCTCAGCACGACTGTCTTCTTGTCTTTTAAAAGAAAGGCAGACAGCACGGACACATTTACGATACCAGATACTAAAGTGCCGACTGCTGCGCCTGCCGCCCCCATTTTTGGCATGCCGAAACGTCCATAGATCAGAATCCAGTTCAGGATGAAGTTCGTAACCAACGCAAGAATGGAGCTGATCAGAGGCGGTTTCACCCGTTCCGTAGAACGCATCAGGAAACTTATGATCATGGCAATCACTTGCAGAGGGTATGCGAAGCCTACAATTCGGATATAAGGAGCGCCGATTGCGATGATATTTTCTTTGTCAGTATAGATTCCCAGTATAAAATCCGGGTTTGCAACGGCAGCCCCTCCAAAAAGCAGAGATACTGCCAGCATACAGGTAAGCGCAAGCCCGAATGCCTGATTGATTCCCTTCTCGTTGCGGGCGCCCCAATACTGCGAGAAAAACAGCAGTCCACCGCTTGCGAACCCAAAGTAACAGGAAAAGAATAAAGAGGATATCTGGGAACAGATTCCTACCGCCGCGACAGACAATTCCCCCTGGCTGCCAATCATGATGGTATCCACCATACTAGCCGTGGTGGATAAAAAATTCTGCAATGCGATTGGCAATGCGATTGTAAGTACTGTCCGAAAGAAATTTCCCCAGCTGATTTTTTCGTTTCTCATGTTTTGACTCCTTTCATTTGTATTGATTGCAGTATTGACTGCAAATTTCTGCTAATTCCGCAAAAGACTCGTATTTCCCATTATACCTTGAAAATCGGACATTGCAAGAGTTATTTTGAAACTATTTTCCAATTGTCTTTAAACGGCAATTTATTTTAACTGGATTCTATAAAATGTGGTAAAATATTATTATGTAAGGTCGTTATATACAGTTGTAAAGGAAAAGTATATTATGGGAAAACAGAAGACAAAATTAGGAGCAAGAATTTTATCCAAAGAAGAAATGAATGCGATTCTTCCAAATGCGGAATCCATTGATGAACAGATTGAGGTGTTCCGAGAGAGCCTGCCATACGGAAGTCAAAAACAGGGTGATAAGCAGGGTGATAAACAGTTTGAAACAGAACAGAAAACAAATAATATCGGGATTATAGGCCGCAGAGGCGCTGGTAAAACTTCGATTTTGAAAACATTCTATCATAAACTGAAAAACGAAAATGCCGAAGATGATAAAAAGGGCGGGGATATTATATTGCCAATTATTGTTCCGGAGAATATGTCTTCCGGAACTACGCTAATGGATACGATTTTGGGGCGCCTGAAATCCATAGTAGAAGAGAAAATGAAAGATGAAAAAAAGAAAAAATATAAAGGAGACTGCATTTATGTTGGAAAAGATTCGTTGGAAGGGTTGTATAACGAGCTGGTAAAGCAGTACTGCTATATCAAGAAGGACTATCGGGACATTCTGATTCAGCAGTTTACGACAGAGCAGAACTATGTGGACAAGACTAAGAAAGTTTTCAGTTCGGATTCTGAGTTCATTACCATGTTTAATCAGTTTTTGACGGAACTGCTGCGGGATCAGGATAAGGACAATGGAAATTCCATGATGTTTTTATTTATTGATGATGTTGACTTGAGTACAAACAAATGTATGGATATTGTAAGGACGCTTCTTGTTTATCTGTCAAATCCGAGAATTGTTACGTTTATTTCAGGAGATATTCAAACCTTTGAAGAGGAATTGACGTTGGAATTTTTGCGGCAGGAGGATGCACTGAGAGAAGATGCATATCGAGAGACTTATTATTCTGTCAATCATAATTCAGAAAGCAGTTTGTTGGAGAGAAAAAAGCAGCTTGCTTATGAGTATCTGAAGAAGATTATACCTCCTGCATACCGCAGAGCGATTCGGTATTGGGATTTAGATGAGAGAGGGAATTATAAAATTAGTGGAAATGAGGGAGATGAACCGAAAAGCCTTGTAGAATTATTGGTGGAAGTAACAAAAGAGAAATTGGGAGAAATGTATTTTGTATACAAAGAAGATGATAAAACGGAAAATATGAGACTTGCTTTCCATATATTTGACGACACCTCCCGGGGGCTGAATAATGTTTATAACGTATTACAGGAAATATACGATTTACAAATAGCTGATTTACAGAAGAAAGAAAAGAACATGACAGAAGCGCAAAAAGAGCTTCTCCACTGGCGTTTGATAGAGACGATGATAGATTCCAAACCGTTATACGCAAAATACAAATCAGATTTACTTAAATACGTCATTGTACTTGGGCAGGGACGGATAAAGGTTGATTTTGCAAATGCCTATCAGTTGTTATATGGAGAAACGGAGGGGATAGCGACAGATAATAAAGAATCTATGAAGAGCGTGGAGCGATTTGCTATCTACTATCTGATAGATTTTGCAGCGAAATTGTTTTCTGAGAAAACTTATGATAATGAAGACAAGAGTAAATATAGTGAGTTAAAAAACAAGATTATACAGGAATATCTTCAGAGCGAAGAGATAGATGGTAAGATTCCCGTAGAATGGAAGCTGCTTGATTTTCTGGAAATAGAGAAGACGATAAAGGAGAAAGATTCTGTTAAATCGATTTTGCTCAATATTCTGACAAAGTGCGATTTTATTTTTGTTTTGCATATGATCCGATGCCTTGGGAGGGCGGAGATATATGCTATATTAGAAAAAAAATATAGTTATTCAGATAAAGAAAATGCCTATAAGACAGCATATGCATTCTCAAGGGCGGTTCAGGCTCTTAATGAATCTGAGGATGGAATCCAAGATTATTTGACAGATTTATATATTCAGATGCAGGAAGTGATGTTGAATCTGCTTAATACGCTGTCCTTAGATCCATGGGTTGTTTATGGGAGAAGGCTTGTAGATAATGCCTATATAGAAGACGGCATGCGGTTCATGGGAAGAGGAGGGAATCTGGCAGAAGAGAGTTTTATGAATGTAGAGAATTATATGAATGAAGGCGGTGAATTAGAAGCACATTTGAAATATTTATTATGGGCGAAATATGAAAATGAAAAAGAACGTTACTGGATTTACTATGAGAGAAAATTAAGGGAAAAACAAGATATAAAAATGCAATTCAGTTTTGATTCCAAAGAAAATGTTCTGACAGGAGTAATAAAAACAATTATGAATCAGATGAAAGAACTTAATGTTGTAGACAATTATGAAGTAAAGCCATTAAAATCAGTTGATTATGATAGTCCCTTTCCAGGAAAAGATCGGAAATGGGAGAAGCGAAAACCGGTTTTGGAGGAAATTGATGAACAAGGACTGTGGGATACAACTTATGCAAAAGAAAAAATTAAACTATGTCAGGAAAGAAGCAAACATGATATTATACATAAAATGTGTTCTGGAAGAATGATTTTTAATGCAACTCATTTTTTTAAATCAGAAGAAGGGGCATATTCTGAATTGAAAAATTGCTATAAAGGTACATCTGGTACAGCGCTTGTATATGGTATAGAGTCTAAGGTGAGACGGGTGATGTCTTTGTCAAAAGAGGATGACAAATCAGAGCAAATGGAATTCTCGAATGGTCAGTTTTATTTGAGTCTTGAACAGGTGCTTGTTATACAGTGTATATTAGAAGAATTTTTGCATTTTCATAATAGGGTTGTATATGGAAAAAAAGAAGTAAGAAAGCTTTTAATGGAAATGAAAGAATTGCCTTTAGCGCTTCACACATCTGGATTGGATAAGATTCATTCAGAATTGAAAGAGAGGGAAAATGCCTTTTTTGAAAAGAATTTAGATTACCTGAGGAATCAGGATGCTGAAAGATTCGATGAGAAGAATGGGAGTGAAAATAGTGAAATAGAGCAAGTGCGGGAAAGGTATTATGAGCAAAATAAGGAAAACGATGTCATGGAGAAATTTATAAAAGAATATCTGGGTAAAACCGGAGAAGATAACGAAATGTATATAAAATATCTGGTACAAAAAGCTCAGATAAAAGAGAAGAAAGAAGAAATAGAGAGAAGGCTGGAAGAAGAAAAAAAAGAAGAAAGAAAAAAACAAGAAGGAAAAAAAGTAAGAGGTTGGGATTATTTTGAACCGAAACTTCAAGAAAAAGAGGGAATATTCATTTTTCAAAGCTATTTAAGATATCTTCAGGCGAATGAGAGTGAGGCGAAGAAAGCCGGCGCCCGTGCAGAAGACATTGTCAAACTTGCGAAATATATGTTAGACAGTGAAATCAAAGCCGACGAAAGGATTCAGAATGAGGTATACCAGATTATCAGTAAGAAAATTGACATAACAGAGAATGAATTTGAAGTGTTATTCTAAGTTAAGGAATGGAAGGTCACGGTAACATGTGGAGGCATTGCTATGAATGATACGATTAACAGGTATTTAGCGATTTTGTGTTATCCTTTTGCGTCATTGGATTTCTTCCTGGAGGATTATTTTGAGGAAATCATCCAGAATAAAAATGCGGAAAAAAAGCTTCAGGAGGCAATGATACGTCACATTCAGGAAAACTGTAATGTATATTCTTATGACGAAATATATATGTATCTGGAAAAATGCTATTTATATGATTTAAGGACAAAACGGTACAAAAATGTTTTTTTGATGTACCTGGACTGCCTGTATAAAATTACACGCTCCATGATATCACAGCGGGATGGAAAAATTATATTCAAATATTGGGAAAACAGGCAGGATGAGAGTTTTCTCGGGGGATTCGGTGATTCTAATAAAATTTTCTTATTCCACAGTATGAATATGCATATCCCTTTAGATTTTATTGTGATGCTATATATAACCCAGAATCCGGGAAATGATATCAATAGCCTGCAATACTATTATAACCAGATAGAGGTAGCAGACCAGCAGTTGGATGCGGTACTCAAATCCGGAGTTGCGGAAAACCATCTCCACAAAGGGGTATCAATCTCGTTTTATGAGGTATGGGAGGTTTTCATGCGTCCTCTGGACAGCAAATCAATAAATGCAATCAAGAGTAATACTATTGAATTTGGAAACCGAAATCAGACGTCTGGAGAGAGTCTCTTTTTCGTTTTAATAGCTGGAATTGTCCGTATTTGGCTTGCATTGGCGCTGAAAAAAGTGACATGGAAGAACGACGAGTTGAATGAGCTTGTAGGACGTTTTGCAGACGGAAAAGGGTTGGAGGAGTTTTATAAGAAACACTGGGGCGGCATAAAAGAAAAAGCAGCAGAAGATAAGGCTCTTTCCTATTGCAAGGAACTGTGGGACGATATTGTATTACCTTCACTTCCCAAACAGTCGGATGAGAGAACAATCATGCAGGAAATCTTTCATGTTCCGGATGTATTACATACTTCAGATGAATTAATTTTTCTGTTTTACGGAATGAAATATCTGGGAGAATACAGGAAAAGGCAGGAAAGCAAGACGAGTGAAAATGAAAAACGCATTATTCAGTGCTTTTTGCAATATATACGCATCAAAAATTATGTTTTTGGCTGTACGGTACAAAAAAAGAATGTGAGAGGACTTGATTATTTTCAAAAGGAATATTATGAAAAGGATTCAAAATTGAGTAAGTTTTATGGGGCTGTTTCAGGCAGTCTGAACCATAAGAAGGATAAGGTTGCTTATTGGGAGCAGGCTATGAGGAAACAGTTTTACAACCAGAATTTGAAAAAAATAGAATTTCGCGCATCAATTAATTAATACTTTCCCAATCTGCCGGACTATAGAGTACTGACAGACTGGGATGAATTCTTTCTAGGGCGACCACGTGGGCGCTTTGGCTTCTGCTCATACTGATCTTTGGGCTTG
>CAJTDD010000056.1 GCA_910574885.1 Lachnospiraceae bacterium | reverse complement strand
TTTTTTGACTGGTTTGTCAAGTGTTTTTGCAAAAAAAGTGGGTGATTTTTTGAAGCAAGGGTCTGAAAGCCTTATAAAGTAAGGGCTGAAGATTCCGAGAAGTTATGGGATTGGAAAGGAGGAAAAGGCAATGACAATTATCTTTACTGAGATACTGAAATGGAAACGGAATAAGACAGTTTGGGGTATTTTTATCCTTACTGCTATTTTGGGAGTATTTGCGGTTGAGCGTGCCTGCAGCATATCAAGAAGCAGTCCTCTCATGGATAGCTTTGGTGACTTATACACTTTGGCATTTAAGAACCTTACAAGCCTGTTTCTGCCTATTGTGTTGGGGATGTTTGCCACCACATTGTTCTTTGATGAACAGAAAAACGATACATTAAAAGGACTTTTGATTATTCCGGTTTCCAAAGCACAGCTTTATTTTTCAAAGATAGCGGTTGTAATCCTTATGTCATTGGGGCTATGCCTGTTTACCTTTGTTATCTGCATCGTTGGCGGCTTAATTGCTGGCGGCTTTACTGATTTGAATATGGAAACAATACTACAGGCGGGGCTATTGTTTTTGGCTGGCGGTGCGCTGATCCCGGTTGCCATGCTCCCAATCATATTTTTAGCAACGCTATCAAAAGGGTACATTTTACCGATTGGGGCTGTATTACTTTATCTTGTGCCTGTTGTGCTTGCCCCGTCCCAGCTCATGGGACTGCACCCCTTGGCGAGTGTTATGGGAATTTATCCCCACATTTCACCTGCCGCTATTGAAATGGTAAACAGTTGGACAGGAAATGCTGTAATAACAGCATCACCGATGACTTGTTCTGTTTCTTTACTGGCTATAGGCATTATTTCGACAATCGTTTCTGTAATTGTTTTACAGAAGAAAACATTTTGAAGAGTTTTTACCAACTATTCAGCAAGCGGAAACTTGTATAACTATGTGATTTAGAAAGACCACGATAATTAAGAAAGTGAGGAAATATTATGTGCAGCTATGTGATTGAAACAAAGCGGTTAACAAAAAAATATGGTGAGCAGACAGCGGTCAATGCTGTTAATATCCATGTAGAAAAAGGGCGGATATACGGACTGCTAGGGCGTAATGGAGCTGGCAAAACCACAATAATGAAAATGATTTTGGGATTAACCCCTGTTACTTCTGGGGAAATAGATGTGTTCGGACAAAATATCAAAGGAAGGGAAAAACGGGTATATCCCCGGATTGGGGCTATTATTGAAACACCCGGCTTCTACCCAAACCTGACGGGTACGGAAAACCTTGAAATATTTGCGAAGCTGCGTGGTACTGCTGCCCCAAATGCTGTAAAAAATGCTTTGGATATTGTCGGTCTCCCTTATCGGGACAAAAAGCTATTCAGCAAATATTCTCTTGGAATGAAACAGCGTCTTGGTATTGCAAATGCTATTTTGCATGACCCGGAGCTGTTGATTTTAGATGAACCTACGAATGGTCTTGACCCTATCGGCATTGCAGAAGTAAGAGATTTTATTAAAGACTTGAGTACCGAACATGGGAAAACAATCCTCATTTCCAGTCATATCCTGTCCGAGATTGCATTATTGGCTGATGATATTGGCATTATTGATCACGGTGTCTTACTGGAAGAAAACAGCATGGAAACACTGAAAAGAAAAAACAGTAAATATATACTTCTGCAAGTTTCTGATATTCCGAAAACTTCTCTTGTTTTGGAAAGGCAATTCGGAGTTACAGATTATTCCGTACAGGACGACCACTCCCTGCGGATTTATAATACGTCATTGGATATGGCGGCTGTCAATAAGGCTCTTGTGGTGCAGGATGTGGCAGTTATCAGTTCTCAATTATGTGATGATACATTGGAGGACTATTTCAAAAAAATTACAGGGGGAGAAGGCATTGCTTAAATTGACACAAACAGAATTTCTAAAACTGCGCCGTAGAAAGTTTATCCTGTTAATGCTGTTGGCAGCTCTTCTCATGCCATTTCTTTCAATCTTTTATTTTAGAGACATTAGAGAGACAGGCATAGATACAATACAATTTTATAAATGGACTGCTTTCAGCTACACGCCTTGGATTATACTTCCTGTCGTATTGGGGGTATTTTCCACTATGCTTATGTATGATGAACACCAAAATGATATGCTTAAACAGTTGTGGATTGTACCGATTAGCAAGACAAAATATTTTTTTAGCAAATTTATTGTTGTGCTGTCTTATTCTATTTGTTTTATGCTGCTCACAGCCGGATTGTCCGTGATTTTTGGTACGCTTCCCGGTTATATAACATTTGAATGGGGCAGTTTTTGTTACTTGCTAAAAAAATGTATGGAAATTGCTATATTAACCTCTTTCGCCATATTGCCGCTTTTAGCGGTTGCGGCTGCCGGAAAAAGTTATATATTTCCAGTATGTTTAACTCTGGTTTATACGTTTCTTGGTTTTATTCTGCTTATGGTTAATATGTATCTACACCCTTTATCCAGTATGACCGCCATTGTCATGCGTGATATTCCCGGTGTGGTTTTGACACAAACTCTTAATATTCCGGCTGCATTTATATGTATTGCAATATGGTGTGCGGGTTCAGTGGTGTTGGCTATATTGGCTTTAGGAAAAAGAAAGTGAGGTGGATAGTATGAAACAATTACTTTGGGCTGAACGCCGAAAACTTCGTCATTCTAAAATCGTTTGGATTGCTGTCTTTGCAGTGGTTATGATTGCTATTATCGTCTTTGCAGAGGGGCAGTTTGTATTTAAGGGTTCACGATATATAGATGGGGCTGGCTGGTTTATGACTGCCGCACAGTCTTTGGCAACCTTTTTTGTGCTTCCGGCTGTCATTGCATTGTTAGGCAGCTATATGATTTGCCGGGAGGAACAGGAAGATACTCTGAAATCACTGCGGCTTGTGCCAGTAGATGAAGCGAAACTGACTGTTGTTAAAATGATCGTTGCAATGGTTTTCAGTATTTTGATTTATCTTCTGCTGTTTGTAATTACTTTTGCGGTTGAAGCTATAATGCATTTCGGAACATTATCTATTCAGACAGTATGGGGCTTCCTTTTTACCTATTTTGTAAATGGTATTGGCGTATTTCTTGCTATTTCACCGATTGTGGCATTAGTAGCCCGTATAAAAAAAGGGTATTGGCTTGCTTTGGTATTTACTGAAATCTATTGCTTTGCCGGTCTGTTTGCAAGTATGTCTGAAACTCTGAAAACTGTTTACCCGATTACTGCGGTGTTCCAGCTTTCAGGATATTATGAAACAACCATCGGAAACAAAGCAGCCAGCTTAGTTATTCTGATAGTTTGTATGGTTCTTGCAGTTTTAATTTTGAACGGATTAAGCCGTAAAAACAAAAAGAGTATTTATTAATTGTGTAAAATATCCGTATTGTAAATCTGCCGTACAACGGCAAAAGAAAAAAGCCGTTGTATAGCAGACATATTTGGGTGCATTGATGCAGCAGCTTTGGAAACCTGGGCTGCTGTTTTTGCTGTAACTTTTGTTGGAGTGATAGGAGAAAAATGAAACGATAGTTTAAAGACAAGGAGATGTAGAACGATGAGAATAAAGCGAAAAATACTTAAGGCCAGGATAAGGACATTCATCAAAATTATCGGCATATTGCACACATCAAGGTGTATCGCAAGGAAGAAAGAAACTCCACTGCGGTACACCTTTTTTAATGGTGCGAAATTTGTCTGATTTTGGCTTTTGTTACGGTTTATCTATTGCATATTTGCGTGAAAAATCTGACTGGAACTATTCCGTTTTTGGAAGGGGGATTCCACTTGGGTTTACTGCTTCATGGAGGGCTGTTTTGAGAGCATGGCTTTCTGTGTATCCCACACCTGCTTCATCAGCTTTTTTACTTCCTCGACATCGGCTTTATAGACGTTGCCCGTTGCGTTCATTCGCTTAGCGATCTGGTTCAGATTGCCGCTGATTTTTCCGAGCGTGTAGTTGTATTCCCGCAGGTCTGAATAGTCAATGTCATAGACAAAGCCGTACAAAATCAGGCGGCGGAGAAAAGTGGACTTGCTTTTCATGCCGGAGATTTTTACTTTCTGCTCCAGTATGTATTGTTCCTTATCACTCAGGTATATTTTCAGTTCATTTTTGCGTTCCCTGTTTGCCATTTTTTATCTCCTTTCTGCGGCTGGATTTTTGAAAAGATTTTACACAATCTTCAATCCTGCTGCGTGGGTTGTTCGTGCAAAAAAACAGTGAAAAAAATCAGAAATCCAGGCAGGAGATTTTATGATTTTTGAGCGCAGAGGGGGCCAGGGGGAAACTTCCCCCTACAAGCAGATTTTCCAGATTCCCGCTCCGGGGGGATTTGGGAAAATCGGAGCCTGTGAGGGAACACAGGCAGTGCTTGCTATTACTTCAAAGAGAAAGTTTCTGGTTTTAGCTGCCTGTAAGAAAAAGCGGAAATTTTTTGAGGAACGTACCCATATACGGGAACTTCCTTTATCTACAATTAACATCACAAACAGCGGGGAAAGGGGGTGAAAAAATGTTAGACCACGCATTCCAGCGGCGGCGGGAAATTGAGCGTATGCTGCTGTCGGGGAAAAGGCTGACCGTGCCGAAGCTCATGGCTATGTACAGTGTCGGGAAGAACGCCATACGCAGGGATTTTGAAGTTATTGGCGAGGAGCTTCCCGTGATTGCAAAGCAGGGATATAACGGCGGCTATTTCCTCATGGACGGGGCAGGAAAATACCAGAACTCACTCTCCCATGAACAACTGGAATGCCTGGAAAAACTCGCTGTGGGATGTGCGGGGAAGGACAGGGAAACCGTACTGTCAATCATACATGAATTCGGACCGTACTGTGAAAGGAATACATAAAAAATGGGCAGTTTTCAAGCCGGAAAGTGAGAGGAGATACAGCATGGATACGGCACACCGGAGAATGGAAATCATCAGCATTTTGTCCGTTAAAGGGCATATAACAGCAAGGGAGCTTGCGTGGGAATTAGGCGTTACAATACGCACGATACACCATGATATTTTCGCATTGACTTTTGATTACCCGATTTATACAAAGCAGGGTTGTAACGGTGGAGTTTTTATCACGGATAGCTACAAGCCCTATACCAATACCCTCACAGAAACAGAGCTTGGAACACTGTGCAGGCTATACGGGAAAGCAGAGGGGAAAGAGAAGGAAATCCTGTTTCGGATTATCCATAAGTACGGGGCGGACAAGCTGGAAATTTAACCAGAAAATGATATGTTTTATTCTTGATGAAATTTTGAAAAACATCAATTACTGACAACTGAATATGGACAATCCTGCAGGACGTATGAAACAGCCGAGCTATACGGGAACACGCCATAATCGCCTGCACCAGAACAGGCGGGAGCGACAAATGTTTTACAGTAAACAAGGAGTGGGAACCTTGCGCCATGACACTGTTTCCTGATAATGATACTTCCGTAAAACGGTCACAGAGATGATGGTGCGATTCCAATGTGGGCTTCTCTCCCAGAAGCTACTTGCGGGATATAAAATTTTTAAAAACGGGGATTTTTATTGGCGGATGATACAAGAGGAAATATTCTCCATACAACGGGGAAAATCTATTATTTTGAACGGGCAGAGGATAAAAGCGTATGACATCAGGACAATTACCCTTGAGCAGTTCCGTATGCTGATTGCCTGCGGGAATGACAGGCACAACAACCAGATAAGGGTGACAAAAAGCGGCATGGTCTATCTGTCGGAAGATATAGTCGGCTCGGAGCAGCTTGATGATGTTGCGCTCTGTTTTGAAACATTCAGCGCATATAACGGGTATGTCGGCGTGAAGGCAGCGGAGGACAACAGCCACCTTATCCCGTTATACTACGCACTGATCGGGAACTAGCGGAAAGGGTGCAGCCATACTTATGTAGACAGTTTTTAGATTTTTGGTTAAATGAGAATGATTGTGGGCATTGTCCACTGATGATTGATTTAGACAGCGTTAAGGCAGTTATGAACCTATTTGACAGGTTTGTAGCTGCCTTTTTTGCGTGCATGGAGGTTTCAATGAATGTATTTGAAGCGGTGAGGGAGAATGGTTTTACCGCAAGGCAGGCGGCGGAGCATTGCGGGGTAAAGATAAACCGTAACGGCATGGCGGTCTGCCCGTTCCACAAGGACAAAAATCCGAGCATGAAGATTGATAACCGCTATTACTGTTTCGGGTGCGGGGAAAAGGGAGATGCCATTGATTTTGTGGCAAAGTTTTACGGGCTTGGGAAGAAGGAAGCGGCGTTGCGGATTGCGTCGGATTTCGGTATCAGTTTTGAGGATAAAACAGGCAGGAAGCCGCCGCCAAAGCGTAAGCGGAAGCTGTCACCAGAGCAGAGGTTTGAGAAGGCGGAAAAGAAGTGTTTCCGTGTGCTTTCCGACTACCGGTGCTGTTTACGGCGGTGGAAAGAACAGTATGCGCCGCAGGAGCCGGACGGGGAATGGAACCCGTTATTCTGTGAAGCGTTGGAAAAGAAAGACTATATTGAGTACCTGCTGGATGTATTATTGTATGCTCCGCTACCGGAGCGTGTGCAGTTAGTAGCGGATTATGGAGAGGAAGTGTTGAAAATTGAAAGAAGACTGGAACAGTGTGCCGCCGGAGCAGAGGGCGGCGCTGGAAAAGACAATGGAGAAAATGGAGCAGGCGTCACAGCCGGAAACATGGTTTGACGGGAGCAAGGTCAATGACGTGCTTTTCTGTGAGGATTTCCTCGCAGGACACCCTATGAAGTGCATACATGGCACTTTTTTTGACGTAAACGGGGCAATCGGGGTGCGGAGCAGATAAAGGCGGAAATTTACTACAAGATTGCGCCTTATGTCACATCAGGCATTGCGAAAAAGGCGACAACGCTCCTGGATGCGCTGCGGATCAGGTGCTACTCCCCACCGATACCCTACCAGACAGACCGCCTCCATGTGGCAAACGGCACTTATTTCCTGTCGGGGGATTTCTCCGCACAGAAGGAGTTCTGCATGAACAGGCTCCCGGTGCGCTATGCGCCGGATGCGCCTAAGCCGTTACAATGGCTTTCCTTTGTAGAACAGCTATTAGAGCCGGAGGACATTACCACGTTGCAGGAATTTATGGGATATGTGCTGCAGCCCACGACAAAGGGGCAGAAAATGATGATTGTCATAGGGAAAGGCGGGGAGGGCAAGTCACGCATCGGCAGGGTGCTGAGGGCGTTGCTTGGTGACAGCATGAACACGGGCAGCATACAGAAGGTGGAGGTTGACCGCTTTGCACGGGCAGACCTTGAATGGAAACTGCTGATGCTTGACGATGACATGAAGCTGGAAGCACTGCCGCAGACGAACAACATCAAGTCCATAGTGACACTGGAAGATAAAACGGATTTGGAGCGCAAGGGCAGGCAGAGCGAGCAGGGGTATCTATGCGTGAGGTTTATCTGTTTCGGGAATGGCAACCTCGGTTCATTGTATGACCGTTCATATGGCTTTTTCCGGCGGCAGATTGTCCTTACCGTCAAGGAACGCAGGCCGGACAGGGAAGATGACCCGTTCCTCGGAGAGAAACTCATTGCTGAAGCGGAGGGGATATTCCTATGGTGTCTTGAGGGGCTGCACCGCCTGATTGACAATGGGTACAGATTCACGATAAGCAAAAGGGCGGAGGATAACCTGACAAAAGCCATGCAGGACGGGAACAACATCATTGTATTCATGCAGTCGGAGGGCTATATCAGGCTTGAGAAAGGCACACACGCCACGTCAAAGCAGCTTTACAGCGCCTACAGCCAGTGGTGCGAGGACAACCTTGAAAAGCCTCTGGGGGAGCGCAGTTTCTCCAACTTTTTACGGCAGAATGAGGATAAATACAAACTGGCTTATACCAATAATATCACACTCGGAAACGGAAAGACCGCAAGGGGGTTTAAGGGTATCCATGTAAAAGTGCGGACAGGGGAAAGGCATTAAGACGCAACGGACGCTTAGACGTGTAAATCGCCAAATCCTTTTTATATATATACATACGGCTATGGGGGATTCCCTGTTATATATATAAATACTTTTAAATTTAAAATAGAAAAAGAAGTGTCTTAGCGTATAAAGCTGGGAAATACAAGGGTTCGGGCGCATTTTGGAAGTGTCTATATTGCGTCCTTTCAAAGCGTCTGTTATCCGGCAAAGTAATTTTACACCTTGCCGGGCTTTTATTTTTCAGGGCAGGGCACGGAAAACGTCTGGTATTAGAGTGAAATTTGGAGGGAATATATTTGAATAAAACAAAACTAATCGTGACAAGGGTATTTGACAGCAGGAGAACGCCGCAGGATGCGTTTGTAAGGGCGATATTAAATTCAGAAAATGCGGATAAAACGGAAAAATGCTTGCAGGAGGGCGGCTGTGAAGGTATAATAGAAAACGAAGAACCACTTTGCAGTTCACCAGCTTCTTCCGGAAAAGGAGAAGCGAATGGGTAGGACTACATACAAAACAGCACCAAAAGGCGGGTTATATACCCGATTGTCCGTTGATGACGGCATCACGGACAGGGAAAGCAATTCCATAACGAGCCAGAAGCAGATGCTCATGCAGTACGCACAGTACCACGGGATAGAGGTCGTGGAAACCTACGTCGATGACGGATGGAGCGGCACGAATTTTGTTGAGGTAAGATAACGTAACCTTTTTTGCAGAGGGCGTTATCTTACCTCTTTTTGATGTATGTTAGATAGCATAACTCTTTACGTCGGCTCCTATCTGTCTGAAATAGGAGATACTTTCGGTGGGCTTGTCGCCTGTATCAACTCTGCCGACAAAGCTATAAAAGATTTCGATTTTGCGGGTGTTCGTTTCCTTATCCAGTTCGTGGATAAGAATACGGTCAATAAATTCATGGACGTTTTCGTAGGTCAGTTCGGTAATGGCGGTGTACTTGCGTACCAGTGCGACAAACCTTTTCACGTCCGCGCTGCGCTCGGTGGCGTTGTCGATTTCCTGTGACAGCTCCGCAATCCTCCGGGTCAGCGTCTTTTTTTCTTCATCATAGCCGGAAGTCAGAAAAGCAAACTGTTCATCTGAAAGTTTCCCTAAAGCGTTGTCCTCGTAGAGCTTGCGGAATAAGATGTTCAGCTCGTTCATACGGTTCTGCGCCTTGTCAAGCTCTTTCCGCTGCTGTGTCAGCGTCTTTTGTACTGCCTTTGCGCTGCACTCGTTGGCGGTTTCGATAAACTCCTGTTCATGCTCTTTCACATAAGACGTTACGCGCTGCAAGTCTGCAAGGACAAGTTCTTTCAAGACGCTTTTGCGGATATAATGCGTAGTACAGAGCATATCATTTCTTGCCCGGTTGCGGTAGTTGCCGCAAGTGTAGGCGTGTTCCGTTCAAGCGTCCCGGCTCCGCGCACCGCATACATTTTATAGCCGCAGTCTCCGCAAAAGAGCAGCCCGGAAAACAGGTCGATTTCATCAACCTTTGTCGGGCGTTGCCGGGTGGCAATCCGCTTCTGTGCAAGTTCAAAGGTTTCTTCATCAATCAAAGGTTCATGAGTGTTGGGGAAGAAATACCTTTTTTCCTCCGGGTTCTTTTTCGTCTTTTTCGACTTATAAGATACCTTGTAGGTTTTCCCGGTTATGGTATGCCCTAAATATTCTTTCCTTGTCAGAATGTCGTACAGCGTCTTATCCGGCCAGTTGTACCATGCGTTGAGCTGTGGGCGGGGGTGGCGGTTGCTACCTGTTCTACGGTAGCGCAGTTCTCCGACGGTCAGTATTTCATTGTCCCGTAGCCAGTTCTGGATTTCACACATACGGTCGCCCCGTACATACATTGCAAAAATCTGTTTTACGACGTGCGCCGTTTCCGGGTCAGGTATCAGATGATTGCGGTTATCCGGGTCGATAAGGTAGCCGTAAGGGGCTTCGCCGTTGACGCGCTCGCCTTTGCCTGTTTGACAGCCCGGATTTTCTTTGAGGTGTCGCGGGCGTAAAACTCGTTGAACCAGTTCCGCAGAGGGGTAAACTCGTTATCTTCCCTTGCTGTGTCTACACCGTCGTTAATGGCAATGTAGCGCACTTCATATTCGGGAAAGACAATCTCTATCAGCTCCCCGGTTTTCAGATAATTACGTCCCAGACGGGAAAGGTCTTTTGTTATGACGGTCGCCACGTTCCCGGCTTCAACCTCATGCAGCATAGCTTGAAGCCCCTCACGCTCAAAGCTCACGCCGGAAAATCCGTCGTCTACGAAAAAGCGCGTGTTGAAAAAGTGGTGTTCGTCAGCATATTTCTGTAAAATCAGTTTTTGGTTCTGTATGCTTTCGCTTTCCCCGGCTTGCATATCTTCCTGGCTCAATCTGCAATATAAAGCGGTAATCTTGTCTGTCTGTAACATTTTGTCCTCCTTTCCGACGACAGACAAGCATGGTATTTGTACTGTCTATATTGTACCAAACCGCTAGCGCGGTGGCTAGCCCTAGGTACGTGATTCCACTACTTTTTCAAAATTTTTTCGTTTTCTCAAAATAAAAGTAGCAGTTTTTTGGTTTATGTTGTATTGTTGAGTTAC
>CAJTDD010000055.1 GCA_910574885.1 Lachnospiraceae bacterium | reverse complement strand
TTGGATGACCACAATATATAGTGGTGGCTCCCAAGCTTTAAAATACACTGGATCCAGATGGCTCTCAAGCTTTAAATAGATGGCTCCCAAGCATTAGAATAATCAGCCGGGAAGTGGGGGCTTTTGAAGTCGTATAAGAGGGAGCGGAACGGGTGGATTTCGCTGGATTTTGTGACGAGGCTGTAAGGGTGTTTTTGTTGAGGGCAGGGATGCCTTATTTTTTTGTCTTGCTATATGTTGCCGGAGGGCTGTTGAGGTCTGGGGCGCGTCGGCCGGGGGATTCCCCGGCGGTACATACCATGCCGTTGGTATGAATTTTGGAAAGGTAAGGGAATCGGTTATGACGGTGATGGAGCTGGATGCGCTGAAAGACGTGGATGTGAGGACTGTGGAGAAGGAGGGGCTTGTGGATATCCGCAAGGTGGAGATTGACCGGAGCCTGCCGCTGGAGGAACGGAAGAGGGCTTATCTGGAAGCGGTGGGGAATCCTTATGCGGTGCGTGTGGGGGATATGAAGGTGAGGGTCCGGTTTGCGGAGGATGGGGGCTCTTTTGAAGAGGCTTTTGAAAATATGCTGCGGAATGTTTAAAATAACATTGGACTTTTTTGGGCGGAGGCGCTATGATTGTCTTAGGGACAAGTTAGTGCATCCGCCTTTTTGATTTTGCAGGTGATTCTGGCAAATTAGAAAGGAGCGGAAGCACATGAAGAACAAACAATTCAAGAAGATCTATCATGCCGCCATCTATGTCCGGTTGTCGAAGGAGGATGGCGATGTTGCGGGCGCGTCTAAAGCGGAGAGCAACAGCATTTCTAATCAGAAAGAGTTAATCAGAGATTTCCTGAAGGACAAAGAGGATATTGTGGTGGTTTCGGAACGGGTGGACGACGGGTACAGCGGTTCCAGTTTTGAGCGGCCTTCTTTCAAGCTGATGCTGGAGGATATCAAGAAGGGCGTTGTGGACTGCGTGGTTGTCAAGGATCTGTCCAGGTTCGGGCGGGAGTATATTGATTCGGGCAGGTACATTGAGCGGCTGTTCCCGGCTCTTGGGGTGCGCTTTATTGCGGTGAATGACGGGTACGACAGCCTGGAGGGGAAAGACCAGTCAGATGAGATTATCATTCCGTTTAAAAATTTGATAAATGACGCTTACTGCCGGGATATTTCGGTGAAGATCCGGAGCCACCTGGAGGTGAAGCGGAAGAACGGGGAGTTTATCGGTTCTTTTGCGCCTTATGGGTATCAGAAGGACGAGGGATGCCGGAACCGGCTTGTCATTGACCCGGTGGCCGCAGGCGTGGTGAGGGATATTTTCCGTATGAAGCTGCACGGCATGAGCCAGGATGCCATTGCGGGCAGGCTGAATGATATGGGGGTGCTGTCTCCTATGGAGTATAAGAGCGCGTCCGGGAGCAATTATCAGACCGGCTTTAAGACTGGGGAGCGGGCGCTGTGGAGTTCGGTGACGGTGCGGCGGATATTGGAAAATGAGTGTTATGTTGGGAATCTGGTGCAGGGCAGGCAGACGACGCCGAACCATAAGGTGAAGAAGTCCTTTGTGAAGCCGGAGAAGGACTGGGTGAGGATTGAGAAGAACCATGAGGCTGTGGTTTCGGACCGGGATTTTGCTATTGTGCAGAGGCTCCTGGGGATGGATACGAGGATGTCCCCGGAGCAGTCGGAGGTGTACCCTCTGGCGGGCATGGTGGTGTGTGCGGACTGCGGGGCGGCCATGGTGCGGAAGAATGTGTGTTCCGGGAAGCGGAAGTACCGGTATTATGTGTGTTCGAGGAATAAGGAGACGAAGGAGTGTGCGAGCCACAGGATCGGGGTGGAGAGGCTGGAAGAGGCGGTCCTGGAGGTCTTGAAGGTGCAGGTTGCCAATGTGCTGGATTTGAAGCGGGCGATGGAGAAGGTGTCTGAGATCCCGTTCCAGGAGCTGGATATCCGGGAATTGGAGAGGCGGATTGAGCAGAAGGAGGCGGAGGTTCTGCGGTGTCGGGAGCTGCGGAACATGCTTTATGAGGATATGAAGGACGGGATTGTCTCTAAGGAGGATTATAGGGAGCTGCATGAGGCTTATACGCAGAGACGAGATCTGGCGGAGGAAGCGGTGCGGCAGATGAAGGGTGAGATTGAAGATATCCTTGCTTCCAATACGGATAAGTACCGGTGGCTGGATTATTTTGCGGAGCATGAGAATATTGACCGGCTGACAAGGAATGTGGCGGTGGAGCTGATTGAGCGGGTGAAGGTCGTGGACCGGGAGACGGTCGAGGTGGTTTTTAGTTTCGGGGACTGTTACAGGGAGGTCCTGGAGGGGCTGAAACATGCGGGCTGTGAGGCGGTCTGTGACAGCCGGGGCCGGATTCGGTTTGAGTGGAAGGAGGCGGTGTAATATGGCGAGGAAGTCTAAGAAGGTGGATTTTGTGAATGTGAATGACCTGCCGAGTGGTTCCGGGGCGCAGGTTCCGGTTCCGGTGAAGGCGGTCTGTTATAGGGCGGGGCTGTATGCCAGGCTTTCGGAGGAGACGGAGGAAAACCGGGAGCGGGCGACGGTGGAGACGCAGATGGAGCTTCTGCGGAAGTTCGTGGCGGAGCGGGAGGATATGGTCATAGGGAAGGAGTATGCGGATATCTCCTGCACGGGTACGAATTTTGAGCGTCCGGGGTTTGAGGCGATGGTGCGGGATATGAGGGACGGGGTGATTGACTGTATTGTTGTGAAGGACCTGTCCAGGCTGGGACGGGATTATGTGGAGACGGGGAATTATATTGAGCGGGTGTTTCCGTTTTTCGGCGTGAGGTTTATTGCGGTGACGGACGGGTATGATTCGGAGAAGCCGGGCGGGGAGCTGATGATGCCGCTGAAAAATATGGTGAATGAGCTGTATGTGAAGGATTTGTCCAGGAAGATGAGGACGGCGCACAGGGCGTACTGGCGGAACGGGGAGTATTCATCGGGGGCGGTCCCGTATGGGTATGTGAATGTGGAACGGCGGCTTTACCCGGACGAGCGGGTGAAGGGGACGGTGCAGGAGATTTTCCGGCTGTTCCTGGAGGGGTGTTCGTTGAAGGAGATTGCAAGGCGGGTTTCCCGAAAAGAGATGAATCCGAAGGCTTATAAGATGTTGCGGTTCGGGCATGAGGTTCCAGAGGGGTTTAATACGGAATGGAATTATGTGACGGTGAGAACCATATTGACGAATTATGCTTATGTGGGAGCCAGCGTCCATAACAGGTATAAGAGGGTGGCTGGGAAGCAGGTGAAAATACCGGAGGAAGAGTGGATTGTTGTGGAAGGGACGCATGAAGCACTGGTGGGTAGGGAGGACTATGAGAAAGTTCAGAAACTGCTGGCGGGCAATGCGGAAAGGTTCCATTCTACCCATGGGGAGAACGGTTATGACCATGCCCGTTTTAATCTTCTGGGGAAGAAGATTGTCTGTGCGGACTGTGGAAAGGTAATGGGGTTCCGTACAGAGGGAGCAAGGCATGACAAGAAGTTTTACCGATGCAAGACGTATCTTCAATCTACTCATGGGAGCTGTACGAACCATAAGGTTTCGTTGGAAGATGTCAACCAGGCTGTTTTTGGAACGGTTGCTGCCCATATGAGGCTCTGTATTGAGGCGGAGGAAACTGTGAGGCGGATGAATGCGGATGACAGGAATTTGAGGAAGTATGATTTTTATGGGAAGGAAGCTGAACGGATAAGGAAGGAGCTGCAGAGGGAGACGGAAGTGAAAGCCGGTATTTTTGAGGATTATAGAGATGGACTGATTGATGAGGAACAGTATGCGCAGATCAGCGGGCAATATGCCGAAAAGATCAGGGCATTGACGGCAAGGCTTGGGGAAGTCCAAAAGGCACGGGCGGAGTATTCCAGCAGATATTGTGTAGACAGAAACTGGAAGGCTGTCGTTGAGGGATGTTTGGATATGCAGAGTCTGACGAGGGAAATGGTTGAGGCGTTTGTGGATAAGGTTGCGGTGCATGAGGGAGGGGATGTTGAAGTGTATCTGAAATATGATGATGTGCTGGAAGATTTGTTGAGAATCAGGGCAGAGAGAGAGGCGGTATGATGAAGAAGAGGATAGTCGCTATGTATCTTCGGCTTTCCAATGAGGACAGCGGTAAGGGTGAAATGGAAGAGAGCAACAGTATTTCGGCGCAGAGGGTGTTGCTGAAAAGGCATATAGAGGAACTGCTGCAGGGGGAGGAATATGTTATCACGGAGTATTGTGATGACGGGTATTCCGGCGTTGACTTCCGCAGGCCGGGGGTGCAGGCGCTGATTGAGGCGGCGAAGGACGGGAAGGTTGATATGATCGTTGTGAAGGACTTTTCACGGTTCGGGAGGGATTATCTGGAAGTGGGGAGGTTCCTGGAATATATCTTTCCGATCCTGCAGGTTCGGTTTGTGTCGGTGAATGACGGTTACGACAGTGAGGATAAGTTCGGAGCGACGGGCGGGATGAGTGTTGCGTTGAAGAATCTGGTCTATGGGATGTACAGCGCGGATTTGTCTAAGAAGGTGCGGTCTGCCAGGGATACGAGGGTGAGGAACGGGGAGTTTGTTGGGCAGTTTGCCCCTTATGGGTATCGGAAGAACCCAGAGGATAAGCACAGGCTTTTGGTTGATGAAGATGCGGCGTGGGTTGTGCGGAGGATTTTTGGGATGGCGGCGGACGGAACCGGTTATGCGGAGATTGCCAGAAGGCTGAATGAAGAGGGGATACCGTCAAGGGTTGTTTATCACAAGATGGCAGGAGATACTTATGGAGACAGGCAGCCTCATGTAAAGGTGAAGAGGTGGTGTGCTTCTTCGGTAAGGGATATTATTACGGATGAGGTGTATCTGGGGAAGTTAATCTGGAACCGGGCGAAGTGCGGTATGGATACGGATAAGAAGGTGGTGAGGCAGCCAAGGGAGAAGTGGATCGTGGTGGAGGGACATCATGAGGCACTGGTTTCCCGGAGTGTTTTTGAGAAGGCTAATGAGGGAGTAGGGACTGCGGATAAAGCCAGAAAAAAAATGAAGAAGAGGGAAAGTATTTTTTTCTGCGGGCATTGCGGGAAGGCACTGCAGCTTAGGAGCAGGGCTAACGGCAGGTATTTCTGCGGAGGCCGGACGCAGGAGCGGGAGAATGACTGCCAGAAAGTGACTGTCAGGAAGAACGAACTGGAGGGAGCAGTGCTTTGCCAGGTGAGGAAGATGGCGGATGTGCTGGCGGCAGAGCGGGATATCAGCAGGACGGCTCAAAAGGACGGCAGGGTGGCAGTTCTTGAAAAGACGGTTGCGGAGAGTGTGAAGGAGTTGACACAGTGGAAGGGAAGGAAGATGCGGCTGTATGAGCGGTATAAGGCCGGGGAAATCAGCAGGGAGGATTATGTGGAGCGGATTGAGACGGGCAGGGTGCGGATGGAAGAGCTAGAGCGGAGCAGGCGTGAAGCGCAGGCGGAGCTTGAATGTATGAGGGAGGCTGCCGGTTCAGAGGAAGTGGCAGACGAGGAACTGGCTGGACTTTCTGTACTGGAGGTTTTTGATAGGGAGAGGTTGAAGATGCTGATTGAGAAGGTGGTTGTCTATGGGGAGGATGCTATGGAGATTGTGTGGAAGGTGAGGAATCCGTTTGAGGGTGAGGTTTCTGCCTGAAAGATAGTTCCAATTTTGGGAAAGTAGTGGTAAAATTGAGCCATGGGCAGGTTGTGTCTGTGGCTCATATTTATTTGAGCAATTTAAGGTGAAAATGGGGTTGGATAGATGAATAGGATCGGATTTAGTAAATTTAAGAGGAAAGTATTTTTAAGCTATACATTTAAAGATTATGAGAAAATTGCTTTGGTTAGTAAAAAGCTAAATGAACTTGGATTTGATATTTTTACAGACGTTTGTTCGACAAATGCTGGTAATAATATAGTCAGATATTTTAATGAACAGATTGAAAAATGTGATTGCTTTGTGTTTGTCGTAGCAGAAAAATTTCTTGAAAATTCTATTTGGGAATATGATATTGCATTAAACACTGGAAAAACGGTATTTGTGTTTGTAAAAAAAGAATTATTTCATGGGGATATTCAAAAGAGGTTTGGAAATAGGACAGTCACATTATGGAATGATGAAAATGAGTTGGCACATTGTATTATTGATGAAATTTCCAGATATGGATACAGGTATCCTCTTAGGGGGTATCAGTTTGAATATATTGTGGGTGAGATTTTTAAAAGTTATGGATGCCTGACTAAAATGTCTAATAGGAATGAGTATTATGATATTTTAGCAGAAAAAGAGAACATCAGATTTTATATTGAGGCGAAAGCAATTAGGCAGAGGGTAATAAGTACGTCTATAATCTCCAAAGCATTGGCATCTGCATCTATGCTGGAAGATACATACAATTCAAAATATATATTAGTGGTGGCAAATGAGTTGTCTTCTCAGGCATGGGAAATAATCAAGCAAAAAGCAGATATTTTAGTTGTAGATATTAGAAATTTGTTGTATATAGTACAATGTGATGAAGTTTTAAAATCTCAATTACTTTCAATTTTGGAGTATTCTACGGAGGATATTGAGCCTTATGAGCCTATAGATTTATTAAAGTTAATGGGGGTAAAGGTTCAGAATGAAAATGTAGATACAGTTGAAAAGCCGAACGATTATGAAATTATTGAATCATTGATAGCGGAGATACAGGCTTGGGAACCGAAGACAAGAAAGAGTTCTGAATATGAAAATCTATGTACTAAGGTTTTAAATATTCTTTTTGCAGCAGATTTGGCATTGTGGAGTGAACAACAGAAATCAAATGAGGATTTATATAGGTTTGATTTAATATGCAAAATTAAAGATGATATAAAAGAGAGTTTTTGGAAATTTATTGAGGAATATTTTCGGTCTAAATATATTATTTTTGAATTTAAGAATTATTCAGAAACAATAACACAAAAAGAAATATATACTACGGACAAATACTTGTATGCGAAAGCGCTTAGATGTGTTGCGATAATAATTTCATGTTATGGGGAAGATAAAAATGCTAAAAAAGCAATTAAAGGGACGTTGAGAGAGAATGGGAAATTGATTATCAGCATTTCAAATAAGGATTTGGTTGATCTGCTGAACGAAAAACTGCACGGTGGTTCTCCGGCAGAGTATCTTTATAATAGGCTGGATACGATGCTTATAGAGTTGGATAAATAAGTTGTTAATTTTATTTGAGAAAATTGTGTATGGAGTAAAAGTGTGCTGATGAATATAGGGAAAAAGGTTAAGGATGTTTTATTAGAATCTGATAAATATAATACAGATACATTTATTGAATCAAATATGCCTTTGTTAAGAAGGGAAAAAGAACTATCTGAACTGAAAAAAATACTGAGTGAATCAGGTAATCATGTAGCCTTAATTACTGGTGTTGCAGGGATCGGAAAGTCAACATTAGTAAGGGTGTATGCAGAAGAGAATAAAGAGCAATATAGTAATGTTTATATATGGCATGCGTGGCAACTTCCAAAAGATTTGAGGGTAGAAGATAATTCCCTTATTATTATTGATGATGCAGATGAATTGGATTCAAAGAAGTTAGAAGAAATAATAAAATATAATGAGTTATCATTTATATTAGTAGTTGGTAGAACTGTGGATTATCGTTTTAGTAAAGAAAAATTTGTTTGTTTATCAGTGAACGGATTGAGCCAAAGTGAGATAGTTTCTTTTCGTCTAAATAGATTTAAAGATCATCTTATAGATTTTGATTATGAAGAAATGAAAAGGATTCTTTTATTGACGCAGGGAAATCCACTTATTATAGAGAATATGTTTAGGCTGGTAGACAGTCTTGGTATCGATATTATAGACAAATTATTATATCAGCAAATTTCTGTAGGAAAATCAGATATAGTTGTTCCGAATAAAAGTATTATAAGCCCCTCTTTAATCAGCATAAAGAAGGATGTATTACAGATAAATAATGATTTGATGTGTTATATTGCACAAGAACCAATGAGCATGTATGAATTATCGCCAAGAGAATTTGAAAAAATAATGGCGGAGTTATTTAAGAAATTAGGTTATGAAGTAGAACTGACAAAACAGACAAGGGATGGAGGGGTAGATATTTACATAGCAGAGAAAACAGACTTAGGAAAGTTTTTGTTCCTGGTGGAGTGTAAACATTATGCTCCAAATAGACCGGTGGGAATAGAAGTAATAAGAAATATGTATGGCGTTTTGGGAATGAATAAACGAAAGCCAACAGGAGGTATTATTGCTACTACTTCACACTTTGCTAAAGGAGTGAGGGAAGAGATAGTAGAATTAAACTTAGAACATAGGATATCATTGCACGATTTTGAGTATATATCGGAGCTTTTGGCGAAGGCATATTTATAGATTAAATTGAGGTGAATGTTATTTGGTATTATGTTTACAAATATTGATTAGTGTTATATTTTTGATAGAGAGTTGAGAGGAAAAATTTTTTATTCCTTGCTTGACACAGGCAGACCTTATGATCCTCCATCATTCACAGCCGGAAAATGATGTGGAGGCATACCAGGCAATGGAGCAGGCCGTTGCAGATGGAAAACTGAGATCCATCGGGCTGTCTAATTACTATGAGCCGGAGGACTTTGACCGTCTGGTGGACGCAACAACGATTGTCCCTGCATTAATCCAAAACGAAACCCATCCATACCATCAGAGCATGGAGATGAAGGGGCATATTGCCCAGTACGGGACAGTCATGGAATCCTGGTTCCCATTGGGCGGAAGGGGAAATACGCAGACATTATTTAATGATGGAACCATCAGCAGCATAGCCGAAGCGCACGGTAAGACTTCTGCACAGGTTATCCTGCGCTGGCACCTGCAGGCGGGTAATATCGCGATCCCCGGTTCAAGCAATGAGGCACATATCCAGGAAAACTTTGAGATTTTTGATTTTGAGCTGTCAGAGGATGAAATGCAGAGGATGACGGATATCGATAAGGATCAGAGATTTGCGGCTTATTGATAAGGAGGCGCTGAATGAAGACCAGATTATTAAGGGATATTGAAGTATCCGAAGTCGGTATGGGATGCATGGCGTTTTCCCATGGCTATGGGCAGATACCGCCGGAGGAATACAGTGTGGAAGCAATCCGGAATGCCTGCCGGAACGGATGTACATTTTTTGATACCGCAGAAATCTACAGCCCGAACCTTTCCGGCATTGGACATAATGAGCGCATTGTGGGGAATGCGCTGCATGGGGTAAGGGAGCAGGTGGTGATCGCTACGAAGCTGTTTTTAAATGGCTTTGAAGCCATCGGAAGGGGATCTGTTTACCATGCAGTCCGCAGTCATCTGGAAGAGTCGCTGAGACGGCTCCGGACGGACAGGGTGGATTTATATTATCTCCACAGGATGGGCGGTGTGTCCGTGGAGAAGATTGCGGAAGCTATGGGCAGGCTCATAGAAGATGGGCTGATCCGTGGCTGGGGATTGTCCCAGGTGGATGTACCTGTCATTCAGAAAGCAAACAGGGTAACGCCGCTCTCGGCAGTCCAAAATATTTATTCCATGGTGGAGCGGGACGCGGAAAAGGGCGTGATCCCTTACTGTCTGGAGAACAACATCGGCTTCGTCCCGTTTTCACCGATTGCCAGCGGGCTTCTTTCAGGGAAGATCACAGTGGACACACAATTTGAGAAAAACGATGATGTCAGGAACTGGGTCCCGCAGCTTTCCAAAGCAAACATTGCGGGGAACCAGCCGATTATTGACCTTCTGAAAAGATACGCAGAAATGAAAGATGCGACCAGTGCGCAGATTTCCTTGGCGTGGATGCTGCACAAGTACCCCAATGTGGTTCCGATACCGGGTTCAAAAAATAAGGAACGCATTGTTGAGAATCTGGAAGCGTCCAAAGTGGAACTAACAGACGAAGAGTTCCGCTCTCTGGAGGAAGCGCTGGACGGGTGCAGGGTATATGGCCACCGGGGATTTCGCAGGTAGCGGCAGGGTGGCAGCTTTACAGAGAAACCGCTGCAGAGGGTATCGCCGCAGTCGGCGGCGGAGAAATTTTATACAGATAAGAAAATAAGAGATGGAGGTATTGCCATGAAAAAAGTGTTGGTCGCTTATTTTTCCCATGAAGGAGAAGCCTATGTGGGAGGGAAAATTGTAAAACTGAAGATTGGAAATACAAGGGTTGCGGCACAGATGATCCATGGATTGACAGGCGGGGATGTATTTCGCATCGAAACGGAGAAACCATATCCGGATGACCATATGGAAACCGTAGAGCTGGCAAAATCCGAGCAGAATGCAAAAGCGCGCCCGGCATTGAAAGCGGATGCCCTAAAAATGGCTGACTATGATACCGTGATCCTGGGTTACCCAAACTGGTGGGGAACCTGCCCAATGGCTGTGTTCACGTTTTTGGAAGGGCATGATTTCTTTGGGAAGACAATCCTTCCTCTCTGTACCCACGAAGGCAGCGGCATGGGACGCAGCGAAGCCGATATCCAGGCAGCCTGTCCCGGCGCAAAGGTAGAAAGAGGGCTGGCGGTCACAGGAGGCAGGGTGTCACAGGCAGAGAATGATATCAGGAAATGGCTGGAGAGGTATGGATTTTAATAAATGGCGGATTAGGAATGGAGGAAACCAAAATGAATCAGACTTATGTAACTTTAAATGATGGAAACAAAATCCCTCAGTTTGGCCTTGGTGTATATATGATTCCGGGGGATGGAAACACAAAGGCAGCGTGTATGGAGGCTTTTCGTGCAGGCTACCGCCATATTGACACTGCCCATGCTTACCAGAATGAGCGTGGAGTCGGGGAGGCCGTAAAAGAAAGCGGTATTCCCCGTGAGGAAATCTGGATCACCACAAAGCTCTGGCCCAGCGAGTATGGCGAGGGAAAGACGGCGGCAGCGATTGACAAAATGCTTTCCCGGCTGGATACGGGGTATATTGACCTGCTTTTGCTTCATCAGCAGTTTGGCGATTATATCGGGGCGTGGAAAGATATGGAAAAAGCTGTTGCTGAAGGCAAGGTGAAATCCATCGGTATTAGCAATTTTGAATCGGAGCGTTTGGAAGAACTGATTGCCGCCGCAACCATTAAGCCGTCAGTCCTGCAGGTGGAGTGCCATCCGTATTATCAGCAGAATGAATTGAAAAAGCGGATTTCATCCTGCGGCACGGTGATTGAAAGCTGGTATCCTATCGGGCATGGCGACAAGGAGCTTCTGAATGAGCCGGTGTTTACTGAACTTGCGGAAAAGTATGGGAAGAACAATGTACAGATCATCCTACGCTGGCATATCCAGGAGGGAACAATTGTATTCCCGAAATCTACCAATCCGAAGCATATTCAGGAAAATATCGACATTTTTGACTTTGAACTGACGGCGGAAGAAATGGAGCGAATCCGGGCTTTGGATAAGGGTGTCCGCTTCTTTAACATGAGCCTTGCGGAGCAGGAAGCACATTTGAGTGCGTTCATACCTGCAGATTAAACAGAAAATGAGGTGGTATCATGGAATTAGAACGAATCAATATGCGGGACGAAAGCTATCAGGCTTCCGTCCAGGAAATCCACAGGTGTGGAAAACTGTGCTTTCAGATCAACCGAACAGAACCCCATTCCGAGGAAGGGCGGCGGTTGACAGATGAACTTTTTGAATCGCCGTTGCCGGAAGGAAGTGTCATCTTCCCTCCGATGCAGATTGATTTGGGGAAGAGAATCAAAATCGGGAAAAATGTAATTATCAACCACAATCTGACCTGTATGTCGAGGGGGAGCATTGAGATTGAGGATGATGTGATGATCGGCCCCGAAGTGGCACTGCTTACGGCAATTTTTTTCGGAAATGAAGGGAATTCCAGTCAGGGTGGCTTGATCCGTATGGGGAAGATTACTTCGGATTTAAGTGTATTTGAGACAATGGAGGACAATGTGGCCGTGACGGTTGAAATCGCAGACAGGCAGGAAGGAGAAGTTATGCAGGAATATGATTTTTCTGTTTTTGAAAATGTGGAACTGATCGGGGTGGATCTGTCTGCCATGAGCGGGGAGCAGATAGAAGTCCTCTATCAGCAGGCGAGGTACTGCCAGGCAATGACGGATGCGGATATTGTTACCATGCGGGAACTTGTGCCGGAGGATATGACCTTTACACATATGAGCGGTAGGCAGCAGACGCGGGAAGAATATTTTGCGGATGTGGAGGATGGCAGTCTCCGGTATTTTACGATTGGTATTGACTCCCCGGTGGTGGAGGTAGATGGAGATACTGCCTCTGTCACTTATACTTCGGTATTGAACGCCAATGCTTACGGTGCAAGAGGAACTTACCGCATGAGTGGAACGCACTGTGTTTCAGGTATTCAAAACAGACGGTCAAGGATTTAGAAAATATAAAAACCTTCCTCTCCAAAATCGTCGTCAAATGGGTCATCTTCATTTAAGAAATAATCCA
>CAJTDD010000054.1 GCA_910574885.1 Lachnospiraceae bacterium | reverse complement strand
TGTGGATTGCGCTAACGAATAATGCTCATCTTTTAGTAGTAAAGTGCCTTATTTCTCAGCATTCTTTAAAATGATTAACATTTTGGAATGCTGAGTATAAGGCTTCCACCTCTCTCGTCATCTGGCCTTTCTTCTCCCCAAGCTCATCCATTACGTCCCGGTCATGGCACATGGCGTGGGTGACTTCATGGATGGCTGTTTTCATGGTCTGCTTTTCGCTCATGCCCTCCCGGATTACAATCTCCTTATTGGCATTGCTGTAATACCCCTTTGATTCCCCTTCAATCTGTGCATAGCGCATGGAAGCCGGGGATACCATGCGGATTGCCTCCATGAAAATCTCAAAATTTTCCACGCTCCCCATCAATTCCGGTGTATCCAGCTCCGGGAGCGGATCGCCGTAAGTCTGCGAAATATCAAATACCGTTGCCACACGGAACCGTGGGATGATATGCTCCACTTCCTCTGTCTCCGGCTGTCCGTCCGGGCGCAGCACCGGCTCATTTGTTTCCGGGTCAAATTTCTCCACTTCTTCTTTTTCCCTGATCGGCACAGGGGCAATAATCTTGATCCCCTTCTCCCCACGCTTCACCTGACGGTGAAATTTCTTGCTCCATGTGCCGTAGCCCGCCACCAAGGTTGACTCCGGCTTTTGCATGGCAATCAAAAGCGTGTTGTTAAAGCTGTAATTATGGAACTGCGACATCGTTTTCAGGTATTCCGTGTATTTTTCCGATGTAAATAAATCCTTTACGCCCTGTTCCAGCCGTTCCGTAATCTCTTTTAACTGTTCTTCCCGTTTTCCGGCCATAAATTTCCTCCATTCCCTGCCAGGATACCCTTGCTAAATCCCGGCAGATATAAATATAAAAAGGACAGACGGGAAAATTTGTGCTGCTTTCTCGTCTGCCCACATATACAATAGAAAGCACGCTTCGCGGGCTGTCTATTATAATTCCTGTTCTTTTTTCTTTGCTAATTTCTGACTGCCCTTATGGTTTCCAGAAAGCCTGTCCTTTGCCTCTTTCAGCTTTCCAAGCACGGAAGGCTTTCTTGCCCCATCTGCAATCCGGGAAGCATCCGACACCCGGCCTGCATAGCTGACAGCTTTCCTCGGACGGTCTGCCACTTCCTGCACATCTTCCTCCATGCCAAGCGCCTCTGACGGCCCTTTGTCGTCCATGTTGAGCAAAGCATTTAATTCTGACAGCCGTTCCATCTTCTCTGCCAATTCGTCCTCCTTTGCAAACGGCTTCTCCACTTCCTCCCTTGCCGTAGCAAGCTGCTGTTGCACGGTTTCCAGTTTCACTTCCGATTCCGTCAGTTTTTTCTCAATCCCGGAGAGTGCATTGCTGATACGCTGCAGGTTCCCTAACGGGTCTTTCCCCACTTCAATCTGGTAGCTACACTGCCGTTTGATAGTAAGCTGGTAGGTCTGGTTAAAGCTGTCAAAATTAGCAGAGAGGGTAAAACCGTGGAACTCCCCAATCTGACCGGCTGTTTTCACTGCTTTCAATCCGGCGCATGCGGCAATGAGCGCTGTTCCCGCTTCCTTTCGGTCTGTATAGGTTTTCCCGCCGATAACCATAGAGAAATCGTCTTTTTCTTTATCTTTCTCCAGAAGCGGCTTTACTGCCTCCGCATCCGCTTTTAAGCCTGCAATCCGTTCCTTTAGTGCCGTAATCTTTACCGGATAATTCCTTGCAATCTCCGTTTCCAGGCGGTACTTCTGGCTGGTATGGTTTGCCTTCAAAAGTTTCAGCTTGCTCACCTGGATGTCGAGATCCATCTTCTCTTTGATGTAGGGATTGCCCGTAGCCAAAGCTTTGATCTCCGCATAGCTTAACGCCGTATCGTCCACATCCTCACAGGCCCGTACCGGGGACTTACTGGTCATGATCTGGCTGATGAACTTCTGCTTGTTCTCCAGGATCTGCCACATGTAGGCATCGAATGTATTTTCGGTGACATATCGGTAGATCTGCACCTTGTCATTCTGGTTGCCCTGCCTAAGAATACGGCCCTCCTGCTGCTCCAAATCAGTCGGTCATTTTTTGCGGACAGTTCAATACATACTTGTCTGTCCCTTGTCCTGCTCCTGCGTCTGCTCTCGTTTGATTTCTCCCTCTGCACCTTTTTCGCACATATCGGACAATATTTTGAGATAGCAGAGCCAGGGACATATTCAACGCCGCACACCGTACAGTGTTTAGCGGGCAACGCCGTCCACCGTTTTGTGGGTGTGATATGTAATTCACCGACAAAGCCGATGAATTTATAGTAAATCTTGATTTCCTGCCTAACCGTCCCGTCCGCTGACTTTTCACGCTCCGAAACAAATATCTTGTCTATCAGTGCATTTACTACTGTTGCGTCCAGTTCCTTTAATCCTTGATAGTTGCGGATAAGAGAGAGGAAGTCACGGATTCCTTGCGATTTCTCATAACTTTCGTTGAGCGTTTCTGTCACTTCCCTTAACCGTGCTTCGATTTCAAGCTGTTCTTTCTGGTATTTCCCCGACATCATCTCGAAATTCCGCTCGGTGATACGCTCCATGACCTTATCCTCATAGAGAGAGGAAAACAGCCTGTCAAGCTCCGCAAGGCGTTTGTTCAGCTTCTTTTGTTCTTTCTCCATTGCCTTCGCTTTGCTCTGGTCTGTTTCCGTAAGCCGCTTCTCAATCGCCCGCAACGCCCGCTCGTCATTCACCGCCATATCCGCAAAACGGTTGATGTCGGCAAGCACGGCGTTGAATAAGTCCCTCGCTTCAATGGAGTGTGCGGTACACATGACGTTGCCGTATCTGGCGTAATTATTACAGGAATATTGTACGCAGTCAATGACATCTGGGCGTTTCCTCCTGTTGGCGTTCATCGCCCGCAACGCATAGCCGCAGTCTGCACATTTGATTACGCCTGCAAAGATATTCTCAAATCCCCCTGCGTTCTGTTCCCGCCTGCGGCTCGTCATAAGCTGTTGGACGGTATCAAATTCCTCCTGCGTGACTATCCCCTCATGGGTGTCGGGTATCACTTCCCATTCTTCGGGCAGCTTAGAGGGGCGTTTCTTGCTTTTCATGTTGGCGGCAATCCGCTTATAGCCTGCAAGGTTTCCCGCATAGACAGGGCTTCTTAAAATGCCCCTCACGCTGTTCTCGCTCCAGATATAACGGTTTTCCTCGTTATCCTCAAAGTACCGCTCATAGCCTGCCGCCCCCTGCTCCGCCGCATAAGCGGCAGGTCGTAAGACGTGCTGTTTATTGATGTGCTTGCGGATTTTGGCGATTCCGTTTCCCGCAAGTGCAAGGTCAAATATCTCTCTTACAACGTGCGCCACCTTATCATCTATCAGCAGATGGTTGTGGTCGGCAGGGTCTTTGATATACCCATAGGGTGCATATGTCCCCATGAATTTCCCCTGCTGAAACCTCGCCCGATATGCCGATTTTATCTTGACCGACACATCGGCTGAATACATTTCGTTTAGGATGTTGCGGAATGGGGTGATGTCCATCGCCGATTTATTGAGCGTGTCCACGCCGTCATTGACCGCTATATACCGCACATTATTTTCTGGGAAAAAGACTTCCAGATACAGCCCGCAGTCAAGATAGTTCCTCCCTAACCTTGATAAATCTTTCGTAATCACGCAGTTTATCAGCCCGTTTTCAATGTCCTTAATCATGTTCTGAAAACTCGGTCTTTGGAAATTCGTACCAGAATAACCGTCGTCCACATACGTTTTTGCCAAATGCCAGCCCTGTTTTTTTACATAATCCGTGAGGATGGATTTCTGTGTGGCAATGCTCGCACTCTCATTATCCGTCCCATCATCCTTTGACAAGCGGCAGTAAATGCCGACTAAATAGATTTTCTTTTCTTCTTTGATTCCTGCCATACTGTGAAACCTCCGTCCTTGCTCTACTAAATTTCATGTTCCATTGCGTACATTCTAAGCGGATATATCCTCATTGTCGAAGGTGTCACCCTCGGCAATCTTCCTGCGGATGTCCTCGGAGATAATCGGGATAAACGCCTCCGCAACGGTCTGTGTGCCGACATATTCACGGCTGACAATCATCTGCACTGGCTCTCTTGCCACAATACGCTTTCTCTTTTTGTTTGCTTTCTTATCCTCGCCCATACTCAAATTTTCCTTTCCCGACAGGGCAGGGGAGTGTCTGAAAACGCCCCCGCCCTGCCAATCAGACACAATCAATCCCCGCTGTTCAATTCTTCCTGCAATGCTTTAAGGAGAGCCTCCGCTTCATCGGCGGTCAACGTGATTCCCTTTCCGCATTTCTCACGGTTGGGGGAAAAGCTGCGGATGTCATACTTCGGCTCTTTCCCGTTCCATGAGATTAAATTGATTTCCTTTGTATAGCCGCTGTCACCCGCAGACAATACGGCGATTTCCTTTACCATCTCATACTGGATTTCTTTCATTTCCTGCCCCTTTCCTGTCTTGGCTTTTCGCATTTTATCTGAATAAAGTTATATATTTACCTCCCGAAAAGAGAAGATTATCGGCTGTCCCTGTTCCGTTTCCTCTGCAATTCACGCTCTAAAAGTTTGATGATGGTGTCCTCCATCTGCTTCGGCGTTGTGCCTTTCGGGAAGTATTTCTTTAACCGCTCCATGCCGATTTTCACGGTTTCTTTCTGGTTTCCCTTTTCCTCCGTCATAATGGAAAATATCATATCCATGTCAAGCCGCCCGCTCTGGCTCAAGGTTTTCATCCGCTGTGCCTGTGAGAGTGAGGGCGTTGCTTCCTCGCTTTCCATCGTGGCGAATAAATTTTCCTGTTCGTCTTTCTTCAAAAAGGACAGCTCCACCGCAGGCGTGAGGGCGATTTTCCCCTCGTCCACCATCTGCAAAATCGGCGGTATCAGTTCCGTCAATCGGATAAATCTCTGCACGGTCATCCTGCCAACGCCAAAGCCCTGCGCCACCTTATCGTCCGTCCGCAACTTCGTCCCAACTTGTGACGAGGTTAAATCCGTGCGGAAGCCCTGCCGCTTCATGGCTTCGGATTTCATCTTGTAGGCAAACGCCCGCTCACTCGGCAGGATATTTTCACGCTGTAAGTTGCTGTCCACAAGGGTGATGATGGCTCGGTCACGGTCTAAGGGCAGGACAAAAGCGGGGATTGTGTTTATCCCTGCAAGCTCCGAAGCACGGACACGCCGCTGTCCCGCAATGATTTCATATCCATTCCCATCCTCTTTCGGGCGTGTGATTATCGGCGTTACAATTCCAAACTCTTTGATACTCTCTGCTAATTCTGATAACATTTCGTCCTCCACTACATGAAACGGGTTATCTGGAAACGGATATAAATCTGCGGTCTTTAATACCTTAAAATCCTGTTTCTTCATTCACATTCCTACCTTTCTTTCGCTCTGTTCCGATTACTTTTCTGCAATTCTTCCAATACCTCTGGCGGGATTTTGGAGAGCAGCCGCCCCATCTGCTCGTTGGTTCTCTGCAACTCAAATATCCTCTGGTTGGCTTTCTGTACCTTTAGTTCCTGCTCGTACTTTTCATCACGCATACGCCCCGCATAATCGGATTCCTGCCCGATTCTCTCTTTCAAGCTGTCGATATACGCCTGCTGTTTGCCGATTTCCTTAGAGAATTTCTCCACGTCTGGAAGCCATGCGGAGAGCAGTTCTAACGCCTTATCCCTTTTCTTGCCAGCGTTAAAAGCGTTGATGTCGGAGAGGGCAGATACGATTTCTTCATACTGTTTATCCAGTCTGCCGCCCAGTTTATAGAGCCATGTGGGGATGTGTTTCCGCTTCGTTTCCATTGAGGACTGCCCCCGTTCAAGCTGATTCCACCGTGCGGACATCCTCTCATGGTAGGCGGTCTGCCATTCGGATAGGGATTTCTGGTTGCCTAAGATACTCTTCGCTGACAGCTTGTTGTCGGGCGTAAGCGGCACAAAACATAAGTGCATATGGGGCGTTCTCTCGTCCATATGGACGACTGCGGAGAGAATATTTTTCTTCCCCACACGCTCCGAAATGAAGTCAAGAGCCGTCTGGAAATAGGCTTTTTGTTCTTCGGGCGGTAAGCTGTTCATAAATTCGGGTGAAGCGGTAATAAGTGTTTCCACCATCATCACGCTGTCTTTCCTTGTCCTGCACCCTGCTTCAGCCACCATTCGGTTTATCTCTTTCTTATAGGTGTAACGGGGCGGCTTCACAAGATGGTAGTTATCTTTGGAGCGTCCCACGTCAATGTCTGGGTTGCTTTTATAGGCTTCTTTCTTCCGCTCGTTGTGGCGTTCGCAAGCCGCAACGCCGCCTGCCTTGCGTTTCTGGAAACGCAGGATTGCATAGGGCATAGTTCATCTTCCTTTCTTTCGGTGGGTAACTGTCGTTTCCTGTCTTTGGTGCGTGACGGTCATGACGATGATGACGGTGTTTTTGGGATACCCCCTCATAAGAGCCGTAACCGTCACGCCGACATTCTTTTATCCGAAGCGGAAAGCGTAGGATAAGCAGGGCAAAGCCCTGCCATAAGGGAGTCCAGAGGGAACGTCTGGCACACGACTTTGCAGGGCAAAGTGTAGTGTGTTACACCCTGTAAACGCAGTCGGAAAAATCAGAAGATTTTTCTGACCGCAGGGGTGGCATTACGAGCCGAAAAGGGCGAGTAATGCCTACGCCTGCATTTTGCGTTTACGGGGTGTTCTCCCGTAGGGATGACAGCGGCGGGGGTATCCCAAAAACACCGTCATCATCGTCATGACCGTCACGCAGTGGGCAGAGCCGCCGGTTCTGCTTAAGTCTAAATGTCGTTGATAACAGCAAGGGAAATCATCCGCCCGTTGCTCCTGCGGCTGAAATCATAGCGGATATGGTTTTCAAGCAGGAAATCAAGGCGGTACTCGTTCATCCACTTTGTCAAAACATTCGCCGCCGTCCCTGTTTCCCCCAGAGCGTCCAGTAACTCGGTGGCTGTGCCAGTCCATTCCTCCCTGCCCTGCATGAAATCCACTAACCGAAAAAGAATATCTGGTATCGCTTCTTCCGCAAGCTGTTCCTGCTCCTTACGCTCCACAAGCTCCCAACTGCAATCACGGAAACGGAGCGTAAACTCCTGATAGGGCGTGTCCCTGCCCGTCACATACAGCTTTGCGGCGTTGGACGCACGGCTTTCCTGTTCCAGGACAAAGGTTGCGTCCGCACTCCCCGTCAATCCCGTCGTGCCAGACACTTTGTTGAACACGTCGCTGTCGTTCTGCTTTCGGATGTGGTGTACGACAATGACCGCCAGAGAGTGCCTGTCGGCAAAGTCTTTGATAAGGGAGATGTCCCCGTAATCGCTTGCATAGGCGTTGTCTTTGGATGCGGTACGAATTTTCTGCAAGGTGTCAATGACAATGAGCCTGCTGTCGGGGTATTCTTTCAAATAGTCCTCCAACTGCACGATAAGACCGTCTGACAGCTTATCGCTTGCCACGGCAAAGTGAAGCCGCCCGCTCGCTTCATCCGTCAAACGAAACAGCCTGTCTTGAATGCGGCAGAACGTATCTTCAAGGCAGAGGTAAAGCACGTCACCCTCCCGTGTCGGCATATCCCATAAGGGGATTCCCTGCGACACGCAGAGGCATAGCTTTAACATGAGCCAGCTTTTGCCGATTTTCTGTGAGCCGCAGAATAGGGTTAAGCCCGTGGGTATCAGACCGTCTACCACAAAGGACGGCTTTTCAAGCGGCTCATAGAGGAGCGTGTCGGCATTGACCGTCTGGAGCTTCTGCATGGGATTCCTCCTTTCGGGCGGTGTCTTTGGTTTTGTTGCACATAGGCGTTGACCTCCTAAAATAGATTTACTCCCACGAAAAGAAGTGAGAGTATGTAATGCCGCCAATTACGGCAGTCTTAAAATCCTCCGCAGCTTCTTCCGCAGATGGTCTAACCTTGCGTAGATTGCTCCCGTTGTCAATCCCACAAGTGGGGCAATCTCCTTAGTGGAATATCCCTGCATTTTCAGCAGGACGATTTGTAACGTGCGCCTGTCCACCTTGATTAAGGCAAGATACAGAGTTTCGTTCTCAATCTCGTCCAGTAAATCAGAGACAGACTTTACCTCTGCCTGCTTCTCCCTGTCCGCCATGCCCTCAAGGTATTCGCCGAAGTCGCTCGCCCATCGGTAAAACCGCCTGTTGGAATTAAAATCTGCCCTGTCGTCTGTGCGGATTTGCTCAATGACCGCTTCGTCAACGCCGCACTCACGCAAAATCTTTTCTTCCGCTTCTTTCCAGATACGCCATTTCCTGTCCTCCCGTCCGTGGTTATATGCCATGCTTATTTCCTCCAATCAGAATTGATTGAGAGGGCAGGAAAAGCCCCCTCATTTTCCCAAAGGAAAAAACAAGGGGGCTGAACGCCTTAAATTTTGTTTTCCATTATCTTTCTCAGCTTCGCAAAGATTTTGGCTTTGCGCTTGTTGACAACACTCTGTGTCACGCCTAACCGCAGCCCGACTTCCCGCTCGGAAAGTTCCTCAAAGAAAAGGGCTTTTATCAACGCCTGCTCACTGCCCGACAATAAATGCAGGGCGGCTTTCAGTCTGTCCACCATCACCGCATGGACAACGGTTTCCGCAACGTCTACCGTTTCATCAATAACGAAGTCAAGCACATTTCCCTCGCTGTCCGTAAATCCCTCCAATGAAAGCAGGCTGTGGTTTGTGTCCAGTTTTTTCAGATAACGCCACCGCTCTTTCTCCTTGTAGAAATCTGCATACTGTTCCCGCACCACTTCAAGCAGACAGCCCTGCACGGGGATAAAGAGCTTGTCCATGTAACTCTGGTCGGCTTGCCTGCGGCGGCAGAAGTCCCTATAGGATAATTCCACATAACTGCCGCTTTCTTTGATATATACTTTTCTTGGCGCATACTTCACCGTAAGTACCTCCCATCTGAATTTTTGAAAATGTAAAAATCCAGATGGAGAGGGCGGGGAGCGGCAGTGAATACCAGATACAGCCCTGCGGCATAATCTGATAAAAAACGACAAAAGAAAAACCGCAAAGGCTCTGTGACCTCTACGGTTATAGGAGATATATATTCTGTTAAGCGGAGATTCTACTTCTGATTTCATGGTGAGAAGTAGCGTTGCATAGGCAGGGATTTTTTTAACTGGCTTTCTGCCATTCCTCGATATGCTATGTATGGATTAACTCTGCATTGCATGAGCAGATGAATTACTGCCCGAAAAAAGGACATAAAAAAATCCCTCCAAACTTTAAAACAGGTCTGGAGAGTGTCTGTTAAGTCTTTTCGGGCATAGCAATACCGCCCACCACACGCCGTTTTTTATATGGTGGGCGTTTGCCTTAAAACCTTATGAAATAAAATAGAGCCAATGAACTGTGACTACTCACTTGTTCATCGGCTCTGCGTCTTAAGCGTCTGGCTCTTTGATGACTGTTATTTGTAAATTTTTTGCTTCAATCAATGTTTCCTGCTTGCATTTCGGGCAATAGAGAGGATAGTTTTTTTAAATCGTATCTTCTCTAATTTTGTCACGGGTCTTATTTCCGCAAACAGGGCAGCGTATCCAATCACTTTTAGTATTTGCCGTTTCCACTTAACCAAAATTCCTCCATAGCTGCATTAAATTTATTCGGCGTGTCCATATTCACACAGTGTCCAGCTCCCTCGAAAATAATCACACCACATTCTGGTTCATTTTTCTTCCACATTTCTACGGCGGATAGTTCCATTGGAATATCGTACTTTCCGCAGCCAATAAGCAAAGGGTATTTCCTCGGTTCTGTCTGCCGAACATTTATCATACTGCTTAAAGAAGATAAATACATAAATGACTTCTTAGAAAATTGAATATTCATCTCGTAAAAATCCTTTTGAGCCTGTAAAGTATAAGCAGATATTTTTTTATTCGACTTTGCAAACCATTTAATTGAAAATATAGCTTTAAGCATCATAAGTATCTGTGATGCGCTATTTTCCTTCTGCATTTTGACATCGAAATTGTTTATATCATAACCGCCGAAACAAGCAAGTGATTGTACGGCTTCTGGATACTGGTTTGCAAAGTCTTGCGCTAATACAGCCCCCAATGAAATCCCGACAATATGTATCTTTTCTATTTTTTCTGTTTTTAGAATTTTGTTTATCCACGATGACATTTTATCTATACTATCGCCTTTTTGTACTTTTGTTGATTTACCGTGACCGATAATATCAAGGGTAAGAATGTTATATTTATCTTGAAAATAGTCAATTTGTGCTTGAAACATATTGTGGTTTACAAAAGCAGCATGTATAAAAAGTATCCACTCAGCCCTTTCCTTTCTACTGATATAATAAACAATAGGCGATTCTTCTAAATGGTATTGTTTCATATTTCACCGTTCCTCATCTTTCTTAACAAGCTTTCAAACCAGTCGATATTAAATTTAATCAGTTCTTTTCCATAAAGAGCGGAAACAAACTGATAGTTAAGTATATCTTTATTTTCCTCTGAAATTTTGATATTTTCTGCTTCTTCACATATTGCCGATAATACATTATATTTTTCATTCAAAAATATTAAATGCTGTTGTATGCTTATTTCACGATTTTTTTTATCCGAAAATCCCATAAAATAGACCTTTGCCAACTCTGGGCTTTTGGGACTTTGTTCTTCTATGGGTGCATTTATCCATTCGAAAAAATGTTGCCGTCCACTTTCGGTTATGCAATAAACTTTCTTATACTTTCCATTATCAACTATTTCCTCATAGCTGATAAACCCACAATTCAGCAATTTTCTTATAGCTGCCTGTATGCTTCCCATACTACTGCTATACATCAAATTGATTCCTTTATCTATTCTTTCCCTTAGTTGATAGATTGTTCTATTGCACATAAGTAAAAGCCCAAGAATGATATTGTCCATCGTTAACCTCCATATATTCCTATTAGTAACATTACTATTATACGCATCTTGTGTTTAAAAGTCAAGTAGACAGATATTTTTTAACAAATGCACAGCGACAGAGCTTTTACCCTCTGCCGCCTGTCTGTTATGCGTAGATTATTTCCTCGTTTACAATCTCCATTGCACAAGCCCGTATGTTGTTCATCCTCCCGACCCATTCTAAGGCGTTTTCAGCCTTTAGCCGTTCCGTAATGCCCTGTGCCTGTTTCATGCCCTCTATGAGCCTTTCAAAGCGTTCCTGCGCCTGCCTGTCAATGTCGGCAAGGTAGGCGTTGAGCCTGCCGCTTGTGAGAAGATTGGTGTATGTAACCTTTCGATACTGCTTCAGATAGTCCAAGTGCCGCTGTCCCCATATGCCTATGGGCTGTTCTTCTTCGGCGGGTACGATTAAGCACGGTATTAAGTAATCTCCTTGCCGCTCATATTTGCCGCCCAGTTCCTCAAATAATGATTTAGCCATTGTCTGTTACCTCCACATTCTTTTTTATTTTGAATGTCCGCAAAATCCGTCCTACATCGGCCGGTTTCCAAGGCGCATCCAGGTGGTGTAAGGCAACCAGCCTGTCCTGTATATTTGTCCCGGCTCCTAACTTCGGTGTAGAGCCGAGAAGGATACGCACCTGCCCGGAGCGCACCTTTGAAAATAATTCCGCTTTTTTTGTTTCCGTCCCGGCTTCATGGATAAACGCCACTTCCTCTCTGGGGATTCCTTTTGCCACCAGTTTTTCCCGCACATCGTCATAGACATTGAATGTGCCGTCATTTTTCGGCGTAGACAGGTCGCAAAAAATTAATTGTGTCCCTTTGTCTGCAGAAGTCTTTTCCCAAATGTCAAACGCATTGTTTACACAGCGGTTGACCTTGCTTTCCCCCGCATCCGGCAGCATGTCATTGATAAGCCGCTGATCCAGGGCGCATTTCCTCCCATCGTTGGTAATTTTCAATACCGATAGGTAACGGTCTGAACTGGCTTTACAGTTCTCGCCGCTTTCCCCCGGTTCGCACCGTGCATGACAGTTTCCCATCACACGGCGCTCCATCAATAATTAGATTGCAATAGTATTATCCAAAGAACTTATTTCTGTGTTTCCAGCTAAGTTTCTCAACTCATTCAGTTTGCGTAAATCTATGGTGTCTTTGTATTCGGAAATATACTGTGATATTGTGTCCTGCTTTGTCGCATGGATTAGCCTATGGATGTCCTCATGCACGATTACCAGATTTCTATATTCATCTGTACCGCCTTGACAGCGTGGGGTTTTATGGTGGCAGTGGATGTCGCTGTATTCCAGTTTTATCCCTGTTACTGCACATTTCCCATACTGCCCGGCATAAAGTGAAATCCTGTTGTCCGCATACTGTATGCTCCTGTTGCTGACAGGGTTCTGCATGAGTTTCAACAGCGTAAAGGTGTCTATCCCTAAATTATTGTGGATTTCAGCACGCCCTTCCGCTGTGTATTTATTGACAGACTTTTTCTTACACTTAGGGATTTTGTTCTGTACATACCCAACCGGGGCTACTGCATAGCCGCTTATAAATCGGATTTGCTCGCTTTTCCCATAGTTCATTTTCACAGCTTTTGATATGTTCGGCACTCTCTTTTTCCGCTTTTTATAATACTTCACGGATTTATAGTTTTTCCTCATACGGTTCTTAAACACAGCCGTTGTCTGGAACGCTATCTTCCGGCAGTCAAGGCATATCCGGGTAGCTGTTTTATAATAATTGTGTATGCCCATGACTTTTGAGTTGTAGTTCTGTATCATCTTATACTGCTCTTTGCCGCTGTCCGGCTTCTGTATGCGCTTTATCTGCTCCACCAGCTTCTTTGCCGCTTTCTTTACAGCCTTATCGTGGTGTTAGTATATAAGTGTGGACAGGAAAAGTTGAACAATCTATACTATCAAGTAATACTTTCCCAATCTGCCGGACTATAGAGTACTGACAGACTGGGATGAATTCTTTCTAGGGCGACCACGTGGGCGCTTTGGCTTCTGCTCATACTGATCTTTGGGCTTGGGT
>CAJTDD010000053.1 GCA_910574885.1 Lachnospiraceae bacterium | reverse complement strand
CCAAAGATCAGTATGAGCAGAAGCCAAAGCGCCCACGTGGTCGCCCTAGAAAGAATTCATCCCAGTCTGTCAGTACTCTATAGTCCGGCAGATTGGGAAAGTATTAGTAAAATTGATAAAAATTATAAACAGCCGCATTTATTGTTTTTATCTATAAATAAATTCTCATACCTTAAAACAACCGCCCCCGATAAACTCCCTCAGCAGCGAATTAGTCGGCACGTTCTCACTCCCGATCCCCACAAAATAATCCAGGAATTTCAGCAGCCTCTTCGCCTCCAGATACTCCGGACAGCTCCTGTCAATCCCGAACAGCAGCGGCTCCACATAGATCTTCAGCACAGCCAGCTCATAGATCAGCGCAGAATTGAACATGATATCCGCCTCTTCCTGGAACGGGAAGATGAACTTCTCTTCCCCCCGCCTTACCGACTGCCACATCCGTATGGTACGCTGCGCAGACGACCCTCTGGTACGGGCGTCCCGCACAATGCGGCGCAGAAGCCTTCCGTCCGTAGTCGGAATCCGGTCATGCTCGTCAACATTTAACTGGGTCAACGCACTGATATAAATCTTAAATTTATTTTCATCCGGCAGGTTCTTTGTCATCTTAGGATTCAGGCAATGGATTCCTTCAATCACCAGCACATCGTTGTCTCCCAGCTTCATAGCCTTCGTCCCGTACTCTTTATGGCCCGTTACAAAATTAAACGTAGGAATGATGACTTCCTTCCCGTCGAGCAGCTCGTTTAACTGGCGGTTGAACAGGCCGACATCCACGGCCTCCAGACATTCAAAATCATAAGCACCTGTCTCGTCTTTGGGATTATCCTCCCGCTCCACAAAATAATTATCCACTGCAATAGGCCTTGGCGTCATACCGTTTGCCCGGAGCTGGACAGAGAGCCGGTGGGAAAATGTGGTCTTCCCGGAAGAAGACGGCCCTGCAATCAGAATGAATTTAAGTTCCGGACGCGCCGCAATCTGCGCGGCAATCTCCGCAATCTTTTTCTCCTGCAGCGCCTCCTGAACCAGAACCACATCATGGACGCCATCCCTTGTAATTCTGTCATTCAGCGCGCCCACCGTCTCGATTCCCTGTATATCTCCCCAGTGCACCGATTCTTTCAGCACATGGAACAGCTTATTCTGTGGTTCAAAAGCCGGCACCACTTTCGGCGCAGACTTGACCGGCATCTGCACCACAAATCCCTCGTCATACAGATAAAGCTTAAAATATTTCAGATACCCGGCGCTTGGAACCATATACCCATAGTGATAATCCTCGAATTCATTCATGCTGTATATATTTACCTTGGAAACCCTGCGGTAGCGGAACAGACGCTCCTTGTCATGCATGCCGTGGCGTCCGAACAGCGCGATTGCGTCGTCCGTGCGGACAGAACGCTTGTTGATCGGCATATCCATCTCCACCATCTCGCGCATCCTTGCCTCCACCCGGCTAAGGAACGCCTGATCCACGGAAATATCTCCTTTCACGGTACAGTAGTATCCCTTACTTACGGAAAAATGTATCCTTACCTTCTCAATGGCGTCATGTCCCGCCACGTCATACACAGCCTTCACCATCATCAGGCTGATGCTGCGCTGGTAAGCCCTGTGCCCAATCTCCCCGGCAGTGGTCTCGAATTCCAGTACGCAGTCTGATTTCAGTTTCTTAAATAGCTCCTGTAATTTGCCGTTCACAAATACCAGAACGATGTCATCCTCATAATCCTTCTGATATTCCTTTACAATCTCACGGTATGTAGTTCCCGCTTCATAAAGCCGGGTCTCTTCTCCGATTTTTACCTGATACATCTCCTTGCCCATATGTGCACCTCTTTCCCCAAGATTCTTTTAACACATTTCATAAATGTTCACATATCCCCTATATATTCACATAAGGATGCCTCACCGGAGCAGTAATAACCTCCACGCCTGGCAAATGCTCCGTAAGGAACTGCTTCATATCCTCCACAAATATATGCTCCATCCCATAATGCCCCGCATCAATCACAGCCATCCCCTGCGCCACGGCATCAATCCCTTCATGATGCCCGATATCCCCGGTAATCAGCACGTCCGCTCCCTTATTAAGCGCATCCCGGATTACGCTCTTGCCAGAGCCCGGACAAACTGCCGCCTTATGGACCTGCATTTTCAAATTCCCAAATACACGGACTGCATCCAGAGAAAACGTCTTCTTTACTTTCTCACAGCACGATTCCAAATCCGACGGCTCTTCCAGATATCCGGCCCGCCCGATGCCTTTTACTTCTCCTGCTTCCTCGCAGGTGGTCTCCAAAACCTCCTGCCGTCCAAGTTCCAGCAAATCCGCCGCTAGTTCTGCCATCCGGATTACGTCGTAATTCGTATGCATGGCATAATAACAGATATCCCCTCTGGCAAGCTCAAGCACACGCCTGCCGATAAAATCCTGATTCGTAATCTGTTTCATCCCGCCAAATATCAGCGGATGATGCGTCACCAGCAAATCTGCCCCACACTTCGACGCCTCTGCGATTACCTCGTCTATGGCATCCAGAGCAAGATAAATTCTCTCTATCTCCTTATCGTCCCTTCCGACCAAAAGGCCGACATTATCCCACTCCATGGCATACCTTCTTGCATAACTGCCCTCTATCGCAGCCATGACATCCTTACATAACATTTCACTCCACCTTTCTAAACTCTAATCCTTGATTTCCCCATATATGGAATCAGGCAGGCTACAATTCCGGGTGGATACAATAATATCCAAGCGCCCTGCTGATAATCATAATCTCCCTCCTGATTTCCTCCATGCGCTCCTTCGCCCCTTGGCTCGCCACATGATGGCTCAGCTCCTTAAAAATCCCCTCCCGGATTTCTAATTCTCTGTGCAGGAATTTTTCAAGCACCGGGTTCTTCTTCTCCAAAAGCCGTTTCCCAAAAATATACTCGCACTCCGCATACCTTGGCGATTCTCCATGAATCACCCGCATCATCGGATAATATTTCCCGTCCTCCTCCACCATGTCCTCGTCTATAATATTCATATTGTGGTCCAAAAGATACCTGCGCACCCGCCAAACCTCCGACTGAGGCTGCAAGATGCATGCTTTCAGGCTCTTCACCACCTCTCTTCCTTCTTCCAGAATCTTAATCACCAGTCCGCCCCCCATGCCGGCGGCAATCATCGTATCCACTTCCCCGGGCTTCACTGCCGACAACCCGTCAGACAGCCGCGTCTCAATCTGCCCTTTTAAATTATACCCGATAATATGCATCCTTGCGCGCTCCAAAGGTCCTCCGTTAATGTCCAGCGCAATCACCTTGGACGCGATGTTCTGCTGCATCAGATAAATAGGTATGTATCCATGATCCGTTCCAACATCTGCAACAGAGGCGCCCTCTGTCACAAGACTTGCAACCGCATAAAGTCTTCTTGATAGTTCCATAGGCGCCTCTTTCTTAATCCAGATAATCTCTTAATTTTCTGCTGCGGCTTGGATGCCGGAGCTTCCGTAAGGCTTTCGCCTCAATCTGGCGGATACGCTCCCTTGTGACGTCGAATTCCTTCCCCACTTCCTCCAGCGTACGCGCGCGTCCGTCATTCATGCCGAACCGTAATCTTAAAACCTTTTGTTCTCTCTCTGTCAGTGTATCCAGCACCTCGTCAAGCTGCTCCTTGAGAAGCGTCTGTGCCGCCGCCTCTGCCGGGACAGGCACGTTGTCGTCCTGAATAAAGTCCCCAAGGTGGCTGTCCTCTTCCTCGCCGATTGGTGTCTCCAGCGACACCGGCTCCTGGGAAATCTTCAGAATCTCCCGGACCCTCTCCACAGGCATGTCCAACTCCTGTGCAATCTCTTCCGGCGTGGGTTCACGCCCAAGCTCCTGCAATAATTGTCTGGACACGCGGATTAATTTATTGATTGTCTCCACCATATGGACCGGAATACGGATGGTCCTGGCCTGATCTGCAATCGCCCGGGTAATCGCCTGGCGGATCCACCATGTGGCATAGGTACTGAACTTGAATCCCTTGCGGTAGTCGAACTTCTCCACCGCCTTTATCAGGCCCAGATTCCCCTCCTGAATCAGATCCAAAAACAGCATGCCCCGCCCTACATAACGCTTGGCAATGCTGACCACCAGACGCAGGTTCGCCTCGGCAAGACGCTTCTTGGCATCCTCATCCCCTTCTGCCATCCTGCTTGCCAGATCCACTTCCTCATCCGCCGTCAGAAGCGGCACCTTGCCAATCTCCTTCAGGTACATGCGCACCGGGTCCTCGATGCTGATTCCGTCCGGGACAGACAGATCCAGCTTCTCCATGTCCACCTCGTCTTCTTCGGAAATCATGAGATCCACGTCGTCAATATCATCGTCGTCCCCGCTGATGCGCAGCACGTCAATGTTATGCGACTCCAGATACTCAAACACCTTCTCCATGTGGTCTGGCTCCAGTTCCATATCTGAAAAGAAATCATTAATTTCCTGTACTTCCAGAATACTCTTCTTCTTTTTTCCCAGAGAGACCAGATCTTTTAATTTCTCTTCAAATTTCACTATGTTTTCTTCCATATAGTGCCCATCCTCTCATTGCTTGCTTATATTTTATCCTTAATTAACAGAAATATGCAGTTTTTGGATGTCCTGCATCTTGCTTTTTACTTCCATCAGCCTTTGCAGCCCCAACATGTCCGTGGGATCTAAGTTTCGCGTCGCCTCCTCGATGCTGTGGTTCTTCACCCGCAGGACCGTCTCTTTCAGCGCCTTTTCTTGTTCCTTCACCGTCGTCAGCTCCCGGATCTTCGTGTGGAACAGACTTGCAACCTCCCGATGCTCTTCTTCATCCGTAAAATGATTCATGATTTTTGCCGGATTCACATCTCCCGCCCGGTACTGTTCATATAAGAGCTCAGCTACCGTCCGGTACAAATCTCCTGAAAAATCTGACGGCGTAATATAGGGTTCAATCTGACGGAAAATAGACGCATCCTCAATGAGCCAGGTCAGCAGTATCTTCTGTGACTTCTTGATCCCGTCTTCTTTTCCCTTAGGCTGTTGGTTCGTCGGCTTAGGGCGCTTCGCAGGAGCCGCAAGGCCTGCCTGGATTGCCATCCGCCCTACCAGTTTGCGCAAATCTTCTCTCCCTACATGGTAGGCTTGTGCTACCGCTTCTATGTAGTTATTGCGCTCAATCTCTTCGTCAAATTCCGTCAGCCGCCTCGCTGCTTCCCGCATAAAATCCGTCTTTCCTTCCGGGGTATGCAAGTCATACTCCCTCTCTAGGACTTCAAGGCTAAACATAAATCCATTCCTGGCCTTCCCGATTCGCTCCTCAAATGCATCCGCCCCAAGATTCTTGATGAACTCATCCGGGTCTTTGTAAGGCTCCATACGGATAATCTTTGCGGTAATCCCCACATCCTTTAGAATCGGCACGGCACGCAGCGCCGCCTTCGTCCCAGCCTCATCGCTGTCATAGGTCAGATAAACCTCCTGCACATACCGCTTGATGAGCGCGGCATGTCCCGGCGTCAGCGCCGTCCCAAGGGACGCTACGGCATTGGTAAACCCTGCCTGATGGAGGGAAATCACATCCATATATCCCTCGCACAGCAGGAAATAAGGCTTCTTGGAACTTCTTGCCCGGTTCAGTCCGTAGAGGTTGCGGCTCTTGTCGAAGATCAACGTCTCCGGCGAATTCAGGTATTTCGGTTTCCCATCTCCCATGACCCGGCCGCCGAACCCGATGACCCGGCTGTTCACGTCCATGATCGGAAACATTACCCTGTTCCAAAACTTATCATATACCCCCTGCCGCTCATCCAAACTCACAAGCCCTGCCTTCAAAAGCATCTCCGTCTGATACCCCTTTGACTTTAGGTACTGGTACAAATCATCGCTGTACTTGTTCGAGTACCCAAGACCGAAAGCCCGGATGGTATCGTCGCTAAGCTTCCTGTCCTTTAAATAGGACAGGGCATGAACGCCCTGTTCCTTCTTCAGTTGTACATAATAATACTGCGCCGCCAGCTTATTGATTTCAAGGAGAACCGCCTTGGTATCCGCCCTCTCCTTTGCCTCCTTCGAGTACTCCTGTTCCGGCAGTTCTACCCCTGCCCGGTCTGCCAGGTACTTTAGCGCTTCCACAAAAGAATAATTCTCATATTCCATCAGAAAAGTAAATACATTCCCTCCTGCCCCGCAGCCGAAACAGTAGTACATCTGTTTCTGCCTGCTGACGGAAAAAGACGGCGATTTCTCATTGTGGAACGGACAAAGCCCAAAATAAGAACTTCCCTTCTTCTGAAGCCTTACATAACTGGATATGACATCCACTATATCGTTTTTCGACCTTACTTCTTCAATTACTTCATCGGAATAATACATCATTTACACCCTCATATATAATATTCGACAAAAGTACTCGATTTCCTTTATTTTACTTCTTATTTTTTTCCGCATCTTTCTCAAGACGCTTTTCAATGGCATTTACCACCGTCTCAAGCACCTTAATTCTTGCATAATATTTACAGTTCCCTTCTACGACAATCCATGGAGCGTAAGGGGTAGACGTGCGGATCAGCATTTCATCCACAGCCTCTTCGTACTGGTCCCACTTCTCGCGGTTACGCCAATCCTCGTCCGTAATCTTCCACTGCTTCTCTGGATTCTCCTGCCTTGCCGAAAACCGCTTCGCCTGCTCGTCCTTGTCAATCTGCATCCAGAATTTCAGCACGATTGCACCGGCATCCGCCAAATCTTTCTCCATGTCGTTGATTTCTCTATATGCCCGCTGCCACTCCTGCCTTGAGCAAAAACCTTCGATCCGCTCGACCATGACCCTGCCGTACCATGTCCGGTCAAATATGGTGACGTGTCCGGCTTTTGGCATATCTACCCAGAATCTCCAGAGATAGTGATGCGCCTTCTCGATATCGTTGGGTGAAGCCGTAGGATGAACCACGAAGCCTCTGGGATCCATTTTCTCCGTCAGACGCTTAATGGCTCCGCCCTTGCCTCCGGCGTCCCAGCCCTCGAATCCGAGGATTACGGGGATTCTCCTGCGATAAAGTTCCCCGTGGAGCTTCTCCATCTTCTTCTGCAGCTTAGCAAGACGTGCCTTATATTCCTCCTTTGTGTATGTAAGGCTTAAATCAGCCTTACTGAGGATGGACTCCTTCATCTTTTTATCCTGCTCTAATCCACTCTCCTGCCGGGTATTGCCGGCGTCTTTGAGTTCCGCCATACGCTCGGCAGTATTCCCTGAATCTGCATTTCCGTCCTTTTTCTTACCCGCTTTCTTCCTTGCCTCTTCCACCTTCTTGGCCAAAATCTGTGCGACGATGGCATAAATCTTCGCCGTGGCAAACCGGCGGTCTACCGCCTCTACAATATTCCAAGGCGCATATTCCGCGTCCGTACGCGTCAGCATCTCTTCGTTGACTTCCTGATATTTTTCAAACTCCTTGTTGCGCTTTAAGTCTCCTTCGCTTACTCTCCACGCCGTTTCTTTGGATTCCATAAGTTTGTCAAAACGCTTCTTCTGTTCCTTCTTATCGATTGCCAGGAAAATCTTAATGATTACCATACCGTCCGAAGTCAACTGTTCCTCGAAAGAGCAAATAGAACGATAGGCGTCCCCAAGCTTGCTCTTCTTCGTTTTTTTATCGAAACGGTCAATTAATACTTTGCGATACCAACTGCTGTCATAGATGGCGACACGTCCTTTTGCCGGCATCTTCGTCCAAAACCTCCACATAAACGGGTGCATCCGCTCCTCTTCCGTTTCATTTTTGACCGCGTACACCTCGAAGCCTCTCGGGTCGAGCGCCTTGATGAGTTCTCCGATCTGGACGCCTTTTCCGGACGCCCCATATCCTTCAAATGCAATCATCACCGGTATTCCATACTCTCTGCATTCTCTCTGGAGTTTTCCAAGCTTCGGCGTCAATTCTGCCATTTTCTCCTTATACTCTGCCTTGCTAAGTGATTTCGTCAAATCCAACTTTTCTAACATCGTCATTCTCCTCGCTTTTCCTGCAAAATATAACCTTTTTCATCAGTTTTTTGGTTCTGATTCTATTATACACCAAAATATCAGTATATATTGAATAATTTTCTGAGATTTTCTTCGTGCTTTTTGGACATTAGTGGTTATACATTTTCCAATAGCTGGGACCTGAAATGATTAAAATTGGATTATTAAAAAATTTGGAAAAATTAGAATTTATTGTTGACATCTGTGGAGCTTTGTAGTATTATAATTTTCGGACGGTAGATACGTCGTTTGCGGAAGTGTCGGAACTGGCAGACGAGCAAGACTAAGGATCTTGTAGCTTTCGAGCTGTGTGGGTTCAAGTCCCATCTTCCGCAGGAGAAAGAAGCCTTGATTTTCAAGGCTTCTTTTGTTTTTTTAAGAAGATTCTTCTGCTGTAAGCAGAGTAGCTATTTTGCAAGATATTTTTCAACCTTTCTTAAAATTTTATCTATTTTTTCTGCTATGCAACTATCTCAACTCTATCCGTCTCCTTGTTGTAATAATAAACAGAATCCGACAGCCTTGCCTCCGGCTCTACCATACCGGGACCATGGTTGATTTCACAAACCATCTTCTTCAATTCCTCTGCTGTGACTCGTCCGGTATCCTTCAGTAACAATAGTTCATGTACCGAGCAAGGCAGGATGTAGAAATCCCCACCTTGCTCTTGCGCAAATTCCCGCAACAAATCCTCCCGTAAGATTGCCCTCCCGCCATAACTCTCGCTTGGATTCTTCACCACATGTAATTGTTCAAGCCCTGCCAGGCAAGCCTCTATTTCTCCTGCTTCTACCTGCTTCATAAGAAGTTCTGCCATGCCTGGGTCAGCCGTTTCCCGAAGCAGCTTTTTCCTAACAAATTCCATTACGGATTCTACTCGGAAACTTTCTTTCTTTAGATTTCTCAGAGCTGTTTTCCACAGCACCTCTAACCCTACCTTCCAAGTTTCCATCTGTTCCAATTCACAAGCACTGAGGCTATCATTTCCTGTTCTTCTTTCACAAGAATATAAAATACAACTGCAAAATCCAGATATTCCTTATAAAAAACGCTATCAGACTTACTCCGATAGCGTTAAAAACAATGATAAAACTATATACCAAACATTTTTCTTGTACTTTCGACATCTTCCACACTACAGCCAAGCTTCTCGGCAATCTGTACATTTGTTAAATCCGGGTTCTTCTTAACCATCTGGAAAATATCTGCCGATAATGTGATTCCCTCACGTCTTCCCTGCCATATTCCTTCCTGCAGTTTTACTTGCATATCTTCCTCATAACTATACTCTGCAATCAACATATTCTCCACCTCGCTTCCTTTCCTCTTTAAATAATCTGCCAGAATCCCCTTTTCAATACATTCCTTGATTGCCTTTTTAATGGCGCCTTCTTCCTCCGAATACTTTCTCACCGTGCTGATAAACTGGCTATATTCCTTTAGTATCCCACATTTATCCAGAATCCCATGCGCTTTATCGGAATTGATGTTAATAACCTTGACCTTTAATTCTACGGAATTTTCTCCTGCCGGATTCATAAATGCGTCTGACAAAGATAATACCTGTTCTAACGGCTGTTCCTTTTCGCCATTGTAAAATACATAAAACTCTGGGGTCGCTATCTTCACCAACGTCGTCCTATAGCGCGCCTTGCTGTCTACCAACTGCTCATATGCCCTTCCCACATACATCAAGCAGCGCAAGGGCATGTTTCGATTGATAGTGCTTTGATGTTCTCCGAAAACAAGCACCAGCCCATTCACCTCACAAGAAATGTCATTCTTAAAGTTCTTATATAAGACATCATCAATCTTTACCTTCCGAATGATTGTTTCATCCTTATAGTTTGTATCATGCAATGCATTATATAAACTCAGCAGATTCTTCTTTGCCGTTTCATCTTGGTAAAAGAGGTCAACAAAGAGACTATCTTTATGTTCCCGTTTCTCCTTCTCCATTGTCCTGTACCTGCCTTTCCTTTCTCTTTATACTACCATACTTTATTTGGCGTTTCAATTATCGGTTTCAATATCTTTACGGACATTTCCTTACACCAGCCTTCCTATATTTACGGCTGCTACATTTGAGATAATCATTGGTTGATTTGTAATTGCTGATTACGACTACGGGTTCTTCGCATTCGCAGCAGATGAAATCACCCTCACCAACTTCTATCAGATTTTTACAGAACTCGCAGATAACCATTCTCTTGCCCAAATTTTCTCCCTCCTATCTCTTGTCTGACATTTTTACTCCCTTTGTCCTAAAATCTCTAATAGCCGCTATCCTCCCTATGGCTGCATGGCTTGGATACTGCCTTTATCAGATTTCCTCTGTAATAAACATAGCAAAAATCCAGACTTTTCTACTCTGGTACTTTTACATGTATCATTGAAATCATATCCCATTACAATCCAATACTTTGACTGATTTTGTGCATGATACTATGACATAGGCATTTGGAATCGACTCTTAAAGAATCTAAAGCGACATCAAGAGGGAATATACTCACAATTCCCAAAAACATCTATTATTCAATAACTTATGTTCCAAATCCATCTATCAACATTCTGATAGAAATCCTCCCTCTCTATCTTTTCTGGCGGGCGGCACATAGACAAAAAGTCAGAACATTCTCTGCCCTGGCTCTTTTCCTTATATCATTCTCCTATCTGACATACATTCTGCCGTCGTCAAAGACTCTGTAAGTAATCACGTCTCCGCCCATGCGGCCTGTCACTTCCACAAAATCTGGCGTCTCATAGCAATCCATGACATAATCCAGATTCTCTAATGCCCTATCCTGTGCCCGATTCATCCTTTCTTGGTTTTTCGCCATCTTTTCTACCTCCAATACTAAATTTAAAATAGAATGATAAAGTTACTACGATAAGCACAAAAATACTGGACATCCCAGTCCAGCCCTTTTATTGATATCATTAGAATAATATGCAATTAAAGTCCCCAACCATAACAATTACAATGTGCCGCATAAAGCAAGGAATATCCCGTCAGCCGAGATATTCCCAATCATTACAATCACGCATTACCCTATCTTCTCTTTAGTATCGGCTATTTGCCAAACCATTTACTTGAGATTTTTCTCTGTACAATCGTATTTACATACCGTCTGACATCTTCGATTGGATAATACGCCTTGTATTCACCATTCGTATACGCAACCGTGTTAATCGCCATATGGATATGTATATTCTGCGTATCATCATGTACGGCAAACATGACCTGCCTGTCATATCCCCAATATGCCGCTATCCCGTATCCCATTTCCATCACTTCATCAACCGTAAAGCTCAGGCTTTTTTCAAAGGATATGATAATGTGGAATACCTGCTTTCCTTCTTCTTTATGGTATATCTGTTTTACAATCAAAAACTGATTTACCATATCTTCCACATACAGCGGAAATACTCCCATGCCTCCTACCTGTTCAGGCTTATCCAGCCTGCAGATATAGTCAATTACCCTTCTTACTGCATCTTCATTTTCATAATCACCTTCGGGAATTTCTATTTCAAATGCTGCCATACCAAACGTGCCTCCTGACTTAAAAAATCTTTATCTTCTTGTGCAATATCATATTTATTAAGAATCTTATTTAATGATGTCGAATAATTACACATCTGTACTAATAGCTCTGTATTTTGAATATTATTACGTGCTCTTTGTCTAATACATTCGCTCAAGCCTATATTATATTTTTAGCTTCATTTCTATAATCGTTATACTCATCTTCTGTTAATCTGACTGTCACTTTTTTGTCCTTTGTTCCTGTCCCTCTGGCCATTGTTCTGTTTCCTCCTTCGTTATCTGACATCTTTGAGCAGGTAACGGACTGTCAGACATTTTTGTCTGTTGTCCGTTACCATGGTAACCCTTTATTTAATTGTTATCTCTTTTATTCTTTTTTATTTCTGCTTAAAATAAATATTCCCATTCTTAAACTATCCCGAACTACCTCGAACTTTCCCTGGCTATAATGAACTCTCAACACATACCCTAAAACTAGTAATATTGTCAATAGGCATTACTATATTTAGGGTATATAATAATCTCAACACCAAAACAAAGCACCTCGACAATTCAATAGACTTTATACTCTAAGCGTGATATAATACTACTACCAAGACAACGAACAATCACAGAAGGGGTGATATATCATGGCATTGACAAATGAAGATTTACTAGCAATCTCTCAATTACTGGATGTTAAGTTAGACGCAAGACTAAAGCCGATGGAGAATGATATCAAATCTATCAAGGACGAACAAACCAGAATCAACTTGATCATTGAGAATGAAATTCAGCATGACATCAATATACTTGTTGAGAATTATGTACCTGCTGCAAAAAGATATCAAGACGCTACCGCTCAGATCCATGCAATGCAAGCCGACATTGATATCATGAAAAAAGTTATCTCTGACCATAGTGAGAAGCTGAAGAAGATATCATAATTCCATCATAACAACTGCATAACTTATATCACCGAAGGGTGCAAAGTCTTTATTGAATTATCGAGGGTTTTGCACTCTTTTCATTTACAGGTTATGGAGGTTGAGATATGAATACTTATTTTAAGAACGTTCAGACACTGGACGGACTCAGGAAACAATACAAGGACTTGCTTAGTAAGCGTCAAATAAGATAGTGGATAGAAAAATAACCACTAACACTCTATACTAAGAGGGCAGTGGTTATCGGCACCGTTCCTGTACCATGGGTTCCCATGGCATATATCCGGTATAGCCCTTTAAAAACGCTTCCGGATATTTTCCGCCCCTCCCCGGCTGGTACTCAAAATACCGGACCGGCTGTTTGCAGTCCCTGATGCTGCAGGATACCCACATATAAGAATCCGAAGTGTTCTTCCGCTCTGGTTCCTTTAGCACCTGTACATGTGTCTCATCGATATGCAGATGTCCCTGTTTTAGAAGTTCCTCTCTGAGATGGGAGACCACATGGGAAAGCCAGTCCCGGTAGACGGCCAGAAGCCAGTTCGACATCGTCGCTCTGCTCAGGGAAAGGCCCAGGGCCTCCCATTCCTTTTCCTGGCGGTATAATGGGATGCCCAGTTCAAACTTCTGATGAATGAGCCATGCGATTGTGGAAGCAGACGCAAGGGAATGCATGACCGGGGGATGCGGCACCGGGGACTTCTCCATATAAGGTGTTCCGTTTTTGCGGCATGCCCTGCATTCATAGGTTTCCCGGTAATGGTCGATCACCTTGAGGCTGGCAGGGATGAACTGTACCTCGGTACGGACAAACTCCTCCCCGACTTTTACCATGGCACTCCCGCACTTTTCACAGATCTGTTCCCTCTCATCAATCGTGTGGAGCACTTTGCAGCGGGGAATGTCTTTTATCAGTTTTTCCCGCTGGCCGATATAGTTCCTTTTACGCAGATGCTTTTCGACTTCCACCAGGTCCGGCTCATGGGCATCCGGAGCCGCACAGGATTCTATTTCATTAAAAAGAGACATCTGTCCCTCTATTTCAAGGGCAGACGTCTTCTCTGATTTTGTTCCGTAAAGTTTACGGGGGAGGAAATCAACCTGCTCCTTCAGGAGCCGGACCTGCTGTTCCAGTTCTTTGATCTGCTTTTTGTACTCCTGTTCTGTATCCGGCATGGGCTGAAAACCTTCCTGTTCAGATGAATCCATTCTACCATAAAACAGCAGGATTTTCCAGTATTTAGAAGGAATTTCCGGGTTTTTCAGGGCTTTGGGGGAGCCCATTTGCGGACCGCTCCCCGCTGCTGCGGATTCAGTCCCTCCAACAGCCAACGGAGCTGTTGATGGGAAATCTGTCGGGCTTCTTCGCCTATCCGTGGCCACTTTAGGCGGCCGTTTTCGTAGCGCTTATAGAACAGGCAGAACCCGTCTCCTTCATAGTGAACTGCCTTGATCCGATCCGCCCGTCTCCCGCAGAAAAGGAACAGGGAATTGCTGTAAGGGTCGAGCCGGAAGCTGTACTGGATGATATCCACCAAACCGTCCAGCTGCTTTCTCATATCCGTGTACCCGGTGCGCAGATAGATCTTTTCCACCCGGGAGAGGTCCCCTAACATGACCGCACTGCTTTCAGAATGGCCTCCAGCAATTCGCGGGGCGTATCCTCAAAGAGGTCAACCGTCACGGTATCGATGTGGAGTACTGCTGCAGGAGCGGCGCTGGAATCCTGTCTGCCGCAAAAGGATACCTCCGTAAATTCCGGGGCCGCATCCAGAGCCGGTAGAGTCTGCTCCATTACCGGCCTACTTCCATAATTCTTTCGAGGCAGTTCCTCAAGCGCCAGCTTCCGGATTTTTGCGATCCAGTAATAATAACTTTTTAAAGAGATATCATGCTGTTGGCACCATACCTGGTTTGTCAGGCCGGAGGCTCTGCATTGCCGGATCACATCCAGCCAGTACTGAAGTTTTACCTGTTTATCTGGAGTTAAAGTGGAAATGTTCATGGGTATTCTCCTTTGTCTGGATTTAGAGTTTTGGGAGTAAATTCTAAAAACTCTAACCCCAAGTTTACAAGAGAACGCCATATATTTCACTACACGTTCTTATTTGACGCTTACCTTTCTTAAAAGGTATCACCCTGATAACGGCGGTTCAGAAGAGGCTACCAAGGCAATCAATGTCGAGTATGAAAAGCTATTCAAGATATTAAAGGACAGCCATACAAGACAGGATACGACAGACAGTAATGCAGAAAGCAATCATTCATCATACGGCAATTCATATGACAACATGAAGTATGACTTTGCAGAAGATGAGCTATTGAGGGAAATGTTACAGAAGGTCATTTATCTCTCTGACATCACCATTGAAATCATTGGAGCATGGTTGTGGATCTCGGGCAATACCTATCATCACAGGAAAGAATTGAAAGGACTTGGTTTCAAATACGCAAGTCAGAAAAAGTGTTGGTATTGGCATTCTGAATCATTCAGGAAGAAAAGCCATAGACACTTATCCATGGATGATATCTGTGATTATTACGGCAGTACAGAAGTTGAAAACAATGGAAGAATAAGGTTAGAAGCATAGAGTTTGCAAGGGTGTGGTCATGGCTACGCCCTCATAATATACAGACA
>CAJTDD010000052.1 GCA_910574885.1 Lachnospiraceae bacterium | reverse complement strand
CTGAAAGCCTTTTATGCTGGAGGTTTTGAGAGTTTCCTCGGATAATTGATTATCTCGGATAATGCGCCCTATCCAAGAACTCGGATAGGGCGCAATTATACACCACCCAGAGGTTGGTGCATTGCGTTCTCCGAAGGCTCCTCGCCGGAGGGCTGTGATTTTCCGCAGTCATAGTCTGCTCCAAATCATACAGGGGACGCTACGCTTCCCCTGCGCTGGCTGCCGCCAGCTACCCTTTTGTGGACTTGCCCTCTGGGGACACCTTGCGCTGCAAGCTGTTCCCAGCCGACAAGTTTCATAAAATATGCTATCTTTTCGATAGGCGATGAAGTATAATGAAGATGACAACAAATTAGAAATTGTAGAGGTTAATTTATGAAAATCATATCATTGGTAGAAAATAGAACGAAATCAGATTGTATGGTAAAACATGGACTATCACTTTATATCGAAACAAGGACACATAAAATTTTATTTGATTTAGGTCCAGACAATACATTGTTTGACAATGCAGTTAGAAGAAATATTGATATTTCAAAGGTGGATACGGTTATTGTTTCACATGGGCACTTTGACCATGGAGGTGCTTTGAAAAAGTTTTTAGAGGTCAATTCTTTAGCTAATATTTATGTACAGAAAGAAGCTTTTGAACCACATTACAGCAAAATTTTATTTTTTAAAATACCTGTTGGAATTGATAGTAAACTCAAGTCAAATAGACAGGTGATACTGTTGGATGGCGATTATAAAATTGATGATGAATTATCATTGTTTACAGTGAGTAAAACAAATAAATTTTATTCTCCTGCTAATAATGCTCTTTATGGTGAAAATGGAAAAGATAATTTTAGACACGAGCAAAATTTGATTATTTCAGAAAATCAAGTAGTACTTATTATGGGGTGTGGACATACTGGTGTTGTCAATATAATGGAAGAAGCAGAAAAGTATAAACCTGATTTTTGCGTTGGAGGTTTCCATTTATTCAATCCGCTCACAAAGAAAACAGTGTCAAAAGAATTGTTAAATGGCATTGTAACGGAACTTCAGAAATATAAAGATACTGAGTTTTATACTTGTCATTGTACAGGGAAGAAAGCATTTGACTATTTATCTCATCAAATGAGTAATATGCACTATATGTCTTGTGGTGAAAGTGTTGAAATTTAATATTTTAGAAAGTTAAATTCTAATTTTTATCGTTCTTTCACCGCCCATCTTCTTGCCCTTCGGACAAGAAGCATCCCTCGCTTTCAGCTCGGTCAATTCAAGTTTGTTATTCCACACACATCGGGTCAACTTGCCCCGAACTTTTATAACTAAATACCCGCTGCCCATACAGCGGCACACCGAGCAGGAAATCTGAAAAAGGTCTCCTGCTTTTTTTCTGCCCAAAATGAGGTGGTAAAACGCCACCCCATCCACCAATTACCGAAAGGAGGGACACGAAATGCCCTGTCCACACAACGAAATCACGATTGTGCAGCGCAGCCAGCGGCAGTCTGCGGTTGCTGCCGCTGCTTACCAAAGCGGCGAAAAGCTGTTCTGTGAATGTAGAGCAACATTTTATGAATGATTGAGATTAAAAGAAAAAAGCAAATTATAAGAATAGATAGAACAAGAGGGAGATGAGAGTGTGCTGTGTTTTACTGCATGCTTTTTTCTCTTTACAAACAGGATTATAATAAAAAAGAAGGAACCCCTTCCTGGCAAGAACCGGTTCCATCTTTCATCAAATACATCCCAAAGGAAGTATCCAAGTATTATGATACGCATTTTCAATCTGTTTTGCAAGCTGAAAAAAATAAAAATATCAGACCAGGAGTGGTTTGACCAGGCGGTTGGAGACCTGATGCTTTCGGACCAGTGCTGCCCATACTGTGGGGCAAAAAGCAGCATGAAACCCCATGACAGCTATTCCCGTTACATGGTCACGTTAAAAGGGGATAAACCGGTAACGGAATCCCTGTGTGTTCCACGGGTAAAGTGCACCTCCTGCGGGCATACCCATGCCCTCCTTCCTGAGATGCTGATCCCCTATTTATCTTACAGCCTGCGCTTTGTCCTGTCCGTTCTGAATGCTTATTTCCTGCATGCCCATACGGTAGAAGATATTTGTGAAGCTTACCAGATCTGCCATTCCACACTTTACGTCTTCCGGGACCTGTTCCTTTCCCATAAACAGATGATCCCGGGGCTCCTGAATGATGCACAGAAAAAAGCGTCTGATTTTATCGGAAAACTGGACGGGGAACGGCTCTTCCGGTTTTGGGAGTCGTTCCGGTATTCATTCCTGCAGGCATACCATGCGTCAGATTTCCATCACCGCTGAAGTTCCAGGCAAAACATTCCGGATGTTTCCCATAATCCCGGCATGTACTTTGGGGGGCGGCGGGGATATACTGTAACCGGAGGCGATATAAAATGGAACAACAAAAGAAAACAGAACGGACAGAGGAACAGATGGAGGCAGCCCGGCTTCGCTTTGGGATGATCGCGCCGGTGATCCAGGAAACTTACCCAGATGAATCCGTCATGGCTTACTGTCGGAGGGTATCCCGGACGCCAATGCGGCTTCCGGATGGGCGGACTGTGAAATATAAGCCCAAAACAATCGGAAAATGGGTCAGCCTTTACCGGAACGGCGGGATTGATGCCCTGACGCCGAAAACGCGGTCCGACCTTGGAAAGACCAGGGTGCTCACAGAAGAGGCAATTGATGAGATCTACCGGATCAAACAGAAATATCCGAGGTTGAACGCAACACAGATCCACGCCAGGCTGGTACAGGAGGGCTTGATCCCGGCAACGGTTTCTGTGGCAAGCGTCCAGAGATTTGTGAAACGCAATGGGCTGAAAAGCGCAGACGCGGCATTGGCCGGGCGTGACCGGAAAGCGTTCGAGGAGGCGTATTTCGGCGGCATGTACCAGGCAGATACGTGTTACCTCCCGTATCTGGAAGAAAACGGGAAAAAGCACAGGACGTACCTGATTATGATCCTGGATGACTACTCCCGGATGATCGTGGGCGGGCGTATCTTTTACCAGGAGAATGCATACAACTTCCAGAAGGTCCTTAAGGACGCAGTTGCGGCTTATGGGATCCCGAACAAACTGTATGTGGATTCCGGTGCGCCCTACAAAAACCGGCAGCTGGATATGGTGTGCGCATCCATTGGGACAGTGCTTCTGCATACCCCTGTCCGGGATGGGGCCAGCAAGGGGAAGGTGGAGCGGAATTTCAGGACACTCAAGGAAAGATGGCTTTACGGGCTCGACATCAGCCAGATCCGCTCGCTGGACGAGTTCAATGACCTCCTGGCAGCATATATCCGGAAGCACAATACGACAGAACATTCCACGACAGGGGAAACGCCGCTGTACCGTTATCTCCACAGCCCACGCCCGGTAAGGAAACCACAGTCCGCAGAATGGCTGGAGGAATGCTTCCTGAACCGTACGACTCGCAGGGTATCCCGGGACGCCACGGTGGAGCTGGACTCCCGGTGCTATGACGCGCCGATGCAGTTCATCGGCCAGAAGGTAGAGGTCCGCTATCTCCCGGAGGACCCGGAAAAAGTATGGGTGTTCTCGGAGGGGAAGAGATATCCGATGCGCCTGACAGATCGGGTAGGGAACGGGAAAACAAAGCGGGAGAACCATGTATCCATAGATTACAGCACAGCGCTTGGAGGTGGGGAAGATGTACACTGATTATTATGGTCTGGGTTTTAATCCGTTTGATAAGCAGATGGTAAAGGAAAAAGATGCTTTTGAATCCGAAGATTTCCGTGAGATGACAGCGCGGCTGGAATACCTGAAAGAGATCCGCGGGATCGGGGTGTTTACGGCAAGCCCGGGGATGGGGAAGACATTTGCACTGCGGTGTTTTTCAAAGAAACTGAACCCGAATCTGTATCAATGTGCTTATCTGTGCCTGTCCACAGTAAGCGTGCAGGAATTCTACCGCCAGCTGTGTGAAGCGCTGGGGCTGGAATCCGGATTTGGGAAGAGCCAGATGTTCAAGTCGATCCAGGAGCGGCTGTATTATCTGTATAAAGAGAAAAGGCAGCCGTTCATCTGTATCCTGGATGAGGCACAGTACCTGAACAGCAGCATCCTGCGAGACCTGAAAATGCTAATGAACCAGAAATATGATTCGGTGAATTGTTTTTCGCTGATCTTATGTGGGGAACCTTATCTGAACCACATCCTGGAAAAACAGGTCAATGAGGCATTGCGGCAGAGGGTTGTGGTGCATTACAACTTCCATGGCCTGACAGACCAGGAAGTGCCGGACTATATCCGGCAGAAGATCCGGAATGCGGGCGGGAGCCCGGAGATCATTGATACTGCAGCGATCAGTTCTGTCCACAGCTACAGCCAGGGGAATGCCCGGCTGATTGACAATGTGATGACAGACGCGATGACTTTGGGAAGCCAGATGGAGAAAAAAGTGATTGATGCCGAGGTAATGTTAGCGGCGATCAATAACCAGGCATTGAGCTGAGAGAATGCAGGGAAAGAGGCATGACCGTGTCGTTGAGATGCGGTTGTGCTTTTTTTCTGGAAAAGTTGGCGATTATAAAGTGCCGTTTAAGTCTACCAGAAAGTGTCGCTCGACACCCACGCAAAACGGATTTCTTTTTCGGATGGTGGCGGTCACGGTTGGAGATACTTCCTCATTTCCGCCTTGACTTTCTCCCTTGCAACCGAAACGGACTTCTGGACAGCGGAAGCGGTGCAATGCTCCATCTCTGCGATTTGGTAGAAGTTGAAATCATACTCGTAATAGAGCAGGAAACGCCGCCTTTGTATCTCTGGCAGTCGGGCAACCGCTTTGTAAAACACTTCATTCCGTTCTTTTTCAATCATTCTTTCATCAAGCGTTTTAGGCACTCTTAACGCACGTCTGTAAAGCGTTTCGTCCCACACCTCGTTAAACTCCCTGTGCCGCTGATTCCATTGCTGAAGGTTTCTGTTCCTGCGCTCCATCTGACGAAATTCAATGAATAGCTGTTCTGACACTTCTAGTTCTTGGTGTTCGCCCTGCCCGTCCTTAAAGCTGATAAAATACCTTTTGCCGCTTTCCGTGGATTCCTCCCGAAGCGTGTATGTCTTTGCCCCGTATGCCATTTCCTTTCCTCCTGCTAAAAAGTAGGAGAGAGTTTTTCTCTCCCCACCAGATAGCCCATAGGAAAGCAGGATATATGAGACGCTTATAAAATTTTCCGCAGCTTCTTCCGCAGATGGTTGAGCCTTGCATAGACAGCCCCTGCCGTTAAATGCACAAGCGGGGCAATCTCCTTAGTGGAATAGCCCTGCATTTTCAGCAGGACGATTTGTAACGTGCGTTTATCTACCGTGATTAAAGCAAGGTACAGAGTTTCGCTCTCAATCTCGTCCAGTAAATCAGAAACAGACCTTACCTCTGCCTGCTTCTCCCTGTCCGCCATGCCCTCAAGGTATTCGCCGAAGTCGCTCGCCCATCGGTAAAACCGCCTGTTGGAATTAAAATCTGCCCTGTCGTCTGTGCGGATTTGCTCAATGGTTTCTTCATCAACGCCGCACTCACGCAGAACCTTTTCCTCGGCTTCTTTCCAGATGCGCCATTTCCTGTCCTCCCGTCCATGGTTGTATGCCATCCTTATTTCCTCCAATCTGAATTGATTGAGAGGGCAGACAAAAGCCCCCTCATTTTCCCAAAGGAAAAACAAGGGGGCTGAACGCCTTAAATTTTGTTTTCCATTATCTTTCTCAGCTTCGCAAGGATTTTGGATTTGCGCTTATTCACAACGCTCTGTGTAACGCCTAACCGTAACCCGACTTCCCTCTCGGAAAGTTCCTCAAAGAAGATTGCTTTTATCAACGTCTGTTCACTGTCCGACAACAAAAGCAAGGCGGCTTTCAGCCTGTCCACCATCACCGCACGGACAACGGTTTCCGCAACGTCCACCACTTCATCAACAACGAAGTCAATCACATTTCCCTCACTGTCCGTAAATCCCTCCAATGACAGCAGCTTGTGGTTCGTGTCCAGCTTTTGCAGATAACGCCACCGTTCTTTATCTCGATAGAAATCTGCATACTGTTCCCGAACGACTTCAAGCAGACAGCCCTGCACTGGGATAAACAGCTTGTCCATGTATCTCTGGTCGGATTCCCTGCGGCGGCAGAAATCCCGATAGGACAACTCCACATAGACATTGTTTTCTTTGATATATACTTTTCTTGGTGCATACTTCACCGTAAGTACCTCCCATCTGAATTTTTGAAATGCTGAAATCCAGATGGAGAGAGGCGGGGAGCGACAGCCAACAGCAGAAACAGCCCTGCGGCATAATCTGATAAAAAACGACAAAAGAAAAACCGCAAAGGCTCTGTGACCTCTACGGTTATAAGTGATACTAATTCTATTAAGCGGAGATTCTACTTCTGGTTTCATGGTGAGAAGTAGCGTTGCATGGACAGGGATTTTTTTAACTGGCTTCCTGCCATTCCCCGATATGCTATGTATAAATCAAATCTGCGTTGCATGAGCAGATAGATAACTGCCCGAAAAAAGAACATAAAAAAATCCCTCCAAACTCTAAAACAGGTCTGGAGAGTGTCTGTTAAGTCTTTTCGGGCATAGCAATACCGCCCACCATACGCCGTTTTTTTATTTGGCGGACTTTAAATTCAGCCGTTCACTTTTTAAATACTACGAGGTATTTTTGAAAATTTCATAAAGATTTGCAAAAATAATGGGCGATGCTTTCCATCGCCCATTAAATCCTAGTATGGAATTTTTATTGTAACCTCTGCACCGCCTGTTTTATCGGAATTTTTAAGAGTAAGTTCCCCGTTGTGTTGCTTTACAATGCTGTTTGTGATATAAAGCCCCATGCCAAAGTGCATATTAGAGCTTCGGCTGTGGTCGCCCATAAAAAACTGCTCCCTTGCATGGCGCAAATCCTCATTCGTAAAACCAGTTCCCTCGTCTGTTATAATAACTTGCAGAAAGTTTTCTTTCCTCTGCGTTTCCACATATATTGTTCCTCTTTGCGGGGAGTATTCTAAGGCATTATTGACAACATTCATAATTGCCCGTTCCAACAACAATTTATCCGCTTCAAAACATCCCATATCTGTTTCCATGCTTAAGCGAATTTCCTTTGTAACACATAACGCACTTGCCTGTGCTTCAATTTGTTCCATATAATCCGCTATATCAATTTTCTCTACTTGAAGCTGATAGCCTGTGACTGTACGGGATATATCAATCAAAGTCTTTATATATACTTGTATCTGTTCCGAACTTTCCGTAATATACCCTGCATATAATCGTTGCTCATCGTCAAGTTCCGTTTCATTCATTAAATCTATATTCCCCTGGATAACAGTTAAAGGTGTTTTTACATCATGAGCAAGTGCGGCTATTTGTTCCCTTTGTGATTGCTCTGCTTTCCATTGTTGTTCTAAAGATAATTTTAAGCTGTCCTTCATTTCTGAAATAGAGTTCAATACCGCATTGTATTCACTGATTTCAGAGCTTTCTACCTCAAAGTCAAGATTTTGCTTCTGTATTTGTTCTGTTGCCATAATCAACGGAGATAACTGAATTTTCAGTTTTCGGGAATATCGTATTGTCAGACAAACGCAAACCGCTATGCAATTTACCCCTATCAACAGCAATAATAATATTTCGGGAGCAGGCAAATGTTTCTGCATCCAGTCATTTTTATATTGCGAACCCACATAATATTTCAGTACGCAATATTCTGTTTCCCTCGGTATGAATTGGTATTGTGTCCTGCTTGTAGGGTCACTGTTTTCTCCAGTTTTTGCAAATTCCAACGCCTTTTCCTGCTCCGTTGTATCCATGTTTGTATAGAGAACATTATAATCTTCATCAAGTATCAGATATTCACAATAGGAAGGGATTGCAACCTTTGTAATATCTGGTGCAGCCGCAATTATCGGCGATATTTCCTGTACGGAATGTTCCGCATTATTAGCATAAGTCACATACCCTGCACTTGAAGCAAATGCAAGGAGCAAAAAAGGAACTGCCGCCGATAAGAGCAATCCTAATATGAGAATAATTAAGAATTTCCAGAAAATCATTTGCAATGAAGTCCGTTTTATCCTTCCCATCTATATCCTACCCCCCAGACTGTGTTAATCGGAGTAACACCATATCCTGCCAACTTACTGCGAATATTCTTTATATGTGTTGCAATCGTTGAATTGTCGCTGTTACCATCAAATCCAAAAACAGCTTCATAAATCTGCTCTCTTGTAAATACCTGCCCTCTATTTCTGGCTAAATACTCACAAATTTCATACTCGCTTTTGGTTAGGTCAACTTTCTTGCCTTTCATAAAAAGTTCCTTTGAAGATAAATCAAACTTGATTTCCTGTTCAAATCCTAATGTATTATGGTGCTCCCGTCTTTCCCGACGCAGGTGGGCAGTAACACGGGCTCGTAATTCACCTATTCGGAAAGGCTTAGTAATATAATCATCAGCACCTATTCCTAATCCGTAGATAATGTCTGTTTCCATTACTTTTGCTGTGAGAAATAGAATAGGGCAGTCTACAATTCCTCGGATTTTTTTGCAAAACATAAATCCGTCAACATCTGGCATCATAATATCTAACAAAATCAAATCATAATTTTTTAAGGTATTTATTGTAACATCTGCCGCGCTTTCGCATACAGTAACGATATGTCCATCCTTTTCCAAGCTATTCTTAACTAAGTCAAGAATGGCTTTCTCATCATCAATTACTAACAATCGTGCCAACTCAAAGCACCTCCTTTATCAATCTGCTAATTCCGCAATATAGTACTTCTCATTGATGTTTACCGCAATATCTGTTGTTTCATCAATATTATAAACATATCCATATCGCAATTTATTTCCCTCAACCGTTGTAATGTTTTGAGAAACCTGCCCGATTTCTTCCTCTAACTCTGAATATGAGATTGTCTTTTCAGTAATGATATATGTCTTATTGTCAAAACTTATCTCGTTATAATCAGCAACATTCAGTTCGTATTTGGGCAGAGTGTCATTCAACATATTATTCTTATCCGCCGTGTCTGATATTCTGTTATTGCAACCCATAAAAAAGATGGTTAAAGTTATCAGACATACGCATAGCAATCGGAATTTTTTAATCATTTTCTTTCCCTCCATCCCATAGTCTAATCCACATAATGCTAACAGCGAATAGCACAAGTATGGCTACGATATTTATTATAATTCCAACATAGAAGGTACTGCAACTCTGCAAATAAGCATCCTTGTTCGTAGTCGCAAGAAGCCAGAAATCCATAAACCGAACGCTCCATGCCCACGGAATATACTGCCAGCATACATCTCCTAAACCTGTGAGCATAATCGCAGATAGTAAGCTGCCCGCAATTCCAAGCCCCATAGAAGCACTTTTACCAAATATAAAAGCACACAAAAAATGTATTTGGTATATAGGTGTAGAAGATAAAAGCAGAAGCCCTATAACCTGCACATATCCGCTTATAGAAGTAAACGGAAACATAAGGGCAAAACTGCCGACTGCAAGTGTATAAAATAGCAAAGAATTTATCAGCAGAAAACATAGTTCCCCTATATAAATGTGCGTTCTTGAAGAAACAGTACTAAGTATAAATTGATAATGACCTGCCTGACTTTCCCGCTGGGCAATAATTCCCACAATAATTCCAACTAGAAAAGGATATATTATGCCCAGCATTTCAAAGAAAGCACTTATTTTAAGTGTTCTGTTCCAACTCGAAATATGAAAATAGCCTGCAAATGCCAAAGCAAGTATAAGAGGCACGATTATATAAATAACATTCAACATAGAACGCTTTGCTTTTAGATAATCTGCTCTGACACATCTTAATACTGTTCCCATTATCTTACCTCCTGCCGTGAAAATCCTTTTGCACCAAGCCTTATTAAAGCTGAAAATAGTATTACAGAAAGCAGCAATGCTAAAATAACCATAACCAATGATACTGGCAAATTTCCTGCTTCTTCAGAAACAGGCACTCCATTTGGCAAAATACCGATTGTTGGAACCATTAAGCGTGGCATCCAACTATACGGACAAAAAATCCAGTATTTTGTGTTTGCAAATATTACGCCCAAGGCTGAGCCTATTCCTGCGTTTATTACAACCGTCGCAAATGCACCAATCTTTTTCGACAGCCACAAACATATTGGAATTTCCCACATAGAAGCTACGATAATACAAAAAATACCTGCCGCAGCTTGAAATAGCGATATACTAATTGGGATTTCATAAATAAAGTAAACCGCTATACCGCCAAGCATATTCAACCCTAAAAAAATGAAATTCGCTATAATATCCAAAATCAATATGACGATTGCTTTTGCAATCCACGCATTTTTAAGTTTTATAGGCAGCGGGATAAGACTTCTGTATTTCAGCTTTCCGCCATCCCGTTGTTCACACATCGTGCAAAGCAAAGTGAGAAATCCAGGGAAAAGCAAAACATACCACCAGTTAAATGCGTTTTGCTGATACCACATTGGCGCAAACACATTCATAAGCAGGGTAATAACAGGGGCGAGAATAACGAGTTTTATTGCAAAAGTCCGTTTGTGCTTTATCCATTCGGAAGATACATATTCTTTCATCACATTACCTCCCTGCTTTCTTCAACGACCTTAAGAAACAATTCCTCAAGATTTTCGCTATGCTGCATTTTACCTTCATATCCAAGCCTGCCGTTTGCAATGATACCTATGTCATCTGCAATAAGCTGCACTTCTGAAAGAATGTGGCTTGACAATATAACCGTTATTCCTCTTTGTGGAAATAGACGGATTAAGTTTCGTAGCTCTCCGATTCCAATCGGGTCTAATCCATTTGTCGGCTCATCGAGAATTAGTAAAGACGGATTGTTTAGCAATGCAACCGCAATGCCTAACCGCTGTTTCATTCCCATTGAAAATTGTCCTGCCTTTTTCTTTCCTGTGTTTTGTAAATCCACAAGCTCCAACACTTCATTGATACGCTGCTCTGGCAACCCCAACAAAATAGTCCTTACTTTTAAATTTTCATACGCCGTCAAGTTTTCATATAACGGGGGATTTTCTATCAAAGCTCCGATATGCATTAAATCCTGTCTGCTCCATGAGTGATTGGCAAATTCAATCGTACCCTTGGTAGGATGAAGCATACCTGTTACCATCTTTAAGATTGTAGATTTTCCTGCTCCATTCGGACCTAATAATCCGTATACGCTATTTTCCCGTACATGAATTGACACATCTGTTACAGCGGAATGTTTTCCAAAGCTCTTGCAAAGATTTGTTGTTTTCAATATGAAATCCATAATGTTTCATTTCCTTTCTTGATTTTGATACATAAAGGGTACTGCACATTTTTGAAGATTTCATAAAGATAAGGAGCCTTTTTAAAATCCTGATTAACGCCCGCCATATCAGTATAGGGTAAACAAGAAAAGCTAATTTTGCTTTAATGTTTATTGGCATGAGCCATACCCGATTGATGTTCAATACGCCCTCAATCCGATTTTCCTTACAGAGCCTTTGTACCCGCCTTGCCGATATTCCCCAAAGCTCCGCTGCTTCCTGTGCCGTCACATACTCAAACATTTCTGTCCTCCTCAAATTGTACTGTATCTACCATAGCCGTTTAAACGAACTGTATCAATTCATAAAACATGAATTTTTATCTTCCGACAAGAAAAGCGACAGAGCCTTACTCCGCCGCCAATTTATTATGCGTAAATTATTTCTTTCTCAACAATCTCCCTCGCACAAGCCCTTACGTTATTAAGGCGTTGTACCCATTCTAAGGCATTTTCTTCCTTTAGGCGTTCCGTTATGCCCTGTGCCTGTTTCATGCCCTCTATGAGCTGTTCAAAGCGTTCCTGCGCCTGCCTGTCAATGTCGGCAAGGTAAGCGTTGAGTTTGCCGCTTGTGAGAAGATTGGTGTATGTAACCCTGCGGTACTGCTTCAGATAATCCAGATGCCACTGTCCCCATGTGCCTATCGGCTGTTCTTCTTCGGCGGGTACATTTAAGCACGGTATTAAGTAATCTCCTTGCCGCTCGTATCTGCCGCCCAGTTCCTCAAAAATCGTCTTTGCCATTGTCTGTTACCTCCACATTCTTTTTATTTTGAATGTCCGCAAAATCCGTCCTACATCTGTCCACCAGAGATTAGAGATAAGAGTATAGAGAATAGAGATAAGAACTTAGATAAAAGAGAGAGTAAGGAACAAGGGCAGTTCCTGAGAGAAAAAGGCACTCTCCCACGCCCTTATGGGAAATATGGGAATGTCATTCTTACGGATAGGGAACTGGAAACGCTGAAAAATGACTTTCCGGCAGATTACCTGTCCATGATAGAACATTTATCGGAATACATGGAATATTCAGGAAGAACATATAAAAACCATTTAGCAACTATGGAATGTTGGAAAAGAGCGGATTTGAAAAAAGAACGGAAAACAGGGACAGGGTATACTTATAACGGCAGTTTTAAGGAGGGTGACAGTTTATGATCGGTGCGGTTGTTGATGAAGTGCTGAAAGAAATGGAAAATGCCGTAAATGAGGGAAGAAAAGCGGCTGATGATTATATGGATACTGAAACGGGGTTTTTGATGTGCGGAAAATGCCATACAAGAAAGCAGAAAAAAATCTCATTCTTGGGGGTGGAGCGTGTTGTCGGCTGTCTGTGTCAGTGTGCATCGGAGGAAATGGAAAGGGAGCGTGAAAAACACAGGGCGGAGGAAGAACTTCTGCATATCCGGCAGATGAAAAGCGCAGGATTGCAGGACAGCACTTTCTTTGATTATACATTTGTAAACTCTGACGAAACGCACCCATGCGCCAAATATGCACGCCGCTATGTGGAACATTTTGCAGAATTTCAGAAAAACGGGCAGGGGTTATTGTTCTGGGGCAACGTGGGAACGGGCAAGACATTCCTTGCAGGCTGTATTGCCAATGCGCTCATGGAGAAGAATATCCCTGTGCTGATGACCAGTTTCCCGAAACTGTTGAATGCACTCGGAGGGTTATACAGCGGCGAAAAAAATGAGTACCTGAAAAGCCTGAACCAGTACAGACTTCTTATCATTGACGATTTAGGCGTGGAGCGTGACACTCCCTATGTGCTGGAAACAGTTTATCTTGTGATTGATGAACGCTACAAAAGCGGGAAATCGTTTATCATTACAACAAACCTGTCACTGGAAGAACTGCGCAATCCGGCAGATTTGGAACATGGGCGCATCTATGACCGCATCATGGAGAGATGTGTTCCTGTTGCTTTTTCGGGGAAAAATTACCGGACAGACAAAGGAAGGAAGAACGTGGAGGATGCTGCGGGCAAATTGAGGGATGAACCAGCGTGAAATGCTGTTGAATTTGAGATAAAAAAATGATATGATAAAGGCACAAAAAGGAAGGAATTAAGATATGGCAAATATATATGACGGGGCATTCCGGACAATATTAAATGACTGCAGGAAGCTGATAATCCCCGTAATCAATGAAATTTTCGGGGAAGCATATACAGGGGAGGAAGAAATCCGCTTTTTCCCCAACGAGCATTTTTTAGACCAGCAGGACGAAGCAGACAAGGAACGGATTACGGATACGAATTTTACGGTTTTTGGAAAAATACCAAAGAAATACCATGTAGAGTGCGAAAGCAGTCTGCCGGACGGAAGAATCACCATAAGGCTTTTTGAGTATGATGCGCAGATAGGGCTTGATGAGGGTAAGGTTACGGAGGAAACGCTGACAGTGACATTTCCCAATACTGCTGTTCTGTATCTTCGGACTTACCAAAAAACACCGGATAAAATGAAATATGTGATTGTTACACCGGGCGGAACAGTTCAGTATGATGTGCCGATTATGAAAGTACAGGCGTATTCGCTGGACGATATTTTTGAAAAGGGGCTGCTGATGCTGATTCCGTTTTATATTTTTTCACATGAGAAAGGCTTTCCGGAGTATAATAGTAATGAGCAGAAACTGGCAGAATTGAAGGCGGAGTATCAGAAAATTTTAGAAAGGCTTGATGAACTGGAACAGCAGGGAGTGATCGGGGCGTTTGACAAACGCACAATCATAGAGCTTTCCGGCGATGTGGTTAAAGAGATTGCACAGAAATACGAGAATGTGCAGAAAGGCGTAGGTGATATGATGAGCGGAGCATTGATTGAAACAAGTGCAAGGACTATTTTAAATCAAGGAATAAAGCAAGGCATTAGTGAAACAAAAAAGCAGACAGCACTTAGGATGCTGAAAATGGGAAAGCTGACAATCGAGGAAATTGCAGAATGTTCTGAACTCAGCGTGGCAGAGGTAGAACAGCTTGCAGGACTTCAAACGGTGTAAAGCGATAATGTGGAAAATTTAATATTGCAGCCATTAAGCAGGGAATAACTGATGATTCAGATTTGTTTCCCTGTTTTTTTGCGCCATTTTTCAGAAACTTGTGGATATGGCAATGCAAATAAGTTCATATCCTTGTACAGCGTCAGGGCAATTACAGAAATAAGGAAAGGATTAAGATTATGGATAATGTGACAGGTAATTGCACCGGTACAAAAGCAGGCATTACAGTAAAAACTGTCTTTGACGGAAAACAGAGCGGACAGCAGGCATTTATGAAGCTGATACAAAGACAATATCGTATCAGTGGGGCAGATATGCAAAATACTGATATTGATAGATTAGCATATAGTATTGACAAAACGCAATATACAGACTATACTAAAGACAGTGAAGCAAATGTTGGCGGTACAACTGTTGGTTTTGCGGAAAACGGAGGACAGCATGATGGATTCTAATTTCGCAGCATTACAACAGCTTCACAGCAGTTTACGGGTTGCCATATATTGCAGGCTCTCAAAAGATGACGAGTGTTCATTTTGGTATAAAGGGCGTTTACTGTAACGCCCCCACAAACTTATAATAAATCGTAACGATTTTCTCTTTTCCTTTGCGGTAACGCCCCATATTGGGTGTTTCGTAGATTGTGATTTTCTCAATCAGCTCATGGAGCATGAAGCTGTCGAGCTCCTCAAAACTGGTGTACTTCTGGATAAGCTTTGAGAAACGCTCCACGTCAGACCTTGCGGCATTGGAAGCGTCAATGCGTTTTTCCAGTTCACGGATGGTTCGTTGCAATGTTTCTTTTTCTTCATCGTAATTCCCGATAAGCATTGTGAAAATGTGGTCTGGCAGCTTGCCAGAAAGGTTGTCCTCATACGCCCGTCGGAGCTTTGCGTCAAACCCTGCAAGCTGATTCCTTGAAGCGGTCAGCTCAGATTGATTATTCTAATGCTTGGGAGCCACCAATTTAAAGCTTGAGAGCCACCCAAAATCCGTCCTGATTTTAATGCTTGGGGGCCATCTATAAGATACAAGATATAGTTGTACTGAAAATAT
>CAJTDD010000051.1 GCA_910574885.1 Lachnospiraceae bacterium | reverse complement strand
ATCGGTCGAGGGCATGACCAAAGGTGGATAGGTATAAGAAAAAGATGGATGATAAGAGAAAATTTAGTTAAGATTTCTTGTATGCAGTTTTGAGGGTACATAATATAATATGTCAGAAAAAAGTGATTGATGGGAGTCAGTCACTTTTTTATGTAGTATAAAAGAACTCGATTATATCGTTGTTATTGATGGGGTGTCAGAAAACCGCATTTCATATGATATATTTTCCATGAGGGGAAAGAGTATATATGACAGCAATTTAATCATTCGGGCACCCCATATAAATATAAAAAAGTTAACTCAGCACCTTACATATGCCTTGAAATTTTAAACATATATAGAAAGAATTTTGTCCAAAATATGAAAGGAAACCTCTTCTTTACTCATTAGAGAAAGCTCTGTGACATCATCCGGAGTAATTATCGTAACAATATTCGTATCCGTTTCAAAACCTGCTCCAGGCACTTTTAAATTGTTTGCAACTATCATATCCAGATTCTTCCGAATCAGTTTCTTTCGGGAATTTTCCAGCATATGTTCTGTTTCCATAGAGAAACCGCACAGAAATTGTCCCGGCTTCTTATGTTCCCCCAAGTATTTCAGAATGTCGCGGGTGCGTTCCAAAGGGATAGACAGCTCAGAATCCCCTTTCTTGACCTTTTCTGTGGCAATCAGGGCCGGACGGTAATCGGCTACGGCGGCGGCTTTGATAATTAAATTCATGGAATCACTGCGTGAAACGACAGCATCATACATATCTTCGGCTGAAATAGTCGGAACCACATCCACAAACATCGGTGGCTTCAAGGCAGTCCTGCCTGTTACCAGAGTGACGTCCGCCCCGCGGAGCATACAAGCCTTGGCGATGCTGTAACCCATTTTCCCGGATGAATGATTGCTAAGAAAACGCACAGGGTCGAGAGACTCCAGGGTGGGACCTGCGGTCACGAGAACCTTCATGCCAGCCATGTCTTTGGTACAGGCGCAGCTGCGAAGAATGTGCTCATACAAAACCTCCGGTTCCGCCATCTTTCCGGCGCCCACATCGCCGCAGGCAAGCCGTCCGCTTGAAGGGGAAATGATTTCCATGCCATACCTCCTAAGAAGGGCGAGGTTCTCCTGTGTGACCGGATTTTCGTACATACCGGTATTCATGGCAGGGGCGATGAGCTTGGGGGCTTTACTCGCTAATATGGTGGTTGTAAGCATATCGTCGGCAAGCCCATGTGCAAGTTTGGCAATCACATTAGCGGTTGCCGGTGCGACAATAATCAGATCCGCTTTCTTAGCAAGGGCAACATGTTCTACTTTAAATTCAAAATTACGGTCAAATGTATCCGTAATGCATTTGTGCCCTGTCAGGGATTCAAAGGTAATAGGATTGATAAAATTAGTTGCGTGTTCCGTCATGATAACACGGACTTCCGCCCCGGATTTCACCAGAAGGCTTGCAAGGGATGCACTTTTATATGCGGCAATACCACCGGTAACTCCAAGTAGGATTGTTTTATTATTCAGATTCATAATGGTTCCTTTCCAGACATTTTTGTAAAATAATAATATTACTATAGCCTGTTTAGAAAAATCTTGCAAGAATAAAATAGACTTTAGAAGGAATGCATGATAAAATAAATAAATGCAACGTGTAAAGTAGCGGGGCAAATGTTACAAAAAAATATGAGATGAGGTTTCATGTATGAAAAGAATTATGATTGGTTTTATCGCAGCAGTAAGTATTGTATTTTCAGGATGTGGAGATAAGCAGGAGAAGAAGGAGCCGTCAGACACGGCTGGGCAGGAGATTTCTTCGGAGACAGAGGGCGCAGATGTGGCTGCGGGAGAGAACCTGCAGGAAGAACTGGATGAGAATGTAGGTGCAGATGAAAATGGGGTTGACGGAAATTCGGTTCTTTCTACAGAGGATGGAAGTGTTAAGATTTCGGTTTCCAGACCGGAAGGATTTGAAGAAGTTGAATACAGTTCCGAACAACAGGTGGTATTTCAGCGGATGGGTGCGGACGGCACAAGCAGTACACAGATTAACCTTAGGCTGATGACGGAAGACGAGAATGCCGTATTCACGACGGCAAAGCAGGAAGTAGAGTATCTCTTGAGCGCCAATACGGATGAGCAGGGGGCAACTGTAGGGGAAGTGCAGGCATTGGCAGAGGGAGAGCGGCAGTGGTCTTTCTTTTCTTATTCACTGGCAGGTGAAGAAGGTTATAGACTGTGGACGAGTCTTTCTAACGGATGTATCCTTTCCTGTGCTGTGGAGAATATAGGAAGCGGGCTTGAGCCCCTTACTCCGGAAAGTCTGGTTTCGATGCTGTCAAGTATATGCCAGATATGAAAAAGGGATAAGGGCATTTCCGATAGATGTACTTAGTAAATTGGCTGACTATTATGAGTTGTATTCTCTGTCTAAGTACTTATAATATTAACCAAGATCGGAGATGCAGCGGATGAATGTAGTAAGAAAAGAAGAGGATTATAAAGAAACACATGTGCATGGTATTCTGTCACATCCATCATGATATCTGTTATTTTAGAGATATGTTTCTGAAGGAACTCAATCATTTCTTTCTGTTTCTCTATGACTCTGCTTTGGAGCCGGAGTTCCCTTTCCTGGCCTGCAAACGGTTCATTTTGCATGGCAATCTCTTTCTTTAAATCCGAGCTCATGGCATTCCCTCTCTTTCCAGTAATAGTATAGCAGAAAACCGCGAAACTGGCGAATTCCGGGACCAAGACAACGAGCATTCACAGAAGGGGTGATATATCATGGCGTTGACAAATGAAGATTTACTAGCAATCTCTCAATTACTGGATGTTAAATTAGACGCAAAATTAAAGTCAGAATTGCAACCGTTGAAGGACGATATCAGAGACATCAAGCTGTATCTTGAAAATGTTACTGATAAAAATATTCAGTTGCTAGCAGAAAACTATGTTCCGGCAGCGAAACGATATGAAAAGCAGTTCCAGAAATACAGGCAATGCAAGCTGACATTGATATCATGAAAAAAGTTATTTCTGACCACAGCGAAAAGCTAAAGAAGATTTCATAACCCCATCATAACAACTACATAACTTATATCACCAAAGAGTGTAAAGTCTTTATTGAATTATCAACGGTACAATTTGTACTTCTGCTCAAGATACACCAGTTCTTATACTGCTGTCAGATAACGAATGTAGAATCATGATACTTAATTTTGCTATATGATTAGTAAGTCTAACCGCACAGGTGGAAATTATTTACAGAGTAATTTACGAGAGTAAATTGCGCTGTAATATGTCTGTCTTTATTAATAAGGTTATATCTTTATTCTGTTCAGTTGACCATTACTATTTACTAAAGTTGAAAATTAAAAAATTTATATTTAGTGTTTTTTATATGTACACTGAACTCTCGTAATAAAAATTGGAAGGAGAATGCATTATTAGTAAAACAAAGAAAGTTGACATAGGCTTTGGCACTATGAAGAAAATAAACTTAGATTATATGGAATGTGTATCTGACAGATAAAAAAATATAGTCGGTGTGTGGATAGAACACATAACCCGTTTTGTGTGACCGAACCTCCTTCAATTAATGTAAACCCACCCGATACGAATCATGAATGGTTATCACAGCCTATAATGAAAATGGGGGGACTGACTCCACTACTGTTTTTAGCTTCTTTTTGCTTTATAATAGTTTTAGGCAGGATCAAGTTTGACGGCACATTGGAGGAGCTGCACTTGTTATATTATGTATTACAGGAAATTTGGAACTGGAGAAAGAGAGAATGAGAGAAGCTGGTTTAGTTAAAGAATTTCGTACGATTTACGCTGAATACAAGTCTATCGGAAAAGAGGTCTACTTCTTAGAAGATAAAATAAAAATTCAACATGCTAACAGTTTATTATATATGAGAATAAACTGTTTTATGGGTTTCCCTACGGAAACCCATAAATTATCGGGGACAACGTCCCCGCACCCCTCTCCACTTATGAATAAAAACAAGGGTGCATAGTATTTTCACTATTTCTTTTTAGCCGTATTATATGTTGTTATCACGGAAGCCGCCGCATTCGCCTTGGATGTAGTTACAATTTCCTGCTGTAAACGTCTGATATCCGCTTGGATTTCCATCTGGTTTTGTTGGAATTGGTTTGTTTCCAATAGGTTATACGCTTCTTTTAAAGTTTCGGCTCTTCCCTCATTGATAAAATTCCACAGATGGTAAACATCGGAATAATTATAGAATTTTGCTGGAAAGTCTTTTGCCCCATTCTGATAAGCCGGGGTATCCTTCGCCTGCCGGAGAATACTGAGCGCATTTGCAAGTTCATGCTCTGCCGGTTTTATATAACGGGTTATCTTTATGTAAAGTAACAGGGCAGAAAGTCCCCCAAAGAGAATCAATCCCCCGATTCCACCAGCTTGAATCACGCCCCTTTCGTTAAAATAAAACAAGCCGAAATTTCCTTTTGAACAGAACCGGAGATATGCCAATGTTAAAATCAGCAATATCACGATTCCGACCCGCCATTTTTTCTTAGCCATTTCATAATTTTTTTCAGCTCTGTTCACGCTGTCCTCTGCTGCTGCGACGGGTGCTGTAACCCGTTTCTTTTCTGATAAAAAATTTAAAATCTCCTGTTTATCCATATCTTATCTCCTTGTATGTAGTTTGACTTTTTTATCTTTTTGCCCCACAATCGCAATACTGGTAATCCACATAGGACGTGGTCTGGTAACTGCCACGGTCTTCCGTATGGGAACCGACCTTCACGGTCTGTGTCTCGTAAATTGGTACACTACGCCCGCCATCATCCTCACCATTGAGAATATGGTTCATTATATGTTCATCCGCATTCCCCAAAATCTGGGCGCCACAATTACATTGCCATGCTGTACCTACTGGCACTTGCTGTTCCGCATAGTCATCGACCGTCACAATGTTCGGAATCCACTCTGTCTTTGTCGCCACGTGGTCTTTCCAGCTGTGCTGGTGCGCCGGCTTGGGCTGTTCTGCCGGCTTGGAAGGCTTGTTGTTCTGTGTATTGCCGCCGGTTGGCTTGGAAGCATTGTTGCCCGTGTTATTGCTTGCGCTGTTGTTTGGCGTATTATTATCTGCTGTCTGTTTGTTCCCGCTGTCCCCTGTATTGGCAGTATCTTTCTTGCCATCCTCTTTCTTTGCTTCTTCGCTTTCCTTAGAGTCTGTATTTGCGTCTCCTTTTATAGCACCCGCTTCTTCCTTGGTCTTATCAGAAGCGTTCGGGCTGTTGCCTACATTCTCCCCCAGTTTTTCCAGCACGTCTTTCCCGGCGTCGCCTTTCATGCTTTCGTCGCCGTTCTCCACTGCGTCTTGGGTCTTGTCTATGATGTCCCGAAGCATTTCGTCCGTTACCTTGTCTGCCGGAACCTGGGTCATCGGGCAGTCAACCTTAACGCCGTCCTTGGCGTCGGTCTTTACTTCAAGTTCTATTTCCTTTGCCTTGCCCGTGCCTTGCACATCATATGCATAGGAAGTTATGTCCAAAATGCACGAGAACCAGATTTTTCTACCTTAAAATCGCTTGCAAAATATTTTAATGTTTCTATTGATTATCTGTTAGACTATACATTTGGAAATATAGTTACTCCTAATGAAAATGAAATGTTGAGAATTTTCCGTTCTTTATCAAAGGAACAACAATATATTTGTATCGAACAATGTAAAGTTTTTATCCGAATGAATCACGAAGAAAAAGAAAAACAGATAAAATCATCCTAGTTGATTTTACAAGACATAACTAATGACCATTAACTTCATAGTGTACCATTCCCTCACCCCAAAAACCGATTTTAGGAGCAAATCTTGGAAAGCAGATTCGCTCCTAAGCAAAATCGCCTGCCCCTATGCCCGTCTCCCATAGGGGGGAGCAAGCCGGCAGGAAGTGTACAGTATTGGTATGGACGTATCTTTATTGGAACGGGGATTCAGAACGTTATGGAAGACAGTACCATAGATTTACGGTACTGGTAATGTCCGTTCGCCCAGCCGACCCGCCGCCCTGTTAGGACCCGCCGCCCTGTTAGGACCCGTCGCTCTGGGCGTCCGTAACCGGAACACTCGGTTATGAAGGGACAGACAAGGAAGAACAAGGAAATCGAAACGTAAGACATCCGGCTGACAATAAGCAAAGGAGAATCCCAATGTATTATCGAAATTCTCCCTCATAGCCGTTTGGAGCATTTATACCTTGAAACACTCTCAAATACTCTGTAGAGTTAAATACAAAAATAGCTGTAATCCTTATAAATCAAGGTTTACAGCTATTTTTTACTACCAGGGGATGAGAGAATCGAACTCCCGCCAAAGGTTTTGGAGACCCCTATCATACCACTTGACCAATCCCCTATGTGTCTCAATCACACTAGCTATTTATATCACATAATGTAGGTATTTGTCAAGTGGTAAAATTAATTTTTCATATTTATTTTAAAATAGGCCCATAACTCTCATACATCTATCTTGCCGCCGGAACGCCTGCTGCATCTGCGCCCATTTTTTTAAATACCTGTATCAACACCTTGCCAAGCGCTAATACCAGAATAGCCGCAGCAACCGCCTCCGGAATGCCCGATGCCGTCACAGTACCCATAATCAGCCCCCACACGGCAGAGACAGCCACGTCTTTTGCGTCGGCATATTGCTGTGCGAAAAGAAGATAGATACTTCCCATGACCGTCACCGTATTTACCATAGAACCAATGAATCCTACAACAGGAAGTGCAACCAGTTGGTTTACCTTCAATTTCGAGAAAAGAATCCACAGCCATCCCGCTGCGACTCCGATTAAAATCCTGCATCCCACAGAGATCCAGATGGCTTTCAGTGCCCCGGGAAGCCCAGAAGTACTCATAAACGGGGAGAAGGCAAATGACAGCAGCGTGGGAGCCATGGTATTGCTGACCAACGAGCAGATACCGAACACTGCGCCCAGAATCGCCCCTGCTGACGGACCTAACAGGACTGCGCCGATGATGACAGGAATATGGACAGTTGTCGCCTTGATAATCGGAAGCTGAATCATCCCAAGGGGCGTGTTCGCCAGCACAATGATGATTGCTGCCATAAGTGCAACACTGACCATCCAACGAGTGTCATGTCTTTGTTCTTTCATTATTCAATTCCTCCTTGTTATCATTCTCATTTCAATGAGATACAATACAATTACGGTGATATTATAACACCTGATATAGGGAAGGACAAGAGTTTCTTTTTTCTGTAAAATAAATTAGCAAATCCCATTGTCTGTATTAGTAATTTTTGCTATAGTTAAGAAGTATCTCGCTTTTCGTTCTGTTAAATATGTAATTAAAAATGCAGTCTTATCAGTGCGAAAAATTTTTGTATGGTTTAAGTGACTGAAGTAAGGGGGGAATGTATGTTTAAGAAAAAGAGTAATAAATCTACAGTAAAGCCACAGACGGAGAAACCAGCGTCAAAAGCAGCAAAGGCGCAGGCCGGGAAACCAGCGTCAAAAGCAGCAAAGGCGCAGACCGGGAAACCAGCGTCTAAGACTGGGGCAACGCAGGCGAAGCCTGGTAAGAAGACCGCACAGGCACAAGACCAAAGCGATAAGGTCCTAAACAAACTGATGGCGATTGAAAAAGAGACGAGATTGAAGCAGGTGAGAGACAATGTAGATCACTTAGAAGATGAAAAGATTGCCGAGCACATTGAGCTTCTGTTAAAAATCATGCGGTCGGGTGATTAAAAAGGAGAGAAGGGATTGAGATTAAATACAGAAAATGGAACTTGATCCGTCAGTTTTTTGACGGATCAAAAAAATATTTTGCAGTTGCGGTCATAGCATCTCTGGCGATGACCGTATTGAACTCGCTGACGCCCCAGATTTTCCGTTTCAGCATAGATTCTGTGCTTGACGGGACAAAGTATGGATACCTGTCAGACCATCTTTGGATTCTGGCGCTTCTTTTGGTATCGGTGGCTGCGCTGTCGGGGCTGTCGCAGTTCGTGTGCCGGTCAAATACGGCGCTTGCAGGAGAGACATTTGCCAAAAATATGCGGGACATGCTGTTTTGCCATGTCCAGAGGATTCCCATGAGCTGGCATGACAAGAACCAGACCGGGGATATTATACAGCGCTGCACCTCTGATGTGGAGGTCATCCGTAATTTCGTGGTGACACAATTGCTGGAAGTCTTCCGGACGGTCTTCCTGATTGTGATTTATTTTTCTATGATGGTGTCGATGAACGTCCGGTTATCGTTGGCAGTGCTGCCGTTCGTACCGATTGTAATCATCTATTCCTCCGTATTTTACAGGTTGATTGCCAAGCGGTTCATCGTAGCCGATGAAGCAGAAGGCGAGCTGTCTACCGTAGTACAGGAGAATGCGACCGGAGTCCGTGTGGTGCGGGCGTTCGGGCGGGAACGGTTTGAGATGGACAGGTTCCGGGAGAAGAACGGCATTTTCGCGAATCTGTGGATCCGGCTTGGCACTCTGTCCGGCCTGTACTGGGGAGTCGGGGATCTGATTACAGGACTTCAGGTCGTCACGGTCATCGTGCTTGGTACGATGGAGGCGGTGCAGGGCAGGATTACAGTCGGTGAGTTTGTTGCATTCGCTTCTTATAACACGACCCTTGTGTGGCCGATCCGTGGCCTTGGAAGGATTCTTTCTGATATGAGCAAGGCGGGCGTTTCTTTTGAACGTGTGGACTACATTATAAGCGCCAAGGAAGAAGCCGAGATAAAGACAATAGATACAATGCAGAGGAACGAAGCAGGTATAAAGACACAGGAAAGCATGCCGGAAGAATCCCAAGCGAGGGCTGGACAGGCAAAAGAGCCAGTGAAAGAAAACGGGCAGGTAAATATATCCGCTGCAGAAGGAAAGGAACGATATGATATCGCGTTTAACCATGTGAATTTCGGATATGAAGACGGAAACGAAGTACTAAAAGACATCCATTTCCAAATCCCACAGGGATGTACCTTTGGCATCCTTGGCGGCACGGGAAGCGGAAAATCTACGATTGTACAGCTATTAACCCGCCTGTACGAGCTTAAAGAAGGACAGGGAAGCATCCATATCGGCGGAAAGGATATCCGTCAGATTCCCCTTGACAAGCTCAGGAGCGAGGTGGGGATGGTATTGCAGGAACCATTCCTGTATTCCCGTACGATTCAGGAGAATATTGCGGCTGCAAAACCAGGCGCAGACATGGATGCAATCCGCGAGGCGGCGAAGATTGCCTGTATCGACGACGCAATCATGGGATTCCCGGACGGATACGGCACCTTAGTCGGGGAACGAGGCGTGACACTTTCCGGAGGACAGCGCCAGCGTGTGGCGATTGCCCGGATGTTGCTTCAAAAAGCTCCGGTCATGGTGTTCGACGATTCCCTGTCAGCGGTGGATTCCCAGACGGACACAAAGATTCGGAAGGCGCTGGAAGAATACATGAAGGAAGCCACCGTAATCCTGATTTCCCACAGAATTACGACGCTCATGGGCGCAGACCGGATATTGGTCCTGAATCATGGACGCATCGAGGAAATCGGGACGCATCATGAATTAATCAAGAGTGGCGGGCTCTACCAGCAGATTTATGAGATACAGATGAGCCAGGATGACAGAAAGAAGATGGAGGTGTAAGAAATGGCGGCATATGAAGAACAAGATTACAATAAACCGTTCAGTTTCAAGGTCTGGGGAAAAATGCTGCCTTTTTTCAAGCCTTATAAGAAGTTTTTTGCGATTTCTCTTGGGTTAAATATTTTTCTTGCCGGAATAGACGTGGTAGTGCCTCTGTTCCAGAGCTACGCTATCGACCACTTTATTACCGTGGAAAGCCTTGCCGGGATTGGACGGTTTGCAGCGGCCTACGTGGCTGTCATCGTGATCCAGACGTTGTGCGTCTATTTTTCTGTCCGGGCGGCTACCACCATAGAGATGAACGTGGGAAAGGATTTAAAATGGGCGCAGTTTGAACATTTGCAGACGTTATCATTTTCTTATTATAATACGACTCCGGTAGGTTACATTCATGCCAGAGTCATGAGCGATACGTTGCGTATTGCGTCCATGGTCGCATGGGGGCTGGTGGATATGTTCTGGTCGCTGCTCTATGTGGTCAGTGTGTTTTGCATTATGTTTATGTTAAATGTCAGGCTTACGTTGGTCATCCTGTTGATTGTACCTTGCATTGCCGTGCTGACGGTTTACTTCCAGAATAAAATTCTGCACTGGAACCGGAAGGTCAGGAAGATTAATTCTCAGATTACCAGCGCATATAACGAAGGGATTACCGGTGTCAAGACCTCGAAAAGCATGGTGATTGAGCGGGATAATGAGAAAGCATTTTTTGAGAGGACGGCGGACATGCACAGGGCGGCCAGCCGTTCCGCAAGGCTTAACGCAATCTATATCCCTATGATTCTGCTGTTCAGTTCCGTGGCGGCTGCTGTGGTGCTGGCGCAGGGCGGCTATATGGTGAAAGAAGAGATTATGAAGCTTGGGACGCTGTCTGTGTTCATATCCTACGCAGTCATCATTTTCGAGCCGATCCAGCAGCTTGCACGGCTTCTGGCAGAGTTGATTTCCTGTCAGGCAAATATTGAGCGTGTGATGGATCTTCTGGAGCAGGCGCCGAATGTGGTAGATAAGGCCGAGGTGTTAGAAAAATATGGGGACGCATTCCATCCTAAGAAGGAGAACTGGGAGAAGATCCAGGGAGATATCGTGTTCGAGGATGTTTCTTTCCGGTATCCCGATGGAAAAGAATATGTACTGGAGCATTTTGACCTTCATGTGCCTGCGGGGATGAATGTGGCGATTGTGGGTGAAACAGGGGCAGGTAAGTCAACCCTTGTGAACCTCGTAGGGCGTTTCTTTGAGCCGACGAAGGGGCGGATACTGATCGACGGCGTGGATTACCGGGAGCGTTCTCAGTTATGGCTTCACAGCCAGATTGGCTATGTGCTGCAGAATCCGCATCTGTTTTCCGGTACGGTGCGGGAAAATATCCGGTACGGGCGTCTGGACGCGACGGACGGGGAGATTGAGGCTGCGGCGCAAAGCGTGTCGGCGGACGAAGTGGTCATGAAGCTGGAAAATGGATACGACAGCGATGTAGGGGAGAGCGGCGGCAGGCTTTCTACCGGGGAGAAACAGTTGATTTCATTTGCCAGGGCGATTCTGGCAGATCCGGCAATTTTCGTGCTGGACGAGGCGACTTCTTCGATTGATACCCACACGGAGCAGTTGATCCAGCAGGCGACAGGGCGGCTTCTTTGCGGGCATACCTCGTTTATCATCGCCCACCGGCTTTCTACCATCCGGCAGGCAGACTTGATTCTGGTGGTGAAGGACGGGAAAATCATTGAGCAGGGCACCCATAAGGAGCTGCTCAGGGAAAAAGGATACTACTATGAGCTGTATTCCAAGCAGTTTGAGGAAGAGGCTTCTATGAAGGTATTTGCAGGAGGAACCATTTCATAGTTTCACCGTATATTGATGGTGAGGTGAAAACTATGAATGGAATTCTATGGACGTTCTTAGGGACGTTACTTACATTTTCAGTGACTACGCTCGGGGCGGCGGGTGTGTTCTTCGTGAAGAGGGATATGTGCGGCAGGCTCCAAAGGGGTTTTTTGGGGTTTGCCGGAGGCGTGATGGTCGCCGCCTCTGTGTGGTCTTTGCTGCTGCCGGGGATTGAATTCGCGGAAGAGAACGGGCAGGTGAGCTGGATGGTTATTACAGGCGGATTCCTGCTCGGCGTCATATTGCTGCTGCTGGCGGATTATCTCATTGGGAGATGGGAGCATCTCAGGGTGCAGAAAAACACAGCTATGCTGATTATGGCGATTACGGCGCATAATATCCCGGAAGGGATGGCGATTGGCCTTGCATTTGCCCTGGCTGCGCAGAATCCCGGAGAACCGGCATTGCTGTCAGGGGCGATTGCGCTGGCTGTCGGGATTGCAATCCAGAATTTCCCTGAGGGGACGGCGGTGGCGCTTCCCCTGATTCAGAATGGGTTCAGTAAGAAGAAGGCCTTTTTCATCGGCAGTATGTCGGCGGTGGTAGAGCCAATCTTCGGCGTGGCTGCCGCCGGGCTGGCAGGCGCGGTACAGATGGGGATGCCCTGGTTCTTATCGTTGGCTGCAGGGGCGATGATATATGTGGTCGTTCAAGAGCTGCTTCCGGAGGCTTGCGACAAGGAGGATGAAAAATCAGGGACACTGGGGTTTATTGTCGGGTTCCTGGTGATGATGATTTTAGATGTGGCGCTTGGGTAGGGCGTTTCGGTTCCGGAAACTGCAGATCATGGAGTCGATTCTGTCATGACAGGATAAGATGTGAATTGTTTTTGAAGATGTGGGACAAAGAACTGTGAGTCACGGATATGGCTCGCAGTTTTTTTCGTATCATATCGAGTTGGTTAAGTTTTCCTGCATTTCTGCCGATATAAAATTTAGTAGGTTACGGACAGTATCAGGAATGTTCGTAAATATTCGCAGTTTTTGGGAATGGTCATTATTATAGCCGAAAGGAGGCTCTTTCATGTCAAGAATCATAGATTATAGTTATTTATTGCAGAAAACATTTGGAATGTCAGGGATATCCGGCGGCAATCCCATCGGCAGTTTCCGTTTATCACAGATTAACAGCCGTTCTGTACAGGCGCAGTTAAAGGCGGCGGGTATTGATACGAACAGTAAGCAGTACAAAGCAGTCATGCAGGAGATGGCGAAGAATGGGAACGGCGCAATGTTCACGAATGTTCAGGCAATTAAGAATTCAATGAGGTGCTACGATAAGGACGGAGATTACATAGATCCCACTACGGGGCTCGCAGGCCTGTTGGTAACAGATGCCAACGAAAGCAGCAGAAAGCGCATCATTTCCATCCCGGAAAGCAGCAAGGATGAGATGTTCGAGCAGACGAAGAAGGAATTTCTGCGTGAGAACGGCATCCTGAATGGTGACAGGACGAAACGGTCGGACGTATACACTAATATGTACCGTAAGGTGACGAAGAAAGACCGGCTGGCAGCAGGATATACCATGCAGCAGTATGAGCGGGCATACAGGCAGGCGTTCCTTGACGCGGCAAGGGAAGCAGACCCAGGCTGGGAGATTGGAAAGCCGATAAAGTACGGAGCTTTGGACAGCGTTACGAGGGAATCGGTGGAAGCATGCCTAAGGCAGTCAGGCAATATGCTTTCACGGGCGTCTATGGATAGAAGGATATAGTATACGGAATTAGGTTTTAGAAAGAGAGGTGAGCCTGTGAATTTTTTTACAGTGCAGTCATTGAATGCATACACACGAAATATGGAGATGCAGATGAAGTGGCAGAAGAAGCAGGATACTAATGATTTTACAGCGGATGGGAGTATGAGGCTTGACAATGATCCCACAAGGCGTCAGGCAGAGGAGATTCGCAAGTCCCGGGAGGATGGTTCAGACCAGCTTGCCAAGCAGATCGATTTGAAGCTGAACAGCGGTCAGAAATTGACAGCAGAAGAGATGGATTATCTGCGAAAGCATGACCCGCAGGCTTATCAGAAGGTGAAATCCATTGAGGCAGAACAGAAGAACTATGAGAATGAGTTAAAGAAGTGTAAGACGAAGGAGGAAGTGGAGCGTGTAAAGATGGCGCACACGGCAACTTCCCTGAGTGCGGTGAACAGTATCATGAATAATCCGGTGATACCGGAGGAAAAGAAGTTCGAGCTGGTCATGCAGGAACACCGTAAGAATCAGGCTTTGCAGACGACGGCCCAGGAATTCGTGGAGAGCGGCGAGTATGCGAAGCTGCCGACAGAGGCGGAGCGCCTGAAAGCAGAGAAGGATTTGCAGGAGGCAAAAGAGAAGGAACTGGGTATCGAGGAACCGTCAGAGAAGGCAGAACAGGAAGATGGCTCTGCGGGGAAGACGGAAGCGGCAGGCCAAGATACATCTGCAGGGAAGACGGAAGCGGCGGATAAAGATATGTCTGCGGGAAAGACGGATGCGAACAGGGAAGGATTTGCACAAGACGGCCAAGTTTTCGCGGAAAAGGCGGTTAAGGCTGCAGAGACGGAAAAGGATGTCAGGATGCTTTCCAGGGAGAGGGAGATGACCCGTATGGAGGCAGAGACGACGCCGGAGGCGTTGAAGGTGAAGCGCGCCAAAGCACGGGCAGCTTACCAGATGAGTAAGGCAGAAGTTTCGCAGCAGATGTTGGACGTGAAAGTAGACTAAGGGCAGGAGATAGATTCCCTGCCGGACATAAGAGATTGGGGCTGCCACATCAGGTTATTTACCATGATGTGGCAGCCCCAAAGTATATACATATATTCAAAGATGTTAGCTGCCTGCCTTCTGCGTTTGCAGGGGAGACAAGACAAAATGCTTATATATTTTCCGCAATATGCCTTGCCACATATACTCCGCTTGCAGAAGCATGGGAGAGAGAATGAGTGACCCCGCTTCCGTCTCCTATGATATAAAGCCCTTGGTACTTGCTTTGCAGATTTTGGTCAAGTTCTACTTCCATGTTATAGAATTTTACCTCCACGCCGTAGAGCAGGGTATCGTCGTTGGCGGTTCCCGGCGCGATTTTATCCAGTGCGTAGATCATCTCCATGATACCGTCCAGAATCCGTTTCGGAAGTACCAGACTCAAGTCGCCGGGCGTGGCGGCAAGGGTAGGGGTAACTAATCCTTCCCGAATCCTTCCGGCAGTACTGCGCCTTCCTCTGACCAGATCTCCGAACCGCTGTACGATAACGCCGCCGCCAAGCATGTTGGATAGCCTTGCGATGCTTTCCCCGTATCCGTTGCTGTCTTTGAATGGCTCAGAGAAATGTTTTGCGACCAGCAGTGCGAAATTGGTGTTTTCTGTCTGGTGTTCCGTATCCTCGTAGCTGTGGCCGTTTACCGTGACGATACCGTTGGTGTTCTCATTTACCACGATACCATAGGGGTTCATGCAGAATGTCCGGACGTTGTCCTCAAATTTTTCTGTGCGGTAGACAATCTTGCTCTCATACAGCTCGTCCGTCAGATGGGAGAAGATGACGGCAGGAAGTTCAACCCGGACGCCGATGTCCACCCGGTTAGACTTGGTAGGAATGTCCAGTTCCCGGCAGATATTCTCCATCCATTTGCTTCCGCTCCTGCCCACAGAGACGATACATTTTTTGCAGTCAGCAGATTGCCCGTTGTAATGGACGCGGTAGCCGTCTTCCGTGCGTTCCAGGCTGTCTACGGGAGTGTTAAAATGAAATTCTACCTTGTCTTTCAGTTCGTCGTATAATTGTTCCAGAACCACATAATTAATATCCGTTCCCAGATGGCGGACGGACGCGTCCAGAAGTTTCAGCTTATTCTGGAGGCAGACTTTCTTAAACTGGGTCCCTGCCGTGGAGTACATCCTTGTCTTTTCTCCTCCGTGGCTGGTATTGATGTCGTCTACGTAGCGCATCAGTTCAAGAGCCTGTTCTTTTCCGATATATTCATAGAGGGTTCCGCCGAAATCATTGGTGATATTATACTTCCCATCCGAAAATGCACCGGCACCGCCGAAGCCGTTCATGATTGCACAGGTTTTACATTTGATGCAGGACTTTACCTTTTTACCGTCAATAGGGCAATGCCTGTCTTTGAGCGGGACGCCAGCCTCGAAAACTGCGATTTTGAGCCGGTTGTCCATCTGCGCCAGTTCGTATGCCGAGAAGATTCCGCCAGGGCCTGCTCCGACAATAATTACGTCATAATTCATGATAGATTCCTCCTTTGCTCGTAAGAGCGCCTTTTGCGTGCGCACCCGGCAAGATAGAATCCGAGTGTACATGTCCATTATAATCGCATTTTAAAATAGATGTCAATTATATTCTGGGGGCGTCAGCTCTGTATCGTTATATCTGTAGATATATACTGCTTTGTGGCTTTTAGGTTAACAGGAGGAAATGACTTATAAGCTGGTAACATTGGTAAGATTGTATCAAATAAATTAGTCTATTTAAAATATATATTGATAGTTCACATTAAATCCCATCTTTAACACTTGCAAAAGTCTAAAGAGGCGCTATCCCTTGATTTTACTAGGATTGCGCCTCTTTAGCTTTGATTATGGATGTTGTATGGAAAGACTATTT
>CAJTDD010000050.1 GCA_910574885.1 Lachnospiraceae bacterium | reverse complement strand
GACCGCCTGCTATAACGTGAGACAGTTCCCCACGGTTATAAAATTCTTGCAGCCTCGAAACAGCCCTTGTCTTGTTCAAATAGTTTTTCCGTACCATTTCTTCCCGCTCGTAACGGTTTTGTTGCTCCTGCCGGTATTGCGCCAATAATGCCTCATCATATTGAGGGCATTCATGTTCCTGAAAAAAATGAAGGATTGGACGGTAGTTATAGCTGTAATCTGACCAGACAGTGTGTGGTTGGACACCGTATTCAATTAATTTTTTGCATACCAGAGATATAAGCTCAGATATGTCAGTTACCTTTACCCTGTTCATGGCCTCCTCATTATAATAGTCAGGCAGTAGCCTGCTGATTAGATTATTGAGGAAATATCCTTCACATGGAAGAACTTAAAAAATATTATCCCGAATTTTCTGCGCATCCTCTCCACTTATATAGGAAAATATTATCCCGAATTTTGTTTCTACTCGGCTTATATATTAAGGGGATTTTTCAAATATCGGGATAAGATACTTTTCGGTATAACTCTTATTATCCCGAATTCGGGATAATTAGAGCAAGATACGATTATTGTGTCTTGCAGCATAAAGGTGCATATTTTCGGAATTGTGTATCTATTGAGTTTGTTATATAATAAAGCAAGAAATTCTTGGTAGATATTGAGGTAATCAACTAGTACAGCGTTTTTTAATTAACTACACTTAAAGAATGCCGTATTTTTCAGTATTTTAGGAAAAAATATGGTGTAGTTAATTAGCGAACGATATACTAGAGGTACTGAATATATTTGATGTAGGAGGTCTTGTATATGATAGATAAGGCAATTAAAGATACGATTTCAACTATTGTTATAAATGTATTATCAAATTGGGCTTATGAAGGAACACAAAAAGTAGTTGATACTATTAAATTAAGTACATTGAAAAAAGAAATTGATGAATGGATAGAGGACTATTGTCTGAAAAATGATGGAAGTATACTACTATCTTCGGCATTTCAAAACTATGTTCATTACCAAAGCCCTATTTTAAAAATATATAAATATGTGATTGAACCTGATATTCAAAAACCACTTGAAAGTATATTCATAGGTGACTTGGTTAATGATTGCAAAGAGAGTGTTTTATCATCTGGAAGATTATTTTCGGTTGAGGATAATTCTACTGTTCGTGATTTTTTTGTGAAAGTTCTAAATAAATATAAAGAGTTTCTAGCTAGTAATTTAGATATAGCTGAAAAATATGGTGTGTATGTTACAGGACAGACAATAAAAAGTGAATCTGAAGGGGTTATTAAAGAGGTTCGAACGGTAGGAAATGATATTAAAAAAATTTATGATATTATCAATCAAAAAGAAGATATAGGTGAAGATAAAAAGATTAGAATTTACTTTGTATTATGTGATTTCCTGTGGCATGGAAATATAGAAGAAGTTTGTAATATTTTACCGTTAATAGAATCCAGAAATCAAGAATTAGATACTGCTATAAAGATGAATTTATCAATGATTTCTGATTGCCAACTTGAAAATAGATATGAATTAGATGCACTTGAAAAGATAAAGTGTGTACCCATTAAAAAAGATATTATAAGGAAAATTATATTACTTAATATAGAAAATAGAGATAAAAATTGTTACTTATGACAGAAGACTCGATTTTGAAACAGATTATAGAAGAAATTAAAGAAGGCGATTTTTCTAATTTTTATACTCAAGAGGTAGAAATTCAATATGGTGCGCAAGTAAAGAGCATTAGTAAAAACGAATATTATGATACAGAACAATGGTTAGTAAATCGAATTATGTTTATGTATTTGTATAAGCAAAATAATTATGGTATATATATTTCGATGAGAGAGGTAATACCAGAAAGTAAAAATGTATTGGAAGAATTGTTTATTTGGCAAAAACAAGAATTAGAGTATATAGATGAATTTTCTCAAAATGAAAAAATTGATAATTTAAAATGTCTATGTGAAGAATTAAAAAATAAGATTAATCTATATTCAAGACTAAAAGCAGATTATAAAAAAATTTTCTACTTTGTTTTGATAAGAAGCGCAGTGCTTACAGATGATATAGATGTGGACAAGATTATTAAAGAGCTTCCAGAATCCATTAAGATGGATAATGATATTCAAGAAATAATTTATTTATTACAAATAAAAAGAGGAGTAGCGAATCAGCAGGAAATTGTGAGATTTTGTCAGGATACAAGGCGATATATGCTACTGTATGATTTTTTGCTACAGTGGATAAATACACCAGAAAAGGTAATATCATTTTTTGAGGATTATAAATATATATTATCTGAGCATTTGGCAATATTTTTGATGTATGTACACATGGTAAAAACTGTTAAAGGAGAAGATTGTTCAAAAACTTTTGTATGAACTATGAAAGCAAATACGGAAACTATTTGGAATTTCTGTTAGAATTATATCAAAATGGTGAAGGTAAGTCAGTGCTAAACACAATAGTAACAAAAAGAAAAGGAATAATCAAACAGAAGAAATCTTAATCGAAGTCTTTATGAAAAATGGTATGTATGATGATGCATTAGAGATAATTAAAAAGTATGAAACATTAAGAAAAATGTCTCCAAGAAAATTGAGAATGAAGGCAGCTATTTTGCTTGCAAAAGAAAATGTTATAGAAGCGCTTAATATATTTTTGAGTATATTTGATGTATATAAACAAGATCCATATGTTGTAAACAATATTTTATATATTTCACTCCAGAATAAAAGAATAGTTCCAGATAATGTAATGTTTTATGCACAAAAAAGTAATAATGTTAATACATTGGCTTTGGTTGCGATGGTATATGAGAGAGAATCTGACTTTGAAATGAGTAGTAAATTTTTAACAATGGCATTACTCAGGAGTGATAAAAATAATATTGATATATATGGAAAATATTGGGGATTAAATGTAGGACAAAATGATGATACAGTTATAAAAATAAAAAATGTGAGTAAAGATACAGCTGTATTCCTTAAAGAAATTGAAACAGAAAGTACAATAATATATTGTATATATAATGATAAAGTTTTGCCAGAAGAACCATATGAATGGGAATCCGTAAAGATAAAATTCAGAATCAAAATCAGTTTATAGAATGGATTCAAGAAAATATTACACCTCAAAAAGAATTTGACTGGTTAGAGTATTATAAGGATTTTAACCAGATGCCAACAACCTTTTATTCTTTGTACCAGCATACAAAACTAACGTATGAGCAATTTGTGTTAGCTATGTTCAAAGAAAAGAGTGTAGTAATCAGAAATATGTTGAAAGAGAATAAAGAAAAAGAAGATAATGGCTATGTATTGACTTTTTCTGCCATGGAATCTGTAAAAATAAAGGATTATGCCGAAAAACTGATTTCTCTAAATAATTATGAAGATGTTAATTTTGAAGAACTTAGTAATCATAATCTTAGAGATTTATTTGGAATATGTGATTATGATGCAATGTCTATATCAAAAAAGCAGAAAAAAGAAATAATTTCTTGTGAAGCCACGTTAATTATCATTTCACAAGCAAAAGATTTAGGAATACAAGCGATAGATATTTTGAATTTTTTAATAAATATTAAAGAACCAGTAAAAAATATTATTCGATATATGAAGCAAATGTTAGAACTACGGTTAATGGTAATAATTAGTAAAAGAGCTGTTGATTATATAGCGGAATACTTCTTAACTGTCGGTGAAAAAGAACAAGAAGAAATATTGATGGAATGGAATGAGTTTTTGGCAAGTGTTGAATCAGTAGGAAAGGAATACAAAAGTATTTTCGCACAAATTTCTACAGATATATTGAGAAATAAATTTTCAGAAAGTGAAACATATGATAGTGAAGTGTGGAAGTTATTTGCTCAGTATATATTTCATTATAACGGATTTTTCTTTAAATGTGGTTTTAATGAAAATGGCGAATTTGAAATTAGAACCTATAAAAGAATGGACAATGTAGAAGAATAACAGGATAATTTTTAGCACTTATACAAAAAACTCTTTATATGTTAAAGAAGGAAAAGCACTTAGGAGAAATCTTAGGTGCTTTTTTAATAAAGCCAAAGGAAAGGAGCAGACAAAAATTGAATAAAGTTTACCGTCACTGGTGGCAATGGCTTATGAATGAACCATAGTCGCCTTTTTTATTGCCCAAAAACAATAAACAGGAAATGGAGGATTGCCATGAGAAAATATGACGTAATTTCCGCACTCTCCGAAGAAACATCAAAGAGGGTGACGAGAAATGAAGAAAGCTGGAAGAAATATCTGAACACAGCATCAAGGCTCTACAAATACCCGTTCAAAGACCAGCTCCTTATCTATGCCCAAAGACCGGACGCCACAGCCTGCGCTTCCATAGAGATATGGAATGAAAAAATGCACTGTTGGGTAAACAAGGGCGCAAAGGGGATTGCACTTCTGGATGAAGAAGGGAGTCCCTACACCGGACTGCAGTACGTCTTTGACATATCGGACGTGCATAAGGCAAGGCGCATCGGGCGTTTCCCACAGCTTTGGGAGATGCGGGAGGAACATCAGGAAGCGATTCTGAACCGTCTGGAAGGGATTTATGGAGATACTAACAAGGAAACGGGATTTGTGGACAGGATCAGGGAGATTGCTTCCCGGATTGCACAGGACTGTTATGGGGAGCTTGCTTCGGATATGGAATATCTGAAAGAAGGAAGTTTTCTGGAGGAACTGGACGAGCTGAATATTGCTGTTCGTGTCCGGGAAACGCTGGCGGACAGCATCGCCTACACCGTCTTAAAGCGGTGCGGCATGGAAGATGCGGAGCTGGCAGAAGAAATCCAGTTCCCCTATATCCATGAGTTTAATACAATAGAAACCCTGTCACATATCGGTGACAGCATATCCGATTTATCCAAGCCTGTGCTTATGGAGATTGGCAAAGCAATCGGGGCGTATGACAGGGAAATCGCAGGAAAGGAAACGGCGAAAAATTTTGCTCAAAAAGGACTTGCAAATACCTCTGACACACGCTATAATGCTTTAAAGCGTGAAAGCGTAGCGGAGAACGTACAACCTACCACACAGACCGGAAATGCCGGGGAAAGGGGAAATAATGATGAATCTGACCTACGAGAAGAACGGGGATTACTTAATTTAAAGATAATATATACATATAGCCTGCTGATACATTGCTTGCAGATACCCCGTAGAAACCAAACTATACAGAATAGGAGTTTTTGCATATGAAATCATTATTTGAGGAATTGGGCGGCAAATACGAACGGCAAGGAGATTACTTAATGCCGTGCTTAACCGTATTCGCCGAAGAAGAACAGCCGATAGGCACATGGGGGTGAGCGAGTGCCAGTGGCACTCAAGCTGCGAACCGACCGAGCCGACAGGCGAGAAAGTGGCATCTGCACTATCTGAAGCAGTATCGCAAGGTTACATACACGAATCTTCTTACATGTGGCAAGCTGAATACTTACCTTGCCGACATTGATAAGCAGGCGCAGGAACGCTTTGAAAGGCTTATTGAGGACATGAAACAGGCACAGGGCATAACGGAACGCCTAAAGGAAGAAAACGCCCTAGAATGGACAGGGCGGCTAGGTAACATAAGGGCGTGTGCGAGGGAGATTGTGAACGAGGAAATTATTTACGCATAAGCAATTAGAAACGGCAGGGTGCAAACCTTGTCGTTTTTATGTGGATATGAAATTTTTATAGGCTTGCTTTAGTTCGCTTAACCGACTATAATAAAGAATACTTTTAGTTGATTTTGGGAGGTATCTTATGTTCGATTACATGACAGTGCAGGAAACCGCAAAATTATGGGGGATATCCGAACGGCAAGTCCAGAAATTATGCAAGGCAAACCGTATTGAGGGCGTTATCCACCTAACCCGTGTATGGCTTATCCCACGGGACACAGAAAAGCCAGCGGATATGCGTCGGAAAAATTACAAGGAGATGGAAAAATGATAGAAATCTATTATATTGAAGATGATGAAAATATTGCAACGGCTGTAAAAGCATATCTAAGCCCAAAAGGGTATGCTGTTTCTATATTTGGAACATTGGAAAGCGGAAAGAAGGCATTGGAACACCATATTCCAAGCCTTGCGCTGATTGACTGGAATATGCCAGACGGCGAGGGAAATAGCTTTTGCAGATGGATACGCTCAAGTTGGAAAGAATTGCCAGTCATTTTTCTGACTGTCCGAGATGACACTTGTGATATTATTTCTGGTTTTAGATATGGGGCAGATGATTATGTGACAAAACCTTTTGAATTAGAAGTTCTGTATTCCCGCATTTACGCATTGCTACGCAGGTCAGGAAATGTGCAGAACCAGTATCTTTCCTGCGGTTCTATTTCAATTGACAAAAACAAAACGGCAGTATTTTGTGGCGAAGAAGAAATTACTGTCAGCCAAGCAGAATACCAACTATTGCAGCTTTTGATTGAAAATAAGGGAAAAACCGTCACAAGAGAACGGCTGCTGACTCAAATCTGGGATAATAATGGGAATTATGTCAATGACAACACGTTGACCGTGGCAATGAAACGGCTTAGAGAAAAGCTCCATCATCCGTCCTGCTTAAAAACAATACGGAGCTTTGGCTACCGTATGGAGGATGAGATATGAGCAAAAAATCAAATATAAAAATAATGGTTCTGTTTGTGTTGTCGGTCAGTCTTATTGTAGCGGCAATGACTACATACCTTCTTACCCTTTACTATCGCCATGTGTGTTTTCATATATTGGGAGGATTTTGTGAAAGTATGATTGAAAATAATCCAGATTCCCGACAGGCTGTTTTGGAATTATTGAAAACACACGACTTCCATGTGACAGGCGAAAATATATTATCAAACTTTGGTTATTATCCATCGAATTTAGGGATTACGGACACGACAGCCCTTTGGATTGCCGTTTTAGCTTTTTTTGTGGGCGGCATATTATTCCTTTTCACTTTCTGTTATTGGCATAGGAAATCATATGACCGTATCCAAACTTTGACGGGATATTTGGAAAAAATAAATACAGGAGTTCAAGGATTGGTTTTGGAATCTTCAGATGATGAATTTTCAAAACTGCAAGATGAAATATATAAGACGGTAACGGAACTTTACCAGACAAGGGAAGAAGCCCTAACAGCACGAAACAATTTTGCAGAAAATCTTTCTAATATCGCCCATCAGCTTAAAACGCCGATTACGTCTATTTCCTTAACTGTCCAGATGGCGAAAGAACATTTGGACGATATACATACCGCAGAAACGCCACAAGAGCATACCTCTATGGCGTGTAAAATGCACGCCAATATCAAGGATATAGGGCGGCAGATAAACAGGCTCATGCACTTAGAAGAAGCGTTATTGCTGTTGTCCCGCATTGATGCGGGAACGCTTGCACTTGACAGGAAACCAACAGATGTTTTTACAATCCTTTCTCTGGCATCGGACAATTTATATGAACTGTTCATGCAAAAGGGCGTTCTGATTGAAGTTCCAGAAATGGGCGAGATGAATATCAATGTGGATTTAAACTGGACGATGGAAGCGGTCATGAATTTAATGAAAAACTGCATGGAAGCAACAGGGACAGGCACTGCTGTCCATTGTTCCTATGAAAAAAATCCGCTTTATGTGCAGATACGGATATGGGACGAGGGGGAGGGATTTGCAAAAGAGGATTTACCCCACCTGTTTGAGAGGTTCTATCGTGGTGAAAACGCAAAAAATACTGGAATCGGGATAGGACTTTCCTTTTCAAAAGCAATCATAGAAATGCAGAACGGAATTATCCGTGCATTCAACCTTCCGAATGGCGGGGCTTGTTTTGAGGTTCGTTTTTATATTCGTTAAAGTAATGCGAAGCACATAAAATATGGTATGTTTGGAGCGTAGTCACTGAGATGTCACTTTCATTTGTTATAATAAAAATACTTTGAGAAATCTCAAATGCAAGGGTATACCTTTATGGCGTGAGGGACACGCCAGTAATAAGGAAATAACAAACAGGAGGATTTGACAACATGGAAATACTAAGATGTAACGGTATTGAAAAAGTATTTGGGAAAGGCGGTAATCAGGTTACTGCTTTAAATGGAATCAGCCTATCTATTGAAAAAGGCGAATTTGTCGCAATTATTGGGGCATCTGGCTCTGGAAAATCAACGCTCCTGCATATTTTGGGCAGCGTAGACAAGCCGACAAAAGGTACTGTAACAATAGACGGTGTTGACCTTGGCGGGCTAAATGCTACGGATGCCGCAATTTTCAGAAGAAGAAAGGTTGGATTGGTTTACCAGTTTTATAATCTGATTCCCACTCTTACAGCAGAGAAAAATATCCTTATGCCTATGCTGCTTGACAAAAGAAAGCCAGATTTGGATTACTTTAAAATGATTGTAAAGACATTGGGGATAGAGGATAAACTGGAAAGCCTGCCGAGCCAGCTATCTGGGGGACAGCAGCAGCGTGTCGCAATCGCAAGGTCTTTGATTTACCGCCCTGCCATCCTTTTTGCTGATGAGCCGACGGGAAACCTTGACCAAAAAAATTCCAAGGAAATAATTGACCTCTTAAAGCTGTCAAACCGAAATTTAAAGCAGACGATACTCCTTATTACTCATGACGAAAAAATTGCATTGGAAGCTGACCGAATTGTGACCATCGAAGACGGACAAATTGTCAGCGACCAGAAGCGGAGGTGAGCGGCATGTGGAAGGACTACTCCAAAAGCTATATTAAAAATAACCGTGCATCCAGCATTTCAATTATGGCGGCTGCTCTTGTTGCTACCATGTTTTTGTCGCTGTTATGCAGCATAGCTTACAATTTTTGGACGTATGATGTGGAACAAATCATATTGGAGGAGGGCGACTGGCAGGGGCGCATTGTTTGTGAATCATTAAGTTCTGATGATTTATCTATGATATGTCAATTTGCGAATGTAGAAAAAGCTGTCGTTAACGAAGAATTATCCCAAAAAGGGAAAGTAGTGGCGGATGTTTATTTTAAGAATGCCAGAACGATTTATTCTGATATGCCACTAATTGCAGCACAGCTTGAGCTAAATAAAGATTCCATCCATTACAACTCATTGCTCCTGTCCCGCTATTTTATACACGACCCAGAGGATGCAACGCCGCCAATGCTTTTGACACTGTATGTTGTGATACTGATTATTGTGGCAGTATCGTTAATCTTAATTATCCGAGGCTCTTTTGAATTATCCATGAATGCCAGAATCCATCAATTTGGTATATTTTCGAGTATCGGGGCTACACCAAGGCAGATTAGAACCTGTCTGTTGCAGGAAGCGATGGCTTTAAGCATACTGCCAATGCTAATCGGAAGTATATCGGGGATTTTAATAAGCTATGGTGTTATAAAAGCGGTCAATTTTTTTGCTTCGGATGTATCTGGACGCCACGAAGCTGTTTTTCAGTATCATCCGTCTATATTTGCGGCTACGGTTTTCATTTCGTTCTTAACCGTAATTTTTTCTGCGTGGATTCCCGCAAGGAAACTGAGCAGGATGACGCCGCTTGAAGCAATCAGAAATACAAGCGGTTTATTGTTAAAGAAAAAGAAACACTCCCGGTTTTTATCTTGCATTTTTGGCATGAAAGGGGAACTTGCAGGGAACGCATTAAAAGCCCAAAAGAAACATTTACGGATATCCACATTATCATTATTGCTGTCTTTTCTGGGCTTTTCTATTATGATTTGCTTTACTACCCTTGCAGATATCAGTACCAGATATACTTATTTTGAACGGTATCAGGATGTATGGGATATTATGATAACCTTAAAGGACACGAAAATATCGGATTTCGGCTTAACAGATGATTTGCAGGATATTTCGGGGATAAAAGATGCCACAGTATATCAAAAGGCGGAAGCAATGACGTTTCTGCCAGAGGGATTACAGAGCGATGAACTGTCATCGCTTGGCGGGCTTGAATCAGTTTCGGGAACGCCGAATGAAAATGGGCAGTTTCAAGTATCTGCACCGATTGTTGTTTTGGATGACAGGGGCTTTTTAAACTTCTGTTCACAGATTGGGATTACGCCAAGCCTTGACGGCGCAATCGTATTAAATCAGATTTGGGATAGCAGAAACAGCAATTTCCGCTACAAAGAATATGTTCCATTTGTAAGGGAGGATAACCAGAAAACAATACTTTATAAAAATGATAAAACCGTAGAAATTCCTGTTTTATCCTATACACAGAAATCTCCCGCATTGAGGGAAGAATATGATAATTATGCCCTTGTACATTTTATCCCGCTTTCTATGTGGAATAAAACTTTGGGAGAGATATGTGAAGCGGAATCCGACAGTTATATCCGTATTTTTTCAAACGGAACCTCAAATCTTACGGATTTAAACACTTTGGAACAGGAAGTCGTGCAGCTTGTATCGGTAAAGTATGAAATTGAAAGTGAAAACCGAGTACAGGAAAGATTGTCTAATGACAGTTTAAGCCAAGGCATGGTAATGATTTTGGGAGCTTTTTGTGTATTGCTTGCCATTATTGGAATTGCGAATGTCTTTTCAAATACATTAGGGTTTCTCCGTCAAAGGAAGCGGGAATTCGCCCAATATATGTCCGTTGGCTTGACGCCGCAGGAAATGAGGAAAATGTTCTTTATTGAAGCGTTTGTGATTGCAGGGAAACCGCTTTTGATTACATTGCCGCTTACCGTACTGTTTGTGCAATTCGCCGTAACAGCAAGTTATTTAGACCCGATGGTATTTTGGTCGGAAGCCCCGATTCTGCCTATTTTGATATTTGCGGCTGCGATAGTATTGTTTGTTGCGCTTGCTTATTATATTGGCGGAAAGCGTCTTTTGCAGTGTGACTTGAATGAAACATTGCGGAACGATGCGTTAATTTAGCGGATAAAGTTTCGGAAAGGTTTGATTATGAAACAGACAAAGTGGGTATTGTGTCCTGTTTGCGGTAGCAAAACCCGCAACAGAATCAGAGAGGATACAGTTCTGATGAACTTTCCCCTCTATTGTCCAAAATGCAAACAGGAAACATTAATTGAAGTAAAGGATTTACGATTAACAGTCATCAAAGAGCCAGCCGCACAGCCGCAGAGCCGATGAATGGAGGGTAAGATTACCACTGTTCATTGGCTCTGTTTTATTTTGAAATATTTTTAGGAGATGTTAGTTTCATGTCTTTGCAGAAAACTATCACAGTAGGATTTAATATCGTTTTTGTCGGGCAGTAGAGAATATCCCTGCCCTCAAAATGGAAATAGAATATCATGTTGTAGGAACTAAAAACTCCTATATCCTTATGCCCGATTGGACTTATGTTCAGTCGGGTATTTTTGTTGTTCTTCGTTGCCGTTCGCCGCCTTTCCAATCTGAATTTTAGCATTTTCAAAAATTTCAGATTGGAGGAAAAAAGAATGGCATACAACAACGGACGGGAGAACAGGAAATGGCTTATCTGGAAAGAAGCCGAGGAAAAAATATTGCGGGAACATGGAGTTGACGAAACCACCATTGAAAAAATCCGCACAGACGACAGGGCAGACTTTAATTCCAACAGGAGATTTTACCATTGGACAAGCGATTTTGGCGAATACCTTGAGGGAATGGCAGACAGGGAACATAATAACGAGCTAAAGACTGTTGCTGATTTACTGGATGAAATTGAGGATGAAACTCTGTATCGGGCATTGCTTACAGTGGACAGGCGTACCCTGCAAATCATCCTGCTGAAAATGCAGGGTTATTCCACAAAGGAAAATGCTCCGCTTGTTGGATTGACAACAGGGGCTATCTATGCAAGGCTAGACCATCTGCGGAAAAAGCTGCGGAAGATTTTATAACCAGCTAATAAAGACTGCTTTTTGACGGGCTATTGGGTGGGGGATAAAAATCCCCCGCCTAATTACTAAAATTGATGAATAAAATTCCTGTCCACAGGGAATACTAAAAAGTTTACCCAAAATCTTGACACAAATATAGCCGCTATGATATTCTAAAACACTCATAGGAGAATTAGAAGTAAAACAGAAATGGAGCTGTCAGAATGACACCAGATAAAATATTGAATTACTGCCTTCAAAATCTTGAGGGAACAGTCTTAGTTGAGAGTTGGGGCGAGAAAGGGATTTTCTATAACCCAGACCATGCACTGAAGCGTGGCGTTTATATATTGACAGTTAAGGAAAAGGATGGCGATAATGACAAAGGCTCTGATTTAAACAGAGAGAACGTCTACCGTGTGAATTTGGGAATACGGAAAAGCACTTTTACGGAATTGTTTGGAACAGTCCCAAAACGTCCACCAGCGGGCGGCGTTGTAGATATGGATTACGACTTTACTGTATTGAATGAGATACTTCCCCATCCCGTCTACGCATGGATGGCGTGGATATGTGCATTGAACCCCTCTGAACAGACATTCGAGGAATTGAAACCATATATCCAAGAAGCCTATGGGTATGCAAAGGAGAAATTTAAGAAACGCAGGAAGTAATCTTGAAAATTAAATAAGAACATAGATGGAAGAATGAAATGTCAGCCAACGGACAAGGCTGACCGCCGCCGAAAGTATGCTGCCCTTTTCGGCTGGTGTATGGCAGCATGGTTTTGAATCCCAAAGCCGTTACATAGCATTGCGAATCCGAGCAGGAGAAATCTCTCCTGTCATTCGTGGTGTCGTGTAGCGGCTTTTCATTTATCCAAAAGTCAAGAAAAATCAAATCCAGAACGGAGGTGCAAGGACATAGGATTTTCTTTTCGGCGGGTAAGACAGGCATTAAGAATTTCGGCTGCACAGGAAAAATGCTCTGCGGCGTTGTCCACAGAGATAGCGAGCATCGGATTGTGTCAGCCACAATCCAATCCACAGCCTAAAGGCGTGTGGACTTCACCCAGGGGACAGCCCCTATTTACCCCGAAGAAAGAAAAATAAGACTGGAGGATTGAGGAAAATGAGCAGAGAAAAACCAGAAAAGGACATGCGGAAAGTCCCGATTACCGTCCGATTGAACGAGGAAGAACATGAAAAATTAAAGCAGTGCGCCGTCGCTTGCGGTTTGTCCGCAGCCGAATTTATGCGCCAGTTATGCAAGGGAAACGCCCCGCAGCCGAAGCCAGAGAAAGAATTTTGGGCGTTGCTGAACACACTTTATGAGGTACATTCTGCCTTTAAAAAGTGTGTTCCCTACTATCCAACCGCCGCTGAAATCTGTAAGGAGATTGAGGATTTTATCTTAGAACTGCAACAGAAATCCACTCTCCCACAACAGTTTAGCGTAGAAGAATTGACGGGACAGGGGGCGGTCTGATATGGCGGTAACGAGCCTGTGGCATGTCAAAGGGAGCATAAAAGACGTGATTGACTATATAGAAAACCCAGAAAAGACCGTGCCGAATCGGGAAATGCAGGACTTCTTTGACGTGTTCTCCTATGTGAAGAATCCGTTAAAAACAAATGAGGGCGAGTATGTTTCCGCAGTCAACTGTCTGAAAGAAACAGCATTACAGCAGATGATTTTGACGAAGAAACAGTACCAAAAGACAGGCGGGTATATCGCATGGCACGGCTATCAGAGCTTCAAGCCAGACGAGGTAACGCCCGAACAATGCCACGAAATCGGATTGAAATTAGCAAGGGAAATGTGGGGCGACAAATATCAGATAATCGTTGCCACCCACCTTGACAAAGGACATCTCCACAACCATTTTTGTTTCAACTCCGTTTCTTATCTGGATGGGAGCAAATACAATTACTCAAAATCCGAGCAGAAAAGGTTGAGGGAAGTGTCCGACCGCTTATGCCGAGAGTACGGTTTATCAGTGATTGAAAACCCCAAGAAAGCCCCGTCAAGACCGTTTTATCTGGACGAAAAAAGCGGAAAGCCGACACGGTACAACGTCTATCGGGAGGATTTAAGGGAAGCAATCAACGGGAGCAGGGATTTACAGCACATGATGAAATACCTTACCGATAAAGGATATGAGGTTGATTTTTCGGGCAGCCATTGGAAAATGAAGCTGCCACAATATAAGCATTTCACAAGGTTAGACACGCTTGACGAGCGGTTGACACCCGATTTCATACGGTCATGTTTAGGCGGGACTTCCCGATACGGGAACTACAAAGCAAGGATTTCCTACTCTCCCCATATGCCAGAACAGTATAAAAACGCATGGAAACCGCATCAGAAAACCACGGGAATCTTAGCGTTATATTACTACTGGTGCTATCAGTTAGGGATATTCCCCAAAGGCACGGACTACAAGCCGACAAGCCCGCTGATGAAAGAAGAATTGCGGAAGTTAGATGAAATCACCGCACAGGTAAGGTATATGTCAAAGCATAACATCTCCACCCTCTCCGACTTACACGCCGACAGGGAGCAAAACCAGACCGAAATGAATAAACTTATCGACTACCGACAGCACTTGCGGAATAAAGTACGCCGTGTCACACCAGCCGAAAAAGAAACACTCCGAGCCGAAGAGCAGGGCGTGACGGAGCGGATAACGGAGCTTAGGAAGCGTCTGAAATATGCAGACGGGATTGAGATAGAGGACGGGAAAATCAACTGCGTTGTCACAAAGGATTTGTCAAGGCTTGGCAGGAACTATATCCTCACTGGGCAGTACACGGAGCTTTATTTCCCAAGCAAGGGCGTAAGGTACATCGCAATCCATGACGGCGTTGACACGATAAGGGAGGACAACGACATCGCCCCGTTCAAGAACATCGTCAACGAATGGCAGGCAAAGGAAACGAGCCGCAAGGTGAAAAATGCGATGAAAGCGAAATTCAAGAATGGGGAATACATCGCCCCTGTCGTGCCAATCGGCTATAAAATCAACCCTGCCGAGAAGAACAGGCTCGTCGTTGACGAGGAAACGAAGTGGATTGTGGAGAAGATTTTCGCACTTGCGGCGCACGGATACGGGGCGAACAAAATCTGCCGCACCCTTGCCGCCGAGAAAATCCCGATACCAGCATGGTGGGCGTCGCAGAAAAACGGCTACAAGGCGAATATTTTTGAGGGACAGCCAGAGGGCAAGAAATACCTCTGGAACATCGTTACCGTTAGCAAAATACTCCAGAATGAAATCTATCTGGGCAATACCGTCCACTACCAGATACAGAAACTGTCCTACAAGTCAAAGAAGAACGTCAGGCGACCGAAAGAGGACTGGATGCGGATTGAGAATACCCATGAGCCGTTAGTTGACCGTGAAACATGGGATTTAGTGCAGGGGCATATCAATTCCCGCAAACGCAGCCGAAAGGACGATGAGCCGCAGATATTCGCAGGGCTGCTCAAATGCGGCGAGTGCGGTTGGAGCTTATCGGCGGCAAACACAAAGAACAAGTCGAGGTATTACCGCTGCACGCAGTATTCCGCACATGGGAAAGAAGCGTGTTCCCTGCATTTCATCACTTACAATCTGCTCTATGCTTTTGTTCTCGGACGGTTGCAGTACTGGCTGATGGCGGTAAAGGAGAATGAGGACGCCATTCTGGAACGGCTGTTGCAGAGCAGCAAGAAACAGCGGAGAACAGAGAATGCCCGTGATGAAAAGGAGCTGAAAAAAGCGCAGAAACGCAGGCAGGAATTAAACAACCTCTTTGCGAAGATGTACGAGGACAGGGTAAAAGGGCTTCTTGATGAAGAAAACTATTCCATGCTCTCCGTCAAATACCGCACGGAGCAGCAACAGCTTGATGAAACGATAAAGACCGTATCCGCAAGGCTTGAGGATGCCAAAGCGGAAACGGACGACGCAAAACGGTGGGTGGACTTAATCCAGAAATGCAGTGCCATTGACGAGCTTACCGCTCCTCTTTTGAATGAACTGATTGAGAAAATCGCAGTCCATCAGTGGAGGAAAGACGAGAATGGCAAAAAGGTGTGGGACATTGAGATTTATTACCGTTTTGTCGGGAAGATTGATTAAATACAGGAACTATGGGGAATATGCCATTTATGGCAGTTCCCCGAAGGATTATCCTTAAGTAAAGTAAAGCGGTGACTATCTGATTCCCGATCTCAAACTTTCGGATACAACAGAATATCAGATCGGGAAGTATGGACGGATGAGAAAGCGTTTTTTAGAAGAAAACCACAGGGGCATTTATTCGTATATGCTTTTATCGGAAACTTTATGGAAGCATCTTGCGGAAATTGATGAGGAATGCAATGAGATGATGGACAGGCTTGTAAGGCAGATGGCAAAGAAAGAGGGCGTAACGGAGCAGCTTAAATCCGATGACTGGCTCTGTTGGCTCCAAAAAATGAACAGCATCAGGAGCAGGGCGGAGGAAGTTGTGCTGCACGATCTGATATATTCCCTTTAGTGTTGTTTTGGTTTTAAGTTTTGTAGCATGAGGCGCAGAAGATGTCAAGACACCGGCTCCGCCTCGCCTGCGGCGGTCTTGACATCTTCTGCGCCTCATGCTATGGGGTGGTCAAGGGGGAACAAAGTTCCCCCATTGCATTAAAAACGCCAATGGCGGTATTCTGAAAAAATCAAAATTGGGGATTGACAGGAATTAAAAAATAGCTTATTATTGACAATAAGAAGTGGGTTTTCACCGTACATCTTGCTACGGCTTGCTCGTTTCTTTTTTTATTGCCAAAATGTCATACAGATATTTCCTGCCATTTTCAGCATGGTTAATTAAAAGACGGGCATAGAAGATATTGTATCTTACAAGCACATTTTTCTCATAGACCGGGAGGGCAAAACGGACATCATACCTGTACCAGCCGTATTTTGCGTTTTTATTGTGTTTTTCCTTGCGGTTTTCTTCAAAAGCCGGGTTAGATGCTATCTGTATCAGCTCTGGTATCGCAGTAGCGGCGTTTGCCTTCGCTTTTGCATTTGCACCCATAAGGCTTTTACGGCTTTCTGATTCTGTATATTCTTCAGGAAGTTCACTTCCGATATAAATACGTTCCGCATTTTCCTCAATCTCATAATAGTCCCCGACATATCCTTCAAGATACTGCTTTACATCATCCCAGTCAATCTGACGTTTGCCCTTGAAACGGATATCGTTAATCAAGACCAGCCTTTTACCATCTGCATCGGTTATGATATTTACATTTCTATTTTCAATCATCTCTTTGGTTCCCTTTCTTCTTTTCCCTTGATTTATATACATTAAACTGGTTCTTGCACCTCTGGCTGCAAAATTCATTCCCTTTCCTGCTTGCGACAAAGGCTTTCTTACAATGTTTGCACATGCGCATATTGATTATTCTAATGCTTGGGAGCCACCAATTTAAAGCTTGAGAGCCACCCAAAATCCGTCCTGATTTTAATGCTTGGGGGCCATCTATAAGATACAAGATATAGTTGTACTGAAAATAT
>CAJTDD010000049.1 GCA_910574885.1 Lachnospiraceae bacterium | reverse complement strand
TAGTATGCTCATAAGACTATTATGCAGGAAAACAAAAGAAAAAGAAACCCCTAATTCCCCCATGAATGGGGGCTAGGGGGTTGAAGTGTCGAAGACACTTTTTTATCGAATTATAGAAAAAATCATGAAATTGTGATACAATAAATTTAACTATTAGTTAAATTGCATTTAGAAACATGAGGCGATAAAGAAATGCTAAAAAATAATATTGAAATAGATGTTAAGGTTAAGTGCGTAGAAGAACAAATTACTCAGGCAGAGCTTGCCGAAAAATCGGGAACATCTCCGTCCTACGTGAATCGACTGATAAAAAGCCCGGAGAAGATAATCAACAAGACTTTTATCCAAATGATGGAACAACTTGGATATGACGTCGAACTTACCTATGTTAAAAAATAAATGCCGCGTTTATAGTTTCCACATCGCACAGCGGTACAGAAATAAGAAAGGAATATGAAAAGATGATTAAGTGGAATTTTCCCGGAAATCAAGACGGCCAGATCAAAGGCGTTGCTGATGCTGGAATTGAAAATTTCAATGGAACTGAACTCGCTTCGTTGGCCAGAGAAAACTGCCAAAATTCGTTAGATGCTGCTTTAGATGATGCGAACCCGAATGTTCTCGTTGAATTTGAGCGATATTTTATTGAAGAAGATAAAATTCCAGGAATCGTTGAATATCGCGGGATACTGCAAAAATGTAAGTTGTTTTGGGATAAATCAAAAAGTGAGAAAGCTAAAACATTCTTAAAAACTGCTGTAAGTAAGGCGCACGAGAAAAAAGGATTTGTTTTACGAATTAGTGATTACAATACTACCGGCTTGTCAGATCCATATACTAATTCAAGTGATGCGTTCGATTTTAAATTTGACGGATGGAATGCATTAATTAAGATTGATGGCGGTGCCAACAAGGATGGTGACAAGGCTGGTGCTTTTGGTATAGGAAAAAGTGCGCCGTTTAGTAATTCATACTACAGGTTGGTTTTTTATAGAACATTGAATCAGGCGGGTGAAAGAGCATCTCAAGGAATATCAAGATTGATGTCTTATCCAGACGGCCAAAATATGACAAGTGGCGTCGGATACTATGGGAATCCGGATGGCAACAATCCTGTTGAAAATATAATTGAACTTGAATCTTTAAACCAGCGTTCACAAACTGGAACAGATGTATTTGTGTATGGATTTAAGGCTAATAGTGATTGGGAAGATGAGATCATTACTGCGATGTTGGAGAATTTTTTGATGTCCATATACAATGGGCAATTGTGCGTAAAAGTGCAAAAGAGCGAGATAAATTCAAAAACTTTAGGCGGCTATATGGAAAGAGTTCATCGGGATTATCCAGGACCGACCAAGGGTACATATGGCAACTATTTATGTTTAACCCGGACTGAGGATGTTAAGACATTTTCGATGGATTTTCATGGGATGGGAACACTTCAACTGAGAATTTTGGTTGACCCAACTGAAAAGCTTGATAGGAAAGTTCTAATTGTAAGAAAGGCAGGAATGAAACTATTTCGCCTTGGAAACATCTCAAAATTGGTTCCATTCACAGGAATCCTGGAGCTTAAAGGTAAGGCAATTAACAATTACTTTAGAGCAATGGAAACTGTAGCCCACGATAATTGGGAACCGGGGCGGCATTCAGATCCAAAGCAGGCAAAAAGATATTATGAAGAAATAAAAGAATGGATCAGAGGCATTGTTGCTGAATTGGCTGAGCACACAAGTGATGATGAGATGGACGTAGAAGGTCTGAGCGGAGTGCTTCAACAAGAGCCAGAAGCAGTTGAGTCAGGAGAATCTGATAATAAGCGGGAGAATTTGAATGATCACCTTGGAAATATTGATATTATAAAACGTCCTGAAAGCACTCCGTCAAAAGGATTTTTCTATGGAAAAGGAGACGCAGGAAAAAGCGAATCCACAAGCACAAAAGGAACATTAGGCCCTGTTGGCGATCCAGGGTTAAGAATTTTAAAGGGCAAACGAAAAAGGAAAAAGCTCGATTCGCATAGAGGCATTCCAGATCCGGAAGGAAAAGATGTAGTGTCTCAGAAGAAAAAGGGCAGAGAGACTAATTGCCCTTTGAAAAACGTTCGTATAATAAAGAATGGTACGGGTGTTTATTCTATCAATTTTGAAATACCGTATGATGTGGAGTATGGAAGAATCGAACTTGTAACAGTTGGAGAAAACGGTAAATCAAACCAAATTCGTATTAAAGGAGCCGAGGCAGTTGGCGGCTGTAAGAATGTGAAAATGAGTGGTTCCTATATAGAGACTGAAGGATTATCATCTTCTAACAGGATAAAGATCACAGTACACCTTGCAGATTCGAGGGATTACGCTATGGAGGTAAACGTATATGAACATAACTAATAGATTGTTTGCCTATCCAGTGCTTAGTGATGAAAAGGCTGACTACAAAGAGTCAATATTTAATGTTGATTTCGAACAGCGCATGCAAGGTGTTAATAGCCTGCAGCTCAGTTTTGATATAGCTATGAATTGTCGAGAGCTGCAAGAAATGATACTGAACGGCCAAGCTGAATATGTAATTCACTTAGAATGCACGACGACAGCTTATAGGGAAGTACTTCGTTCTGTATCGAAACACATAGAACATGTAATTCCAATCAGCAGAGTTAATGGAACGCTGGATGCTGCCGCGTTTGTAATCTTAAAAAAACGAGTAACAAAATTCTTTAGTAGCGATTGGGTTGAAGATTTTGATGGAATGACTTTTGACCTATTTCAGGGTTCAATATTGGCCTACCAGAATTTGACGAGTTTAGATATAACTAAAGATTATGAAGAATTTACAAATGCTGGTTCAATATTCACAATCTATAAAAGAGTTACTGACGAAGATAAGCCGGCAGAAATAATGCTTGATTCGCCTAAAATAAGAATAGGTCTCGGAAGTCATGATTATGATGTGTATTCCATATATTCTGCAAAGACGGAGCTTCAACCACTTTTCCATTCAATGCTGATTTTACCGGCATTGGTATATGTGTTTGAAGAGCTCAAGCAAGATGATGGAGAAGAAACTTATCATAATAAAGAATGGTTTTTAGCATTAGAAAAATCCTATGCTAAAAGAGGAATAAGATTTATGGATGAAGTGCTTAATAGTGAGAAGACTTCATATCAGCTCGCACAGGAGGCTATGGAATTACCAATAAGCAAGGCAATAAATCAAATTCCAGTATTTTTTGATACTACGGAGGAGGACTCGTGATGAAACTATATATAATGAAACGAGATGCTCTGGAAACATTGAAAGCAAATCTTCCGGCAGTCTACGGAAAATACTACACAGAGAGCTCCAACAAGTGGATATATGATATTTGCGGCGATGATCCCTTCATTGAATTTAAGGATGTTGCAGAGTTTAAGTTGGCAAGCCTTAATGCAGATCTGACTCCAGGCGAAATCGATCTCAATAATTGCAAAATATTATATGAGAAATTGATGTTCTTAAGCGAATCACAGGCAAGCGACGAAAGGCTGTGGGCAGGGCTTACGCATACGACGTTTTACGAATACATGAGGCAGCGCTGGGGCTATGGACATGGAAAAAGGCCTAAGAGCGCTGAAAAGGAAGTCGGTGCTATTCAGACAAGATTTTTCTATAAAAACTCCAGCAGAAGCGGATTTTATAGAAACACATTATCAAAATGTTGGTGGGTAGGACATAACACGTTCAATCCTAATAATGACAAGAATCACTTTGAAAGTTTGGACATCATTGGAAGCAATGACCTTAACTCTAAAATTAATGAGTTCTTCTACAATTTTACCTTTTCGTCAAATCCGGAGGTTATGTCAGCAATTATTGAAGCTCTCCGTGTATTTAAAGAAGAAGGAAAAGTACTTTCGGTGAGAAATCACATTCGTCCAGCAATGTCATATCTGAACGCGGTAGGAGGTTCAGTAGTTATAGACTGCTTATCGCAAGAAGAAATTACAAATATCTTCTCTGATGCAATTACCGCTATTATGCAAGGTGATACGCCTTCGTTGAATTTGGAAGGTGGTGTAGAAGACATTGATTATTCGGCCGATGATGAGCAGAACTTAGAATCCGAGCCGGATGAGCTGGAGGTTATATTGGGATGTAAGGTTGTAATTCACAACACAGACGATGAAACAAAGACGTTTAAATATGATCTGATGAATGGGGCTTTGCCTAAAGCTCTTGAAGTGTTCACTGGTCATAAAGTTGGCGATATAATTGAGATGCTGGGAAAAGAGTGGAAAATCGTAGATGTGATTTTATGAAAAAGCAGCTCTTGACTTAGCAGAACGAGGTTTGATGGATTGAAATGAGATTAGAGGATTGTAGATATGTTTCCGCATACCCACGGATTTTGGATATATTCCCGCAGACGCTCGACATTCATAATGGTGTCTCGGGGCATGTTGAAACCATTGTACTTTTGTCCCACAAATCACCAGATAGTGTCATTAATGTGACGGTGGAATTTGGAGAAGGCGCGGGAAAAGTACCTTTAGATACAATAGCAGAGCGGGCAAAGAAATATCAGCCTAAACCGAAAATTACATATAAAATTATACAGGAATATATTGAAAAGAAATATGGATTTAAAGTACATACTGCGTATATTGTAGAGGTGAAAAGGTCTTTAGGCTTAACAATGTATGATGCTTCTAATGCGGTAGAAGAATTAAAACATTCGAGGAAGCGTCCACCGAAAGAGAAGGTAGAAGCGATAACGGATGCACTTAAATATTTTGAGGTAATTTAATGGATGAAAGGATTTATCAGATTGCAGAACAGATAGTTGAAATACATCAAAAAGCCTATGAGGTTTATTTGCCGCTGGTTGAAGATGTGTATAGCAGAACCGTGTCAGAAGTTGAACTATCACATTTGCTTGATTATTTACTCGACTTTGAATGTGATGAAAAAATATTGGGGTTGTATAAGAAAGTGTGTAGAAAATATTTATATGTATATCCGAGGTGCATTAAATTTTATATTGAAGAGTATCGGGAGATGTTGGAAGATGAAAACAAATAACTATTTGGCAGAACATATCTAAGAGAAGAAACAATTACAATGCTTGAGGAAGTTTGTGATATTATTATAGGAGGAGCAATGGGAAAAATAATTAAGGATACAATTCATGCAAATGGAATAGATATTGGTATTTATACGCAGGATTTTGAAAATGAATTTATTTCATTGACAGATATAGCTCGATATAAAAGTGATGACCCAACAGCGGTTATTCAAAACTGGATGAGAAACAGGGATGTAATAGAATTTCTGGGATTATGGGAAAGGCTTCATAATCCAGATTTTAAACCCCTCGAATTCGAGGGGTTTAGAAAACAGGCAGGAGCAAACGCATTTACAATGTCACCAAAGAAGTGGATAGAAGCTACAAATGCCATTGGCATTGTTTCAAAAGCGGGACGTTATGGCGGAACATATGCCCATAGTGATATTGCTATGTCTTTCGCAACTTGGATTTCGCCTGAGTTCCAATTATATATTATGAAGGATTATAGAAGATTAAAGACAGATGAAAATAGTCGATTGTCTTTGAACTGGAATTTGAACAGAGAGATTTCTAAATTGAATTACAGGATACATACTGATGCGATAAAAGAAAATTTGATTCCGCCAGAATTAACGCCTGCACAGGTGGCCTACACATATGCTAATGAAGCTGATATGCTCAATGTAGTTTTGTTTGGAAAGACAGCTAAGCAATGGAAAGACGAAAATTTAGCAGTTAAAGGAAATATGCGGGATGTGGCAACTCTGAATCAATTACTTGTACTTGCTAATTTGGAAAGCTATAATGCTGTATTGATTAATCAAGGGAAAGACCAAAAAGAAAGAATGAAATTGCTTAGGCAGTTGGCGGTGCAGCAGTTGCAGACATTGGAATCGGTAAGCTTAAATAATTTACCGAAATTAAGAGTAAATACATAGAAATGATTATTCTAATGCTTGGGAGCCACCAATTTAAAGCTTGAATGGATAGCAGAAAGGCGGCGACATCTTAGGATGTTGCCGCTTTTCTGCGTATGGAGACTATTTTCTGCGGTTGCTTTTATGCTTGTACACACCGAGACCAAGATAGTCACAGAGTGCATTATAAGCATTGTTGATTTCTTCACGCCCGCGATTTGGCTTGAGTCCAATTTTGTTACAGATTTCTTCGATTGAAACATGCTGTTTGCTAAGTTTGATGATTTCAGCATAACGAGGATGTTCTTTTTGAAAGTGGGTGAGTGCAAGAGCATAGAGCTCTTCTTCTGTTAAAGCATCAGATGCACATGCTGCGTCTTCTGGAGATTCAGCTTTTTCATCAGCCACATCAAAATCTTCATCTGCATAACAGTAGTCTAAGGAAAGAATGTCAAATCGGTCCTTCAAAGGATTGTAACGTTTAATTTGCTGATTATGCTGATTTTCACATCCTCTGCAATGTTTAGATTTTTGACAGCAGATTGGTTCGCCGTCTGCCTTGTAACCCATAATGCATCGCCCCTCTTTACGTTCTTTCATGTAATTGTTGATTTCGTTGTTGAAGCCTTCCATATAGGTTTCAAAGCCTTCAATTTTTATAGGAATGAAACCTATACGGAATTTGAACTCTCCGTAGTGAATGGTTGTACAATGCTTCTTTTCTTCTGCTTTTAATTTGTACCCATTCTGAATCCACCAAGGTGCTAATACCTGTCCGGGTTCAAGCGGTACTCCGTCGATTGATGTTCTGTTGCTGTACTTATAAGGATTTGCAGTTGTGTTTGCCATAACGATTTCCTCCATTGATTGGCTGGGAGGAAACCTCACGGCGATACTTTGCTATAGTTCTGTGGCCATACATTTCGGAATCCTCCTAATTTGCAAATCGCCAGTTTGCCCTATATAGCTGGTCTATTAACTTGTTAATCTCACATGGAAGCTTTCGGGCGCAGAAGTGATCAGTTTCTGCTCACATCCACGTGAGAGAAGAGATTTTGGTAATCTCTTTGATGATTTAAGTATAGAGGAAATGCCAGGAATAAGATAACGATGGGTTTGAATGGCAATATTCTTGAAAAATGTTGAAAAAGGGGGATTCAAAAATTAAAATATTCGTGGTAGAATGAAGTTATTCGACAGAGGAATATTTTATTCGAGAGAGGAATGTTTGACGGTATATGGCATTTAATATAGAAATTACGAAAGAATGCTTGGGTGAACATGTAGACCACTTCAAGGCGTTTCGTATGAATTTTTGAAGGCGTTTTGTTCAGTATACAAAGGGAAGAATTGCCAGGGAGACGGAACCAAATAACAAGTTTTTTGATTCGAGTAGTAGGCGACAGTATGGCATTAGCGATAGATGTAATTAAAGCTAGACTTAGGGAGACGTTTGGACAAGATTCACAAGAAACAGTTGGAAAAAAATTAAATATGACGCAGGGAAATGTAAGTAAATTACTTTCTGGTTCGCAGCAACCGACATTAGAAACGATATATCATGTATCAGAAATTTATGGGGTGTCTGCTGATTGGCTGTTGGGTTTATCTGATAAGAAAGAAATATATAAAACGTGTGAAGGAACAACGTATACTACAGCAGTAAGAAACCTTCATGAGCTAATCCGACATGGCGCATTAAAAATGGAAGAGAGTGCAAATGCATTATCCTTTAAAGTCTCTGATCCATTAATAAAGATGCTGACGAAGAAAAGCGTGACGATATATAAAACAGATAAAGAACTTTATGATAATTGGAATGAGACAAAGCTTGCTTTATTCCAGGACCGCCCTCTGATTTGGGAAGGTACTTGGAGTATGAATGGCTTGGATTTTTTGACTGGCGAAGCTATGACAGAGGCGAATTGGCTGGAAGTATGGGATGAAGCGAAAAAGGCTGAGGATGATTATGCAGATTTAATGAGTGATAATACAGGACCTTTTGGAGAGTGAGATAGGAAACGATGGATGATTTGAAAGATATAATCAAAGTACGTTTAGCGGAATTATTTGAAAAAGAGACACAGGAAATTACTGCAGGAAGATTGCAGACCACACAAAGTAATATTAGTAAATGGCTTAGTGGCGCACAGCTAATAACTACAGATAATTTGTACCGAATTGCAAAGACGTATAATGTGTCTATTGATTGGCTTTTAGGCATAAGTGATGTAAGAGATATAAATGGTCTGAACATAAATAACCTTACTTATGAGCAGGTTGCCAGAATTATGGACAAGTTAATTATCAATGACAACATGAAAATTCTGAACCATAAAGAAGCGGTAAGGCCGGATAGTGTTGACGATTATGGTGAAATTGAAACCAGTGGAATTAAGATTGAAATTCGCCCGGATGATAATACGGATTACATAAAAATCAAGGATAGATTGTTGTCTTACATGTTGAGACGTCGTTACAAAATCTATGATGTTGGAGATGACATGGTTGATTATTGGTATAACAGTTCTTTGCCAAATTTCAAAGGGCTTAAAGTTGTGAATAATACAGGAAATATGCAGGATGCTCTTGATGCGAAAGGGTGGGCTGGTTTTCAGGATGCAGATTGGATTAATTTGATAGAAGAAATATCAAGACTTTCTGAGGAAGAAAGAACTGCGTTGATACAGGAAATCGAAAACAAGAAAAAGGAAGGGCAATAACATGGCAACAAAGAATACTGCGGATATAGGATTTGAAAAAGAAATATGGGATGCTGCGTGTGTCCTTAGGGGAAACATGGATGCTTCTGAATATAAGAATGTCATTCTGGGACTTATTTTCTTAAAATATATTTCTGATAGTTTTGAAGAAAAATATCAGGAACTTGTTGAAGAGGGCGAGGGATTTGAAGAGGATAAGGATGAATACTATTCTGAAAATATCTTTTATGTTCCGGTAGGTGCCAGATGGAAGGATATTGCAGAAGCTGCCCATAAGCCGGAGATTGGTACTGTTATTGACAAGGCCATGATTGCCATTGAAGCGGAAAATAAAAAGTTAAAAGGGATCTTGCCGAAGAATTTTGCACGTCAGGAACTTGATAAACGTAGACTTGGTGAAGTGGTAGACCTCTTTACCAACGTAAAGATGATAGACGGAGCAGATGAAAAAGACCTATTGGGCAGAACATATGAATACTGCCTTAGAAATTTTGCCGAACAGGAAGGTAAGAATGCTGGACAATTCTATACACCATCATGTGTTGTTAGAACGATTGTAGAAATTCTGCAACCGTTTAATGGTCGTGTGTATGACCCATGCTGCGGTGCGGGCGGAATGTTTGTACAGTCCGCGGAATTTATTAAACACCATCAAGGGTTAATAAATGATATATCTGTCTATGGACAAGAATCGAACCCTACCACATGGAAGATGGCAAAGATGAATCTTGCAATCAGAGGCATTGATTGCAATTTAGGAGAGTTTCCGGAAGATACATTTTTGAGTGATCAGCATCCAACTATGAGAGCAGATTATGTAATGGCAAACCCGCCTTTTAATCTTTCTTCTTGGGGAGCAGACAAATTGAAGGAAGACCAGAGATGGAAGTACGGAACACCTCCAGCGAGCAATGCGAACTTTGCGTGGATTCAGCATATGCTTTGGCATTTGGCACCAAATGGAAAGATGGGTATGGTACTGGCGAATGGTTCACTCTCTTCACAAAGTGGTGGTGAAGGTGAAATTCGGAAGAATATCATTGAAGAAGATTTGGTGGAGTGTATTATTTCACTTCCAAGTCAGTTGTTTTACACAACCGGTATTCCAGTGTGCTTATGGTTCTTATCAAAGAATAAGACGCAAAAAGGGAAAACGCTTTTCATTGATGCACGTAAAATGGGAACGATGGTAACACGTGCATTAAGAGAACTCACGGATGGTTCGGATGATCCGGAAAAAAATGATATTGGGAAGCTGTCTGAAACATACAATGCATTTGTAGCAGGTACATTAGAAGATGTTCCGGGATTTTGTGCTGTTGTTACAACAGAAAAGATTGCTGAGCAGGATTATATTTTAACTCCGGGTAGATATGTAGGCATTGAAGAACAGGAAGATGATGGAGAGCCATTTGAAGAAAAGATGGCCAGATTATCTACAGAATTATATGGTTTATTTAAAGAATCTCATAAGTTGGAGGCTGAAATCAAAAAGAAGTTGGCTGCGATTGGCTATGCTGAGTAAGAGGTGAGAAACTTATGTCGCAATGTCACTCAATACTCCTGGTGTCATATCAGTATCAGGAGTATTGAGGAACATTTCCTCATATAATGCTTTTGCTTGTTGAGATAAATTATTGTTTAACCTAAATACTCCCACCAACGGCGGGAGATAAAGCCAACGGAACTGCCGTTGAGTCGTTCTCTGGAAAATAAATTTGAAGGAGAATGACCTATGAAACAACAGATTATTTCAGGGGTGATGCAGCAAATGCTGCCACACCTCGACAATGCCCAAATGCAGCAGCTGCAAAAGGCACTTGAAAATGCACTGTTTGGCTGTGAGATCACAGTACAGATGGAAAAGAAGGATACAGACGATAATCCAAAGCTGATAGATGCTTTTGTTTCGGCAAAGCGGATTGAAGGTTGTTCAGAAAAAACGTTGAAATATTACCGAACAACTATTGAAACAATGGTGTCTTCGATAGACAAAGGTATACGTCATATTCGGACGGAAGACTTACGTTCTTATCTGACAGATTATCAGTTGTTCAGCTTTTTCTCTTGGCGGTATCGAATCTCGTCTGCGTGAAATGGGTAAGCAGTTAGATATACAAAAAGTCCAGGCATAAGAGAATAGATACGACCTTGCAGTATGCAATGGTCAAGCAGAGCAATGTTAAGTTGGCTCACAAGAAATATATTGGTTAGGAAGGTGACAATATGGCAGAGTGGCTTGAAAAGACTTTAGGAGAGGTAACTGCGTTCATAGCAAAAGGTATACCGCCTAAGTATACAGAAGAAGAAAATGAAAATACGATACGAGTGTTAAATCAAAAGTGTAATAGAAATTTTGAAATTTCGTACAGCGAATCAAGAATTCATGATTGCGCAAAAAAGAAAATTCCTGCAGATAAAATGCTGAGAATAGGAGATGTTCTGATAAATTCGACAGGAACAGGAACTGCTGGTAGAGTTGCGCAGATGATAGAAGTCACAGTGCCTACGACTATTGATGGACACATGATTCTTATTAGACCTTCGGAAGAATTAGATCCCATTTACTACGGGTATGCTGTAAAGTCATTTCAATCTCGAATAGAAGGACTGGCAGAAGGCTCCACGGGTCAAACTGAAATTAATAGAAGACGTTTGCAAGATGAAATAATTATCAGGTATCCAAGTGATAAATTGGTTCAGAAGAATATAGGAAGCTTCTTAGCGAATATTGATGAGAAAATCAAGACAAATACAGAAATAAACAAGAATTTACTTCAGCAGGCACAGTCTCTCTACAAGAATCGTTTTGTAGATATGCAGCCATTTAACGGTGAATTTCCCGCTGATTGGCATCTCGGCACTGTATCTGAAATTATCGAACTGCATGATTCCAAACGCATACCTCTTTCGAGCCGTGAACGTGCTGAACTTGATAAAATTTATCCATACTATGGTGCAACTTCGGTTATGGACTATGTAGACAGATATCTTTTTGATGGAATCTATCTGCTTCTTGGTGAGGATGGAACGGTTGTCGACAGTAAGGGGTTTCCCATTCTGCAATATGTGGAAGGAAAGTTCTGGGTGAACAACCACGCCCACATAATCACTGGAAAGAACGGCTTTACTGTTGAAACTCTTTATCTGCTGTTTAGCTTAACTAATGTCCAATCAATTGTAACGGGAGCCGTCCAACCGAAGATTAGCCAAGCCAATCTGAGCAAAGTGCCTGTTATCATACCTTCCATGGCTGAATTGGAGGCATTTGATTCGGTTATTCAACCGATTTTTGCACAGATTCGCAATCTGCGTGCTGAAAATGATAGGCTTGCCGTTACTCGCAATACCTTACTTCCTCGGTTGATATCTGGTGAGCTGGATGTTTCCAACTTCAACTTCTAAGCCGCTAAATTATCGTTTATAGCACTAAGATAAAACAAATTTTAATACAAATAGGAGGTGAAGAAATATGTCTGGTTTTAATGAATCAAGTTATGAAAATTCTATTGTTGAATTGCTTGAAAGCCTTGGATATACACACCTTTATGGACCTGACGTAAAGAGAGACACACGTAATCCTTTATATGAAGAACAACTGAGGAGTTCGCTGGAATCCATCAATCCGAAGTTGCCTGCGGTGGCCATTGATGAGGCTATCATGAAAATCAAGGAATACGAGGCTGGAAGTCTTGTGTCCAAGAATGAAATCTTTACAGATTATATTCAAAATGGCGTTACGGTAGCATATCAAAAAAAGGGAGAAGAGGTCAGTGAAATTGTAAGGTTAGTGGACTATGGCAATCCGGCTAATAACAGTTTTGTTGTGGCAAATCAGTGGACGTATGAGGAATATGAAACAAAACGTCCAGATGTGGTAATATTCCTGAATGGTATGCCTGTTGTTGTTATGGAATTGAAGTCTCCAAAGGCAGATTCTGTTACCATTGAGGACGCATATCAGCAGATTCAGAATTATAAGAAATCTATAGGGAGTTTCTTTAATTATAATGCTTTTTGTGTTATCAGTGATCAGTCACAGACAAAAGCCGGTACTATCACTGCTTCGATTGACCGTTTTATGGAATGGAAAACTGTTGATGGAGATTATGAAGATACAAGGTTTGCAGATTTTACAACTTTGATAAAAGGTATGTTTGCAAAAGACCGATTCCTTGATATTCTGCATAATTTTATCTGCTTCTCTAAGGAAATTACGGGGAATGCTAAGATATTGGCAGCATACCATCAGTATTTTGCTGTAAAGAAAGCAGTAGAATCTACCAGAAAGGCAAGTGCAGATGGCGGAGACGGTAGAGGTGGTGTGTTCTGGCATACACAGGGTAGTGGAAAATCTCTATCTATGGTTTTCTATGCAAAATATTTGCAGGAAGCATTGAATAGCCCAACGATTGTTGTCATTACAGATAGAAATGATTTGGATGACCAGTTATTTGCCCAGTTCTCAAAATGTAAAGATTTCCTGAGACAGACTCCAGTACAGGCTGAAAAGAGACGTCTATCAGATGAGGAAAAGAAAAATGGTTCTAAGACTATTGCCCTTATGGACTGGCTGGATGGAAGAACTGCTAATGGTATTATCTTTACTACCATGCAAAAGTTTGAAGAAAGCGATGAACCACTTTCTCAGAGAAGAAATATTGTGGTAATGGCGGATGAAGCACACAGAAGCCAGTATGGATTTGAGGAACGTGTCAATGCCAAGACAGGTAAGATTACCATTGGTAATGCAAGGCGTGTCAGAAATGCCCTTCCTCATGCAACATACATAGGATTTACCGGAACGCCGATAGAGTTGGAAGACAGAAACACATTAGAGGTGTTTGGTAATTACATAGATATCTATGATATGTCCCAGGCTGTAGCGGATGGTGCGACCAAACCGATTTATTATGAGAGTCGAGTGATCAAACTGGAACTTGACCCAGAGATTGTGGCACAGATTGATGAAACCTATGAACGCCTGAAAGCTAATGCGAATGAGGTAGATATCGAAAAGAGCAAACATGAGTTAGCTCATATGGACAGCGTCCTTGGTACTCCGAAGGTGCTTAATTCTTTATGCACAGACATCTTGGAACATTATGAAAATTGCCGACAGTATGAACAGACTGGCAAGGCTATGATTGTTGCATATTCCAGACCGATTGCAGTAAAGATATATCAGAAAATCCTTGAAATGCGCCCAGGATGGGAAAGCAAGGTTAAGATTGTCATGACCGGTGGTAATAAAGACCCGGTGGAATGGAAAGAACTGACTGGAAACAAGTCATATAGAGAAAGCCTTGCAAGAGAATTTAAGGACAATGATAGTGAATTTAAGATTGCCATTGTAGTGGATATGTGGCTGACAGGTTTCGATCTTCCATCAATGTCTACCATGTATATCTTTAAGCCGATGAAAGGACATAATCTGATGCAGGCTATCGCCCGTGTTAATCGTGTATTTAAGGATAAAGAAGGTGGTCTGATTGTTGATTATATTGGAATTGCTTCTGCTTTGAAAGCTGCCATGAAACAATATACAGAATCGGATCAGAAAAAGTTCAGTAATATGGATGTAGCAAAGACGGCCTACCTGAAATTTCAAGAGAAGTTATCTGTATGTCGCGATTTGATGCATGGGTATGATTATAGCGATTTCATGACAACCGAGAGTGATCTGCGAAGAGCGAATCTCATAACAGGTGGTGTGAACTTCCTTTCTGCTCCGGAAAATGCAGAAACTCTGGAGAATTATCTGACTGAATGTTATATGATGCGACAGGCATTTTCAATGTCAAAGAGTATAGCGACAGCAGATGAGAGACGTGAAGAGGCATATTTTGAAACTGTCAGGTCAGTATTGATTAAGGTGGTTAAGCCAGGTCCATTATCCTTTAAAGAGATGAATGCCCAGATAAATGAATTGCTCAAGCAGAGTGTGCAGAGTGATGGAGTTATTAATCTGTTTACGGATGTGGATACAGAGTTCAATCTGTTTAATACAGCATTTATGGAAGAAGTGGCAAAAATGCCGGAAAAGAATCTTTCTATAGAATTGCTGAAAAAATTGATTGCCGAGCAGGTAAAGATTTATAAGAGAACCAACATTGTAAAATCGCAGGAATTTTCATCTATGCTTGATAGGGTGGTTAAATCTTATCTGAATGGAATGCTGACCAATGAAGAAGTTATAGAAGAACTGATGAAGATGGCTCAGGACATCAGCAACGCACACAAAGCTGGCGATGAAATGGGGCTGTCGGATGAGGAACTTGCTTTTTATGATGCATTAACAAGACCGGAGGCAGTAAAAGATTTCTATACAAATGACCAGCTTATTGCAATCACAAGAGAGTTGACAGAGGAACTTCGCAGTTCACGTACTGTTGACTGGGAAAAGAAAGAATCTGCAAGAGCGTCCATGAGAAAGAAAGTAAAGAGACTACTTAAAAAATATAAGTATCCACCGGAAGGAATGGAAGACGCATTGAGAATTGTTATTGAACAGTGTGAGATGTGGGTGGATAATGAAGAGCATATTGTGGAAACTAACAAAAGGATGGCAGCATACTATTCTGTACTTGCAAACAAAAATTAAATGAATTAGCGGCTTTTGGAGTGAACCAAGAGCCGCTATATTTGCTTTATAGGAAATTCCGAGTTTTTGAGACACAAAAAAACATTCGTTCGCTGAACAAAATAGGTTTAGCACATACAAGATTCATGGCATTGACTCAATCTGTGATTATTTAGATTATTTATGTTTAAAAAAGTGTGTTATGCTTCAAGAAATGATTCCGACTATAAAGAGTGATGAAAACAAGCAGGCATTCTAAGATATTTCTAATATTGCAAAGGAAAAGTGCAGTTGCATTGGAGAAAATAATGAAAACCGTAAAGGACGTGTCGGAGTCTTGTAAAATGCTATGAACGACATGTAAACAGCGGGTAGCGCATATTGAAAATGTCAACCAAATGATTTATAATATACCTTAACGTTACTATGTTCTCAGAAACTGGGTTTCAACAGAAAAGGTGAGATTATGAACACATCGAATTTAATTAAGAATCTGTGTAAAGAAAAAGGAATATGTGTTGCAGAGTTGGCTTGTAGGATTGGTCAGACACCCAGAACTTTAAAAAGAAACTAAAACGAGAAACAGTGAGTACGGAAGAACTTATGCGTCCAGATAAATGGACACCTGTTTTTGTATTATTAGGGTAGATCATAGGAGGAGTTACCGTGACTGAATGGATAACGTCAGGAAATTTAAAATATTATAATTTTGTGGATGCATTTCATGATTTAAAAAAGATTGACTGGAGACAGTATGCAAATTACGAGGTGGGCGATATTGTTTATATTTATTCATCTGGTGAAGAGCAGATGATCAGATTCAAATGTAAAGTAAATAAGGTTGATATCAAAGAGATTGAAATCGATGATCGCAAATACAATGTCGAAAGTAAATACGATGAGCCTTATGACAAATATACTGAGCTCGAAATGGTTGAGGAATATAATACCAGCTTATATTCACGTTTAGCATTAGAAAAATTGGGTTTTAGAGCACCTCAAAAAGCAATAACTGTAAAGCCTGAAATCAAAGAATACCTAGACATTGTATCAATACTTCTAAATGCGGAAGAAATGGAGCCGGATAAGCACGATGGATCATATGAGCTAATGAGAACAACCATCAATGCATATGAGAATATGAAGGATTTAAGCGATCTTGATTATGAGGACTTAAATTTAGTTTATTTGATGTGTGTAGGGACATGGAAACTTAGCATAGCAAAAAGGGAAGAAAGAATAGATGCTAGCCATTTGCCTGCGGATCAAAAAGATGTTTTGAAAAGAAAACTGCGGGAAATATGGGGAAATGCCGATAATCGTAAATATGAGAACAGAGAAAATGATGCTCAAAGCATAGGAATGTTTGGAACAGGATTTTATTCTTTTATGAATAAAACTGATGTATCATCCGTACATAATTTCGTTAGAATGTGTATCAGTATCATGCATATGCAGGATGACGATAGGATTTTTGAACGTTGTAAAGAAGTTTTCAATGATGAATTTAAAGGAATGGGTGCGGCAGCTGCATCTCAAGTTTTGCATTGTTTAAAACCTACAGTATTTCCAGTCCTCAACGCTAATAGTGGTTATGATAATATTTATGAATATCTTGGTGTAAAGTTGGATAACAAAGGTTCTATACAAAGTTACATTGATAATTGTCGTGCCATAAAAGAATTCAGAGACAGCAATTTTACAATCAAGAACTACCGCATTTTTGACAATGCTGCAAGACAACTGGGAGCAGGTATGACTCATACGAATATTAATTACTCAAACTTCCCACATAAAAAATGGGTTTTGCACCTTGATAAATCAATACTTTAACTCATAAAATAACATTTAGGCAGACGCTGAACCGTACTCCAATGCTTTTTGCATGTACTTTGGCAGTCTCTGAACAAGGCTGGTAGTGAAATCCTCCAGCTGTTGTTCCGTGATGTGGAAATGTTCCATTACGGTATCCATGAGTGCATCTATGATAATCCTCATGGATTGACTAAAAGTGATATCATCCAGTTCATCCATGAGACGGTAAAACAATTCACAAATCGTTTTGTCATCGGTATTACACCGCTGCGTAACTGCAAGCATCATATATCTTACAAAAACAATAGACACATGCGCAGTCAAAGCGTCATAGGACAGGCTCCGGCACTCTTTTACCAGATGTAAATAGGATTTGCAGGTCTTGAAAAATACCTCAATATCCCAGCGTTTCCCATAAATACGGATGATTTCTTCTTCTGAAATCGTTGTGTCTGTACTGATAATGGCAAGCCAATCTTTTTTCTTGCTTTTGTTCCGGACACAGACGATTTTTGCCGGAATTGCCTCATCACCAACGGTTACATCAACGGAAAGCAGATATTTGGAGCGGCCTCTGCGTTTTTTGCTTTGTTTGTAAATTTCTTTGATGTTGTATTTCCCATCCTGATATCCATATTTGATTTTACTGCTTTTCTTAACCATTGCGATTGTGTCTAATTCGCAGTCTGTCTTCAATGCAGTAATGGTCTTCGGTGATGAAAACCAGCTATCAAACAACACATATTTTGCAGAAATTCCGGATGATCGTGCTGCTTTGAGCAGGTCAATCATGACCTCTGTTGCTTTACGTCTGGATTGTTTCCGCCTTTTTCCGGCAAGGGAACGCCCATCGAAGTCTGCAGCTTTGCAGAGCAGATTTTTATCATCGGCTGCCGACATAAGACAATGGTTGAGCGGAACAAAGGAGTTCCCATCGGACCATCCGAGCGTCAGCATACGGTAACCGTTCTTGTACTTCATGGAACAGTGGTCAAAGACTTTCGCCAAAAGTTCTGTTTTCTTTGAACGGGAACGGTCAAACAGACTATCATCAATAATGAAGACATCTTTGCGGTTCTCACCTGTAAGCGGCTTCATGAAATCATTGATGATACGGCTTGAAAGTAAGGTTGTGAACCGAAACCAGTTAATCTTTGCATTATTGAGGAAACGATAAATGGTGTTTTTGCAGAATGAACCGTCAAATGTGCCGGTTTTCCGTTGCATATACATGCTCCGATTCGAGAAAATGAGACAAAACAGGTATCGAAACACTTCGATTACCGGGATTCCTTTTGCTTTTCCGGCATTACATTTGAAAAGAAGCTTTCCGATTTGGAATCTATTCATAAAATTTGTGACTGAATTGAAAATCTCGTTTTCGTTTTCCTCAGAATGTGGTATACTTGACATGGCATAAATCTCCTTGCTGTGTGATTGTTTTTCGCAACTCAATTATACCATAAGCAAGCGGTTTATGCCTTTTTTATGGACTAAAGTATTGATTTTTCAAGGTTCAGCACACCAAATGGTGTGGGAAGTTTGAGT
>CAJTDD010000048.1 GCA_910574885.1 Lachnospiraceae bacterium | reverse complement strand
CTGCATCTACACAGAGATTGGAGATATTCATAATCTTCCTGTTCAATATCTAATATATTTGCGTGTGCCATAATCAACATTCCTTCCTATATTAAATAATTTGATTATAACACTCATATATATATTTGGCTAGTTATTTAATTTATGATGTACTAGCATAAACATATCAGTCAAAAATTCGTATCCAAGATAAATATTTGTTTCAATTCTATCATGGCTACATTGATAGCGGTCATAATAAGGCTTGAAGACGCGAAAATCACCCGTCTGAAGCGGTTCAGCTATCTCTGCTCCGCCACATTTAGTGCAGATATTAAATCCATTTCTTTTCTTTCCCATATTTACGGTCAATACATGATGGTCCTGAAGATTTGCAAAACGAATATAAGTATGCTTATAATTCTGCATTTCCGTATCTTTCGGAACATAAGAGTAATATGGAGCTTCTGCATAGGTCTTTTCTTCTTCCTCATCTTCATACTTAACCGGTTGCCCCTTAACCGGCGCAAATCCCCACGGCTTAATCATCGAACGTTTCTCCACCCGTGCATGGCAGTAAGGGCAGTATTCCGTATTTTCTTCCTGCTCGTCCCCGAACCAATTACATTCTGTGCAGACAATAATATCTTTCCGATAATCCTTGCTCATAAAATAGTATTCCGCCTGATTATGTTCATATCCCTTTGGTCTTGGATTTGAATATAATCCGCCACTTCTGTATATCTTCTTGTCAATAGTAATAAAACGCCCTGGGGCATATTCACTGATGGCAACTGCGATGTCTCTTTCAGGAGCATATCTTATATCCTTAGGAACCCTCCTCCCATATTCAGAATTCTTTTCCACGCAGAATCTTACGACATTCTTGGGAAAAGAATAGGAAGGAATATATCCCTCGGAATAAAACACATCAAACGCAGGAGTTTCTTTATCTCCGTTAAAAAACTCATCTCATTTCTTTTGCCTTCTGAAAGCACCATGTCTCTTATCTTACAGAATTTCTCAACCGTGTTATCTGTCGGAAAGTCAAGAAATTGTGCATGTTCGATAAAGGCATCTGCATATTTCTCACAGAATGTTACGATGCCAACCTCGACAATACTGTCAAACTTGCTTCGCATCAACTCTGTCGACATGAAGCTGTTTAATGTTTTCATATTGTAATGGCGCTGCTTAATTTTCGGATTGTCTCTGTCAATCCACGGTTTTCTAGGTTCTCCGGAAATCATCTCATCCGGATGCTTGAAGTAATGGCTATCATGAACCCCTCCTGAAGAATAAGTAACAATAGTGGAAATTCCGGAATTCTTTCGACCTGCACGGCCTGCTCTCTGCTGATAATTTTCACGCATAGGAGGGATGTTTCTTAATCCTACTGCTGTTAGGGAACCAATATCTATACCTACCTCCATGGTAGTCGTACAACTTAATACATCAATAGAATTCTCACCAAACTCACCAACATTAATATCCTGGAAGCGAATCTCATAATCCTCAGTCTTGCTTAAAATGTCGCTCGTTGTTTCCTTATGGGAGAGCTGGGCAGTATGTTCCTCAGTATTAATAGTATGAATTTTCTCTTCGCCATTGATAGCAGCAAGTACAGGTTTTCTCCAAAAATCAAATCTAGAAAGATCCTTGTTAGTGATGCTATGGAGATTTTTAGATTCAAAACAGGAACCACAGTAATCACCAAGCTTGTAAGGAGATATTTTTCCACATCTCTCACACCGGTACCAATTGAAATCCTCATCCGTAATGACAATCTTTACGGCATCAAGTTTAAGGTAATACCGTTGGTTTGTTCCTGGTCCAAAGAAACAGCTCTTTATACAGTTTAGAAACTCTCCCATCTTTCTATCGTTAAGTCCAGTCATATCTTTTACGATCCTAATGAAGTTTTTATCAACAGAAACCGTAAAATCTCCTTCGAGACCAAAAAACTGGTTTTTGCTTCGTCCCGGAAGATTTCTTCTAATCTCATCCTCAATGACATTGCCAAGAGCCGCACTTCCATCCATGACATCCCAAAAAAGTAATACTAATATGGAACGGAGTATTTCATCATCAATTACAATGTTATAATCATCCTCAAGCTCATAAATACATTCTTCCAAAATTTCATCTAATGGCCCAAGAAAACCTAAACCGATATCTTTAAAGGAACGTGGACTCTCTGTAAAGAAGTTTAACAACTGTTCGTAATAGTCATATGGCAATGGGTCAAAATTCTCCCTTGAAATTTTCCCTCGTTTTTTAAGTCTTTTACGAATTTTCTCAAGATGATCCTTGAAAATTTCTGCACTTTCACCAGAAAAGAATTCCAGTCTCTGCTCCACACAGACTGCAAGGAACACATTATAAAGTTCTTTCAGGGAATGTTCTCTTCCGTCTTTCGACAATTTTTTAGCCGCCAACATGACAGCTTGGCAAAAACTATCCGTATCAGATGATTTGGATAAGTCAAGTGCAAGCTTTGCCGCATTCCGTCTGGAGTCTGAAAACAGAAGTACCTTCTTGCCTTCATTAATAAATTCAGGCTTTGCCGGCGGCTGAAGCTCGAACTGTGCTTTGGTTAAATTGTAAAAAGGAATGTTACCTTTTGTTGTTAGATTCGTAGGTTTTTTTAGTGGCATGTTTTTTTTACATTTCGGGCATTTATTAAACATAAAACAATTGTGTTTTTCATCATATTCCGGATAGAGAACTTTAAGCAGTCCATCGCCATTCTGATAGTCAAGATAAAGTTTTCCTGTTACAGGATCAAGATACCCCACTTTATCTTTCTCTTTCGGCTCATATTCCTCCGGGCAAATGTAAAGAAGCATTTCCATGAGGTCGTTCGTTCCACCACTCAGCCCTTTATTGGAGAACACATACCAGTATCCTGTTCCGGACATTTTCTGAACATATACCTTAAAATACAATGCACCACATTTGATATGATTTACAAGTTCGTATATTCTACCACCACATCCGCACCTTTCACGCGGAATGGAAATAACCTTACCAAGAGGGAGTTTTTCCTCATTAGAGCGTTTTGCCCCACAAGTACATTTTGGATTGGAGCAGGCATATAATCCCTGGATTCCACGAACAAACATGTGTAGTCTTACAGGGAAAAGAATTTCATCATCTTTTTTTGCAAGGGAAGCGATAACGAGCAATGCATCAAGGGCATCCGATGCATACTCACTATTTCCAAATATCTTCTCTTTTAATTTTGTGTAGGATTTCGCACCATCTCTGCATAGTTCATGAAGCTTCACGAATGCTTGATAGTCTGGAAGATTTTCAAACAGCCATTCCTGTGCATCTAATACTGAAATATCTAAAGGCAGTTCAATCTGGAACACATTTTGAGCAAAAGTGCGAACTCTTCCACTAATCTCTGCCTCTGTTACTTGGCTCGTTCCAATAGAAGCAAGAGCCATAGCATCCGTCATTACCTTAAAACCAGTGCTGATGTCTTCTTTGTCACCAAAAAGAGAAACACATTCGGAATATTTCTTTCCGGTAAGTCCGTTAAAAAAATCTGAAATAGCTCTTTCATCTTCCGTTGGCATACTTGCAGTCGTAAGAATAAACTGCGCTTTTTCAAGGGGAATATCAAGACGTGAGAAAAGTCTATCAAGAAGAAGTGCAATTTCTCCCCCTGAAGAACCTCTGTACATATGTGCCTCATCAAGGACAATGAGAAGTCTGTTTTCCTCCGATTTATTCAGCCATTCTCTCGTATCATCCCATATACCTGATTCCATTTGACGCATAAGCATATACTCAAGCATGGAATAGTTCGTAATCAAGATATCCGGAGTATTTTTCTGAATCTCAAACCTAGTGATATATTCTGCATCATAAGGACCTGGCTTATGAATATTCTTCTCAAGATTATTAATAAAATCTTTCATCCCTTCTACACCGCCATACCTTGCAGGATATTTATTGATACTTTTGAATCCGCTTATCCTTCTTAGCTGTTCTTTCCGTTCTTCTTCCGTTGCACACTCATCCACAAGATACTGTTCACGGTATCTCTCTGCAAGCTCAATATTGCTCTGCTTCTTTGACTTTCCAGAATATGGAGTTCTTCCAGTGTACATGCCAAAATGCGGAATACGCCCTGCTCCTGAGGAAGATATAAAGATATCCTTGAACTCTTTAGATCCCATAATCTTTCGGAATCTGGCAAGCTGATCCGCTACCAATGCATTCATAGGATAGATAATAAGAGTTCTTACAGCCGACATTTTAAAATCTTCCGGCCTGTTAAGGGATTCTTCAATAGCACGCGCAATAATCGGCCAAAGGAAACACTCTGTCTTACCAGAGCCTGTGCCAGTAGATACAAACAGGTCTTTCCCTTTCAAGGCACTTGTAAGCGCTTTTACCTGATGAGTAAAGGGTGTGGAATAAATACCAAGCTCTGCATCAACAAGTTTCAAAAGAACTTCCTTAACATTGTCTTCAATATCAGCCGTCCGAATGCCGTCATTTATTTTGCGGTAGGAAGCGGACGTCTCAATGTATGGTTCCCTTGCTATATTAATATCATCTGGACAACCTTCTCCAAGAATCTCTTCTGTATACAGAAGCAATGTTTCACTGTTAGCAAGATAATCCGATTTAATATAATTTACTAACCGATTCCGTATTGTCTGATAGTACTGCTGTACTCCATTCGTATTTCTATCCATAAAATTCACCTTTTCTTGCAGTAAACCCTATTGCCCCAAGGACTTCTGCAGTCTGTACTGTCAATTCGTTTCGTATAATAAAATTATTCCGATCAGAAAAACTATATCTTGGCCATGCATTCATAAGCAGATAAAAATATTCTCTGTTCGGCAATTGTCCAAGGATACGAATATAAGAATATTTTTCATCTATGGGACATATGAGAAGCTGCATCGGATTGTCATAGTGATACTTAAGAGCAACATATAACCGCCGAAATTCTGCTCCTGTTAAAGCATCAAGCCCATCCTCACTATTATCATCAGTGTAAAGAAGCGTACCATCCTTTTTTCTAATAACTCTGTAATATGGTCCCACTATACCTTTCCGTGCCATCGTCATATCGGATTTCATGTGTCCATGCCACGAGCTAGACACGTTTCCATAATAGAACGGATTAAAAAACTCCAGTTCCTCTACACCAATATCCCACATATCAAAATCACACTCGTCAAATTTTACTTTTAAGTATTCTTCCGGTGTCAAACTATCACGTATGAGAAAATCATTTAGTTTTACTTCATGTTTACCACCCTTGCAGTGAATTCCAAGCCCGTTTATAATATGGTCTGTTGTCGGCAATCCCAGATAAAGATAATCTGTGTCAGAGAATTTCACCGTTTCCCCGCTATTATTCAGAATATTATAATGATTGTCAAGTGTCAGCAGATATCCCATTTGTTCATAGATATTCCGAATAAATACTGCAATGTCAGCGTTTCTTGAAGTATATACAAATTGTTTTGCAAATGGACACAGCTCAATATATTTTTTTGACAGATCATGCAGCAGGATGCTCTGTGCATTTTTACTGATTCCCATCTTATTTTCTTTTTCACTTAGTGCTGATTTAAGACACCATAAGCCGAGTGCTGAATAAATGACTCTGTATCCAAAGAATTCATCTGGTTCGTTAATATAAGAGGGGATATTCATGTCATTTGCCATGATACTAATCAATTCATTCACTATCCAAACCACCTCATTAAAATATCTTTCCTAAGACAACGCCCTGTTTCTCCAGCATACCTCTGAAGACGTTTGGAACAATTATATGGATTTTTTCCGAGAACTTTGGATACATATGGAAGAAGCGTAAACATCAGCATTTCATTCAAATGATTTTCATCTTCTACCATGTCAGCCATCGTACAAGCTATATCCTTTCCTAACCCACATTCACATGCAATTTCACGGAATATCTTCTGTGATCGACTGTCTGCTCTTGCATTGCTCTTATATATAAACGAAATCTCTTTTACTTCGGAAGGATCTTCTGTAATATCTCTGATTCTTAAAATCGGGCTGAATGCATCTGCGCTGAAATATAAGTAATGATGATAATCTTATTTCGATGCTGTTCAAGCACTGGAATAAATTCCATTTCGTTACAATTTCCAATAAAACTATCCATACAGACAACCCGATCAGGCGTATCTGTAAGAAAATCGCTAACTATTTGTACATCCGCGTTTTTTGAATATGACAAATGAGCTGCAACCGGTACACCGTAAAGTGTATTTGCAAGACAGTTGGCCAAATTAATTCCCGGTCCTCTTTTTATCAGTACCGGATTACCACAGAAGACAGTCTTTTCGAGATAATTTATAAAATCTGATGATCCATCTACATTCTTGTCGAATCCGATGTTTTCAAGGTTATAATTGAAATATTCCTCGAAATCATCCATATCTTCCGGACATAATGGCATCTTCCGATCAATATATGAATATCTTTTTGAAACAATTTCTACAGCAGTCTCAATATTTTTCTGTCCTTCCAAAGTTTCTTCCAGTTCTCTGTTCTTCTGCTGATAGGATTCTTTTTCTGTACTAAGCAAGAAAAGGCGTTCCTTATATGCTTTTTCAACACTCAGTGCTTTATCAAGTGCCTCTTTAAGCTCTCTGATCTGCTTCTGGTCAGATTCTCGCTCTGTTAAAAGTGTTGCTCTTTCCTCTTTGTATGTGAAAAGCTGTTTCTCACGACTTCTTACCTTGTTTTTCCACGTCTCAATGTCATCCTCGGCGCAAGAAAGTCTAGAAGTATATTCAGAGATTAGGTTCTCATATCCTGTCGCCTTTTCAACCTGCTCCTCCAATCTGGATATAAGGGTGTCAATTTTTTGTTGCATCTCCGCAGTCCTCCATACCTCATCATCCTGAGTTCTTTTCAATTCTGCTTCCAGTTTATCTGCTCTTTCTGAAAGACGGAAGTTCTCCTTCTGCTCTTGCTCAAACCATTCCGTTTTTTCTTCCAATTTTTCTTTCAGTTCTGCTTCTTTTCTTCTAAGCTTTTCTGAGTTTTTCTTTTCATCAAAGATTCGATTCTTCATCTCTTCCTGAATACATTCAAGTTCAGCTTGTCTTTTCTTTAAGGGCTCCATTTCTTCTTCATATGCTTTCTGATGAGCAGACTGATAGACAACAGCGGAACTCATGACTTTCAAATAATCTTCAGACTTTTCTTCCGCTTTAATCTTGAAGAACAAAGCAATATTTCCTGAAAAAAAAGAACGCGCCAACACATCAATATAAGCTGCATCCTGATCAAGCCCGTCCTCAAGCGCTTTTATTATTTCTTCATCAATTTCTTTAATCCATCGTTCAATATTCTTGTTAAGAAAAGAAGCAATAAAATCCCTGTTTCGGAAGCCATAAAGCGTCCGAACGATAGTATCCTCGTTCAACGATTTTACGCGGAATCCCGGTTTTAATTTGTTAAATTCCTTCGGATAACTTTTAAAGTATGCGGATGCCTCCTTAAACGGAATAACCTTGCATACATATTTAATTTCTTCATTTGTAAGATTTATCAGATAACTCAAATCTGTTCCTCCTTGATGTACCGTTTAACGACTGTATTAATCCGTCCGCTCCTATAACAGTTTTCCAAATACGCTAAAACCGTTTCGTCTGTTATGTTATCCATGAAATCATCTGGATCAAACAGTTCTGATTGCGGATGATATCTCAGAATATCGTCTATGAATTGTCTGGTATCTATTTTTTCTTTCGGACATGCGTACACAAATGCTTTTATATGTCCGTTTTTATATCCGATGATTCGATCCGATTCAGAAAGATATACGGTTGATTCTGGAACCAGCCGTGTACACCCATTTTTGTCAAACAGAAAGTAATCGTACTGATTAGGAACAACATATCTATCAGAGTATGTAGTCGCTGGTTCTTCCAAAACTATTTCCTTTCCTAATTCCCCCTCCCTCTGGATACATATATCAATATTCTTTTCATGTATGATGACTTCATTATTAATATGAAGTTTCAGTATGTCTCCACTAATCTCCCCGACAAAAGTATTGTCTACATTCATATTCCCATGTGGAATCAGTGCAAAGCTTGAATGGACATATGTCGTATCTCCGTCACATATAAAACGGGAATCCTTCGTATAGACCGGAGGCCATAAAATACTAAACTCTTCCGATGTTTCCATCTGATAATCGTGTTTCTGAAAGAAATGCAAAATAGAGAATTCTGCCTGTTTTATAGAAAACTGTAATCCATAAAACACCCTGTTTTCTGTGTTGAAAGAAAACGGCTCTTTTTCTGAGACAACATATTCTAAATCTGCAAGTTCCTGTATAGCTTCTCTATTCTCAGATATACCCATATATTCTGTATCTGTATAAATAAGCGGGGATGCTTGATGCTTGCAATGTTCTACTCATAGCATACTCAACGACTTCATCATCCTTAGATGCGCATAATATCATTCCAACACTTGGGTTCTCATTTTTCTTTTTCTTTTGACGATCAAGCGCTTCCAGATAGAAATCCATTTTTGATATATATTCTGGCTTAAACTTCCCAATTTTCAATTCAAATGCCACAAGACACTGCAATCCCCGATGAAAAAAGAGCAAATCGATCCTATAATCCTCACTACCCACCTGGACTCTAAATTCCTCGTCAATGAATGTAAAATCCTTACCAACCTCCAAAATAAAATCCTTCATATTTCTGATTAGACCTTTTCTTAAATCAGTTTCCTTGAAGTTGGACGGTAAATCTAGAAATTCTATCACGTAAGAATCCAGAAACGGATTTTCATTCAATTCTTTTATTGGTTCAGGTAACAATTTTTCCTTGGACAGCATATAACGTTCATAATATCCACTGTCTATCTGACGGGCTAACTCTCGTGCTGAATAATTTTCTTTTACACAAAGAGACATATAAAAATGACGTTCTTCAACGGTTTTCGCTTTTGAAATTATGGCTAAATGATTGGACCAACTAATTTGTGACAACAGTGTTGTCACAAATTCATCATCTGCATAAGTTTCATAAAATTTCTTCATACGATATAAGCCGCGCCTGTTAAATCCCTTAATCCCAGGAAATGCATTTTGAATCTCTTCCGCGACAGTATCTATATAGGCATCTCCAAATAATGCTTTCGTAGATTCTTTACTCAGATGTTCTCCCACTTTCCAATACATTTGAATCAATTCTTCATTAACCTTTTTCAAAGCATTCTGCCTTGATTGACTAATTATCTGAATAAGGTTTCCTACTGCTGATATTTCATTTTTCATAAAAATTCGTCACCTTTCACAAAGCTGTGTCAACACTGTTGTCACAGGTCAGTTTCACTTTTCTCGTAATTCTATTTTTGATAACTGCACCCTGTTCTGTCAATTCTCCCATTGCTCTTTATATACCTAGGATGCTAAACTTCTTGTTGTTCCGACACAGTTCGTTCTTACCACCAATATAATCCTGATATATTCAGCTGAACCAGCCATGAAACCATCACAGACTGTCACAATGTTTCCAAGAGAATCCACAATAATTTTTCACAATCTTTTTTATCCCCAAAATCAAATACTCCATTTTCTAATTTATCTCTCGACTGTCCTACTCATCAATAGATTGTGTCTCTTTGTTCGCTCTAAACGATACCTATATCACCCTCCCGGAAAGATGGTCTATTTCGTGCTGCGCAATCTGCGCCGGCCAGTCTTTCAGCTTGATCTTCTGCTTTTTCCAGTTGAAATCTAAATATTCTACCTCTATCTCCTGGTAACGGCTTGTTTTATGGACCCCGTCAAGGGACAGGCAGCCTTCCTCTGTTTCATAAAGCCCGTCTCCCCGAACCAGCACCGGATTGAACATTACAATGTCAACGGCTCCCATATTTACAATGATGATATTCTTCTTCACGCCGATCATATTAGCCGCCATGCCGACACAGCGGTCACGGTTGGCATGTAAGGTATCCTGCAGGTCTCTTCCTACCTGTAGGTCATCCTTTGTTGCCGGTTCTGATTTCTGCCCCAGAAAGAATACATCTCTTACAATCTGTTTCACCATGATTTCTTACCCTCTCTTTGCTTTTTAGCTCAAGCATCTTCCGGAACCTATGCGCCTTACATCCAGTTCCAGATTTCTTCCTCTGTCATGCCATTTGCATTTAACGGCTTATGCCATCTGGCCTCCGGATACATCTTCTTTAGCTTTACGGCAAGTTTCACCGGTTTTGTGGCGCCGCTTGTGGTAAATACAGCCACATGTTTCCCGTTTAAATCCAGGGCATCTAACAGCGTCAGAACTACATTTGGCGCGACCCCGCACCAGACCGGGAACCCAATCAGAATACGGTCATATTTTTGTACGTCCGGTATCTCCATTGCAAGCGTTGGACGCGCTTTTGTAAAGATCTCTTTCATAGAGGTCAATACCGTCTTCCCATAAGACATCTCATAAGGTCTTTGGGGCTTAATTTCCACTAAGTCCGCCTTCTTTAACCCCGCAATCTTCTCAGCGGCCCCTTTGGTTGTTCCTGTCTGTGAAAAATAAATCACTAATATAGCCATAATCAAAATCTCCTTCCACATTTCGGGCAGTATTCAAACTCTTCCTGCGTCTCATATCCACAGTTTACGCATCTTTTGACTCTGCTTTTGTATCCTGCCTGTACCTGTGTCAGATGTTCCGGCAGGATTTCTATCTTTTCTCCCCCTGCAACCTGCTTCCCAATCTCCGGCGCAAGAGAATAAACCGTATTGCAGCATGTACTTTGTACATAGTACTGTCTGCTCCATTTCAAACAGGGAATGAAAAACAGCGACAAGCACATGTAAGTCATGTACACCTGGTATCTTCCATAAGAACCGCAATGCGCACAGACCATCATCTGATTATAGTCAAAATCCTTTCTTCCCTGGGTAATTCCCATGATAAAAAACATCTGCGTGCTTCTCCCTATCCATTTATAGTTTCTATTATAGGATTCCCTTCTTCAAAATGCAACTGGCTTCCCATTATATTACTCCATTCCTGTCTGACTTTCTGCCCGTATTTCCGACATCACAGCATTTTCCGTCCGAACATCAAAATCCTAAATCTTCATTAATATAAAAAATCAATTCCTTCCCATCCAGATAGAGCTGAAAATGCTCCACAATTTTTGATATCCCAGTCTTCCCTGTATTCTTCGGTACGGAAGTCAATCTCACAGACCGGCTCATTTTTCTCCACACCCCTGCGGTTTAAATATACAGTAATCGTAAGCCCTCTTGGATAACCATTGATATCTGTAGAAAACCGGATGGTATGGAACGAATTCTCCCGGCACATCTGGACTACCTCGCGGGCAAAGGCTTCCTTATCCTCAATCCGGTCACTATTTGCCACCACTTTTAAATACTGCCAGTTATCACTGGACATACTGCTTACCGCATCCGGAATTCCTATGATTATCTTCCCATTCCTCGGAGCCTTTCGTGCCATAGCATATCATACCTGCCACCGCTAAAATCAGCAGAGCTGCTTCCATGAGCCGTTTCCTATTGTTCATTGCCTTGATTCCTCCAATCATTTTCTTACACATGAGAACATTGAAAATCATAGACCATTTTGTTCTGCATATAATAAACTTATGGAGGTATAAAATGTTGGGAATTGATGTAAGACATATAAAAGATTTAAGAGAAGACCAGGATTTGAGCCAAAAAGAGCTGGCGAAGATTCTGAATCTCAGCCAGCGGTCATACTCGCATTATGAAAATGGAACCAGAAAAATTCCCCTTGATATCCTGGTTTTTATGGATGTTCCACGGATTATCTGCTGGGACGCACAAAGGGAAAGAGCAAAGCACCCCCTTCGTCTGCATAAAACAGGCATGGCAATCCTTTACAGCTGCCATGCCTGCATCTTTCCCCAATCAGATTTTTCGTATTGCTTTTTATTTCACCAATCCCGGCCAATGACCTAAAAGGCCCTTATTCTTTCTGGCAAAAAAATTTGCTGGGAAACTGTACGAAGCCTGAATGACGGAGAGAAGGAGAAAACTTCCAGTAGTTTTTAAAAATAATCTTCCTTCTTTAGTCTATATTGTTCCAAAACAATGTAGTCCAATCTGTTCTGCCTATAATTCTTTACAGGAGGACGAAGAATATGGCTACGGTAGATATTACGCGTATTAAGGGGTTACGGGAAGATTCCGATATCAAACAGAAAGAACTGGCAGATGCCCTTGGTGTCAGTCAGAGGGCCTATTCCCATTATGAAAACGGAACCAGAAAACTTCCTCTTGATATCCTGATTGCACTGGCTGAATATTATGGCTGCTCCACGGATTACCTGTTAGGCAGGACAGAGAGAAAAGGGCTTGATTAACAGTTCCTAAACACAGAAAAAGCATGGAAATCCTTTCAGGGTTCTTTCTGTGCTTTGGGTACCAAATATTCTCTAAATTTGCCATAAGCCGCCAAATTGGTTTAACAAATTAAAATGAGAATAATGAGTTACCCAAAGTGCAGAAAGAACCCCTTTCAGACTGCCATGCTTTTTTCATTCGTGTTGCTTTTCCAGGCTGCATCCCTTTTTAGGGATGTGCATAATATAGGACTTTTTATCAATTATGCGCACCTGGCGACTAATTTTCCTTCAACGATATCTGTTTATTTCTTTAATCCATTGACATACTGAACCTGTTCAGATTCCGGGATTTTAAGCGCTGTCATTGCCTGCTCTGCACTCCAATCCATGCTTTCCATCAGGTTTTTGATAGACGACAGGATTCCTTCTTTAATCCCTTCTTTAATCCCTTCTTTGATCCCTTTTTCTTCTATTCCTTTACTCAAATTGCACATTAAGAGCACCTCACTTTCTAACTCCCTTGTCATTTTAATATTGAAATCATCCTGCAGGATCCTCTTCTTCTCATCCGGTTTCCTTTCTGCCGAAAGCAAAACATCCAAAAGTTTTAAAATCCCTGTATACTTATCGTCTCCCGCATTTCCAAGGCATACAATCACAGCCGTTATTAAATCATAATTCTCTCTTTTTTCCGCTATATTACCCACTATATTTTCTTCCCGGACCGTATATCTTGTAATCGTATTTTCACGGTACTTCGGCGGGTCTGCACAAATCCAGATACTTATGGCTTTACGGATCTTCTCATAATGCCCATCCGTAAATTCTACCCCATACTGGGAGGAAATCATACGGCTGCAATAATAAAGCCCCCTCTTGATAATCGGGTATCCCGGATAAAAATTGTTTTGTGCTTCTACATTAAGAATCAATTTTATGGTTTCTTTCGACTGTGGAACCAACGCATAAAAACGGATATCATAGGTAACCGTTCCTTCTTTCATCGTGCTGTCTTCCGTTTTACTGCCTTCAATCTGTTCTCCTTTTGAATCGGTCTCCTCATCCGGATTTACTGCTATCCTGGCAATCTGCGGACTGCCTTCTATATATTTGTCAGCAATTTCATCTACTGTAAAATCCTGAAATTCCTCCAGGCAGCTTTTCATAATCCATGCAAGGATAATCTTATTTGCAAGCAGCCGTTTACAAGCCGCATCATAATTGGCCCGGTCTCCGGCTGCAGTAATATTTTTCGCAAGTATATTTTCTACTTTCATCCATCTATCTCTCCTTGTTTTTATCTTACCACATCTTCTTAAAAGAATCCACAAGAATAACCGGATTCATTCTGACAGCGGACACAACAGCCTTTACAGGCTGCTGTATCCTTTAAAGAATCCACCTCATTATCTATGCGGCCATTCTTCGGATATTCCGGATATGGTTCTCAATCTTCCCACACCGCATATTTCTTCTTTTTTGTTCTTCCTGCCACAAGACAGTTTCCAATGCCGCGCTGTCACTTGGAACATACTCGGAGTGTAGAAATTTGCCAAAGATTTTATGCTCCTCCTTGCGAATCCGATCATCTACCTCCTGGTAATACTCGCCTTTCTCATAAACCACCCTCACCTTTTCTACCGGCACAGAAACTTTTCTCACGTATTCCACATGCTCCCGGTAATCAAGAGGGTACAAGTTTCCGATCACCTTCCCATCTTCCAAACCTGTCACTTCTACGGCATAAGCTAAAATCCGCTCGCTTCTCCCATCACCATAATAGGTCCAGATGTTATACGCTGCAGTTTCCTTCAAATACACCCGCCGCTCTTTCAGGCACCACGTACCGCAGCGGCGGGACATCCAGAGATACGTCCGCTCCCTTAAAGGCAGCGCATCCGCTTTGGCTGCTACTTCTTCAAGCTCCTTCCGGTCATACGAAAAATCCCCCTGATAGCTCAGCGTATTCTTTTTCATGATTCTCTCTAAGCTGTCCAGCAAATCAATCCCCATAAATTTCGGCATAAGCTGCTCCTTTCTTTATTCCTCCAGTATCCGCTTCCAGGTTCGGAAAATCTCCCTGGCAACCTGTCTTGCTTCATCCCCAAACAGCGGATTTTCTGCCATCTGCCCCAGATAACTTTCCATCTCCCGCAACTGTGCTTCATATGTCCTTACCACACACCGCAGGCGCCGGATTTCCCTCTGGCATAAAATTATATCTTCACCCATTGATATCCTCCTGTTTCTCTTTCCCTGCTTCCGGGTTTACAAAGGATTCCGGAAGGAGAAAATAACCTTCCTCATAGCTTCCTTCCTCACTTGCACCGGCCATACCGCCCAGGCTGTCCAGATACTGTTCCCCATTCTTGGAAGCGGAAATATACATATAATACTTTGCACGGATAAACTCTTTCCCTTCCAACGCATATTTTTTATAGGAATCGCTCAAAACCAGTTCTGCCTTAAGCTGTTTTGCCTTCTTTTTCAGCATCTCCACGGCCAGACAGATGGCTTCCTTCTCCTTATCCTCTGAAATCCCTTTAAAATACGGGCGCTCCAGAAACAAGGTCAGATATTCTTTTCGTCTGTCCCCTGTCTTCACTTCCGTTTCTTCTCTGGTAAGGTCCGCGAACTGCAGTCCCCGGTGTTTTCCCGGCATTCTGCAAAATGCCCCTTTTGTCAGGCGGATGATTGCCCGGAACGTAAGCGTGCCGTCCGCAGAAAGATACAGGACTTTTTTGTTGGCGTCAAAACAAGACAGCAGGCATCTTTTATACCCTCCATCCCGGTAGGAGAGGCAGGTATGCCCGATCACTTCCCCGATCTGCATGACCGGCAGCAAACGGTCTTCTTCCCACAGCCTCATCTGCTTTTTCTTCATTTCCATATTCTTCATCCAAAGCTGCTGTACATCTTCCGGAACCTGAAGCGCAATTTCCCGTTCCAGATCATCTTTATAATATTTCACTTCCCGGAACCGCCCGGCAATCTCAGCAACACAGAGTCGCCTGGTTTTTTCTTTTTTCGCTTCTAAGTCTCCGGACAAAAAAGCCCGGAAGATCTCCGCACCGCCGTTACATAGGAAACGCATCAACCCTTCCCGGTTTTTATGCAGGAAGCTTTCGTCAATCTTCAGAACCTCATTCAGCCGCATCCAGCTTTCGTCAATCTCCGGCATCCGCTCCATTGCCGTCCGGAAATCGGGAAGATTATGCAGCTCTTTCAGGCTGTAAAGGAGAAAATCCGCATGATGGCCCGTCTGAATCTCCGGAATGAAGCGGCAAACCTCATCCCACACACTTAAGAGACGGACTGCCTGTTCATAAGAAATCTGCTCCACATGCCCCAGTTCCGCTGCCAGCCAGCGAGAAACCGGTTTCTCTTTCAGCATCATTCCAAGCTTGTCCATCTGTTCTTCCGGCAGATTCTCCGGCAGGCAGTTTCTCCCTGTCAGTTCCCGGATTGCCCGCAGACGGTCATCAATTTTCAAGCCTGCCAGACAGTGATACAATTTTACATAGCCGATATCTGCTGTGGCAAACAACCGGATTTCTTCAAAGGTATATTGCTCCCAGGTTAAAACCTGCTTTTTTTCATCGGAAAGGGCATAGAGCCTTGCACACTCTTTTATATTTTTAGAATTCAGCGTGTTGATATTCAGGAACCTCTCATACGTATCCCGGTCCATCAGAAGATTCCGCCAGCCAAAGCAAGCAAAATCACAGAAGTTTTCCTTTATCACAGACAGGAAATGCTTCTTCTTATGCGTAATCCCATAAACCAGCAGGCTGTTCTGTTCTCCTGACAGCCGAACCATATCCACTCCCTCCAGAATATTTCCATAAAGGAAGCTTAAATATGAGATCCAGTTTTTCATAAAGGTCAGTTCTTTATCCGGCGGCATCTCTGAAAGAAGATATTTTAACCGGTTCAAATCATACACCAATGCTCCATTGTCAAGCCAGTGCTTCAGAAAGTTTCCCGCATCCTCCAAAGGAATCCGCTTCAGTACTTCGCTAAGCCCGGCGCTGATGATTTCCTTATAATCCCATAATTCCGCTTCCTGCTTCTGTACCAGACATGTATGCTTTTCTATATTCTCCGACAATCTCTTGATAAGCGCACAGTACCCCGGACAAAGCAGCCGCTTAAAGAATCCACGTTCCCGAACCATCTTTCTTAAAAATTCACTGGATATCATAGGCTCAGTCAAAAGCCTGCGTTCTTTATCTGTCAGATCATCAATAGAAAACCTACCGCATCCGTCCAGGACGTCTAATCCTGCCATTAAGTAATCCTTTTCTTCCTCGGTCAGTGGTTCCGATATAAAATATTTTAAGTATATATAGGTTCTGTCTGCTTCAATCCTACTGTCTGACACTACGGATGCAATCTGATCATAAGCGTAAGACTCTGATAATCGCTCCTTCGCCCCGATTAGTAAGCTGCTGGCTCTCCCCGCATCATACGATTCCGCCTGGGACAGCAAAACCAGGCACGGCAGGAATCCCTGGTCCCGCACCAGATATTCCACCGCTTCCTCTTCAAGCTCCGCAACCAGACTCCCTGCATCCATCTCATTTATGTTCTGGCTCAACTCCAACAGTTCCTCCTCCTCATAATCTTTCAGCAAGGAATCCGGTACATGAGCCTTACCCATCTCCTGCTGCAACATTAAATGTTTTAAAATATTCTCACAAAACTGCATCCTACGCCGCCTCCTTTCTCTCTTCTTTTACTTCCACGCAGCCCAGTATTCTTTTCATTTCCGCAAACGTAAGCTCTTTTTTCAGAAACAGGAAACTAAGCAGGTTACACAAACTTCCCACTTCCTTCCGTTCCAAAAGCATACAGGGAGTTCTCTCGAACAGGCAGCACAGGTATCTCTTTGTTATGTAGCATTTTTCTTTTTTCTCTTCTCTTTCACGGCAATATCTTTCTACATAATCATACAATTCGGTAAACTGCGTATCTGTGCTTCTGCTTTTCGCCACCCGCCAATTGAAATCTTTCCGTATAGCCTCTATTCTCTTCCTTTGCTCTGACAGAAGATGCCGTTTTTCCATTTCCTGCTTCTTTAATTGATGTTCTTCCAACTCTTCCTCTGTCAGATATATTTTCCGCAGGTTCTCCATCCCTTTTTTGCAGCCTGTCTTTGCAATTGCCAGAAATACCTTTCTCGCTTCTTCTTTCGGAAACCAGAGCAGATGGTCTTTTTTAGAAAGCACACCAATTAGAAACGATGTATACTTGTCTGGATAGTTCAAAAAAGTATGACGTTCTAAGATCCAGAAAAGCTGCCGGTGTTCTTCGACACTGAGAAACGGACGGATCAGGTCAGCTCCTGAAAAATCAGAGGAATCATAACCATAATAGCCCCTTCTGCTTCCCGCATCCATCCTGACACTCTCAAGCAGCAAATCTTCAACCCCAAATAGCCCTTTATCAGAAATCCCGATTTCTTCTACAATACGAAACAACATCTCTACTGCCTTCGGTGTCTGCAAACCTTTCATATAGGTGATTAGGTACTTTGCCATAAACACCCACTTTTCATCAGCCTGCTCCCTGCCAGAACTGCATTCTGACAGATATTCTTCCAACAGGCTAAGAGGGCATAAAAGTTCCAATTCCGCCAACCATGAAAAGATATCATACAGGTCATAATCTTCCTTACTCCAAAAATGCTTGAAAAAGCTTTTTCCGGTCAGATCCTGATAGGCCGAAAGGTACTGTTCCATCTTATCCTTCCCATACTGCTCCCACCACATCCAGATGTTCCCCGTTTCCTTCCAGAAACAGCATACACGTCTCGACCGCCATCCGTTCTGCTGTCAGGCCATCCTTCTTCAGCATATCAAATGCACAATTCTGATATAAAAGGTACATACTAAGGAACATGATTTCCTGCGCCGTATAGCCTGCCTCTATAAGCTTCCTTCTCGCCACGCTCCCCTCTTTCGCATAGGAAAATGGAAGACGCAGCAGATATTTCAATGCATCAATATCTTTTTTCTGATATCCTTTTATTCTCATATGATAGCGTATCACCAGCCATACATAGATTTCTGTATGGGTATAGACGGAAATCTGTCTCTCCTTCCCAAGAAGGAGGTTTAACTTCCCCTTTACGCTTTCCCATACTGCACGTTCATCCGGAAGTAGCGACAGGATAAATATAAGCTCCTCCATTGACTTTACTGGGAAATTCAGCAGCTTCTCATATAACTCCCTTTCTCCATCTTCCAATAAATACCGCCTAAAATCCCATATAAATTATACATATGTTAGCCGATGTTAAGCCCAAAGAGTTCAATAATTTCTTTCTGAAAAGCTGTTGTCGTTGTGTAGATCTGTTTACGTTTCCCTTCAACAGAAACTACCCGCAAGGATTTCATCTCATCTATCACTTCCTGCATATTATGGCTCTTGAACCATCCGGCCTCATTCATGATGTTTTTAATCTGAGAAGTAAGTATCAGGGCAATATACTGGATAAACAGCCGCCCGTCCATTGCTGCTGAGGAATGGATACGCAGCCTTTTCATATCAAGGTCATTTTTCAAGTCATCGAAGTGCTTTTCTATTGTATCCTTCATCCGATATATTTCAAGTGCCTTCACCGGATCTTTAACATCATTTGTCGCAAGCACAAGCCAGCCAACACTGTTCTTTCTGCAGACATCTATCGCTTCCTGATTGTATTCAACCTTCCTGCCCCGCTTAGGAGTCTCCTTGACAGTAAAAAATCTTTCGTAGTCTTTCTGATGCTCTTTTACCGTACTCCCTGAGCAGAGTTCCTCATATTCCATCAGAATCCGATGGCTGAACTTTTTCTCATCCAGCGCGGCTTTGATACTGTCAAAATAAACATGAAGGTAGCAGCGGTGCCCTTTCCACTTTATGAGTTCTGTGTCCGCATAGAGTTCTTCCCCAAGGACATTACAGTAGTGGCGGTAAGAGATCATTGCATCATTGCGGTGACGCTCTGCCGCATCCAAAGAAAGGGATGTCGTAAACGGAACGCCAACCAGAAACCGCATATGCCTTCTATATAGGGCATCCACGTTATCCTCGCTGTAAAATCCTTTATCCATGACCATATGCAGCCGTTTCGCGTCAACGAGGTCAAGCCTTTTAAAGCTTTCATCCATCGTGCTGACATCATGGATGCTCCCAGGCATAGCCCTAAAGAATAAAGGAAGACGGCTTGTATGACCGCTGACCATCAGAAGATTGATCTGTGGAAGCTTTTCCTTGTCTCTGTTGTACCCATATGATACAAATTCGTTCAGCTCACTATAGGATGAAACGCTTGTGATGTCCATACAGTAATACCTGTCACAGCTGTTATGTTCCATCCATGCTGAAAAGAAGCCCTGGACGAGTTCCGGCGTGATCCGTATCAGCAGTTCACTGATCCGCTGGTCAGTTATACCGAAAAGTATCTTATCCCGAATTCTTTAATAAAGCCTTATAAATTGGGCTTTCTCATATAAAAATTCGGGATAAGATTTTCCAACCCGTTGCCAGTGCTCTTCTCAAAAATTCGGGATAAGATTTTTTTATTTCAATCCATACAGACGTTTCAATACAGCATCATCATTGACATCATACGGGGATTTTTCTGCAGAAACTCTTGGAAAATAATCACCCGTTGCCTCTTCCATGGCTTTACGCTTCATCTCTGTGTCAGCATGTGCGTAAATTAAGGTTGTGGAAAGATTTACATGCCCAAGCCATTGCGAAAGTGTTGTCAGATCCATCCCATGCTGATACAGATGCATTGCACGGCTATGCCTCCAAATATGCGGGTGGATTTTTTCTGGAACTTCCGGGCATATCATATTGTAGCCCAGCAAACTAAAGTTCCTATCTCCCGCACAAAAACGTCAAATTATAATCTCAGTTTTTAAACACTGTCTATAAAAGTGTGCTGCAGGAGGCGGCACGTTTTCCTCTTGACCATCCCATGTCATTCCGATATAGTTTTTATGG
>CAJTDD010000047.1 GCA_910574885.1 Lachnospiraceae bacterium | reverse complement strand
GAAGCGCCGCATTTTTTGACTGGTTTGTCAAGTGTTTTTGCAAAAAAAGTGGGTGATTTTTTGAAGCAAGGGTCTGAAAGCCTTATAAAGTAAGGGCTGAAGATTCCGAGAAGTTATAAAGACGGAAAGGAGGAACTTCCCGCCGCTGGCGGCGATAAGCCGAAAACGCCCCGGCGTGGCCGCCCGCCCAAAGAAGAAAAAGCGGGGCTCACTGGCAAGGAGGAAACAAAGCCACGCAAGGGCCGCCCGCCCAAGGAGGATAAAACGGCCTCCGGAAAGGCAAAGCCGCCTAAACGAGACAAAGTGTCCCGAAGTGACAGCAAAGCCCCGGATGCCCCAAAGGGCGCTCCCGTCCGGGAGGCCGCTGTCCCGGAGCCGCCTGCTCCCGAGCCCGCCACCCCGCCCCGTCCCATTGACGAGGGAAAGCTGGTTTATTTGAAACTTTCCGAGCTCCATGCGTTCCATACTTTCCGGGATCACCCGTTCCAGGTAAAGGACGATGAAAAAATGGTCGAGCTGGTGGGGACGATCAAGGAGCATGGCGTTATGACCCCCGCCACCGTCCGCCCGGAAAAGGACGGCAACGGTTATGAGATTGTGGCGGGCCACCGCCGCCACCGTGGAAGTGAGCTGGCCGGGCTGGAGGAGCTCCCCTGTATCGTCCGCAGCATGACGGACATCGAGGCTGTCCGGGAAATGAAAAACAGCAACAAACAGCGTGGGGAGCCCCTGCCCAGCGAGCTTGCAAAACTTTTGGATCTGGAAGTGGAGGCCATCAAGCACCAGGGAGGCCGTCTGGACGGCGTGGCCGAGGGGGACATCGGAAAACGCTCCGTTGAGATTGTCGGGGAAAACAACGGCATGAACTATAAAAAAGTCATGCGCTATATCCGGCTGAACTCCCTTGTCCCGGAGCTCTTGAACAAGGTGGACGAGAAAGGGCTTGGCTTTATGCCCGCCGTGGAGCTGTCCTACATTAAACCGAAAAATCAAAGGCTTGTTGCCGTTTCCATTGACGGCGAGCAGTCCTCCCCCTCGGTAGCCCAGGCAAAACGGCTCCGGGAGCTGGATAAAGAGGGAAAGCTCAATGGGGATGTGATTGACGGCATCTTATCAGAAAAGAAAAAGGAGGATAAAGGCGTGATTATTTCAACTGCTGAACTGGAAAAGTATTTCGGCAAGGAGGTTACTCCCGCCAAAATGAAGGAGCAGATCATGGGCCTGCTGGACGAGTGGAAACAGAAACAGCCGCCCCAGCTTACAAAAGCTCCGAAGAAGATGGAAAAAGACAAGTAACCACTTCGAGACATTTTGTCCCGAGGGGCCCCGCCCCTTTGCGATGGCTCTGGTGGTATATATCCCCCGTCGCCGTCTGTTGTTTAGCACAGCCGGGAGCGGGCCGTCAAGGGGGCCAACGGCCCCGCCGCCTGCGGCGGCCTGCCCTTGACGGTCTGCCCCGGCTGTGCTATTTCCCCGGCAGGCGGCGGGGGTATATCCTCCAGAGCCGCCCCCTTTCCCAAGATTGGGAAAGGGCGGGGGGTTAGGGTTGAACAATCATTATAGAATGGAGGTTTTTACTTATGAAGCGACCCCTTGCTTATATTACCGCCGCATGGTTTGGCGGCGACAGCGAAAACGCGGAATTGGCCGTCCAGTATTGCCGGGCAGTCTATGAGGCGGGCTTTTCCCCGATCTGTCCTACCCTCTATCTGCCGCTGTTCCTCAATGACGCAGTACCCGAGGAGCATAAAAGCGGTATCGACATAGGCCGTGACCTCTTGCGCCGCTCCCATGTGCTGGTGGTCTGCGGACACACCATGACCGAGGCTATGAAAAACGATATTGCCGTAGCCCAGCGGCTGGGGATCACCGCCACCACCCTTGAGGGCATTTTGACCGTCAAGGAACAGGGGCACCGCTGATGCCGTCCCTGTTTGAAGCCTACATCACCAACCGTGGGAAATACAACGAGGGGGAGCTGGTGGGGGAAACGCTGAAATTCCCCACCAGCCCCCGGGAGGTGCAGGCCCTGTTAAAACATATCGGGGTGGACGGCATACGCTACGAGGAATTTTTCATTACCAGCTTTGACGGCGATGTGCTGGGGCTCTATGACTACCTTGGCGAGTATGAAAATCTGGACGAATTAAACCACCTGGCCTGCCTGCTCTCGGAGCTGGATCAAGGCGAGCTGGAAAAATTCGAGGCCGCCCTAAACATCGGCGCCCATACTTCCAGCGTGGCGGATATTATCAACCTGGCGCAAAATCTGGACTGCTTTGAGTTTTACCCGGATATTGAAACGGAGGAGGACTTGGGCCGTTACTGGGCCGAGGATTTGCCTATCCCGGCGGAGCTGAAAGACTATTTTGACTATGGGGCATACGGGCGGGATGTTTCGATCAACGAGGGCGGCCACTTTGCCCCGGGCGGCTATATCGTCCAGACCAGCGGCGATTTCAAGGAATATTATCACGATACCAAGGACATTCCCGCCGGGCACAAGGTTTTTTCTTTTCCCCAGCTTTCCATCCGGGAACAGATGGCCGCCTATAAGGAGGTGATTGACGGTTCCTCAAAAGAGGGATTCCGGCGGCTGACTGAAAAAGGCCGGGAGGAACGCTGACAAGGCACTTCGAGACACTTTGTCCCAAGGCGGCCCAAGAAAGGAGGCGGTGTAACTGATTGACGAAGAAATTTCCCGGAGCTCCATAGCGATTTCCGTCCGGGCCGGCAAGCTGACGGCCCGGGGGCTGGCTTATGTGCTCCAGGCGGCGGGCCGCCAGCTTGCCAAACGGCATAGGGCGGCCCAGCGGCCCCACGGCAGGCAGAGCGTAAAAAAGCTCATGGGACATGGGGAGAATGTAAACAGTATTGAGGTAGAGTCCCCCAAGCTCTTTGACCGCATGGCCCGCCGTTTCAATGTGGATTATGCGTTTTACCAGACCGGGCCGGACAAATACCTGCTGTTTTTCAAGGCTGGGCAGGCGGACGCCATCACCGCCTGTTTTGAAAGCTATTCCCGGAAACTGCTTGGAAAGTCAAAATCCAGCCGCATCCCCATCCGGGAACAGCTCAAGCGGGCGGCGGATCAGCTTGCCAAGGAAAAAACCAAAACGAAAGAACGGGCAAAGGAGGTGGTTCGTGAAGAACGATAAGATCAAGAAATATCTCATTCCCAACATTCCATACCTGTTTATTCTTTGGGCCTGTTTGAAAATGGGGACGGCCTACCGTCTGGCGGCGGGTGCGGACTTCGCCCATAAGCTCATGGGGCTGGGCTTAACCATCGGCCCGGCCTTTGCCGATTTCGCCCCGGGGCTCAACCCCTTTGACTGGCTCATCGGTATTGCGGGGGCGGTGGGCTTTCGCCTGCTGATCTATGTGAAAAGCAAGAACGCAAAGAAATTTCGGCGGGATGAAGAATACGGATCGGCCCGTTGGGGCGGGCCAAAAGATATAGCCCCTTTTGCCGATCCGAAGTTTGAAAATAATGTCATTCTTACCGGGACGGAGTTTCTCACCATGAATACCCGGCCCAAAATCCCGGCCAACGCCCGGAACTTAAATTGCTGTGTCATCGGCTCCTCCGGCTCGGGAAAAACCCGCTTTTGGCTCACACCCCAGCTTTTACAGGCTCATTCCTCTTTCGTGGTGGTCGATCCCAAGGGCGGGGTGCTGTCCCAGGTGGGCTGTTTTCTCCAAAAGAAAAAGGGATATAAAGTTAAGGTTTTTAATTCCATCGACTTTTCCAAGTCCATGCACTATAACCCGCTGGCCTATATCCGAAACGAGGCCGACATCCTGAAGTTTGTGGATGCCCTCATTTCCAACACCAAGGGCGAAGGCAAGGAGGGCGACCCCTTCTGGACAAAATCAGAGACTTTGCTCTACTGCGCCTTAATCGCCTATATCATTTTTGAGGGCCCCGCCGAGGATCGGAACATGAACACTTTAGTGGATATGATTTCCGGGATGGAAGTAAAAGAAGATGACGAGGATTTTATGAACGCTGTGGACTATATGTTTTCCGGGCTGGAAAAGCGAAAGCCGGACTGCTTTGCGGTCAAGCAGTATAAGAAATACAAATTAGCCAGCGGCAAGACAGCGAAAAGCATTTTGATTTCCTGCGGGGCAAGGCTGGCCCCCTTTGACATCCCCCAACTCCGGGAGATTATGTCCTATGACGAGTTGGAGCTTGACCGCATCGGGGATCGGAAAACGGCGGTGTTCTTTATTATCTCGGACACCACCCAGACCTACAACTTTTTAGTGGCTCTGGCCTTTTCCCAGATGTTCAACCTTTTGTGCGAGCGGGCCGACAATGTTCACGGCGGCCGCCTGCCCCACCATGTGCGGGTGCTGTGGGACGAGGCGGCCAACACGGGACAAGTGCCCCAGCTTGAAAAGATTGTAGCCGTGATCCGCTCCCGGGAGATCAGCTTAACCCTGTTCTACCAGCAGTTGGCGCAGTGTAAGGCCATCTATGACAAACACGCCGAGACGATCCTCGGCAACATGGACAGCGTGGTATTCCTCGGGGGCCGGGAGGCCAGCACCATCAAGGAAATATCGGAAAACTGGCTGGGAAAGGCCACTATCAGTATGCAGACCGACAGCCGCTCCCGTGGCCAGTCGGAAAGCTACAGCCAGAACACCCAGCGGCTGGGCCGGGAACTTATGACCCCCAGCGAGCTGGCAACCATGCCCGGGGACAAGTGCATTTTGCAGTTGCGGGGCCTGCCCCCGTTCTTCTCTCGCAAATATGATTTGAAAAAGCATCCCAACTATAAATACACGGCTGAGGCCGATAAAAAGAAAAACGCCTTTGACCTCGACAGGCTCATAAACCGCCGCAGGCGGCCCGGGCCGGAGGAACTATGCGAGGTGTATAAGGTATCCGTGCTGGACAATGGGCTCACAAGCGAGGACGAGGACATCCTCAACTATGATGATATTGACGATCCGGATGCCTTTGCGTAAATAGGGCTTCGGGACAAAGTGTCCCGAGGTTTGTTACCTGCCGCCAGAAATGGCGGCTTTTTTCATGGCCGGGAAAAACCCGGAGAAATGGAGGTTATATGGAATTTTTTGCATCTGCTATCAGCACTTTACAGACCCTTGTTGTGGCTCTCGGCGCAGGTCTTGGCGTGTGGGGCGTGGTGAATCTTTTGGAGGGCTACGGCTCGGACAACCCTGGCTCAAATGCTTATGTACGGTAAAGAAGCAGAAACCAAAAACAACAGATAGACTGCCAGCACCACACTATTCCGAACCAAAGAAAACAAAGACCAAAAGACAAGCATTATGGAAATGTGCATAACAGGCTATGGAATCATGGATAACTCTATTCACAGAACATGGAAAAGCTAAAATGCAGCTTTCCCACATTCTGCAAACAGAGTTACCCACAATTCCATGAGATAGCCAGTTATACACATTCCCACAATGCCGACGGCGACGGAATCTCTCACATATATTTCTTAATTCATTATTGAATATATTACATATTCTGGTTTTCCATTAAGTTCTTGACTATGCTTATAAGTGCTTGTATAATAGTTATTGACCGCAAGTCACTAACTATTATACAAAGGAGGTTGTTAAAAATTGGCGCGACCAGTAAAGAAAACGCCCGAACAATGGAAAAAAGAAATTTTAGATGTAGCAAAAAACTTATTTATGTCAAAGGGCTATGAAGAAACATCAATTTCCGACATCATGGAAACAGTAGGGGGCGCAAAAGGAATGTTTTATCGCTGTTTTCAAAGCAAGGAAGAAGTTATGCGTGTATTAGGCAATCAAATGTTCTTTGACAACAATCCATTTGAAGCAGTCAGAGGACGTACAGACTTGAATGGTTTACAAAAAGTTAGAGAGGTGCTTACGTTAAACAACTCAGATACAGAGCGTAATCAGATGAATCTACAAGCACTCTCTATTCTCAAAGACCCTCACATTTTGACAGCCGCCATTGAAGAAAATAAGCGAATATTAACACCTTTATGGTTTGAACTGTTAGAAGAAGGGAGGCAAGACGGTTCTATTCAAACAGAATATGCGAAAGAACTTTCTGAATTACTTCCACTTGTTAACTTTTGGCTAATGCCATCAGTTTATCCTGCTACTACCGAAGAAATTCATCATAAATACCAATTTATCGTTGAAGTGCTTTCTGTTATGGGTTTACCGCTTATAGACGCTGAAATGACGAATATTGCAGAAAAGTTTCTTACAGATATTTCAACAAAAGGGAGGAATTAACGATGACGGAAAAACTGTTCACAAAGAATTTTACACTTCTTGTTTTAGGACAAGTAACTTCTTTGTTTGGCAATTTTATTTTGAAGCTTGCTTTATCCATGTATGTGTTAGAAGTAACTGGTTCAGCAACTATATTTGCAGGAATATTATCAATAGCAACGATTCCCACTATTTTGCTATCACCATTTGGAGGTATTCTCTCTGACCGGGCGAACAGAAGAAATATTATGGTTGCATTAGACGCATTATCCGGGTTATCCGTTCTATGTGCAGCACTTTTTTTATCCGAAAGAAATGCCCTTACAGTAATTAGTGTATTGCTTGTAATATTATCTATTTTAGGAGCATTTGAAACACCTAATGTACAGGCGTGTATTCCGACAATGCTGACTGGTGATAACATTATGAAAGGGAACGCTGTTGTAAATCAAGTAGCTTCCATATCCTACCTTATTGCACCAATAATCGGCAGCATACTATACTCTATGGTTGGCTTAAAACCTGTTATGTATGCAAGCATTATTTGTTTTTTTGTAACAGCTCTATTTGAATGTTTTATTAAATTGAATTATGAACGATTGGATAACAATCAAAATATTTTTGCCATGATTAAGCAAGATTTTTCTTCCAGTATGCAATTCATTTTTAAAGAGCAGTCAGATATTGTAAAAATGTTGCTATTAGCTTCCATTTCAAGATTTTTTGTAATGGGTATTACAGTCGTTGGATTGCCCTATATTGTACGCACTATCCTTGATTTAAATGCAAAATATTATGGTGTTGCGGAAAGTGCATTGGCAGTTGCAACAATTATAGGTAGTATAGCAGCCGGGATTCTTACTGGGAAATTGAAAACTCATAAATTATCATTTGTACTTTCAGCTTTGGGAATATTTATTATTCCGGCTGGAATAGCTTTCCTTTTCCCAAGTAATAAGATTATAGTTTATATAATCAATGTGGTTTCGTTTTGTGGTATGCAAATTGCAGTAAGTATTTTTTCGATTTTTGCGGTATCTCTTATACAGCAAAGAACACCAAATCATTTGATTGGAAAAGTTATGGCATATACGTCTACAATTACTTTATGTATTCAGCCAATAGGACAAATCATATACGGATTTTTGTTTGACGGATTTAGTGAACAGATTTATTTTGTTTTAATTCCCACAGGCATAATTGTATGTGCTATTGGATTGTTGGCAACGGGTTTTTTTAGAAATATGGAAAAGGCGCAGTCGGAGGTATCAATGTGAAAGTTGAAAAATGGCTATTATGTCCTGTTTGTAGAAGCAAAACAAGATTAAAATTGCGGGAAGATACCGTACTTGAGAATTTCCCGCTATATTGCCCTAAATGTAAGCAAGAAACTCTTATCCGAGTTCAACAAATGAATATGACTATTATCAAAGAGCCAGACGCACAGACGCAGAGCCGATAACATGCAGATTTTGAATTGCAGTTATCGGTTTTTATTTTTATTAGTGGATAATCAAGGATAACAGGCTAATGCATTGTTTTCCTATAGATTATAAAAAGTTACCTGTAAACATGTTTCCCTTTTTTGAGGAAAGGAGGGGGATTTTCTATGACTTGTACGGAATCATACAAAGAACACATCATGTACACATTTCACGGTTTTTGCAAAGTCGTTATCCGCAATGCAGCTATCACCGCATGGCGCGACCAGCAAAGGCGGCACAAAAGAGAAATATCCCTTGAATACCTCACAGAAGAAAAGTTTTACCCTTTAGGCACGACAGATGAATATTTCACAGTACCTTATGAAGAATACCCTGTCACGATATGCGGTCAGACAATCATTCTCACCAATGGGAAACTTGCCGCCGCCCTGCTCTCTCTGCCGGAAAAGAACCGGGAAATCATTTTCCTTTACTTTTTCGGGAATTACAGACAGTGGGAAATCGGGGAAATGTACGGACGCTGCCGGAGTACAACCGGGTATCAAATCCACAGGACGTTGAAGCTTCTGCGGAAAGAAATGGAGGTGCTTTCACATGGGGAATCAGAATCTTATCCCTTATGAAACGATTGTACGGGCGAGCCGGAAGCGGTGGACGAGGTTTTGCAGTATTACAGCCGGAGAATCCGCTATGCAGCCATTGAAAACGGACACGTCAACCCGGACACGGAGGACAGCATAAAGTCACGTCTTGTCGCTGCCCTGTTTAAGTTCCGCTTTGATGAACAGCCGACCTAAAACTGAATAACTACCGTACATATAGAACGGCATACCGAAACAGGAAATCATAAAAAGGTTTCCTGTTTTTTTGCGCCTATTTTTGGCATTTTTGAAAATCGTCGGTATTATGCCGTGAAAAGAGGAAATCGGCTTTTGAAGTTGGCAAAATTCAGAGTTATCCGTGGAGGGTAAGCGAAAAGAAATCTCCTGCCCGGTTTGGCAGTTTTTGATTTTTTGTGGTGTGGGGAATGAAAAGAAAATGAAGAAATTTCCGAAAATCTCCGTCCATTTTGACTTTTGCGGTTTTGTAGGTATTAGAGGGGGAAGTGCCGCCGCAAAGTTGGCACAATCCCCGCCCCGCCCACCGGGGGTATCAGCGGGAAGCCCACACAGAGGAAGCCGCCACTTTTTAAGAGCAAGAGATAGACTGCCAGCACCACACTATTCCGAACCAAAGAAAACAAAAACCAAAAGACAAGCATTGTGGAAATGTGCATAACAGGCTATGGAATCATGGATAACTCTATTCACAGAACATGGAAAAGCTAAAATGCAGCTTTCCCACATTCTGCAAACAGAGTTACCCACAATTCCATGAGATAGCCAGTTATACACATTCCCACAATGCCGACGACTACGGAATCTCTCTCATTCCTCATATCCTTTTGGAAAAACTTATTTGTAAAATGTATTATTGTGTTATTCGTTTAAACGTATATAATATATAACATGAGAAAATACGAAAGGACGGATATGCTATGGATTATATATCAGTTTCCGAGGCAGCTAAAAAATGGGGAATATCAGAGAGACGAGTACAAAAACTTTGTGAAGAAAATAGAATACTGGGAGTTGAGCGAATTAGCCGTATATGGTTAATACCCAAAAGTGCAAAGAAGCCCACAGATAAGCGATATAAAGCTCCTGTTTTAAGGGTGTCAATAGACGAGATTGTAAAGGAATACGGCACATATATTTACAATATTGCATACAAACTCACAGGAAAAACTGAACAGGCAGAGGATATAACACAGGAAACATTTATAAAGGCGTGGAAACATTTGGACGAACTAAAAGACCAAACAGCAGTAAAGCAATGGCTGCATACTATTTGCGTCAATGAATTTAAAATGTCATTAAGAAAAGATAGCCGACAAAAAACAACGTATGTTGATAACATTGAGGAATTGGAAAAAGACGGAGAATTGCTTGTGAATCCACCGGAAAATGTTATTGAGGAAGTGCAGGCGAGTGAAGATGTCATAAGTATGCGAAATGGTTGTTTTTTGGCTATGTCGAGAAAACTTTCAGTAAATCAAAGGATTACGTTTTCTTTTATAGATATGTTCGGTTTGCCGATTCAAGAAGTGGCTGATATTTTAGGAATTACCCCTAAAGCTGTCAAAGGGCTGCTATATCGTGCAAGAATGAATATAGATTCTTTTTTTCAAAGCCATTGCTATTTTTTGAATACAGAAAATCCATGCCGTTGTAGAGCATGGGCAGAGTTCTTTCAAACCCGAAATGAATTACAAGCGTTTATGCAAGATAAGATACTTGATTATACAGAAAAGGGATACGAATTTGATTTAGAAATACGGGGCAAAATAGCTTCATATTATCATCAAATACCCGCTCAAATGCCGAGAAAAGAATGGTATCAAATGGTTATCTCACAATTTAAAAAAGTTTAAAAATTTTTCTTTTCTCCCGGGACTTTGGATAACGAATAATCATCTTAATCTATGAGGAGGTGAATTATGAGCAGTTATGAATTAACTGGAAAGAAGTGTTATGACCATTTAGGCGGTAAATTGGGTGCGGCTCTATTTGATTTTCTGATTTTGCAGAAATGGATTGAGCTAAAAGACGGAACTACAGCAACGTATGTAGTTACAGAAGCAGGTTATGAAAATTTTGCAGAAATGGGATTGGCACTACCAAAAACAATAACCAAGTAAGGAGAAAAGGCAGTATGAAAAATGTCACAAACAGTTTTAGCTTATTTATGACTGAAACCCCGGAAACAGGAAAAGCATACATGGATATGGTTATGAAGCAATCAAAAGCGAGTGCATTAGACAGAAAGACACATGAGCTTGCTTATATTTCTGTGCTTGCTGCGGTCAGAATGATAAGTGGTTTAGATTTTCATGTGAAATCAGCAAAAGAGTTAGGGGCTTCAAGAAATGAAGTGAAAAGTGCAGTATTAGTTGGTTTACCAGTTGCAGGAATAACCTTAGTGGACGCTTTGGAAGCTGCATTAAATGCGTATGATGAAAATTAGAAAGAAAATGCAACCATAAACCGAGCAATATCCTTTTGGGAGGGAGGGGATTTTCTATGGCTTGTACAGAAGCATACAAAGAACACATCATGTACACGTTCCACGGCTTTTGCAAAGTAGTTATCCGCAATGCAGCTATTACCGCATGGCGTGACCAGAGCAGGCGACACAAAAGAGAAATATCCCTTGAATACCTCACAGAAGAAAAGTTTTACCCTTTAGGCACGACAGATGAATATTTCACAGTACCTTATGAAGAATACCCTGTCACGATATGCGGTCAGACAATCATTCTCACCAATGGGAAACTTGCCGCCGCCCTGCTCTCTCTGCCGGAAAAGAACCGGGAAATCATTTTCCTTTACTTTTTCGGGAATTACAGACAGTGGGAAATCGGGGAAATGTACGGACGCTGCCGGAGTACAACCGGGTATCAAATCCACAGGACGTTGAAGCTTCTGCGGAAAGAAATGGAGGTGCTTTCACATGGGGAATCAGAATCTTATCCCTTATGAAACGATTGTACGGGCGACAGCGGGCGAGCCGGAAGCGGTGGACGAGGTTTTGCAGTATTACAGCCGGAGAATCCACTATGCAGCCATTGAAAACGGACACGTCAACCCGGACACGGAGGACAGCATAAAGTCACGTCTTGTCGCTGCCCTGTTCAAGTTCCGTTTTGATGAACAGCCGACCTAAAACCGAATAACCGCCGTACATACGCAAGCGGCACACCGAAACAGGAAATCGCAAAAAGGTTTCCTGTTTTTTTGCGCCCATTTTTGGCATTTTTGAAAATCGTCGGTATTATGCCATGAAAAAGGGAAATCGGCTTTTTGAGTTGGCAAATCTGAAAGTTATCCGTGGAGGGAGAACAAAAGAAATTTCCGAAAATCTCCGCCTATTCCGGCTTGTGTGGTTTTGTAAGGAATAGGGAGAAATTTTCAAAAATCACCGTCAATTTTGCTTTGTTCGGTTTTGTAGGTATTAGGGGGAGAAATGGCGCCGCAGAGCTGGCACAATCCCCGCCCTCTCCGTCGAGGGTATCAGCGGAAAGCCCACACAGAGGAAGCCGCCACTTTCTAAGAGCAAGATTCTACCACAGTACCAAATTTCGCCTATCGGCTCATTTTGTCCTGCGGGAATCTTGTTGGGGTTGCCACCCCAAACCCGCCTTTTTGCGGCTTGCGCCGCTTGAATGAATCCACCCAAGAAAGGAGGTCAGCCGACCATGAAAAGATACAACACGCCCCACCGCCGCCGGGTAATCAAGACACGCTTGACCGAGGAAGAATACGCCGAGTTTTCCGAGCGCGTTTCTCTCTGTCAAATGAGCCAAGCCGAGTTTATCCGGCAAGCCCTTACCAAGTCGAGAATACAGCCCGTCATTACCGTTTCCCCGGTCAATGATGAACTGCTCTCTGCCATGGGGAAGCTCACAGCCGAGTATGGAAAGATAGGCGGGAATCTGAATCAGATAGCCCGCTGTCTGAACGAATACGGCGCACCATATAACACCCTCTCTAACGAGGTGCGAGCCGCCATAGCGGAGCTTGCCGCCTTGAAGTTTGAGGTCTTGCAGAAAGTAGGTGAAGCCGTTGGCGACGTTCAAACATATCAGCTCTAAAAATGCCGACTATGGGGCTGCCGAAGCCTACCTAACTTTTGAACATGACGAATTTACCATGAAGCCCACCCTTGATGAAAACGGGCGGCTCATTCTCCGGGAGGACTACCGCATTTCCTCTCTGAATTGCGGCGGCGAGGATTTTGCCATAGCGTGTATGCGCTCTAATCTCCAATACGGCAAGAACCAAAAACGGGAGGACGTAAAGAGCCACCACTACATCATTTCTTTTGACCCACGCGACGCGCCGGACAATGGATTGACCGTAGACCGGGCGCAAGAGCTGGGCGAGGAATTTTGCCGCGAGCATTTCCACGGACACCAAGCGTTGGTATGCACCCACCCGGACGGTCATAACCACAGCGGCAATATCCATGTGCATATCGTAATCAATTCTTTACGGATTGAGGAAGTACCCATGCTTCCCTACATGGATAGACCAGCAGACACAAAGGCGGGCTGTAAGCACCGCTGTACGGACGCAGCTATGGAATATCTCAAAGCGGAAGTCATGGAGATGTGCCACCGGGAGAACCTTTATCAGATTGACTTACTGAACGGGAGCAAGAACCGTATCACCGAGCGGGAGTATTGGGCAAAACGGAAAGGACAAGCTGCGCTGGATAAAGAGAACGCTTCCCTTGCCGCCAAAGGAGAGCCGCCCAAACAGACCAAGTTTGAAACCGACAAGGAGAAGTTGCGCGGCGTGATCCGCGCCGCCCTGTCCTCTGCCATTTCCTTTGAGGACTTTTCCGGGAAGCTGTTACAACAGGGAGTGACCGTCAAGGAGAGCCGGGGAAGATTGAGCTATCTCACGCCGGACAGGACAAAGCCAATCACCGCCCGGAAGCTGGGCGACGGTTTTGACCGCGCCGCTGTAATGGAAACACTCACCATAAACGCACAGGAAGCCGCGAGAGCCGCCGAAAAGCCAGCACCCAAGCAGGAATACCCCCGGAGCATAAAAGAGCGCTTACAGCGCGGGAAAGCCGCCATAAACGCACCGAAACAGGACGGTGTACAACGCATGGTAGACCGGGAAGCAAAACGGGCAGAGGGGAAAGGCACGGGATATGACCGCTGGGCGGCAGTCCACAACCTAAAGCAAATGGCGGCGACCATGAGCATTTACGAGGAATCCGGCTTTTCTTCCCCGGAGGAACTGGAAGCCGCCCTTGCCGCTGCCAGCGCGGAGTTAAACAGCGTCCACGCCGAACTGAAAGCAACGGAAAGCACCTTGCGGGAGAAAAAGGATTTTCAGAAACAGCTATTAGCCTACATCAAGACCAAGCCCGCCCGGAACGGGCTGAAAGCGCAGAAAACGGAGAAAGCCCGGAAAGCCTACCGGGAGCAGAACGAAAGCGATTTTATGATTGCGGAAGCCGCCATGCGCTATTTCAAATCCCACGGAATCACCGAGCTGCCAGCGTCCAAAACCCTACAAGCGGAGATTGAGCAGCTTATGCGGGAGAAGAACACCCTTTACAACGACTACCGGGAAAAGAGGGAGCGCACAACACAGTTGCAGACCGTCAAGAACAATATCGAGCAGATTTTAAGGCGCGAGCCGGAGCGCGGAAAGGGGAAAGACCATGAAAGATAAGATACCGAGAATGGACTACCAGCAGCACCGGGCGGCGTGTCGGCTTGTGCATGAGTGCTGTAACTATGATAACGGCAACTGCCTTTTACTGGACGATGGGGAGCCGTGTGTATGCGTGCAGAGCATTTCCTATTCGCTGTACTGCCGCTGGTTCCGGCTTGCCGTCCTGCCGCTGGATAAGAAGCTGGAAGCCGCCCTCTTGCACCGGGCAGAGCTGAAGCACTGTACCGAGTGCGGCGGGTATTTCCTGCCGAAATCGAACCGGGGAAAATACTGCCCGGACTGTTCCGCAATGGTGCGCCGCCGGAAAGAAGCCGAGCGTCAGCGGAAAAGATACCACCTTTCTACGCATTTAGGCTATGAAAGAAGCCCATAAATCAAGACTTTTTGACCGCCGCTCAAAGGGTATTCGATATTTTTATCCTTTACCCCCGAAAAAGCCCTTTTAAATGCGTAACAGAAGCCACAGGAAAGGAGGTGAACGCCATAGCTGATTACATGACCGCAGAAACCATTGTACCGTCCTATCTCCCCTATCCCCGTTTCCTGCTGAAAATGGACTTGTCACAGACCGCGAAGCTGCTTTATGCGCTGCTGTTAGACCGCTCCACCCTCTCACAGAAGAACGGCTGGACGGACGACAAGGGCAGGGTTTACATTGTCTACCCCATTACGGAGATAGCGGAAATACTGGATAAAGGCAGGACGACCATTCAGGACGCATTGAATGAGCTTGCCGCTGTCGGGCTTATGGAGCGGAAACGGACGCGCTTCGCCGCCGCCAACCACATCTATGTGAAAGTGCCGGACGTAGTACAGGTTTCCGTACCTATGACAGCCGGAAAACCGGACACCATAAGCCCGGAAAAGCGGACTTATGACGACCGGGAAACCGGACTTATGATGTCCGGAAAACCGGCTCCTAACAACTATAATATAAACAACTTAACAGAGAGCCACCAAATGCGAGCGAGCAGGGAACAGCCCGCAGCCTTTGGCAGATATAAAAATATTTTCCTCTCTGAATCCGAGTATGCGGAGCTGAAAGGGGAATACCCGGACAGGCTGGAACGGTTCATAGAGGAATTGAGCGAGTTTATCGCCGCCACCGGGAGGACATACGCCAACCATGCCGCCGCTGTCCGTATGTGGGCGGGACGTGACAGGAAAAAGACAGGGAAGAAAGGAATCCCCGATTATTCCTACAAAGAGGGCGAGAGCCTTTGACAGCAGATATTGAACGCCCCGTAAACAGGGCGTAGGAAAGACCATGAACAAGGAGGACGATTCTATGAGTGATTATGATAACGCTATTTTCCGGCTTGCCACAGGACAGGAAGCAGAGCCGGAGGACTACACCGGGGAGGACGGGCTTTTATACTGCGGGAAATGCCGCCAGCCCAAAGAAGCCTACTTCCCGGAGGGCAAGAGCCTTTTCGGACGTGACCGCCACCCCAAAGAGTGCGACTGCCAGCGGAAAGCCCGCGAGGAACGGGAAGCCGCAGACCGGGAACAGAAGCACCGGGAGGAAGTGGAACGGCTGAAAAGAAAGGGATTTACAGACCCCGCTATGAGGGAGTGGACTTTTGCAAATGATAACGGGAAATGCCCCCAAATGGGTATGGCGCACTCCTATGTGGAGCTATGGGAGCAGATGAAAGCGGAGAACCACGGATTGATTTTGTGGGGGAATGTCGGCACAGGCAAGAGCTATTTCGCCGGGTGCATTGCCAATGCCCTTATGGAGCGTGAAATATCCGTGTGCATGACGAACTTTGCGGCGATACTGAATGACCTTGCCGCCAGCTTCAAAGACCGCAACGACTACATAGCCCGCCTTTGCAGCTTCCCCTTGCTTATCCTTGACGATTTCGGCATGGAGCGGGGAACAGAATACGGGCTTGAACAGGTCTACAACGTGATTGACAGCCGATACCGCAGCGGCAAGCCGCTGATTGTGACGACCAACCTCACGCTGGAGGACTTGCAGAACCCGGAGGACACCGCCCATGCCCGGATTTATGACCGCCTAACGGAAATGTGCCGCCCCGTCTGCTTTACCGGGGAGAATTTCAGAAAAGCCACCGCACAGGCGAGAATGGAACGCCTTAAAACGCTGCTGAACAGAAAGGAGAGCCTATGACCGACACCCCCAACAGAAGCACCACCGCCCGCCGCCCCGATTGTGTCACCGAGGTTCGCCGGGGGAACACTGTCCTTGTGGTTTCCGGCTATTTCAAGCAGGACGCTACCGCCACCGCCGCCGACAAAATGATGAAAGTGCTGGAAGCGGAAACCGCCGCCGGGATAAAAACTCCCCGCGCCATGTGAAGCGATAAGCCCTGTTAAAAAGATATGCGACATTATGTGACATAAAGTAGCAAAAAGGACTGTACAGCCAGCCCCGCCCTATGGTATAATAGACCTACGGAATAGTGGGCTGGCTGTCGGAAACGGAGGATATTATGTCAAGACAGACCACCCAGCAACTCATTACCGCCCTATATCCGAGATTATCCCATGAGGACGAGCTGCAAGGCGAGAGCAATTCCATTTCCAACCAGAAGCGAATCCTTGAAAACTATGCCAAACAGAACGGCTTCCGCAATCTGAAATGGTACACGGACGACGGTTATTCCGGGGCAAATTTCCAAAGACCCGGCTTCCAGTCCATGCTTGCCGACATTGAAGCGGGGCTTGTGGGAACGGTCATAGTCAAGGATATGTCACGGTTAGGGCGAAACTACTTACAAGTGGGAATGTACACGGAAATGATTTTCCCACAGAAAAACGTCCGTTTTATTGCTATCAATGACGGCGTTGACAGCGCACAGGGCGACAACGATTTTGCGCCCCTGCGTAACATTTTTAACGAATGGCTGGTGAGGGATACGAGCAAGAAAATCAAGGCAGTCAAGAGGTCTAAAGGCATGAGCGGGAAGCCCGTCACAAGCAAGCCCGTTTACGGCTACCTCATGGACGAGGACGAAAATTTCATCATTGACGAAGAAGCCGCCCCGGTAGTGAAGCAGATATACAGCCTTTGCCTTGCCGGGAACGGCCCGACCAAGATAGCCCGCACACTCACGGAGCAGCAAATCCCCACGCCGGGAACGCTGGAATACCGCCGGACGGGAAGCACACGCCGCTACCACCCCGGCTATGAGTGCAAATGGGCGACAAACACCGTGGTACATATCCTTGAAAACCGGGAATACACGGGCTGCCTTGTGAACTTCAAGACCGAGAAAGTTTCCTACAAGGTGAAGCAGAGCAAGGAGAACCCGGAAGAAAAACAGGCGGTTTTTGAGAACCACCACGAAATCATCATAGACCGGGAAACATGGGAACGGGTGCAGGAATTACGCAAACAGCGCAAACGCCCCAACCGCTATGATGAAGTGGGCTTGTTCTCCGGCATAGTCTTTTGTGCCGACTGCGGCAGCGTCATGTACCAGCAGAGGTATCAGACCGATAAAAGGCGGCAGGACTGCTATATCTGCGGCAGCTACAAGAAGCGCACGGCAGACTGTACGGCGCACTTTATCCGCACCGACCTTTTGACCGAGGGAGTGACCGAGAGCTTGCGGCAGGTCACCAGCTATGCAGCCAAGCATGAAGCCCGTTTTATGAAGCTCCTAACCGAGCAGAACGAGGACGGGAGCAAACGCCGGAACGCCGCCAAGAAGAAAGAGCTGGAAGCGGCAGAAAAACGGATTGCGGAACTCTCCGCTATCTTCAAGCGACTGTATGAGGACAGCGTGACCGGGCGCATATCGGACGAGCGTTTCACGGAACTTTCGGCAGACTATGAAGCGGAGCAAAAGGAACTGAAAGAAAAAGCCGCCGTTCTGCAGGGGGAGCTTTCAAGGACACTGGAAGCCACGGCAAACGCAGAAAAATTTATGAAAGTCGTCCGCAAGTACACCAGCTTTGAGGAACTCACCCCTACCCTGTTACGGGAGTTTGTGGAAAAAATAGTCGTCCACGAATCGGAAGCCCTTGACGGGAAACGCCGGGGGAAGCTCCGCAGACAGGAAATCGAAATCTATTATTCTTTTGTCGGCAAGGTAGAACTGCCCGACTAAAGCCCGACCTGTCCGGCAGTCAGCCGGATAGGAACGGCAAAATTTTTTACACTTCTTTTACTTCTTTATCTCACATGAGCAAAATCACAGGGTATGAAGCAGTTCATGGCTAATTAAAGGGAACAAAAAGAAAGGAAAAGCACAATCCAGACGGTATCAGCGGCAAGATACAAGAATAAATTGTGATTACACAAGATTGGTGTTATAATAAGAGAAAAGTTCCTGCCGGGGCAGCCGCCCCGGTGGTATGGGTAGAAAGGCAGGAAAACAATATGCACATCAGCTATAAACCACTCTGGCACACACTGTTAGAGCGTAATATGAGAAAAGAGGATTTAAGGCTTGCCGCTGGTATGACAACAAATATGATTGCCAACATGAGTAAAGAGGGAAAGCACATCAGTATGGATACATTAGCCCGTATCTGCGAAACGCTGAATTGTGAGATTACCGATGTGATTGAGTTAGTACCAGACGAGCCTGCTTCCACAGGAGATAAGGAACATGAGCGAATTGAAACCAAGAATAACGGAAAACGGAATTGATTATATCCTTGTTGGAGATTACTATATCCCGGATTTGAAGCTGCCGGAGGAACACCGCCCTATCGGAAAGTACGGACGGATACACCGGGAATATTTAAGAGAAGCCCACCCAGCCAGATTGAACACATTGATACTGACCGGAGAATTGTGGACATATCTTGCAGACCTGAACGAACAGGCACAGGAACGGTTAGACACTATCATGGAACAGCTGAAAGCTACCGAGGGCGTGACAGAGGAATTAAAGCGTACCTGTCAAATGGAATGGGTACAACGATGTAATAACATCCATAACCGGGCAGAAGAAATTGTTTTGCATGAGATGATTTATTCATAACGGTGTGGTAGAATGATTATGTAAATAAATTTGATTTGGGGTGATAAATATGAAGGTATTAGTTAGTGCCTGTATTATGGGAACAAACTGTAAATATAACGGAAAAAACAATAAAAATTTAGCAGTTATCAATTTCTTAAAGGATAAAGAAGTTATTTCTATTTGCCCAGAAATATTAGCTGGCATGAAAATTCCTAGACCTTGTGCAGAAATTGTGAATGGGATTGTAGTAGATGAAAATGGAAATGATGTTAATTCTGAATATAATAAAGCAGTGTCAATGGCATTATCAAAAATTCAAAATGAAGATATTGATTTGGTTATATTACAATCCAGAAGTCCTACTTGTGGTGTAAATCAAATATACGATGGTAGCTTTACTGGAAAACTAATTTCTGGAATGGGATTTTTTGCGAAGGCATTAAAGCAAAGAGGATATAATGTTATTGATGTTGAAGAAGTTTAAGTTTGTCACTTTGAAATTTTAATTGAATAACCACAGCATAAACCGCTGCTACATGGGAGCCAACAAACCATGCAACAGCGGTTTTTTCTTTACCGTTTTTTCCTCTGGCTGATAGGCGTTCCCATTTTCTTTGATTTTTTGAGAATCCGAATCAGCCAGCGAAATTCTTCGTCTGACAGATTTTTATAGTTGATACCGAGCTGCTTGCAGTAAAGAACAACCAGCTTTTCATCCCGGCTGCCCTTGAAATTTTCGACCGCTTCCAGATTTTCTTTCAGTTCATCGGCAACGGTGGTCTGGGGAGCACTTTCGCTGTCTTTTTTGTGAGCTTCCCGAATATCCCGGATAATGAGGTTGAGGTCATCCAGAACCATGTGACTGAAATATTCATCATCGCTGATATGGGCGGCTTGCAGCACTTTCAAATGCGGGTCATCTTCGCCGGGGCGATACCGTTCAATGATTTCATGCCGGACGGTATCGACAAGAGCGTTGAGATTTTGAATCTGCATGGTGGCAATCCCGTCCACATAAATCTCAATGTCTGCAAGAAACTTGATAAAATCTTTATGTGTGGCAAGTTCGCAGAGCAGACGGTTGTTAATCCGACCGCTTTTCAGAAGTGCAACCATTTCATCGTTTAAATGCAGTTCCGTCAATGGCGTGTTGATCTGCTCCTTGTTCTCTGTCCGGCATAGCAGATAATCGACGGAAACCTCATAGAAGTCTGCCAGCGTGATAAGGTTGCCATGATTGATTTCCTTATAATCCTCTTTTTCATAACTTCCAAGAGCTGATTTGGAAATGCCCGTCAGCCTTGATAGTTCTTCCAGATTTAAGCCTTTGTCCTTGCGGAGTTCCCAAAGGCGTTCCTGTATGCTTGTTGCTCCTTTCATGGGCACACGCTCCTTTCCGGCGGTTTCATTACTGCCGTTTAACTGGATTATATCATACTTTCCGCAATCGTGGAAATTTCTGATTTTTACCCCTAATTCCTACTTTGTGGACATACGGCACAGGGCACAAAAATGTTCTATGATACAGGTAGTTCATCGATGGATTATTCCAATCGAATGACCAGCCTGTGTGGGATATGCTTCCCCGGCGATGTAGTGCCATGACTTTTGGCAGGGATGTGGAGGAACCCTGACCGAAACGAGCATACCAAAGGGAGCGATACGCCGCTGTGAGATTCAGGGGAGGAACGACACCGGGGAGAACTGGCGAACTGACACCGAAATGATACCGAAACACGACAATCTGATAGTGGGATAGTCTACCCTATCGCTGATACTTCGGGAGATTTTAAGCGGCTCTATGACCGTAATTTTGCCGAAAATCGCCCCGAAACCATACACTAAAACGGGAGGAAGCGCAATATGCCGAGAATGAGCAAAAAGAGGAAGTATGAGCTTTCCTTTTACCTCAATGACCGGGGGCGTGTCACTTACAACGAATTATGCCGGAAATGCCAGCATGGGTGCAAGCAGAGCTTCCGGGCGGTTGTGATTGACTGCCCCCGTTATTTATCCAAACGAGCAAAGAAAAAGGAGGAACACACCGAATGAATTTTGAATTTATGACGATAGACACACCATTGCCACCCTGTATGCCATTTCCAAGAGCGTTGACAGGATTTCCAGTCAGCAGCACCGCAAAGGTCATGTACTGCCGGATGCTGGATGCTATGCTCTCTAAAGGTCAGGAGGACGAGAACGGAATCCTGTTTGTCTGCTTCCCTGTCACAGCCATTGCCACTGTCCTGTCCCGCAGCCCCATGACGGTCAAGCGTTCTCTGAATGAACTGGAAACCGCCGGACTTATCATGCGGGTGCGTCAGGGCGTGGGAGAACCAAACCGGATTTATGTGCTGATACCGGGAAAGGAGGACGCTGCCCTTGCCTGATACCTCAAAGCTGGAAAAGCTCAACCGGGAGCTGGAAAAAAGCGAAAAGAAACTGCGGAAAGCCATCAATGATGAAAAGGCATTGCAGCACCAGTTAAAGCAGCTTACCCGAAAGGAACGGACACACCGGCTCTGTACTCGTGGCGGCATGCTGGAAAGTTATCTGCAAGAGCCGGAACGCCTGACCGATGATGATGTCATGCTGTTGTTGAAACTCATTTTTCACAGGCAGGACACGCAGGAACTATTGAAAAAACTTCTGGAACGAGAGAAGCCGTAAACCCCTTAGTTTACTAAGGGCGCATTATCCGAGATAATCAATTATCCGAGGAAACTCTCAAAACCTCCAGCATAAAAGGCTTTCAGAGAAGTTGCCTCGGATAATGTAAGAACTATTTCAGGAAGTCAGGGAGCTGATGCTCTTTCTTTTGTGTAACAGGATTTTCTTTTTGATGGGAAAACCACTTTTCGTTCCAATCCCGGATATG
>CAJTDD010000046.1 GCA_910574885.1 Lachnospiraceae bacterium | reverse complement strand
GATCCATGGCCTTTTGCATTTCAGGCGCAAAACAATACCGACAACAACGTGCAGCATTTTTGACAGGATTGTGCATTTGCAGACAGCACTGCGCAGTCAATAGGATAAATGTCGGAAAAATAATTCGCTGTTTGCGTTTCCATCAATTTGACGTCCGACACCGCAGTCTGCGTAATTCCCCGGCACGTTCTTTCTTTTCGGCTTCACTAAGGCTGTCCCATACTTCCCTGTTCTGGCGCATAAACCTCTGCACCTCACGGTTCCGTCTGGCGTATTCCGGATTCACTTTGCGGTTTATCCTGTTTCCTTTTATACAGCCTGCCTTGTATTCCTCCACGTACATATCCAATTCATGCAGATAAATATTTGCCAGGACAGGACTGATGCCAGAACCCTGCGGAGTGCCGCAGTATGTCCTGTTGTACTGCCATTGTTCCATATATCCGGCTTTTAAAAACTTCCACATCAATGTGATAAATGCTTCGTCATCAATGCGTCTGCGCAGGATATCAATCAGCACATGGTGGTCAAAGCTGTCAAAACATGCCTGAATATCCCCCTCCACAAACCAGTTTGCCCCGGCGAATGTCCGCTGTATCTGTTCGAGGGCTGTATGGCAGCTCCTCTTTGGACGGAACCCGTGGGAATAGTCGGAGAAAGTGGGTTCATAAATGCTTTCCAATATCATTCGGACTACTTCCTGCACCAGCTTGTCATCCCCGGAAGGAATCCCAAGCGGACGCTTTTTACTGCTGTTTTTCTTCGCAATATATGTACGCCGTGCAGGTCTCGGGCGGTAGGAGCGGTCTTTCAATGCGCTGATGATGCGCTCTATTCTCGGACTGCCCATCCCGTCCAGCGTTTCACCATCCACACCCGGCGTCATGCTCCCCTCATTGGCGTAGATATTCCTATATGCCAACAGGTAGAACTCCGGGTTGTACAAGTTCCGGTAAAGCCTTTGGAACTTGTACGATAAATCTTTAGACTGTTTGTTCAGGCTATTTAATACATCAGTTGGATTTCTCATGATGCCTCACGCACCTTCCTTTCTTGTTTGTATTAAAGACATACTGCTCCCCTTCGTCATGTGGGCGGCTCTCCCGCTTCCGTTTTTACGGCTATCCCTGTAAATCCAGAGTCCACGGGCTACTATGGGAGCTGTGTAACCATGCCCACAAATGAGTGGGTTTAGGTCATCCCCGGTAGCGTATGCCATACATAGCGTTCCGTGTTGTCGGTAATCTTTGTAGATATGTGGCGTTCGCCGTTCAACCTAATCTAAGGCTTGCCTTGCTTCGGATATCACGCGCCTGCCGACAATTGAGCGACAGCCGCCAAAGCACCATGCGTTCCATCTTCTTTCGCACGTAGGCCAGATACTCCCAGGCTCCGGCTACCAATCAAGCAGTTTAGCTTTCATCCTCATACACGGATTTTCATCCCCGCATAAAATGACGGTTAGAAGATTGCGCCATTCTATGCCCGTTATAGTAAAGAACACTATAACAACGACATGCTACACTCCCCAGAAGGTTTCCCCTCACGGATAAGTCGTGAAATGATAGACAGTAAATTTTCACCTTCCTTTCTTTGATATCTTTGTCTACCGCTTGCTAAAGGCGGTTTATGGCATACACCCTAACGGGCGCACTATCGTTTCCTTACCCAAAATTTCCGCCATCTCTTTTAAGGTGGTCTTTTCCTTCCCTCCGAGGAATAAGGTGGTGTCACAATTCCCTTCAATGGTGTCGGCATTGTCCTTATAAATCGCTTTGAGCTGCGACTTTGACTGCAAGATAATGGAAGCTGATATTTCCCGGCTTCGGATTGTAGCAATCAGCTTCTCAAATTTTGGTATTTGCCCGATATTGTAGGCTAAGAATCCGACGCCTTACTGTCTCACGACAGCAGGTTTCCGAACCCTCGCCCTGGAACCGCACGTACACCTCTCGATGTATACGGCTCCCCACTATACATCCTCTACAGTTATTTATGGATTTTGTCATAGCAGTCTCCACACACTACAAGCGTTTTTCTTTTCTTCTTGTTCATAATCGCTCCCCATTCTGTATTAACATCAAGGTCGCTCATACTCTTTACTTGATACACCTTAACCGCTGGCACATATGCGCCGCACATTTCGCAGACATTCGCCTTATACCTGAAAAACAGTTCTTTCGGCTTGTTCATCTGCTCGTATTCGGGTATGATGTCTGCATAACTCCCAAGGGCGTACTTCACCCTGCGGAATCCCTCATTGTAAAGGACTGCATATTTTGTACCCTTCTGTGTTTTGTACGGCACTTTAAACTCTTTGTTTTTGGTATATTTGAGCTTTGCTTTTGTCATTGTGATACGGTATTTTGCCGCAACGGTCTTATACAGGCTGTATTCCATGACATAATGGAACTTATTTAATACGGAGACATTGCTCGCAAGACGGTAGTAATTGTAAATCCCCCTAATCTGCGCATTGTACTTCCGCACCATTTCATGCACTGGCAGGAAAATATAGTCGTTCCGCTGTAACGGCTTCCAGACTTCCTTTTCCCCTGCCCTTGACACGATTTTCAGCACACCGTAATTTAACAGCTTCCCCACCCATTTCTCTTTTGGCAGGTACAGCTTGATTTTGCCGGTGTAGGCTTTAACAGTCCCTTTTCCTTTGGCTTTTTTCAGCGCACTGTCGTTGCATACCGTAACGTCATAGCCGAGGAACCTCGCTTTGTCGTCACTGTTCGTGATGAGCGTCTTTTCCGCAGACAATTCCAGTTTCAGCGTTTCCTCAAAGAACCTCCCAATATCGGACTTAATCTTTTCAGCATCTTCTTTGCTTCCGATTACGCCGATAAGAAAATCATCGGCATACCGTACATATTGAATCCGCTTATAGCCTGTGTCCATCGGGTCGCCCATAGGGATTTTCTGGAACGCCCTCTTTAAGTCTGCCAGTCGGCGTACTGCTTCCTGCTTTTCTGTATCAGAGTAGCCGTCCCATTCTTTTCGGATTTTGGCTTTGCACCTTTGGCGGTATGACTGTTTTCTGGAGTACTCATTGTTCCTTTTTCTGCCCGTACCTTTATCAAATCCCTTTTTGTAGTCCTCCATAAATCGGTCAAACTCATTAAGGTAGATGTTTGCAAGGATTGGGCTGATGCCAGAACCCTGGGCTATGCCGCTGAAAGTGGCATTGTACTCCCAGTTCTCCATATACCCTGCATTGAGGAATTTCCAAATCAGCTCAATAAAGGCTTCATCTTTAATCCGCCTGCGCAGGATATTTACAAGGCTGTGGTGGTCTATCGTATCAAAGTACGATTTTATATCCCCCTCCACAAACCATTTCACACCTGTAAAGTTCTGCTGTAACTGTAAAAGTGCCGTATGGCAGCTCCTGCCGGGTCTGAAACCGTGGGAATAGTTGGAGAATGTCGGGTCATAAATACTTTCAAGAATCATCTTAATGACTTCCTCCACCAGTTTGTCGTCTGACGACGATATCCCAAGCGGTCTCATTTTCCCGTTTTTCTTTTTGATATACTGTCTGCGGACAGGGTTCGGCTGATAACTGTGGTCTTTCATCGCATGGATGATTCGCTCCACTCTTTCTTTACCATACCCGTCGAGTGTCAGCCCATCTATGCCGGGTGTCATTGCACCTTTGTTGGCGTAGATGTTTTGGAGAGCCTGCAAATAAAAATCCCCATTATAAAGATTCCTGTACAGTCTCTCGTACTTGTAGTTTTCCTCTTTCGAGTGTTTCTGTAGATTCTCCAAAATAATCTTTGGACTTCTCATAGTGTCTCACACACCTTTCCTAAATTATTTCAGCCGTATAGCTGTCTCCCTTCGCCATGTGAACGGTATTACCGCCTCGGACTACTATGGAGACTCCGTAGCCATGCAGGATATTCAGGCACTGTATGCCATAGCTTAAAATGGTAAGCGTTCCTGTTTAGGCTATCCTCGTTTAGGCTTGTCTGTACAAGCGTGTCATGCTGTCGGCTATGACGTTCGCCGTTTTCCGCTTATTGCGGCTGGTCAGTGCGGAATGTGATGTGTAGACGCAGTTCGCAAACTCTGCGTACACCCTGCACTGCCTGACGTATAATAGCTATCTTCCGTCAGTGCTGATGATAAAGCCCCTCTGGCTTTCATTTAAGCAGTGTAGCTGTTTAACCTCATACATGACATTTCATCTTGATGCCCGTTCACAGCCTGATAACTGGCTGAATAGCACCGTTACCGACATGCTATACTCCCCGTCGGGTTTCCCTCTCGGATAAGTCGGTTGATGATAGGAAATAGGCTTCAAATGAAGCCCTCACATTGAACCTACTATCTTGCTAAAGATAGATTACAAACAAGCCCGCGCGGGACAAATGAGTTCCGCTTACGAGCGCACGGCAAACTCATCGAGCAAGCAGCGCACATGGACGGGCAGCCTGCCATGATACACATCGTCCGCCCTGTCACAGAGCAGGTTGAAAAGCTGCGTATACATGATAGACACAATAAAATTAAATGTGTCATCGGTGTCGGAGATAATGACAAACAACGCTGTCTTTTCATCCCCAATCATGTCAAGTCCCAACTCGTCATAGCTTGTCAGGTCACGCAGCTCTTTGATGTCAAAAGGGGCTAAACGTGCGCCGCAGCTAATTAAAATGCTTTTCGCTGTCTTGCCAGAAACGTTTTGTAAAGGACTTTTTAATCAAGTTCACAGAAAATTTACATTTTAGGGCAAAAAAATAAGGCCGGGAACCTGTTTTTAGATTCCCGGCCTATGGTCTTACTATGCTGTCCGTTCTGCTTTCAATTTTTTTACTTCGTCAAGAGGAAGTCCTGCATATTCCGCAATTTTTTCAAGTGTCAAAATCCCATCTGCCAACATTCTCTTTGCGGAATTGATTGCTCCTTCTTTTAATGTCTGATTCCTCATATCTTCCATAGCACGGCACATAATCTCGATTCCCTCCTTGCTCTCTTTGAAAAATCTCACCCTGTCCGCCAGTGTCCCATAATACATATCCGCTGCGTCTATACAGGAGAAGTCATGCATTAACTTCCCGATTGGCGTATCTCCACGGTAAGCGCCATTTACATACAGTATGTGCGAACCGTCCTCAAATCTTTCCCCAGTTCCTAAAAAGCATCGCTCAATCGGATAGAGTGGTAGCCCTTTTCCCATTACGTCATTCTCTGTGATAAAGATTACCCACGTTTCCGGCAGCTTGTTGAAGTCCTCGCCTTTCTTCAAAAGGTTTGCGTCCATCATGCTGCTGTTGTACCTTGCTCTTTTTCTCCCGGCTCCTTTGTCGGAGCGCTGTACTTCTACATTCAGTTTTGCCCCTGTGCTGTCCGTAGCCAGGATATCCAACCTCACTGAACGGTTCAGCAGGTTCTCCACAAATACCTGGGTGCCGACGTCCAGCACCTTTAAATCCGGTTTTTCCAGAACAATCTGCAATACCAGTTCTATGCTTGCCGTATCTCCCTCAAAACACTTTGTGAGGAAATCATCATCAAGCAGGCGAAAGCCTCTTAGCCTCTGTAAATCTTCCTGATGTTTCTGGTCTATCTGTTCCGTCACTGTCAATCTTCCCACCTGCTTTCCCTTCTGTTTTCGTATCTCCATACTACCATAAACCTCCTGATTTTACAAGCCGGGAGCCAGCGCATTTCTGATTCCCGGCCTGTTTCTATTATCGTTTTTACATCTGCTGTATCTCATTTTTCAGCATACGCTTGATTTTGTCGCTCATGGTTTCCCTGCTGGTCTTACTGAAATGAACCCTCACAATGTAGGTAGTCCGGCCAATCTTCTTCACCAGTGCGGGAGCGTCCTTATCTGGTGGCGTGGTGGTAATGTCCTCTGTGATTTTCTCGCTGCCCATAAATTCTCCTTTACATACAATCAGGTTTTGTTATCCCTTACTCACAATCTCTTTCGCCGCCGCTTTGGTCGCTCTGGCTCCTTCCTCCCGGAAATTTTTACCGGAAAAAAGAATCGGCGCACACCGTTCCAGTATGCGGTCATAAATCCTTGCGTGGGCAATGTCTGGCGGGTTCTTGATTTCTTCCAGTTTCAGGTTTGTTGTGACAATCAACGGCTTCTTACTCCGATATCGGCTGTCAATGACGGTGAACATCTGCTCCATGGCATACTCGGTACTGCGCTCCACTCCTAAATCATCAATGACAAGCAGGCTGTAATCGTCCAGGCTGGCGATAAAGGCCGCCCTGTCCTCGGCAAACACGCCGGTCAGCCGGTTCAGGATAGACGGGAAATTTGTCATCAGAACCGGCACGTCACGGTCAAGCAGGGCATTGGCAATACAGCCAGCAAAAAAGGATTTCCCGGTTCCCACGTCACCAAAAAGCAGAAGGCCGGCATTGTCCCGGTATGCCTTCTTCCAATGCTCCACATAGGCATGGGCTTTCTCCATGACGGGATTCTGGCCGTTATCATTGGCAAAAGTGTAATCATAAAGGTATCTGTCCTGAAGCCCCTGCGCCTTCCGGCGTTTGACACGCTCCATGCGTTCCCTCTGTTCCTCCATGGCTTTCCGTTCCTCCTGCGCCTTCTGCTGGCAGGGGCAGAGGCAGCGGGGCATGAAATAGCCGGAGCCTCCGAACCTCGGCACAACGGTCTGGCGGCTGCCATGGCATTTCTTACAGTGGATAAGCCCGTCAGCCGGTTCTATGTATTCGTCCCCGGCAAGTTCCATATCCCCGGCGGCCCGGTCAATGGCCGCCCGGACTTCTGCGGTAATCTCAATCATATGGTTTCTCCTTCCTCTACGCTGTAATCCCGGTTCCGGGCAGGCGGTTTCTCCTTCTTTTTGTCGGCGTTCGCCCAGCGCCGGATTGTGGCGGCGTGGTTTTTATATCCTTTTCCGCTGGATTCCATGTACTCGGACAGCCGCTCAATGTACTGTTCCCAAAGAGAGGGAAGTTCCGTCTGGAGTTCTGCCAGTTCTGCGGAAGATAGAAATACATTCCGGTATCTCCCATAGGCGTGTGTCATATCCCCCTCTCTATTCTCTATACTCTTATCTCTAATCTCTTTATCTCTATACTCTAATATAGGCGGACATTTGTCCACCCGGCCATTGGACGGACAAATGTCCGTTTCCCCGGACGGGAGCAGGTTCTGGCGTTTCAGCCTCATGCGCTCCTTTTTCTTCCGCTCCCCCTCGCTGGAAGACTGGCCGATCAGCAGCTGGATGTCGCTCATGTAATAGGCTCCGTCCGTCAGTATCTCCACAAGCCCAAACTCCTGGAATATCTTCAAAGCCCGCTCCACCGTGCCTACCTGATGCCGGGTAAAGGTAGCTATGGTCTGCACGGTATGGGGCAGATAGTCATTCAGCAGGAGTACGCCGCTGCTTTTCAGCGACATCAAATACATCTTGAGCAGGAGATTGGAGTACAGAAGGCCGTCCTGCATACTCTCCAGGATGACCATGGTTTCGCTGTTATAAAAATTCTCTTTCAGCTTGAGGTAATAAAATCGTCGGTTCTCTGTCATTTAGTTGCTCCTTTTGTTCTGAATAGCTTTTTTAAGCCTCTGTACGCATTTTAAGGCGGCTTTTGGGGTGTCAGTGATAAAAAGTATTGCCTCCCCTCCGACACGCTCCGAAAGTGCCTGATTTACAAGGTTTTTTCCGCTTCTAAAGCGTGACATAAGCCTTTGTTTCCGTTTGCGCTCTGTGGCGTGTTTCCGCTTCATACGGGCGGCACATTCCCTACAGTATTTCGCCCGGTTGGAGCCGGGCAGGAAAAGAGCGCCACACTCGCTGCACCGCCTGCTTTCCAGCCGGTGGTAAAGCGCCGTTTCCAGCTGGTGGTCTAAGGGCAGCACCGCCACACGGAACCAGCGGCAGAGCAGGGAGTGGGAAATGCTCTGGACACAGACGCACCCGTCCCCCTCGTCAAGCGCCATACACTGGCCGTTGTCGTAGTTGCAGCACTCACGCACCAGCCGCCTCGCCCTGCGGTACTGCCGGTAGTCCATGGCCGGGATTCGCTCATGCCGCCTGTTTCCCATATCTCACCTTGCAGCGGCACAAAGACGGCTGCCCTTCACTGAAAAGAAAAACTGGCTCCGGCGCTTTCGCCCCCCGCAGGCGCTGGCGGCGTGGGCGGCACGGGTATCTTTACGGTGATGGTAATTGTCATGGTGATAAACTGCTGTGTCATAATTCCTGTTCCTCCTTCTTTCTGGCTGGTTCATTTTCCGTCCTGGCCAACTGCTCCGCTGTCTTTTTCAGGTTCTCCACCGCCTTGATGTCCTCCCGCATGGCTTTCATTTTCTGATACTGTACCGCTTTCTCCGCTTTCAGGCGGTCGGCTTCGGCCTGCCATTTCTTCAGGGTGATTTCTTCGCCGTTAGCTTTCAGCTTTTCCAGATACCGGACGGCGGCCTCATATAATGCCAGTTCCGCACTGTACTTCTGCTCAAACTGCTCCTTTTTCTTTCCCGGCTTCATCTTGTCAAGCTGGCGGCGGGTTCCTTTGTTCCTCTCGTATTTCTCCCACATGGAGAGATGTTCGTCCAGCACTTTAATACGCCGCTCGACGGTGACAATCTTCCCACGAAGGGAATAGTAATCTTTGTTCATGGCGGCCACTTTTTCATAAAGCTGCTCCATGGAAGTAATGTGGTTGCCGTTCAGGAAATTGAACAGGGCAGCGCTTTCTTTCAGGTTCCTTATCTTCCCATACCGGGAGCCGGGTTTCCCCTCTGACAGCTGTGCCTCGTAAAGCTGCGCCATGATACTGTCTTTTCTTTCCGGTTTCCCCGCCTGCTCCTTTGTCCATTTATAGAGCCGGGTAATCCTTGCTTTAATCTCCTTTAGCAGCTTATTGTCGGCGGCAATCTGGCGATTGATATTTCCCTTCTCTGTGGCAATGCCTTTCCGCTCCATCTGGCTAGCGGCAACGCCCAGATGGATAGAAGGTATCTTGTCAATGCCCTGACGCTCGTAGGAGCGGTGGTCAATCCGTTCCGGCATGCCCGCTGCCTCCAATGCTTTATTGGCGTAAGCTGCCCAGGCAGACCTCCACTTCTCTACATTTCCCTTGTCGTTCCAGTCGGTAGTGTCCTCCCGGTGGTTCTTCCAGCCGCCTTTGCCGTTGGGGATTCTCTGGCCGTTTTCGTCCAGTTCGTAGACCTTCCGACATTTTGCTCCCCACTGCCCGTCCTCCTTTAGCGGCCTGATAGTGAGCATGACATGGAAGTGGGGTTGCCATCCTTCTTGTCATGGATAGAGAAATCCGCACACATACCGGCAGCGACAAAAGTATCTCTGATGAAAGAGCGGGCAAGCTGTAATTGTTCCTCCCGGTTCAGTTCCACCGGAAGGGAAATCTCTATCTCACGGGCAAGCTGTGCGTCACGGGTCTTTTCAACCATCTCCACACTGTTCCAGAGAGTGTTTCGGTCTTGAAATTCCGGCGGGGCATGGGACGGCAATATGATTTCAGAGTGGACTACGCCACGTTTCCGGGTGTAATCATGGGTAAGCCCGTCCCATTCGTTGGTCATTTTACTTCCGCTCCGGTATGCGGCAGCGCCTACGGCAGACTTGGCCTTGCTGCGCTTGATGAGTAGAACGGATTTTGCGGACATTCAAATTAAAAAAAAATGTGGAGGTAACAGACAATGGCAAAGACGATTTTTGAGGAACTGGGCGGCAAATACGAAAGGCAAGGTGACTATTTAATTCCATGTATAGCTTTACCCGCCGAAGAGGAACAGCCGATAGGCACATGGGGGCAGCGGCATCTGGACTATCTGATGCAGTACCGCAGGGTTACATACACCCATCTTCTCACAAGCGGCAGGCTGAATACATACCTTGCCGACATTGACAGACAGGCGCAGGAACGCTTTGAAAGGCTCATAGAGGGCATGAAACAGGCACAGAGCATAACGGAACGGCTAAAGGAAGAAAACGCCTTAGAATGGATAGGGCGGCTCAACAACATAAGGGCTTGTGCGAGGGAGATTGTGAACAAGGATATAATTTTTGTGTAGGCAGACGAAACGACAGAGTGTAAAAGCCCTGTCGTTTTTCTTCGGGAAAGTTTTATAAATGATATAAAATCTCTGTATATAGGAGATTTTTAGATAAGATACAGAAGTCCACATTTGTACAATTACAGTTGATGTAGTTTTTAAGGGAAATTATAATATTAGATGGACGTTAGGCAAAGCATTTTTATCTAAAAATTGGGGAATGAACAGAAAAAATTATTGAAAAAAGTAAAATTAATTGTAACGAATCGCACTTGAAAAGAACTAACAATATGAGGTGCTGATATGGATAAAGAAAAAATTGATGAAATATATCGTGAAAACGCCGCCATGATATATAAATATCTATGCGGCTTAACGCAGGACAGCGGACTTGCCGAGGAACTAACGCAAGAAACATTCTTTCAAGCAATTAAGGGGATTGACAAGTTTAGGGGAGATTGTAAGATTTCCGTCTGGCTATGCGGAATTGCTAAAAAACTATGGTATAAGGAACTGAAAAAAAGAAGCAGGCATAAAACCGCCCCACTAGACGATTGTGTACCTTCCACAGAAAATATTGAAAGTAAAAGTCTGGATAACTTGGAAAAAATAGAAATTTTCCGCTTAATGCACAACCTTGACGATATGACAAGAGAAGTTATGTATTTGCGATTGGCGGGGGAACTTCAATTTTCTGAAATTGCGGTTATCTTGGGGAAAACGGAAAATTGGGCTAGGGTAACTTATTACAGGGGAAAACAAAAAATAATGAAAGGAATGAAAGAATGGAACGAGAATTAGCTTGTGAGATTGTAAAAGATTTACTTCCTCTCTATGTGGACGGAATGGTAAGTGATGTTTCCAAAAAGAGTATAGAAAACCATTTAGAGAATTGTACAGAATGTAATGAGATATATCACAATATGGCTTATCATCTGGAAATGGAAACGCCACCGACAGAAGTTTCGGATGTTAAGAGATTTTTGAAAAAAACAAAGAAAATGTATCTGCTATATGGGTTAGGCAGTCTTAGCTTTATTGCAATACTTGTCTGTCTGATTGTGGATTTGGCAGTAAACAAAGGAATTACATGGTCTTTGATTGTGGGAAGCTCTTGCTTATTTGCGGACGCTTTGATATATGCTCTATCAACCTGCAAAAAGAATAAAGGCTGTATTGCAATGGCAGTTATAAGTATTGGGATGTTTGTCTTGCTTTCTGTCATACAGATTACCAGATATTATCTTATAGGAACAGGGACAGTCTGGCTTTTCCGTTATGGCTTACCCATCCTGCTGTTATGGCTTCTTGTCCTTTGGCTTCCAGTTCTTACAAGAGTATTCCTAAAATGGAACATTTGGGATTGCATAGCATGGTTTTTGTTATTGGTAATCATAGGAAACTATGTTACTAAACTGATTATAGGAGATTATGTGTGGAATGATGTACTCCATATGCAGGGATTTATAGGTAATGCGCTTGGAGAAGTGATTGGAATAATAGTATTTGGACTTATTGGGAGGATGAAAAAATGGAGAAAATAATCAGCGTAAAAAATCTAAGAAAAGCATATAAAAAAGAAACCGCCGTTGAGAATGTCTGCTTTGACCTTATACCTGGAAGTATCATGGGACTATTGGGAACAAACGGAGCAGGTAAGACTACGACATTAAAGATGGTTACCAACTTGTGTTCCAAAAATAACGGGAAAATTGTCATAGACAATGTATCATTAGACGAAAACCCTGAACTGGCATTGTCAAAGGTTGGGGCTGCACTTGACACACCCAGTTTTTATCAAGAACTGACCGCAAGAGAAAATATAGAATGTTTTGCACATCTATATGAAAATATCCCTAATGGGCAAGTCAAGGAATTGCTTGATTATGTCGGGCTTAGTTCACAGGCTGAAAAGAAAGTTAAAAAGTTTTCTCTTGGAATGAAACAAAGACTGGCATTAGCAAGGGCTATGTTAGGGCAGCCAAAACTGATTATTTTAGACGAACCGGCAAACGGATTAGACCCGCAGGGACAGATTAACCTATACCGTTTGATTTGTGATATGGCAAAAGAACGAAACACAACATTTATCGTTTCATCACACCAACTACATGATATGGAAAAATTCTGTACCGATATTTTAATTTTGGATAAGGGAAAAAGTATCTTGCAGGGGAAAACAGAAGAAATTTTATCTGAAACGACAAACATTGTGGAATGTATACTGGAAGAAGCGAAAGCTGCCAGAAGCATTCTCTTCGAGTGCCAAGGAATAAGTTTGATTTCAGAGAACGGAAATCAGTTTACAGTCAGACTTGAAAATATCTGTTTAAACGAATTTATTAAAAAACTTGTAGAAAACCATTTGCATATCCGCTATCTTTCCATGCGGAAACACTCATTGCAGGATCTCTTTCTAAAATTAACAGGGGGAACAGAGTCATGTATCCATTAACAAAATTATATGCGAGAAAAATATACAGACAAAAGCTGATTTACATTTTTTTTGCGTGCTTTTTTATAGCTTCTTTCTTTTATGCTTTTCTTATTTCAACACCGCAAATGGAAGAAATGCTGAATATCAATATTGGAATTGTTGGGAGGAAAAATTTCCCCGAATTTATGATGAGGTTTTATGTTGGAACAGTGGGTATTCTTTTTAATGTATTTCTGCTGACGTTGTTTATTTGTGAGGAAGATAGGAACAAAATGCTTTATCAGCCTTTATTACATGGGGAAAACCGCAGCAGAATGATACGGTCAAAAATTTATGTTTCCATTAGTATGTCAATGATTTTTGTTTTACTGACAGTTTTTATAAATTACACAACAGCCTTTATGCGTTGGGGCTATGAAATCTTTGAACAGGCAGCTTTCATCAGAACCGTTATAAAATATCTGTTATCAAGTGTCTATATGTCGGTTATAACGCTTGGAATCATTACACTTTGTATCTGTACCCGCAACGCATGGAAAACGATATTATTTGTGATTATTTATTTATTAATTGACCAATTTATTTACAGCTCCAATATTGCATTATTACAAAAAATATGGGTTGGATATTACCTTAACCTTTGGACGTTTGCATATGAGTATCAGAAAATACCATTCAGCGAAGTACTGATAGGAATATCCATTATGATACTGTACGGAATTATTTTTTTTCAAATATCCCTATACAGAACAAAAAGAATAGATTTTTGAGTGAGGTAAAAAATGATAATAAGATTATTAAATATACAATTTATACGGCTGAAAAGGCAAAAGATTTTATACTTATTTTTTGTCGTGATGGCATTAATTATCATCTCCAATGCGCTGGGGTGCGCAGGCAGTTCAGAAGATTATGGCATGGGATATTATGCAGGCGGTAAATTTCCAACGATGTGTATGCAGTCCTATATTGATATTATCGGTACACTATTCCTTAGCTTTATCAGTGCAGTATTGATATGCGGGGAAAAGGCAAGCGGTATGTTTCGACAGCCTTTGTTGAATGGCGTTTCCAAAAGACAGCTTTTAATAGCAAAAACTGTTAGTATCTTTACAGTTGCGTTGATATGTTTTTTGTTTGTGGCAATCGCTAGTATTGTAACAGGCTTCGTTATATGGGGCAGTCATATATTTGATAATGCACAGGAATATTTGTTACAAATGTTATTATTAGCTTTTCCGCAGACAACAATGGTTCTGTTTCTAGTGCTTTTGTCCTTGTATATGTCAAATATATCCAGTATGATGTGCGCTTCTCTGATAATTTTGTTAGTCAATAATTTATTTAGCCAGTTTTTTGGCAGTTACATTTCGTTTATAGATTTTATGTATTATCTGTATGCTTTTTCAGGATATAACGGAATAGAATTAACAAGCAAAATAGTTGTATTAGGAATTGCTGTTAATATTATAACAGGAAGTATTCTTGTTTATGGCATTATCAGACGTACAAACAATATGATAATGTAAAATCTTAAAAGAAAATTTTTAACAGGTGAGTATAAATGACAAAACAACAATGGATACTTTGCCCTACTTGTGGCAGTAAAACTCGTGACAGAATCAGACAAGATACTATTTTGAGAAACTATCCTCTCTACTGTCCGAAATGCAGGCAGGAAACATTGATTGAAGTAACAAATTTGAAAATGACAGTCATCGCAGAGCCAGACGCAAAGACGCAGAGCCGATAACAAGTGAGTACATTATCTCACAGTTCGTTGGCTCTATTTTATTTCATAAGGTTTTAAGGCAAACGCCCACCATATAAAAAAACGGAGTTTTGGTGGGCTGATTTGCTACGCCCGAAAAGACTTAACAGACACTCTCCAGACCTGTTTTGAAGTTTGGAGGGATTTTTTATGTCCTTTTTTCGGGCAGTTATACGTCTGCTCACGCAACGCAGAGTTTACCCATACATAGCATATCGGAGATTGGCAGGAAGCCAGTTAAAAAAATCCCTGCCCATGCAACGCTACTTCTCACCATGAAACCAGAAGTAGAATCTCCGCTTAACAGAATTAGTATCACCTATAACCGTAGAGGTCACAGTGCCTTTGCGGTTTTTCTTTTGTCGTTTTTTATCGGAATGTGTCGCAGGGCTGTTTCCGCTGTTGGCTGTCGTTCGCCGCCTTTCCAATCTGGATTTTTACATTTTTAAAAGTTCAGATTGGAGGAAAATACGGTGAAATATGCACCAAGAAAAGTATATGTCAAAGAAAACAATGTCTATGTGGAACTATCCTATATGGGCTTCTGCAGCCGCAGGCAAGCCGACCAGAGTTACATGGACAAGCTGTTTATCCCCGTGCAGGGCTGCTTGATTGAAGTCGTTCGGGAACAGTACACGGATTTCTATCGGGATAAAGAACGGTGGCGTTATCTGCAAAAGCTGGACACAAATCACAAGCTGCTGTCATTGGAGGGATTTACGGACAGTGAAGGAAATGTAATTGACTTCATTGTTGACGAAGCGGTGGATGTTGCGAAAACCGTTGTCCATGCGGTGATGGTGGATAGGCTGAAAGCCGCCCTGCCTTTATTGTCGGGCAGTGAACAGGCATTGATAAAAGCAATCTTCTTTGAGGGACTTTCCGAGAGAGAAGTCGGATTAAGGTTAGGCATAACGCAGAGCGTTGTCAACAAGCGCAAATCCAAAATCCTTGCGAAGCTGAGAAAGATACTGGAAAACAAAATTTAAGGCGTTCAGCCCCCTTGTTTTTTCCTTTAGGAAAATGAGGGGGCTTTTGTCTGCCCTCTCAATCAATTCTGATTGGAGGAAATAAGGATGGCGTACAACCACGGACGGGAGGACAGGAAATGGCGCATCTGGAAAGAAGCCGAGGAAAAGGTTCTGCGTGAGTGCGGCGTTGATGAAGCGGTCATTGAGCAAATCCGCACAGACGACAGGGCAGATTTTAATTCCAATAGGCGGTTTTACCGATGGGCGAGTGATTTCGGCGAATACCTTGAGGGCATGGCAGACAGGGAGAAGCAGGCGGAGATAAAGTCTGTTGCTGATTTACTGGACGAGATTGAGAGCGAAACTCTGTACCTTGCCTTAATCACGGTGGACAGGCGCACGTTACAAATCGTCCTGCTGAAAATGCAGGGCTATTCCACTAAGGAGATTGCCCCGCTTGTACATTTAACGGCAGGGGCTGTCTATGCGAGGTTAAACCATCTGCGGAAGAAGCTGCGGAAAATTTTATAAGCGTCTCATATATCCTGCTTTCCTACGGGCTATCGGGTGGGGAGGGAAAAACTCTCTCCTACTTTTTGGCAGGAGGAAAGGAAATGGCATACGGGGCAAAAACATACACGCTTCGGGAGGAATCCACGGAAAGCGGCAAAAGGTATTTTATCAGCTTTAAGGACGGGCAGGGGGAACACCACGAACTGGAAGTGTCTGAACAACTCTTTTTTGAATTTCGGCAGATGGAGCGAAAAAACAGAAATCTTCAGCAATGGAATCAGCGGCACAGGGAGTTTAACGAGGTGTGGGATGAAACCCTTTACAGACGTGCGTTAAGAGTGCCTAAATCGCTTGATGAAAGAATGATTGAAAAAGAACGGAATGAAATATTTGCTAAAGCGGTTGCCCGGCTGCCAGAGATACAAAGGCGGCGTTTCCTGCTCTATTACGAGTATGATTTCAATTTTTATCAGATTGGCAAGATGGAGCATTGCACCGTCTCCGCTGTCCAGAAGTCTGTTTCGGTTGCAAGGGAGAAAGTCAAGGCAGAAATGAGGAAGTATCTCAAACCTTGACTGTTACCAGCCCGAAAAAGAAATCCGTTTTTTATCGGCGTGGGGATAGCGGCATTACATACTCTCATTTTTTTTTCGTGGGAGTAAATCTATTTAAGGAGGTCACGCCTATGCGAAACAAAACCAAAGACACCGCCCGAAAGGAGGAATCCCATGCAGAAGCTTCAGACGGTCAACGCCGACACGCTCCTTTATGAGCCGCTTGAAAAACCGTCTTTTGTAGTGGACGGTCTGATACCCACGGGCTTAACCCTGTTCTGCGGCGCACAGAAAATCGGCAAGAGCTGGCTTATGCTGAAACTCTGCCTTTGCGTGTCGCAGGGAATTCCCTTGTGGGATATGCCGACACAGGAGGGCGATGTGCTTTACCTCTGCCTTGAGGACACGTTCTGCCGCATCCAAGACAGGCTGTTCCGTTTGACGGATGAAGCAAGCGGGCGGCTCCACTTTGCAGTGGCGAGCGACAAGCTGTCAGACGGTCTTATCGTGCAGTTGGAGGATTATTTGAAAGAATACCCCGACAGCAGGCTTATTGTGATTGACACTTTGCAGAAAGTCCGCACAGCATCCAAAGACAACGCCTATGCAAGCGACTACGGGGACATCTCCCTCATCAAAGACTTTGCCGACAGGCATTCATTGGCGGTCATTGTCGTACACCACATCCGAAAGCAGAACGACAGCGACGTGTTCAACAAAGTGTCTGGCACGACGGGGTTGACGGGGAGTGCGGACGCTACCTTTGTTCTAGAACAGGAAAGCCGTGCGTCCAATGCCGCAAAGCTGTATGTGACGGGCAGGGACACGCCCTATCAGGAGTTCACGCTCCGCTTCCGTGATTGCAGTTGGGAACTGGTGGAGAGGAAAGAGCAGGAACAGCTTGCCAAAGAAGCGATACCAGACATTCTTTTTCGGATTGTAAATTTCATGCAGGGCAGGGAGGAATGGACTGGCACAGCCACAGAGTTATTGGAGGCTCTGGGGGAAACAGGGACAGCGGCAAATGTCTTGACAAAGTGGATGAACGAGTACCGCCTTGGCTTCCTGCTTGAAAACCATATCCGTTATGATTTTAGCCGCAGGAGCAGCGGGCGGATGATTTCCCTTGCCGTTGCCGCCGACATTTAAACCTATGTGACATCGGCGGCTTCACCTTATGCGTGACGGTCATGACGATGATGACGGTGATTTTGGGATACCCCCTGCCACTGTCACCATCATAGCAGATGTATGTAAAATCGGCGGCTCTGCCTTACGGGTGACAGCGGTGACGGTGGTGACGGCAATATTGGGATACCCCGCCGCTGTCATCCCTACGTGAGAACACCCCGTAAACGCAAGATGCAGGCGTGGGCATTACTCGCCTTTTTCGGCTCGTAAAGCCACCCCTGCGGTCAGAAAAATCTTCCGATTTTTCCGACTGCGTTTACAGGTGACAAAAAAATTGCCTTGATTTATAATTTGAACTATATATAACAGAAGCTATACATAACGTATATTATAAATGGAGGTGCAAATATGCCAGCAATCGCAAAGGTCACAAAAGAAATGATTATAGACGCAGCTTTTGAAATTGCAAAAGAAATAGGAGCAGAAAACATAAACGCTCGGACAGTTTCACAAAAACTCGGCTGTTCGACACAGCCCGTTTTATATCATTTTAAAAAGATTGAAGATGTCCGAATTGCAGCACATAAAAAAGGAAGCGAATTTCATATTAACTATGTAACAAATTTAAGCGGTAAATATGAACGCCCTATGTTAGAAATGGGTATGAGATATATTCAATTTGCTGTAGAAGAAAAAAATCTTTTTCGTTTTTTATTTCATTCAAACTATTATACAGGCGCCCCTCTTTCTGATTGGCTTACAGAAGAAAATTTGGGTTCTGTATTTTCTGTTTTGAAGATACAAGCAAAGATAGACACTCAACAGGCATATAGCATATTTTCTCAAATTTTTTTAGTAACACATGGAATAGCAAGTCTACTTGCTAATAATGCAATGGTTTATGATGAAGCATATTGTATAAAGACACTGTCTAATGCCTATTTTGGAACAATGTATCTGATAAACGGAGGAAACTTATTATGAAAAATACAACAGAAATAGGATTGATGAAAACGGCAGTAACGGTTTTTAGTATGACGGGATTATTTACGGTTTTGTATCTCATAACAGGAATAGTATTACCGCAACTACCAACTCTTTTGATATTCTGTATACTCGGCGGATTGTTTCTAATGCCTGTCGAATGGTTTCTAATGTTACGGCAAAGCAAAAAAGACTATGGTAAATATTCTCTTAAATCTGCACTGATTGGGCAAGATAAACAGCCTATAATAAAAACGCTCTTTTTCGCATTCGTGTTATTTGGTGTAGCAGGAATATTTTCAATTACAATACAGCCACTTGAGAATATGTTGTTATTTACACTACGAGAAAGGCTGTTGTCATTTTTGCCCATAGGATTTGATTGGAATAATATAGAATACATAAAGAGTTTTCCTAAAAATACTATAATGGCTACTTGTGCAGTATATTTTATATTTAATGTTTTTATTGGACCTGTTACAGAAGAATTTTTCTTTCGTGGATATTTAACAACATACAACAGTAAGTATGGGAAAGCAACGCCAGTAATTGTAACGATTATTTTTTCGTTGTATCATTTTTGGCTTCCCTTTCAAAATATTTTTCGTATTTTTGTATTTTTGCCTATGGTATATATCAGTTACCGAAAAAGGAATTTATATATCTGTATGGTTTCTCATATTTTATGTAATTTATTTGCGACAATTTCTTTTATTATAGCTGTATTTAGTTAAACATAAATGTTTTCAGTGAGGAAGAAAAAATGAAAATGAACAAAACTGAAAATTGGATATTGTGTCCTATATGTGGAAATAAAACAAGGTTACAGATACGGGCAGATACAGAGCTGAAAAACTTTCCTCTTTATTGTCCAAAGTGCAGACAGGAAAGTTTGATTGACGCAAAGGATTTACAGGTAACAGTGATTAAACGGTTTGAAGCGAAAATGCAGAGTTGATTAACAAAACGATAAATCTTAATTTGAGGAAAAGAACGAATGGAAGATAAAAAGATATTACTTTATAATATTGACAAAATTCATACAACTGAAATGGGAGTTGATAGAATTAGAAGAAACCTAAAAATAGATACAGTAGATGTTGTTGAGTATTGCAAAAATAAGGTGTTGGATAAAAATTGCAATATATACAAACAAGGTAAAAATTGGTATTGCGAAGTTGAAAATATCAAAATTACTATCAATTCATATAGTTATACAATTATTACAGCACATATTGTTAAGTAAATTCCCGTTTGCCGGGAAGAACAAATACATCATCAAAGAGCCAGACGCACAGACGCAGAGCCGACAGACTTGTGAGAAATCACAGTTTGTCGGCTCTCTTTATGTCTAAAAATATGAAGCCGTTTCTATAAACTCTTTACCCTGTCTATCAGCGGCGGCTTTGAATAAATCAAGGCTGCCGTTTCTTTCTATCCTCTGAAAAGAAATGACGCCACAAACGCCAACAGATACGGTGGCTAAAGGAGGTAGCCGCCATGAAGCACATACCGTATCGACAAAATCCGACGGTCATTGACACATCAAAAAAAGCCCGACCACCGCCGGGGAAAACTACGTCTATCAATATGAACTGTCTAATCATCTAAATACTGCTTTCAATACCTATACGCCTGTCCGGGCTTTTCGGACAGGCGTATTTTGCTGCTCAAAAAATTTTTTGAAAAAAATCCGAAAATCTTCGGCGTTTTTTTCAAAAGGCAGTATTGCCCCGCGAAAAGGGGGAAGCACCACCAACTTTCCAACGAGAAAGGGGGTGAGAATGTGGAACCTAATCGCAGAGAGTTTATAAAACAGTGCGCTTTCCAGAAGTTTTGTAATACGGTACTGCACAATGAAGCGTGTGACGCTCACAAAGAGCTGCACAGGCATAAGGCAAAGGAGATTACTTTTTCCGACTTGACCTTAGAAGAAGCGCGGCAGCTTCATACCTTTGATGAATATTTCAAAGGGGAAACCGCCTTTGAAAGAGCCGGGAAGAAAATCACGCCGAGCTGCTTCTTGAAGCAATCCGTACTTTGCCGGAAGAAAAGCGCAAAGCCGTACTCCTGTACTATTTCGAGGGAATGAACGACACCGAGATTGCGGAGCTGTTCGATACGTCGAGAAGTACGATACAGTACAGGCGGACAAGCTCTTTTGAGCTGCTAAAAAAATATCTGGAGGAAAATGCTGATGAATGGGACGAATGGTAACGAACCCGGCTATCCGGAAAAAGCCCTTGTTCCCTATCCTGTCATTCTGGCAGCGACAAAGGGCGACCCGGACGCTATGAAGATTGTCTTGCAGCATTTCAGCGGCTACATAGCCCGCCTCTCCATGCGGAAGCTGTACGACGAGCGCGGGAACGTCTATTTTGGCGTAGACCACGACATTCGGGAACGGCTGCAAGCAAAACTGATGATGGCTGTCCTCACCTTTAAGGCAGAGGAATAAACCGCAACGGCGGCGGGACGCTTTCTCTCTCCCCCTTTTCCGTTCCGCTGCTGACGCGGCAGCAAAGCCATTCTGAACCTTGACAAAGAAAGCGGCGCAAGATAACGGCGGCGCAGCATAGGGCAAATCGGATACGTTCCTTTTGCGCCGAGCCATATGGCGGGTGCGCCATGACGCTATCCGGGTGAGGTTATCCCCGCCCGGACAGCCGAGCGACCAACACCGCGCCGGAAAGCAAGTGTAGCGGCTTGCGGGCGACGACACGCAGAATATACAATGATACTTCCTTACAGCCACAGTCCGAGCGTTAAGAGCGTCGCAGGCAATGGGTAGGGCTGCATGAGAACCATGCCGGGGTGAAATTCCCATGAGGTTATGCTAATAACCGTCCGATGAAAGCCTTTGTTTTCTTGAATAGTGGACTTGCTTCTATTCATAGACTGTATTATATGTTTGCGAAAGAAAGGGGGATTTTCTTTGACGCAAAACCAAACACCCGTTACCACAACGGAGCATAAAATAGGAAAAGTTACTTACCTTGTATGTTCGTCCGCAAGTGAACGCGCAACGGACACACTGGATAAAAAGATAAAGAAGCTCATTCGCAAAGACATGGAGCTGAACCCCGCAAACGCCCGGAAATAGGGCGTTTCTTCACATTTTATACATGACACAGGCAGCGGTATGTGGTATAATTCTTTAGGAAAGTATCAGATTCAGGGCAGACGAAAAGAGCAGCTTTATACAAAAGATAAAACTGCCCTGAATGTGATTCTTTCCGATTGTACCAGACTGCGGACCTTTAGCCAATATGTGTATGGAGGAAGTATTTTTCACAGTTAGTGAAACTGCACAGATTTTGCAGGTACTTCCTGGCATAAGCATCTGTTTTTTGTGTAGATTTACAAATATATCCGGTAAAAAGGCATGCTTCGCAAGCCTTCTTGCGGAGGCTTTTAAAAAATTTATTCAGTAAGAAAAAGTTTGTATCAGGGTGAACCATATGTCCTTCCGGCCTGTTGCATCCTGTGGCGCCCGCATTCCGGACAAATGCGTATATCAATCTTCCAGACCACAGCCAGCAGCTCTCCTATAGATAGTCCGGCATACCTTTCTT
>CAJTDD010000045.1 GCA_910574885.1 Lachnospiraceae bacterium | reverse complement strand
ATATTCCATCCATTGCAATAATTCTTCCATAAACAGTACCCCCTTTTCTTTTATTTTACCAGAAAAAGGGTTTTGTAACAATTTGTTTACTCATGCGTTTGTCGTGAACATAGAGCGGATCAATTAGGTCTATTGGATGGAGTGAGGGTGCGCCAGTAGACCTTTTTAATTCAAAATGGTTTTTACATAAACCAAAATGTTAAAAATATAAACTGTGTTATCTGAATGAAGAGGAATATCTAAAAGAACATCTGCTTTTAAAAGGTGGAACAGCTATCAATTTGACAGTGCTCAATCTACCACGTTGCCTGTGGATAATATTGATATGGATTACATGCCAAACGATACGAAAGAAGATATGTTAGATAGAGAGAAGACTAGGATTCTTATTAAGGATTATATGGCGACAGAAGGAGTTATCCATTAATGGGAGAGATAGGCATTTCAGCCTATCTTGCTGATATTGAGCTGGTTGTAGCAGGCGGTGAGTCAGACGGAAATGCTAGACCGCTTGGAGTTTATGAAGTTGCCTTCGGCGAGAGGCAGTCTCTTTGACTGTGTAACTGTATTGACTCCAAGCTAATCAGCGTAGTAATTGGCTTGGGGCTGAAAAGTAACCCCATTTTCATCTCTATACTAATGAAAAATTAATAAAAAAATAGTAGAAATACTTTTAAAAACGATGTATAATATCAACAGTTGGATTGTTTTGACAATTTGTGCCCATTATTTTTTGGTTTTGCATACAATCTGCACAAATGTTTTTTGTACATTTTGGTAACTATTACATATATGTTAAGCAACTCAATAACTATTAACATTTATAGATTTTTTCATATAATATCATAGGAAATATATTGACAGCTTATAAATTTTGGGATATTCTAAAATATGTTGTCTTTTTCTATGTTAAGCGTTTGTAAACAAATCATATTGACGCAATATACGAATACAGATATACAAGGAGTTTAAAATTGGAATGCCAAAGAAAAGGTTTAAAGAAATTACTACTGAAGATTTTATTAATGCAGTTTTTATTTTAGTTACGGTATTCATATTATCTTCTATTATATGGAGTGATAAAGACCAACGAGATGTTTCAGGCTACTATCAAAATTTGTTAATTGTTAGCTTTTCAATCGCGTCTGCTATACTACATATTTGTTATGAAATTAGGGATAATAAAAACAATGGCTATGAACCACCTTTTTGGATCGCGATATCTTATTCTGTGAGTAAATTTTTAGTTGTATTTTGTTGTGCTGTTCCTATATGCTTTTATTCTATGGCGGATAAAAATACTCTATTGACCCAACATATGCAAGATAATAAATACTGGGGTATATGTTTAATCACATTTATTCCTCTTTTATTTATAGTCACCTGGGGATATATATACCCTTTACTTACAAATATACCTTATGAATGTAAAGATATTCGTTTTGAGGAGAGGGCAAAATAATTTTTAGAGGTAATAATTATGAATACTTTTACTTTGATACTTTTAATCGTGTGTATATTGTTTAGTTTTTATAAGATTATAATGAGGTTGTTGCGCATTTTTATAGCTAAAAAAAGCTGTGATAATCATGTGGAATTTACAGTTAACCAAGTTAACAATTGTAATCTTTCTTCTCCTTCTTACGATTTTCCTAATATTCAATCAGAAGTAGATATTAAAATTATTAATTCTGGACCTGATCTATGTGATGAGCAGGATAGTATTGAAGTAAAACAATATTGTAAATACTGAAAGGAAAAACATGAAAGAAACTAGAGTTACTATTTGGAAAGCTATATTGGAACAGAGTCGTATAATGATGGAAAAGGATTCATTACTTGTAATGTATACGGATTCAGAAGCTCTCTTTCATCAAAATTTTAATTATTATTATTCTTTAATTAGTGACAAATTTATGAAAATCAAAAATGAACATTTAGATCGACATAAGATTGCCTCTATTATTATATGCGCTATATTAAAATCAGATATATTAGGCATTGCTTGTGGTCAAAACAGTTCCCAAACAATAGATGACATTTTTCTAGCCAACGAAAAACTAGCTCTCAATATTGCATTAAGTGATATGCATCAACGTTTACAGCAGGATTATAAAATTGGGAAGATTCCATACGATGGATTGTTTGCTGATTTTGTTTTTCCTAGGCCATTATCATGTGATAGGGAATATACAGAAGTAATTTGTCGGGATTTATATTTTGCAAAAAAATATTTTGAATTAGATCCTTTAAGTATTGCAAACTTTTTATTTCTCTTAGAAGCATTTTCATTTGAAGCTTCAAGAATCAATATCAATGTTGATGAATGGGAACGCTTAAAGGATATTCGTCATAAGGAGCAATACGAAAAAGAATTACAATATATTAATTCTTCTTTAAATGAACTAAAGTATAAATATAATAATGAAAAAGTTGAGTTGGAAAACAAAAGAGATGAGTTACAAAATAGTTTAAAAAAAATAGCCGAAGAATCTTGAAGATTTTTCGGTTATTTTGTATTTTCGAAAAATTGTTGCTTATCCAAAACGCTTCTTTCCTTGTTTCAATTATCTTCTCTACTGAATACCCATTATGAAAATACCATAGACTGAATAATATAAAATCTGCAAAAACTGCCCTTTATTCAGCAAAAAGGGAATGATTTGTTATAGTCAGACATTAAATTTCATATGTTCTACCTAACAGAAGAAGTGGAAAGCATATTATTAGGGAAGGGAGAACGATAGAGTATATGAAACGTACTTTACAGAAATGCAGCGTATGTTTTTTATCAGTGCTATCCTTGGCAGCCGTTGGGCACGTGGTTGGGGAGATGAAAGCAGCAGTGTATCCGGCCGGCAGCAGGGGAGTAAAAGTGCCGTTTGCCAGGATTGAATCCCAGGAACAACCGGGGTCAGCTGATGGGGAGCCGTATGCGTATACGGAACCGGAGTGTGTCCTGTCAATGGATGAACAGAAAAAAATACAGAATGAAGCAGTATCGGCGGCAGAAATGTGTGCAGGTTATTATTCTGCCGAAGAGTCAGTAAATAGCAGCAAGGACAGCGGTTATGCTGCGGTTATTGAATTGACAGAACAGCAGAGAAGAGATATTGTCAATGTGTTGGGCAACAATGGAATGGTAAGTGTTTCGGATGATATGAATATGCGTAACTATGAAGAGGTAGAAAATTTTTATTCCCAATACCGCATAGGGCAGGAGGCACTGGTTACAATTTACGAACCTTTTATAGACGGGACATTTTCTTCCAGAACCTTTGTCTACCGGCAGGGAATACTGCAGACCTACTATATCGGGATTGGATGGCAAGACAATGGTATACCGGTTATACAGGCTGCCAGAACCAACGATATTGCAGAAATCCGGTTGACGGAAAAGGGATATTTGATTTATACAAATGCAGTAATCGTTGCACATGGCAATTTGAAGGAGTACTACAGGGTTAAGCCTCTACCGGAAACCTGCCGGGAGCTTACCCAAAAATATGTTTCTGGACTTAGTTATGTGAGTTATATGGTGATGATAACGGATTGGGACAGCGGAAATGTGGAAGAAATTTTAAGGCCATGCATGTTTGAGGATGTTTATCGGATCCATACAGGGGAGGTATTTGTACCAGACGGTGAGGGGATCCCGGCAGAGCTTTATGAATCTATTATGATGACTTATTTCCCGGTAACAGCAGAGCAATTAAGGGAGTACTGCAATTACGATGCAGCCACGGATACATATAAATATGAAATGAGTATCTCGCAGCCTTTGCCGCCGTTTCCCGAAGTGGTGGACTATAAAGAAAATGTGGATGGAACGCTTACACTGTTTGTGGACGGTGTATGGCCGGATTATGGTTCGGATTATGCCTTTACAAATCAGATTGTGGTAAGACCGTTAGAGAATGGGGCCTTTCGTTATTTATCCAATTCCATCCAAAAACAGGAATTAGATATTCCGGTAGTGGGGAAACGGTGAGAAAATAAGACGGGGCTGTAAGATTGTAGATAATATAAGTTATTCTTGACTTAAAATCTTACAAATGTAATACTATATATAGATTATACGACCAGAAAAGGTAAGGAACGTTATGAAGTATAGTAAACAGAGAAAAATAGAATGCCAAAGGAGTTTATTTGAAAGTATCTTTTTTGTTGCCGCAGGTAGCTTTGTTGTCTTATTACTTTATTTCGGTTGTGATAAGGCAATCTCCCCTGAAAAGGAATTTTCAGGGGAGCCGCAGGAGCAGCAGGCAGAAGAAAGCAGGGAAAATGTGGATGGCAGCTCTTATGGGAAAGAAATAGAAGAGGCGGTGAGCATCCTGGAAAGCGAAGAACAGGAACAGCTTCAGGAAGCCGCAATATCAGCCGCCGAAGGATGTGCAGATTTATATAAGGACATCAAGGTGCTGGATACGACTTTTTATCAACTGGGGCAGAGGACAAAAGAACAAAGGCGGGAGACAGTCAGCCGGATGGGCGGGCTTGGATATGTTTCAGTGTCAAAAGGCATCAATATGGAAAATTATGAAGAGGTAGAAATGTTTTATTCCAGATATTCAGATGGAGAGGAGGCCCAGGTTACAATATGTGATATCTATGGGGACGGCCGGTTTGGATGCCGCACTTTTCTGTACCGTGCAGGGAAGCTGCAGGTTTACTATGTGGAAATTACATGGCAGGAAGGAGGCGTGCCCATACTGTCCCATACATCCGTATGGGATTTGGAAGAAATCAGGCTGACAGAAAAAGGGTACTTTATCTATACCAATAAAATAAAGATATCACATGGAAATTTGCGGGAGCACTACAGGATAAAACCATTAGCTGAGGACTGCAGGGCGCTGACAGAGAAGTATATATCCGGCTTAAGCTATATAGATTATAATCTGCTGACTGTTGACTGGAACGGCAGCAATGTGGAAGATATAATAATGGATACTATGTTTGGGGATATTTATCATATGCATACGGGAGAATATCTGAAAGTGCATGGAGGAAGAGTTGACGCAGAGATATTTGAAGAGATTATGACAATATATTTTCCTATAACTATAGAACAGCTTCGCCATTGCTGCGGTTATGATGCGGATAGCGACACTTACGAATGTGATTTGTTTTCAGTCAGGCCATATGCGCCGTTCGGTGAAGTGGTGGACTACACAGAGAATGAAGACGGTACATTAACTCTCTTTGTGGATGGCGTATGGCCGGATTATGATTCGGATTATGCGTTTACAAATCAAGTTGTCATACAGTCATATGAGGACGGTACATTCTGCTATTTGTCAAATGTCGTAGAACAGCAGGAAATGGAGATTCCGGTCATAAAGAAATGAATAATATACACAAAATACCGATACATGACATAATTTGATTACTTAAAGAAAATAACTTATTTGGCGCATTTGAAAACATCTGTCCCTTTATCAACGGAAAAGATGTTTTTGAATAATACAGATAATTAGTCATTTAAAGGAAATATATACCCTAAAAATGTAAAAGAACTATGCAAAAATTGCCCCTCATTTTGCAAAAACGGAAAGGACTGTTGTTTTGGGCAGATGTAAATGATAAAATAAAACATTGAGGTGGCAATCATGCAGGTAGAATTATTATCAGATAAATATAAGGCTCATATACTTACCAACAAGAACGTAGATGAAATATATGATCTGCTTAGCAAGAATATCTTATATTATGAATATTGCCCTCCCTTTGTTACACGGCAGACGATCCAGGAGGATATGAGAATATTGCCGCCTGGCAAGGTAATCGAAGATAAATATTATATCGGGTTCTGTCAGGATGGAAAGTTGATTGCAGTTATGGACTTAAACGATGGTTATCCCGAAAAGCTGATTGTATATATCGGTTTTTTTATGACGGATATTTCGGTACAGGGTCGTGGAATAGGAACGGAGATTATTGATTATTTGTGCAGATATCTTTCTGGTCTGGGATATGAGTCGGTTCGGCTGGCATGGGTCAAGGGGAACCCGCAGTCGGAACACTTTTGGCTGAAAAATGGTTTTACACCATTGATGGAAACGACGAGCAACGTTGCAGAGGAAGTCATCTTAGCTGAAAGAATCCTGTAAAATGGAGATTAAAAAAACAATGAGTCAATTTATAGAAGGGCTGAAACGGCATAGTTTAGAAGATATAAGAGTCTGTGCAAAGGCGGACTTACATAATCATTTTGTGCTTGGAGGAAGCCGCGAGTATATAAAACGATATAAAAATATAGAGATTATGCCGCTTGAGAGGCCGCTTTCATCCATGCAGGAAATGAATGGATGGAGTGATAAGTATATCGGTTCAAGATTTGATTCTTCGGATATGAGAAAGTTTCTGATTGAAGCGACTTTTCAGCAGGCAAAAAACGATGGTGTGACGGTTTTAGAGATTGGAGAGGATGTCTGGGGGCTTGGAGAGTTTTTTAGAAATGACATCCATGAGCTTATCAATGCTTTTTATGAAGCGAAAGCGAAGATCGCTCCTGACATGGAACTACGGCTGCAAATCGGGCTTTCCAGGCATTGTTCCATTGGCTATCTGGAGGACTGTCTTTCGCATTTTTGGGGGAACAGTGTTTTCTATTCGATTGATTTGTATGGAGATGAGATGGCGCAGCCTATTGAAACGTTTATACCCGTTTATCGCCGGGCTAAGAAAGAAGGCCTTCGGTTAAAAGCGCATGTTGGAGAATGGGGAAGTGCACAAGACATCCAAAAAGCAGTGGAATTGTTAGAGTTGGATGAAGTACAGCATGGTATTGCAGCGGCTTATGATAAAGGGATTATGAGGTTTTTAACGGATAATCACATCCGTCTTAATATTACACCTACAAGCAATATATTACTGGGCAGAGTGGAAAAGCTCAAAGAGCATCCGATCTCATTGCTCTATAGGAACGGGGTTGACGTTACGATTAATTCAGATGATGTCCTGATGTTTGATTCGGATGTTTCAAAAGAATACCTGCGCCTACATGAGTCGGGATGTTTGTCAGCGGAAGAGTTGGATGATATACGAGAAAATGGATTGAAAAGTATTGAGGAGATTATTACGTGAGTATAGGATTGTTATTTTATTCCCCGGACAGAACGGGGGTATCGGCTGGCAGGAACTTTTATGATTGCGGGAGTAGGATATGACATCTTTCCGATAGACTGGGAACGTGTCCGAAATATTGCAAATTTGGAAGAGGGTCTTCTTCCGCTCGTCGGAGATGTAAAAGTTCTTTATTCTGCTTCGGAAGAGAATTTAGGGAGATTCCGAGGGCTGCAGGTTCAAATGAAAGATAATCTGGCTGATAAGCAGAAATCGCAGACGGCCGCACGAAAGAGGGCCAATTGGCGGATCAAATGATAAGGCGGATAGATTTTCTGGATGGGGCCGTTAAGGAGGTTTCAGAAGAGGCATTGTCTAAGGGACGTGTACTTGATGTACGCTGGCGGGGAAATGTACATTTTGTATTGCAGACGTACCATTCAGATTGGGACTGGTATTTTGCAGAGCGAAACGGGGAGCGTGTTTCCAGCCTTTATCGCGTGGGCAGATTTGACGAACGGTTTTATCAGGCAGTGTGGCAGTTTGTAGGGGAGATCAATCAGGGGGATTTTGGCCATAAGCGGACAGCGAGTGAAAGGCTTGGTTTTGCACTTTTCTTTCATAACTTCTCTACGTTTCTCGGAAGGGCGGGTATCTATCTTGAAGATCTGTTTGTAAAACCTGAATATCGTGGGAAAGGTTATGGAAAGGTGATTCTGAAAAAGCTGGCGGTTATCGCGGTTGAGCGTGGGTGCGGGCGATTGGAGTGGTGGTGTCTTGATTGGAACAAGCCTGGTATTGATTTCTATCTTTCGCTGGGGGCAGAGCCTATGGATGATTGGACGGTATATCGGATTACTGGCGATACACTGTCTAATCTTGCAAGCTTTTGAACAATTTTTGCCGGATATGGAAACCGAGGCTGGCTGCAAGTGCTGCAATATGCATACATTTATATGTCGGTTGGAAGCGATGGCAGACGAAAAAACTGTACGGAAAATTCTATACAGAGTGCGGCATGGAATACATCCGTCTCAGTCTGCGTGGGCAAGGGAAGAGTTTCTTGAAATCGGTGATTTAGATATGTTTCTTCAAAAGCATTGAAAACAGAGACAGAACGTTTTATTGAATTAAACCGGGAACTTGAGAGCAGAGTGGTACGTTCTGTGCTGAACAAAGATTTGACCTGTGAGTATGAAATTACGATTCCAGAGGATATTATGACCCAGTACATAGCACCGCGCGGAATGGAGAATGTTATAGACACAAGAAAAAATGAATAATATCAAATCATGGAAGGGTATGGAATGCTGCTGGAACTGAACGTTTTGTCAATAATTGGTATTATATTTTTGATTGTCGGCTGGTCCATTTGGAAAAGGGAGAAGATAAATCTCATACATGACTACCATTATAAGAATGTGGCGGAGGCAGATAAAAAAGAGTATACTGCGCTTATGGGAAAAGGTGCAATCATAATTGGAATAGGAATCATTCTTACAGGAATTATAGATTTTATTACGCAAACTGGATGGGGTTGGACTGCATTTGGGGTTTGTTTTGTGAGTGGATTTGGACTTATGGTTTATGCAGGGATGTAATATAATTAAAATTTATCGTCAGGAGATATCATTGTTTTGGCAAGGTTTAATGCTCAATTATGAATTGTGAAATCAGATGAAAGAATATGAAGATTGGAAATTGCAATATGGAGGTGGCGTTTGGGTGAAAAGAGAACTTGGGATTGCAAGATGTGGACTTGCTTGCTGTTTATGCTCTGAGAATGTCGGCTGCAATGGCTGTAACTCTGGTGAATGTCCTGATAAAGAATGGTGTGAAAATCGTACTTGTTCCATCAAAAAAGGGATATCAAATTGTTTTTTATGTGAAATTGATTGTAAAAAGGGACTTTTAGCAAAGCTCAAGCCATATGGATTTACGATATTTGCTAAAAGATATGGTTTGGAAACTTTGCTTGATTGCCTTGAAAGAAATGAAAAAAACGGAGTTGTCTATCATAGAGAGGGGATATATGGAGATTATGATGGTTTTACTGATTTGGAAGAGTTAATTGCGTTTATTAAAAATGCCCCTGATTTATTGGTGAGGTAGAGAGAAAGTGGATATTGAATTTAAGAAAATAACAGAATTTCCTCGGGGAACGCTTGCAGCCTTGTTGAAAGACAGTTATTCTTTTGAGCCGAAATTCGAGCTTAATTGGCATAACCAATGGCAGGACTTTGATGATTTTTTTTATGATAATCCCCATATTGCCGAGGTTAGCGGGTTTATGACAGTTCTGGAAGGAAAGCCCGTTGGATTTGTTTCATGGAATCCGACAAACCTGCCTGAATCAGCAGAAGTCGGGCACAACTGCATTTTGACGGAATACAAGGGAAACGGCTATGGGAAACGACAAATGCAGGAAGCGGTTCAGCGTATGATTGCGCAGGGAGCAAAAAAGATAGTTGTTTGGACAAATGAGATTTGCGTTCCCGCTCAGCACACTTATGAAAGTGTGGGATTTCAGTTTGTAAAAAAGAGTGAGGAAACATTCTCCGAATATGCGGGGCAAAGAATACATTATGAAATTATAGTATCGTAAAGAATCGATAAATGAAATCAAGAGGGATAAGAAATATGAAGATTGATAAATGCAAAAAAGCCTCTTTTGTTGTGATAGGAAAAGAGGGTTCAACATCAGATGGAGAAGGATTTATCCAAAAGCTTTGGGATGATGCAAATTCTCATTTTGGAGAAGTTCAGCATTTGGCAAAGAAAGACGAAAATGGCAATATCGCTGGCATATGGGGAGCAATGTCTGATTTTTCCCGGTCTTTTCATCCGTGGGAGGACTTTTGCAAGGGGCTTTATCTTGCCGGAGTAGAATGTAATGATGATGCAGAAGCTCCTAACGGATGGACAAAGTGGGTGGTTCCCGGCTATGAATATATTTATGCGGAACGTGAAAATGAGGACACTTTTTCAGAGGTGATAAAATATCTGGGAGATAATGGTCTTCAACTGACAGGGGCAGTTCATGATTTTACTTGTCCGCAGACTGGAAAGAGGTATATGTTTTTTCCGATTAAAAAGCTGTAAAGAGATAAGAGCTGGGAGATACGGATAATGGATATGAGACAGATTTTAAAGTATCTGGCTGATTTAAGCGAGAATAATAATTGGGAATGGTATCGTGCATATAGAATGGAAAATGACAGATCCCCGCTTAATCCATCTTTTCGTGCACATATTTCATCTAAGGGAAAGCAGCCTGTCCCAGTGGGATATTATCTGATGATCAAATCAGGCGGACAGTCTTTCCTAAGAGGGGGATTGTCTACGAATATGTTTAAGGATGCTACTACTATGATTCGGGATTATATTGCAGAACATGGAGACGAGTTTGGAGAAATTATTAATTTTCCTGAGTTTCAGAAATATTTTGAGGTACAGGGTACATCGCTGAAAAATGTTCCATGTTATGAAACCGTTTAATGATTATGTGAACAAAGCACTTGATGGATTCCGGATGCCCACAAGATAGAATTATAACCTGGATTACTTGGGGTGATATGATCGTGAGGCGAGATTAGATCAGGCAGCCGAACTGACAATTGCATATTGAAATGGTATATCGCCTGCTCCGGTATGATAAGACTGCCTTTCAGTCAGTAAAAATGGACAGTTTTTTGCAATGATGATATACAAATGGGAAATCGAAACAGATATCAGCAAGAGAGGAATGCTGAAAATGGGTAGAAATAAGGGAGAATCAAAGAAGATGGGGCAAAAATTCTCTGAGATGAGCCTTGGAGAATTATGGCGGTTATTTCCGATTATTCTGTCAGAGCCTAAGGCATATTGGAAAGAGTGGTACATAGAAGAAGAGGCGAAACTAAAAGAAGTCCTGCCGGCAGACCAGGTCGTCCGCATCAGCCACATCGGCAGCACGGCGATAGAAGGGATTTGGGCGAAGCCAATCATTGATATTCTGGCAGAAGTTACTAAGGACAGCGATCTGCAGTCTTTTAAAGAATATCTTACTTCTGCAGGGTATTTATGCATGTCAGAAAACAGCCGGCGCTTATCGTTTAATAAAGGATATACGGAAAAGGGCTTTGCGGAGAAGGTTTTTCATCTGCATTTGTGCAGGGAAGGCGATAACGATGAACTGTATTTCCGTGATTATTTGAATCAATACCCTGATACAGCCAAAGAATATGAAAAGTTAAAACTTGGGTTATGGAAGCAATACGAGCATAACCGTGATAGCTATACGGATGCAAAAACAGATTTTGTAAAGAAATACACTTTAATAGCAAAGGATATTGCAGTTTTTAAAACAATGTAACTAGTACACCGAATAATAAGTAACCAGCCATATAACTTGCCTGATTTTCCATCTGCGTCGTTGTTGTCAATCGGCGTAGCGCCCACTACGCCTCATTCCTCCGCCTTGCATATGAAAAATCATTCTGCGTTATATGGCTAGGAACTTATTTTTCGATGTACTAGGACTGGAACTTGGAGGAAACAGATGGAATATATCCCTGCAAAGACAATCGTAACGAAAACGAAGGCTCCTGCAAAATGGTTTGGGATTGATTACAATATGAATATTTACAAGGGCTGCTGTCACGGCTGTATTTATTGCGACAGCCGTTCGGAGTGCTATGGAGTAGATGATTTTGACAAGGTGCGCGTTAAGGAGAATGCGCTGCGGATCATCAGGGATGATTTGCGCAGAAAAACAAGAAGCGGGGTGGTAGGAACCGGAGCCATGAGCGACCCATATAATCCCTTTGAACGGGAACTTGAACTTTCAAGGCATGCGTTGGAATTGTGTGATGCGTTTGGGTTTGGCGCGGCGATTGCGACAAAAAGTTCGTTGCTTTCCCGGGATATTGATATTCTGCAGAGTATCGCAGAACATTCTCCAGTGCTTTTGAAGATTACAATCACAACGGCAAGGGATGATTTGGCAGAGAAGATAGAACCGAACGTTTCACGCCCGACGGAGCGCTTTGAAATGATAGAAAAGCTTGCCAGAGCAGGGCTTTATACAGGCATTTTGCTCATGCCGGTTCTGCCTTTTATTGAGGACAACCGGGAAAATATCGGTGAGATTATCCGGAAGGCAGAGGATACAGGGGTTAAATTTATCTATCCTGCATTTGGCATGACTTTGCGGGGCAATCAGAGGGCATGGTATTTTCAGAAACTTAACGAACAGTTTCCAGGAGAGGGTCTGGTGGCAGCCTACCGAAAAAGGTATGGGGAATACTATGAATGCACCAGCCCACAGGCGAGAAAACTGTGGGAATATTTCTCGGAAGAATGTCAGAAAAGACAGATTGTATACCGCATGGAGGATATTATAAGCCAGTATAAAAGACCATATAAGGTTACGCAGATAACGCTTCCGTTTTAGGTAATATCCAAAACCTCCTAAGCAGACTTGGTCTTATGCCGGAGGATATGTCGGTACACTTGCCGTACAGCCGGATGGTGCGATGAACATGATCCACATGCTCTAAAGCTTGATTCTAATGACCATTCAGAAAGTCCTCCAAGCCATTTTCGATGACCCGGAAGAAATATATTCGGATCTAATTCAGATAGTATATTTCAAGCGAGTTAAGGCAAGGGTTCCTTTATGGGCTTCTAGCATTTTGGTAAAATCAACTCTGGTAGCTGATACACGTTCATTCCGAATTTTTACACAATAACTGTGACAACATATTTTGAAACTGCGCATTTTCCTTATTAGTACTAAAGAAAAAGGCTTTATCAATCCCTTCAACATCTATAACCGCTTGTTTCAAACAGTTTTTTCCTTCCTCAGTATTGGAAATGGAATTTGCCCTTGTATCTGTCTTATGCGGTAAACGATAGATCAGCCCTTTTTTCTCAAGCAGTCTAACGGTAGAAGATACAGTCATAACATCAATCATAGAAAAATCAGAAATCTTTTTTTGTGTAATACATACTTCCTGTTCAGAAAGTTCTTCTATTACAGCTAAAATTACAAACTGTGTATGTGTTAGATTGTATGGCTGTAATATCTGCTTAATTTTCCTTTGCCAAAGCATAGATGACTGCCAAAAGAGTAGTCCTATACTTTCTTTGTGGTTTTTACATTCTGCAAACTTCATAATAACATATTATGCGGAAAAGAGCTTGCGTAGACAACCAGGTATTCCTGCCGCGATGCCTTCCCCCATACCTTTCATTTGGTTTTCTTCTCCGCCCTCAATGGTAACGGTATGTGTAATCGTAACTCCATTTGTGTCCTCTTTCAAGAGATGTCCAAATGTGACTGTAATAGGGCCAAGTTCGGATTTTGTTGTGAAACTTTTCTTATCCGAGCACTCGGTCAGCACGATAGGCAAGTTCGGTCCGTGAGTCATTTCCATAACACCGTAAGTACCGGCACAAAAGGGGCCGGAGAGTTGGACAGATTTAACGCTTTCGTCCCACAAATTCCACTGGGTTACATCGGAATAGAGTTCCCAGACCTTTTCAATGTCAGCTTTGCCTGTAACAGATTTTTCATAGGTAAACATATTTTCTCCTCCTTGTTATAAGTATACTTATAATAAGTGATATTACAATAAAAGTCAAGTGCCATTTTTTAGCTGTTGATTCCAGTATTGTTTTTTCAGCGTATCTATTTTGGAGAGTTTTTCGTTTTTCACCGCCTGGAATCAATCATAGCGGACAAGGCTGCCGCGGTAAGTAAAATGGTATGCATTGTTAATTGACAATTTGTCAGTCGTGTGCTATTCTAATGCATAAGGAGGTACCATATTATGCGTGATGTGAAAGAGCCAGAGGTTCGCAGGGCTGAAATCATGGATGCAGCAATCAGGTTGTTTACCGCAAAGGGATATTTGAATACAACAACACAGGACATCATTGATGAGGTAAAAATATCCCGTGGGCTTCTCTATTATCACTTTAAGAACAAGGAGGATATTTTATACTGCATCATCAATAGATATTCCGAACCGTTGCTGCGGCAGTTGGAGCATCTCACATATGACGAAAGTAAGAGTGCGCTTGAAAAAATTCGGTCTTTTGTTACAATGACTACTATCTCAGATAAAGATATTACGGTCGAAAATTCAGTCCTTCAGGAAGCAGTAAACCTGGAGGAAAACCGCTACATGCTGGATCGGTTTTACCACAGATTATGTAGCTGTGTGATAGAATATTTTGCATATATTCTTGAGCAGGGAAATAAGGAGAATATATTTCATGTGGATTCTCCGAAGGAAACAGCCTCATTTTTAATGACAGGATATATTTTCGTATCCAATGACGTTAAGCTTGCCGGCCGGGACAAAGGGCAATTAGAGAGCTATTTAGAGACATATAAAAAATTGTTGGAAAGAGCATTAAATCCCCAAATACCGCTTTTTTCATAAATCAGAATGAGAGTTTGCAGAATGACAATCTCATTCTATTTTTTCACATAACAACTGACAAAATGTCAGTTTACATCCGATGGATTATGCTATCGGTTATTTTTGAAATACTAACTGACGAAATGTCAGTGAAGGAGGACATATCAATGTTGAAAATTGAACACCTTATAAAGACTTATCCAAACGGAAAAAAGGCTGTTGATGATCTATCCCTATCGATACAGGAGGGGGATATCTATGGATTTATCGGTGCAAATGGAGCCGGGAAAACCTCTACGATAAAAGCTGTGGTCGGTATCCATGAATTTGACCAGGGGGAAATCTACATCAATGGTAAATCCATTCGCACAGATCCGCTGCAGTGTAAAAAAGTACTGGCTTATATTCCAGATAACCCGGATTTATATGAACATTTGACGGGATATCAGTACATTAACTTTATTGCGGATATTTATGATGTGGAACTATCTGAACGAAAGCAGCAGATTGAGAAGTATAGTGAACTTTTTGAGATGAGTTCCAGCCTGGGAAATGTAATTGCATCTTATTCCCATGGGATGAAACAACGGACGGCTATTATTGCTGCCTTGGTTCATAAGCCCAAGCTACTGATTTTAGATGAACCTTTTGTCGGACTCGATCCCAAAGGGGCATGGCATCTGAAACAGACCATGCAAGAGCTTGTACAGAATGGAGGAGCAATTTTCTTTTCTACGCATGTTTTAGATGTTGCAGAAAAACTTTGCAATAAAATTGCCATCATTAAACGAGGAGAGCTGATAACATCTGGGAATATAGAAACAGTCAGGGGGAACCATTCTCTGGAATCTGTTTTTATGGAGGTGCAGGGTCATGAATAAAACAACGCTTCTGTTAAAAACACAGATATATAATTATTTCTCATTAAACGAGCTATTTCATTCCGAAAAGAAAAGGAGCAATTTTGCCTTTATCACAGCAGTTGGGATATTTACATTATTGGCCTTGTTGAGTGGCTATAATATAATGACAGCGCTTGCGCTTGCAAAGATGGGGCAGGCGCAGCTAATTCCGGCTTACATGGTGTCCGTTTCCAACTTTATTATCCTTGTATTTACTGTGCTGCGTTCAAACGGCATACTTTTTGGCTGCAGGGATTATGAGATGCTTTCTTCCCTGCCGGTTCAGGCAAAGGAAATTATCAGCAGTAAATTTGGGTTTCTTTATCTGCTGAATTTCTTGTTAGGGATTCTCTTCATGCTCCCGGCAGGGATTATATGGCAGATTTACGCGTCGGCGCATTTGCTATTCTTTTTCATGTACTTGGCATCTGCCGTTTTTGTGCCTTTTGTACCGATGTGCATTGCCTCTTTGCTCGGAGTCCTGGTTACGGCTGTATCTTCTAAATTCCGAAGGAAAAACATAGTTTCTCTTGTTTTTTCATTTGCAGTTTTAGGAGGTTTGCTGGGGATTGGGATCTACAGTATGCAGACGGGTGCTTCTGGCGGCAGTTTAGGAGTCATCCTCATGGAACAAGTCAGCAGGCTGTATCCCTTATCGGCATGGTTTCGATATACGAATTACTTTTCATTGGCTGGGAATGTTGGGTTCTGGAGCTTATCGGCTTTGGTTTTCTGTATATTTGTAAAAATTGTAGAGTGCCGTTATGCGAGGCTGAATTCTTATGTTTTGCAATACCATGCAGCCTCCCCAGGAAGGAAAGCCAACCTCAAGAAACATTCTGTATTTACGGCTGTGTATCTAAAAGAGATGGGACGTTATTTTAGTTCCTACCTTTGGGTGTTGAATACAGGTCTGGGAGTTGTCCTTCTTTGTGTGACCAGTTTGGCTCTTTGCGTGGTATCTCCTGAAATACTAGGGACGTATGCAGGGATTGAAGATGTGGATTTATTTTTAGGGCAGTATGCCCCTTTAATAATCGCAGCAATGCTTTCAATCAGTTGTCCGGCAGCTTCTGCAATCTCTTTGGAGGGCAGGAATTTATGGGTATTACAAAGCATACCACTATCAAACAAGACATTTATAAAAAGCAAAATTGCCCTTACCCTGACGGTTCATGCTATTGGCTATATGTTGTCTGTCGCTGTGTTTTTGATACGGTTCCAGTTTAATGCCATTTGGTCATTCACACTTTTGGCTGTACCGGCATGTTATTCGGTATTTACTGCGGTACAAGGAACTTATATAAACTGCTGTTTTCCCAGATTTGATTGGGATAATGAGATGGTAGTGGTAAAGCAAAGCATATCTGTTATTTTATCTGGCGTAATTGGAATGATATGTATTGCTGTACCAGTATTACTTCATTGGTTTTTAGGGCTTCCGAATGTGGGAGTGTTGTGGGGGATGGCGGCTATTCTTATAGTTCTGTCGGTTATTCTCTATTTTAAAGCATGTGGTAAAAAAATTATTTAATGTACGAGGAGGGTGTTGCTATGAAAAAAAGTATCTTGAAGGATGTGATCGTGTTTTTGGTTATGCTGGCAGTAGTAGCGATTGTATGCTGCTTTCTTCCAGACAGTATTCCAATCCATTTCAATGCGCAGGGAGAAGCAAATTTGTTCGTGAATAAATGGTTTCTTCTTCTGGGAACGGTGATACCTTACTCAGTTTATTTTCAGTTTTTGCGCCATGGCGGAAAGGGGGATAAATGAGCGGAAAATATCCATACCAAAAGCTTGCCAAGAAATTGAAATACCGTATATTGATAAATGATAATTATTCTTACATTGAAAGAGAGCGTACTAAGGAAATTGCTGCGTTTCATAATCAGTTATATACAAATCTTTCTTTCTTAGGTTTTTCAAAGCAGGAAATTTTGGCAATGATCCAAAAGTATATTGAAGAGTGAGGGGAATTATTTTCCGCATAAATAAGAGTAGGTGGAAGAGACAGATTTTACCACCTAAAATTTTCAAAAAGGTATTGCTTGTGACGTCGCGTAATGACTTATAATATTTAACTATAGGGTTCGCGAAATGGTTCTTATAATATGTATCAGGAGGCAAAAAGATCATGATAAAACACAAAGCGATACCGCAAGGCTATATGACAGTTGGAGAAGTGGCAAAGAAAATGGGCGTTACCGTCCGTACTCTGCAATATTATGATAAAGAGGGGCTGTTCTCTCCATCAGCAGAAAGTAAAGGCGGGCGAAGACTTTATACGGATAAGGATTTGATTACGCTCCATCAGATTATATCTCTGAAATTTTTAGGGTTTTCTTTAGACGATATAAAAAAACGCCTGACTTCTTTAGATACGCCGGATGATATTGCAAATGCCCTTACGGAACAGGCAGATGAAAAACGAATTTTATTATCTTATTAAGCGGTTTGATGATGACACGCTTGACCACATACGTAATCGATTTGACAAAGAAAGCGGCCTGGATTTTATGGATAGATTTAACCGTTTGAGTGATGAGATCTTACGGCTGCAGAAAGATAACGTACCGCCCGAAAGCGAAAAATGTCAGCAAATTACAGAAGCTTATTGGAATTTGATCATGGAGTTTACAGGCGGGGATGTGAGCATGATCCCGAAACTGGTGGAAATCGGAAATATAGATCATGCAGCAAATGAATGGGAAGAAAAGCAAAAGATAGTAAACGATTATTTAGAGCCGGCTTTGCAAGTTTATTTTTCAAGACTTGGGGATAATCCGTTGGGGGAGGTGGAGAAATGAAGAATGCGATACAAGTCTATGGATTAGAGAAAAGCTATGGCAGCCATATTGTTCTTCGAGGACTTGATCTTCAGATTGAGACAGGGGAGATTTTTGCCTTGCTTGGCGTAAATGGTGCAGGAAAAACAACGACTCTCGAATGTATCGAAGGTTTGAGAAAATATGACAGCGGTATGGTTACTGTAAACGGGAAAATGGGTATCCAGTTACAATCCTCGTCGCTGCCGTCCTACATCAAGCCGATGGAAGCCGTAAAACTATTTGCGAAATGGAATAAGGCAAAGATTGATTTCTCTATGCTTGATACTCTCGGCATAAAAGAAATTGAAAGGAAGCAATATATTCAGCTGTCAACAGGGCAAAAAAGGCGGCTGCATCTCGCGCTTGCTCTTTCCGGCAATCCAGATATTATTTTTCTTGACGAGCCGACTGCAGGGCTTGATGTGGAAGGCAGGCTGTCACTGCATGATCAGATCCGAAAACTCAAGTCACAAGGAAAAACCATTGTTTTGGCAAGCCATGATATGGCAGAGGTAGAAGCCTTAAGCGACCGTATTGCGATTCTGAATGATGGAAATATTGTGTTTTGCGGTACAGCTTTGGAACTGACCGAGAAAGTCGGAAAAAAATATATTGTCCATATCAAAACACAGCAGGGAAATAATACGTTTGAAACGGACAATATAGAAGATACCTTGCTTTCGCAGCTCGGAGAGTTAAAGCACAAGGGAATCGGAGTATTAGATATTAAAGTTGACAGAGGCACGTTGGAACAGCATTTTATTGAAATTGCAAGGAGGGCAGAAGAATGAGTGGTTTTTTATATGGCGTGGCGTTACAGTGGAAATTGGATATAAGAAGCAAATCTTTGTTAGTTACCTGCTATATCGTTCCGCTTATTTTCTTTCTTCTCATGGGAGGTATCTTTACCTCTGTTATGCCTGAAATGAGAAGCACATTGATACAATCCATGATTGTGATGGGCGTATCAATGGGGGCGTTTATCGGATTGCCGCCGTCGCTGGTTGAAACTTATGGAAGTAATATCAAAAAGGTTTATCAAGCAAATGGGGTGCCTTTATACCTAGGCCTTATCACAATGTTTCTTTCAGCCTTTGTCCATTTGATGATTACCTGTATCATTATACTGCTGCTTGCCCCGATACTGTTTGAAGCAGCTTTACCGGTACATTTTCCGGAGTTTTTTCTTGCTCTTGCCATATATATTATTGTATCGCTGAGTATTGGAAGCATATTAGGGCTGATTGTAAAAAATCAGGCGAAACTGACGATGATAGCGCAGCTTGTATTTTTACCCTCTATCATGCTTTCCGGGATTATGTTCCCCACTCATATGCTGCCGGATTTTCTTAAAACCATAGGACACCTTTTCCCTGCTTCCTGGGGATACCGACTGATGTTGGATCATGGATTTCAACTTGAAAATATATGGTATTTGATCCTTGTATTTTGTGTGGCAGTAATCGTTTGCGGCGTACTTTTAAAGAAACAAAAGTCTAAATAGTTAAAGAATAGGCAATCGGACATCTTATTCGCCAAATAGAACAGGCGGCAGGAAAAACCTCCTTATCTCGCCGCCTGTAATAGCTAATTTGTTATGCCCCGTAATAATGCTGAATGGCATGAGCAACATATGCAGAACAGCCTGCACCAAACTGGCTATCAGTTGCTTCTGCAAGATTTGTGCTCTGTAAATATTCTTTGGCCAAATCAAGCAAGATATTTCTTGCATTATCAAGTGCAAACATCTTCTTATAATTTTCTGCAAGCATTTCAACAGCAGAATGTGCCATATCCATATCGTTAGACTCTTTTGCAGCCATAAATTGTTTATAGATTTTGGCATTTTCTTCTTGTTCCTGTTTTATTTCTTCGATATTCCCGGTTGACTGCATAATGGCTTCTATTGCTTTTTCTTTGCTGCCATACCATTTCAGCAAGTCCGCAACAGCCTGTTCGTTTGTAAAACCTGATGATAAATGCTCTTTGTATTTTTCTATGCTCCCCCAATTTTTCACTTGTTCATCAATATGCTCTTTCGACATAGATTCCAAAGTATGGTTTACGATTTTCTGTACATCTTCGTTAGTAAATGCTTCAAAACTCATAGTATTAACTCCTTTCATCACATCTGTTATTAATTCAATGATTCCATTCAACCGATTACGTTTCTGTTCCAGTAAATTTTTTTGAGTTAGTAAAGCCTGTTCCTTGTCATAATTAGGGTTTTCCATGATTTTTTTTATATCAATCAATGGAATATCTAATTCTCTAAAGAACATAATTTCCTGCAACTTTTCTAATGCTTTGTTGTCATAGAGCCGATAACCGGCTTCCGTTAATTCCGTTGGATTTAGCAGACCGATTTCATCATAATATCTTAACGTCCTTATACTTACTCCGGTTATTTTTGACACATCTTTTACGGTTTTCATTATTTCCTCCTTTCGGTTTGATCGTAAACCATTACGCCACGAGAGAGTCAATACTTAAATTAAAAATTTTACCTTTTTTTTTTCTGACAATTATAAACAAATATCAAAAGTTTTTGTACCGGAAGCAGCAAAAAAATGCCAAGTATCAAAAGAAATAGTAATAGCATTATCTGCCGCACATTTTAGAATGTATGCAAAAACTGTCCCTCAGTTTGCAAAAATGGAACAGTGCCTTGTGAAAGGAGTATATAGCTGATAAAATTAAATAATGCATTCGCTGCCGTTCCATGTACGGAAAAATAAGGAAACCTCTGTATTGTGGGAGTTGTATACTGAAATTATGAAGCGCAGGATAATCAAAAGGGGGAATGTGCGGTGGAATTAAAGCTTGGCGCTAATATAGCGGCGCTGCGAAAGGCAAAGGGGATGACCCAGGAACAGTTGGCGGCGGCGCTTGGGATTTCTTCGCCTGCGGTCAGCAAGTGGGAGACCAACAGCTCGTATCCTGATATTACACTGCTCTGTCCATTAGCAAGAGTGTTGGATACCAATGTGGACATGCTGCTGAACTATGAAAAAATACTGTCCAGTGATGTGATTGAACAAAAGCTGAATGAGATTCTGTCTGTTGCCCGTGCTGGAAGATATCAGGAGGGTGGGAATACACTTGCGAACCTGCTTCACCAGTATCCGGCCAGTGTGGAATTAAAATATGAGGCGGCCGGTATTTTTACAGTATTTGAAGCAGTCTGCCCGGACGCGACGAGGGAAGAGAAGAAGAATTGGAAAATGCAGAAAAAAGAGCTCCTCTACGCGGTATATAAAAGCGGAGTGACCGAGTATTGGCAGCCGGCAGCTACTGCGTTAGCGGCAATGGCAGTTCTGGAAAATGATTTAGAGGAAGCAGAAAGGCTTCTGGGAGAGCTTCCAGAGCTGACAAGTGATCCGACAATTATCCGGATGGAGTTGTACCTGCGCCGGGGAGAACGTAGACGGGCTGTGGAACTGATCCAAAACCGGTTGCTGCAGCTTGCACGCCAGATACAGACCTGTATGACGTGTCTTTTGGATGAAAAACTGGAACCAGATGCAGAAAGGGCTTTAGAAATCGGAGAATTGAGCCGTCAGTTTGAATCCTTGTTCTTTAATCGGACTCAGCTGAGTGATGCCCTAAAGATTGATTTATACCGCCGTATCGGAAAGCCTGCGGAAATGATTGAAAACCTCTGCTGGTATCTTGAAACGCTGGAAGTCCCCATGCAGTCTCTGAACAGAACACTGTTTTCTGCGATAGAAATTAAGCCGGAAAGCAGCGAGGAATTGAAAAAACTGCAGCAGATTATCTATATGACAATGCAGAAAGCCTGTAAAAGTGATGATTATAAAAACAGTCCTGCATTTTGTGAGGCGATGAAGAAGCTGAAAGACAGTCTTTCTGAAAGGAAATGACAGAAAGGAGCATATTATGATTCGAAGACTATTAAAAAACGTTCTTGGGGAAAATTTTACGGAAAATAATGCAAAACTGGCGACTGTAAACTTTGGTGTCATATTGCTGATGTTTGTACTATCCGGAATTATGCTGCTGTTCCTTCCGGAACAGATTTCTATTCTGCATATGGGCGAAACTTATTATCCGATACCCAGTGTTCTGGGAGTGTGGCTGTTTCCGATTATTGCATTGATTGTAAACCTGCTGTTTATCCGTCAGAACCGCCTGACTAAGATGAACAGTGGTGTTTTTGTGATTCTTCTGGCAGTTATGATGTTTTCCTATGTGAATATGATGTGAAGACTGTGCTTGGAAAGGCTGCCTTATGAAACATATCTTATGTAAAATTTTACTTCATAATAAGACGCATCCGGTGGTTGCCGCTTCCTTTATGATAATAGGCGCCTATATAGGATATTTAATCTGGTATATATTGGATTCGTATCTTCCGGCTGCGGCAGCAGATAACGGCTATGTGTTTGTATCACTGATATCGGTTTGGCTCTGTGCGTTTTGGGGAATCTATCAGCTTCCTGACCAGTTGTGTATGAACCGTCGGATTAAAATGATCCTTTGCTATCCGGTGGAGGCGCAGACGATTGTAAGTGTTGTGGCTATGAGGATTTTTATTTTGCAGTCAGGAATTTGTGCTGCATTTCTTTATCCGTTTTTTCTTTTTGAAGCACATCGTCGAAGAGAGGCAGTTTTGGCAATGTTGTTTTGCTGCATCCTTACAGGTGTTATGGATATCGGGGTTATCTTGTTCTCGATCTTGCTTAGCAGATTTTGTGCCTATGATATAGTGGGATATGCCTTTGTTGTATTTCAATATGGTTCTTTTTTAGTGCTTGCCTGGCTTGCGGGGAATGTAGTTTTTGCCCTTTGGGGATATATTGCCGGAAAAAGTCAGGCCGTCCCGAAGGAACAGGAATTACATGTTGCTCTTTGGGTATGGGCTGTGGCATTGCTGGGGTTGACTGTTTTGATAATGGCTCTGAGGTTTGCCGCGGAGCATTGGTATGTGAGGGGCTATCTGAATGTACAGGACTTCCGCCATAGAGAAGCCGGGAAACGGCCGACAACGTCCCATATTACACACCCGTATTTCCTGCTGGAGTGGAAACGTGTTACCAGAAATAAGGAACTGATCTTCTTTTCCAACATCAAGAATATGATAACAGTGATGATTTTATCCAGGCTTCTGTTCTACAATTTCAGCCAGATTGGCCTGACAGGAACCTATGTGGAAGAACTGTTTCAGGGATTTTTATGGGGAGAGATTACAGTATTTCTATTTTGGTCCATCCTGATATGTTTGGAGAGGCTGCCGGTTCTGAGCGCTTTCCTGCTCCTGCTTTATGGTACTTCCATGAATTATGTCTGTTCGTGGTTAGGCGTCCTCATTGATTTAAAAATGCCACGGACTGTAAACAGTACGAACGAACTGCTCCATGGAAACATAAGTAAAGTGCTTGTGTTGATTACAGCAACAATTTTAGCTGTCGGGGAAATATTTCTGTCCAGTAGGAAATGGCTTCCTGTGCCGCTCCTTCCATTTGCTTGTCTTGCGGGTGCGGGGGTGGCTGCAGGAGAGATTTGCTTCTGGCGATTTTGCAAAGGAGTTTTTTATGATACAGATTCATGAACTGTCAAAAAGCTATGGCGGCCGGAAGATTTTTGACAGGGTATCCTGCCAGATGGAAAATGGTCGGATTTATGCCCTTGTGGGGATGAACGGGATTGGAAAAACAACGTTGCTTCAAGTAATTACACAGCCGGAATGTATGGATTCGGGGACAGTTATCATAGACCATATCGAAAGCCGCAGTTTTCAGTCTAAATACCATTTCTTTTATGTTCCGGACAGTAAGGAAATGTTTCTGAATCTTACCGGGAGGGAGTATTTACGATTTATAACCCGTCTGTATCGGCAGGAACCCGAAAAAGCGGAAATAATGCAAAAAGGACTGTTGGAGTCCTTCAGGCTGGAAGAAGCGATAGACACATATATCGCGAATTATTCCCTGGGAATGAAGCAAAAAATCTACATGGCTGCGGCGCTGTTGTCCGGGGCAGAAAATCTGATCCTGGATGAACCGTTCAACGGGCTTGACCTGGAAAGTGTCTTGACATTGAAGGAAATATTGGCAGAGCGGCGTGATGATGGAGCTATGATTTTGTTTTCTGTTCATAACCTGGAGCTGGCGCTTGATTTTTGCGATGAAGTAATGCGGATTGATGGGGAGCATAATCTATCTAGAATCCAGTAAAATATATGGTCACAGATGGGTGGCAGGGGAACGTAGATATTAAAAAGAAGAATGAGTTCAGTGTAACGATGGTGTTAAAGGAAAGGAGACAGGTATGAGTATCAACAATGTAAGCAGTATGGGGATGAACCTGTATGACTACGCATGCAGCAGAAGGAAAACGATGAGTACAAGTAATTTTGCAGAGAAGGCGAAGGAAGCCTCGGAAGAAAGGGATACAGTTCAAAGAACTGTTTTATCTGCATGGGCGGGGTATGGTAATCTCGCAACCGCCGAACTATTTTGGTTTTATATATGACGGCAGCATATCGAATAAATCCAAAGAAGAAATGACCATGGACGAATACAAACAGTGGTTTATGAATGAAATGTCGGGCATGCCTGTCAGCGGATGGTATCGTTCTACCTGCGTGGGAGGGACACTGACAATTACGGAAGAATGTTTTGAAAGAATGAAAAATGACCCGGAGTGGGAGAAAACAGTATTGGGTATGATAAGGAACATGTATTCCAGTACCGGTCTTATGGGTTCTAAGATGATTGGGAATCAGGTCATCGGGTCAACGCCGGAACAGTGCTACGGGGAAGGGATACCTGTAAAAGATGCTTCACCACTTTCCGAAAGTAATGAAGAATCATGGTGGGAGAAACGGCATGAAAGGATGGAGAAACTGATGGAAGAGCGGGAGAAAGAGGCACTGAAAATAGTACGTTCACAGAAAGCTGCGGTGCAAGGGAATTATCTGACAAGTCTGATGGCAGGCGAGTAGATACAAAGCGGTAAAAATGGCAGAAAAACGGATAATCCCCCTCTGAAAGAGGGCGCATTATCCGAGATTTTTAATTATCCGAGGAAATTCTTAAAAACCTTTTGTATGCGGGGGTTCATGCAAAAAATCTCGGATAAAATTTATCCACATGGGCATAGTACAGTTAAAGCTATCAAACAGGAGGTTTTAACTATGGGTTACCATACAAGGGAAACCAACACAGTGCCATGCGGATACCACGAATTGAATCCGGAAATGGAGGCTCTTTTAGCGGAGTACCTTGAAGACGGGAAACGCAAGGG
>CAJTDD010000044.1 GCA_910574885.1 Lachnospiraceae bacterium | reverse complement strand
TGGTAATGCAGGGCTTATAAGTGCTTGAGCCGTGTGAGGGGAAACTTTCATGCACGGTTCTTAGGGGGGAAGGCGGTAGTAATACCGCTGACCTACCCGACCAGCTCGTGGAGGGAAAGCAGAAATTCATCTCCCAGATAATGACGAGCAAAAGCCCCGTGCGTTCTGCCGAGGACGTGGATGAAGTCGCCCTCTCTTTTGCGGAGGTGAAAATGCTTGCCACGGGCGACGAGCGTTTCAAGGAAAAAATGGACTTGGATATGCAGGTGGCGAAGCTGAAAGTCTTGAAGCAGAGCTACCTTTCCGAGCATTACGACCTTGAGGACAGGATACTGAAGCACTACCCGCAGGAGATTAAGGAGTATGAGGAACGCATTGTAGGTTACGAAAACGATGCCAAGATTGCAAGCCAGCATATGCCGCAGGGCGAGGACAAGTTCTGCCCGATGACTTTAAACGGCGTGACCTACAAAGAAAAAGCGGACGCAGGCGGGATGCTGCTTGCCATCTGCAAGGAAAACCCGCTGTCACAGCCGATACAAATCGGTAGCTACCGTGGCTTTCAGATGGAGGTTTTCTATGATACCGTCAATGCACACTATTGTCTGAACCTTTGCGGAATGAGAAAATATAAGGTGGATTTAGGAACGGATGCCCTCGGCAATTTAACGAGAATTGAGAATGAGATTGCCAAAATTCCTGCAAGATTGGAAGCCGCCAAGACGAGAAAGGAGGAAACCATTGCACAGCTTGAAACCGCAAAAGAGGAAGTGAAGAAGCCGTTTGCTTTTGAAAACGAGCTGAAAGAAAAGACGGAACGGCTGAACGCCCTCAATATCGAATTGAATCTGAATGAAAAAGATAAGTCTGTTATTGACGATGAGCCAGAGCAAAATGACGGGCAGCCAGAGAAAAAATGCACGGACAGGGAGCGTTAAAATCCAGTTTGCACATTTGTACTGCTGATTTTGGGGTATTATAATAAGGACGATTAGAAAAAATCGGAGGTGAGGAAGAATGTCTGATGCGTTCAGATTTGAAACTTTTGTAGATGTTCATGACAATGTTTTTAATGAATATCTCGGCTCTGTCGTGGCAAAGCTGTCCAGAGAAAACGAGGAATACCGTGCCGTGAGAGCCGAAATTGAGGGCTTGTATGAAAAGTATCCGAAAGTCTTAGGCGTGTTTGACACGGAAACAGCGGAGGAACTGACCGAGGAAGAATGTGCGGCGTTGATTGAAGTAATGGAGCTTAGAAACAAACTTACGGACATGGAGATGCAGTCGGTCTACTTCCGTGGCTGCTATGACAGCGTGGGGTATCTGAAAAAGGCAGGGATTTTATAACGGACTGACCAAGGGAAAGGCGGTGTCGGCGTGAGTGCAGATGCCGTCTTTTTACATAGCCGAAACAGACAAGAAATCCTATAACCCGATTTTTTTCATTGATAATCGTAAAAAAGTATTGACAAGCTTCTGCAAAAGGTTTAGTCTGGATAAAAATACCAGAGAGAACACATTCTAAAAACACTAAAGATAAAGCACGAAAAACATGTGCATATATTTATTGATAAGTGTTGGAATGTGTTTTTTTATTGATTAGTTTAGGAGGTTCAATAAAATGATTAGATGAAAATTCCCAGAGGCTTTATGGATAAAAACAGAGTGAAATTGCTAAAGAGGTCATCGAAGTGATTTGGTTTTTGTATATTGCTTAGAGGTTGAATAACAACGAAATTTATAAAAAATGTGAGGTGCAATATGAGCGAGAAAAATAGAGACGCAGATTATAATCGTTTAGCTGAAACTATGCAGAAAATAGCAAACGAGATTACCCGTAACTTCCAACTGAACAACATACTTCCTCAGATGAAAGCAATACAGGATACAATGTCAAATTTAAGGACATTTCCAATTTCAGAGGAAGTAAAAGCATTTATTGTTGAAGCAAAAGCAAGTGAAAATTTGTCGCACGAAGATTTTTTGAATAAATATGGAGAGGAAATAGATATTTGCAAAACAGTTGGGAAAGCAGGTTGGGTTGTATCGGAGCATTCTAATCCAAGAGAAATCAAAGAGTGGTATCAACTTATAGTTCAAGGAAAGGATGCCGAAATAATAGAATATTTTGATGCAGATAATAGCAATAGTCTAAGGAGTATCAGAAGTGGTCTATCAAAGTCCTATGTAGAAGCACCTAGTTGTCGTTACTATAATAAGGGTATAGAAGCATATGATAAGGAAGATTATATGACGGCTGCTATGTATTTAGTTGCATTACTAGAATCAAGGACGAATGACTATATGAATTACCCAAGAAAAATGTCCTATTCAAAAAAATACTCTGAAGATGGTTTTGAACAACATTTAAAAAAAGTATTTGTAAAAACAGATTCTGTTTTTACAAAGAGATTTCTGTTTTTAGATATGTATCCATCTTTGATTGAATTTCTGAATAGATTATTTGTAGATGGAATATATACACTTGATAGCAAAAATGAACCGCCATATATTAACCGTAATTGGCTCTTGCACGGAAAATGCACAAGAAATATTGAGAGATTTGAATGCGTTCAGCTTCTTAATGCATTAAGTGTTATAGAGTTTGTGTTTAAGATGGCATGAAATACAAAGCAGACTTTTTACATAGCCGAGAGGTTTTCCCTACCGAAAGCCCCTCGGCTAATTCTATTTTTGGAGGTGATTTTTATTGAATGAGAGCATCTAAACCCTATGTACAGATTGACCCAGACGTGCTTGAGCAGGCAAGGCAGATAGACTTACTCTCCTATCTTAGAGTCTATGAGCCGAGCAACCTTGTCAAAGTCAAAGGCACGACGAACGTCTACTGTACCGCCGAACATGACAGCTTGAAGATTTCCAACGGCAAATGGTACTGGTGGTCGAGGGGCTTCGGCGGCTATTCTGCCCTCGACTATCTGATGAAAGTCAAGGAATACGGCTTTGTGGAAGCCGTGGAAACCCTCACAGGGCAGACGATGGCGGACTGGAAGCCGCCGCCCCCTGCCGTGAAAAAGGACGAGCCAAAGGTGCTGCTCCTGCCGCCGAAGAATAAGGACTGCGGCAGAGTGACCGAGTATCTTTTCGGGCGTGGCATTGACTATCAGCTTATTCAAGAGTGCGTTGCCGAGGGAATTATATTTGAGAGTGCCGACTACCACAACGCCGTTTTTATCGGGAAAGATGAAAGCGGAACACCAAAATACGCCGCCTGCCGTGGCACGGTGGGGAGCTTCAAGCGAGACGCATCGGGCAGCGACAAGCGGTACTCGTTTCGGCTTCTGGCAAAAGAGCCGACCGATGCCGTGCATTTATTTGAAGCCGCCATTGATTTATTATCCTACGCCACCTATTTAAAATGTGAGGGAAAGGATTATAAAGCGGAGAATCTTCTCTCCCTGTCGGGCGTGTATCAGCCAAAGAAAGAGCTGAAAGAAAGCAAAATCCCCGTTGCCCTCACGACTTTTTTGAAAGCAAACCCGCAAATTAAAACTATATTTCTGCATCTGGATAAAGACAGGGCAGGTCGGCTATGTACCGCTGCATTGAAAGAATTGTTGCAGAAAGACTACCGAATCGTTGATGAACCGCCGCCAATCGGCAAGGACTTCAACGATTTTTTAATGTCCTATCTGGGGATTGCAAGGCAGAAACCGAGCCGTGAGAGGAGGGATGCCCGCTGACTGGATGAAGATTTTTAGCAAGAAATGACTGTAACCACAACAAAATTTCAGACCGAAAGGGAGGAAAGAACGATTGAAAAATTATGAAGTGACCCTTGTCGCTCACTATGCAAAGACCATTTCCATCCATGCCGACAGCCCCGAACAGGCGGCGGAGAAGTTAAAAATTATCCTGTTTGACACCGACCTTGTGAGGTTTTCCGACGGGGATTTTGTCTGCGGCGAAGCCGAGATTAACGCTCCCTTAGAGGACGCAGGGGAAGAAAGCAAAGCCGAGGAAGATGATTTTGAGGACGGCTGCTGTTCGGAATGTCCGTGCTTTGGAACGGTATGTAAAGGATGCTGTCATAAGGGCGGGGATTAAAGACACGTCTTACCAAGCACTGAATTTGGTTATCCATCTGCCGATGGAAACAAAATTCGCTTGTTAGGGGAAAGCTCCCCTAATACCCCGTAAAAAGAACAATGCCAAAGTATACCGCCATGCCATGTGCGGCACGGCGGTCACAGAAAGGAATCCAAGAATGAGTGAATTTATATATTTTATCCTCGGCGCAACGCTCGGAGGGATGTGCGGCGTGGCGGCTATGTGCGTGCTGCAGATTAACAGGCTCTCCGAGGGAAAGGGGGATTTGGATGCGGAAACGAAACGTACAGATACTGTTCCGACTGACCGAGGAAGAAGCTGAATACCTCTGCTCCCTTGCGGAGCGGGCGGGGCATTCCAGACAAGCCCTGCTCCAGTCGATGGTCATGGGCTACCGCCTATGCGAGAAGCCAGACCCAGAGTTCTATAAAATCATGCGGGAGCTGTCCGCCATCGGCAACCGCATCAACCAACTTGCGGCAAAGGCGAACGCCTTGAACTTTGTGGACACGCCGATGCTCTATGACGAAGCCAAGCGGTGGCGGGACTTCCGTCTGGACGTAAGCAGGAGCTACCTTGTTCCGAGGAAGACATCTGGCTGATGGCGGTCTGCGAGATATGGGACGTAAGGGGCAGGCTCGACCATCCCATCGACTACGCCGAGAACCCAGAAAAGACCGCCAACCCAAAATACACGGATGCGGACTTGCAGGCGATGGGCGATGTGATGAAGTACGCCACCAACGGCGACAAGACCGAGCGGCAGTTTTTTGTCACGGGAGTGAACTGCGACCCTGCCACCGCAAGGGACGAGATGATGATGGCAAAAGCCCAATGGAACGATGAAAGCGAAATTGTCTGCTATCACGGCTTCCAGAGTTTCAAGCACGGCGAGGTCACGCCAGAGGTTGCCCATGAGGTCGGCGTGAAGCTGGCGGAGAAGATGTGGGGGAAAAGGTTTCAAGTGATTGTGGCGACGCATCTGAACACGGAATGCCTGCACAACCACTTTGTCGTCAACTCCGTTTCTTATATTGACGGCAGGCATTACCACGACAACAAGAAGAACCTGCGGCTGCTCCGCCAGCGTTCGGATGAATTGTGCCGTGAGTATTCCTTATCGGTCATTGAACACCCAAGCGGCAGGAAGAAGCCCTATGTCCTCTGCCAAGCCGAGAAGAACGGCTTGCCTACGAGGGACAGCGTGGCACGGCAGGCGGTGGACGAAGCCATCTCAAAATCATTTACGCTGAAAGACTTTGACCGCCAGTTGTCAGAAATGGGATACCGCATCAATTTTGACCCTAACAGAAAATACTGGACGATAATCGGCAAGGGATGGCAAAGACCGAAGCGGCTCTACAAGCTCGGCGAGGATTACACCAACGAGAGGATAACGGAACGCATCAAAGAAAATTCTTATGCGGTGAAATTCTCCCGATTTGCCGAGCCGACAAAGCCCGTCAAGGTCATAAGGGTAAAAGGCACGTTAAAGGACGCCAAGAAAATCGGCGGCTTGCGTGGGCTGTATCTCCATTACTGCTACAAGCTCGGCATCCTGCCAAAGAAGAAACAACAGAATTATGCAAGGCTTCACTATCTCCTAAAGGATGACCTTATGAAGATGGAAGCTATTACCAACGAAACAAGGCTGCTCTGCCGCAACCATATAGATACGGCGGAGCAGCTTTTGTCTTATAAAGGCTCTCTGGAATCCGAGATGCAGGAGCTGACCGAACAGCGAAAGGGGCTTTACTCCCAATCCCGAAAATCCGTCGGGGAAGAAAAAGAAGCGGTCAAGGCTCGGCTGTCGGAAATCACGGGGCGCATGAAAACACTGCGGAGGGAGGTCAGATTATGTGAGGGAATCGAAGCCCGCAGCGACATTCTCAAAGAGAAGTTGCAGACCATACGGGCAGATGAGAACAAAGAAAAAGGAAAGGAGCTGATGAAGCATGAACACAGGCGGCGAAGCGGCAGAGCAACTCGTAAGGATGAGCTTGGAGGGATTTGAGGTCGCAGCCAGAATTACGGGGGCGGGTGCGAAGAACATCGCCATCCTGCTCTACTCCATTTTAAAAGAGGAACAGAAAACCAAAGGAAAGGCAAGGCTCACAAACATGCTCCGCTCTGGGAAAGAGTTAAAAGTCTTTACCGTAAAAAGCGGCGACTTGAAGAAGTTCACGCAGGAAGCGAAGAAATACGGCGTACTCTACTGCGTTTTAGCAGACCGTAAGAACAAAGACCCCGATGCGGAGGTGGATGTGATTGCCCGTGCGGAGGACGCATCAAAAATCAGCCGCATTGTGGAGCGGTTCAGCCTTGCGTCGGTAGATACTGCTTCCATCGTGACCGAAGCGGAGAAATCGAAAGGGGAAAAAGGAAGGGCGAAAGATGCCAAGACCGCAGGAGAAAAAGATGCAGGGGCAAAGGACGGTCAGCCAGAGCCAGACATCGGCGTGGAGGAAAAGGCGGAGAAAGACAGGCTCATGGACGCCCTTATGGGCAAGCCGCTCCAAAAGGAGGAAAACGCCCCAAACCCCTCGGTGGCAAAGATAGAAAAATCCCCTCTGTCCGAGCCTACCTTAAAGCAGCAAAGGAAGCCCGCAGAGGGGGCTACTATGGCTAAGACGGAGAAGCCGTCAGTCAGGGAGGAACTGCGGAAAATCAAGGAGAGCCGCAAGGGGCAGGAAGCGGACGCTTCCCCGAACCTTGACAAAGAGAAATCTCCCGACAGGGCGAAGAAGCCGCCCGCAGGAAAGACGGAGCATAAGCAGCCCCAGAAGCGGAAACGGAAATCAAAATCGAAAGGAGCAAGATAAGCATGAGCATTTATGACGTATTCAGCGGCGGCGGCAGACCTTTTAACAAAGAGGAATGGGCGGCGCAGAAACAGGAGCAGCGGAAAGCAGCCTATGAGCTGATAGACACGACCTGCGAAAAAATGATGGCGGACGGAGGTGCGTTTCAGCAGTACCTTGACGTGCAGGGGCATTTTGACCGCTACTCCGTCAACAACGCCATCTTGGTTTCGGCACAGATGCCCGAAGCGACGCAGCTTAAAGATTACGGCAGTTGGAAACAGAGCCGTGCCTATGTGGACAAGGACGCACAGAAAGTCACCATCCTTGAGCCAGGGAAAGAATACGAGCGGGAGGACGGCTCAAAGGCGGTCGGCTACAACGCAAAAGTGGTCTACGACATTTCCCAGACTTCGGCAAAGGACAGGCAGCAGCCGCAGGAAGCCAAAACCATGCGGGAGCTTGTGTCGGCGATGATTGACGCAAGCCCCGTTTCCTTTGTGCCAGTGGACGACCTTGAGCTGCCTGCGTTCTACGACAGCGCACAGCAGACCCTCTTCATCAAGACGGGATTAAATGAGGAACAGCTCTTTGTCAGCATGGCAAAGGAAGTGTCGGCGGCGGTCTTTGACTGTAAGCACAAGGAGAGCCGTGACGCTTCGGATTTCAAGTCGTTCTGCGTCGCCTATATGGTAAGCTCCCGCTACGGCGTGGACACAAAGGGCTTCCGCTTCGACAATCTCCCGAAAGAATTTGCGGGCATGGAAACGCAGGAATTTAAAGGGCAGCTTGGCTCGATGCGTGACGTACTCGGTGAAATCCAGTCGGACATGTATAAGAGCCTTGAGAAGAACAAGCCGCCCAAGCACAAGGAGCAGGAACGCTAATCGGAGGTGCAGACTATGAAAGAAGAACGATACCATCTGGCATTGGACAAATACGACAAGAATATCGTCCTCAACGCCCTCAACACCCTGCGGACACAGCAGATACAGGAGGAACGCCCCACCGAGCCTGTTGACGAGCTGATAAGCAGGGTGGCATTCGCCCCGACCAAGAAAGTAAAGGTCGCCCCGTGCAAGTGCCATGAAGAACGGTGATGATTATAAGGCGGGCTTAATCCTCTCTTTATGCGGGCTTGTTCCTGTCGTGTGGCTTGCCCTGCTGACAGCCCCTTATGTCAGCGGCGGCATCGTGGAGATAATCGGCAACTTATCCGCAGCAATCGAAAATCCGTTTTCCATAACGGTATGCGGGGACAGCGTAAGGACTGTCCTTATTTTTCTGCTTGCCTACGGCATGGGAATCGGCGTTTATTTCTCCACACGCAGGAACTACCGCAAAGGGGAGGAACACGGCTCTGCTAAATGGGGCAACGCAGGCACTCTCAATAAAAAGTACCGAGATAAAGACGCATCGGAAAACAAGCTGCTGACCCAGAGCGTCCGCATCGGGCTTGACGGGAAGAAACACCGCAGGAATCTGAATATCCTCGTGGTGGGCGGCTCTGGCGCAGGAAAGACCAGATTTTTTTGTAAGCCAAACGTCATGCAGTGCAACACGTCAATGGTAATCTTAGACCCGAAAGGCGAGATTGTCCGTGACACGGGCGGGCTTCTGGAACAGAAAGGCTATGAGGTGCGTGTGCTTGATTTAATCAACATGCACAAGAGCCACTGCTACAACCCGTTTGTCTATCTAAGAAACGACAACGACGTGCAGCGGCTGGTAACAAATTTATTTAAGGCGACCACGCCGAAAGGAAGCCAGTCGCAAGACCCGTTCTGGGACACAGCGGCGAGTATGCTGCTTTTATCCCTCGTGTTCTATCTGAAATACGAAGCCCCGCCAGAGGAGCAGAATTTCCCGATGGTGATGGAGCTGCTTCGTGCAGGAGAGGTAAGGGAGGATGACGACGGCTATGTAAGTCCGCTTGACGAACTGTTCGACCGCTTGGAGATGGTAAACCCAGAGCATATCGCTTTGAAATACTACCGTGATTATCACAGCGGAAGTGCCAAGACGCTAAAGAGCATCCAGATAACCCTTGCCGCAAGGCTTGAGAAGTTCAATCTGGAAAGCCTTGCATCCTTGACCGCTACGGACGAGCTGGATTTGCCGTCTTTGGGCGAGAAGAAAGTCGCACTGTTCGCACTGATACCAGACAACGACACCAGTTTCAATTTCCTTGTGTCGCTGTTATACACGCAGCTATTCCAACAGCTATTTTATCTCGCAGACCATAAATACGGCGGGAGCCTGCCCGTCCACTGCCAGTTCATTATGGATGAATTTGCGAACGTCAGTTTGCCCGATGACTTTGACAAGATACTGTCAGTTATGAGGTCAAGGGGCGTGTCCGTTTCGATTATCCTGCAAAATCTGGCACAGCTTAAAGCCCTGTTTGAGAAACAGTGGGAAAGCATCGTCGGGAACGCCGATGAGTTCCTCTACCTGGGCGGCAACGAGCAGAGTACCCATAAGTTTGTAAGTGAGCTTCTTGGAAAAGCCACGATAGACACGAACACCTACGGGAAAAGCTCTGGGCGGAGCGGCAACTATTCCACCAACTACCAGATTTCGGGGCGTGAGCTTTTAACCCCAGACGAAGTGCGTATGCTGGACAACCGCTACGCACTTCTTTTTGTGCGTGGGGAACGCCCCGTCATGGATTTGAAGTACGACATCCTGAAGCATCCGAACGTGAAACTGACCGCCGACGGGGGAAAGCCGCCGTATCTCCACGGCGAGCCTACGCAGGCGGTCGCAACCCTTGTGTTTGGCGGGGATATTCCAAAAGACGCTGTTGCGCTCAACCCTGTCAGCACTTCCTATGAGCTTCTGTCCGATGAGGACTTGGAAGAAATATTCAATTTATAAGGAGGAATCACCCTATGAAACTTTTTCAGAAAAACGAGAAGAAAGCAACCCAGAAACTGCCGATGGCAGGCAAGGTAAAAAGAGGTTTCCGCTTCTACTGCATGGCGGTACTGGCTGCGGCTCTGATGCTTGGAACGTCCATGACCGCCTTTGCCGCCAATGACCCGATTGCCGTTGTCAACAACCTTTCCAATTTCATCTTCGGACTGATACGGGCGGTCGGGATGATTATGCTCGGCTTCGGCATCGTGCAGGTCGGCTTGTCGCTGAAATCCCACGACCCGTCCCAGAGGGCGAACGGCTTCCTCACACTGGCGGGCGGCGTTGTGATTACCTTTGCGAAAGAGATTTTAACCCTCATCACAGGCTAATCCAAAACAGACTGAAATAACAGACTGACACAAGACAGGATAACGGGGCAGATCCGCTCTGCGGGACTTGCCCCGCTATCAAATTTTAAGAACGGAGGTGGTCGAATGTCAGACAACTGGGTAGTCCAGAACTTGGAGAACGCCCTTGACACATGGAATGAAAAGTTAGCCGAGATATGGCAGCTCATCACCCAATCCCCCGAAACCTTTAAGGGCGGTGCGATATGGAAAGTCATCGTTGACATCCACGGGGCGTTGCAGGCTATCGGGCTTGCCCTGCTCGTGCTGTTCTTTGTCGTCGGCGTGATGCGTACCTGTGGCGACTTTGCAAGCGTGAAGAAGCCCGAACACGCCTTGAAGCTGTTCATCCGCTTTGCCCTTGCGAAAGGTGCGGTCACTTACGGCTTGGAGCTGATGATGGCTCTGTTTAAAATCGTGCAGGGCGTGATTTCCGCCATTATGAAAGCCGCAGGCTTCGGCTCGGCACAAAAGACCGTCTTGCCGACAGAGATAGTGACAGCCGTGGAGGACTGCGGCTTTTTCGAGAGCATCCCCTTATGGGCGGTCACGCTGATAGGCGGGCTGTTCATCACGGTGCTGTCGTTCATTATGATAATGTCCGTGTACGGGAGATTTTTCAAGCTATATTTATATACCGCCATCGCCCCCGTGCCGCTGTCCTCGTTTGCGGGAGAGCCGAGCCAGAGCGTGGGAAAGAGTTTCATCAAGAGCTACTCCGCCGTATGCTTAGAGGGGGCGATTATCGTGCTTGCCTGCATCATCTTCTCGGTGTTTGCGGCGTCCCCGCCCGCAGTGAACCCCGATGCGGCGGCGGTCACGATGGTGTGGGGCTATATCGGGGAATTGGTGTTCAATATGCTCGTCCTTGTCGGTGCGGTCAAGATGGCAGACCGTGTGGTAAGGGAAATGATGGGCTTGTAATTATCCAACAGGAAAGGAAAATTGAAATGAAAAAAGAAACGAAGTATTGCCAAAATTATGATATCCATTTGTTAAATGGAGAAGTCATCGGGGCTTCCGAAGCCTATGACCTGCCTGCGGAAAAAGGACTGGTCGGAAAATTTGAAAAAGCTGACGATAACGAGATATTTGAAATCGGGGATGCCATTTCTGGATTTGCATATATCCCAAAACGCAGCATCCTTTTTATTTCGACAGGGGATGTAAGGGAGGAGAGGTGCTGATATGGAAGTCAAGATAAATAAGGAAATCCGCAACTACACGGAATCCATGTTCTTCGGGCTGTCGATGCGGCAGTTCCTGTTTTCCGTGCTTGCCTGCGGCGTGGCGGTCGGCTTGTTCTTCCTGCTCCGTGGCAGGTTTGGGACGGAAACAGTAAGCTGGATGTGCATCTTGGGGGCTTCCCCTTTTGCGGTCATGGGATTTGTAAGGTACAACGGCATGACCGCCGAGCAGTTTGTGTGGGCATGGATAAAGTCGCAGTTTCTGATGCCGAAGAAGATTTTATTTGCCCCAGAGAATTTATATTACGAAGCGGTGAAGCAGGCACTGGACGCACATGAGAAAGGCTTGCCCGCCGTGCAGGATAAGAAACGGAAAAAGGGGAAACGCAGGAAAAAAAGAACGAAGACAGACGGGCGAAAGCAGCCTAAGAAATCAAGAAAGCGTAAGGAGGTAGACTATGATTAAGACGCTGAAAACGCTGTTTAAGCAGGACAGGGAGAAATTCATTGTGCCGAAGTCGGTGCAGGCGGTCATCCCGTTAAAGACCATGTGGGAGGACGGCATCTTCCTTGTGGGCAGGAACAAATACGCAAAGACATTCAAGTTTGAGGACATCAACTACGCCGTGGCAAGCCGTGAGGACAAGGAAGCGATGTTCCTCGAATACTCGGAGCTTTTAAATGCCCTTGACAGCGGGGCGACCACGAAAATCACGATAAACAACCGCCGTTTGAATAAGGCAGACTTTGAGCAGACCATCTTAATCCCGATGGCGGAGGACGATTTGGATAAATACCGCAGAGAGTATAATAAAATGCTGCTCGATAAAGCAACGGGGGCAAACTCCACCGTGCAGGATAAATATGTGACCGTTTCCGTCTGCAAGAAGAATATTGAGGAAGCGAGGAATTATTTTGCCCGTGTCGGGGCTGACCTTATCGGGCATTTCAACCGCTTAGGTTCGAAGTGTACGGAACTGGATGCAAACGACAAGCTGCGTATCTTCCATGATTTTTACCGCACGGGCGAGGAAACGGCGTTCTCCTTTGACATGGCACAGACCATGCGGAAAGGTCACGATTTCAAGGACTATATCTGCCCCGACTCCTTTGAGTTCGAGAAAGATTATTTTAAGATGGGAAACCGCTACGGGCGTGTGATATTCCTCAGAGAGTACGCCGCCTATATCAAGGACAGTATGGTGGCGGAGCTTTGCGAATTAAACCGTAACATGATGCTCTCCGTGGATGTTGTTCCTGTCCCGACGGACGAAGCCGTGCGGGAGGTGGAAAACCGCCTGCTCGGTGTGGAAACCAACATCACGAACTGGCAGAGGAAACAGAACCAGAACAACAACTTTTCCGCCGTCATCCCCTACGACTTGGAGCAGCAGAGAAAAGAGAGCAAAGAGTTCCTCGACGATTTGACGACCCGTGACCAGAGGATGATGTTTGCCGTTCTTACGATGGTGCATACCGCAGATACCAAAGAGCAGCTTGACAATGACACGGAAGCCCTGCTTACGACGGCACGGAAACATCTCTGCCAGTTTGCCGTGCTGAAGTACCAGCAGATGGACGGTCTGAACACCGCCCTGCCGTTCGGCGTGAGGAAGATTGATGCGTTGAGGACGCTGACAACGGAGAGCCTTGCGGTGTTTATCCCCTTCCGTGTGCAGGAAATCTACCATAAGGACGGCGTGTATTACGGGCAGAACGTCATCAGTAAAAATATGATAATCGCCAACCGCCGCCACCTTTTGAACGGCAATTCCTTTATCCTCGGCGTGTCTGGTGCAGGCAAGTCGTTCACGGCAAAGGAGGAAATGACGAACATCATCCTTACCGACCCCAACGCCGATGTAATCGTTATAGACCCCGAACATGAGTACTCCCCTCTCGTAAAGGCGATGCAGGGCGAGGTCGTCCACATCTCGGCGACAAGCGACAACCACATCAACGCAATGGACATGAACTCTGATTACGGCGACGGTGCGAACCCCGTCATCTTGAAATCAGAGTTTATTTTATCCCTCTGCGAGCAGCTCATTGGCGGGGCAAGCCTTGGGGCAAAGCAGAAGTCCATCATTGACCGCTGCACGGCGAGCGTCTATCGCTATTACCAGCAGGGCAACTATATGGGTACGCCGCCGACCTTGCAGGACTTCCGTGAGGAACTGTTAAAGCAGGACGAGCCAGAAGCGCAGGAAATCGCCCTTGCGATTGAGCTTTTCACGGACGGCTCTCTCAACACCTTTGCCAAGCATACCAACGTGGACACCCACAGCCGCCTTATCTGCTACGACATTCTGGATTTGGGCAAGCAGTTACAGCCTATCGGTATGCTTGTGGTGCTTGACAGTATTTTAAACCGCATCACCCAGAACAGGGCGAAAGGCAGGAACACGTTTATTTTCATTGACGAGATTTATCTGCTGTTCCAGCACGAGTATTCCGCTAACTTCCTCTTTACCCTCTGGAAGCGTGTGCGTAAGTACGGGGCGTACTGCACGGGCATCACGCAGAACGTGGACGACCTCTTGCAGAGCCATACGGCAAGGACGATGCTTGCCAACTCTGAATTTATCATCATGCTGAACCAAGCATCTACGGATAGGATTGAGCTTGCGAAGCTTCTTAATATCTCCGATTTGCAGATGAGCTATATCACGAATGTTGGTGCGGGGCAGGGATTATTGAAAGTCGGCAGCTCCCTTGTGCCGTTCGTAAACAAGTTTCCACGCAATACGGAGCTGTATAAACTGATGACGACAAAATTTGGTGAGGTCTAAGAGAGGGGGATTCTTTATGTCAGAGATAAGATTCCGCAATGCGGCTCACCGTGATTTTTTTCTGGAAAACATGATGAAATGCAGGGTAAACGACTGCTACCACAGGGCGTTTTTCTATGTGATGGGGATTGCGGGGGAAACAAGGCAGAACATCAATGCCATGTTCGACTTCAAAACAGACTGCATCAAGCCAGAGGGGATGCACGCAGGATGGCAGACAAGCGGCACGGTCAAAGTCTGTCACCTTGCCTTTAACCTCTGGAACGGTTACGCCGAGGAGGGGCGTGAGAAACTCTTTACGCCAGAGGAATTGTTCTGCTGCGAGTTCGCCCCGTATTTCATGGAGGGCATCAAGGCACGGTATCCCGAATATTGCAGGGACTTACCCACGCTCAAGAAGCAAGCGGAGCATACACGGTAACTGAAAATAAATGTCAAGGAATTACCCTGCGGGCATACCTTTATGCCCAAAAGCAGGGCGAGAACAAAGAAACACCCTGCGGGTATCCCTCTATGCCCAGAAAGCAGGGCAGGATTAAGGAAAGGAATAATTTATGAATCTGAAAAACTATAAATGTATTCTATGTATCGCTGCCGCTGTTACCTTTTTAGGAGCAGCAGTTTTTTGCGGCTTTAAGATTTACACCCATTACCAGCAGATAGACGAGCAGACGGAAGCCTTTGCGGAGATTGCCGAGGTTGTGGAGAACGCCGAGCCAGAAGAAGAACCGCCAAAAGATAAGGATACGCCCGTCAGCGAGGGCGAGGATATATTGGCGAAATACAAGGAACTGTATTTGCAGAATGAGGATATGGTCGGTTGGATTGCCATTGACGGAACAGGTATCAACTACCCCGTCATGCAGAGCAGGAACAGCCCGAATTTCTATCTGAAACACAGCTTTGAAAAGGAATACAGCGATTTGGGAGTGCCGTATATCCAAGAGGACTGCGACATCCTCACAAGCGACAATCTGGTTATTTACGGACACCACATCAAAGGCGGCAGGATGTTCGGGGCGTTGGAAGATTACAAATCCAAGAACTTTTATGAGAAGCATAAGACCGTCCAGTTTGACACGCTCACGGAGCAGGCAGAGTATGAAATCATCGCCGTTTTTAAGACCGTGGCGTACAGTTCGGAGGGCTACCGCTACTATGATTTTGTCAATGCGGAAAATGAAAAAGAATTTGATGCCTATGTCGGGAAGTGTAAGGAGCTTGCCTTGTATGATACGGGCGTGACCGCTGAATACGGGGATAAGCTCATTACCCTCTCCACCTGCGAATACTCGGCACAGAACGGCAGGCTTGTCGTCGTGGCAAAAAAGGTAAACTGACATGACCGCAAATCTTCTGGGAAAGGAGGTCGGATTTTATGGCTGATATAAAGACCAGAGATGCGGTCAAAGGAACGATTAAGACTTTAGACAAAGCCGCCATAGCAGGCAAGCGCATGAAATCCGCTTATGCTAAGACAAAGGACAAGGCGGAACAGGGATATTATGCAGAGGAAAATTCCCCCACGGAATATGCCGCCGACAAGGTTTCCCATGCTTCGGGGCGTATCAAGGACGAGGGCATCCACCAGTTTAATAAGCAGGGGCAGAAAAACGCTGAAGCCACAAGGGAAAATATCGGTAAGGCAAAGGATAAAATCGCCGACTTTAAGGCAAAGCGGGCGAAGAAAGCCGCAGAGCAGAAAACAATGCGGAACAAGGCAGGACAAAACGCCATGCGTACAATGGGACAGGACGGCTTGCAGGAAATACAAGGGACTGCAAGCCGTCCCGCTGTTTCCGCTACTTCTGCTGCTTCTGCCAAGACCGAAACGCCCCAGACGGCGGCAAACTCGCTGATAAAGACCAGACAGCAGGGAAAGCGGACGATAAAGACAACCGTCAGAAATGCGGAAAAAACCGTCAAGACCACAGCCAAAGGCACGGTCAAGGCGACGGAAAAAGGCGTGAAAACCGCAAAGGCGACATCCAAGACAGCGATTAAGACCAGGTCGCAGACCGTAAAGGCGGCGCAGAAAACGGCGAAAGCGTCTGCCAAAGCCGCCCAGAAAGCGGCGCAGACAGCGAAAGCCACCGCAAAGGCGACAGCCGAAGCAACGAAAGGCACGGTCAAGGCGACCATTGCGGCAGTTAAGGCGATTATCGCAGGGACTAAGGCGTTGATTTCTGCCCTTATCGCAGGCGGCTGGATTGCCGTTGTGATAATCCTTATCGTCGTCCTGCTTGGATGTGCGGTTTCCCTGTTTGGCGGCGGCAGCGACAGCACATCCTATACCCCTGTCAGTGCGGAGGTCGAAGCCTACACGCCGCTGATACAGAAGTATGCAAAGCAGTACGGCATCCCCGAATATGTGGAACTGATAAAGGCGGTGATGATGCAGGAATCTGGCGGAAAGGGTAGCGACCCGATGCAGGCGGCGGAGGGGAGCTTCAACAAGAAATACCCCCATGAGCCGAACGGCATCAAAGACCCCGAATATTCCATCGAGTGCGGTGTGCAGGAACTAAAAGCTGCCCTTGTATCAGCCGAGGTGGAAAGCCCGATTGACATGGAGCGCATCAAGCTCGCCCTGCAGGGCTACAACTTTGGGAACGGGTATATCTCATGGGCAAAGACCAACTACGGCGGCTATTCCTATGCAAATGCGGTGGAGTTTTCTGCTATGCAGGCACAGCGGCTCGGTTGGGAGAAATACGGCGACACGCAGTACCCCGCCCATGTACTGCGCTACTACCCATACGGGCGGGCGTTCACAAGCGGCGGCAATCAAGCCATTGTGGAAGTTGCTTTGACGCAGCTCGGCAACGAGGGCGGTCAGCCTTATTGGAGCTGGTACGGCTTTGACGGACGTGTGGAATGGTGCGCCTGCTTCGCATCGTGGTGTGCCGACCAGTGCGGCTATCTGGAAAGCGGAATTGTGCCGAAATTCTCCCTCTGCTCGGACGGCGTAAACTGGTTCAAGGGCAAAGGACAGTGGCAGGACAAGAACTATGAGCCGCAGGCAGGCGACCTCATTTTCTTTGATTGGGGGAGCAACGGCTCAATCGACCATGTGGGAATCGTGGAGAGATGCGAGAATGGGACGGTTTACACCGTGGAGGGTAACTCTGGGGATGCCTGCAAACAGCAGAGCTATCCAGTTGGGAGCGGCTCAATATACGGCTACGGATGCCCAAACTATTAGTTGGGCGGAGCAAAAGGAAACCAGAGGTCAATCCTCTGGCTCTTTTGCTTTACATAGCCCGTTTACAGTTGCTTCGACAACAGACAGTTCTTTGTCATCCAGTCGGTCAAGCATAGCATCCAAACGTCTTCGGATAGAACTTTTCTTTGCTTTTTCCTCAGTATGTATATGTTCGTCAACTGATACATCAAACATTGTGATAAGTTGAAGAAACAGCTCTATGCTTGGATACTGCCCCTCATTTTCAACAGCTTGAAGATGTCTGGGATTATAATCAATAATCTCCGCAAACTGTTCTCTGGTCACGCCTTGAGCTTTACGGGCTTTTTTGATTGCCAGTCCTAACGGTCTGAAATCAAAGTCAAAATCGTTGTTTCTTTTGTCCATGCGTTCACCACCTGTACTCTGAAAACTTTTACCCTTATATTTTACAGAGGTGTGGTATCCTACTAAACGATGTGAAATCCTATTTGCATAATTGTTGCTATTTATATAAGCGGTTATAATAGATGTAAATTAGCACATAAATGGATGTTCTTTCTAAAATTTCACATTCGCTCCATATTGGAGTGTTAAACTGAAAAAAGAGGTGATTTATATGGCGACATTACTTATTGTTGAAGATGACCGAAAAACAAATGAAGCGATTTGCGAGTATTTGAAATTAGCGGGACACAAATTAATTCCTGCGTATGACGGGGAATCTGCGCTGCAATGTTTTAGCAATAGCAGGATTGACTTAATTGTACTTGACATTATGCTTCCAAAAATATCGGGGCTTTCTGTTTTGCATGAAATCAGAGAAAAAAGTTCTGTCCCGATACTTATGCTAACAGCAATAGGGGACGAATATACACAAGTTTCCAGCTTTGACGGACAGGCAGATGACTATATCGTAAAACCCTTTTCCATGATTTTGTTAGGGCGGCGCATTACTGCACTTTTAAGAAGAAGCGGAAAGGGGATTTTACCAGATACAATCGAATTTGGAAATGTAATTGTAGATTTTTTAGGTTATACAGCAAAAGATGACAATGGAAAAATCGACGTTACTCCAAAAGAGATTGACTTGCTGAAATTGTTTGTGGAGCATAAAGGACTGGTTCTGACCCGTTCTCAGATACTTGACGATTTATGGGGCGACAGCCATCCTATTATTGACAGGACAGTAGATACTTATATAAAAAACCTGCGAAAAAAACTGCATCTTGACTGCATTGTTACTGTAAAAGGAATTGGATATAAATATGAGGTGGACTAATATGGCACGAATAAAAATATTTCCTAAAACATTTTTATATACATTGAGCGTCTTGATATTTATTGTAATAACTGCACATGGCATCATGTATGTTCTTGCCCCGCAAATATCTTTAGGGCTTGTTGGCGAGAAAGGAATGGAACTGGACGGATTTTTCGTCAGTACGGACGTAGATGCCTCACAGTTTGTAACATTTACGATAAAACGTGCCCTGCCTGTTTCTGTTTCCTGTTGTATCGTGATTGCCATTGTCTGTGCTGCACTTTTTTCCAGAAGCATAACACGAAATATTTGTCATTTATCAGAAACAGCGCAGCGCATGACAAAAATGGATAAATCTGCGATATGTTCTGTAACTTCGGGAGATGAAATTGAAGATTTGGCAGAGAATATCAATAGCCTTTATAGGAATTTGCTGAAGGCAATCCATAATCTTGAATTAGAAAAAAAGTATGTGCAGGAAAGCGAGAAATTGAAAATAGATTTTTTACGTGCGGCTTCCCACGAATTAAAAACGCCTGTTACTGCTTTAAACGCCACTCTTGAAAATATGATACTTGGAGTAGGAAAATATCAAGACTATGACGTATATCTGCCAGAGTGCAAAGAAATAACAGAACAGCTTTCCGAGATGATACATGAAATTTTAGAAACATCCAAAATGAATATTACAAATGAAGAAAAACCGACCGAAATAAATTTGCCAGAACTGCTCACAAACCTTTGTGAGCCATATAAACTGATTGCCGCTGCAAACGAGATAAATTTTTCTGTCTGCCTGCCACAACATTTTACAGTCAGTATACCCATTTCCTTATTTGAAAAGGCAGTTTCTAATATTCTTGCAAATGCAGTTGCATATACAGAAAGCGGGAAGCTGATTTCTGTTTCTATGGATGGCAGAAATCTTGTTGTTGAAAATGAATGTGTCCCTGTTCGTCAATCCGAAATCCCCCGGTTGTTTGAGCCATTTTACCGTCTTGATTATGCAAGAAGCAGAGAGCAAGGAGGAAATGGCTTAGGCTTGTATATTGTGGACACTATTTTTTCTGCACTTTCTATTCCATATACATTTCAAGCGAAAGACAATCCGCAAAGAATGTGTTTTACTATATATTTATGATGAAAAACCCTCCGATGTTTCGGAGGATTTTTTTCTTCCGTTTATTTTTCACAGATATTCCATATACGTTCCATATAGGAATGTTATTTTAATATTGTGTTCAAAAAATAAAAAACGGAGGTATCAATATGAATTTTTTAAAACGGGCAATGTTATATGTTACTCGAAAAAAAGGGAAAAGCATAGTGCTTTTTTGTATATTGCTTATTATGGCAACCTTTGTCTTGTCGGGATTGTCTATCGGGAAAGCTACAAAACAAGCACAGCAAAATCTGCGTCAAAGCCTTGGCGGTTCTTTTCATGTCTGGACGGACTACACAGATAATAACCCCTATCTGCATAAAGAATCGGACGAGGATGAAAGTGGAGGGACTGGATATATCATGTATTCCACAGAGCAGTTATCCTCTGATATGGTGAAAAATATCCGTGATATAGCAGGAGTGAAATATTGCGATGCATTTGATGAAACATTACTGGATTTTGAACAGTTGTCTTTTTTCAAGGGGACAATTCCTTTGGAGGAAGAATTAGGGAATAGCACGACTACGGTAAGTCTATGGCGTTCCGAAGAACACAATTTGTTTACAAATGGTGTTGTCAAACTAACGGAAGGCAGGCATATTACAGAAAAAGATACGGGGAAAGCAATTATTTGTAAAGATTTGGCTGATAAAAATGGCTTAGGGATAGGCGATATGCTGAAAACGAGGTCTATGGATGGGCGCAGCATGACACTGGAAATCGTTGGATTGTTTACAGCAATGGAAACAGAAAAAATCGGCAAGAATATAGAGGGCTATAATAAAATACAGAATCGGGTGTTTATAGATATAGCGTCGGCAATTCTTATCGAGAACACCCCTGCAGTTCAGGGATTTTCAGAAGTTTCAATTACCATAAACGACCCAGAAGAAATGGATGAAATTATCGAAAAAGTGAAAAAGACGCCTGGATTTAAAGAGGATGGATTTACGATTGATACGGACAATGAAACTTATGAAAATACGGCTTCCTCTCTGGAAAGTATGGATAAACTGGTGATAGGTCTGCTGATTGCGGCTATCCTTGTCAGCGTTGTAATCTTATCGCTTATTCTTACTCTATGGGGAAAATCACGTGTCCGTGAAACAGGTGTGTTCCTCTCGCTTGGCATAAAAAAGACAGACATTATAGGGCAATATCTGACAGAAGTATTGCTGATTGCAATCGTTGCTTTTGGGATTTCCTTTTTTACAAGTAATATGGTTTCAAACCGTATCGCCGATGTGCTTTTACAACAGGATATACAGAATAAAATAGAAGAACCGAATGACGTGCAGCAAGATGACATTGCGATAGAATCGTTTGAAAGTACAGCATTAGGAGGTGTAGACAATATAGAATTGAGCGGTGCAGAAAATACAGATTATTTGGAAACGGATATTGAAGTTTCTGTAAGCATAGAAAATTTATTACAGTTATATCTTGTTGGATTTGTAATTATCATTGTATCTGTTATGATATCGTCTATTGCGGTCATGCGCTTGAAGCCGCGTGAAATTTTATCCCGCATGAGTTAGGAGGAGAAAAAGATGACAACGCTAATATGTGAAAACGTAACATATCAATATGAAAAAGGCTCAAAGGTCTTAGAACATATAACAACTCAATTTGAAACAGGAAAAATGTATGCGATACTTGGCGCATCTGGTTCTGGGAAAACGACCCTGTTATCATTGATAGGCGGTCTTGATATTCCACAGGAAGGAAAAATTATGTTTCATGACAGGGATATATCGGAGCAGGGACTTGAATACCATAGGCGCAATCATGTTTCTGTCATATTCCAGAATTACAATCTTATTGATTATATGACGCCGATTGAAAACGTAAAATTGACTGCAAAACAGGACGCCCTGCCAATATTAAAGCAGCTTGGATTGACGGAGGATGAAGCAAAACGAAATGTAATGAAACTGTCGGGAGGACAGCAGCAGCGTGTGGCAATCGCCCGTACACTGGTATCGAATGCCCCTGTTATTTTAGCGGATGAACCAACGGGAAATTTAGACAAAGATACTGCCGCAGAAATTACGGGGATTTTGAAAAATTGCGCCCATCAGATGAATAAATGTGTAATTATTGTTACCCACTCCAACGACCTTGTAAAACAAGCGGATACCGTTTTTCAGTTAAAAAAAGGCAGGTTGCTTCAAATATGAAATACGAGTGGATATATTGTCCGATTTGCAAAAAAAAGACGCATAACAAATTTAGGGAAGATACTGTTTTGAAAAACTATCCGCTTTATTGTCCAAAATGTAAACGGGAAACGATAATTAACGCAAAAAATATGCAAGTATTTATCATCACAGAGCCAGACACATAGATGCAGAGCCGATGAATGTGTGGAATGAATGAAACCACAGTTTATCGGCTCTGCATTTTACTTAATTAAATGCAGATACGTCCACCAAATAAAAAAAACGGCGATTTGGTGGGCGGTATTGCTATGCCCGAAAGACTTAACAAGCACTCTCCAAACCTGTTTTAAGTTTGGAGGGATTTTTATTGCCTGCAAATAGCAAATTCTATTTACACATATCATATCGGGGATGGGTGGACAGCCTGTTAAAAAAATCCTTGTCAGTGCAAGGGGGCTTTCTATCCAAGAAGTAGAAGTCAAATCTCTACATATAAGAACCAATATATCTAAAAACCGTAAAGGCACGACAGCCCTTGCGGTTTTTCTTTTGTCGTTTTTTGTCGGAATACGCCGCAGGGCTGTTTCTAGCGTGGGATGCCGTTCTCCGCCTTTCAATCTGGATTATCCAAAAAAAATTCAGATTGGAGGTAACGGATTATGGCGTACAACAAAGCCAGAGAAGAAAGAAAATGGCGGCTATGGAAAGAAGCCGAGGAAAAGCAGCTTAGGAGCTTGGGTGTCAGTGAGAACGATATTGAAAAGCTCCGTGTCCATGATTGGGCGGTATTCAATTCCGACAGACGGTACTATGAGAAATTGCAGGATGCAGGTACATATCTTGAGGAAGTGGCAGAGGACACAGCACAGCCCGAAGCAAAAACGGTTGAGGAATTTTTGGACAGTATTGAAAACCAGCGGCTCTATCAAGTCTTGATTAAGGTGGACAGGCTTACCATCCAGATTGCCTTATGGAAAATGGATGGTTACAGCAGCATGGAGATTTCAGAGAAATGCGGCTTATCTGTAAGTGCAATTAACTTCCGTGTCTGGCATCTCAGAGAAAAATTAAAAAATATTTTATAACCATCTAATATTTAGAGGGTTCCCATCGGCTACTGGGTGAGAGGACAAAAAACTCTCACCCAGTTTTCCTATGTGTGGCGAAAACAGGGCAGCTCTTTGACAACCGAATATCCATTCACCAAATACATTCTCTTTGTGGATGTAATAAGCATAAGCGTGTGCAGCGGTACGCCATGCCCCGCCGAAAGGCGGCAAGCGGAAAATACCGACTGAAAATATCGGGCAGCTCCCGATTCCGCCATGACACACAAAGAGGACAATGATACTCCCGTCCAGCCACAGTCCGAGCGGTAACCAATCCGCCGCAGGCAATGGGGGCGGCTCTGTCAGACCGACAGTTGGGGTGCAACTCCCGTGGCGTCAGTCCGCTGCTGACCGTTTGGTGACTTCCCTTGCGTTATCACGCATCAGCATTTTCGGGGTGTCGGGGACAAATAGAAAATGCTCTCTATTCATAATCAAGCCAGATGCAGGGCGGTCAATGGAAAATGGTTTTTTCACACTCTCCCGACCTTAAACACTCCCCTGCGTCTGGCTGTTACATAGGCGGCGCATACCGCCTAAATTTCACAGGAGGTTCACATAACATGGAAAGAACATATAAAAGGGGCGATATGTACTACGCCGACTTGGGGAAAGGGATAGGCTCGGAGCAGGAGGGCTACCGCCCCGTCCTTATCATCCAGAATAACAGAGGCAACCGCCACAGCACTACCGTCATTGTCGCATCCATCTCAAGCAAGGTTGATGTAAAGCCGAAGCTGCCCACCCACTACTTTATCGACGCTGAATGCGGCTTGCAGCTCCCTTCCATCGTGCTTCTTGAACAGCTACGCACGGTCAGCAAGCAGCGGCTTGAGGGGTATATCGGACGGCTGGACAAAAAACATATCCGTGGCGTAAACCATGCGCTGGCGGTCAGCATCGGTCTTATCTCCCCCGTCCCAAACAGGCTTCAGCTCTGCTTATGCAGAACTTGTGCGGACAATTTTTACAGCACAGGTGCTTACATCCTGCGAAGGCTTGACAAAGGGCAGACCGAGAAAGACGTCTGCACATACTGCAACCAGCGGATGGGCTTTGATTATGAAGTCATCCCGAAAACAGACGGGCGGGAATGACCCGCAGGAAAGATGGGAGGAATGGCATGGAAACAATTCCAGAAAGGGGACACGTTACCCACAAAGGGGCTTGTAGCGGTGCAGGCTCTTTCCCGCATCAGAGGGAAACCTTTGACGCAAAAGACAACATCCGTGTTGTCAGCATCTTCAACGGGGCAAGGACGGCAAGCGAGGTCATACACCAGGCGGCTGTCAAAAAAATCCTCTACGAAAACCCGTATGCATGACGGGAACAGCAGGCGCACATTTGACCGTGCCGCTACAGACTTATATACTGTAAGCGTAGGTTACACTTTCCTGCTGTTTCCCAAAAAGGAGGCATTTATTTTATGAGAGAACAGCAGAATTATACCGCAGGGATTTATTGCAGGCTGTCGTCCGAGGATTCTGCCGAGCATGAGTCCATGAGCATCGGAAACCAGAAAGCGATGCTCAGCGACTATGTGAAAAGGCAGGGATGGGAAGTCGGGGATATTTATATCGACGACGGGTACTCTGGGACGAATTTTGAAAGACCAGATTTCAAGCGGATGATAGGCGACATTGAAAACGGCAAAATCAACATGGTTGTCGTAAAGGACTTATCAAGGCTTGGGCGGAACTATATCATGTGCGGACAGTACACCGAGATTTACTTCCCCGAAAAGGGCGTGCGCTTCATTGCGGTGAATGACAATGTTGACACCATCAATAACACGGGCAGCATGGACATCACGCCCTTCAAGCACATCCTGAACGACATGTACGCAAAGGACATCTCCACAAAGATAAAATCCTCGCTGCACATGAAAGCGATGCGTGGCGAGTATCTGGGTGCGCTCGACCCTTACGGGTATGTCCGTGACCCGAAAGACAAACACAAGCTGCTTGTCAATGAGGAAACAGCCCCCATCGTAAAACGCATCTTTGAGATGTGTGCGGGCGGCATGGGTTCAAGGAGCATAGCGACCACCCTTAACAATGAGGGCGTACTCTCCCCCGCAGAGTACAACCGATTTAAAAACCACGACCCAGAGAAAGACGGGGCTTTTGTCCGCAAACGCTACTGGTGTCAAACGTATATCCGAACCATGCTGCAGAATGAGATGTTTATTGGGAGCATGGTGCAGGGCAGGCAGTACACACCGTCCTACCGCACAAAAAAACGGGTGAAGAATGACAGGGAGGATTGGATTGTCGTCAAGGGTATGCACGAACCGATTATCTCCGAGGAATTGTTTGAGCAGGCGCAAAAAGCACTCCACTCCCGCAAAATCCAACCCCGCAAGGACAGCCCACACCATGTAGACCCCGATGTTTTTTCTGGACTGTTCCGCTGCGAAGCCTGCGGGACGGCAATGCGGAAACACCGCACACATAATGGGAAATATATTTACTATGTATGCGGTCGCCACCACCAGCAGGGGAAATTCGCCTGCTCAAGCCATTACATCAACTGCGATGTGATTACCCGCCTTGTCCGTGAGGACATAAAAAGAAACGCCGTCCTGTTTACAGAGGATACGGAACGGGCGGTAAGGGAACTGACAGAAAAGAAATGCTCTGACGACCAGAAGAAAATGTCGCAGATGAAATCCGAGCTGACTGCTTCAAGGAATCAGCTTGCAGGGCTTGACGCAAAGCTCCGACGGGCGTATGAGGACAATCTTTCTGGCAAGCTGCCAGACCATATTTTCACGATGCTTATCGGGAACTACGATGAAGAAAAAGAAACATTGCAGCGAACCATCCGTGAACTGGAAAAACGCATTGACGCTTCCAATGCCGCAAGGTCTGACGTGGAGCGTTTCTCAAAGCTAATCCAGAAGTACACCAGTTTTGAGGAACTCGACAGCTTCATGCTCCATGAGCTGATTGAGAAAATCACAATCTACGAAACACCCAACATGGGGCGTTACCGCAAAGGAAAAGAGAAAATCGTTACGATTTATTATAAGTTTGTGGGGGCGTTAGAGTAAACGCCCTTTATACCAAAAGGTAGTGTTCTAAATTTTGTGTTTTTGGTTTTTATTCTTATTTCAGAGGCCGGGTGTGGGCAGAGCCCACAAAGCCTTGTAAATACTGGATATTCTAGCCTTTGATGTGACTGAATAATCGAGGATATCCTGTTTCCGTAGACACAAAATTAATTACACTCTCTACCAAAATGAACACTCATCATCCTTTGACAGCCTGCAATAGACCGCCGCACGATAGCCCCCGGCAAGTGCCTTTCCGATTGTTCTGTATTCCATTTCGTTCATCATAGCCATTTACCCACACAATCCAGACGGTATCTGGCTCTTTTGAACCTCATCTTCATTATAGCCCATATCTTTCTTTTTAACAAGATATTCTTTCGTATTTATCTTTCCGTATTTCTGGGAAATCAGGCTGACGAACACATCAGTGGCGTCCAGTTCTCCGTCAAACACAGTAGTCACATGAATCTCTGTTTTGTTTTTTGCCATAGGCAGTTATCCTCCATACATGAAAATAGCCAGACAGAGGGTGTCGGCAACGAAGTCCGGCAACGGGCTTCAAAAGACCTTGCAAACAATCTCAATCTGGCACTACTTACTATTTATACTTTTCTTTTATTTTTCTGTTGTTTTGGTTGTTATAAGGGAGAAAAGCCCGGAAATAAGGGATTTTCCCCGGCAACCGGCTCGGCAACGGGATAGCAACAGGAGGTGCAACGGGCTGTCATTCTCAGAATGGAAGCTCCATCTGTTCTGTGACCTCCACAAAACCGTCCATCGTTTTTTCAGACGGGTTGCCGGAGTCCGTTGCCGGGTTTTCACGCTCCCAGCCCTTTTGTCTGCCATATTCTGAAAACATTCTTGGGTTCGGGAAGTACCGCCAGCCGGAAATGCACTGGTTCATAATCTCGTTGATTTCCCGGATTTCCCATTGCTTCGGCTCGTCAAAGGCATGGTTCAAGGCTTCCTTGTAAAGCTGCTTGGAGCAGACCATGCTCCCGGTGTACTTATCAAGATACGCCTGTATCATTCCGGCTTTGGTGTCCTCCGGCATAAAATCCCGCTGGTGTTCTTTGAGATACCGCTGCATGGCGGGGCTGAAAGCCAGCTTGAACCTGCCGCTTCGGTAAATCTCCATCGCTTCCGCCCACATCTGCCCGATATAGGCTCTGGAAGCAGTTTCGTCCTCCAAAATGTGAACCTCGGCTTGCTCCGGGTACACCATGACCGGGATAAAGCGGCGGTTGCCGGAACGGTCAAGGGGCAGGATGTAGCCCAGCAAATTAAAGTTCCTATCTCCCGCACAAAAACGTCAAATTATAATCTCAGTTTTTAAACACTGTCTATAAAAGTGTGCTACAGGAGGCGGCACGTTTTCCTCTTGACCATC
>CAJTDD010000043.1 GCA_910574885.1 Lachnospiraceae bacterium | reverse complement strand
GCAGTTTTATCTTTTGTATAAAGCTGCTCTTTTCGTCTGCCCTGAATCTGATACTTTCCTAAAGAATTATAACACTCATATATATATTTGGCTAGTTATTTAATTTATGATGTACTAGTATATTAACAATGTTCGAACATTTATTTAATTTATGCAATGCACGCATTTCCCTTGTAAATACAGCTTGATACAAAGGCTGTTCAATCCCATAAATAATTTTTCTTACAATTAAATCTCCAGTATTCTTATTTTTCAACACATCTACTACAGAATTCGTATCCCCACGATCTTTTAATCTTTTGTATGTTTCCCAATCTTTAAATGTACTCATTTTTATGCTCCTTCAAATAAAATATAAGGATATTATACCACCTTTCATTTTTAAAAACATCCAACAATCTAAAATAATGACTACGATATCAGCTTTTAGGACGGATAACCTTGCTGGATTTCAATACAAATAGCGAATAGTCTCTGGATTTTCACCAAAGACTATTCGCTGAATAAGCATAACTATACTCCAGTTCCCTAAGCAGATTACAGATTTCCCTTCAGTCCTATTTCCGCCGCCTTCTCCTTCATACCTTCTATGGTTTCCCAAATCACTTCATCCAATTCCATCCCCAACATCTCACATCCGCTGCGGACAACATCCCGATTGACGCCAGCCGCGAATGACTTATCCTTAAATTTCTTCTTTACAGACTTCACTTCCAGATCCAATACACTTTTGGACGGACGCATCAGGCACGCCGCATGAATCAGGCCAGTCAGCTCATCCACCGTGAACAATACCTTTTCCATCTGGCTTTCCGGCTTCGTATCCGTACAGAGTCCATAGCCATGACACTTCATCGCGCGGATATAGATTTCGTCAAGCCCCCGCTCCTGCATAATTTCCTCTGCCTTTTTACAATGTTCATCGGGATTTTTCTCATAATCCAAATCATGCAGTAACCCTGCCGCACCCCATACCTCCTCGTCCTCACCGTTTAAGCGTGCAAAATGCCTCATCACTGCTTCCACGGTCAATGCGTGCTTTTGGAGTTCCGATGTCTTTGTATATTCCGTCAGCAGATTCCATGCTTCTTCCCTTGGTAACTTTCTTTCTATTGTAAAACCTCCTGTAATAATGTAGTACTTCCACCGCTGATTAGGCGGCAGGTTAAAATGTTGTATAACTGACCACAATATCTATCATACAGCGGCATAACATCCCCACAGGGGAAATGCTAACGAAAACAAACCTGTACCAAAAACATATACAGAACCGTCCCGCCCCCGATGCTGAGCAGCGTATTTTTTCTCCATTTATGGAGTATAACAATAAAAGAAACCGCAATCAGTTCCGGCAGCGCAAAATATGTTCCGGAAAAAGCGTCCTTCAGACAATAGACTACCAGAAGCCCAATCACCGCATAAGGAAGCACCGTTCCCAGATAGGATATGTATGCCGGCGGCTTCTTCCCTTCCGGAAAGATAATAAACGGCAGAAACCTTGTAAGCATAGTCCCCGCTATCACTGCAATAATTGTAAAAATCTCCTGTATGGTTGTCATGAAACCGCCCCCTTCTCTTTTTTCTTCTTATCAATAGAAAAACACAGTATGATCAGGGCCATGGCCGGCAAAATAAAATTCCCGCTCCCAAATACCGACAGGCAGACCAGAGAACATCCAAGACCTGTCAAAGCCGGCCGATGGTCTTTTGCCTCCTCCCACTGGTTGATAAACATCACTATAAATAATGCTGTCATAACAAACTCGATTCCTGTTGTATCAAAATGAATGATATATCCCAAAAGGGCTCCCAGCGTCGCCCCGGTTACCCAGTAAATCTGGTTTAGCAGCGTTACAAACAGCATAAACCAGCCTTTGTCAACATCAGAAGGCGGTGTTACCGTACAGTTTACGGTAAAGGATTCATCACACATGCCAAAAATCAGATAAGGCTTCTTCCATCCGGTATTTTTGTATTTTTCCAACATGGAAATGCCATAAAACAGATGCCTGGCATTTACCATCAGCGCCAGAAGAAAGGCATGCAGCGGATGGAATGCGGACAGCAGCAATTCTACTGTCACAAATTCCATAGAACCGGCAAAGATAAACATACTCATAAACATGGGGTAAACGAAAGAAAAACCTTTGCTTTTCATCAGAAAGCCATAGGACATCCCCAGAAACAGAAACCCTACACAAATCGGCAGTGTATAAGGCAGCGCAGCCTTAAATGCTTTTCTTTTCATCAAAAAATTCCTCCTTTTATTGACTTCCCCTTTATAATTTTTTATAATATGGAATATCATAATGAACATTCGTCTGATATTTTGAACTCATTCGTCTTTTATATTTTACAACCGTTCATTATATCTGTCAAGCAGAAAGGAATTTCTATGGAACTGGGAAAAGTGATTGCAATTAATCTGAGGAATTTAAGAACAGAACGGAATCTGACGCTTGGACAGCTCTCAAAAATATCAGGAATCAGCAAGGCCATGCTGTCAGATATTGAAAAAGGCGGAAGCAATCCCACCATCAATACCATTTGGAAAATTGCCAATGGATTGAATGTGCCATACACCCGGCTGATGGATGATATTGAAAAAGAAGCAACCGTTGTCCGCAGGTCAGAAACGGCTGCACAGGAAGGTGAATCCGAACATTACCGGGTGTACTGCTATTTCAGAAGCACCCCTGTCCGGAACTTTGAGCTTTTCTATGTTGAATTAGATGCCAAATCCTCCAATGCCTCTACTGGACATTCCGAAAAAGCCCAGGAATATATTTATGTGATCTATGGGGGGTTGATCCTCCATACGGAAACAGGGGATTATACATTGGAAGAAGGGGATTCTCTTGTTTTCGACTCCTCTATTGGCCACACTTACATCAATCAGAAAAATACAATGGCGGCTTTTATGGTAATCAACTACTATCCTAATTAATATTGTAACGGTTTACAATCATGGCGGTTTTGAATGATTTCCTTTACGAAAAACCATTAGTAATTCAAAGTAGATTGTGGTATACTAACATCATCTTTATCATGGAGATCGGAAGCTTGGCTTTGACTACGATTGTTACGTTGGATGTGACAGATGTTGATGATGCGATTGATATTGGAGAATCGTTGGAGGAGATGAACCAGGTTTCCTTTAATGTACTTATTCAACATATAACAAAATCCTTTGTAAAGGATTTTGTAAAAGGATTTTCGGATAAAGTAAAGGCTGGGGTGAACGAGAATGAGTAGAGCAATAGTTGCAGAGAAAGGAATCAGAAAAGGTCATACGGTAAAAGCCAGAGGAAGAAAAACAATGACAGTTCCAAAGCAGAAGGTAGATTTTTATCCCTCTGCAAGTCGCATTTCAAAATTTTCAAATATGGCAGAAAGAATTGAAACAAACGGAATCATTCGATTTAATAAAGTATAATGACAAAAATATGGTAAAGGAGTCGTCTATCTTGATTTTGATTTAGACACAAAAACAGTAAAAACACAATATTATGGAACGGCAACAACATTAGATTTGGGGAAATTAAAAGAAAATGTTGCATTTACTCCAATAATTCATATTCAAAAGAAGCCCTGTCCGTCGTAAAAGAAAAGATAGGGTATTCTCCTTTTCGGAATCTGTAAAATGCCCGGCAGGCCGCATTTTCATGAATTGTCCTTACCATATCCCCATTAGCCGGAGCATTCAGAGGGCTTCTGACCTCTTCCAACAGCCTGGCTTCTAATTCCAGATTCCCCTGCACAATCCGAAGCCTCCCGTACCGAACCTGCACCGCTTTTGCCCCCAGATAAGTTGCCAGCCGGTATTCTCTGCCCTTCCACAGCACAACACCAATGACGCCCCGAAAATGAAAGCCGGCAACCGGGACATCTGCCACAGCCAGCATCAGCGAGCCTCCCGGAAAGCTGCATTGCGTCCACGCATATTCCCTGGGAAAAGAATGTCCTTCGTCTCCCTCCCAGTATCCCACTGCATTCTGAAACAAATATTCCTGCCCATTCACCTTCATCCTTCCATAGACCAAATGCCGCATACTCCGCACACTATGCCGGCATTCCAGGAAAGGAAATATGGAAAACGGCCCCATGATGTCATATTTCAAAGGAAAAAGGGGGCCAAACCTCAATTCTCCGCTTATATCCAGCTTTGGCGTATGTACTGCCAGAAGAATCCCCCTCTCTCCAAACCGACTCTTTCCAATCCAAATATCCTTTCCTGTCCGGTGGAATGCTACAGCAGGATAATCAACGTTCCACGCATGATTCTCCGCAATGACCTGAATGGAACAAGATTTCTTTTGTCCTGACCTGTGAACCGCAGGGATGATTGACAAGGTCTGGGTTCCCGACTGGCATTTAAAATACCAGCCGTAAAAATAATTGCGCATATCTTTTGCCCTCCATAGAAAGATACCTTTATTTTTCCACAAATGGCTTTCATTTATACGCAGCTCCCTTATTCCCACTTAAAACATTTCACCGCAATTCCCATGCAAACAATAGTAACAACTACCATAACCAATACCGGCTGCCGCAGATTCCCCGCCGGCAGTCCAAGCGAAGCCGATTTCATAAGCTGTATCCCCTGTGTCAGGGGGAACAATCTGACAATCTTCTGCATCATCCCCGGCATAACCTCAAGCGGAACGGTTGCCCCTGAGAATATCAGCATTGGAAAATACAGGACGCTGGCTATCACACTGGCTATTTTCGTGTCTTTTGCAATCCCGCCTACCATCATACCAATACTTAAGGTAGAAACCAATGTAAGAAGCCAGCTCCCGATAAATGCAGGCCAGCTCCCGCGAAGAGCCACTCCCCAGAAGCAGGCGGCTGCCGGGAAGAGAAGAACCATAGAAGCAAGAGCATATAATACATAAATCGTAAATTCTACCACCAGCAGCATAACCGGGCTTACAGGAGTCACCTGAAAACATTTCAGGATTTTACGTTCCCGGTATTCCGATACCACAATCGGCAGACCCATAAGGCCCCCGGCACAGATCGAAATCGTACACACCGCACTCATAGACTGTTCCAGAAATGTATATTCTGCTCCGGGAAAAGCCGGCTTGGACTGGTAAATGATTCCAAGGACGGCCAACACCACTACCGGCATAATTACCGCAAAAATAACCATATTCATGTTTCGTATATTCAATTTCAATTCTGTTTTCAAAAGCTTCGTAAATGTCCTCATATATCTGCCTCCTCATCTGAAAATTCTAAATAAGCGTCCTCAAATTTTTCACAACCGCTCTGTTCTTTTGCCTGCTCTACGGTGCCGTAAAATACTGGTTTCCCTTTCTTAAGGATACAGATCTCATCACAGAGCGCTTCCACCTCATCCATAAAATGCGAAGTGAGGAAAATAGTCAGCCCCTGCATTTTTAGCTCCTCCAGAATCTTCCAGACCGTCCGTCTTGCCTTGGTATCAAGTCCAGTTGTCAGCTCGTCTAAGAATACCAGCTCTGGCGACGGGATAAGTGCCAGGACAATAAACAGCCTCTGCCGTTCACCTCCGGACAGACTTTTCACCGCATTCTTTTGCTTGTCTCCGATTCCGAACCGCTCACAGAGCTCCCTCCAGTCAGCCGGATTATCATATAGACATGCGATTTCCTCGCATATCTCGGAAACCTTAATCTCCGGCTGATAATCTCCTTCCTGGAACTGGACGCCTACCTTTTGGAACAATGCCCGCCGTTCTTTTCTTGGGTCACACCCCAGCACAAGAGCCGTTCCCTGTTCTGCACGCTTAGTACCCAAGATACATTCAATCGTTGTACTCTTCCCCGCACCGTTTGCCCCCAGTAGCCCAAAGACCGTGCCATTCTTAACAGAAAGATTCAAGCCGTCCAACACCTTTTTCCCGTTATAGATTTTCGTAAGGCCGCTTACTCTGATGGCTTCTTTCGCTTTTCCCATTTTTATCTCCTTTCTTATTCCTGTTTTCTGATTGCAGTATAGCATTACCCGGAAATATCTTCTCGACTTTTTTTGGCATGTTTGAAAACGCAGACACAATCCATACATACGGAAATATAAAAACCGGGGTGACTAAACACCTCGGCTTTCATTTTTATTCTTATCCTATTTATTTATGTCCGTTCAGCCGATTTCTGAGGATACCCCTTAATTGCTTTAATTGCGCGCAATTCAATATATCCCCGTTCTCCCCGCGGTTCCAGCTGGATACGTGGGCTTCTGTCATCCCATTCATAGCCAATCACCGCCGGATCATACTGGTTCATAGAATACTGTACGGACAGGATTGCCTGAGAGTAATCCTCTTCCCTGAACGGCTCCCCCTGGAAAACCAGATACTCCGAAGCAGGCAGGGAAATGATATCAAACCCCTCCGGTATTTCCCCCGCATAACCTGACTCCACTTCCACACCCTGCACATAAGTAGATGTGCCCGGCGTCTTATAGCTTTCGGGCAGCCAGAGGCAGACAGGCTCCCCGCAGAGGGAATCCATGCTCATAAGAATGCCCCATATGTCACAGCTTACCTCGCTGCAGTAATCAAAATAATCCTCTGCAGAAATTCCCCTCTTGATGATCGCCTTGCGCTCTGGCTTTCGGATTACCTGTACAAAAACGCTCTGTAAATTTTCCATATCAACAACATCCTTCCTTAATTCTTTGAATTTCACACCATAAGGGATAAAAAGCGCAATCGGAACCGGGTCCTTTACATATTCTCCCGGATTGCAGCCGAATTCTTTGTAAAAAGCGCGGGTATATCCGTCTACACTTCCAAAGCCGCACTCATAAGCAGCCTCTGCAACAAGGCACTGCTCCTGTTTCAGACGCATAGCGGAACGGGAAAGACGCAGTTTCCGAATATATTCCGCCGGAGTTGCCTCCAGATAATTCTTAAACAGCCGGTAGGAATGCCAGGGGGAATAGAGGGAAACCTCCGAAAGCTCTGTCAGCGTAAGCTCTTCTTCTAAATGTCCCTCAATATATTCCTGCATTCTCTGAACAGCCTCTATTTGTTCGTTCATGCTACCCTCCTAAATTTTACTGCAGAGATTTCCGTAAATAATCTGCCGTAATCGTTTTTCCATGTTCAGCCATCTCTGACGGAGTTCCGGTAAAGACGACCTCTCCTCCGGATGTCCCGCCATCCGGGCCGATGTCAATCACATAATCCGCAAGCTTCACCACATCCATATTGTGCTCAATCACGATTACCGTATTGCCCCGCTTTACAAAATTGTCCAGAAGCTTCATGATTGTCCTTACATCCGAGGCGTGAAGTCCTGTTGTCGGCTCATCCAATACATAAACATTGCCCTTCTTATCCAGATATTTTGCCAGCTTCACTCTCTGGCGTTCTCCGCCGGATAAAGTAGACAAAGGCTGGCCAAGCGAAAGATACGATAACCCGACCTCCACCATGGCATGTACAGCCTTGCGGATCTTTGGACAGTCGGAAAAGAACTCTTTTGCTTCCTCTGCATTCATATCCAGAATATCCACTATATTTTTCCCATGATAAGAATAGGAAAGAGCTTCTTCACTGTACCGGCTGCCGCCGCATGCCTCACAGGCAGTCGTCACCGGGTCCATAAAAACCAGTTCCGTTACAATCGCTCCCCGCCCTTTACAGACCGGACATGCACCTTTACTGTTAAAAGAAAATAAACCTGCGCCGACACCGTTTTCTTTCGCAAGCAGCTTACGGATGTCGTCAAAAAACCCTAAAAAGGTGGCAGGAGTAGAGCGCCCTGTGGCCGTCACCGGAGACTGGTCTACTAAAATCACCCTGTCCTCATACTGCTTTGCAAACACATCGCGGATCAGCGAACTCTTCCCTGAACCAGCCACGCCGGTCACGGCGGCCAATACATGCAATGGAATATCTACGGAAACATCTTTCAGGTTATGGATATCTGCATTTTGGACTGAAAGGAATCCTTCCGGCTTTCTGGTCACTTCTTTCAGCGGTATCCGTGCTTTCATAGCATTGCCTGTCAGAGTGCCGGAATCAAGAAGTCCGTCATAGCTTCCCTGGTAGAGGATTTCTCCTCCCTTTCTTCCTGCCAGCGGTCCGATATCAATCACTTCATCTGCAATGGAAATCACATCCTTGTCATGCTCCACCACCAGAACACTATTCCCCTTATCCCGCAGAGACAACAGCAGCTTTGTCATCCGGTGGACATCCCGCGGATGCATTCCGGTACTCGGTTCATCAAAGATATAAGTCATTCCGGTAAGCGCACTCCCCATATAGCGCACAAGCTTGAGGCGCTGTGCCTCACCGCCTGACAAAGTGGCGGACTCCCGGTTCAGGGAAAGATAAGGAAGGCCGATGTCGATCATCCGGGTCAGGGTTGTAACCAGCCCTTCTGCAACCGTCCTGCCCCTCGGATCTGTAACGTTTTCCAAAACCTCCCGAAGCCTGGTTAGCTCCATCTCACACATCTCGTTAATGCTGTAACCCGCAATTTTACTGGAAAGCGCCTCAGAATTCAGGCGTTTTCCATGGCATCCCGGACATTCCAGGGGATGCACATAATTTGCCAGACGCTTCATAGACGTTTCGCCCATATCCGAATTGTCACGTTTCAGGAGCAGCCGACTCATCATATTGTGGATTCCTTCCACCTGCTTCGACACACGCTCCCCGCCCTGTTCCCTGGCTCCATACAATAAGAGATTCCGTTCCTCTTCTGTGTAATCACGCCATTTTTTGTCCGGGTCGAATAATCCGCTTCCGACATACTGTTTCCAATACCAGTTATTTACATGAAATGTGGGAAGATCCACCATGCCCTCATTCCAGCTTTTATCTTCCGCAATCAGCGGCAATATGTCAAGCTTCATCACCTTACCGATTCCAAAACATTCAGGGCACATCCCGTTTGGACTGTTGAAGGAAAAATAAGAAGGTGTACCGACATGCGGTTCCCCGATACGCGAATACAGAAGCCGCAGGGCAGAATACATATCGCTGATCGTTCCTACGGTAGACCGGGCGTTCCCTCCAAGCCTATCCTGGTCAATGATGACCGATGCAGACAGATTTTCAATCTTTTCTGCTTTCGGCTTCTCAAACTTCGGGAGCCTTCCCCGGATATAGGCTGTATACGTTTCATTCATCTGTCTCTGGCTCTCTGCGGCAATCGTATCAAATACAATACTTGATTTTCCAGAACCGGAGACTCCGGTAAATACAACAATTTTTTCTTTTGGGATTTCAAGCGAGATATTTTTTAGGTTATTCTGGCACAATCCCTTTATAATAATATGGTCCTGATGCGGCATATCTGTTCCCCTTTCTCAGATTTTCTGTCTGCAGTATAGCATTCCCCTAATAATTAGTCTCGACTTTTTTTGGCATTTTTAAACCGGTCCCCCATCAGGCAGACTCTTTCCGAAAGAATACATCCAATATAAACATAATCACCGCTATCTGTAACAGATTTACTATCCAGGTCTTTGTACTCGGAAACCCGCACAAGGAAGTTAAGGTATACATCCCTCCTAAAACAGTATTGGACCATGCATGAAGCAGTACAGAAACCCATATACTTTTCGTAATTTTGTGCGCTGCTGCTAAGGTGATTCCTAATGTAACACAAAAAAGTGTAAATGCTATAAAATGATAAGCGCTTTGTGCTGTGTTTGGAACCAGCCACAGAGGCAGATGCCATATACTCCATATAACTCCTTCAATTAAAGCCGCAATAAGAAAGGGAAATTTCTTCTGCAGTAAAGGCTGAAAAACACCTTGCCAGCCAATCTCTTCCAAGCCACCGCCCAGAATCATCATCGGCATAAACAGAATAAACATATACCACGGATTCCCGGAGTATTCTTCCTGCAAAATACAGGCACAAAACTGAACGAAAGCAAAAAGGATAAGGACAAATATGCTTCTTCTGCTATTCTCGGTTTTAAAAATTCTTTTGATAAAACCTTTCACAGTAGCCCGGCTATATTTTCTCTCAATGATAAACGCTGCATATGCCGGAGCCATACCTGCGCCAAATCCGATAACCGCAAAATGTAATATCTGTGCGGCATTTCCACGGATCAGCTGAAAATGATACAGCAGAATCAATACAGCTTCTGTTCCCCATGCGATGAGGAAAGAATAAAACAGGAATAACAGAATTGATTTGCGCTCTATGTTGTTTAATTTCATCTCGTTTCCTCCCGTATCCCTTATTCTTCTTTCTCACAGAACGGCTTTGCATCCAACTTCGTCCTGCACCCAAGCCGTTTGGCAAAATACCGCATTGCAAACCTTTGCACATACCGGAGCGGGCCATTTGCCATGCGGATCTGTTTCTCCGAAAGATATTCCGGTGTGGAGTATGCCTCTATGATTTCCGGCCGGAAAACACCATTCTCTCCAAATTGCCGTCCAATCTCAATAAATGGCTGCAGCAGCTTTGCCTCTATCTTCTCCCCCAGCAGACTGAGACCGAACATATCTCCTTTGATAAACGTTCCGCCATATCCACATCCCAGCTGCGCCGGCAGTGTATTTAAGAATTCTTCACAGCATCGCCCCTGCGATACTTCCGGAAATCCTCCCTGCAGGAGAAAGGAAATCCGGGTTCCCGGTCGTTCCTTTGCATATAAGCCCGCTAAAAACTCCAGCATGATCCCCGGCACATTCTCCACATAAAGCGGCAAAACGAACAGGATATTCTCATTTTCTTCAAAAGCAGTCTTTGCACTCTTCCACTGTTTCCGGTCTGAGAGATACCAAGTCTCCGATGTATTCCCACAGTTATGCAGGCCCTCGCAAAAGGCCGCAATAATCTTCGCTGTATTGCTCTTAGACTGGGTACGGGCAGCGCCGCTGATTATCACGAAATGCATGCGCACACCTCCTCCCACGCTTCAACCGGAAATGCGCCCAGACTGATTCCATGAAAGTTCAGGCAAAACCGATTCATCCAGTGTGTTAAATAATCCTGGTTTCCCTTTCCCGCATATAGAAGCCCGAACCGAAATTCTTTCTTATAGCGGGGAACATGGCGTGTCTGCCCGTTTTCGATTCTGGTATACATGGTCGCCATAGGCAATATCCGGTCTATTACATGTTTCATTTTATAATCGACAAATCCCAGCGCCGTAGCAGAAATGAACACAGTAACATCATATTGCAGGTAAGCCTTCAGGATTTGTTCGTAATCATCTTTGACAGCGCAAATACCAGGTGTTTTTAACCAACAGGCATTGCAGCCAATACAAGGTGTTATCTTCATATCTTCTATATAAAATGTCTTACACTCCGCCGTCTTTTCCTCCAGGCGACATATTGCTTTTTCTGCCAGCAGATGATCCTTAGGCAATGTATTGATAATTAACAGCCGCATCCTTTTTCTCCCTTCTATTCAATAGGGCCAAAAAAACACCGGCCCTGCAAATAATACTGTAAAGCCGGTGGAATCCCCCAAGTCAAGAGAGAAGTGTAATTTATTTTAGAGGAACCCATACTTCGTAAATGTGTTTGTCTATATCCTCATTTGGCATCGCCATACGGACAAAAATATACACCATACCGCGAAACGCTGCCTGATTTTCTTTTGCCCATGCATGGCACAGAGAAAACATCTTTTCTGGAACCGAAGTGTCATTATTATCTGCAAGCAATGTAGTATACAGGCATTTCCCATGCTCCAGATAAACATTTTGCTTCTCATGTTCTACTTTTCCGGCAGGTTTTACTACATACATTTCTGAGCCTTTGTAACCTGTTTCATCAAAAGTAAGCGTCCGAACCATGCTTGAAAGAATATCCTCATTCTCCACGTTGAGAAACCGCAGCACTTTATCTCTGTACTCTCCAAAGGAAGCTACGGAAGGAAACCGCTCTGCCACATAATAAAGCGGTAGTTCCCGGATCTCAAGCTTCCCGATATTCTCCGCAAATTCCTCATAGAATCGCTGTGTCTCCTTCAGACGCTTCTGCATCTGGGATAGCCGGTCGATCTGCTCTTGCAGGCTGTCTGACTGTTGCTGAAGCTTTTCGGCATATTCCTCTGGCTCCGCTTCCACCATCCCTTTGATGGCAACCGGCGAAAAGCCCCGTTTCTTATAGAAATCAATCGCCATCAGACGGGACATGTCAAACAGGTCAAATTCACGATATCTGCTATACTGTCCTCTTTTCGGCTTGATAAGTCCGATTTCCTCATAATACCGCAGGGTTTCACGGGTAAACCCCAGATGTTCAGAAATATCTTTCGTATGATAAACAGCCGATTCCGCGGCAACTGCAGCAAGTGTATCTTCAGCTGCCTGACTCTCCTTTGCTTTGATAATATCTCTGGAATAACGTCTATCCATAGGTTTTGGGGCATCGGCCGGAATAAACCAGGTCTTTCCTTTTTTTACAGCGCCCTCTATCCTTCCGGCCTCACAATAATAAGCAGCCATCCGGCTGGACACTTTCCATTTATTTGCAATCTCTGCAGCAGTGAGATAATCCATTTCCATCCCTCCTGCATCTATTATATTTCAGATACCTGAAATATAATAGAAAGTAACCTTGGATTTATAAAAATTATCACCAGCTTGGCATTCCTTTGCCTAACAGGAAATATTATAGTATTTGTGATTTCATTTATTTCTCCCGTTCTTTATGTGACTTGATGATTCGCAAAAAATCTACGGGAAGCAAAAGCACCTGTTTCTATAAAAATAAATGCCGTCGGAATAACCCATATTGCATATAATATGCCGTTATCCATTTGTTCTATTGACATGAGAAAAACAAATTGAGCATGATACATAGGTAAAAGCCCTATAAACCGAAACAATGGATTACTTTCCGAAATGGGTAATACAGCAGGGAAAAAGTACACTGCCGCTGAAGCAACCAGAGCCACCATCTGATTCCTGCTGATAGCTGAGATTAGCAGCGTAATTCCCGCAACACTCAATGTTCCCGTAAAAGCCAGCAAAACTTGATATTTCAGCAAAGTTCCACAGGTAATATTAAAAGGAATATACCCATTATCAAATGGCATAGGCGCAAAAAGAACGCTGCAATTCAATCCATCTCTTCCATATAGAACAAATGCAAACAAAATATTGACGGCAGCTACTGCCAGTGTCACTATAAATGCAGCAATCAAACCAGCGCCCACTTTCGCCGCCCCACATTTCGTCCTTCCATATCTACTTGTAAGGATAATATTATCCACTCCGCCATATTCACCACAGAAAACAGGCGCGGTCATAATAACAATAACCAGCGAAAGAATGAAAAAAATCTTAACCATGTTCTGGCTCGTTGTAAGCCAGCCGTCAACATAACCAATCCTGACTTCCTCACCGCCAAATGCATCCGAAACACGAACACCGTTCCAGTTTCCATTCATATCAGAAAACCGCGTAAAAACTGCAGACTGCAGAGCGTTATGATAGAGATACGCAGCATTCATTCCATGTAAGTTCGTTTGGGCAGCAAAGTCATTCATCATTTGCTGAACTTTTTCATCTGTCAATACTCCCTCATATTTCGCCGCAATCTCCTTATCAATCTCTACGGCTGTTTTTCCTGTCCCTTCCTTGCTCACTCCATCAAATGCGTATTTATTTTGATAGCTGGAAAACCCCAAAATGGCAGAAAAAAACAGTACAAAAAGCAAAGCAATCTGTGTCAGGCGTTTTGAAAATATTTTTCGTAATTCAAATTGAATTAGTTTTTTCATTCTTCTGTGCCTCCTTTGAAATAAAATAGATACAAATCTTCCAAATTAGGCTGCACCTGCGAAGCATCTGCCATAGGCGGATGATCTGCAATGATCCGTAAAACCGTTTTGTTATTATTCATGTTGCGCAAATTGCTGGTGTTAAATGCTGCTGCATATTTCTCCGCCTTTGCCGATGGGACAATGCACTCCCACACCTGCCCATTGATTTCAGACGTGATCTCCTGTGGTTTGATATCCGCCATGATGTTCGCAGAGCAGCCTGCAGATATATAATCCAAGGCCAAAGTGTTCCGCACGGTCTTCTTCTGTGAAATATGGATTCGTTACCTTATGTACAATATTCTTATCAAAGCCTTTTCCGTCATCCAATACCATGATCAGCAATCCTTTATTCTGTAAAGAAAAAGACAATGTAATGGACGTCCGGGCATAGCGGACGGCATTTGCTAACAGATTATTGCATACTTGTAAAATGAACGATCTATCTATAAAAAGTTCACAGGCAGGCGCCTCATTTTGCAGGTGCAATGCTTTTCTATTTTGTGTACATACCATTTGTGCGTTTTCCTGTAGAGAAGACAAAAACGGCTGCAGAGAAACCGCCTCGTACTTCGGCTGTGTGTCCTCCAAACGCCTGAGACTGCTCATACTGCTTACATAAGCCTCCATACGGGATATGTGTCTTCCCATAGTAGCAGCGATTTTTCTTGTCCGTTCATCTGCATTTACCTGCAGCATTTCATTGTAGCCTTTTAATACTGTAAGCGGGGTACGCAAATCATGGGCAAATGCAGCATTGAGTGCTTTCCGTTCTTCGACCTGCCTCCACATTTCAGAAAAATTATTTACAAGAGCCGCGCGCATGATTTCAAAGGAATCCACAAGCTCCCCCAACTCATCTTTACTGTCGTATCCTACCGCAAAGTCCAAGTCATTATTTGATATTTTTTCAGCCGCAATGCGCAAGTTTGCAAGCGGCTTTTTCAGCTTGTCCCTGTAAAACAGAAATGCTGCCGCTATAATACATAATGCGGAATAGACAGGTGCAGCAATCGTAGAAAACAATTCTAATAAAGTGATGATACGTTCATCCTGCCCGGAAGGCATAACGGGTACATTCCCGATATAAGCGCCGTCGCCCAGTCGTTTGCCCTGCTCATTTGTCAGATAATATTTTTCACCGGCCGACGGGTAAGACTTCCGTATCGTATCCACTGTGTTATCGCATATGGAAATCGTCATTATAGAGAGAATAAGAGCAAGTACCGCAAAAACTGCCACGTAGAGCACCAGACTTTTCCTAAGAGATAAATTCAGTCTATAGTGCTTTATTTTCTCCATTTGTACCCGCACCCCCAAACTGTTTCAATATATGCCCTGTCCGTATATGCTGCAATCTTTGACAGTATCCTTCGGATATGCTCCGCCACAACACTGCTGTCCCCCATGCTGTCATAACCCCAAATGCGCTCATAAATCCGTTCTTTCGTAAAAACCTGTCCCGGATTTTGAGATAACAGTTCCACAATATCAAATTCTTTTTTAGCAAGACCAAGACGCTGCCCCTCAAAGAAAAGGCAGCGCTCTGAATAATCAACCGTCAGGTCACCGGAGAACTTGATCCGTGCATCAAAGGTACGCCTTGCTTCCCGGCGCAAATGCGCAGTCACCCTCGCTTCAAGCTCCATAAGGGAAAAGGGCTTGACAATATAATCATCACCGCCGACGGCAAACCCTTTTACTTTGTCTGTATCTTCTATTCGCGCAGTCAAGAAAAGAATAGGGCAGGACACATAATCCCGAATACGTTCGCAAACCTTCAGGCCATCCAGTCCGGGCATATTAATATCAAGCAAGATAATATCCGGTTCCTGTTCCACTTGCTTTAATGCTTCTGTTCCATTTACGGCTGACAGGACAAAATATCCTTTGCTTTCAAAAAAGGCACGAAGCATTGACACAATATCTGCTTCATCATCCGCTATTAATATTTTTTTACGCATGCTGGCATCTCCCCAATTGCCTGGCTTCCTTTTTTCTCTACTGAAACCGCAATTCTCTTAATCCGAGAGGCTAACTCCCCGTTTTTCTCCAGAAAGACTGCCCCATAAGATTCTGCCCTCTTTATTTCCATACTGTCAATATCACCGGACATCAAAATAAACGGTATATTCATGTCGCTCCGTATCATCTCCTGTAGCAGAACAACACCTGTCTCACCGCGCATATGCAAATCAGAACAGACCAAATTGACCTTTTTATTTTTCAGAATCTCCATTGCCGCATTCACTCCCGACGTTGTATATACGATAAACTCTTTCCTAAACACACGCTCCAGAATCTTTAAGCAATCGAAATTATCATCTACAAATAATATTTTAATCATTGATTAACCTCAAATTATCTTTCCAAAATCTATGGCGCACTGATTGTATCCACGTATCTGCCTATTCTGCCGTCTTACCTTTTCACATACATCAAATCCTGTTCCATCCGGTAAAGTAACATCAAGCAGTAATAGATCGTACTCACTGATAATTGACAGGGACTCAAGGGCTTTTTCCACTGTCCGTACAACCGTAACATCAAATCCGTTCTTCCCTAGAGAATACTTGAGTCCATCTACCAGACTCACATCGTCCTCTAATAATAATATTTTACTTATCTTTAGCCATCTCCTGCCACACAGATATTTTCTTTCATATGCTCATGGGCAGCACATCAAAATCTTCTGATTTAAAGTTAGAATAGTATCTCCCTTTTTCAGCAGTAAATTTTAAAACACAATAATCAGGATCTGTCACGCCCTGGGGATAATACATAGTATCACCCTCAAGCCAGATCATCTGCTTAGCTTCAGCATCCTCTAAAACCTCCATGGTGCCAATCAGCATAACTCCACGGAAAAAACGTTTGTCATAAAAATAAATGCTGGCATTTGGATTTTCCCTGTATTGAGCTACCCGCATAGAAGATGTATTAGTTGTAAACCAAAATTCCTTGATTCCCACTCGTTTTCTGGGCGGCAGCATAGCTTTCATATTTGGGAAACCTTCCGCGGAAATCGAGGCAATGAATGAAACTTTCTGCTTATCTATTAAGTTTCCTATTGTTTGTTCTGGATTTCTCATTTTGTCGTCTCCTCCACTCTTTTCAGCAGCGTTCCCGTCTCCAGCTTTTCTGAGATCTGCAATATACCCGACCTGCTGCTTTTTCAGATACCCCTTTACAAACAAATTCATAATCGGGTTCTTCACCTGGACTTGTTCTGTAAAAGTAATCTGTGTACCATCATCGCAGCTCTCAAATATGCCGCTCCAGTGACCTCTCATGTTCTGATTTTCCATATCAAAGCGGTATTCTCGGTATGGCTCCTTTGCAGTGATCCGAAAATGTGTTACAAATTTATCCCTTGTATACTCGTCAAAACGATTTTCATCAATTATTTCGATTTTAGATAAATCACTTCGCCATTCAAAATTCTCATTATCTGTAACAATATCCCAGACCGTTTTACAATCACAGGGAAATTGTGCTGTCACTCTTGAGATCTTCACTGGACGTCCCTCCACTCTTTTATTGTTTTTTCCAGAAGATCCATTTTAGTTCCATCGTTTGAACACAATAATCTCTGCATCAGTTCCAAAGCCGCTGTACTCAGACACCATGAGGTATTTCTCGTCAGCGATGATCCCGTAGCACCTGTCGCTGTCCTTTTTTTGCAGCTGGTTCCCCAGATAGATCCTGTTGTCATCCCAAAACTTTACAATCTGGCTGTTGGGAAGGGCATATTCAATGTTGGCAAAGGAACCTTTCAGCGCATTCAGCTCTGTTACTTCTTCCATATCCGGAATGTGAAGCGCATTGAAGGCCGCAATCAGCTTTTCTTTCAATTCACTTAACGCTGTCTTGCCTTTTTTACAGCATTGTGCAACAAGGCATTCCGCCCCAAAAGGCTGGCCTCCTGTTGCCGCACACCCGTTACAAGTGCTGCTTAATTCACAGTTCGTACAATCAATTCCACAAATAGATTTCATTATGTTTTCCTCCGTATACATTATTACTCCATAGCTTTCCGGTAATAAAAAAATTCTTTCATTGCTACAAAGATAATTTTATTGTATCTACTTTATCCATTACTTTCAACGAGACAGTCCACTTTTGCAAAATAAAGTGCCATATTTGCAAATTTAGGGGAAAATTTAGCGAGAGCTGTAACCACATTGGTTACAGCTCTCGCTATTTTGGACTAATCATTTCTCGAAAGCCTCTTCACTTTTGATAACCCCGTGTATCTTTTCATCATAAAAACCAACAAAATCCCCAAACAGCTCCAAATCTAATGAATTGAACCTTTTTTCCCTGTCAAGGTTTTTATGTATATAGTCAGCTCTATCCTTCGAAAACCGTTCTTTGTTTTCGGAGACATTATAATCGTAATCCAGTGTTTCAAGCCATTTATCAAATTCCGCATTAAACTCATCCCTATAGGTTTCATCATTGAAATAATTATGTCCCTTATCCTCGAAATGAATGAAACTGAACCGGGAATCATCTTTATATTTTTCATAATAAATGTCGTAGCCGTATTTGGCCGGAACAACTTCATCATCAAAACTATGCAGGATCATAACGGCGGCATCGCTCTCTGAGAATCCATCCATCGCAGTATTTGAGGCATAGCCGCCATATTTCATCCTCTCGTGCAGCTTCACAAACGGCAGTATAAGATAGATACCGTTCCCTGCCTGTTTTTTCCCCTCTGCTTCAAACATATCCGATGAAGAGTTAAAACCGGAACACGCAATAACTGCTTTCACTTCAGGATGATATGTAAGTACACTGCAAACACTGTAACCGCCCCAGCTGTGCCCGAATAAAACAATTGGCAGATCCGGGAAATTCCCACTTTCTTCCACAAATGTGATTGCATAGTCAAGATCTATGACTCCCTGTGGAAGTCCTCCAACTCCTTCACCTTCGCTTTCATCATTTCCCGTAGCATCATAAGAAAAAACACAGTATCCATGATGCGCGAAATAATTTGCGCAGTCCATATAAGAGTTGTGCCCGCCACCGCCAAATCCGTGAGCCATTACAACGATTCCATGCGGTTTTTCCTCCGTGGCCGTGGTGTACAGATATCCCGTCAATTTCTGTCCCTTATTGGAAGCGAACTCATATTTCGTGCGCTGCAATCCGTCAAAATCATCAACATGCCGTATAAACGCCTCATCACTTTCAAAACGCTGGTTAAAATTTTCGTTGTATATTATCACGGATAATGCCCAATCTCCGGCAATGAACAGCACAATAACTACAGATAATACAATAATGAGAATTTTTCTCTTGGATTTCATTTTCATATTGGTCACCTATTCTTCCTTATAACTTCAATACAGCAATCAATTCATTGCAATCCTTTTCACCTGTCTCAACAAATCCAAACGAATGGTATAAATGGCGGGCAACATCATTATCAGGTTCATATGACAGCCAGCAGTATTCTGCATTACCGCACGGGAGTGTCTTTATAAATTCCAATGCAAGCCTGACCGCTTCGCGTCCATATCCCTTATTCTGATATTTCTCATCTATCATCAACCGCCAAAGGTTGTAGTTGCCTGCTGCCACAAACGGTGCATCATCCCAATAATCATCTGTCCCAAAGCCAATCATTATAAAGCCTATTGGTGTGTCATTTTCATAAATACCAAAGGGAAAAACATAGCCATTTCCGGCAATTGTTGTATAAGCTTCGATAATGCTCCTGTCATTGCTTGAAACAAAATGCCTTTGATTTTCTGCAACCTTCAATTTAAGAATATCCCATACATTCTGTCCGTGTATTTTTTCCAATCTCAGCATACTGTTATCCTCCTTTTAATCTCTCCACTTATGTCTAATTCTTCCCACGTGATTCATTTCCCAATTTCTTGTAATTCAACAAGATTTTATAGTAAGTAACCTACAGCGATAAAAAAATAGCTATACAAGCATTTCCTGTTTAGTCTCAAATACATTGCACCGCTAAGAACAGAAAATATCATAGTAGAGATTCCATTCCATATTTCAAGTCCTGCTCCTCTCGACACGAAATGAAATACTCCCCATGTCACAGCCAATATAATACCACCGAAAGGAATCGGACTTTCTTTTTTCAACAAGGTTTCAATCGCTTTTTGCCCATACATTATGATTAGAGTAACAAGCATTACCTCAAAAAGATAGTATAAATATTGTGCACAGAATTGGTATGCATTTTTACCTTGAACTTCACCAAATACTTTTAGAGTATGCCAATCTATAAAAGTCAAGATTTTGCAGCAGATTAAGCAGGAAAATGTTATGACCCAATTTTTCAAAGAAGGATGATCCTCTTTATTTTCTCTTGAAGGAAAGTGATAATACCTCTGCGAAAAAAATAGTGCCATTACAATAACAACCGCCCATATTAAAACCATTATCATACAATGAACACTTCTTTGGTTTACTGTATAGTTCCATATATCTACATGCAGAATCATGAATTCAATTACAAATATTGAAAAATATTCCAGCATAAATGCTCCAAACAAGAGCAGGCTCAGCCATAGATATTTTGTCCATTTTACTTCTCTAACCATTTTCCTCACCTTATGAAATCCCGATTTTTCAGCTTTGCAGATAATCAATCAGCTTACCTGCATATTCATCACTATGTTCGTGTAAATACTTCTTATACTTTCGGTAATATGATATCGATACACAAATTCACACGCATTTTTTATTGTATTCGAGGTGCTTTTCTGTTTTGAATCCGCTTTATTGCTTTGCAGAACATAGATTCATACGGCTTTGTCAACATTTATCTCTGCTCTATAAATTGAAAGTTGCAAGTTAGATGACATTTTCACCAAGAATTATTTTAGGCATTGTGGTTAAGCACCGATTCCAGCGTTTATAAAATTTCTCCACACCAAGTTTAGATACTCTTGCATGAGCTTCTTCGTTTTCCAGTACCCAATATAAAACATATGTTACCTTTCCTACATTTCTTGTAAGACGGATAGGTAACTCTCCTTCTTTAACTGCATTAAAATCTTTTTGCCTATGAGTTCGTTTTATGTAATGTACATCAATAACACCATCTTGCTCCAAATAAAATTCAGCTACTTCTTTCATTAACTCTTCAATTTCATCGAGCTTAGTTAATTTTGCTTCATATATACATATTTCATTAAACATAACGCCCTCCCAAAATCCTGATTTGCTTATCACCTTAATATTACTTTCTGAAAGATACCTGCTTGATGCATAAAAACTCCTGTCTGTTGCTTTATTATATAACCATTTTCAAAAAATTTCCAGCCAAAAAACAGCTGATAAAAGAAAGCGGGTGGAAAAGTTAAAGACTTGTTAAGAATTTATATGGTACAATTCAGAATATAGAAACATCAAATTCAAGAAAAGAGGAATACACTATGTTCTGGAGAATACTGAAAAAGGACCTTAAACGTAAAAGGGCAATGAACGTAATACTTCTGGTATTTATTATACTCGCGTCGATGTTCATGTCCTCCGGCGTGAGCAACATCATCACCGTGACGACTGCGCTGGACAGCTATTTTGAAATGGCGGACGTGCCCGATTACTTCACGATGAGCGAAAACAAATCTGAGCACAAGGATATCTGCGGGACGCTTGAAAACGCCTCCGCGATAGACGAGTTCCGTATCGAGGAGTTCGTCTCGATGTCCCAGTCCAATATTACACGTGCCGGCGAACCGCTTAACGCTTCCAACCTCAGTCAGAAATTAGTTTTGCAGAGCGACAGGGAGATGGGGATAAATTATTTTCTGGACGACGAAAGTATTCTTAAAAGCGTACCGAAAGGGGAAATTTACGCTACCCGTTTCATAGAGAAAAACATGGGAATTAAGGCAGGTGACAAAATTACTGTCGAAATAGAGGGCATAAGCCGTGAATTCACCTTTGCGGGCAGTTTCAGGGACGCTGTCTGCGGCACGGAATTGATGGGCATTAAAAGGTTTATCCTGAACGGCGAGGACTTTGACGAATATATGTCCAATGAGACGATAAAAAATATGTACGGCGGAAAATTATTATACATACACACCGCCGACCTTGACAAAACCCTGTCCCAGATCGCGGATATATCCGACAACTTTGCCTTTGCGGGCGATACGGAGATGCTGGAGCAGGCCTATATTTTTGATATGATAATCATGGGGCTTATCCTTGCGGTGAGCATGATTCTTATCATCATATCCTTTACGGTGCTGCGGTTCACCATAGCCTTTACCCTCTCCGAGGAATTCCGCGAGATAGGTGTTATGAAAGCAATAGGCATACGGAACATAAAAATCCGGGGATTGTACCTTACAAAATACTTCGCTATTTCCGCTGTCGGCGCGGGCATTGGCTTGATGCTCAGTTACCCGTTCGGGAAATTGCTTATAAATTATTCCTCGGAGACTATTATAATAGACAGCGGCAATAACGGTTTTATCAATGCTGCCTGTTCGGTTCTGGTAGCGGCTGTAATTCTCCTGTTCTGTCTTTGCTGTACGGGCAGGGTGAGCAAGATGTCCCCTGTCGATGCTGTAAGAAACGGGCAGACAGGAGAACGCTTCCGCAAAAAGAGCGTTATGAGCCTTGGAAAATCGCGGCTTAACACAACGGCTTTCCTTGCCGCAAACGATATTGTAAGCAGTCCCAGACGCTACGCTGTCATTATCTTTACCTTTTTTCTGTGTATGTCGCTGCTGATCATGCTTTCCAATGTCACAGCGTCTCTTAAAAGCAGAAAGCTGGCGAAATATTTCGGTATGGCAGACTGCCACGCCGTTACGGACATCGGCGACGAAACTATGAAATTTATGACTGAGGACGGACATGAAAAGGTTAAAAAATATCTTGCGGATATGGAACAGACCCTTGCAAAAAACGGTATGTCCGCGGAATGTATGACGGAATATTATATTTATTCGATGATAAGACACAGCGAATATGAAAACAAGGCAGCTATACTTCAGGGTACGGGAACAACAATGGATATGTACGAATATTTAGAGGGGACTCCTCCCCAAAACAGCGGCGAAATTGCAGTGACGACTCTTTTGGCAAAAAAGCTGGATGCAGATATAGGCGATACCGTTACCTTGTCCTACCCAACAGGAGAAACGGCGGAGTTCATCATAACCGCTCTGTATCAATCAATGGTTAATCAGGGTATTTCCGTAAGGGCTCATACCGACTGCGATATAAACTATATCGCATCAAGCGGCTCCCCTGGTACGCAGATAAAATTTACCGACGACCCCGATGATGAGGAAGTATTACGCAGAATTGAAAAGATCAAGGAGCTTTACCCTGAATTTTCAAGCGTTAAAACAGCAGGCGAAACTGTAAATGATACCACCGGAGTCGGCGATGCCATAGACTCGGTGAAAAAAATGTCCGCCATCCTTATGGTAATTTTAGCCGCACTTATCACCGTGCTTATGGCGCGTTCCTTTATCGCGAAGGAGCAGGCGGAGATCGCCCTTATGAAAGCCATAGGCATAAGGAACAGCAGGATATACGGACAGTACACGTTAAGATTTTTTATTGCGGCAGCGGCGGCTGTCCTTATTGCGGAACTTTTGGGTATGCCCCTCACAAAGCTTTGCTTCGACCCTGTTTTCAGACTAATGGGTCTTGAAATGGGCGTAGAATATATGCAAAACCCCGTGGAGATATACGTGGTATTCCCCATTATCGCTCTTGCTGCCACAGTCGTCAGCGCATTTTTGACCTCTCTTTACACCAAAAAAATTAAATCCTCCGATACGGCGAGTATCGAGTAAGAAAGGAGTTTATTATGAATATTTTAGAAGTAAAGAACCTCTGCAAAACCTACATAGTAAACAAACGTCAGAACAATGTTCTGAAAAACGTAAATTTCACCGTTTCCAAGGGTGAAATGACAGCAGTTATGGGTCCCTCCGGTTCGGGCAAATCCACCCTGCTTTACACTGTGTCCGGTATGGACGGCATCACATCGGGGGAAGTCTTATTCTGCGGTAAAAATATCACCGCAATGGGAGAAAGAGAGCTTGCCGATCTGCGTCTTGATGAAATGGGATTTATCTTCCAGCAGATGTATATGCTGAAAAACCTCACCATTCTGGACAACATCATCCTCCCTGCGGTACAATCAAAAAAGAATACAAAAAGCCGCAGGCAGACCGATGAGCGCGGCAGAGCGCTTATGCGCAGGCTCGACATCGATGACATAGGCGGCAACGACATCAACGAGGTGTCTGGCGGACAGCTTCAGAGGGCTTGTATTTGCCGCAGTATGATAAACGATCCCAAGATAATCTTTGCCGATGAGCCGACAGGCGCCCTCAACCGTTCAAGCTCCGATGAGGTAATGAACGAACTGTTATCCCTCAACCGTGACGGTACTACAGTTATGTGCGTTACCCATGATCCAAAGGTAGCCGCCAAATGCAGCAGGGTGCTGTATATCATGGACGGCGGTATCATGGGTGAAAAGGAAATGGGACATTTTGACGGCAGCGGCAAGGAACTTTGCAGCCGTGAAAGAGAACTGAATAACTGGCTTATAGAACAGGGCTGGTGATACTTGAAACAATACTTGCAGGTGGTGATTTTATGACTGACATTCTGATTGTAGAGGACGATAAGGAACTGGCGAACTTGCTGACCGACTTCCTGTGCGAGGAAGGATATGTTGTATCAAGCGTGAACAGCGGAGAACGTGCCGTACATCTTTTTGAACGATATGGCGCAAGGCTTGTGGTGCTTGACATCAATCTTCCCGATATGAACGGCTTTGCGGTATGTTCAAAACTCCGGGAAAACACGGATACTCCCATATTGATTGTCAGTTCAAGGACGGGCAGGGAAGATAAGCTCAACGGCTATGACCTCGGTGCTGATGATTATATTGAAAAGCCCTATGATATAGATGTTCTTATCGCTAAAATTAAGGGTATATTTAAACGGCGGTATCAGCATGATATATTATCAGCAGATGGTGTGACACTCAACCTTGCAGACAAAACGGCGGTCATTGACGGAAAGCCGGTGGAACTGCCTTCAAAAGAGTTTGATTTACTGGCGCTTTTGATTGAAAATCAAGGAAAAGTTCTAAAAAAAGAGTACCTGTTTGGCACGATCTGGGGCAGCGACAGCGTTTCGGAGATGCAGACGCTTCATGTTCATATCAACCGCATTCGCCAAAAACTCGGTGATGCCCCTAAGAATGCAAAACGTTTGCTTACTGTCTGGGGCGTGGGGTATAAATTTGTATGAAAGCTTACAAAAAACTGTGTGTCGCAGTGATGACCATATTTCTATTACTGACGGCGGCATTGAACATATTTCTCGCGGAATTAAAAGAAAATAGTGACGGTATTTATCGTGTTGAAGCCAGGAGGCTTGCGGATGAGATAGCGGGGACAGGTAGTTATGATCTTAAAAAATACCCCCATATTACGGGCGTGTTTACAGGTGATGGCATCTACCGTTCCGATGAGCATTATCTTATTATAGAAGCGGGCGAATCGCTTTATCGTGTTGAATATACCATCGAGAACAGACAATATGGCATTGCTGCGGTAAATTGCGTATTGGGTGCGCTGTTCCTGTTGTTGACAAGTCTTTTGTATTATATCCGCAGACATATCATCGCACCTTTCGACAGGCTGAGTGATGTTCCTAAGGAGCTTGCAAAGGGCAATCTTGCCGTGCCGATATCCGAAGAAAAAAGCCGATTTTTCGGCAAATTCGCATGGGGGATTAACCTCTTGCGTGAGAGCATAGAAAATAGCCGCAAAAAAGAGATTACGATGCAAAAGGATAAAAAACTCCTGCTGCTCTCCCTTTCCCATGACATAAAAACACCTTTGTCGGCTATCAAGCTGAATGCAAAGGCACTTGCAAAGGGATTATACAAGAACGAGGAAAAACAGCGTGCCGCTGCCGAGAGCATCAATACCCGCGCTGATGAGATAGAGCACTTTGTCAGCGAGCTCTCAAAGGCAGTAAGCGAGGACTTTATGAGCTTTGAGGTCACACCCGGCGAGGAGTATCTCAGTGTTATCATTGCAAAAATAGACGCGAGATATACTCCCCAGCTTTCCATGTCGGGAACAGAGCTTTTGATTCGCAAATATGATGACTGCATTCTTTCCTGCGATCCGAACCGCCTTGCGGAATGTTTTCAAAATCTGATCGAAAATGCAATCAAATACGGGGACGGCAGACGAATTGAGATCAGCTGTGATAAAATGGACGGCTGTGAGCTTATCACGGTATCAAATACGGGCTGCACGCTTAAAGCGAAAGAACTGCCGCAGATATTTGAGAGTTTTCATCGCGGAAACAATGCAGATAAGGTGCAAGGCAACGGGCTTGGACTTTTTATCTGCAAACGGATGATGTCACTTATGGGTGGAGAGGTGTTTGCGGATATTCGCAACGGGTGCTTCTTTGTGACACTGGTTGTAAAATTGGCGTAAAGTAAAATTTACTGTTTTGTAATCCCTAAAATAAATTGGTATGCAAACTCAATTCCATTACAAGTCAGGTTTTCACATAGATGTGGCGGATCACTTTCTGAAAAACCCGAAGGACGCAGTTCACGGCATCTTAATGACTCAAATGTCTTTTCAAAAGCAGACGCAAAATTATAGCAGGCAGATACGATTTCATCTTCTGATTTTCCCAGCCCATGAAGATAAATCCCTATGAACATAAGCGAACCTTCCACCAAACCACATTGCGCTCTATATCCGCCTGCGCCATGCAGTCCAACCGCAGACCAAATTGTCTGCGGCTCAATGGTAATTTCAAATAATTCACTCAAACAGGCGAGTGCTGTCCTCGCACAATTTATATCTTCCTTCCAGTACAAATCATGTACCCGATTTGTTATGTATTCGTTCATCAAAACACCTTTTTCCAAAAGAATTTATCGTTTGAATTATAGCATAGGCCCAGCCGTAATTCAATTCCTATACATTACAGATTCTTTTTATAAATCTCCAATTCATAAGTTTTTCCGCCGCACTGGTCTGTCTTCTGCTCCAAATACTGATACGCCAATCCACAGGATAATGCAAGCGCCTTTGAAGCAAGATTCTCTGCCCGTGTAGAATAATAAAATTCCATTGGACTAACGGTTCCCGCATCCAGACCTGCTCCGCATTCATACTGGTGACTTTCCTGCAAACGGAATACCCTTTTCTTGCCCCTGTCTGCATATATCTGGCAACACTGCTTTTTCCCGCGCAGGGGGAGCCGCCTTCAAAAAATTCCTATCTGAACTCTATAGCCTGTTCTTTCATCGCTTCTGTTGGTCTGACTAATTGAATCATTTTTCACACTCCTTTATCTGCTAAGATTTTAGCAAATTTCTTCTCCGACAAGATTTCATGTGTCACGAGCTGTCCGTCATAGAAAAGGGAAAAGGTGGTAAAGGGCGAAGGGGCATTCTGCGCATCCTCTCTGGTCTGGATATGTATGGACTGAAACACTGCGTTCCTGGCCTTTGCCATCTCCTCCAGCAGCGGTACATACTTTGCCGTAAAAGGGCATTGGTTTGTGTAATACAGCACAAATCCTTCCGGCATATCTTCCTGTCTGCCCACGCTGTCCCGGAAGCGTGGAAGAGGTGCGCCCCCTTCAAAGGGCAGGTACATCAGCTCAAAATAAGGCTCTGCCGTATCCGCTGTCTGAAAGCCCTTATAGCCCATGTATTTCGGGTCAGAGAGGAATCCCATCTTTTTCCTGGAGGACAGGATCACAAGCCCCTTTTTTCCTTTCTCTTTGCCGTCCTTGATACATGCATCCAACAATAGGTTCGAGTATCCATGTCCTTTAAACTGCCCGGATACCCACAGGCAGTCAATGTACATATAGCCCGCCGCCTCGATGGGCGCCCATGCGTATTCCGTGGGGATATACTCAATGAAACATTTTCCCCGGACGTTGCCTTTTAGGAATACAAGCCCCTCGTCCAGCCTGTCTTTCAGCCAGTTCTTTTTGGACATAACCTGGATATCCTTGTTATTGGAGATTGCACAGCAGATGTGCTCCTTTTCAATATTTTCGTGTGTCAGTTTTACAAGTTCCATATTCTATTGCCTCCTTATCCTTCGATCTGCATTACGATATAAAATGCAAAATTAGGGTGCTCTTTCATCAGTTTCCCTAATTCTTTTAAATCCTTCATTGAACTTCTCCTTTGTCCCACAAACAGGAATTTACATTGTAATCTCATGACTTCGTCAAAGCCAATTTTCATTAAACGCCGCCGCCATAATTGCTATCAATAATATAATAAGCAGAACACAAATTATAAGGCTTAATAAGCAGACAATAAGTCCACTTGTCCATAACATGGGATACAGTTTTCTGCTTCTCCTCGTAACAATGGAAACAATCACGCCAATAAAGGAGAATATCGGTCCTACACATATAACGTCGATATATGAGTAGGGTGCATGGTTTGCACTGTAATAATAAAGCGCAAACGTGCAAAAAGAGGAAATTCCCAGTATAAGCGGTAACACCATCAATTTTTTGCTTGCTTTTTATCCTTCATTATTTCTTGCTATCCTCCAAATCCCGATTTCTCCACGAGTGCGTTTTATTTGCTATTTTTAACCCATGTGCCGACTTCCGATGATTTTATCATGCCAAGATGTTTGTAGAAATCCTAATTCAAAAGCACGATTGCCCTTTTTGCACCTTATATAGCCCTCCAATCAGCACCATTTTCTTTTTCATATGCAGCTCCCTGACAAGTAGGAAGTTACCAAGTGAATAATTTTTTGTCTGATTTTTTATACAATAGAGTACCAACAAAAATTATGATAGCTAATACAACAATGTTATATTGTATTGGCGCTAAATAACAGATATTAAAAGCTGCGTGCATAATGGCAATCAGCAATATATTTCTGCATTGATAATAGGTTATTCCCAAAACAACGGAAACAAGTAATGTCCATATGCAAAAACAAACAATTTGTTCCATGCCCAATGCATTTCTGATGATCCACATTGGTATATGCCACACTGCCCAAACGGTGCCAACAAAAAGAACACTTTTGATTTTCTTAAAAGGAAGTCGTTCCAACAAAAATCCTCTCCATGCTATTTCTTCAACAAACGCAGTTATCAGCAGGTATATACAGCTTGTTAACAGGGATATTACTGTCGAATATGTATTTTTAAATACGTCAGTTTTCATAATGAACGAATAGCAATAAGAACCAAATATACCTGCAGCCATACATATAACCCCTATTAAAATATATTTGATTGTTATTTTCCCTGAAAACATCCGCATAAAGTACACCTTGATGTTCTGCTCGCAAATCAGCAAAAAAATAGCAGCTATAGCGGGAATACACACATATAAGTGGACCTATGTCAATACTTTGGACAAAAAAAGTTGAAAGCTTATGCTGCTTTTTTTAATTCCTCATCCTCCTTTTGCTGAGGTGTCATATAACCAATAGCACTGTGTATCCGCTTACGGTTATACCAGCCCTCTATGTATTCAAAGATT
>CAJTDD010000042.1 GCA_910574885.1 Lachnospiraceae bacterium | reverse complement strand
TTCGCAACTCAATTATACCATAAGCAAGCGGTTTATGCCTTTTTTATGGACTAAAGTATTGATTTTTCAAGGTTCAGCACACCAAATGGTGTGGGAAGTTTGAGTTAATTACATATGGGTAATGGATTATCTTGAGAAAAACAGAGCGGTTCCTTACTCAAATCCAAATTTAGCTACTGATGAAGAAGAGAAGGAAAGATTGCTCACAGTTAAAGCAAATGGCCAACGAGTAAAAGCGGAATTACAGAAAATGGCCAAGCTCTGTGCTGAAAAGTTTAATTTAAATAAGTGTGAAACAATACAATGGCTAGATGGTTCAAATACAAAAACAAGAAATTATCTGTGGGCGCAGCTTAAATATAGTGAATACGCAAAGCGACCTGAAAGCATATCTATATTTGTAGATATGTCTGAAGTGACAAACCACGCTAGATTCCGTTTTAGTCTTGAGCTTAAAAATGATGGATCAGATAAGTCTGTAGTCGCAAACTACCATAGACATTTAGACATTCTTATCAGTGCCAATAGCTCATTGAGCTATGTTTCAGGCAGCAAAGAATTCGGAAGACCAGAAGTGCTAGAAGAAGATGTAGAAACAATCAAATCAAAGATTGCTGACGGTACATACAAGAAGGTTCAGATTTGCAGCATTGTGGAATACGATGAAGAGATTACAAACGATGACATTGAAGCATCAATGCTCAAAGGTGTTTCTGAACTTATTCCTTACTATGAGCACGTCCTTGGAATTGATAAGCCAACTAATGAATATTGGCCATCAATTGAAGAGTATACTCCTGGCATCACGACAGAACAGTGGGCTACTATGCTTAGAAATTCTTACATCATAAAACCGGAGTATCTGGATCTGCTTGCAAAGATTATGGAGCAAGGTGGAGAATCAACTTGTGCTCATTTGGAAGAGCTCTACGGTGGAAAGCAAGGTGCGTACAATGCATATGGAAGAAGCATAGGTCAGGCCGCAATGAAATATACAGGATGTGACTGTATACAAGAGGATGGCACAACAAGATATTATACAATTCCATTTGTAGGGAAATACGTAGAAGAAAACGGAAATGTAAGATACTCATGGAAAATCAGAGAAGAACTAAAGGAGGCGTTAGAAGGTATGGATTTATCAGCAATTAATATAGAAGAAAATGATGTAGAGTCATTAGAGTTTGATAAAAACATGATTCTCTATGGCCCTCCTGGAACAGGTAAAACATATAATACAGTAAATTACGCTGTGGCAATCTGCGAAGGATTATCTCTCGAAGAAGTTTGCAGTAAACCATATGATGAGGTTTTTGATAAGTACAATAAGCTCAAAAAGGCTGGAAGAATTGCATTTACAACGTTCCATCAGTCTTACGGCTATGAAGAATTTATCGAAGGAATAAAGCCTGTAATGGATTCTAGTGAAGAGTCGAGTGCTATTTCATATATGATAAAAGATGGTGTTTTCAAGGATTTTTGTGACAAAGCAAGCAAAGTATCAGTCGATATGAAAACGACTATTTCAAATGTTTCATTCCAAGTTAATGAAGATTCAAAACTGTGGTGCATGATTTTGGGTGGAAGTGAGTCGCCAGAACTTGCTGCCAAGTGCTTTGAAGAAGGAACCATTAGAATTGGCTGGAGTGCTGCTCCTGAAAGGATAACGGAGGAAGAAAAATCATTAAATGATAAAGAAAGAAGAATGCTTCTTAATTTCCAGGATGAAATGGAAATTGGAGATGTCATTGTTACGAGAGCATCTGTATCTGAAATAAACAGTATTGGTATAGTTACAGGTGATTATGAATTTGATATTTCTTCTGATAGATATCCAAGAAAAAGAAAAGTTGATTGGATTTACAGAGGAGAACCAATTGATATTAGTGACTTAAACGGACAGGTGAAGCTTGGAAGATATACGCTCTATCCGTTGAATCGTGTATCTATTGATGATTTGCTCAAGAGAATTCCTGGTGGGCCAATCATTGAGGAGAATAGACCATATGTATTTATAATTGATGAGATTAACCGTGGTAACATTTCTAAGATTTTTGGTGAGCTGATTACTTTGATTGAAACGACAAAGAGAAGAGGAGCAGATGAAGCTGCAGAAGTTATTCTGCCATACTCGAATACTCCATTCAGTGTGCCTGGAAATGTTTATATTATTGGAACAATGAATACAGCCGATAGATCCATTGCCTTAATGGATACTGCACTTCGCCGTAGATTTCAATTTGTTGAAATGATGCCGAATTCTGATGTCCTTAGAAAAATTGGTGCAGACATGCTCCAGGTCGATGGTGATGAACTTGATGTTGCTCAGATGCTCGATGTAATCAATCAGCGTATTGAGTATTTATATGACAGAGAACACACAATAGGACACGCCTTCTTTACAGGATTGGTGTTTGAACCAACAATTGAAAAACTTGCATGTATCTTTAGAAAGTCTGTTATTCCTTTATTACAGGAATACTTCTACGAGGACTATAGCAAAATTATGATGGTTCTTGGAGATAACGGTAAGGACAATGATGAGTATAAATTCATACTTGCAAAGGAAATTAAACCAAACTCTATTTTTAGAGGAGACACTTCAGATGTTGATATTCCGGATTATTCCTATGAAATCCAGGAATCAGCGTTTATGAATATCAATAGCTACATACAGATTATGGGCTAGGAAAAGTGGTGAGAACGTGAATAAACTCATTGAAGTGAAAGAGTTCGATACTCTTATTGGCAATGAAGAATTTAACGATAAATACACATGTGTAGATGAGGATACTTTTGCTGATCTCCTTGAGTTCATTCATGCTTTTGACTCGGATTCAGAAGAGTCGGATGTGCTCGATTTTATAAAGATTGGATATCGTCGAAATATCGGTGAAACCGTAACTTTCAAGAATTATGTTGGACTCATCCAGATGAAAAATGATTGTCAGATCCAGGTGCTCCCAAAGATTGAATTCTTAAACGGAGAACAGGATGAAACAAAAAAAGTGTTCATTCGTATGTTAAGAAGCATGAAGGACTTTCCAAGCAAAGTATTTTCAAATGCGAATCTTAAAATGGATCGCATGAACCTATATGAGATTTTTATCAATATGTATTTGCAGGAAGTTAGACAACTTGTAAAACATGGGATTAAATCATCCTATATTGGAGTGGAAGATAACCTCAGCTTCTATAAGGGGAAGCTTCTTGTAAACGAGCATATAAAACATAATATGACTCATCAAGAGCGATTCTATGTTGGTTATGATGAATACCAGGTAAATCGTCCGGAAAACAGACTGGTTAAGTCAACATTGCTTAAACTTCATAGTATTACAACAAGTGCAGAAAACTCAAAAGCAATCCGACAGCTGCTTACTTCATTTGAGATGGTATCTCCATCAACAAATTATGATAAGGATTTCTCGCAAGTTGTAATTGGCCGCAATACGAAGGATTATGAGATGCTGATGCAGTGGTCCAGAGTGTTTTTGAAAAATAAAAGCTTTACAACGTTTTCTGGAACAGAATCTGCAAGAGCATTAATGTTCCCAATGGAGAAAGTGTTCGAAGCATATGTTGCACAGAATCTGAAAAAAGCATTTTCAAAATATCACTGGGATGTGTCGGCACAGGACAGAGGGCATTATCTATTCAATAAACTCAATGGAGAAAGCTACAGGAAGTTTGCTCTTAGGCCAGACCTTGTTGTAACCAGGGATGATAAGAGTGTTGTTATTCTGGATACAAAATGGAAGAGTCTTATTAATGACAGAAGCAAGAACTATGGTATATCACAAGCGGATATGTATCAGATGTATGCATATTCCAAGAAGTATGCTACTTCGGAAATATGGCTGCTGTATCCTTTGAATGACGCTATGCAGGGACAAGATAATATTACATTCGATAGTGGCGACGGAGTGAATGTATCTTTATTCTTTGTTGACGTTGCGAGAATAGAAGAAAGTATGGAGAGACTGTTTTTGAGGTTATCAGATGTTTCTCAGAGGATGTTCTGACTCGTAATCTTATCTGTGACGAGCTAGAGTTTATCAATCAGGTGGCGAATTACGTGGTGGAATGCGATGGCGATATCTGTTTGAAGGGAGGAGAACCAGAAAAGATGATACGAGTATTAGAAGAAAAAGATATGGAGGTTGTATGTAATATTGTAAATGAGAATTGGAAAAATGTCTATTCCGGATATATCAATCCCCTATTATTAAATGAAGAAGGATGTGCGGAAAGAACAGGTCGATTAAAATTAGATTTTACTACCCGTAGGTTATCGGAATATGTGTGGGAAGAGCAGAACCAGGTGTTAGCGATGATATCTTTGGGAGATGCAGCAGATGCAGACATAGCTGGAGCATTTGAAATCTTCCGCCTTTATGTGGATTCTCAATTTCAAGGGAAAGGAATTGGGGGGATGCTTATTCATTTTGCGGAAGAAAAGGCAGAGGAACAAGGATATAAAGAGATTGCAATATGGGCGTTAAAAAGTAATGAGTATGCGGTCTCCTTTTATCAAAAGAGGGGCTATTGTGTCGATAGAGAGAAATGTTTAAATGAACCATATTTTACGATGGGGATACGGTTAAAGAAACATTTATGAGGAGTCAGATATCTCATTTCATAGAATCTGTTTGCGTTGTTATCGTGATATTGATTCATTCAAGATATATGTGTCAGACATGGGGCTGCTTCTTGCCAAAAAGGATTTAGCGGCGAATGATATCCTCTATATGGTGGATGAAATCAATGACTTCAAGGGCGGGATGGCGGAAAACTATGTGAATATGCAGCTTACCATAAGTGGGTACAACACCTATTACTGGATGTCCGAACGCGGGGCAGAAGTAGACTTTGTGATTCAGAGGGATGAAAGGTTGATACCTATTGAAGTCAAATCGGCGGATAATACAAAAGCCAAAAGTTTAAAAGTCTATATGGATACCTACAAACCTGATTATGCTATCAAACTTTCTGCCACGAATTTTGGCTTTGAGGACGGGAAAAAGACGGTTCCTCTTTATGCTGCATTTTGTATCTAAACGAAATGGAGTTAGTACTCCATCTGGTCAGAAATCGAACTCCTGAACTAGCCAGATGGAGTACTGGCAAATCATCAGATTTTTTTCATGCGTATTGCCATATATTGCTTTTCTGGCATACCGATCTTAATATTCCCCGAGTGGATTCCGGGAAGCTTTTGGATTGCCATATCCCATGTATCGATTAATTCGATTTCATAAGCGCAGCCCTTTGGCAGTTCATAGGTGCGGAAAGCCGGCCGAAAGAACCCGAAATAATATAAGTAATAAGAATGGTCGGATTCTTTGCACAGACAGGGGACATCCCAGTTCGCCTCGTGATTTTCCGGTGTGAGCTTTAACGGTGCGCAGCCCTCCGGGACGTCTGCCATAATATCTTTTAGGAATGCGATCCTGTCCGGGCAGGTTCCGTGAAGCCTGCCGCCGTGAGCCCACCAGATCTGTTCATGCTGAACATATACTTCTCCGTGGGAGAGGTATCCGCCCCGGATACAGCCTTCCCAGAAACGTCTTGTCATCTCCTCCCCTGTGATATTACCCCAGCCAAAGTTAATATTTCCTTCATAGGCGCATTCGTCTACCACGATCGGTTTCTGATACAGTTCTCTCCATTCGCTGACCGCTTCTGCAGTCTTGTATACGTCGATCCGTTGGATGCTGACATGGGTAATCCAGGGGCGCGTTTGGTCATAAAGCTCTACGCAGTTGTGAATAGAGCGCAGATGCCCGTAGGGGTCCCGGCACATGACGACACGGGCATATAATTCCCAGTCTTCCACAGATTTCCATGGAAGCAGGTCAAATTCGTTGGCAAGAGCCCACCACACATTCTTAAAATGGCACAGACGGCTTACGGCATATTTCAGATAAAAGACGTCGGTATCCCGGTCCATCTTGGAGAATCCCCATCTGTCATAAGGATGCAAAAGGATGACGTCCGCTTCGATTCCCAGTTCATCAAGCTGCCGGATACGTCTTTCAAGATTCTCCCAGAATACCGGATTGAAGCGCGTGAAGTCAAAACCATCCTTTTCATTTCCTTCAAATGCATAATATTCAGGGTCTGCCGTATTGTAGGTGTAGAATTTGGGGAAGATACACATCCTTACCTTATTGAAACAAGAATGCTTCAATGTCTCAAGGGTCTGTTCCTGTATCTTCGCGGGCTGGTTGACCCAGGCGTAACAGGTAGTGCCAAAGGGTTGGAAACGGGCGCCGTCTTCATACAGAAAATGAAACCTGTCTTCGTTGGATGAAGAAGCTTTCGCGGCGGCGTGCGCGCGCACCTCATCCATCCGCAGTACACGTCCGTGATTCCCTTCTTGTGCGGGTACGCATTCACAGGTCAGGCTGATACCATGAAGCGCCGGGTCGTTGGATTCGGTGACGGCTCTCCAGATTCCAGGCTTTCCCGGCATAAAGCGGATCTTATATCTGCCGTTTCCGCAGTAGAAGCCATTGACTGTGAACTGCTCCGTATTGTTTGTAAATATGGCCTTCAGCCAAACATCCATATAGGGGTTGCCCTGCTTTGTTCCGGTTAAGTCCGATTCAAATATCTTATACTGTTCTGTCATGATTTATCTCCAATAGAGTGATTGATTAGTTCTGTCCGGAATGAATAGGAAATATTGATATCAGTCCGGCCTTCTATCCGGTCGATCAGCCGCTTTGCGGCAATAGCTGCCTTTTTGCCGTGGAATATACGGATCATTGGAACCGGCCAGGGCAGTAGTGTTTCTTCCGGAAGTTCATCAAAGCATACAATATCCAGATCTTTTGGTACGCATAGCCCAAGCTGCTGCGCTGCGCCTAAGATCCCTAAGGAAATCTGGTAGTTCTCTGTCAATACCGGCAGAGGCCTGCGCGAAAGGCTGTTGAGAAAATCCTGTCCGCGGGTGCGTATCTCCCGGAGTTCTCCGGACAGCTCGAACATATGCCCTCTGATTCCCAAGCTGTCAGTGATTTGTTTGAATGCGCGCCGGCGTTCGGTAAAATTAAAATTATATTCTGCGCTGTGGCACAGATACCAGATATCTTGATGGCCGTGTCCGATCAGAAACTCCACTGCATCATTGACACCGCCGTAATTGTCAATAAGAAGATTATCCCCTGTAGGAAGACGGAGGTCACAGTCAAAAAGCATGAGGGGGATATCTGCTGTCTTGAGGAATTGCAGGCTATCAAAAGGGATATTCACAGCAAAGATGATGGCCCCTGCGATCTGCTTATTGGGAAGCTGCTCCAACAGAGCAGAAAAGGAGGCGGACGTATCATCACATGTGACAGATTGCAGGAGATAGCCGTGATTATTCAGTATACGGTACAATTCGGTGTAGGATTGTTTGAACAGACCATGGTCACTGGGAGAAGAAATCTCTGCACTGATCAACAAAATTTTATCAGGAAACATTTTATCCTCCTGACGGGAAAGCGTCTCCTGACAGGCGAGAATGGCTTCGCGTGTTTTGGGATTGACTCCCGGGCGGCCATTTAGCGCCAGAGAAACAGTGGCAGGAGATATTCCCAGACGTTTTGCGATTGCTCGGCCAGTTATCTTAGATTCTTCCATATTTCATGTGACCTCCTTTTATGTACGTGAAGCAACGGGCCTACGCGAACGCGGCATGAATGCACACCTGGCCGCTGCCACAGGCGGGCCTGCGCGGCGCGGCCTGCATGATTTGGCCGCTGCTTCGTAATTTACTATGATATCGAGCGCTTTAATCGAATGCCGATATATTGCCTGCCGGGAAGGGGCAGCTCAAAGCGGCCTCTGTAACGGCCGCATCTGTTTATTGTCATATTCCAGGTATCAATGATCTCAACATCGAACCAAGTAGTATCATCGATCCATATCTGCCGGAAAGACGGCCGCCATATGCTGAAATAGAAGAAGTAATACTGGCCGTTGAAAGCCGGGTCGGCAGGTATTGCAACATCATCATCCCATTGAAAATGAATATCATCCCGCAGGCTTCCAAGGCATAGCCCGCCGCCAGGGACATCCTTCATGAAATCAAGCATGAACCCGAATCTTTTGGCGCTTTCTCCCTTTAGTTTTCCACCGTGCGCCCACCAGATAATATTATCATCACTAAGGATCGTCTCGCTGTGGCCGCAGTAACCGCCGCGGATCAGGGATTCCCATGCCCGGCGGACTAATTCTTCCGGGGTGAAGTTGCCCCAACAATGGGGAAAATTGCCTTCATATCCGACTTCATCCCAGATCACGGGTTTGCCGAAACGATTCCGGAGCTCGTCGGTGTATTCCGTAGTCTTGTGATGATCCTCCCGCTGGCAGCTGCAATGGGTGATCCAGGGCCGTTTGTAATCAAAAAAGGCCTCACAGTTATGTATGGATATAAGATGGCGGTAAGGATCTGCTGCCTGAAGGGCAGTTCCAAGCTGCTCCCAGTCGTCTGTGGTGAGGTGGCGCAAAAGTTCATATTCGTTTGCCAGCGCCCACCATACATTACGGAAAGCGCCGTACCGGGCGGCGACATAACGCAGGTACAGCAGATTCTCTTCCATGGACATGGTTGAAAAGCCCCAACGGTCGTAAGCGTGGAAAAGAATCAGGTCTGCTTCGATACCCAGCTCCATCAGCCGCCGGATAATATTGTCATAGCGCCTAAAGAAAGCCGGATTAAAACGCTCAAAATTCCAGTGATTCCCAGGCGCAGCGCCATTGTAGTCATTAAAGTTCTCGCGGGTCAGGAAACTGGCGTCCATGGGAATCCCCTCATAAGGAAAGACCGGCGGGTCCTGCAGGCAGAAATCGTAATGTTTTGGCATGAGGCAAAACCGCATTTTATTGAAATATCCCTTTTCCAGTTCCTGAAAAGTCTGCTCGATGATCTCGGTTTCCTGAAGGGCAAATGCATAGCATGTGGTGCCGCAGGAGTGATGCGGTGTGCCGTCCTGATGCTCAAGATAGAACCGATTCGCAGCCCGCACAGGGCCGTGGTTATTTTTTGAGGGCGGTATGGCCGTGAATCGCCCAGAGAAGGTTTCCGGACTAAAGCTGCCGGAAACTTCATAAGTATATTCACCTTCATAGGAGGGCATGAACCGGATTCGGTAGATGCCGTTTCCATCATAAAAACCGTTTACGGTCAAGGTTTCCTTTTTATGATAAAATATACCATGTATTTCATAATCAGTAAAGGGGTTTCTTTCTTGCCTTCCCTGCAGGGCAAGCTCAAATACATCCCATTTTTCAACTTGCGTCATCGCAATGGCTCCTTTCTGCTTTTTTTAACCTAAGCGCCATATAAGGTTTCCCGGGGAGTGGAACGGTAAATTCTCCGCGCCGTTTTCCCAGATGTGTTACGGTCATATTCCAAGTATCCAGTATGTCTATTTCAAACCAAGTCTCATCATCCATATGGAAGCGGCGGAATAGAGGCGCCATAAAGCTGAAATAGACCAGATAATAGCTGTGTTCTTCCGCCAGCGGGCTGTCCGGCACGGCAGCGACCTCATCCCAGTTCAGATGGATGCTTTTCAGGCCATGTCCGCCGGGTATGTCTGCAAGTACCTGTGACAGGAAAGCCAGTCTGGGCGGACATTCGCCATGCAGCGTTCCGCCATGGGACCACCAAATCCGGACATCCCGGTCTTTGGCGCTGCCGTCAGGAATGCGTTCAAGGAATGTCTCGCCATGTCCGGGATAGCCGCCGCGGCAGACAGCCTCCCAGCATCGTCTGGTCAGCTCCTTTCCGGTGAGATTGCCCCATCCATGCTGGAGATTACCTTCATAACAGATCTCGTCCAGTACCACGGGTTTTTTGTATTGTTCCCGCCATTTTTCGGTCATTTCGGAAGAAAGGTATAAGTCTGTGCGCTGGATGGAGCAGTGGGTGATAAAGTCCCGGGTATGGTCATAGAAGGCCTGGCAGTTATGGATGCTCAGAAGATGCCCATAAGGGTCCAGAGATTTGACCAGTCTGCCCAGCCGCTCCCAGTCCTCAAAAGTTTTCTGGGGCATAAGGTCATATTCATTTGCCATAGACCACCAGACATTGTGATATGCAGAAAAACGGGCGGCTATATAGCGGACATATCGCTCGTCCTGTTCGGGAGTCATGTCAGAAAAACCCCAGCGGTCATAAGGATGGAATAAAATAAGGTCGGCCTCAATACCAGCTTTGGCAAGCTTTAAGATACAGTCTTCGAGCAGGCGGAAATACTCCGGATTAAAACGTTCAAAATCCCAGTGGTTTGTTTTGGCTGCAATTTCCCTGCCGCCGAGACAGGAACAGTTTGCCTGAGAAAAATTTTCTTCGGTCAATCCTGCGTTGTCACAGGGAGTCCCCTCAAAAGGAAAGCAGACGGGATCGTTTAAATTATAATCATAGTGTTTCGGGAAAAGACAGAAACGCAGTTTATTAAAACAGGTTCCCGCCATAGTTGCAAGGGTCTGCGTCCTTACCGATTCCTTCTGGAAAGTCCAAGCATAACAGGTCGTGCCAACAGGACGGTAAGGCGTGCCGTCGGCATAACGGAAGTGATAGGTATCCGCCACCCGGACCGGGCCATGGCAGCCGGGAACAGCGGGAAGAGAGGTAAAGGAACCATGGTAGGCCTGTTTGGAGAAGCTGCCGGAAACGGAGAAAGTATAAAGGCCTTCATATGACGGCATAAAACGGATGCGATAGATGCCGTCCCCGTCATAGAAGCCGTCTAAAGTAACGGTTTCCTGCTCTCCGCAAAAGGTTCCTGTTATTCTATATTGAAGATAGGGATTACCGCTTGTCTTGCCAGAGAACGCAAGTTCATAAATACCCCAGCGGTGGCAGGCAGATGGAAAAATATCGGTTTGATTCATGATGTATCCTCCTTTAGATATAGAAAAATTTAAATATGTTTAAAAATAATTTAAATACAGTTTAACGAATGCGATAACGATTGTCAATAATAGATGTTTTTATCGTGAAAATGTATAAATCTTTGTAATTAATTTTGTATAATTGGACGATTTTTAAATTTATAGTTTAAAAATTGAATTAAAATGTTGATTTTTAATAAATGCGGGTTTATATTATGAGTCAGATACACCGTTATGCATCTTTTGACGGCACAATAAAAAGAAAAGGAGACAAACAGAAATGTCAAAATCATCAGAAGAGATCAAAAGCATCGTTTCACAAATGACTTTAGACGAAAAGGTCCGTTGCTGCGCACTGTATCAAGATCGTTTTGGCAACTTGCCCAGATTCGGCATCGCCTACCGCAGTTGCGACAATCCTTCCGGAGGCTGGTGCGATTACTTCCGTCTGCCAAGAGAAGAGATGGAGGATAAGTTCTGGGGAACCTGTTTCCCGCAGGCGGCGGCGCAAGGAGCTGCATGGAATCCCGAACTGGCCTGTGAGATCGGAGAGGCCCAGGGGAGGGAGTGTAAGAACCAGCAGGTGGACATCATCCTCCGTCCAGGCGTCAACATGAAACGAAGCCCGCTGTGCGGGAGGAACTTTGAATACTATTCCGAGGACCCCTGGCTTTCCTCAGAACTGGGGGCGGCATACATTAACGGAGTCCAGAGCCAGCATGTGGCGGCAAACCTGAAACATTTTGTCTGCAATAATCAAGAGTATGAGCGTATGACGACTAATGCGGTAGTGGATGAACGGACGTTCAACGAGATGTATCTGCGGGTGTTCCAGCTTGTTCTCCAGAAGTCTGACCCATGGACAGTGATGACTTGCTATAACAAGGTAAATGGCAAATGGGTTCATCAGAACAGGGAGATCATGGATAAGCTGCGCAATGAGTTCGGCTATGACGGCCTTGTCATGTCTGACGCGTTCGCGGTCCATTATCGGGAAGATAAGATAGAAGGGCATCTGGCAGGCCTGGATGTGGAACTGGCCGAGGAAGACAATCACAGCCATCTGCTCTGGGATGCGGTCAACAATGGGGATATGCCGGAGGGCGCACTGGATCAGATCGCTTACCATGTGGTGGACTGTTATTACAAGATTCATGACGGCGGCGAGATTCCCACGGTAGATTTGAAGGCACATCATGCGCTGGCACGCCGGGCGGCAGCAGAAGGGGCGGTTCTTCTGGAGAATGACGGCGTACTGCCTCTTGATCAGAATGTGGAAGGGCTGGCAGTTATCGGCGGATTCGCCAAAGCGCCGTGTTATATGGGCGGCGGCTCGGGTCATATGAACGGGCATACACTGGATATTCCCTATGATGAGATTGTTCGACTGACAGGGGTGGGGGAGATTCCTTATGCGGCAGGCTATCAGATCAATGCAGGTTTCCCGCCGGAGGATACGCCTCGTCCGGATTTGATTACGGAGGCAGTAGAGACGGCTAAAAATGCAGGGATCATCATTTTATTTACCGGATATCCCTACGGTGTGGAATCGGAAGGCTATGACCGTACGGATCTTTTTCTTCCGAAAAGCCAGCGGGAGCTGCTGGACGCTGTCCTGGAGGTGAACACCAACGTAATACTGGTGATCAATACCGGTGCGCCGGTGGATATTACCGCCTATAATAAGAGGGTGAGGGCCGTGCTGCAGGGCGGCTATGCAGGAGAGGCATCCGGAGGCGCCACGGTCGATGTGTTGTTCGGTCTGGCGGAACCCGGCGGGCGGCTTCCGGAAACCTATCCCTGCCGTCTGGAGGATACGCCTTCCTATCTGAGTTTCCCGCATTATCCGGATACGGTGCCGGATGTGGCATACGGAGAAGGTGTGTATATCGGGTATCGTTGGTATGACGCAAAGAAACTGGATGTGGAATACCCGTTCGGGTATGGCCTGTCTTATACGTCCTTTGCCTATAGCGATATTCATCTGGATAAGAGCGGAATGAGTGTAAATGATAACGTGACCGTCAGCTTTATCGTGAAAAATACAGGCAGCCGCGCCGGCTCGGATGTTGCACAGGTCTATGTACGGGATGTGGTTTCCAGTATCAATCGTCCGGTAAAAGAGCTGAGGGGATTTCGCAAGGTTTATCTGAAACCCGGCGAGGAGCAGGAGGTTTCCGTTACTTTGGACAGAAGAGCCTTTGAGTGCTATACGCCTGCATTATATAAATGGGTAGTAGAAGGCGGCGAATATGAAATCCTGGTGGGACGAAGCTCTCGGGAAATCCTTCTGACGGCGTCTGTCATGGTGGATTCTGCGGAAGCAGTCAAGCGTTTCAGCCCACAGGCGCAAGTGGGACATTTTGTCAAGGAACCACAGTTTAAGGAGGCGTTGTCTACGGCCAGCAAGGCGGTACAGGAATTCTTTGACCCTGACAAAAATCCGATTCTTCCTTTGGGATTGGCAATTCCTTTTGGACAATTCGGGGATGCCGATTTGGGACAGGGCAAGCTTAATCAGGAACTAATCCAGAATGTAGTAAGCAGGCTCAATGTGAAAGACAACAGTCTTGAACTTCCTTCCAAGCTGGTTCAGCAGGTAGTGAGTACGCTCAATGAGGGAAAGGAATAAAACATACGAGGAGGGAACCAATATGCAAATCTTAAAGCATGAACCAAGTTATTATCAGACGACAGCCTTCAAATGGAGGCAGCGTATCGGATTCGGTATCAGTGATTATGCCTGTAATCTGGCATATTTGCTGGCGAATACTTATTTGCTGTTTTATTATACGAACTGTGCCGGCATCGATCCGGTTCCGATTGGGGTCATGTTTGTTGTCACGAAGTTCATCGATGCTTTCACGGATTATATGGTAGGCGCATTGATTGATAATACGGATACTAAGATGGGAAGGTACCGGCCGTGGATGATGGCAGGCGCGCCTGTACTGGCTGTAGGAATGGTGCTTCTGTTTTCTGTCCCTGTCAGTTGGGGCGCAGGTGCGAAGCTTGCCTGGGCTTATGTTACCTACATTATTTTCTCCTTTGGATATACGCTAGTGAACATCCCCATGGCTCCGATTGTTACGGCTCTGTCGGCAGTACGTCTTCCCTGTTTGTGCTGCCTATGATATACTTTTTTGCCGGCTCTAAGGATGCGACGGGCCAGGCGCTGGCAACTGGATACCGCAATACGAATATCGTGCTTGGCGTTATCGTGATTGCGATCATCTCTGCCTGTGTATTTAGCGTTGCTGAAATCAACCCGCCGACGAAATCCCAGGAAAAGACGTCAATCTTGAAAGATTTGGGCAATATGTTCAAGAACAAATATTATATCATGATACTGGGGCTTATATTCTTCCTGTTTCTGGGGTATCTGGGCATGTATGGCGCAATGCAGTATTATTATACATATATTATCGGCAATACGAGTACGATGAGCCTTGCGTTATCACTGCTGACGGTTCTGGCGATTCCGACCATGCTGGTTTCTGCAATCCTTAACGGGAAAGGGATTTCCAAGATTAAGCTGATGCAGTTTGGCGCCATTGTGGATTGCGTAGGGTATCTGATATTGTTTATAACATCTAATGCCGGCATTGCTACAGCGGTGCTAGCCCTGATCGGCCTGGGATTTGGTTTCAGGCAGAGTATGTATTTTTCTATGCTGCCTGACGTATTTGACTATACGGAATGGAAGTGCGGCAAGAATATGGGCGGTACTCAGAATGCAGTAAACGGGTTTGTGAATAAGCTGTCATCTGCTTCTGCATCGGCTATCATCTCTGCATTGTTGGCATGGAGCCATTATCAGGAGAATATCCCTGCAATGGATGCGGCGCTTGCAGCCGGTGAAAGCCTGAAAGAGGCATTCCCGGTCACGATCGGCGCGCTGAATTTTGCTTTTGGCGGACTGTCTCTGGCAGCAACGATTGTGTGCGTGTTGGTCATGCTTCCATATGATCTGGATAAGAAATATCCCCAGATTCGTGCGGAGCTGGATGCAAGGCAGAAAAAGAACGATTAACAGGAATGGCGCTTGACAAGATGAGTAGCAATTTCAATCTTGACAGGCGCCGTTTCCTTTTTCTCAATCAGATTGATCAGGCGTTTGGCAGCCATTTGACCCATTTCCCGCTTAGGTACATGGACGGTGGTCAGGCTTGGCTCTACGATATTGCTAAATTCGATATTGTCGAACCCGACGATTGCAATGTCATCCGGAATCCGGTAGCCTTTTGCCTTGAACGCGCGCATCGCTCCGACGGCAATCAGATCATTATCTGCGAAGTAGCACCGCGCCGGTTCTTCCCCTTGTTCCAGTATCTCTGCCATATCGGAAAAGGCGCCTTCGATAGAGGGCGTCAGCCTATGGACGATGGATTTGGAGGCTGACATCCCTCCAAAGCGAATTGCATTGTAGAATCCGGATGCCCGTTCTTCAAAGTTCCCGATCGGATAGGAGGAACGCAGATACCCCGGCTGCTGTCTGGTGCGTTTGATCAGATAGGATGTGGCGAGATATGCCCCTTGTACATTGTTGATCAGGACGTAGTTGGTCTGTACCGTCTCGAAATAAGTATCCAACAGGACGATGGGAAGGGGGACGGCCTTGAATATCCGAAAGTCCTCTGCGCTCATCTCCGTACCGAGCAGGATGATGCCGCAGCAGTCGGAATACTGGATATCTCCGACCTGTTCCTCCAGGGTTTCTCCGTCGTCGTACACATAGCGGATGTTCATCTTATAGCCGTTTTCCTTACAGCTTTCGCTGATTCCGTCAGATAATTGGGAGAAGAACGGAGTATCTGTGACAACTGCGCCATGTTTTTTATAGATAACGAAATATATATTCCCTCCTGCCTGTTTCTTCACAGAAAGGCGGGAAAAATCATATCCGTTTTTTTCTGCTTCATCTAAAATCAACTGCCGGGTTTTGCGGCTGACCCCGGGCTTATTGTTCAGCGCCATGGAGACTGCGGCGGCGGAAACGCCTATTTTTCTGGCTAATTCTTTTGCGGTAATGCTCATTGCGGTATCCCTCTCAGATTAAAATGTTTTACCTGTGTGGTTGAAATCCGTTATCACTACACTAGTGTGCTGTCTGCATTATATCTGGCGAAACTCCGCAGGATATTCGTTCATCTGCAAGGCGGATTTTCGACGGCGTAGCGGTGGCTACGGCTAGAAAATCCAACGCGGCAGATGGGCGAATAGACAAGGAGGTTTGACTGAATATAATGCAGACAGCACACTAGGGTGTATCTTTTAAATTGAGTATAACGGATAAGTATAAAATATACAAGAATTAAGTGATAAATTAAGATAAAAATACTTAATAAGTTGGAGAAATTTAGTAAATGATAAGCTATAATTTGGGCAAGAAGTTAAGAACAGGAGGAGATAGAAATGGTAAGTATGAAGCTTGGTTATGCGCCCACAAGAAGGAGCATTTTCAGTGCGCCGGACGCGATCAAGTACCGAGGTTTGACCGCGGACAGATTAAGGGAACTGGGAATTGATTTTGTTGACATTGATGATATCAATGAAGAGGGACTTCTGTACGATGACAATGATGTGAAGAAGATTGCGGCAAAGTTCAAGAGCGAGGGCGTTGACGGGTTATTCCTGCCCCACTGTAACTTCGGAACAGAATATGTCTGTGCCAGACTTGCGAAGGAGTTGAATGTGCCGGTGCTTCTGTGGGGGCCGTTGGATGAACGGCCGGATGAGAATGGGGTCCGGTTAAGGGATACCCAGTGCGGGCTCTTTGCGACCGGAAAAGTATTGAGAAGGTTTCAGGTGCCCTTCACCTATATGACGAACTGCAGGCTGGATGATCCGGTGTTCGAGAGAGGGCTTCGTGATTTCCTTGCGGTATGCAATGTGGTGAAGACCTTTAGAAGTATCCGTATTCTTCAGATTTCCACACGTCCCTTTGACTTCTGGACTACTATGTGCAACGAAGGGGAATTGCTTGAGAAGTTTCAGATTCAGCTCGCACCAATTCCGATGACAGAGCTGACCGAGAAGATTAGAGCTGTGAAGGCAGAGGATTTGAGGCTTAAAGAGATGATTTCTTATATCCATGAAACGATGGAGATTGAGATCAAGGATGACGAGGTGGAGAATGTGGCGGCGCTTGCGGTCGCGATGGAGGAGCTGGTCAGCCAATATGGATGCCAGGCAGCAGCTATCCAGTGTTGGAATGCCCTGCAGACTGAGATTGGGATTATGCCTTGCGCGGCAAATGCAATTCTGAATGAGAAGGGAATCCCGGTGGTCTGCGAGACGGATATCCATGGGGCGGTGACAGCGCTTCTGGCAGAGGCGGCAGGTATGGGTGAAACCAGAACCTTTTTCGCAGACTGGACGATCCGCCATCCGGATATCCCGAATGGCGAATTGCTGCAGCACTGTGGGCCATGGCCTATGTCTGTGGCGCAGCAGAAGCCGAGGATTACGTATCCATTGGCATTTGACCATCCGGGCAGCCTGACTGCAGAAGCAAAACATGGCGATGTGACACTCTGCCGGTTTGACGGAGATAACGGTGAATACTCCTTGCTCCTTGGAAGGGCCAAGGGCGTAGACGGACCTAAGGGGATGGGAACCTATCTCTGGGTAGAGGTGGAAAATATCAAACGTCTGGAGGCCAAGATTGTAGAAGGACCTTATATCCATCATTGTGTGGGAATCCATAAGGATATTGTTCCGGTTTTATATGAGGCATGTAAGTATATCGGTGTGAAACCGGATCTCTACGACCCGATTGAAGAAGAGGTGAAGGCTTATCTGAGAGGCGAGTGATTGGCTACGGCAGACAGATGGCCGGGATATCAATGGACTGGCTAAGATAGGCGGTTCGTAATGCATGCCCCTTGCGGGGCAGGTGGACTTAGGTTTGGAAACAGGAAATAAGAAAGGAAGGCTGCAATGAATTTAAAAGCATTATCGTATAAATTACGCCAGGATACCGTAGACCTGATTCGGGCAGGAAAGGCGGGACATATCGGCGGGGATATGAGTGTGATGGAGATCCTGACAGAATTATATTTTGACCAGATGAATATCAGTCCCGAGAATATGGATTCACCGGACAGGGAATATTTTGTAATGAGCAAGGGACATTCCGTGGAAGCGTATTATTCCGTGCTGGCGGAGAAGGGTTTCTTCCAAAAGGAAGAATTACATAAAACCTTCAGCAAATTCGGTTCCCGGTTTATCGGGCATCCCAATAACAAGCTGCCGGGAATTGAGATGAATTCAGGTTCTCTTGGCCATGGGCTTCCGGTCTGCGTGGGGATGGCGAAGGCAGGGAAGATGGACGGGCGAAATTGCCGTGTCTATACTGTGATGGGCGACGGTGAGCTGGCAGAAGGTTCTGTATGGGAGGGAGTCATGGCGGCCAGCCACTATAAGCTTGATAATCTCTGTGCGGTGGTAGACCGTAACCGTCTGCAGATTTCCGGGGGGACCGAAGAGGTGATGGCCCACGGCGACTTACATGGGAGGTTCAGAAGCTTCGGGTGGCATGTGATTGATGTAAAGGATGGAAATGACGTGGAGGAGCTTCACGCCGCATTTGAAGAAGCAAAGGCGGTAAAGGGAAAGCCCTCGGTCCTAATTGCAAATACAGTAAAGGGAAAAGGTTCTCCGGTCATGGAAAATAAGGTGAACTGGCATCATAAGGTTCCGTTGGATGAAGAGTATGCACAGATTATGAAGGATCTGAAAGCAAGAGAGGAGGCATTGGCATAATGGGAAAGACAGCGAATAAACAGGTGATTTGTGAAGTGCTGATGGAGGCTGCAAAAGAGGATCGAAGTATTGTGGCGTTATGCAGCGATTCGAGAGGAAGCGGTTCCTTTACGCCGTTTGCCGATACCTATCCGGAGCAGTTCGTAGAGACCGGGATTGCGGAGCAGAATCTGGTCAGTATTGCGGCAGGGCTTGCAAAATGCGGGAAGAAGGCCTATGCCGTATCTCCGGCATGTTTCCTGTCGGCCAGAAGTTATGAGCAGTGCAAGGTGGACGTGGCATATTCTGATACCAATGTCAAATTAATCGGTATTAGCGGCGGCGTCAGCTACGGCGCATTGGGCATGAGTCATCATTCAGCGCAGGATATCGCAGCTATGAGCGCTATTCCGAATATGAGGGTGTATCTGCCAAGCGACCATCTGCAGACAAAGAAGCTTACAGAGGCCTTGCTTGCGGATGAAAGCCCTGCCTATATCCGTGTAGGGAGAAATGCGGTAGACCCGGTTTATGATGAATATGAAGAAGCAGGTAAGGAGATTCCGTTTGAGCTTAACCGGGCTACGGTTGTAGTCGATAGGGCAAGGACAGGAAGTGTGGATGCAGCCGTGATTGCATGCGGCGAGATGGTAAAACCGGCGAAGGACGCCGCAAAGCTTCTGGCAGAGGATGGCATCTCTATCACGGTCGTAGATATGTACTGTGTAAAACCGCTGGATCGGGAAACGATCATCCGAGAGGCCGGGAAGGCAAAAGCTGTTGTGACCGTAGAGGAACACGCCCCGTTTGGCGGATTAGGCGCTATGGTCGCACAGGTAGTCGGTGAGCATTGCCCGAAGAAGGTAGTGAACATGTCGCTGCCGGATGCACCGGTGATTACGGGTACATCCAGTGAGGTGTTTGGCTACTATGGGTTGGATGCGGAAGGGATTGCAAAGAAGGTACGTGAGGCGCTTGCCTGATTTTTTGCAGAGCCAAAGGCCCGGATATAAGCAACGGCGTCTTTGGATAAGGATTATGGAGAAAGTCATATGGGTGATGAGAATATGAATAAGAAGTACTTGATTGGCATTGATCAGAGTACACAGGGAACGAAAGCGCTGCTGTTTGATGAAAACGGGAAGATGGTTCGCAGGGAAGATCTTCCCCACCGACAGATTGTAAATGAAGAGGGATGGGTGTCCCATGACCCGGAAGAAATCTATCAGAATACGCTGCGTGTGGTAAAGCAGCTTCTTATCAATCCCCAAGAGGGCGGGCTTAGGATCAATCCGGAGCAGATTGCCGGCGTCGGAATCAGTAACCAGCGGGAGACAGCCTTAATCTGGGATAGGCAGACGAAAAAACCGCTGGCAGACGCTGTGGTATGGCAGTGCTCCCGCTCACAGGCAATCTGTGATAGGATTGAAGAATCCGGTGATGGAGCGGTCATTGAACGGAAGACGGGGCTTACACTGTCGCCGTATTTTCCGGCATCGAAGCTTGCATGGCTGATTGAGAATGTAGAAGGAGCAGGGCAGAAGGCGCTAGAAGGAGCGCTTGGAATGGGAACCGTTGATACATGGCTGATTTATCGGCTCACGGGCGGTACTTCTTATAAGACAGAGTATTCCAATGCATCACGGACACAGCTTTTTGATATCTACAGGCTTAGGTGGGATGAAGAGCTATGCAGGATATTCGGGCTGTCACCGGAGTATTTACCGGAAGTGTGCGATTCGGACAGTTGCTTTGGAATGACGGATTTTGAAGGGCTCCTGCCTAAGGCTGTGCCGATCCATGGTGTGATGGGAGATTCCAATGCGGCTCTGTTCGGGCAGGGATGCATATGGCCGGGAATGATCAAGGCGACTTACGGGACAGGCTCTTCGATTATGATGAATACGGGAGCGACGCCGATCAGCAGTAAGAGCGGCGTTGTGACTTCGCTGGCATGGAAGCTTAATGGGGAAATCAATTATGTATTAGAGGGAAATATTAATTATACAGGAGCGGTCATTACGTGGCTTAAAGATGAAGTCCGGATGATCGACAGCCCAAATGAAACAGAAAGCTTATGCCGGTCGGCGAGACAGGATGATTCCTTGTATTTGATACCTGCATTCACCGGGCTAGGGGCGCCTTACTGGAACAGCCAGGCGAAGGGACTTTTGTGCGGTATTACAAGAACTACAGGGCGGGAAGAAATTGTGCGCGCTGCGGTAGAGAGTATTGCATATCAGATTATGGATATTGTGGAGACATTTTGCAAAGATACGGGAGATACTGTGACGGAACTCAGGGTAGACGGCGGCCCGTCGAAAAACAGCTATCTGATGCAGTTCCAAAGTGATTTGCTGAATACAAGGGTAAGCGTATCGCAGGCGGAAGAAATGTCCGGGATAGGGGCGGCATATGTGGCGGGGATTGCGCTTGGCCTCTACGATAAAAGGGTCATGGAGGAAATTGGCAGAAGTATTTATGAACCGAAAATGGAGCCTGAACTAAAAGTAAAAAAAAGCAAGGGCTGGAAAGAGGCCGTTAAGATGATTTTATAATAATATCTCTTGACTTTAAGTGTACTTCAGGTTGTATGATAAAACTACCAATGAAAACAGATGCAAGGAGGAGTTTCACAATGAGCAAAGTATTGGTAGCATATTTCAGTGCAAGCGGAGTGACTGCGCAAGTGGCAGAGCGACTGGCAAAGGAGACAGGGGCGGACTTGTTTGAAATTGAACCGGAGATTCCATATACGGACGAAGATCTTGACTGGCAGGATAAGGGAAGCAGGAGTTCTGTGGAAATGAGCGACAGAGGATGCCGTCCTGCAATCCGCTCTAAGGTAGGGGATATGAATCAGTATCAAGTGGTATTTATCGGATTCCCGGTGTGGTGGTACAGGGAACCGTCTATTATTGATACTTTTATGGAAGCCTATGATTTTACGGGAAAGACGGTGATACCGTTTGCTACATCCGGCGGAAGCCCAATGGGAGAAGCCGGGAAAAATATGCAGGCTTTAGCGCCAGGGGCAAAAGTGGTGGACGGGAAACGTTTTGCGGCGAATGCTTTGTGTAAAACCCTTTCAGTGTGGGCGTCAGAGTGGATATAAGTAAAAAATGTCATTGCTGTTTTGAGAAAGGGCAAAACCTGGTGAATGGTTTTGCCCTTGATTAATTCAGATAGATTCATAGATTCTGCGAGTTTAAAGGTTAGTCACGGGGACGGATATCAAACTCAGGGTTGATGGCATAGAAGTTTTTGCTGTCTAAGTGATCCTGGACGATTCTTAAAGATTCACCGAAACGCTGATAGTGGACGATTTCACGTTCCCTCAGGAAACGGATGGGTTCACAGACCTCTGGGTCTTTTACGAGGCGCAGGATATTGTCGTAGGTGGTTCTTGCTTTTTGTTCTGCCGCCATATCCTCGTGTATATCCGTAATCGGGTCGCCCTTGGACTGAAAGTAAGTTGCAGTCCAAGGCGCGCCGCTTGCCGCCTGGGGCCAGAGGGCAAGGGTGTGGTCTACATAGTATTTATCGAATCCGGACTTCTCCAGTTCTTCCGGCGTCAGGTTGCGTGTAAGCTGATGGACGATGGCACATATCATCTCCATGTGGGCCAGTTCTTCCGTACCCAGAGAAGCAGCGGTAATGTTCCGCTTACTGTATTTTGGGACGAGGATGATACGGTGGGATTCCCGATACATAGCTTTTCGACGTTTGAGAGGATAAAGAAGTATGATGAAAATGAAGATGCGGGGGATGTCGGGAAGCCTTATTCTATCGAAGTTAGCGACACTCCGAGATGGATAAATCTCTATGCGGCAGCTAATGATGATGTTTATTTATGATACGGAATGTAATGAACTCAGTTTGTCTATATATTCTTGGACAAGCTGAGTTTTTTATATCAAACCACACTATTGTATAATTTATTTATGGTATTTTACTACAATTGACTTTTCATACAAAAAAGGATATACTATAACAAATCACATAATTGTTGAGATATTTTTGTGTGGATTAATAGAGGTGTAATCAATGCTTGATGAAAAAGTGATAGATATTGTTAGAAGAATTTTTTTTGACCATGATTGTATCATGACGACCGCTGAACTTAATTCTTATAAACTATATTATGCTGATATTCAGAAATTATTAGATGAAGGACTGATTGAAAAGGTAAAATGGGGATATTACCATTGGGTGGATTCTTTTGATGGACAGGAGGTTAAGATCATCAATCGGCTTTTTCCAGATGCAGTCCTTTGTATGGAAACAGCTCTCTTTTATTATCATTATAGCGACCGTAATCCTGCCGAATGGAATATTACGGTTGATAAAAATGTTTCAAGGAATCGTACAAAGATAGATTATCCGTTTGTAAAGGCTTATAGAGTTGAGCCTTATTTAGTACCGCTAGGGGAAATAAAAGGAAGTATTGATTTTGTAGATGTCCGCATTTATGACCGTGACCGTACGATTTGTGATGTCTTGCGGAATATGAGCAAGATGGATAAAGAAATTTTTAATAAGGCAGTTCAAGGTTATGTGAGAGACACGCAGAAGAATATCCCAAACCTTATGAAATATGCAAAGGAACTTAGAGTGCAGAAGAAAGTAAAAGAATTGATTGGAGTGTGGTTGTAGTGGCTGATATTGCGTCATCTGTTTTGGCAAGGCTAAGGAATAAGGCAAAGGCGGCCGGCATTAGTTATCAGCAATGCTTACAGCTTTTTATGCAGGAGGAATTTTTGCGCAAACTTTCAAAATCGGGGTATGAGGATGCTCTTATTCTCAAAGGCGGTTTGTTTATTTATACGCTTACAAACTTTGAAAGTCGGGCGACCGTTGATGTGGATTTCCTATTGCGCAGTGTTTCTAACTCGTTAGAAGAAGTGCAGGCTCTTATTGTAAAAATTCTTGCCATACCTACGGGCAATGATTATATTGAGATGACAGCCAAAGGCTTTGAGAAAATTTCCCCACAAAGGAAATATCACGGCATTAGTACGCAGATTATCGGAAAAATCAAAAATGTCCGTGTGCCGTTCAATGTAGATATAGGAGTCGGGGATGTGATTGTGCCATGTGCCGAGGAACGGACGATTCATACGCAGCTTCCTGATTTTGAATCTCCTGTTATTATGACGTATTCTCTTGAAAGCACTATTGCGGAAAAGTTTGACGCTATCCTGCAACGGTTTGAACTAACAGGCAGAATGAAAGATTTTTACGATATTTACTATCTCGCAAGGACTTTTGATTTTGATGGAGCGAGATTGCAGACGGCAATATCCAGAACATTGGAACGGCGAGGGACACCCTACGAAAAGGACAGTTTCAAGCGTATTCTCACACTTGCCGAGGATGCGGATATGCAGAAACGGTGGAAATATTTCTTAAAAACCATAAAGGATGATACGCTTGAGTTTTCGACGGCCATTGAGGAAATACAGACTTTCCTTGAGCCTGTATTTGATGCGATTGTAAAGGAGGAGGAGTGGCAAAATTCTTGGGATATTTCAGCTAACATCTGGGTCAAAACTAGTTGATAAAAAAGAAAGGTTGGTGAAACTGGTGGGCGGTAAGGAAGCTTCACGAGGTTTTTTATATCAAGGTTTTGCTTCAGTCTTAGAAGCATTAACCGATAAAGATAATTGGGATAAGATTTATATTGAATTTCCGACATCTAATGACAAAGTTGATATAGCATTAGGAAAAGCTAATAAAATCACAAAAAGCATACAGGTAAAATCAACAATAAATACATTTTCTAAATCTGATGTTAAATTATGGCTTTGTGACCTTATAGCAGATATAGATACCTCCGAATATGAACTATGTTTAATTGGGCAATGTGAAAAGGCAGCAATTACTTTTATAAATTCAATTGGAAAATTTTATAGCAACACGCTTGATAAAATGGCAATAGCATCACTTAACGGATTTGATACGGATTTGCTTAAAGATAAAAGAATTGATTTTGTTATTTTACCTTTTGAAATAGAGGTATTAGAAAAAATTGTACGAGATTCGTTGCATAAGTATATCTCGTATAGCACTCAAATGATGACTTTTGACCAAATTAGCTTTATTGCTTCGGCCACTGTAAATGACCAAATGATTTCTTCAACACATGGTAATGGCATTGATAGACGAGTTTTTGATGAAGAATTGGAAAAACGTATTTTGCTTGTTGCTGATAAATATTCCCCTAAAAGAATATCTATTGGTATTACAAGTTTTTCACGTGGAGCAGTGCATCTAGAAGATGAAACAATGTGCTTGTCCCTGTTAGATAAGTTTGATGGTCGTAATATAAAAGAGGGATATGATTGGAATAATGATGTTTATGAAAAAGCAAAAGAATTTTTGCTTGCAAATACCAACATGCACATGCATCCTTAGCTTTTGCGGCAGGACAGGTTCTTGATAGTAAATCTGGTATCAATGTATTTCCAATACAAAAGTCAGCAACAAATGGTACTGTATTATGGGATGTAAAATTGTCATCTAAAAGAAACTATTCTAATTGGGATATTTCACATGAAATATTTGATGAAAACCGATTTGATTCTGCATTAATACTAAATGTTACTCGTCCCATTTATCATAATGTGGTTGAATACATTAAAGAAAAAAATCTATCAATTGGGCGTATCATAAATTGTACACCAAGCGAAGTCGGTGCCACAAATTTTTCAATAGAAGATGGAAACCATGCAGCAGCTCTTGCTAATTCTGTTTATAACGCTATAGCGCAAAGAACTACTGTAGAGCGACGAGCAACGCTACATATTTTTGCTTCTGCACCAAATGCATTTATGTTTTTCTTAGGACAAAATTCACGAGGATTTGGTAAATGTGTTTTGTATGAATATGATTTTGAGCAACGAGACTCTTGCTCATATTCAAAATCAATAAATTTTACAAATTGAAGGAGGATTATTTATGTCTACTGTACCATCATATTTTAAGGATTTTTTGTCCAATATTCGTCTAACCGATAATCAAGTGAATGATTTGAAGACAGGACACACGACATTAAGAAAAAGATTAGAGGGAGACGAAAAATTATCAAAAATTATTGTTAGCACTTTTTTGCAGGGAAGCTACCGTCGTTCTACGGCTGTGAAACCTAAAAATGGAAACAAATCAGATGTTGACGTTATTGTTGTAACAAAATTAGACTCTGAAGAATATACGCCAGAAGAAGCATTAAATTTATTCGTACCTTTTTTAGACAAGCACTATAAAGATAAGTATAGAATTCAAGGTAGGTCAATAGGTATAAGTTTAAGTTATGTTGACTTGGATATTGTGCCTACTTCTGCTCCAAGTGAAAGCGAAACAGGAATATTGCAAGATAAAGCTATTATTTCTGAATATACAATTGAAGATTTCCAGCAAAATGTGTTTTCAAAATCATTTGATACTACTTTGTTTGAAAGCTCCTATAATATATTTTGTAAATCAGATAGCGAACCCCAATGGAAAGCTGAGCCACTTCTAATTCCTGACCGTGAAGCTGAAGAATGGGATGAGACACATCCGCTTGAGCAAATTCGATGGACAGTTGAGAAAAACAAGAATTGTAATACACACTATATAAATGTTGTTAAGGCATTAAAGTGGTGGCGTAAGACACAATATCCAGATATGAAACATCCGAAGAGCTATCCACTAGAGCATTTTATTGGCGATTGCTGTCCAGATGGTATAACTACTGTAGCTGAAGGGGTTGTATTAACTCTTGAAAATATCGTTTCTGAACACCCTACAAAACCCTTCTTGGCTGATAGAGGAGTTCCTGAACATGATGTTTTTGCAAGAATTACAGATGATGAATATTCTGATTTTTATGATACTGTTTGTGATGCCGTTAAAATTGCTCGTGAAGCTTATGATTGTGAAGAATTGTATGATAGTGTTTGCAAATGGAGAGAGTTATTTGGCAATGAATTTCCCTCTGCTCCTGAACCTACAAAGTCTAATTCTCCAGCGGGATTTACAAATCGTACTGAAAAATCAGCAGCTATTCCAGAAGGAAGATTTGCATAAATGGAACCAAAACAAATATTAAATAAATTAAATCAGGCACGAAGAGCATTAGATTCATTGTCGCAAGTTGAGATAATAGATGAATGGAAATTTGAAAATGAATTAAATGCGTGGTATTTACATTTAGGTATAGCGATTGAGTATAAAACAACATATTTCCCCCCAATATCTCAATGGTATATTGTTGTTGACTCCAATTATCCAAAAGGAAAAATAAAAGTATATCCTGATGTGAAAAACAGTATAACGGTTACATTGTATCATCAGGCTAATAACTCCAAAATTGAAAGAAATGGGTTATGGAGAAAAGGAGCATTATGTCTTGAAGTAAATACGATATCTGATTTTCAATCGGAACCTTATAGTATAGATGAACGATTACTTTATCATGTAAAAAGAACAATCAATTGGCTTGAACTAGCCGCTAAAGATGAGTTAGTTGCAGATAGTGAGCCGTTTGAACTGCCCGAATTTAATTTGAGCAATGTATTAGAAATGCAATTTGCTTTTTCTGAAGATATTGTTACTTTTATGCAATGGGAAAGTACTGATTGCAGATATGGAATTGCAGAATTAGATGTTTATAAAAGCAAGCCATTTGTGTATTATGTAAAGCAATTTAAATCATTAAATGGTAGCATCGAGCACTACACGCAATGGGGTAATTATCTTTCAAAAACGAATATTTCGCCTCCGATTAATGCTCCGTGGATACTTTTGAAGCAGCCTCCAGTAATTAATGAGTGGCAAGCACCAGAAACTTTGGGTGATTTAATTGATGCCTGTAATAGCCAGCACATTGATGTTTTGAATGTGTTGAAAAATGTTGTTTCAAAGATTCGAGATGGAAGACGACATCTACTTCTACTTGGTTTTCCTGTACCGAAAACTTTTGGAGGTGAGCCTGAAATTGTTTTTTGGAAGGCATTATATTTACCAGTTGTATCATACGGTAAAAAGACAGCAAAGGGCTTCCGAACTAATCAACAAGGATGGTGGTTGCGTGATAAAAGTGCAGTTTTGACTCGAAAAACAAAGTTAGATTGGATTATTTCAGAAAACTGGAATCAGCAAGAAATATCACAGAGAGGTAAAATGAATGATTTTTTACTTAGAAAAAAGATATTGCTTGTTGGAGCAGGTTGTATTGGTTCATCAGTAGCAGAGATATTTGTACGGGCAGGAGTATATAACCTTACTATTGTAGACTCTGACTTATTTGAAGTCGGGAATTTGTCTCGTCATGTTCTAAATATGAGTAATGTTGGAGAATTTAAAGAACTATCCTTGTGCAGTCATCTTAATTCTTTAAATCCACATGCAAATATTAATGTGATAAACGATACACTTACGATTGATGAAGGATCCAAAACCAATATTACTCTAGATAAATATGATATAATTATTGATTGCACAGGTGAAAACAGCGTTCTTGATGTTTTTCAAAAAGTTGATTTTAGAAAAAGTCATATTATAGCTTCCATATCTGTAGGATTGGGAGCAAAGCATTTATATCTGACGATAATGAGTGGTAATACCTTTTGTTTCAACTCATTTTATAAGTTGATTTCGCCATATATACAAAGCGAAAGAGACTTATTTGATGATTATAACTTACCAAGAAATGGGATTGGATGTTGGCATCCAACCTTTCCTGCAAGAAGTGATGATGTTTGGCTTGCGGCTGCTACAGCAGTAAAAGCAATCGAAAACTATATCATTACAAAATCTGAAAAAACTCTTTCAATTGTTTATGAACAGAGAGAAAACGATGGGCTTTTCGAAGGTTATATATTGGTGGATAAAAAAGAAGATGGATAATTTGCTTTTTCAAGATAATAGTAGAATATATTATATTAATTTAAGCAGAGAAGCCTATGAACAGATGCTTCACTACTGCAACGAGTCTAATCCTTATGAAACTGGAGGGATATTAATAGGAAATTACTCTCTAGACCAGACAATGGCGAACATTTTGCAAATAACGCCGCCCCCAAAAAACTCAAAACATGCAAAATGCAAATTTTATAGAAGTTCAAGCGGTTTAAAGAAGATTTTAGATGCAGCATGGAATCAAGGTCAATATTACCTAGGTGAGTGGCATTATCATCCAAATGCATTGTCCTTTCCAAGCAGCACAGACAAAACCCAAATGATGGATTTATCGCAAAACAAACAATTAAATTGTCCAGAGCCTATTCTAATTATTATTGGAGGCTATAAAGGCAATTGGAATATAAATGTTCGGCTGTATGTAAATAATCAAGAAATCACCATGAACAAACAATGATGCTAATGCTTCTATAGTGAAGTGAGCCATTTTCGTAACCTCGACCCAGAGAAGCAGCGGTAATGTTCCATTATCACAAAGTAATGAATCATCTGATTTTACAGGCTTTTTAGTATATTCTTTAAAGACTTCGGATAAGGTGGTACGGTATGGTGAAAATAATCAAGTTGAGTTTTCGGAACATCCGACAGTGGTTCAACGAGGTAATGAACGTACAATTAACCTTTTGGTATCTACTCCCGATGTTGCATAGTTGGACAAGTAAGGTTGGTGAAATTTATGAGAGAAAAGAAAGTCCATTTGTATGTGGATAGCCAAGAACGGAGCATTTTATTACATAGCCTTGTGGAGCTGAAAAATCAGCTCATTCAGCAAGGCAGATATACAGACTGCGTTGACGAGCTGATATTCAAAGTCGTAAACGCACCAGTCAAGAGAATGAAAATTGAATATGTCTAAGGCACATCACAGAGCCGCTTATTCTTATTGATTTTTAAGAGTAAGCGGCTTTTTTGCGTTCTCTGGTACTCTTACATAGCCACCTTGACAAAGTGGCTAAATCTATGCGAAAGGAGGACGCACCCTATGTCAAATTGCAAAGTAATCGCTTTAACCAATCAGAAAGGCGGCGTTGGAAAGACCACCACGGCGGTCAATCTGGGCGTGGCTCTGGCACAGCAGGGCAAAAAGGTACTGCTTATTGATGCCGATGCACAGGCAAATTTAACCATGTCGCTCGGTTACAGCCGACCAGACGACTTGCCCGATACGCTCTCCACCATCATGCAGGACATCATTGACGATAAACCTGTCGATGTTTCCAGAAGCATCCTGCACCATGACGAGGGCGTTGACCTGCTCCCGTCCAACATTGAATTGTCGGGACTGGAAGTAAGGCTGATTAACTGATTATTCTAATGCTTGGGAGCCATCTATTTAAAGCTTGAGAGCCATCTGGATCCAGTGTATTTTAAAGCTTGGGAGCCACCACTATATATTGTGGTCATCCAAATATAT
>CAJTDD010000041.1 GCA_910574885.1 Lachnospiraceae bacterium | reverse complement strand
GTCACGTACACCTTTTCTTCTTTTTACATCCGGTTGCTCCAGAAGAACTTTAACAGCATTCTCGCTCAGATAGTCAACCGTTTCTACTTTCACACCTTTTTTAAAAGGGATTGAAAATAAATCCGCCTGATAAACTACAAGGGAAGTGTCCCTCATTACCGCATAGCTGTAAAAAGACCGTAGGCAGTTTAATTTATGGTTTCGTGTTTTTATGCTGCATTTCTGGGTATTTTCTAAAAAATCAAGATACTCCGCAATCATTTCGCCATCTAGTGTGTCAAATGTGATATCTATCAACCGGATCTGTTTTTGATCTTTTGCGAAATCAAGCAGCTGGTTTAATGCTGTACGGTATGCTTTGACTGTATGACGGCTGCAGTTCCGCTTCTGCGGCAGATAGTCTGTCAGAAAGTCATGAATCAGTGTGTATAACAGATTTCCATTCATTCTTGCCATGGTTCCACCTCCGGAATGATCTCGGAAAAGGCTTCCCAGTCAATCCCCTGTTTTTAGATAAGTTTTCAGGGAGGAGATGTACATAGTAAGCAGTCTCCTTCAAAGTATAATGGCCCATATAGGCTCTTAAGCGCGGAAGCATGGCATCCAGCTCTTTCTGTTCGTCCAGCCAGCGGTTTACATTGGCAGTAGCAAACTGATGACGGAGGCTGTAAACCCTTACGGATGGAAGCTGCTCTTTGGGAACGCCTGGATTTACAGTCTGCCAGCATTTCTGGAACTGGCGGTTTAACCATTGGCCATCCAGAGGCCCCTCGGAAGATCCAGGGAAGAAATACGGATTATCTTCATAGAAAAACTGACGCATCTTATCATAACGTCTGCAGAGCATGAGCATATCATCAGACATGACGACAAATCTCTCTTTCTTCTTCTTTGTATTGGTAATGAGGATTTCACCTGTTTGAAAATTAATATTCCTTCTTTTCAATTCCCTTCCCTCCTGCGGACGCAGCCCACAGGTGTAGATTAGGCGGAACAACACAGGAAGCATCTGCCGGGTATACGGAATCTTCTTGTCTTCCGGCAATGTATCAATCGCAGAAAACAAGGAAGATAATTCGCTATCTGAAAAAATATAGGTTTCTTTTGGCTTGGGATTCCCAAAATAACGGGCACATTCTTTCAAATGATAGCTGTCTAAGGAAATATACTGTTTTGAAGAATCCATACTCCGATGTCCAAGGATCTGTGCAGTTGTTGTAACAGGAACTTCTGCAAGGGTAAGCTCCTTCCCAAGTGTACGCCTCAGTGCATGGAATCCTTTCCCGTCATGGGCATAGCGTTCGATACCGGCTTTTTTCTGGTAACCTGACCAGAGATGCGTTAATGCCACTGTTTTGTTGAAGGGCAGATATGGATGCATCGCCCTCAAGAATTTTCTGCGCATCCTCTCCACTTATATAGGAAAATATTATCCCGAATTTTGTTTCTACTCGGCTTATATATTAAAGGGATTTTTCAAATATCGGGATAAGATACTTTTCGGTATAACTCTGTGAGAAAAGGAAATCATCTATAAGGAAAGTTTAAAAATTTGTTGATTGGATAAATAATAGATATGTTATGGTAACAGTTCAGCCTTCGGTCTCACTGTTACGGAATCCGGCCTATTGAAGTTTGCCTTACGGCAAAGAGGCTGGATTCTATTCCAACTGCTATGTGTTCTTACGAACTTTGCAACAAGTGTAAAGTCCTGGGCTGAACTGTTACATGTTATGCTGAAAATAGTAGGAAAGGTGCTGAAAATAGGTGTATTATGTGGTATACTACCAATGATTGTATATTTAGAAGAAAACTTGATTTGGAAAAATGATTAAATGTGTTATTAATCTGATAGTAGATTGGAGAATGTCATGAAATACTATATTATAAGTCAGAGAAATAATCTGTATATAGAAAATGATAAGATACGTCATAACGAGAAAGAGATAGAATACGAAGGTATTATAGAAAATGCTGTAGAAAATAAAAAGATTGAAATTTATCGAGGATTCTTATCAAAGTATTTTGAAAATACAATCGTACTTACTGGTGCTGGCTCATCCTATGGGATAGGAAAAACTTGTTTACTACCAATTATGATATGCTGTTTGAGCAAGCGGCAAATGAATGTGGATTTACTATGATTGATGGATTTTCTTTTACTTTTCCAAGAATATTTAATGGAAATAATTATGATTATGACATTGTAATCCGAAAAAATAGCAGAATAACAGCACAAGAAAACTATGCAAGCAAGGTATTTCATTTATATAAATTACATGGATCATTAGATTGGGAAAAGGATGAGGGAGCAAGACAAATTCAAAAATGTGATTTTATTAATAATGAGAATCCGGTTATGATTTTCCCGAGCAGTATAAAGTATGAAAGTTCTTATGAACAACCATTTTTTGAAATGATGTCAAGGTTTCAAACAGAGTTACGAACAGACAATGCCCTATTGATAATAATTGGATATAGTTTCGGAGATAAACATATCAATTCCATGATATTTGAAGCATTGGAATTAAATCATAGTTTGCAATTAATGATTGTTGATCCGTTTATTGAAAACTTTAAAGAAATTATTAATAGGACAAAACAATCTGCTAATATTATGTTGCTTAGAAGTGATTTTCAAGAATTTGCTTTAAATTATCCGTATTCATATGCATATAGTCAAGAAGAGATGGGAGAAGAATAAATGCAGCCATTTGATTATCATTATTTTATTGGTTATGTATCACAGGTTACTCCTCAATATGTAAAAATACATTTTCCCTCATCCACTCTCTTGAGTAAATTCATTTTTTCTGGAGAGGAATTTAATGGAGGATTAGTAGGAACATACATATCAATTGAAGGAGAAAACTATGGATTTGTTGGACAATTGCAGGAAATAGAAGTTCCAGAGAAAGAACGTCTCTCGTTGTCAGAAACGGCGTTTAAGAATCAGGAATTTCATCCAACAGCTAAAGCAGAAATTCTGTTATCCTTTGATTTATTTGAGATGGGAAAAGTAACAAAAGGGGCGAATGTTTATCCAACTATAGGGGCAAAAGTTTTTGTCTGTACAAGAAAATTTGTGCAAAAATACGTACAAGGGTTTGGACAAAAAGAAAATAGTGAAGTTTTGATGCATATAGGATATTTAAATTCGGATGAGCAGACAGAAGTGACGGTTTCTCAACAATCATTTTTTGGAAGACACTGTGCTGTGGTTGGGACAACAGGTGGGGGAAAGAGTTGGTCATTATCCAAATTAATGGAGGAAGCGAGAAATAATAATACAAAATGCATTCTTGTTGATCCTACAGGGGAGTATGCAAACCTTAATGGGAAACATTGTATACTTGCAGAGAATTCCTTTTTTAATTATAAAAGATTGACAGTTTCGGATTTGTTTTTGCTTCTAAAACCTTCTGAGAGGGCACAGGCACCCAAGTTATTAGAAGCTGTGAAAACGCTTAAAACACTTAAAATAGCTAGAGATAGTGGAGGATTGGACGAGTATTATCAAAACAACCAGGAAAAGAATGTCTTTAAGAAAGAAAATCTAAGTAAAGAAGGATTTATACAGTTTCAGCGAAAGAATTATGAAAAAATTGATGTTGATGAATAAGATTTTGATATAAGGTATTTGGCAAGACAAATTCAATTAGAGTGTATTTATGATATGGATTATCGAAAGTCTAACTCCAATTTTTGGGGAGGAAGATCAGATCAGGACTCAGCAAATTGTATTTCGTTAGTTACAAGAACAAATGCTTTTGTCAATGATAAAAATTACAAAAAAATTCTTGGGATAGGAAGTAATAGCGGGAAAGAAGATTTGGCAGAAACTCTTATGGGATTTTTGATTTCTGATAATAGTGAAACGTTATTGAGAATTGGTTTTGAAAAAGTAGGATACGATTTTAGTATTCGAGAGATAATTGCCAATGCATTGGCAAAGTATCTGCTAAAGATGGCAAGAGAAAGGGTTTTTAAAGAGAATCCAACAATATTCTTTTTGGATGAAGCACATCAATTTTTAAATAAAAGAGTGACCGATGATAATTTTACAGCGTATTCGTTAAATGCATTTGATCAGATTGCCAAAGAATGTCGCAAATATGGACTATTTTTATGTATTGCGACACAGATGCCGAGAGATATTCCGGTAGGTACATTAAGTCAAATGGGAACATTTTTAGTACACAGATTAATAAATTATAATGATAAAGAGGCGATAAAACAATCTTGTGCGACAGCCAATAGTAGTACATTGGCTTATTTACCTGTTTTAGGAGAAGGTGAAGCTATATTAACAGGAGTAGATTTCCCTATGCCGTTGTTGTTGAAAATGACAGCGCCAATTAAAAAACCAGATTCAGCGACACCTAAATTTAAAGGATAATTTTGGAAATGAATTTCAAAATGAAAGAAAGGGACTGTTTTAAGCGGTCCTTTTTTAGTTTTAATCTATCACGGGTCTAATTTCCTGCTATTTGCGGCATTTTGAAAAAAGATGTCAGGATAGATACCCCGTTGCTTGCGGCGGGATTTTTCATTTCCGAAATGTAAGGAAAAGGGCGTAAGCAATGAATGAGTTTACTATAACTATGCTGGTACGATAGTATTTTACTGTTGTGATTGAAAAGGAGGATGCAGAAAATGGATTTACAGAGTGAGAAGCTTCCGCTTTATATCATAGCCAACACAACAGCTATCATGGGTATTACACTTGGAAAACGGAAGTTGGAGGTTGTTGGTGCGGATTTGTATTTGTATGTCAAGACAGGAAACAGGCAATATCTGTCAGGGAATAATTGAGCTGCTGGTTTTTCTATATTGACTTCCTAACAATATTAGGATACAATATTCCTAATATTGTTAGGAAGGGAGAAAACTATGCCAAGACAAGGACTTACGAAAGAGGCAGTGGTTAAAACAGCGGCATTATTAGTAGAAGAATATGGGTATGAAAATTTAACGCTGCATAAACTGGCAGCGAAGCTAAATATAAAACCAGCTTCACTGTATACGCATATTAAGGGAATTGAAGAGTTATATAGCTCTCTTAGCCATTTAGCATTAAGCCAGTTAAGAGATGAGATGTTGGATGCCGCAGCACAAAAGAAGCAGGGAGAAGCACTTCGGGCGATTGCTTTCTCGTATTATAGCTATGCGAAAAAAAATCCTGAGATGTATCGTATTATTTTGAAAGTTCCTCATAGCAATTTAGAAAATCTGGTTGGGGCAGGGCGGGAAGTGAAATCAATTTTATTTGAGACATTATCTCAATATACGAAAGAGAAAACAAAAATAATTTATTATTCCCGATATTACCACAGCATTTTACATGGATTTGTTTCATTAGAGACGGCAGGATTTTTTGATGATGGATTTTCAGTAGAGAAAAGTCTATCTGATATAGTTGATGATTTTATCAGACAACTTGAAAATAAGCAGTTTGTTTGATGGAGGTATGAAATAGATATGGATGTTTTAAATTTTGAATGTAGCAATATGAAAAATGGAGAGACATTCCCGGTAGAAAATACAGGGCGGGGGCAGGATCGTTCTCCTGAATTTATCATAAAAAATCTATCCCCACGTGCAAAGACGCTGGCCATTATCCTTGAAGATATGAAGCACCCGATCTTTAAGAATTTTACACATTGGCTTATCTTTAATATACCAGCCAGAGAAAAGATAGACGGAGCGATTTCGGGTGGCAAAATTGTTTCAGGTCTGGGAAATGCCAGACAAGGAATTGGATATGGACTGTATCGGTATGCCGGCCCCAAACCACCCAGGGGCAGACAGCATTTATACCGTTTTACAATGTACGCTATTGATAGAGAGATAGATTTAACTGGTATTCCTACAAAGAGCCGTTTTATGAAAATAGCGGGGAAATATATGATTCAGCAGGGCAGTATCATTGGTAAATATGAGTAATGAGTTGAATTTTATTGACATGAAGCGCGCTTCATAGTTTATACTTTATTGAAATACTGATATTCAATAGAATCTGCTGATAGAGAAGGAAGGTGTGATTGATATGTATTCGGCAAAGGAGGCTGCAGAAATAACAGGTCTTTCCACTGCAACATTAAGATATTACGAAAGAGAGAAACTCATACCACAGATAACCAGAACAGACCAAAAGTACAGACAATATACGGATACAGATATTGAATGGATAAAAATGATACAGTGTATGCGTATGGCAAATATACCCATCAGATCAATAAAGCAATATGTGGAATTGCTAATACAAGGAGGAAAAACCCTTAAGCAGCGTTCTGATATGGTACAGGGCCATATAAAAGATATTGAAAATCAAATAACAAATCTACAAAATGCCCTTATTTTAACGCAAAAGAAATTAATATTTTACGGAGAACTTTTACAAGAACCCTCATATAAAGAAATAACATATATGGAAGAATGGAAGATGTTCAAGCACGGAAATTAAAAAATAGAATTGCAAAGGAGAAAGAAAATGCCCTACATTACAATTGAAAGTGGTAACTTATCAGATGAGCAAAAGGAAAAGTTGATTAAGAGATTAACGGAAGTATCTTCTGAGATTATGGAAGTACCGCAAGAATTTTTTGTGACGACTATAAAGGAAGTGCCTGATAAAAATTTCGGTATCGGTGGCAAAACAATTGATAAAGTGAAAGCAGAGTATATGCAGTCACATAACTAAGTTCAAACCGCTATAAGTTTAGATTAAGTATGGAAATGAGGAATATGGATGAAAAATGTTTTAATTACAGGGACGACAAGCGGGATTGGAAAAGCACTTGCTGAAAAATTTGCCAGTGAGAAAATGAATATAATACTTGTTGCAAGAGATAGAAAAAAATTGGAACAGCAGCAATCGTTTTTGCAAAACCAATATCAGGTGAAAGTAAATTATATTCTTTATGATCTGACCAAAGAAGATGCTGTTGATTTTATCATAGAACAAATAAAGCAGTGGCGAATCCAAATTCATATTCTTGTTAATAATGCTGGTTTTAATGAATGTGGATATTTTAGGAACACAGATTTAAGAAAAGAACTTGAAATGATAAATCTGCATATACGTTTTGTTACTGAACTTTCTAAACGTATATTGATAAACATGGAAGAGAATGGATATGGAAGAATCCTTAATGTTGGTTCAACGGGGTCTTTTATACCGTCTCCTACGGATGCTGTTTATTCTGCAACAAAAGCATATATCAAGTCTTTTTCAGATGCTTTATGTGGAGAGTATAGAAAAACCGATATTAGAGTCAGCACTTTATGTCCTGGAGCGACTCAGACGGAATTTGCTATAAAGGCTAATATAGATAATACATTGCTTTTCAAATTGGCCGTAATGAAGCCGGAACGAGTTGCAGAAGTTGCTTATTCTAAAATGATGAAAGGCAAGAGAATTATTATTCCAGGAATGTATAACAAACTTTTAGTTGCTTTTTCAAAAATATTGCCTGTTAGTATTACAAATAGAGTGACGTTATATATGATGAATGCCTAAGAAAAAAAATAAGATGCTCTGCTATGATACAGTAACGCATATCACCAACAAGGCACAGAGGATAAAGGGTGCAGGTGGCATTAGGTCTTTCACTGATTGAGCATTCCGGCAGATTAAGGAGCAGGAACTGTTTTTTGAATGGAAGGAGATTTTGATAAGTAAGGCTGGAAAGTGGAAATTTGGGGAATTCTATGAATTGATTTTAGATTTCTACTACTGGTTGCGCGGATGTATAGAGGGTTATATGGAACGCAACTGAATATTTTGGTATTGTAAAACGTGAATTTCAGTGAATGGTTCAGAATCAGGCCATTGTACTGAAATTAAAAAAATGAAATGGAGAAATAAAAATATGCAATACGATATAGTAGTTAAAAGTCTATCTAAGTCTTACCAATCAAAGGGAATAATAAAAAACGCTTTATCCAATGTTACTCTTAATATTCCGCAAGGCAAAATCTTTTGTATTATGGGTTCATCAGGGAGTGGTAAGAGTACGCTGTTAAAGATATTAGGAGGGATTGAAAAGCCTACTTCCGGTACTGTCTACATTAATGGGACTAATATGGCAGACTATAAGCAGCAGGATTATGATCGCTATCGTCAGATGACAGTCGGTTATGTATTTCAAGACTTTAATCTGTTGGAAGGTCTGACATTAAAAGAGAATATAATCTTGCCCTTAACCTTACAAAAATTGAATGAAGTAGAAATACAAAGAAAGTATACGGATATATTACGGTGCGTAGATATCAGATATTGTGAAAATAACTATCCGGAGCAGTCATCTGGAGGTGAACAGCAGAGGGCGGCGATTTGCCGGGCAATCATCAAAACTCCAAAACTGATATTGGCAGACGAGCCATGCGTCGGTCAATTTGGAATCGGATATCGGGAAGTCGGTAGTTTCTTTGATTGCTATGACCTCACCATTGCCATGCGCGTATTCCATTGCTAATTCCTCCGAAAATGCCGGGATGATTGTCTTAAAACAGTCCTCCGTGGTAGGGTCTTCTAAATACACCTTGTAAACTTTCATATTTTCCATGTGGCTTTCCCCTTTCTCTAAAGTTCATACGTGTGAACTTTTTTGTACGTTTTTCCCTGTAGTAGAATCAATATTTAAATTCTAATTACATTATAGGCTTTACAAAACGATAGAAAAATTAAAAAAGGATTGACAAATGATTTTAAAGGGTGTATCATCCAACATGTAAAGGCAAGGGCGTCTTTGAGATGAAGTTCTCAGAGACGCTTTTTACTTTACAAATGAAAATACACGATTTGATATAAAAGGCAAGGGGGTCTTTTGCGGCGCAGGGAAAAGCGTCATGAAAGCCATCCTTGCCTTTTTATTTTCAAATTGGAAGGAGTGGGATTATGAAGAATGTATCAGATTTTTTGGATGTAAAGTATTCCAGCCGCTTTACCGTACAACACCGGATTGTATGCCGCATTTGCTGGATGAAAAGAATGTACGGATGCCGGAGCTTAAGTCCAGATGGGAGGGACTTCTAAAAAAACTTGCAAGATTGGAAGAACAGATTGCGGTCAAGACCGATGAATTGGAAGAAACAGCGATGCGGCTTACAGGTGCGGAAGACGTAGAATTTACTGTTTGGCGTAAAATAAGTTGATAAATTTAACCTGATTGGAGGAAGAAATATGGATGAAGTTATGAAAGAACTTGTGCAGGAAGCAGTATCCGGCGAAGTGTTTGGAGTCTGGTTTTTAATTGGCGCCGCATTGGTGTTCTGGATGCAGGCAGGTTTTGCAATGGTAGAGGCAGGTTTTACCAGGGCAAAAAATACAGGAAATATCATTATGAAGAACTTGATGGATTTTTGTATTGGAACCGTAGTATTTATACTGATTGGCTTTGGTTTGCTGATGGGAGAAGACTTGTTTGGATTTATCGGAAAGCCGGGATTTGATTTGTTTACGGCATATGCAGAGTTTGATTTTTCAAGCTTTGTATTTAACCTTGTATTCTGTGCTACAACGGCAACCATCGTTTCCGGTGCAATGGCAGAACGTACAAAATTTCTTTCCTATTGTATTTATTCCGGTGTGATTTCTGCGCTGATTTATCCGATCGAAGCACACTGGATCTGGGGAGGAGGATGGCTTTCGCAGATTGGCTTCCACGACTTTGCCGGCTCCTGTGCGATTCATATGGTAGGTGGTATTTCCGCATTGATCGGTGCAAAAATTCTTGGTCCCCGTATCGGAAAATTTACCAGGGATACTAGTGGAAAAGTTTTGAAAGTAAATGCATTTCCGGGACACAGCATTGCACTTGGATCACTTGGGGTGTTTATTCTTTGGCTCGGCTGGTATGGATTTAATGGTGCGGCTGCAACTTCTATTGCGCAGCTTGGTTCTATTTTCCTGACAACAACAGTCGCGCCGGCTGCTGCAACTGTTGTCTGTATGATCTTTACATGGATAAAATATGGAAAGCCGGATGTTTCCATGTGTCTGAACGCATCTTTGGCAGGACTTGTGGCAATCACAGCGCCGTGTGATGTGACGGATGCATTCGGTGCGGTTGTGATTGGAGTAGTTGCAGGCTTTTTGGTCGTGTTTGGTGTTTGGCTTCTTGACCATGTACTTCGCATTGACGATCCGGTCGGAGCAGTTGCAGTGCATTGCATGAATGGGATCTGGGGGACACTGGCAGTTGGATTATTTGCTACAGATACGGCACCCGGATACAGTATTGCAAATGCTTCGGGAGAAACTTTAACTGGTCTGTTTTATGGCGGCGGTTTTGAGTTATTAAAACTTCAGTTTATCGGTTTTGCCAGCGTCGCAGCATGGACGGCGGTTACTATAACGATTACATTTCTTGTGATCAGAGCAATTGCGGGTCTTCGTGTAGATAGAGAAGAAGAAATGGCTGGCCTTGATGCGGCAGAGCATGGTCTCCCTTCTGCATATGCAGGTTTTGCAATGCTTCCAGAGTATATTGAAGAGGGAAATGATCCTGTGGTGGTATCCGGTGATACTCCGGTTGCGGAAGCAATCCCTGTTAAGAAAGTACCTGCATTTGAAGAAGGAACTCCAAAGTTTACAAAGATTGAGATTGTCTGCAAGGAATCCAAATTTGAAGCATTAAAGAATGCGATCATGAAGCTTGGGATTACTGGTATGACAGTATCCCATGTCTTAGGATGCGGGATTCAGAAAGGCAAACCGGAATATTACCGTGGTGTACAGGTTGAAGCGAATCTGTTTCCAAAAGTACAGGTGGATATCGTAGTCAGCGCCGTTCCGGTCCGCAGGGTGATTGACACAGCGAAGAAGGTACTTTACACAGGACACATTGGAGATGGAAAGATTTTTGTTTATGATGTGGAAAATGTGGTAAAAGTGAGAACCGGTGAAGAAGGTTTTGACGCCCTTCAGGATGTGGAATAAAAATCAGGACATTTTGCGACTTTTGTGCAGAATACTCTATATAGCAGGAGGGAATGAGGTTATGGCTATTCATGAAGAATGCGGTGTATTCGGAGTGATGGGTACCCAAAAAGGAAATGTGGCAGGCATTGTTTATTATGGGCTGTATGCCCTGCAGCACAGAGGACAGGAGAGCTGTGGGATTGTTGTGAATGATGACGGCGTATTTTCTTCTTATAAAGATCTGGGACTTGTCAGTGAAGTATTTTCTGAAGATACATTCACCCATTTTCCGATGGGAAATATGGCGGTGGGACATGTAAGATATGGAACAACCGGAGGAAATACAAGAAATAACTGCCAGCCTGTTGAAGTCAATCACCAGAAAGGAAAGATGGCGCTGGCGCACAATGGGAATCTAAGCAATGCATTGGAGCTTCGCGATAAGCTGGAATTAACAGGAGCCATTTTCCATACAACCAGTGATACAGAAACCATCACTTATGTGATTACGAGAGAAAGGCTTGTGACGCCAAGCATTGAGGAAGCAGTCAGCAATACCATGAATTTATTGGAAGGCGCTTATTCGCTGGTGATGATTTCTTCTACAAAGATGATTGCGGCAAGAGATCCATATGGGTTCCGGCCGCTTTGCTATGGAAAGACGGCGGACGGGGCATATGTGGCTGCATCTGAAAGCTGTGCTCTGTCAGCGGTAGGAGCAGAGTTTATCCGTGATGTGCTGCCGGGAGAGATTCTGGTATTTACGGAAAACGGTGTGGAATCAAGGCGGGAACACTGTGAAAAACAGAGACGGAGAATCTGCATTTTTGAATACATCTATTTTGCAAGACCAGATTCTGTTATAGACGGCATATCCGTACATGAATCCCGGATAAAAGCCGGAGAATTACTGGCAGAGAGCTATCCAAAATGCGCGGATATCGTGATTGGCGTTCCAGACAGCGGATTGGACGCGGCATTGGGGTATGCGAAAAAATCCGGTATTCCCTACGGGATCGGGCTGATCAAAAATAAGTATATCGGAAGGACATTCATCTCTCCGGGACAAAATGAACGTCTGGATAAGGTCAGGATTAAGCTGAGTCCTGTCAAGAAGGTAATTGATGGAAAAAGAGTTGTACTGATTGATGATTCCATTGTCAGAGGGACGACCAGCAAACGTATTGTAAAACTTTTGCGTGATGCCGGAGCGAAAGAGATCCATATGAGAATCTCTGCCCCTCCATTTTTATATCCCTGTTATTACGGTACGGATATTGATTCAGAGGAAAAACTGATTGCATGCCATCATAGTATGGGCGAGATTGCAAGGATCATTGGAGTAGATTCTTTGGGATATTTACCAGTAGAAAAGCTGAATAAACTGATAGACAGTGAGGATTATTGCGCTGCCTGCTTTCAGGGGGAATATCCGACTAAAATTCCGGCAGACCCGCGTAAGGACCGTTTTGAGAGGAAACTGTCTGAATAGGTTTGAGATAAAGAGGTGCATATATGAGTAACAGTGAAGCCAGAAGGCTGAACTGTTACGTATTCCCTGTGGACAGGAATTTTATTCACCTATTTTGAAAATTGGGCAAGGGAAATTTATCCCTCACCCAATAGTCCATAAAAAAACAGAAAATATTAGATAATTATAAAATCTTTCGCAGTTTTTTCCGTAAGTGGTCTAATCTTGCATAGATAGCCCCTGTTGTCAATCCCACAAGCGGGGCAATTTCTTTCGTGGAATAGCCCTGCATCTTCAGTAGGATAATTTGCAGGGTACGCCTGTCCACCGTAAGCAATGCCCGATACAGAGTTTCGTCCTCAATCTCGTCCAGTAAATCAGCAACGGTCTTTACCTCGGTATTCCGCTCCCTGTCTGCCATCTCCAATGCAGAAGTGATATAACCGTAAAGCCTTTTCATGCTACATACACCAATCTTCTTACAAGTGGCAAGCTGAATGCTTATCTTATCAGCATTGACAGACAGGCGCAGGAACGCTTTGAAAGGCTCATAGAGGGCATGAAACAAGCACAGGGCATAACGGAACAGCTAAAATCTGAAAATGCCTTAGAATGGGTAGGACAGTTAGGCAACATAAGAGCTTGTGCAAGGGAGATTGTAAATAAGGAAATCATTTTTGCATAAGTGGACAAAAGCGGCAGGGAGAAATCTCTGTCGCTTTTGTAATGTCAAGAATTTTATGGATTTTGCAAATAAGTGATTTCTGCGCTATGTCAAATTATGACTATTGCATAAATTAAAGAATAGTGCTAAAATAGTTATTGACTTCAAGTCAATAACTAAATACAAAGGAGGTGCAATCACATTTGGCTAGACCCGTAAAAAAGACACCAGAGGAATGGAGAAAAGAAATCCTAAATGCTGCCCAAAACTTATTTATTTCTAAAGGATATGAGGAAACTTCAATTTCCGATATTATGGATACGGTGGGCGGGGCAAAAGGAATGTTTTACCGTTGTTTCCAAAGCAAAGAGGAAGTAATGTACGCATTAGGCAATCAAATGTTTTTTGAGGACAACCCATTTGAAACAGTCAAGGGGAGGGATGACCTGAACGGTCTGCAAAAAATCAGGTTGTTGCTTACACTGAATCAGTCGGACGCTGAACGAAACCAGATAAATATGCAGGCAGTCCCGATTTTGAAAGACCCGCACATTTTAGCGGCGGCAGTTGCAGAAAACAGGCGTGTATTAACTCCCTTGTGGCTGGAATTGCTGGAGAAGGGAAAAAAGGACGGTTCTATCAAGACGGAATACATAAAGGAGCTTTCCGAGCTTTTGCCGCTTATCAACTTCTGGCTCATGCCCTCGGTATTCCCTGCAACAGAGGAAGAACTGTATCATAAATATCATTTTGTGAAAGAAGTGTTAGCCTATATGGGACTGCCGCTTTATGATGATGATACGACAGCCTTTACAGAAAAATTTATCACTGATATTACAGAAACACCCTGCGGGCATACCTCTATGCCAGAGAATGCAGGCAAAATCAAGGAAAAAGGAGGGAATCAGCCATGACGGAAAAATTATTTTCGAAAAATTTTGCGCTCCTTATTTTGGGGCAGCTAACCTCATTATTTGGAAATTTTATATTGAAACTGGCATTGTCCATGTATGTATTGGAAGCGACTGGTTCGGCAGCCATATTTGCAGGGATATTGTCTGCTGCGACAATCCCGACCATTCTTTTGTCACCGCTTGGCGGTATCCTGGCGGACAGGGCAGACAGACGGAATATTATGGTGGCGTTAGACGCATTGACTGGCGTATCCGTTTTATGTGCGGCGCTATTCTTGTCGGAAAGCAATGCCATTGCCGTAATCAGTACGTTGCTTATTATACTTTCTATTTTGGGTGCGTTTGAAACGCCTACTGTTCAAGCGTGTATTCCCACTATGTTACAAGGCGACAATATTATGAAAGGAAATGCCGTTGTAAATCAAGTGGCATCTTTATCCTATCTGATTGCCCCTATGTTGGGCGGTGTATTGTATGCCATGTTTGGACTGAAACCCGTAATGTATGCGAGCGTTGTCTGTTTTTTTATTACTGCCCTGTTTGAATGCTTTATTAAATTGAGTTATCAGCGTATTCAAAATCAAGGCAGTATGCTTTGGATTGTTAAGCAGGATTTTTTATCAAGTATGCGGTATATTTCAAAAGAACAGACCAGTATATCAAAAATGCTGCTCTTAACGGCATTTTCAAGGTTTTTTGTGATGGGCATTACCATAGTCGGGCTTCCCTTTCTTGTGCGGACTGTCCTCGGATTGAATGCAAAATATTATGGGGCAGCGGAAAGTGCGTTGGCAGTCGCTACAATCTTAGGGAGCATTGCCGCAGGAGTTTTGGCAGAGAAATTGAAAATACATAAATTATCTGTCCTGCTTGCTTCTATGGGTATTTTCATTATCCCTGCCGGCATTGTTTTCATTTTGCCAGTGAATGCCATTATAAAGTATGGAGTTACGGTTGTATCATTTTGCGGTATGCAGGCTGTTATTAGTATATTTTCTATTTTCGCTGTTTCCCTCATACAGCAGAGGACACCAAATCATTTAATAGGAAAAGTGATGGCTTATACATCAACGGTTACTTTGTGTGTCCAGCCCATAGGACAAATCGTGTACGGTTTTTTGTTTGACAGATTTTACAGTGCCGTATATTTTGTCTTAATCCCGACTGGCATCATAGTTTGCATTGTAGGATTATCTGCAATGAGTTTCTTTAAAAATATGGAAAGGGAACAGCAGGAGGTGTCAGCATGAAGCAGGAAAAGTGGCTATTGTGTCCTGTATGCGGAAACAAGACGAGATTGAAATTGCGTGAAGATACGGTACTTGAGAAATTCCCTTTATTTTGCCCAAAATGTAAACAGGAAACTCTTATAAATGTCCGACAAATGAATATATCTGTTATCAGAGAGCCAGACGCACAGACGCAGAGCCGATGAACTTGTGAAATAAAATCACAGTTTGTTGGCTCTGTTTTTGCTTATGCAGACAGTCAAGATTTTTCATTTTGCTGCTCTATCTTACAATACATAGAAAGTCAACGATAAGCTGAATACAGACAAGACATCCATCGAAATAAGGTAAATGGCAGCAACTGCTAATTGCTTTTTGGCACTTTTCAAACTCTTTATTTTTCTATAAGGTCATTTTATAATAGAAAAAAGGAGGAAATTTTTATGAATACAAACATCATTTCAAAATATTTGCAATTACTGCGAAAAAAACATAACTTCACACAAGACGAATTAGCAAAAAGGTTGGATATATCCAGACAAGCTGTTTCAAAATGGGAAACGGGAGCAGCTATTCCAGATTTAGAGGTTCTGTTAAAAATATCTAAGCTTTACGGAATTACAATAAATGATATTTTAGAGCCGAATATACCGACTAAAAAAATAACTGATTTTGAACAATTATCAAGAGTTCCAGAAAACGAATTAAGAGATATACTGGAACACTATGATATGACATCACTTGTGATAGCTTCAATGGGGGCATCTCCAGAAATAAATAATTTGCTGGAAAAATTATTTCCAGATGTAGATTATAAAATGGAAAGAAACCGTATTGGCAGAGTTAGAATTGATGAAGTTGAAAGAATACAACAGGAAATAGTCTCTGTCATAAATTTACGAGCTTTAGATAGTGAACTTTTATAAAATTATAAGTCAAGAAATGAAGTAATATGACAAAAGGTAAATGAGCAATCTTGAGAAGCAAGAAATTTGAAATAGCAGTTATTAAAGAGCCAGACACATAGATGCAGAGCCGATAAACATGTGAGTTAATATCATAGTCTGTCGGTTCTCTTTCATTTTATAAGGTTTTAAAGCAACCGCCCACCAAATAAAAAAACGGCGTGTGGCGGGCGATTTTGCTATGCCCAAAAACTTAACAGACACTCTCCAGACCTGTTTTAGAGTTTGGAGGTTTTTTTTATGTTCTTTTTTCGGGCAGTAATCTATCTGCTCATGCAACGCAGAGTTTATCCATACATAGCATATCGGGGATTGGCAGGAAGCCAGTTAAAAAAATCCCTGCCCATGCAACGCTGCTTCTCACCATGAAACCAGAAGTAGAATCTCCGTTTAACAGAATATGTATCTCCTATAACCGTAGAGGTCACAGTGCCTTTGCGGTTTTTCTTTTGTCGTTTTTTATCGGAATATGCCGCAAGGCTGTTTCTGCTGTTGGCTGTCGTTCGCCGCCTTTCCAATCTGGATTATTACATTTCAAAAATTTCAGATTGGAGGAAAAAAGAATGGCATACAACAACGGACGGGAGAACAGAAAATGGCTTATCTGGAAAGAAGCCGAGGAAAAAATATTGAGGGAACACGGAGTTGACGAAACCACCATTGAACAAATCCGTACAGACGACAGGGCAGACTTCAATTCCAACAGGAGGTTTTACCATTGGACAAGCGACTTCGGCGAATACCTTGAGGGGATGGCAGACAGGGAGCGGGATACCGAGGTAAAGTCGGTTGCCGATTTACTGGATGAGATTGAGGACGAAACTCTGTATCGGGCATTGCTTACGGTGGACAGGCGTACCCTGCAAATCATCCTGCTGAAAATGCAGGGCTATTCCACAAAGGAGATTGCCCCGCTTATCGGATTGACAACAGGGGCTATCTATGCAAGGCTAGACCATCTGCGGAAAAAGCTGCGGAAGATTTTATAATCATCTAAGATAGACGGTTTTTCGGCGGGCTATTGGGTGGGGGATAAAAATCCCCCGCCTAATTACTAAAATTGATGAATAAAATTCCTGTCCACAGGGAATACTAAAAAATTTGCCCAAAATCTTGACACAGATATAGCCGCTATGATATTCTAAAATATTCATAGAAGAATTAGAAGTAAGACAGAAATGGAGCTGTCAGAATGACACCAGATAAACTATTGAATTACTGCCTTCAAAATCTTGAGGGGACAGTCTTAGTTGAGAGTTGGGGCGAGAAAGGGATTTTCTATAACCCAGACCATGTGCTGAAGCGTGGCGTTTATATATTGACGGTTAAGGAAAAAGACGGTGATAATGACAAAGGTTCTGGTTTAAACAGGGAGAACGTCTACCGTGTGAATCTGGGAATACGGAAAAACACTTTTGTGGAATTGTTTGGGGCAGTCCCAAAACGTCCGCCAGCAGGCGGCGTTGTAGATATGGATTACGACTTTACCGCATTGAATGAGATACTTCCCCATCCCGTCTACGCATGGATGGCGTGGATATGTGCGTTGAACCCCTCTGAAAAGACATTCGAGGAATTGAAACCATATATCCAAGAATCCTATGAGTATGCAAAGGAAAAATTTAAGAAACGCAGGAAGTAATAAAATTAAATAGCACATAGATGGAAGAATGGAATGTCAGCCAACGGACAAGGCTGACCGCCGCCGAATTTATGTTGCCCTTTTCGGCTGGTGTATGGCAGCATGGTTTTGAATCCCAAAGCCGTTACATAGCATTGCGAATCCGAGCAGGAGAAATCTCTCCTGTCATTCGTGGTGTCGTGTAGCGGCTTTTCATTTATCCAAAAGTCAAGAAAAATCAAATCCAGAACGGAGGTGCAAGGACATAGGATTTTCTTTTCGGCGGGTAAGACAGGCATTAAGAATGTCGCTGCACAGGAAAAATGCTCTGCGGCGTTGTCCACAGAGATAGCGAGCATCGGATTGTGTCAGCCACAATCCAATCCACAGCCTAAAGGCGTGTGGACTTCTCTCAGGGGACAGCCCCTGTTTACCCCGAAGAAAGAAAAATAAGACTGGAGGATTGAGGAAAATGAGCAGAGAAAAATCAGAAAAGGATGTGCGGAATGTCCCGATTACTGTCCGATTGAACGAGGAAGAATATGAAAAATTAAAGCAATGCGCCGCCGCTTGCGGTCTGTCCGCAGCAGAATTTATGCGCCAGTTATGCAAGGGAAACGCCCCTCAGTCACAACCTAAAACCGAGTTTTGGGAACTGTTAAACAAGCTCTATGAAGTGCATGACGCTTTCAAAAAGTGTGTTCCTTACTATTCGACCGCCGCTGAAATCTGTAAGGAGATTGAGGATTTTATCTTAGAACTGCAACAGAAATCCACTCTCCCACAGCGGTTCATCATAGAAGAATTGACAGAACAGGGGGCGGTTTGATATGGCAGTAACGAGCCTATGGCATGTCAAAGGGAGCATAAAAGACGTGATTGACTATATAGAAAACCCAGAAAAGACCGTGCCGAATCGGGAAATGCAGGACTTCTTTGACGTGTTCTCCTATGTGAAGAATCCGTTAAAAACAAATAAGGGCGAGTATGTTTCCGCAGTCAACTGTCTGAAAGAAGTCGCATTACAGCAGATGATTTTGACGAAGAAACAGTACCAAAAGACAGGCGGGTATATCGCATGGCACGGCTACCAGAGCTTCAAGCCAGACGAGGTAACGCCCGAACAATGCCACGAAATCGGATTGAAATTAGCAAGGGAAATGTGGGGTGATAAATACCAGATAATCGTTGCCACCCACCTTGACAAAGGACATCTCCACAACCATTTCTGCTTTAACTCCGTTTCTTATCTGGATGGGAGCAAATACAATTACTCAAAATCGGAGCAGATACGGTTAAGGGAAGTGTCCGACCGTTTATGCCGAGAGTACGGTTTGTCAGTAATTGAAAACCCGAAGAAAGCACCGTCAAGACCGCTGTATTTGGACGAAAAAAGCGGAAAGCCGACACGGTACAACGTCTATCGGGAGGATTTAAGGGAGGCAATCAACGGGAGCAGGGCTTTACAGCACATGATAAAATACCTTACCGATAAAGGATATGAGGTTGATTTTTCGGGCGGTCATTGGAAGATGAAGCTGCCACAGTACAAGCACTTCACAAGGTTAGACACGCTTGACGAGCGGCTAACACCCGATTTCATACGGTCATGTTTAGGCGGAACTTCCCGATATGGGAACTACAAAGCAAGGATTTCCTACTCCCCGCATATGCCAGAGCAGTATAAAAACACATGGAAACCGCATCAGAAAACCACGGGAATCTTAGCGTTATATTACCACTGGTGCTATCAGTTGGGGATATTTCCCAAAGGCACGGACTACAAGCCGACAAGCCCGCTGATGAAAGAGGAGCTTCGGAAACTGGACGAGATTACCGCACAGGTACGGTATATGTCAAAGCATAATATTTCTACCCTCTCCGATTTACACGCCGACAGGGAGAAAAACCAGACCGAAATGAATAAACTTATCGACTACCGCCAGCATTTGCGGAATAAGGTACGCCGTGCCACACCAGCCGAAAAAGAAACACTCCGAGCCGAAAAACAGAATGTGACAGAACAGATAACGGAACTTAGAAAGCGGCTGAAATATGCAGACGGGATTGAAAAACGCTCCGCCCATATCGACAACTGCTTAGACCAAATCCATGATACGATTGAAAATCAGAGGTCGAATCGGCAGAAACAGCCAGTAAAAACAGAATGCGGGAGGGAGGAATCATTACGATGAATGAATCTTTTAGTGACACAGAAAAAGAAGAATTTTCGGAAGAAACCGCCATCCGTCAGATGATTGATGGGATTACGGACAGCCTTGCATCCATGACAAAAGAAGAACGGTTAGAATGGTTTCGCAGGTCACAATATCCCCATCCAATCAATTTCCAAAAAGAGATAGACGGCACGGTTTATACAGTCAATGCCCATTTTAACGCCGCCGCTGCTGAGAGCATTCAGGAAAAAACCGAACGCATTCTCCTAAAACTATAAACGACATTTGAATTAAGGCTTTAAAGCGTTGAAGTGTTCTGCCAGATATGGTATGATAATGACACCTACAATTCATATCATGTCTGGCTGTGGAAAGGAGAACTATGAGCAATCAGCCAGAAAAAATAACAGCTTTATACTGCCGTTTAAGCCGTGATGATGAGCAGGACGGGCTTTCGGGCAGCATCAAGAATCAGCAGTCCATACTGGATAAATATGCAAAAGACAACGGTTTCCGCAATCCCCGCTTCTTTGTAGACGACGGATTTTCGGGGGTTACATTTACAAGACCCTCTTTTATGGAGATGATGGATTTAGCCGAGCAGGGGAAAATCGGGACAATTATTGTCAAAGACCACTCAAGGCTTGGGCGCAACCGCCTTGTTGTCGGGCAGTTGCTAGAGGAAGATTTTGAACGTCTGGACGTGCGGTATATTGCCGTCATGGACAACATTGACACAGCAAAAGGCATCAGCGACCTTGTTCCCATGCAAGACTTATTCAACGAATGGCACGCCAAGAACACGAGTCAGAAAGTGCGGAATGTCCTCCGCAATAAGGGACTGTCAGGCGCACCACTTACAACCATCCCGCCATTTGGATACAAAAAGAATCCAGACAACCCAAAAGAATGGCTTGTTGACGAGCCTGCGGCTGAAGTTGTAAAACGGATTTTTGATATGTGCGTGGCAGGATTCGGACCGACACAGATAGCAAAAAAGCTGAAAGTCGACAAAGTAATGACGCCTACGGAATACTGGCGCAGTATCGGGAAACCGTACCGCAGGCTGTCCACCGTGCCATACGGCTGGTCAGCCGATACCGTGGGGAATATCCTCTCACGGCAGGAATATATCGGGGACACTGTTAATTTTCGCACCACAAGCAAATCTTTTAAGAACAAGAAACGTCTGGAACGTCCGCAGGAGGAATGGCAGATATTTAAGGACACCCACCCTGCCATTATTGACGAAGAAACTTTCCTGCTTGTGCAGGAGCTTCGGGAACACCGCCGCAGACCGACCAGACACGGAACTATTAGCATGTTTTCGGGACTGCTCTACTGCGCTGACTGTGGGGAAAAACTGTATTACAATGCAATGGACAGCAAGCGTCAGCATCCCTATTTTTTCTGTTCCAGCTACCGCAAAAACTCTGACGTATGCTCTGCCCACTATATCCGTGAAGAAGTCGTGGCAGGGATTGTATTGGAAAGCATGCAGAGGGTATTCTGGTATGTGCAGAGTTTTGAAAAGGATTTTGCCATGAAACAGATGGCGGCTTTCGGTGAGGAAAAGAAAAAAGAGCTTTCCATGAAGCGGAGGGAACTTGAAAAGACAAAGAAACGTGTCAGAGAGATTGACAGCCTTATCCAGAAGATTTATGAGGACAATGTAAGCGGGAAAATCTCTGATGAACGCTTTGCCACCATGTCGATGGCGTTTGAGGACGAGCAGAAACAGTTAAAGACATCTATCCCCGACATGGAACAGTACCTTGAAACAGAAACAAACAAAAGCGACAGCCTTCAGCGGTTTATCGACAGGGTAAAATGCGTCACGCAGCTTACAGAATTAACCTCCGAAACCGTACATGAATTTATAGAAAAGATTGTCGTGTCCAATCCAGAATATATTGGCGGCAAACGCCATCAGAGTTTAGAAATTTATTATAATGGCGTGGGCATTGTCCGAGAGCCGTCGCCAGAAGAAATGGAAGAACTGTTCCAAGAGCATATGCAAAACAGGAAATCCAGCCAGAACAGCAAAACAGCGTAGCCGCAGGGCTACACTGTCTACATAATCACATCATTATATTTTAGTCTATGCAATAACATCCTTACGGAAATTTACCCATCCTAATGAAGTTTATATGTATGTTGTAAATCAAGGGAATAAAAAATCATTTTGTATGCATGAAGATGAAATGTGTCATAGCGAAATGTGGAGTTATTTAAGGATATTGAATTGGTGGATTATCAATATAAAGATAAACAAAATTTTCTTTATGCTTATAGAGCATTTTCAAAATACTATTACGATAGAATAGTAGGGTTGGAAGATACCAGAGCTATGTTTAAAATAACGCCTAATATGATGATGTCTATAGGATTAGTGGATAGAATACAAGGCTTGGAGAAAAGTGTTGAAGAGAACGAAATGATAAAAGCAGCATTTAATTCAGCTTTGAACAATGAAAGATATGATGAAATACAAACTATAACTCTAACATTGAACTATGAAGTTGGTTTTGCAACAGCATACATGAGTCCATTATCTTTTGACTTAAAAGGCAATCAAATTTCAAATGTTTGGTCGTTGACAGAGCGTATGAAAAATATTTATGTTAGCATATTTCCTGAAAATGGAAAAACGCACATATTGATTAGCTGGTTGAAAGAAGACTCATGTACAGAGTTTGATAATTTTAGGAAACAATTTGACGATTTGAAAAATGATAAGAAAATATTGATAAGAACGTTGAATAATATGGTAGCTTGTCAAACAGATAACATAGTTTTTAGTAAAAAGCTATTGGATAAATGGGGAAAAGAAAAGAGAGAATTTTTTTTAGTGCAATTAGGATCGATATTTTGGAACTTAAATGGAAAAAATGTGGGATTACTAATTGAAAAAAATCTTATGCAATTTAAATGTAAATTTGATTTGTTTGAAGAAATATAAAAGTTTTCGGGCTTGGTTGAGTTTATTACAAAGATTAGTGCCCTTGGTCATTTTGGAAATTTTCGGCACAGCAAACCGCCTATTGGTAAGTTTGAATATATGCTGTCGCGGCCGAGAGCGATAACCTTGGCATCCAGAGGTGTGTTAGTTTCCGGTGGATAAAGTTGCGGAAACCTCACAAAGCCCGTAAATACGGCATTCTTGGCACTACATAGGTCTGAAAGATACATTATTTTTTTGTGTTTTAAAAGGCATTTATACATTTGGGAGTGGGTGAACTTCTGTTCTGGGGGGGGGGGTATTTTGCCAAAAAGTATAAACGATTTGGCTTAAGTGATACCTTTTGGCAAAACCTCATACGATTTGGCAAAAGTGATACCTTTTGGTAAAACCCCCATACAAATCTGGCAAAAGTCGGTAGTTTCGCCAAATTGTATAGGGTTTTGCCGAAAAGTATAGGGGTTACGCCAAATAGTGTATGAGTAAAACGGTAAAAAGATAAGTCTCCGTCCGAGGTGAGTATTGGTATGTATAACTGACCTTTTATTCATTTTCCATGAATTTCCACTGGTAAACCAAAAGGCACAGGGTATATTTCTACCTTGCTCCTATCGGTTCGATAAATTATTCTTTGGATTTAGTAGGTCAGACCGTGATAACCAGTAGTGTTCCCAAAATGGATTTTTAGATCTCTTTCTTTTGTTTGTTTACAGGCTTTGCGATAATTAGATTCTAAACCTTTTGAAGATTTTATTCTTTTGCATTCTATGTAAATAGTATCATTCCCCCGCGTTGCGACAACATCTGTAAGTTCATCAAAGTTTATACTATATCCGAGACTTTTCATTTTTTCTGCAACAAGGAGTTCATATTGGAAGTTTCTTGGTTTGTCATCTGTTGAAACATTATTATAGAAATCAGCGCCAGATACCATTTCTTTCAATCTGTTAATAAATCCGTTACTGTTCTCATCTTTAAAAGCTCTATAAATTCTAACTAAATTTATTATTTCGATAAGAGAAGTATTTCCTTTTTGGAATACATCTTCTGGATATATAATCTTTTTTGGATTTTTAGGCGTCAATGATACATCTTTTACATAATCAATGTATCGTGAATATCTTGAGACATTGGCTCTTAAACCATTAGTTTTTGATTCTAACCATTTAAATGCTTCAGGATATTCATTAAGATATTCCATTGTAGTTGTTTTTTTATAATTTAACATACATAAATCCTTTCTGAAATATAGGGGTAAAATAAAATTTTTAAAGATTAATGAAGTGATTGGGGTTAGGGGCAATATTATATATTTGTTCATTTCTCATAGGGGTTCTGCCAATCAGGGCAGAGGTATGTCTCGCTCCATGCCATCATCGTCTGCAAAACAGGGATGAAGCTCTCCCCAAACTCGGTGAGCGAATATTCCACTTTCGGCGGGATTTCTTTATAAATCTCCCGGTGGAGAAAACCGTCGCTTTCCAATTCCCGGAGCTGCTTTGTCAGCGTGGACTGCGTAATCCCGTCAAGGCGGCGCATCAGTTCACCAAACCGCTGGATCTTGTAAAAGGACACATACCATAAGATCAGTATCTTCCATTTGCCCCCGATCACGGACTGGAGCCTGCCCATAGGAACGCAGCGGGCAATGGTTTCCTCGTTGTTAAATTTATTCTCAGCCATTTCATTCCACCTCTTTCCCCACCAGTATATTCCGGCAGTGAGGAAAAATCAAGATACGATTATTTTTGATAGATAGTACGAAAAAGTGGACTACCGACAAAAAAAGACAGTACTTGATTTCATGGAGTTTTAGAGGTAATTTAGTGCAAAAGAGGAAAGACACGAGGAGGAATAAATGATGCACTACACAGGAACCATATGGAGGCCGCCTTATGAGGCGTCTTCCCTGCTCCTGGAAGTTACCGTAGGCTGTACGCACCACAGATGCAAATTCTGTACGCTCTACGCAGACCTGCCCTTCCAGTTCAGGATGTCACCGATGGAAGATATAGAGGCAGACCTAAAAGAGGCACAGAAGATGTACCGCCGATTTATGGGAAGAAAGGTGTCCCGGACTTTCCTGACAGGGGCGAACCCGTTCGTACTAAAATATGACAGGCTGATGGAGATTGCGGGACTGGTACACAGATATTTTCCGAGGATGGAGACCATCGGCAGCTTTGCCAGGGTGACGGATGTCACGCTGAAAACGGATGAGGAACTGGCGGCTCTGCGCGGGGCAGGCTATGACGGGCTGACAATCGGAATTGAGACGGCGGATGACGAGGCGTTGCGGTTCATGGATAAAGGATACCTTGCGGCTGACATACTGGAGCAGTGCGGGCGGCTGGATAAGGCGGGCATCCGTTACAGCTTTTTCTATCTGACGGGCATATCCGGCGAAGGGCGAGGGGAGGATGGGGCAAAGGCCACCGCTGCTGTATGCAACAAACTCCATCCGGCCCTAGTCGGTGCCAATATGCTGACCATCTACCCGGATTCAAAACTGTATGGGGAAATCCGGAAAGAGAACTGGAAAGAGGAAAGCGAGACGGAAAAGTACAGGGAAGTCCGGGCATTGGTGGAGGGACTGGAAATCCCCACAGAATTTGCGGCGCTTGGCGCATCTAACGCATTCCAGCTTCATGGGGTGCTACCAAGGGATAAGAAGAAACTGCTGGCTCTCCTTGATGATGTGATAATGAATGTAGGCGAGGACGAACTGCGGCGATACCGTGAGAGCGTCCATCATCTGTAGGGGAGGTGATCTGAATTGCATTTTACGGGAAGGACGTGGAGGCCGCCCTATGAGGCGAATTCCATCATCATACAGGCAACCTCTGGATGTACTTATAAAAAATGCCGTTTTTGCAGCCTTTATAAAGACGAGTGTTTCCGTATGTCACCGATGGAGGAATTCGAGGAAGATTTGGCGGAGATCAAAAGCTATCAGCCTTATGCAAGGCGCATCTTCTGGACGGGGCGAACCCTTTCGCCATGAGCTATGAGAATTTGAAGCTGCGGGCGCTCACGGTAAGGGATTACCTCATAAAATGCCAGACGATGGCCATGTTCGCAAGCATCAGGGATATCAGGAACAAGGAAGTGTGGCAGCTTAAGAAGCTCCGGGCGATGGGGATAAACGGATTGAGCATCGGAACGGAGAGCGGGGAAGATAGAACGCTTGAACTGGCGGGGAAGGGATATACGGCGGCTGATATCTTAGAGCAGTGCTGGAAACTGGACGAGGCGGGGATTGAATATTATTTTGTCTACATGACCGGGCTTGCGGGAAAGGGCAGGGGATATTGGAATGCGGTGAACAGCGCAAAGCTGTTCAGCCAGTTAAACCCTTATTTTATCTCGGTGGATTCGCTCACGCTGTTTCCGGACACGGAGCTGTACCGCATGGAGCAGGAGGGGCAGTTTGCCCCTGCCGGGGAGAAGGAACGCCTGGAGGAACTGCAGGTGTTCATCAAAAATTTGCAGATACGGACGCACCTGTACGCCAATTCCAACTCAAACTTTTACCCGGTCACCGCCTATCTGCCGAAGGAGCGGGATTTTGTGGTCAGCGAGCTGCAGCACATCATGGATACGGTAAGCGAGGACGAAATGGCGGAATACCGAAGAAGCCTGAAATCTTTAGGATAATACTACAAAAGACAAAACGCCGCATTATGGCCATCATCCGCCATATGCGGCGGTCTGCCTTTTCAGAAGGCAGGCCGGGCGGCCTGATAAGGGAAATTAGTTGGAAAGCGGGGAAATAAGAGGTAATATGCTTACACGGCGGTTTGCGTTTGTGCCGCCTTGTGAGGTAGCCGCCCCTTTCAATTTAGAGAGAGTGAACAATTGATTTTTGGAAAGCAACCAACAGTTGCCGGATTGGAACGTATAGGTGGATTGATTATGGAAAAACGCTAAAGTATAATGAATGCTTGGAGGATGTCAGAATGGAATTTAAAGAAAAATTGCAATTACTAAGAACAAATATGAAACTGTCACAGGAAGAACTTGCTAACAGGCTGGATATATCAAGACAGTCTATAACAAAATGGGAGAATGGACAGTCTTTTCCGGATATTCAGAACCTTATACAGCTTAGTGAGATTTTTAAAGTCTCCATAGACAGGCTTGTGAAGGAAAATGATATCTGTACAATAAGTCTTTTTTGTAAACAGAAATATCCTATGCAGGATATCAGGATTTTTTTGGTCAGGGCAAAAAATAACACATATATCACAGGTGAAAATGAAATCATACCGTCACAGCCTGGTTCCCACGATTTCCGTTATGAAGATGGTGATTACCTGTATATGGATACTTACCTTGGCGGGCAGAAATTCATAGGCGGGGAACGTGTCTGGATAAGGAATCATGCAGTGTGGGCTATGAATTATTACGGGGAGAGCCTGAATGAGAATTTTGATATTATATTTTTGAAAGAAGCGCTTTCCCATGTGTCGGTTTCCATGCCGTTCCGAGGGCCGGAATTCTATCAGAAAGGCGATTATATGTACCAGTGCCAGGTGCAGGGTGATTTTGAATGTTTTTCAGGAGAGGAACGGATATATTGCAGGCAGAAAAAGGTATATGCCTGTATGTTCCACGGAGGGACTATCTTATGAACATGGTAGAAAAAGAAGTAGTAGTAAAAGATCTGGTTACAAAATCAAATCTTCCGGCAAGCGATTATGTGATAAACCCTTATGTAGGCTGCCCTCATGGGTGCAGGTACTGTTATGCCTGTTTTATGAAGCGGTTTACGAATCATAGTGAGGCATGGGGGAGTTTTATTGACATTAAGCGGTGCGACAAGCCGATAAGCAAAAAGAAACTGCAGGGGAAGTCTGTTTTCCTGTCATCTGTGACGGACTGCTACAATCCATTTGAGGAAAAGTACCGTAATACACGGAAGATACTGGAGCAGCTAATTTCCATAAATTGCGAACTGAATATTTCAACAAAATCCCATCTGATTTTGAGGGATATTGATTTATTGAAGCAGTGTAATAATTTGAAAGTCTCGGTATCAGTCAATACATTGGATGAGCAGTTTAAAAATGATATGGATCATGCCAGCAGCATCATGAAACGGCTGGAAACACTGGAAACATTGCATCAAAATGGCATATACACTGTTTTGTTTATGTCTCCTATTTTTCCGGGCATAACGGATTATAAGGAAATAATAGTAAAGACACAAAGATATGTGGATGAATACTGGTTTGAAAATCTGAACCTTCGGGGGAGCTATAAACAGGATATCCTTAGCTACATAAAAAGTGCCTGCCCACAATTAGTGGAATTATATGATGAAATATATGTAAAAGGGAACATGGGGTTCTGGAATAATCTTGCTGTTGAGATTGAAGGATATTGTGCTACAAATTCAATAAAACATATCAATTATTTTTATCATAAGGAGTTGGTAGAAGCCAAATTGAGAACAAAGTAACCAGGTAGTGATCGCCGATATGCTTACCATTATATGCGGCGGTCTGCCGTTTCCGTAGGCAGGCCGGGCGGCCTGATAACGGAAATCACTTGGAAAGTGGGGAAGTGGCTGCCCATAATCTATCCTCTGCCCATACCCATATTGCGAAAAGCGTCAACGTCTCTTAATAATTAACGATAATTGACCGATATATAAAGTGACGAAATAAAACGAAAGGAAGGAAGCGGTATGGCAAAGGAAGAGATTACACCGAGCGAATGGCAGATCATGGAAGTCCTGTGGGCGTGCGGGGAGCCTTTGACATCCTCCGAGGTCTACAAGAGGATGCAGGGAAATGTGGATATGTCGATGAGGATGGTGCGGGTGCTGATGAACCGCCTGAACCAGAAGGACATCCTCGGCTACACGGTGGATGAGCATGATTCGAGGGTTTACCACTATTATGTGCAGAGGTCAAGAGAGGAATGCGTGAAGGAGAAAAGCAGGAAGTTTGTGGACAGCTATTTTTCCGGCAGCGGGACAAATGCGATGGCGGCACTTTTGCAGAGTTTTGACCTGACGGATGAACAGATCAAAGAGCTGGAGGAGATTTTGGAGAAAAGCAGGGAGCGGGGTACAGAATCCACGGATAAAGAGGGTGAACCCCATGCCTGACTGGTCACGGATTGGCAGTCTGCTGGATTTCTGCGCGGCATATTACACTACCCAGCTTGTGCGGTGTGCGGCTTTTTCCTTTTTGCTGCTCGGACTGGTGATGCTGCTCCGAAAGATGCTTTTCTCAAGACGGACATTCATAAGGGGGCTGTTATGGTCATCCTTCCTGCTCATCCCGTTCCTTGGAAAGCTGAAGCTGTTTTATGAGAATAAGGCAGTAGTGGTAATAACAGGCCGGATAACGCATGGAACCATGACCTGCCTGTGGGCAGACCGCATTTATATGGCGGGCATCCTTATAGCTGCTGTCTGTATATTCGGAAAGCGGCTGCGCTTCCGGAAGTCGGTTGCCGGGATGGAGAGGGTTTCCTTGGATAATATCGTAGTCAGCGTTACGGACATGAATGTGACGCCGTTTACCGTGGGGCTGTTTGCACCGAAGATTGTCATCCCAAAGGTAATGCTGGAGAGCTACAGCGGGGAGGAATTAAGGTCTGTCATTCAGCATGAGCGGACGCATATCCGGTTGGGGCATTTATGGTTCGGGCTTGCATGGGACGTCCTGCGGTGCCTTTTGTGGGTGAACCCGTTCCTGACGGTCTGCCAGAAACAGTTCCGGGCGGATATGGAGGACATCTGTGACAGGGTGTGCATACAGGGCAGCGGGAGGACGGCGCATGAATATGGCATGGTACTGCTGAAAACCCTGAAACTGCTGAGTTCAAAATCGGAGGGTACGCCGCCCGCCGTCACCTATGCGGGGGAAAAGGAATTTGCAGACATGAAAAGACGGATGGGTGAGATTGCCGGTTTCCGTCCATACCGTAAAAGGATGTGTGGACCTATGTCAATACTTTGGACAAAAAAAGTTGAAAGCTTATGCTGCTTTTTTTAATTCCTCATCCTCCTTTTGCTGAGGTGTCATATAACCAATAGCACTGTGTATCCGCTTACGGTTATACCAGCCCTCTATGTATTCAAAGATTGCCCTTCGGGCCTCTTTCGAATCCTGATAATTATGAAGGTAGATTTCTTCTTTTTTCAGTACAGAATGGAACGATTCGATACAGGCATTATCATAAGGGTTTCCCTTCCGGCTAAATGAATGCAGT
>CAJTDD010000040.1 GCA_910574885.1 Lachnospiraceae bacterium | reverse complement strand
TCATTTAGCCGGAAGGGAAACCCTTATGATAATGCCTGTATCGAATCGTTCCATTCTGTACTGAAAAAAGAAGAAATCTACCTTCATAATTATCAGGATTCGAAAGAGGCCCGAAGGGCAATCTTTGAATACATAGAGGGCTGGTATAACCGTAAGCGGATACACAGTGCATTTGGTTATATGACACCTCAGCAAAAGGAGGATGAGGAATTAAAAAAAGCAGCATAAGCTTTCAACTTTTTTTGTCCAATGTATTGACATAGGTCCAAGCCAGACTTGCAACAACCCCTTAATAAACCGCCTTACCTCCACTAAATATTACCCGTGACGGTGCGTGTCGGTAGTGACGGTCTTTCCAGCACCACCCACACCCAAAAACACCGTCACGACCGTCACACATCGTCACGCTTTTTCTTCCTTATCTGTCCAAAGTAATACCTTACGCCCACCATGGCAACGTTTCCTGTCATAATAAATACCATATTCACGAACTAAACGTCCTGCATTGACATTCAATTTCGTCAATACATTTGGTTTTAAACTTAGGCCAAGAAACTTACATAATTCTGAAGGCGACCCCTCCCATTGTTTACTGCCCGAAGAAAAAATATCTGCTATTTTTTCAAGGATTGGTTCTGGCGGCTCTTTCCAAAGTTCTGTTTCCACTCTTTCAAGCTCCCAAATCAGAGTTTCTACATTACGGACAAGATACAATTTCTGGTCTTGCTGGTCTCTGCCTGATATTTCAAGCGTGGCAGCGTTGCCTGTACGTTTTTCTTTTTGCAGAAGGAACGCACCATCTGCCGCACCAAGCAATCCTGTTGTGCCAGAAATCATATCAAACTTATCGTTAGAACCCTGTTTTCTCGTGTGGTGTACAAGCAGGATACAGATACCATATCTGTCGGCAAACCGTTTCAGCCTTGTGATAATCTCATAATCATTTGCATAACTGTAATTGTCCCCTCCATATTCCCTTACCTTTTGGAGTGTGTCGATGATAACTAACCTTGTCTCGGTATGCTGTTTCAAAAATTCCTGTAACTGCCCGTCCAATCCATTGCCAAGACTACCCGCCGAAACTGAAAAAAATAAATTATCTGCCCCTTCCATGCCAAACATACGGTACAGCCTTTCCTGTAAGCGTCGGTAATCATCTTCGAGGGCAATGTAAAGCACCGTAGCTTTACGGGCTGGATAATCCCATAAAGGAATCCCCCTGCTGATATGGTAGGCAATCTGCGCCATCAAAAAGCTCTTACCAAGTTTCGGCGCGCCAGCGAACAGATAAACACCCGCATAGAGCAAGCCGTCAACCAGCGGCGGCTTACTCGGATATACCGTATCATATAATTCAGCCATAGACACCGTTTCAAGAATCTGGCTGTTGCTTTTCGGTGTGTGATTGGATATACTGTTATTGGTTACATTAAGGGGCTGCCCCGTATCTGCGCCAACAGATACAGCTGGGGCGGTCACTTCCTTTTTATTCTTCATCTTTCTTTTCTCCTTTCATACCGCCGAGAATGACGGCTATTAATTCGATTGTGTCAAGCAGTTCCATATCCATGCCCCCTCCCGCCTCTATCCTCTGCAATTCTACAAGAACAGCGGCAAGTTCATTACGGAGAGCCTTATAAACCCTTGAATTCCCCTGAACAACTACGTCCTGACATAAAAGTCGCCTTGTAATATAGTCCTGCTTTGTAAGTCCAGAAAGCCTTACAGCCATTTCAATCTGCTTATTTTCTTCTGGGGACACCCGAAAAGCGACGGTCTTATTCCTCCAACGGTTACAGTTATCTAAATTTTTTGCTGACATATTAAAAATCTCCTTTTCCTAAATCATCTAATCTATTTGCCATTTCTGCTTGTTTTGACGGAAATAAATGGGCATACCGATAAGTAATTTCTATGCTTTCATGCCCTACACGGTCAGCAATGGCTACCGCTGAAAATCCCATGTCAATCAACAAACTGATGTGGCTATGACGCAAATCGTGAATCCTAATGCGCTTCACCCCTGCCGCCTTTGCTCCCCTGTCCATTTCATGATGAAGATAGCTTTTTGTTATTGTGAAAATGCGGTCTTTCTTTTTCAATCCATAAATCAGACCCACATATTCCTGCATCTCCTCACAGAGAAATTTAGGCATTTTAATTGTACGGTTACTCTTTTTCGTTTTCGGTGTAGTAATCACATCCTCGCCATGCAAACGCTGGTAGGACTTATTAATTGTGACCGTTTCCTTATCAAAATTAAAATCTGCGGCAGTTAAAGCTAATAATTCGCCTTCACGGATACCGCACCAGTAAAGCATTTGAAACGCATAATAGGAAACAGGCTTGTCCATCATTTCATCCGCAAACCGTTTATATTCTTCCTTTGTCCAGAACAGCATTTCTTTGTGTTCCTCACTCCCCATATTCCCCGCCTTTGCCGCAGGATTAGAGCGAAGGTCATAATACCGTACTGCATGGTTAAAGATTGCCGAGAGCTGGTTATGGACTGTTTTTAGATAGGTCTGGGAGTAGGGTTTTCTCTTTTCATCACGGTAGGCAAGAAGCTCATTTTGCCATGCAATGATTTCTTTTGCGGAAATCTCACTTACCTTCCTCTTGCCAAAATACGGAAGAAGCTTTGTCCGAATAATATGCTCTTTTGTAAGCCAAGTATTCTCTTTCAGCCTGTTCTTTACATCATTGGCATAAATCTCGGTAAAAGCTTCAAAATCCATGTCCAGGTCAGCGGCGTTCTGCAACTGAAACTTTCGTTCCCATTCCTGCGCCTCCCGCTTTGTTTCAAATCCACGTTTACACTTCTGTTTGCGTTCCCCCTTCCAGTTCACATACCTTGCCATTACATACCAAGTTCCATTACCCTCATTTTTAAATACTGGCATTTATCGTTCCCCCTTTCCTGTACCGTAGAGCCTTTCATAAAAATACTGGCGGTTAATCCTTCCAGCAATCGTAATAAATCCTTTTTCTCTCAGCTCGTCATTTAACTTTTTAATCAATTTATAAGCATAAGGTTTTGATACCGAAAGTTCCTGCGCCACCTCGTCTACACGGATAAATTTGTTCTCCATAGAATCATTCCTTTCATAAATTTTTATTGCGCCGTTTTCCCTAGATTCCGTTCCTGCCCCTGCTTCAGCGGCGTTATCTTGCTCGTTTCTTTTCGGAAAGTCCTCGCAAAGTATCACATTTAGACGGTCATTCAGTTGTTTTTAAGCATTTATGCTTAGTTTTAGCTTATTATATTAAGCATTTTTGCTATTGTCAATAGGTTTGCAAGAAAATATTAAACTTTTTTGCTTTATTTCCCATTGACTGTCATTAAACATATATGCTATACTCCTTATAAAAATAGGAACAAGGAGTGAAACATTATGGCGATTGGTGAAAGAATACATTTTTTCCGAATCATGCGGGGCATGACGCAGAAGTATCTTGGTATGCTTGTCGGATTTCCCGAAGGAAGTGCAGATGTACGCCTTGCACAATATGAGACAGGCTCACGCAAACCGAAAACAGAGCTTACCGCTTCACTGGCACAGGCTCTTGACGTTGCACCGCAGGCTCTTGACATACCCGATATAGACAGTCAAATCGGGCTTATGCACACTCTATTTGCCCTTGAGGACATCTACGGTCTTACTGTCTGTGAAACAGGCGGGGAAGTCTGTCTGCATGTCAATAAAGATAAATGCAAAGCCGCCGATGATTTACTGCAAATGCTCACGGCTTGGCAGGGGCAGGCGGCAAGGCTCACTAATAAAGAAATCACCCAAGAGGAATATGACCAGTGGCGGTATCAGTACCCCAAATTTGATACTTCACAGCATTGGGCGAAAGTCCCCTCTAAGGAATTAAGCGATACCTTGGCTGAACAGTTCAAAGACCTCTTAAAAGATTAACTAAATACCGAAATGGTTGCCCACCGTGTTATAAAAACGACAAAAACGCCCTTAGCCATGTGTTCCTACCCACAGCTAAGGGCGTTTCTAATATGGATTCGTTCAGAGCCAAGCGGAATTTGGACAATATATGCGATGAATGTTTACATTCAAGAGCGTATATTGGCAAAAATCCATTTGGCGGATACGCCACAACTGGGAAATATGTAATATTTCACAGTATGGCTCTGAACATTGCCAGCCACTTTAAAATCATTCTTCTACCTGTAAACCATCAGACAACGAGAATAATCACACTGAAATGACTGTTATCAATTTGTTATCAAAAGACCTTTCCAAAGTCCGCAAACCCGCATAAACACTGGATTTACTAAGCATTTTTGTTTATTCGAACTCCTCGGCGGATAACTTGAACTGGCTGCTTTTCCCTCATTTTTCAAGCATTTATTATCCATATTGTTCAAAAATTGCTCTCGTATTTGTGTCAGTCAAAATTTTTAGAGCCAAATTAGAGCCATTGCATTTAATATTCACTTTCCTCATATTTTTCTTTATATGTTTGTATATAACCTTGTTCATCATTTAGATAATCAATTAGTTCTTCAAGCACAACACAAAAGAACGCTCTACTATTCACAGAACTATCAAATATTTCATGTGTTAAACCATGATAGGGTCTTCTATCTCGATACTCTGGCAATAGATAAGAAATCACTTGAAATCTCTCACGCCAACGATTGCCTAATGTCCAAACAATAACTAATCCTATATCTCTTACATCTTTATCTTCATTATCAAAATCTTGAATTAGCGAATCAAAAGTATACTTATATTCTAGGCATTCAGGTGCTGTAAGTATTCCTGGTTTTAATGGTCTTTCACGTTCAATACCTAAAGGATTTTTGCATTTCTCATAATAATGATTCTCCAACGGCTCTTTTATACGAATTTTATACAAACCATCATATTGTTCATATGTGCTTGAAGCCATTAACTCTATAGAACGAATAACTCCCCCAGCTATAAGTTGATTGAACAATACCACTACATCCTGTTCTGATTTTGGTATCGCCGAAATAGATATTTCTTTTGTAGGAAGGAAAAACTCCTCACTAATAATTTTCAATGGATTCTTTTGTTCATGTTCTTCCATTTCTTTAATATAATCGTGCAACGTTTTTGCTTTACTATCTCGCAAGTCATAATGTCCATCTGCCGCCAATAACCCCTTCCATACACTTAGTCCAAGACTAACAATAGTTGATGATATTTTTTCCGCAATAATTCTTAACTCTGGCTGAAATCCCTTTCTACCCAAATCCGGCTCGGCACCGTTAAAATGTACAATGACTTGCGCCTGCTTTTGATATCCAATATTTGATGTTAATGGTATCTGAAGACTGCTTCCTTGTATCATATTATCTGTAGCCATTTGCAAACCATATGACATCACATTTGCGCCTTTTCTTGCTTTAATTATTTTCTCATTTATATCTTTCCATCTATCAACTGAATTGCAAAAACACCCATATACACTCACTTCATACTGTTTTAGCAGTTCGATTTCTTGTTCTTCAAATGTTTTAGACCTAATAACTAGCTTCAACAATTCATCTAAATCAAAAAATTTATAAATAGCCAATTTCCTTTGAAATTTCTGTGGTATATTTAAACTATTCCTTCCTTTTTCCACCTCATTTTTTTGCCATTCGATAACTTTTTCCAAATCTTGAGAATTATTCTTTAAAAATTTATGAGGAAAATAATATTCTGCTATCTGCTTTTCTAATATACTATTATCTCCATTCTTTTTTACAATAACAAGATCAAAAAAAATATCATGTGTTTCATCGAAACCTTTTATATAACCCAAAGGTGTATTAGTTAATAATACATATTTCCATGATTCCGCTGTGTCTATTCCAAGCCATGTAAAATCTTTAATTTTATTGCCAACTTCATTAGTAAAATATAATTTAAACGAACTTCCTCTATCATAAATGAACTTTTCATCCCTGCTCTCAAGCGTAACAACACAAGGCATTTCAACAGTGTCTGAAAAATCATCAATCCACTCTCTGCCACCATCAATATAAGCGTATTTTTCATACTGTGCCGTTTTAGTGTAAATCTCCGTTCTATTAAATCCATATGCAATGTAAGTAGTTCCAACCCCTTTATTTCCTCTTGAATGACCTTGTTTCTTAAAAGTAATATTAGGAGAAAGAAACGTTCTAAATTGTTTCTCTTCAAATCCTATTCCATTATCAGCCACATAAACACTATTTTCCTGTAAATTCATTATTATTTTAATTCTTTTCTCATAATTTTCTTCATGTAATACCTCTTTTCTCCTATCAACAGCATCCATCGCATTTTGGAGTAGTTCACACAACGGATCATAATACCCGACATATGACTTTAAAATATTTCTAATTTGTTGTTTTGTGCTATTTACAGCTAGTTGTTTATAATCATCATTACTATTCATTGTTACAAGCTCCAGCGGATTCCATTTTTCCATATTCTTTCTCCTTATAGTATGCTTCAAATCTATATTTCTATTGTTCAAATTCACATTATCGTAAATGTATAAACAAGTTTACCTATGTTAATATAAAAACCAAAAAGCTTTTACCTCCCCCTATGCTTTTCTTTCCTTTTCTGCTGTTTCAGTTCAAACTGCCGCTGTTTCTCTGCTTCTCGCTGTTCCCGGCTCACAATCTTACGTTCAGTTTTCAACTGCTCCTGCTGTAATTTCAAAACCTGTTGCGATTTCGTTCCTATCCCTGTATTCTGTACCTGTTTCCGCACTTCACGTTGTACTCGTTTAGGATTGCGACCAGCTTCTTTTACACCAGTTGCCACAGCCGGACTAAATCGTAACCGATAGTAGTTTTTCAGAACGAAATCATAAATCTCATAGTCTTTTGGTTCTGCTCCAAACGTAACCTTGCATACAGATAGCTTACCATCCGATACACGTTCAAACACACCCACCCAAAATGGTTCTTCAAAAAATACTGTCAACTTTCCCGATACTTTGTCCATGACAATTCCTCCTTAAAATAATTGTAATGAGCAAAGAATGGACGACCCTAAGGAGGGAGGGCTACTTACACCATTATAGTGCGACTGGACTACCTACCAGTTCTGCAAGTTTGACTTGCGTTGTGTTTTTATCTTTGCACCTATATATTACCACATAACCGCCTATTTTTCCATAAAAATGGGCAATTCGCTTGATATTGCTAACTGTCACATTACTATTTCCCTTATCTACATTAACTTACATGGTGCTAGCACCATGTAAAAAATAATAATTAAGGAAAAATTTATTGTCCTTATTTCCACTTACCTACTTAATATCATATTTTTCAATCCATTCATACATTGCTCTAACTACAGGTCTTAACCCTTTTCCCATTTCAGACATATAGTATTCGACCTTTGGAGGAACTTGTGGATATTCCTTACGAACAATAAGCCCATCTTTTTCCAACTCTTTTAATTGGCTTGTCAACATTTTATGCGTGATTGGCGCAAGCAAGCGTTTTAGTTCCCCATATCTTAACACTTCATGAAACGCCAACATATATATTATTCTTAATTTCCATTTTCCACCAATCATTCCCACAATCGTTTCAAATCTTTCATATCCAAAATTTTGAAGATAACAAGGTTCTTTTTTCACAATATTACTCTCCTTTTTGATAGTATCACACAAAAAAGTGCGTACTTTTCAAAAAGTATTATATACCACTATAATAAAAAATGAAAGGGGAAAAGGAATGAAGATTATAATAATAAATGGAAGCTACAGAAAAAACGGAGCAACAGCATTGATACTACATGAAATGTATAAAAAATTGGGGACTTACCCTAACGTAGAAATTCAATTTTATAATGTTGCAGACTTAAATTTAAAATATTGTGTCGGCTGTTGCAAATGCTACGAAAGTGGTAAATGTATTTTTAATGATGACATTGAAAATTTATCAAAAAATATTGAAACAGCAGACGGTATTATAATAAGCTCTCCCACATATGCAAGCAATGTTTCCGGGCAAATGAAAGTTCTAATTGACCGAGGACATTTTGTGATAGAGCAATTACTATTCAGAAAATATGCGGTTAGTATATCGACATATGAAAATTATGGTGGCAAGGATACTTCTAAAGTATTAAATAGATTATTGTCTTATTCCGGGGCAACTATTTCTAATTCACTTTTCATTAAAGTACCCTTTTCTGCTAATCCATTAAGCGATTCTAAAACACAAAACAGAGTAAACAGGGCAATGGATAAATTTTATAATGACATATATAAGCAAAAACCTTATTTATGCCAAAAGATTAAGCATTTTATAATATTCAGATTTGGAATTTTCCCTTTTGTTATCAAAAAAGGAAGCCAGTATCAAGGTGTTGTATCTAAATGGAAAAAGCAAGGTATTAAAGTGCTGATATGAGTAAATTATTAGTATTAGCACTTAACGAACAAGAGGAAAAAGCGATTGACAAAATCATAATTGCAATATCTGATTGTATACAACTTGAACCTATACAGGTTGCTCCTGTTTCTATCCTGTCATTTCCGGGACTGGAAATCAGACAGCACCAACGCCGGGTACTTCAAGACGGAAAGGAAATCCACCTTACCCACCTTGAATACAGCACTCTTGTACTCCTTGCTTCTAATCCCGGCATTGTCCTCACAAGGACGCAAATTTTTGAAACTGTTTGGAACATGGACAGTGATAGTTGTCAATCAAGCATTTCTACCGTGATTTGCAATCTACGGAAAAAGATAGAGCCGGACAGCAAGAACCCAACCTACATAAAAACCGTGTTAGGTGTCGGCTATAAATTTGATGTAAAAAGAGCCGGGGAATGACTTCTTTTATTACTGTCATTCTCCGGCAATCTTTTATCGTTCCAACGCCCTCTCTATCTGCTGTTTCTGTCCTTTCAAATCATTCTGTTTTTCATATAGGCTGTTGCGTTCTTTGCAGAGTTCTTTCATGCGCTCCAACTGCGCCCTCACTCCCTCCCGACAATCTGGCTCTATCTTTTTATATTCCCCGGTCAGATTGCGGATTGTATTATTGTTTTCCTTTATCTGTTCCGAAAGACATACCCAGTCTATCAGATTTTGCACTTCCTTGTCCGTTTCGTAAAGGTCTGTTTCTGCCACGATTTTAGCACACAGCCGCACCATGACTTTCTTCTCCATATCCGTCATATCCTATCAATCCCCTTTCCTATCGGCTCATTTCAAAGGCACGTTTCGGGCGCTTAATTGCCCTTTCTGCCTGTTCTAATACCTTAGACCGTTCCACTATCGACTGCACCTGCTCTCTGCCTAAATGACGCTCCAAACGCCCCAAATCAGACACTTTTTCCTGCAATCGGTCTATGGTGTCGCTCTGCTCCATGACTTTATCCGTCAAGCGGCTAATCTGTTTCTGTTGCCCGTCTACTTTGGCAGTCAGCTTCCTGCTTTGCTCCATAAGCTGTACGCATTTGATAGTCAGATTTTTAACGACCTCTTTCAATCTCTCCACAAGCGGTAAAGCCTTTTTATCACGATAAGCCTTTGCGCTCATCAATGCCCCCGGCTCTGCCAACTGCCATTTCACATCTTCATCATAAGCGTGTATATTGCGCTCCATGACTTCCTTTGACTGTACCATTTTGTTGATTTCCTGCTGTAACTTTTTCTGCTGTTTTTCCAACTTTTCATTTTCGGACAACAGCTTTTCTTTATCTCCTGTCAGCGTTGCCGCCTGCTCTTTCAGAAGATGATTTGTTGCGGTAAGTTCTGATACTTCCTGCCGGATCGCTTCGCCCTCTTTCCGTATCTGTTCCGTTTCCTGCCCTGCCGCTATCTGCTGATGAAGAATATTTGATAATTCCTCTTTACTGCCGGAGATGGTCTGTTCCAGTTCCGCAACCTCTTTCTGCCGCTCCTGCTTCTCAAAGTCGAGTACGGATAAGTGCTTATTATGTGTGCCTAACTGTTTCCACTGTACGCCATGCCGCCCCATGACTTTTGAAAGTTCCTGCTTCTCCGCTTCAATCCATTCGTTCCATTCCGTCATTCCCCTTGTGCCGCCTTTGAAGCCCTGTTCCGATAATGCGCCTTTGAGGGAAACTCTCGTATCAAGTCCACGCTTGCTATTACGGATAAAGGGAACAAAATCAATGTGAATGTGCGGTGTCTGCTCGTCCATGTGCAAATGGCTTGAAAAAACATATAAGTTCGGATTTCTTTTCTGAAACTGTTCCATAAACTCACATAAAATCTCTTTCGCCAACTGCCCCTCATTGCTCTGTACATTCATATCGTCTTTGTTGCCGATTTGAAAGATTACCTCATAAAATAATTTCTCCTGCTTTCCCCGGCGTATTTTCTCATAGTAATCATCAATCTTTCGGTCACTCCGTTTCTGCTTTGCGTTGTAGCGTTCCAGTGCATCATCAAAAAGATTGTGATAGACCTCTTTTATATCCGAGTGGCAAAATTCCACGTTATCCCGGCTTCGTTCCTTATCTACATTCTTTGCGCTAAAGGCTCTCGTATTGTGATTGACTGAACCTTTCCCCATCATGCCGCTAATTGTCCTTTCCAATAGGCATATCCTCCACATTCTATATACTGATTTTACTGCGCCGACAGGCGCAAGGCTTTGTTACTTTCCCGAAAGTAACCGAAAGTAATGCAAAAGCACTTTCGACAGGCTACGCTCCATCAAAAGTGCCTTTGCGCCCTGCCGGGGGCAAGCTGTCCGTTGGACAGCATACCGTCCTATCGGACGGGGCGGCTTTTTGCCGCCTTGATACCGCCGCTTCCCGGCTTCCTCCCAACAGCGCAACATTGCAATGTCTATAATTTTTGCAACCTTGCAATCTTCAAGAGCGCAATTCCAAGACTGCAAAATTCTAATACCCTGCATTGTTGCGCTGTTACCTTTCTCCGTCACTGTCTGATTTTATCCAGTTCCCAATACCATGTGTTGTTTATCCGCTTCGCCCGGACACCCAACTCTTTCTTCGCATTTTCCAGTGTCCGCTTCGATATGCCCTGTTCGTCTGCAAGATTGAAAATCTCATTGCTTTGTATGGCGTTGTTTGTTTCTGCCAGTTCCCGGAGTAACCGTTTCGCCTGTTCCATTTTATTTGCTTTTGGAGCAATGCCGCCTAACACTTCATCAGCGGTAATCTCATAATCTCCAAGCCATTGAAAACCGTCCTCCGACAGTGCAAATGCTTTTGGGTGTCCGAACGCAGCAAGGTTGTTTTTAATCTGCACCACAGCCCTTGTATTTTCTTCCCCCTCTACTCTGCCGACCAACAAAACACTTCTAGCGACTGCAAAGAAATCAATCGAACCCATCCCCCTATATGCCGCTTTATTTCCTGCCGCTTTGTTCATATGCCCGACAAGGACAATCGCACACTGGTATTTCTCTGCCAGTGCCGCTAATTTCTTCGTCATATCCCTTGCTTCGTTTGCCCGATTCATATCCATACCGCCGCCCAAATAGGCTTGTATTGGGTCTAAAATCAGCAACTTTGCGCCTGTCTTTATAACGGCTTCTTCCAGCCGTACATCTATCATAGAAAGTGATTTTATCCTTTCATCAATGACCGAGATTTTTTCACAGTCTGCCTTTGCCTGTTCTAACCGGGGCTTGACCGTATCAGCAAGACCGTCCTCCGCACTCTGATAGATGACATTCAAAGGCTCTGTAAAATTCATTCCACTGTCTAAACTTTCTCCCTTAGACAGCTTCGCCGCTATGTTCAATATAAATGTTGTCTTTCCGTCCCCCGGATCGCCTTGAATGATTGTCAACTTGCCATAGGGGATAAAAGGAAACCACAGCCAAGAAACTTCCTGCGACTGTATCTCCGACAATTTAATCAACTGTAATTCTGTTTTTGTTTCTTCCATAATGCCCTCCATTTCTGAAAAATCGTTGTCACTGGAAAAAACCTCTGCTATACTTAAATTGTGAGATTGATAACAGAGGTTTTCCAGTTATCACAGCCCTAACAGTTGCCGCTGTCGGGGCTTTTTTCTTCTCCGTTGGTGTTTCCCTGCCACAGATATTTTGCTCCATCCAATACCCACAGGATAGCTTTCAGCATATCAAGACAGTCATTCCGCATATCTTCCAATCCCTCCGGCGTTAAATCTACCTCTGTCTTTTCAAACTGTTCCGTTACTTCCCGGATATTGGTCTGCATTATCTTTAGTTCCTCTACCAACTGGTAAACCAGTTCTTTTTTGCCAACCACGCACACCCGATTATAAATACAGGAGCGGACAAAATAATCTTTCTTAGAAAGTCCGCTTGCCAAAATCTTTGCTTCGATTTCTTCCCTCTCTCTGGGGGAAATACGAAAGCTGATTGTCGGGTATTTATGCACTCCGCTCATTCTTCTTCCTCCCTGCTGTTCTCCATCTCCAATTTATCTGCAAGTTCTCCCTGCTTATTGGGGTATAAATGTGAATAAGTATTTAATGTTGTTTCGATTTTCTCATGCCCCAAGCGTTCCGCAATCGCTAAAGGTGTAAAACCCATTTCCACGAGTAATGAAGCGTGGGAATGGCGAATATCATGCAAGCGTATTCTTTTTACTCCCGAAGCCTTGATACCTCTGATAATCTCATGCTCCATATAGGATTTTGTAAAACGGAACATTCTTTCATCTGCCATAATTCCGTATAGATGCGAAGTATATTCTTTTAATTCCTCTGCTAAAAATGGCGGTATCGTTATGATGCGTTTACTCTTTGGCGTTTTGGGTGGTGTGATAATGTCCCTGCCCTCTATGCGCTGATAAGATTTGTTTACGGAAATAGTGCGCTTCTCCAAATCAATATCATTATAGGTTATAGCAAGTAATTCTCCAATCCTCATGCCCGTCCAGTAAAGGATCAGGAACGCCACTTTTGTTTCCGGCTTGTTCTCCACAGTCACAAGAAACTGCTTAAATTCCTGCTTTGTCCAAAATTCCTTTTCCCCGGCGTGGCTCTTTCCGATACTCCCGGCTTTCCTGCAAGGATTGTCTTTCAAGTCGTAATACCGAACCGCATAATTGAAGATTGCCGACAACTGATTATTGACTGTTTTCAGATACGTTTCCGAATAGCCTTTTTTCATCAGTGCATTTTGCCATGCCCGAATGTCGGAAGCCTTAATCTCATTCATGTTCTTTTTCTTGAAATACGGAATGATTTTCAAATCAATAATGAATTTCTTTGTACGCATGGTATTTTCACGCAGACGGTGTTCCATATCCTCATAATAGATTTGCACAAAGTTTTCAAAATTGATATCTAAATTCCTCTGTTGCTGCTGCAGGAAGTCACGCTCCCACTGTTCCGCTTCCGCTTTTGTTTTAAATCCTCGCTTGTTCTTCTTGTGGCTTACACCCTGCCAGTCCTTATAATAAAACTGGCAACGCCACATCTTTCCGTCCCTTGTCGCTGACATAAAATCTCTCCTTTCCTACATGGCTACGGTCAGACCGTAGAATTTTTCTTCAAAGTATTTTGTCGGGACTTTGCCACAGATTGTCCGATAGCCCTTTGCTTTCAGTTCCTCATTCAACCCCCGGATAATCTTGTAGGCATAACCCGTTGATACGCCAAGCATTTCAGCCGCTTCCTCTGCCGTTACATACATTTTCTTTCCATTCTCCATATAGTCCTGTCCTTTCCTTTTTCATTTTAGGTACACATATGTGGCCTTTATGTTTTTCTTATACGGTACACTTTTGTGAACGTCAAGTATTTATTTTAATTTTTTATACACAAATGTGTCCTAATGTGATAGAATTGAATTAAGCACTAACGAAAATCACAAAAATCGGAGGTATTGGCATGACTACCGGGGAAAAGATTAAACACTTTCGGAATTTGCGCGGCATATCACAGGAAACGCTCGGTCAGCTTTCCGGCATCAATTCCGCCACAATCAAAAAATATGAGTATGGCATCCGCAATCCCAAGCCCGACCAACTGATGAAAATTGCAAATGCTTTGGGTATCAGTATCAATGTTTTCATGGATTTTGATATAGAAACAGTGTCAGATGTATTGTCTTTGATTTTGAAAATGGACGAGCAATTAGATATGAACTTTGAAGCAGAGAGGTACGAGGACGGAAGTTTCAATCCCGCTACAATCAAAATATCCTTTCAGAACTCCCTGCTCAATCATAAGTTGGGCGTATACATGAAAGCAAGGGAATTGCAGGAGAACCTTTTGAATGATACGGAACGCTTCTCGTCAGAAGAAGAACACCAACGGGCGATTGAAGCACTCTCAAAGGATTTAGACGCTGTTAAGCAGAGTATTCTTGATGACAGTAAGATTGTCAAAAAGGGTGTTAGGGGTATATCTGTAAAAATTTATCCCGAAAATGAATGAAAAATTTTTGAGCAAAAAGTATTGACTTCCACGTAACGTGATACTGTATTCTTTTCCCATAGGAGCAGAATAGATATAAGCCGGCAATCTCTGTCTTGCTTCTTCACAAATTTAAGGAGCTGATAAGAATGCGAACCATAAGCCAAGTTGCAGAATTAACAGGCATAAGCACACGAACACTACAATACTATGACGAGATTGGATTGTTAAAGCCAAGCGAATTGACCGAATCCGGCTATCGCCTATATGATGATGAAGCCTTGCAAAAGCTACAACAAATCCTGTTTTTTAAGGAATTGGGATTTAAGCTGAAAGAGATTAAAGAAATTCTGCAAAAACCCGACTTTGACAAAATTAATGCTTTCAAAAGGCAAAAAGAGTTGCTTTTGCTGAAGCGCAATCGGACAGACAAACTTATACAGCTTCTTAGCCGCTTAGAGAAAGGAGAGCAATGTATGAGTTTTAAGGAATTTGACCTGTCTGATTACATCACCGCTTTAGAGGATTTTAAAAATAACAGCACTGATGATGTTATCAAACATTGGGGAAGCATTGAAAATTTTGATATGTTTATTCAAAAAATTAAAGATGATGAAGCAGAGGTAGCTAAACTTGCCATTCAACAATTCGGCAGTATTGAAAAATACACCGAAGCCATGAAACATAATTTAGAGCATTTCTCTAAACTTATGGAAACACAATTAACGGAAGAAGTAAAAGAAATCGGAAAACAGTCTGATATACTGTATGGCAGATTAGCCGCCAATTTGTCAGAAGATGTTTCTTCCCCTAACATACAATCCATTGTAGATGAACTGTTGCAGCTTATACAGAAAAACAGCGCTAACGTATCCCTTGATAAGTCCTATATCAATGTTCTTATCGACACATATTCAAGCGATTATATTAAAAGCATGACTGACAGTCAATATGGAAAAGGGGCTTCTGATTATATTGTAAAAGCGTTCCGTTATTACTCGGAGAACAACGTTTCCGAAAACAATTAGAGGCAACAGGCACTCTCTCTAAAAAATATATCCCGGCAACTAATCATTCTCGCTATGCTGAAAAATAGCTTGCCACACTTTAGAGAGCCTTAGTGACATTTGAATTTTCTTGTGGTATAGTGGACTTCCACTTTTAGGAAAAGGAGTTGATGATATATGCCACAGATGAATAAAGGCGGTAAATTTATTTTCGGAAAATCACTGATACGAAATGATTTGACAATCCATCTGCCAGCCCAGGCTCTTACAGAGTACAACGCCACAGTAGAGGAAAAAGTCTATCTTTTTACTGGAAGCAAGGTCACTGGCGGCTTTTGTGTGACAAGAAAAGGATTGTTAGAACCGTCAAAGTTAGGACACATTCTTACCGATAATCCGACTTTACTGAATTATCAGACCGCAGAGGGCGAATTTATCAAATACAAAGGGCGGTCATACTGTTGGGTAAATATTTCAGAGAATGGTATCATTCAGCTTAATCAGCAAATATTGGTCTTCCTTAATCTAAAGATTGGAATGGAACTATTGTCTATCCGAAGCAGTGATATAGCTTTTACAATGGGTACAACCGGTCCTCTATTGGAAAGAGCCGATAATTATGAGGGGGAAATCAAAATTTACTGAACAATATCTACAGATTTTAGAAGAAATCCCTTGAAACATTTCACATTCAATGGTATTATAACAATACAAAGGGAAAGCACCCACTCCAAAGTGGATGCTCCGAGTTTAGGTTAATGATTGTCCTTACGGACACCGCCTATCCTGTGGATCAGACAGGATAGGCATTTTTATTTTCGCTTGTTGTTTCTCTTATCGAGAAAGGCAAGCAACGCAACAATTAAGCTACCAAAGGACATCAGCAATGCTAATATTCCAATGAAAATCGAAATGATTTCAAAAGCTGTCATCGGCGCCACCTCCCTTCCTATGTATTCCGGCACGCCGGTTTTCATAAACTCGGGAGGCTACCACCCTGTCATGGGTACTTTCCGTAGATGTATTGTAACACGAAGATATATGAATGGCAATTAGTTCTTTAAATTTGTTTGCAGGTATCACGATACCCGCCCCAAATCCAGTATTCCTCAAATAATTAGAGCCATTTTAGAGCCAAACAGCATAAAGCAATCCCGGAAACGCCCATTTTATCAGCATTTCCGGGATTTTATCTGTTACTCGAACTCAATCGTCCCCGGCGGCTTACTCGTCAAATCATACATCACCCGATTAACCCCCTTAACCTCATTAATAATCCTCCCCATAACCTTTTTAAGCACCCCAAACGGAATCTCCGCCGCCTCCGCCGTCATAAAGTCAACCGTATTCACCGCCCGGAGTGCCACCGCATAGTCATAAGTCCGTTCATCCCCCATGACCCCGACACTCTGCATATTCGTAAGAGCTGCAAAATACTGGCCAATCCCCCGGGCAATCCCTGCATTCTCAATCTCCTCCCGGTAAATCGCATCCGCATCCTGCACAATCCGAACCTTCTCCTCCGTAACCTCCCCAACAATCCGCACGCCAAGTCCCGGTCCCGGGAACGGCTGGCGGAACACCAGATACTCCGGAATCCCCAGTTCCAGCCCCGCCTTCCTAACCTCATCCTTAAACAAATCCCGAAGAGGCTCAATAATCTCCTTAAAATCCACATAATCCGGCAATCCGCCCACATTATGATGGGATTTAATCACAGCCGACTCCCCGCCAAGGCCGCTCTCCACCACATCCGGGTAAATGGTTCCCTGCACAAGGAAATCCACCGCGCCAATCTTCTTCGCTTCCTCCTCAAACACACGGATAAACTCTTCCCCAATCATCTTCCGCTTCTGTTCCGGGTCAGACACCCCCGCCAGCTTATCATAAAATCTCTGCTGCGCATTGACACGGATAAAATTCAAGTCATACTCCCCCTCCGGTCCAAACACAGCCTCCACTTCATCCCCTTCATTTTTCCGAAGCAACCCATGGTCCACGAACACACAGGTAAGCTGCTCTCCGACCGCCTTGGACAGCAAGACCGCAGCCACCGAAGAGTCCACCCCGCCCGACAGCGCACAGAGTACTCTTCCGCTTCCCACCTTGTCACGAATCTGCCGCACAGACTCTTCCACGAACGAATCCATCCGCCAGTCCCCCGCACAACCACATACATCCAGCACGAAGTTAGAAAGCATCTTCGTCCCTTCCTCCGTATGCAGCACCTCCGGGTGGAACTGAATCGCATATAATCCTGCGTCCGTATTTTCAGCCGCAGCCACAGGACAATCCACCGTATGGGCAGTAACCTCAAATCCCGGCGCCACCTTAAAAACAGAATCAAAATGGCTCATCCAGCACACCGTCTTTTCCGAAACATCCCGGAAAATCCTAGATTCCCTCTTGTCCACCAGAACCTCCGTCTTGCCATACTCCCGCACATCCGCACGCGCCACGGTTCCCCCAAGCACATGCATCATAAGCTGTGCCCCATAACAAAGCCCCAGAACAGGAATCCCCATCTCAAAAAGCTCCCTAGAGTACGTCGGAGAATCCGCCTCATAACAACTGTTCGGTCCTCCCGTCAGGATAATCCCCTTAGGATTCATCGCCTTAATCTTCTCAAGCTCCGTCTTATAAGAATAAATCTCACAGTACACATTGCACTCCCGGACACGCCTCGCCACAAGCTGGTTATACTGTCCCCCAAAATCCAACACAATCACCAATTCTCTCTTCACTTGCATCCCTCCCTGAATTTCCATTTCTGCTCCTTTTTCATCTCACAATCTTTTCAGCAACCTTCACATGCGGCTGCAACAGTTAGACACACTATCAATAACCCGCTTTTTCATCCCACAATCTTTTTTCTACTCCACTGCCCCAATGACAATACTGCGTTAGAGAGAAGAAGAAAAACAGAATTACACCAACGACTGCTTCTTCCATCCCCCTCTATAATACCGAATCACAAAACACAACGCCCGGAACACCCAATCGATGACCATCGCCACCCAGACGCCGAACACGCCCATCCCAAAATATTCTCCAAGCACATAACTGAAAATAATACGGAACAGCCACATAGACGCCATAGAAATAATCATACAAGCCCTTGCATCCCCGGAAGCCCGGAACGTTGACGGAAGGGTAAATGACAACGGCCATATCAACACCGCACTGATTCCATGGAAATAGATAATCTGCCTCGTCGCCTCTGCCGTAACATCCGACAGATGATAAGCCTTTAAAATCAACGGCAGGACCGCAAACACACTAAAAGCCATCACCGCCGTACCGATATGTGTAATCAACAACAATTTCTTATTATAATACTTTACCTGCTCATAATCCCCGGCGCCCACACATCTCGCAATGACCGTCGTAACCGCCAGATTAATCGCCATGCCCGGAAGAATCTGGAACATCGCAATCGAATTTCCTACGGCGTTTGCCGCAATGGCATAAGTACCGAAGGTAGAAACCAGACTCAAGACCAGAATCTTCCCAAGCTGGAACATACTGTTCTCCAACCCATTCGGCACGCCCACACTGAGAATCTTCCTCACATGCGACCAGTCCACCCGATACCGCCAAGTACGTTTGATATGTAAGGTCTGCTTCTCATCACAGAGAAGGACAATGATAAGCACCGCCGCCACAGCACGGGATACCAGCGTCGGAATCGCCACCCCTTCCGTCCCCCGGTGGAAACCGTAAATCAAAATTGCATTTCCCGCTACATTTATCACATTCATAATAATCGATATCTGCATAGAAACCTTGGAATTCCCCATGGCACGGAACACTGCCGCCCCGGCATTATACAATGCCATAAACGGAATCGCCATCGTCACAATCATCAGATAAACGTCCGCATGGCGCATGACGTCCGGTTCAATCTGCCCGAATACCCCATGCAGAATCAGGCTCTTCCCCACATATACCAATGCCGTAATGACAACAGCACAAATCGTTATGAACCAGACAAGCTGGGTCGCCGATTCACACGCCGCATCCTTCTTCCTATGTCCAAGATATTGCCCTGCCACTACAGCCCCGCCCGTAGCAAGCGCGGCAAAAATATTGATGAGCAGCACCATGACCTGGTCTACCAGCGAAACACCGGACACGGCAGCCTCACCCACGCTCGCAATCATAATCGAATCTGCCATCCCTACAAGTACGGCAAGAAGCTGTTCGACCACAAGCGGAATAATCAACGCCACCAGCGACCGGTTATCGAACAGATAACCGCTTCGGTCAATTTTCGTAAGTTTATTCATAACAAAGACTCCTCCATCGCATATTATACGACGAGGAGTCCCCTTATACAAGTATCAAATTACATTTACGCAGCAATAAATTCTTCTATATCCTTACGAAGATCGTCACACTTTTCTTCGTAGACCGCCAGCTCAATCTCCTTATGGAAGCCAAGATTCATCAACCCTAACAGAGATTTTGCATCAACTACATACTTGCCGCGTTTCATATCCATATTATATGGATATTTTTCCACCTTCTGCACAAACTCTAAGATGTCGTCCGGATTCTGAAATACTACAATCATTTTGCTCATAACAACCTCTCCTTTTCAAAGACGATAATATCATAATTTCCCTGAAATGGAAATGTACAACATGAACAAGAAATCCTTTCCAAGTCTTTCATTTCATAGGTCGAATGTATATTCTGTATCCGGCACATCCACCATCCATCTGCCCCGGCGTCCGCTCCCAAACATCCTGCCAGTTATCCTTCTGCCTACCCCGATGCAACGGCAGACCAGGCAATCACCATACGTCCATCGTTGCCGGCTACACCCAATGGCAAGAGGTTATTTGTCTGCTATCTGCTTCTCCTGCACCGCCCTAAGGATATAAAGCCTGGAGTCAAAATCTCCATACTCCCCGGTCAGCTCCTCCACCTGCCCGGACATGCCGTCAGACGTAATAAGCCCGATATTCATCAATTCATCCCCATAATAAACCCTCTCGGAGCCCTGCTCTACATAACAGAAATCCGGGTTCAGCCCGTGAAGACGCACCCTGGTATAAGGCATATTCACATGGCTCAAAGTACGGTACCATCCCACAATCGCTTCCGTCTGCTCATCATTTACCACCATCCAGCACGTAATATTTCCCTCAAACGGACTGACCAGCCTGTAAAATCTGCCAAACTGCAGAAGCTCCCTGTATTCCTTCATAAATGCAATCTGCCCCTTCACAGCCTCCTGCTCCTCTTCTGTCAGCTTATTCAAATCCAGCTCATATCCGAAAGTCCCGAAATAAGCCACATTTGCCCGGGTATGCAGCGGCGTGCTGCGGAATACCTGATGATTCGGCGCAACAGACACATGGCTGCCGATACTGCTAATCGGATAACAAAAGGACGTGCCGTACTGTATTTTCAGACGCTCCACCGCGTCAGAATCATCGCTCGCCCATCCCTGCGGGGCATAATAGAGGATACCCGGGTCAAACCGTCCGCCGCCGCTTGCGCAGGACTCAAAAAGCACATGAGGGAAATTCCGGTTCAGTCGGTCATACAATTCATACACCCCTAAAATATAGCGATGGAACACTTCCCCCTGGCGTTCCGGCAAAAGAGCCTTAGAATAACACTCCGTAATGCTCCGGTTCATATCCCATTTCACATAAGAAACCTTCGCCTCGCCCAAAATCTTCGCCATCATCCCATAGATACAGTCCACCACTTCTTTCCGGGAGAAATCCAGCACATACTGGTTCCTTCCATGGGAAACACTTCTTCCCGGAGTGGAAAGAATCCAGTCCGGATGCGCCCGGTAAAGGTCAGAATCCTTGTTCACCATCTCCGGCTCGAACCAAAGCCCGAACTTCATGCCTAACCCCTCGATACGCTCTGCAAGACCCGTAATCCCCCGGGAGAGCCGTTTCGGGTTCGCCACCCAGTCGCCCAGACCCGCATGGTCGTTATTGCGCTGCCCGAACCACCCGTCGTCCAGCACGAACAATTCCACCCCGCATTCCTTTGCCTTGCCTGCAATCTCTACAAGCCTGTCCTCTGTGAAGTCAAAATAGGTCGCCTCCCAGTTGTTATTCAAAATCGGTCTTGCCTTATCCCGCCAGTATCCTCTGGCAAGACGCTTCTGATACAGACGGTGGAACGTCTGGCTCATACCGTTCAGCCCCTGTTCCGAGAAAACCATCACAGCCTCCGGCGTCTGGAAACTCTCTCCCTTTTCCAGCTTCCAGTCAAATCCCATAGGATGAATCCCCATCAGGACTCTCGTCGTGTCATGGGTATCCACCTCCGCCTGGGCAAGGAAATTTCCGCTGTATATCAAACTAAAACCAATGGCCTCTCCCTGAAATTCATTTGCCGCCGGACGTTTCAGCACGATAAATGGATTATGCTCATGGGAGGAATTTCCCCTGCGGCTGTCCACCGCCTGGATTCCCTGCTCTAATTTTCTCACCTTCAAATGGCGTTCCCGCGCCCATGCCCCGGAAAACTGAAGCCACTCATAGTCACAGTCCGGCAAATCCAGACAAAGGCTCATGGCCGTCGTCAGATGGAGCTCCTCCTCCCCTTTGTTTGAGATTCTGGCGCTTCTGGCAAGAATACCTCCTTTGGCAAAAACCGTGTAGAGCAGCTCCAAAACCACCCCGGTCAGCGAATCTGCCAACGTGATACAAAGCGTCTCCGCCTCATCCTCATTTTCCGTATAAGTGGCAGGAAGCCCTGTAAGCGCTGGTTTCCCTTTCTGGATTTCGTAACCCTGATATTTGAAATCACAGATACGGCTTCCGTTTGGCTGTAATATTTCGATTGCAGGACGGCGGTAGTCCGTCGTCCCATATACGCCGTACTCTTGTTTTACATGCTCCAAAGAGAAACTTCTGTCCCCCTCGAACACACAGGACGCCATGGGCCGGCATACCGTCTCATACAGATAGGAATAATCCTCCCTGTGATGAACCTTTTTCCCGAAATAAAGCTGTCCCATATGCCCGTTCGGAAGAACCGTCATAATATAACTAATCTCCTGATTATACAGATGAAATGTCTTTGTGCTTCCGCTAAATAAAATACTCATACAAAACCTCCTGCTTATACAAATGTTCGGATGTCTTTTACGCTCCATACCCGATTTCCCAAAAGCCGCGTAATTTCCGCATCCTTCATAAATTAAATTGTATAAGAGAAACCTGCGGATGCATATGCCCATATGTGGGGGAAAAATGTCCAAATGTTGGCTATAACTTTTCCAGATTATCCTTATGGCTCTCCAGATAATCCTTTTTTTCACTCCGGTTCTTTTCCCTGTATCTGGCAGGCGATATTCCACGCTTCGCCTTGAACGCTTTCCCGAAGGAATACGCATTCTGATATCCGCAGGACAGGGCAATCTCTCCCATGGAAAGCTCCGTAAGAGTCAAAAGCTCCGCCGCCCTGGTAAGCCGGTAATTTGCCAGATATTCCTGGGGGGAGACATTCAGATAACGGCGGAACAGTTCATAGAGATACGTACGGTCAACACACACATATTTCGCAATGTCCGTCACCCGTATGGCGTCAAAATAATTGTTACGGACATACTCCACCGCCCTGCTGATATGGATATTCTCCCCGTCCTGTTCCCGCGGGACATTTATATTGATATTTTTTGACAGAATCGCAAAAAAAGAATAGAGAAGCCCCTGCCTCTCATACTGGTTGCTGATACTGCTGGTGGTATTCTTCAGCATTTCCACCACCGTTTGTTTCAGCTCTGCGCCATGGGCGCTCCTGAAAATCAACTGCCCGCTGTGAAGCCCAACATCCAGAAGATATTCCGCGACATTCGTTCCGTTAAACCCAATCCACAGATATTCCCAAGGTTCATCCGCATCCGCCTGATAAAAGGTCAGAACGTTCGGCTCAATCAAGAAGCCCTGCCCCGCTTCCAGGCAATACCGGGCGTCCCCGCTGTGATACTTGCCTCTTCCTTTTAAAATAAAATGAATCAGATAATCCGGACGGACCGCCGGTCCAAAACTGTGCAGCGGCTTGCATTTACTGTAGCCGCACATGCACAGATATAATTCAGAAAACTTCCGGTTGGATAACTGTAATACATAAGCATCTTCCATGGAAATATCCCTCTCTCATTTACTCGTTTCACACTGACGTTTAACGTCTTTGGCCGGAAGCGGAGATTGGATTGCATGGACGGGGCACACTTTTTTGCACAGCCCGCAGCGGATACATTCCGGGCTGTTTGCATGCTCCACCGGATTTACCTGCATCTTACATGCCTTGGCACAGGCGCCGCATCCCGTACATTTGTCCTTATCCACCCTGTACCTGAACACCGATATTGGATTGAACACCGAATAAACGGCTCCCAAGGGGCAAATATATTTGCAGAACGGCCTGTATATCAAAACCGAAAGTACAATCGTCACTGCCAGTAATACATTCTTCCACACATACAGCCAGCCCAATGCACTGCGCATAGATTTGTTCAGCAGCACCAGCGGCAGGCCTCCCTCCAGCGTCCCCGCCGGACAGATGAGTTTACAGAAATAAGGCGCGCCTTGTCCCAGCACATCCACCAGAAACATAGGCAGAAGTATGACAAATACCTCCAGTATTACATATTTTAATTTCCTAAGCAGCTTATCTCCCCGAAACGTCCCTATTTTTTTAGGAAATGGAATCTTATGCAGCAAATCCTGAATCAGCCCAAAAGGACACAGCCAGCCGCAGACGAATCTTCCCATCAGCGCGCCTATGAACATCAAGAACCCAGCCACATAAAACGCGAACTTAAAATTCCAATTCCCAATCACCGCCTGCATCGCCCCGACCGGGCAGGCTCCCAAGGCTCCCGGGCAGGAATAGCAGTTAAGGCCGGGAACGCAGAGATTCTTCAACTTCCCTTTATATATTTTCCCCTGAACGAATCCTGTCAGGTAACTATTGGTAAGAAGCCCCCATAATGCCTGCATTCTATGGCGTTTCCACTCGTAATTCTTTCTCTTATCCAATTCCGATACACTCCATACATATATTTACTGCTTTTTCCCACGCCACCGCCATCTCTCCCCGGTAAATCCCAATCCCCATCAACCCTAAACCTAAGGCAGCGATACAGATTCCTGCCCATGGAGACCGTAAGAAGCGGCTCATCTTGCCACCCCTTCCAGTTCCTTTTCCACGATTCCCTTCCAGTCCTCAAAGGAACGGCTGCCAGAATACGTCTCTCCAACGATATTTCCGTCCTTGTCTACGAAAAATGTCTCAGGAACCGCGGCAAGCCCGGCAAGCCTGCCGCCCAGATACCCTTCGTCCGGTATCAGGAACGGGTAAGCCGCCCCTGTCTTTTCTGCCAGAATCTTAGCCTTCTCTACTGCCTCTTCATCCACCTTGCCGGAACTGCCTATTGCATCTAATACAATACCGACTACGCCTACGCCCTGACCCTCCATTTCCTTGTGAAGCTTCTCCAAATCTGGTATCTCCCTGATACAAGGCGTACACCAAGTCGTAAACACATTTACCATGGTCAAGTCATGGTCTGCAAACAATTCTTCTGTATAGGCGCTGCCATTTATATCCTCCACAGAGAACTTTCCCAGATTACCTGCGCCCTCTCCGGAAGCGCCATCCGTCTCATCCAAAACATCCTGTTCCTTTCCTTCTGCCTCTTCCTGAGCCAAAGAAGGCTCCTCCTGAGATGAACAGCCGCTCAAAACAGGCGTACAGCACATGGCTGCAGCTAATAAACTACATAATACTTTCATTCGGAATTTCATAATCATGTAACCTCCCTTTCGCTTTAACCTCCCTTATTCTAACATATCCATTTTAAAAACGTATGAAATGTTATATAAATTTAGAAAAAAGTTGAAAATTAAATCCGAACATGGGAAAATAATGTTGATGGAATATATAATTAAGAAGAAAGAAGGTAACAACATGCCAGATAATATGCCACAGACTCGCCCTGCATTCCATGGCAGCGACATTGAGCAGATTGAGAAATACTATGGAATCCCCAAGGAAAGCATCGTAAAATTCGGAGCCAACGTAAACCCTCTCGGGTTATCTGACGCGGTGCGGGACGCCCTTGCAGAACATCTGGACATCATCACCAGTTACCCGGACAGAGAATATAAGGCGCTGCGCAAGGCAATCGCCCAATACTGCGGTACGGACATGGATTACGTCGTAACCGGGAACGGTTCTACAGAGTTGATTTCCCTGCTAATCAGCCAGCGAAATGCCAAACACGCCCTGGTCATCGGTCCTACTTACTCGGAATATGAAAGGGAGCTGTCCCTGACCGGCGGGCGGATTACCAATTACTATCTGGAAGAGGAACGGGATTTCCGTCTCAATCTGGAATATCTGGAACGGGCGCTTGCAGACGATGTTGATTTCCTGATTCTGTGCAATCCCAATAACCCGACTTCCTCTGCCCTTAACTGCAATGAACTGGACGCGCTGGTCGGGCTGTGCAAAGAACGCCGGATTTTCGTGATGATTGATGAAACCTATGTGGAATTTGCCCCTTCCGTAGCCGAGATTTCCGCTGTTCCTTTGATTCCCCGCTATGATAATCTGATGATTCTAAGGGGCGTATCCAAATTCTTTGCCGCCCCGGGGCTTCGTCTGGGTTACGGGATGACCAGTAACCGGGCATTTCTCACTAACCTGAAGCGGCACCAGAATCCCTGGTCTTTGAACAGCCTCGGCGCTTTTGCAGGGGAGCGGATGCTGATGGATACGGATTACATCCGACGGACAAGAGAGCTGATTCTTTCCCAGCGGAGCAAATGCATGGCTGTGTTAAATGATTTCCGTTACGTAAAAGCCTATCCTGCCTATGGGAATTTTATCCTCATGAAGCTTTTGAAGGATGGCATATCTTCCTTTGATGTGTTTGAGCATGCGATTCAAAAGGGCATGATGATTCGGGACTGCTCTTCCTTTGCGGGGCTTCCCGGGGAATATATCCGGTTCTGTATTATGATGCCGGAGGATAATGAACGGCTTTTGCACTGTCTGGGGGAACTGTTAGCTTGATGCTTGCAGATTGTTTTTTCTTGTAACATCGGGTAAAATAGCAGATAACAACGAAAGGGGAGATTGTGTCTATGGGAATCTACTTGAATCCGGGAAACAGAAGTTTCCAGATATCGCTCAATTCTAAGATTTATATAGATAAAAGCGGACTGATTGCCTATACAAATTCTGTCATTAATACGGCGCAGCGATTTGTCTGCGTCAGCCGCCCAAGACGTTTCGGCAAATCTATGGCCGCAGAAATGCTTGCGGCTTACTATGGAAAAAATATTGATTCCAGCGGGCAGTTCGAACATCTGGCGATTGCCGAAAACACTACCTATTCAGAACATTTAAACCAGTACAATATTATATTTTTAAATATCCAGCAATTTTTAAGTCAGACAAGCAGTATTCCAGCTTTAAAAGAACTGATTGAAAAAACGCTGTTGTGGGAATTATTGGAGGAATATTCGGAATTAAACTATTTTAACCCTTCGTCATTAACCTCCGTATTGCAAACAATTTCTGCAAATAAAACAACTTCCTTCATCTTCATCATCGACGAATGGGACTGCATTTTCAGAGAATACAAACATGACGTCCAAGCCCAACGGCTATATCTGGACTTCATCCGTAACCTGCTGAAAGACCAGCCGTACGTAGCCCTTGCATATATGACAGGCATCCTTCCAATCAAGAAATACGGAACCCACTCCGCCCTGAATATGTTCGATGAATTTTCCATGACCAATCCCGGGCCGCTGGCTTCCTACGTGGGATTTACGGACGAAGAAGTAAGAGAGTTATGCTCTGTTTACCAGATGGACTACGAAGAAGTGCAACGCATGTACGACGGTTATTGCTTTGAAGGCACGACCCACATCTACAGCCCCCGCTCCGTAGTGAGCGCCATGCTCACCAGAAGCTACGATAATTTCTGGAATAAGACCGAGACTTTTGAAGCTCTCCGGGATTACATCATCCTGAATTTCAAAGGGCTGAAAGACATCGTTACCCAACTTCTTGCCGGAATACGCAAGAAAATCAATACCACAACCTTTACCAATGATATGACCACATTTTCCTCTGCGGACGACGTCCTTACCTTATTAATTCATCTTGGATATCTAGGATATGATTTCAAAACAAAAGAAGTCTTTATTCCCAATTCCGAGATTGCGTCTGAATTCTGCAATGCAGTTGAATCTGCGGGATGGGATACGGTGGCTGATGCAGTGAGGAAATCGGACGAGCTGTTAGAGGCGACCATACGCCAAGACCCTGACGCCGTAGCCGCTGGCCTTGAAACAGCGCACATGGAGACATCCATACTGACTTATAACAATGAAAACGCCCTCTCCTGCACGATTGCTCTTGCCTATTACAGTGCAAGGGAATATTATCTCTCTTTCAGAGAGCTTCCCACCGGGAAGGGTTTTGCCGATATTGTATACATTCCCCGAAAAAATCATCCTGAGAAGCCTGCCCTTGTGATTGAACTGAAATGGGATAATTCTGCGGCCGGCGCAATCCAACAGATTAAAGACAAATGCTATGTGGAGTCCCTGGCAGATTACCGCGGGAATCTGCTTCTTGTAGGTGTCAGCTATGACCCTAAGACGAAAAAACACCAGTGCTGCATTGAGCCCTGGCAGATACCGCATGTGGGAGCGGCCGCAAAATAACGTATTGTACACATAAGAAGTGGTATTTCAAGAAAGCAGGTGAGAGATATGCCAAGTAGTTTAGAAATTGCCAAAAATGCCATAGATAACTTTAATAAAATACAACGCTATATGGTATTAGCAAAAGACGAAAACGCTGAGAAGACATATGCAGCGTTAAAGGAAGAGTATATTTCTTTGAAAGCAATCCTTAACATTGCAGGAGTGAACCTGTCAGAACTTGACCGGATTAATGCGTAGGCTTTTGCAAAATCATGGATTTTATATTATACTTTTCTATAGGAATTAATTGTAAACGAAAGGAGACGAACTATTATGAAATATGTAATCCTCGGCGGCGTTGCCGCAGGCACGAAAGCCGCCGCCAAGCTGAAACGCTGCGACCGGAACGCAGACGTCAGAGTCTATACCAAGGGAGAAGACATTTCCTATGCCGGATGCGGGCTGCCCTACTACATCGGCGGCGACATCCCAGACCGTGAAAGCCTGATTGTCAACACTCCGGCACGTTACAGCGGTCTTACCGGCGCAGAGGTCTTCCCCGGCTGTGAGGCGACGGGCATCGACAGCGCCGCTAAGACCGTTTCCCTGAAAAAATCCTCCGGCGAGACATTTACGGAAACCTATGACAAACTCATCATTGCAACAGGGGCTGTCCCCTTCGTTCCTCCCGTAGACGGCGTAGGGCTTCCCGGCGTGTTCTGCGTGCGCACCCCGGACGATGCCGTGGCGGCACGCTCTTACATAGAAGAACAGAAATGCCGGAAGGCAGTGGTTTGCGGCGCCGGGTTCATCGGCCTTGAGGTGGCGGAGAACCTGATGGCACAGGGCATGCAGGTAACGGTCATTGACGCTGCGCCCCAGATTATGCCTAACGCCTACGACGAGGAAATGGCTGACTATGCGAAGAAACAGCTCCTCTCCGCCGGCATGCGCGTGCTGACCTCCACCAGCCTGACAGGAATCGAAGGCGATTCCAAAGCCGAGAAGGTGGTGACTGACAACGGCACATTTGACGCCGATATGGTAATCCTTGCAATCGGAGTCCGTCCTGCCACAGGATTTCTGGCAGATTCCGGCCTTGAGATGTTCAAAGGAACGATTCTCGTGGACGAGCATTTGCAGACCAACCTGCCGGATATCTATGCCGCAGGCGACTGCGCCATGGTCAAGAATGCGCTGACCGGGCAAGGACAGTGGTCTGCCATGGGTTCCACCGCCAACCTTGCGGCGCGCGCCATGGCAAAATCCTTAAACAATGCGGGCGAGGGATATAAAGGCTGCCTCGGCACCGGCGTGGTACGCCTGCTTCCAACCCTGAACGGCGGACGTACGGGACTTACGGAAGCCCAGGCAAATGCAGCCGGTTACGCCGCGACTTCTGTTATCTGCGTGTTGGACGATAAGGCTCATTACTATCCGGGCGCATCCTCATTTATCGTCAAACTCACCGCTGAGACGGAAACCGGAAAATTACTGGGCTTACAGGTGTTGGGTGCAGGAGCCGTAGATAAGATGGCGGATATTGCTGCGGTAGGCATTTCCCAAGGGATGAAGCTTCATGACTTCGATACCCTTGACTTCGCCTATGCGCCTCCTTTTTCCACGGCAATCCATCCCTTCGTCACAGCATGTTATATTCTGGAAAATAAGATGGAAGGTCTGCTGGACTCCATAAGCCCGGCGGAATATGCGAAAGGGGACGCCAGAGGATATACGGTACTGGACGTACAGCCTGCCCCGGCCATCCCGGGAGCAACATGGATTGACCTGTCCAAAGTAAATGGACCGCTGGAGGGATTTGACAAAGACGCCAAACTGCTGCTGGTATGCGCAAAGGGCAAACGGGGATATTTCTTACAGAACCGCCTGAAAGCCTTAGGATACACGAACACCAAAGTTCTGGAGGGAGGCGCATTTTTCAATAAAGTAAAAGTTCCCCGGGACGGGAAGAAGCTTTCTGCCGAAGAAATCAAACGGGTCAAGGGGCTTGGATGCCTGCGGGATAAGCGGTACGGCGATGTATTCAATGTACGTGTGATTACCAGGAACGGGAAGCTCACCACCGAAGAACAGATTAAGATTGCCGAGGCCGCTGAAAAGTTCGGTTCCGGGGAAATCACCATGACGACCCGCCTGACGCTGGAAATCCAAGGGGTGAATTACGATAATCTGGAACCTCTCTTTGCCTTTCTTGAGGACGCAGGGCTAAAGACCGGCGGAACCGGCTCTAAGGTGCGCCCGGTAGTATCCTGTAAGGGAACGACCTGCCAGTATGGGCTGATTGATACGTTTGCACTCTCGGAAAAGCTGCATGACCTCTACTATACGGGCTACCATGATGTGTCTTTGCCGCACAAATTCAAGATTGCGGTAGGCGGATGCCCGAATAACTGCGTGAAGCCGGATTTGAATGATTTGGGGATTATCGGACAGCGTCAGCCGGAGATTGATTTGTCCAAGTGTAAGGGCTGCAAGGTCTGTCAGGTTGAAAATAGCTGCCCTATCAAAGTCGCGAAGCTCGCGGACGGGAAGATTCGGATTCCTGAGGAGAGCTGCAACCACTGCGGGCGGTGTATTGATAAATGTCCGTTCGGAGCAGTGACGGAATCTGTGACAGGCTACAAGGTCTATATTGGCGGACGTTGGGGCAAGAAGGTTGCGGAAGGACGTGCGTTAGACCGGATTTTTACCTCGGAAGAAGAAGTCATCGACGTGGTGGAACGGGCGATTCTGTTCTTCCGTGATGAAGGGAACTCCGGGGAACGGTTCGCGGATACCATTGCAAGGCTTGGGTTCGATTATGTGCAGGACAAGCTTTTGAACAGCAAGATTGATAAGAAGCAGATTCTTGAGAAAAATGTAGTCGGAGGAGCTACTTGCTAATTCCTGAATTCAGTATTTTCATGAACCGATATAGTGTCGGACGTCAAATTGATGGAAACGCAAACAGCGAATTATTTTTCCGACATTTATCCTATTGACTGCGCAGTGCTGTCTGCAAATGCACAATCCTGTCAAAAATGCTGCACGTTGTTGTCGGTATTGTTTTGCGCCTGAAATGCAAAAGGCCATGGATC
>CAJTDD010000039.1 GCA_910574885.1 Lachnospiraceae bacterium | reverse complement strand
TTTTAGGGATTATTGCTTTTAATAACTAGTTTTTGAATGTATTATATAGTTTTGGGTGAGTTTGCGGGTCTATTCTATAGTCCGGTAAATTGGGAAAGTTTTATTTTACTGTATCGGAAGATAACGATATACTATTTTAGGAATGAAGTTTCTCAAAATAGTACAAAGGAGTGAAATTGAAATGCAAAAGAAATTTACAACAAAGGAAGTCGTCATCGTTGCGATGGTAGCCGCAGTTATCGGGGTGGTCTACACCCTGTTAGACTATGCATATATGCCGTTGTCAGCAGCGCTGGGGACGGTATTTATGGAGCTGACATTCGGGATTTATCTGTTGTCGGCATCCTTGCCCATGTATATCGTAAGGAAACCGGGATTTGCCATTTTCGGCGGACTGGTCACGGCGGGCGTGAACCTGCTGCTTGGAAGCCCCTATGGCCTGCAGCTCGTCCTTGCAGGTCTTTTGCAGGCGTTGGGGATGGAGGTTGCCTATGCATTGGGAAAATACGAGGGAAGCCTGAAAGATATGGTGCTTGGGGCAATTCTTTCCGCAGTATTTGTGTTATGCCGCGATGGATTGGTCTGGGGGTCTCCGTGGGCTTATGGCACGACGATTGCCATCGGGGTGATTGCAGTCCGTCTGTTTAGCGCTGTTGTAATCGGAATTATCCTTGTAAAAGTTATTACGGCGGCATTAGTTAAGACTGGCGTCCTGAAAGGATTCGCATGTGCCAGATAGGCGGGGCTAAGATGAAGAAGATTCTTGAAATTAAGGACGTTACATATGTTTATGATGGAGAGAGGCTTCCGGTATGGGAGCATCTTTCCTGTAGTTTTTTTGAGGGAAAAATCCATGTAATCAGCGGACCTAGCGGGTGTGGGAAAAGTTCAGTGCTGAATTTGCTGAACGGGCTGATTCCCCACATGTTTGAAGGGAAACTGGAAGGCAAGGTACTGCTTTATGGTGAAGATATTACGGAGATGCTTCCCAGATACCGCTGTGACAGGATTGGCTTGGTGATGCAGAATCCAGAGAGTCAGTTCTGTACCTTTACCGTAGAGGAAGAGCTTGCTTTCGGAATGGAGAATATGGGGTATTCTGAGGATGAAATCAGGCGGCGTATCGAAGAAGTCCTTTCTTTTATCGGTCTTCCCGGGTACGAAGAGATGGAGCTTGACCAGCTCTCTGGCGGGCAGAAACAGAAGATTGCCATTGCGTCTATTCTTGTGATGAAACCGAAGATTCTTCTGCTGGATGAGCCGACGGCAAATCTGGACCCAGAGAGCAGGGCGCAGGTTTTTCAGTTGATTGTACGGATTTCACGGGAAGAGAATATGACGGTTATTATCGTAGAGCATAACATCAGTGAGATCCTTGGGGAAGTAGACTGGGTGATTGGGCTTGACGGCAGCGGAAGAAAGGTAATTGACTGTCAGAGGGAAGAAGCAGGCGGCTTGTTCAGGCGGGAAATGTCGGAAAGAGACGCCAAGGTTCCTGAGGCGGGACGGGTTTTCCGCAATAAGGAAATCGTACTGGATATTAGCCATCTGGATTTTGCCTATCCGGTTCCCGGAAGGAAGAACGGGAGGGGCAGGCAGATTCTAAGAGATTTCCATATGCAGGTGCATAAGCAGGATTTCCTTGCAATCGTGGGAGAAAACGGCGTGGGGAAATCCACCCTTATGAAACTGATTTTTAAGGTGTGTAAGCCGGATTCCGGAACCATACGCCTGTTTGGGAAGGAGCTGGAAAGCTATCCTACAAAGAAATTATATCATTTGATTGGATTGGTATTCCAGAATCCGGAGAACCAGTTCATTACGAATACAGTGTGGGATGAGATGATGTTCAGCCTGAAACGGACCCGGGAATCGCGGGAGGAGAAGGAGCGCCGTATCAAGGGCATGCTTGAGCAGTTTCATCTGGAGGAAGAGAAGGAAAAAAGTCCTTTTGTGTTGAGTCAGGGGCAGAAGAGAAGGCTGAGTGTGGCAAGTATGCTTCTTACAAATCAGGAGATTCTGTTTCTGGACGAGCCGACATATGGGCAGGATTTTGAGAACAGGCAGGAATTGATGAAGGACATGCAGGAACTTGTGGAGAAGGGGATTACGATCGTGATGATTACCCATGACTTATCACTGGTCAGGCAATATGCGACCCATGTAGTGGAAATCGAAAATGGAAGCGTCGTAAAGAGCCTGCCGACAGGGGAATATTTTGCATGGCGGGGAGAGAGGACAGACAATGTTTGCTTATATTGAACAAGATTCATTTCTCCATCGGAGGAATCCGATGATAAAACTTCTTGTGATTACCGTGTTGACGGTGGTTGTATGTATGTCATATTTTCCGGTGCTTCCGATCTTGACGTTTCTGTTGGCTTTTTTTGCTACATGGCTGGCAGGAAGGATACCCATGGGCAATCTGTTGAGAAGGCTTCTCATATTTCTGGTAGTCAGTGTGTTGTTCATGTTTTCGATGCTTGTGCTTAGAGGGTTGAACGATGAGCCGGGGATTGTGTTCCGGCTATGGTTATTCAGATGGACAAAGCGAGATCTTGTACATGCAGTCTCCTTAGGATTTCGGATACTGGCGTTGGTTACGATGTCTATGGGGTTTGTATTGACTACAAGGCCGAGGGATCTGGTATTGAGCCTGATTATACAGTGTAAGGTTTCTGTGGTGCATGGCTATGCGACGATGGCGACGTACCGGTTTCTTCCAGAATTGCAGTCTCAGGTGGATTCCATCCATCTGGCGCAGGAAATCCGCGGGATACCGTGGAACAGAGGCGTTTTATCGAGGTTTACATCGCCGTTTCGGGTATTGCTCCCCTTGTTGTGTGTAGCGGCAAGGAGAGGGGAGCGTGTGGCGTGCGCCATGGAAAGCCGGGGGCTTGGGCGCGAGGAACTAAGGACATTTTATAAGAAAACGTCAGTAGATAAGTCAGATTGGATGTTTCTGGCGGTTTCTTTGCTGCTCTATGGTCTTGTGGTCGCAGTTTTGGTAAAATATGATTTATACAGGTTTAGTTTTGCAGCAATACAGTAGGAGGAAGAGATATGCCATATAAACATAAAAATATTGAGTATGGATTGCCTCATGAAGAGTATCCGAGGGAAAGAGTGATAGAATGTGTCAACACATTGAAAGAAACTATTGGCTTGACCAGAGAGCCGGTGGGGATTACGTTTTTGTTTACGAAAGAGGAGTATGATAAGTATCCGGTGGATGAAATCAAAGCTGCGACAGCGTACTGTGTGATGGTAAAGGATGCGGCGGTAAAAGGCAATGGGATTAAGTGCCGTCTGGAGCATCATCGCTGTGACGGCGCTACGACTGCTTTTGCGCTGGAAGAGAGTACGGAGCGGATTGAGAGCGGGCAGGAGTATTTTTCTTACAAACTATATTCTTCCGTGGCGGTGGCAAGAAGGATGCGCTCGGCTATTAAGAGCCTGCACCGGGAGCCGGTGTCAACCTATGGGATTGCAGTGGTGCCGCTGAAAGCATGTGTGCAGACGCCGGATGTCATTATTGTGATGACCAATGCGCTTCAGTCAATGAGGCTGGTGCAGGGCTATGAGTACCGTACCGGAAAGAAGCCGGCGGTTGATATGGGCGCAATGCAGGGGATGTGTTCGGAGCTGACCGTTTCGCCTTATCTGACAGGGGAGATGAATGTCAGTGTGTTGTGTCCGAGTACGCGTATGCTGTGTAAGTGGGATGAAAATGATATGGCTGTGGGGATTCCGTTTGAATTATTTGAGATGGTTACGGAAGGGACTGTGGCGACGAAGCCAAATTATTAGAGTAGTAGATATAATTGCTGTCAATATGAGTCTGATATTTTGGACGTATTGAAACCAGAATTAGAGGAGAACATTCCTGTGAAGAGAGGGCTGTGCGGCAACGAGCCGCCAGCGCTCTCAATTTGATTGAATCTCCTGTCAAGTCTGCGGAAATTAGGAAGTCAAAGATTTCTTCTTTCTTCGATAAAATATGGTTCCGGACACACAGGCAAATGAGCTAAGTAAGCAAACAAGCCACCGCAAGGGACGTTCTTCATCGCCTGTACGGACAGAAGTAGAAGGAATGCTATCGGAAGGCTTCCGGGTAATTTTCTCACCGGAAGGGTCGCCGGAAGAATCCCCGCCGGAAGGCTTGTCGGAAGGGTCGCCGGAAGAATCCCCGCCAGTGGGTTTGTCGAGATCGCTGCCCGAAGATTTCGGCAGAATCTCGAATACGGCGGAGGTCTCCCCGTCCAGATAAAGTACGGTTAAGCGATGCTTCCCATTCGCTAATGTCCCCAGAAAGCCGGCTTTCAGCGTAATAACCGTACTGCCGGATGTCACCGTGTAATTTTTATCATCAACCGTTTCCTCGTCAACCAAAATCCCCGTAAATTTATCGACAGCCCCGTTTGCCTTGAAAACAAGATGATTGCTGTTATCGCCCTTCCATTGACTGTTGTCGCCTTCAAGAATCTGATAGTCCGTCAGAGCGGCAAGCACTTGTTCGAGAATCGTGGTATCGACCAGAGACTTCTCATGCTCCGTCAGGGCGTCGAAAAGTTCTTCCGCCTCCTTAGCCGCTTGTTCTGCCTCCGTATCGTCCGGGCTTACAAACGCCGCATCCGGTAAATTCAAGATTGCATCGGTTACGGCCTGCACGTTCCTAAGGCTTTCCAGCGATTCGTCAATACGTGCGATGTTGTCATCGATTTCCTGCTTTTCATCGTCGGTATAATTTTCGCCATACTCATGAATCGCAGCCTCCAATGCGTCTTTTGCTTTTTCCAGATTGTCTCTGTCCTCCAGACTTACCGTATCTTTGGAAATGCCGTCAACCGCCTGTATTTCTTCTGCATCTGCCGCCTTGGATGCGGAAATGACCTGCGCGTCCAGAATTTCAGCGTCATGCTTGAACCCGTCAATCGCCGCTTTTTCCTGTTCCGTCAGATGTTCCGAGTCAAGCAGCAGTTCCAGTTCCGTAATTACTGCCCGGATGCACATCTGGTCATCGGAAGTTACCGTATCCTTAACAAGACCTCCGATAGGTTCTGCAATGGTTTGGATGGGTTTCATCTGGATTGTGGCAATTGTCTCATTGCCCGCCTGGTCAACCGCCTTTATGACATAAGTTTCCTCTACATTTCCGGGAAGGAGAATAGTTCCGGAAACACTCTGCCCGTTCAGCATAACCGTCCCAGGATGTTTGTCGGTAATGGCCGCAGCCTGCGTGGTGTAGTAAATCTCGCCATCCGTAACGCCTGTGATCGCAGGCGGGGTCAGGTCAAATTCTGCGCCGTCTGAGGCAAAGCACACAAGATTGCCCGCCCGGTCAGCCGCCTTTGCGTAGACGATCATTTTTTTCGCATCCTCGGCCGTGATGTGAAAATGTTCTCCTTCGCACCAGTCCGTAATCTTTCGTACCTGTTCTTCAGTCAGGATCGTATCAGAGAGAAAATAAGAGATATGGCCGATTCCGCTTAATGTATCCCTGGCGGTGATCTTTACCTCTACCGTTTCACGGAAGAGAAGCCCGAAAGTGACTTCATGGATCAGCTTCTTAACCGAGCTTTCATTAAAGTGGATGTCATAGTCTTCCGGCTCTGTCCGGTCAAGTTTATATTCCTCTGTGGCTGTCAAAGAAATCGCCCCGGTTTCCAAATCTTTTACATAGAAAGACACAAGGCCGCTCTTTGTTTCGCCGGTTCTTGTTATTTCCTTCACCCATTCGCCATCTGCCGTATTGTCGGTGGACAGAACGTGGTTTTCCGTTGCCGTTACCACAAAATCACAATTTGCCCAGCCTTCTTTCAGAGGCGTTGTGCCGTAATCAACGCCATTTTCGGGGAGGTAATCATTGACAATCTCAAATGTCGCCTTGCCATTTACAATATAATTTCCTCCCGGATTGTCCGTAATCGTAACGGAAGCCGTACCGACATCCAGATTATTCTGGTAGCTGACGGTATATTCGCTGGAAGGAATGACCGTTTCTTTGTCTTTCACCGTGACAGAGGGCATTTTTTTGGTTCCATCGTATTGGTAACGTTCCTGCGGCAGCTCGATGACCGGGTCGGTTACTTCTGTGGGAAGGGCAATGTTGACCTTAAAAGCATGCTCATATCTTTTACCGCTGCCGCCACCCTGATTCATATATGCACAGGCCTGGAAATCATACTCACCAAGCTCTAACTGATTCAGGTATTCCTCCTTGAGAACAAACGTCAGCACATCGTTTTCCAGCGTCATGGTATAACTGTCAGTATCCATGTATGCATGGTCTGAATTATTCCAGATATAAGAGTAGTTCCGCTCAAATGTAATCCCGTCCCCCTGAAATGAGAGAGAAATGTCCTCTGCCAGACCTTTCGTGAACCGGGAGCTGTCTTCTTGGGGAACCTGAAGGACATATACATAAGTATCGTAAGTATGGGACCTGCCATTCAGATTTTGCGTTACATTGACATGGACCGAGCCGGTTTGGCTGACGGTCAGAGTGTCGTTTGTGATTGCGGCGTCGGCGATGGCCGTCCCGTCAGGGATTACGGAATAGGTGAAACTCGGGGAAGTTCCCCTGTGTCCGATGACCAGGCAGCTTGAGGAAAGGTTGGTATTGCCTGTGAGTGCATCCTGTAAGGGGAAGGATGCCGAAGCATTTCCCGCAGGAAGTGGAAACAGGTTTTCTACTAAGGAAGAACCGATTACCTGACATTTGCAGAGTAATTCTGCCTTATCCGTGTACCAGGCTGACCCTTGCCAGATTTGGCCTGTGGAGTCTGAGCGGGAGGCATTGTCTCGTTTTAACGCATATTCGGTATTTGCAGCAGAAAATGTTTCGTCAGGGGTATCAAGGGGTGTTTCCGCAATGCTGTGTTCGGACATATTTTCCGGGATTCCAGTCCCGTCGGTGTCCATCCACTGAAGCCGTGCGGCGCCCACGGGAGTTTCTTCAAAATGAACCCCCTCACGGAAACTGCTGGTGCGCAATAGCAGCGGATTGTTTTGGAATTCGGTGGCTGGCATATTGGTAAGCATGTCCCCGGTCAGCCTAAGTGTTCCGCCGTCAATCAAGAGTTTTTCCGTACAAGCCTTAGGGCTGTTGTCGTCGCCTGACATGGTATCATCATAATAATTTACATAACTGTTCCGGAATGTAATTGTGGTAAATTGATTATGGTATAGGTGGGAGCCAACCAACAGCGGATTGTCAATATCCGTAAAGTAGTTGGAAGAACCCTGTACGAAAGTGCCGAAGCGTCCCGTGGACGAACCGCAATCCGTATAGGAAAGGGTTGCGCCTGCCGAAACGGCAAGTGTATCAGGAAGCAGTACAAGGTCTGAGACGTCCCCCCGGTCTAGTGCGACGGAAAAGTTCCCTGTCACCTGTGACTGGAGCTTCAAAAGCCGTGCCTTCCCGTCTGTGATATGAATGGAAACATTTTTCAGTTTCACAGGATTTCCGGAACGTCCCAGATAAAGCTCCGTGTCGGAGAATGTATCCCCAGACAGTGAAAGGGATAGATCGCCGTTGACGGCAGTGTAATCGGTTGAAAGTGCCGAGAATGTTTGGACAGTCCCGCCTTCTAAGTGAACCTCGGCGTCTCCCACCTCGGCGTTTATTTGTCCGGCACCCGGTTGCCCAAATCCGGCTCCGGCTGGGCTGACTGCCGAGACAGAGCCGCCCTTGATAGTGATGAATACTTTGTCGGCCACGCTGGATAACTCCTCGCCGCCACCGTAAATCCATCCGTCGAATACACCGCCATTGACGGTAATGTTACTGCCGCCGACTTTTGCGCCGCGCCATGCGCCGCCGCCGTACATATTTTTGGCAAATGTACCGCCGTTGACCGTGATGTTTGTGCTTCCAGTGACTTCGGTTATGGCGTCGTCAGAGTATCCTGCGCCGCCGCCGTAAATCCATCCGTTAGCTTTGGCATTGGTATCGAATATCAGTTCCGTGCTGCCTGCAATCTGTCCTGAGTTTTCATTTCCGCCGTAGACGGAAACCACCTGTCCGGATTCGATATGGATACGGGTATTCCCGTTGATTTGCCCGGATGCGCTGCCGCCGTACATGTTTTTGGATGCACTGCCGCCGGTCATGTGAATCTCGGCGTTTCCGTTTAGTTCGGCTGTACCGCCCCCTCCGTATGTCCATCCCACATTGCCGCCGGAAATATTAAGCCTGGAGCTGCCTGTAAGGGTTCCGTCCCAACTGCCGCCGTATGCCATCCGTATGTTGCCGCCGGAAATATTCACCTGTGTGTTTCCTGTAAGGGCGCCGCTTTTACTGCCGCCATAGATTGCCCATACGGTGTAATTCTCCGATGAGTCAGAAAGACCGGAAAGGGTGACGCTGGTATCGTATTGGGGGGTTCCGTCTTTGCCGCCGCCGTATATGGTTGAATATGGAAGGTAATATCCGTATCCTTCCAGATAGTAGATGCCGCTGCCTGAAAGTTTTCCGTCGCCTTGGAAGGCAGTGATTTCTTCCGATGCTTCACCGATTCCGTTTCCGTTGGAATCGAGATAGAGTTTTGCATAACTGACCGAATTTGAGGCTTCGATGATTAATGGCTGGCCGTTTGCGTAGATGATATGTACATAGTCGCCGGTTGTCTCATAGGTTACGCTGCCCGCGTCAAGCTGCCTTTGGTTCTTTGATGCAGTCTGTGTCTCAATATTAGAAAAGCAGCCGCTTTCGGTGTCCGATGTCTCCGGATTTATCTTGTCAGGGACTATGACCTTCGGTGTGGCATGATTCTCGTTCTTATGTCCGTCGGGGAGGTTAGAATTTCCTTCGCTAAGCGGCTCGTTGTTTGTTCCGTCCTGATTTGTTTCAGCGGAAACGGAGAAGGTTGTCATGGCTGTTGTGACTGCCAAAAGTGTAGACAACAGTATGGCCCCTGACAGCAGTAAGATGGTTGGCTTGTTGGTCTTCATTTTCATAAATCGCTGTACTCCTTACCTAGAAGGTTTTTCTGTACATTCTGTTAAACAGATTGTACAGAAAAATTATACAAAGCTGGAAAAAAGATATTCAACATATTATCTCAAACGGTATTTTTTTTACTCAAACGGTGATATCCGGGAAAAGGAACAATATTGTCTCGCATAAAATTCTGTGGTATTATGGAGACATTAATTTATGTTTTGGAAAAAAGTTTTGGAGAAAATCTATGAGAATCGCTGTGATAGACGATGAACCTAGGGAACTGAATGGGCTGTCGGAGATGATTAGGCATTATCTGGAAGAAGCCGGGTATATGGCAAATAGGATTGATACCTTCCAAAGCGCCGAGGAATTTCTGGATGTGTGGATACCTCATGGGTATGCTCTGGTCTTATTGGATATCTATATGGGGGGACTGTCCGGGATTGATGCTGCACGGAGGATACGCCGCATGGACGAGGACGTCAGGCTGGTTTTCTGTACGGTGGGGAATGGATTCGCAAGTGAAAGTTATGAAGTGGGCGCCAATTACTATCTCAGGAAGCCTGTTTCAAAACAGGGAATTGGGGAGATGTTTGGCAGGCTGAATCTGGAAGAATACGAGTCCGGACGTTTTATTGTCCTGCCGGATGGGCAGCGTATGGTATTGCGTAATATCATTTACACGGAATATGGCAACCATATGGTAACGGTATATAATAAAAGAGGAGAAGATATCCGGACTAGGATATCCCAGACGGAGTTTGAAAAACTGCTCTGTAGTTTTCCATTTTTTCAGCGCTGTGCCAAGGGGCTTATGGTCAATTTTTATGAGGTCGTAAAATTGGAGGATCACTTCTTTAGAATGAGTAATGGGAAGAAGGCCTATATGAGCCGCAGGAGGGAGAAGGAAGTGCGGAAAGCTTATCTGGACTTTTGTTTTGAGCGGACGAGGATGGAGGCGGGGGGATAAGACAAATAGACTGCACGGATATAGATATGCCGGGAAATGTTCTGCATATGCAAGTTCATTTCCCGGCGTGTCTGTATCGGCATCTTAATAAGAAATCTCCTGAAGATAAAGCCCTTTCGGGTCGCATGGCGCACTGGGCGGTTTGATTCCTTTGAAGATGTCCTCAATATCTTCCTTAGGGCGGACTCCATGCCCGATATCCAGAAGCGTCCCCACAATCAGCCGCGCCATATTGTGAAGGAAATCGTCCGCATAGAGGATAATCTGCATCTCCTGGGCTGCGCTGTAGATTTCAATGTCATAAAGCTTCCGGACGGTAGACTTACTCTTCTTAGCAGTAGAAAAATTCTTAAAGTCATGGGTTCCTGCAAGCAGCAAGGCAGCCTGGCGCATCGCCTGTTTGTCCGGAATCTTAAAGCAGTGGTAAGTATATTTCCGGTCGAACACACTGGGCACATCGTCAACGGTCATGCGGTACATATAGGTCTTGGAAATGGCGTTCAACTGGGAATGGAAACGTTCCGACACCTCTTCGACTGTGATGATGGCAATATCCATGGGGAGGTAACGGTTCAGGTAGTGCTTCATGTCCATGATATCCATATCGGAACCGGTCTTAAAATTGGCGACTTGCCCGTAGGCGTGGACGCCGGATTCTGTGCGGCATCCGCAGAAAATCTCTATCTGTTCCTCGCCGGTCATTTTCTTCAAAACTTCCAGAAGTTTGTTGGAAATGGTATTGTTGGACTCGTCTTTCCCGAGCCGCGCCCAGCCTTGGTAACGGCTTCCGTCGTATTCGATGGTGAGCTTGATGTTTCTAAGGGAAACCGGCTCTTCTTTCACCTTATTTCTTCTTCTCATATTTACAGAGACCTCATCTTTCTATCACATTGTCGGGGAAAGCCCGCCTTGAGAGAGGAATTCATTTCCCACAAATTTAATTTAGTATAGCAAATTCTATGTTATAATAAAAGGGCTTACAGGAAAAAAATAAGATAGAATGAGCCGGGCTTTATCCGGCATATAGAACAGGAGAATCATGAAAATGAGTGTAGAAAGCAGAAAAGTGTCAGAATCTATCGTCGAAACCGTGCATATCGTCCGTCCCAACCATTTAAATGCAGTTGGACGTCTTTTTGGAGGCATTCTGATGCAGTGGATTGACGAGGTAGCCGCCCTGACGGCAAAACGCCACGCCCACAGGAACGTTACCACGGCGTCCGTGGACAACCTTAGGTTTCTGAAAGGAGCCTATCAGAATGACGTGATTATCATTACGGGAAGGATTACCTATGTGGGGCGTACATCTATGGAAGTGCAGGCAGATACCTATATCGAAGACCTGGAGGAGAGAAGGACCCATATCAACCAGGCGTTCTTTACAATGGTAGCATTGGACGAGAATGACAAACCAGCTCAGGTTCCGGGATTAATCCTTGAGACACAGGAACAGAGGGCGGCATGGGAACAAGCCGCCCTGCGTTGCCAGATGAGGAATCCTAAGAGCTGACGTTATTTTTTCATATAAGAAGAAACCATCCGCACCATCCCTTCAATCTGGTCCTGCTCCTCTTTTGATTTCCCGTCCTTTAAGACGGAGAGTACCAGTGAGAATTCGTCCGGCGTAAACTGAATCCCTCTCTTATTCGCATTGGTAATCAGCGCCATCATGACCGGAGCAAGGGATTTCCCGCTCTTGCCCTGGGTCTGGGCGGCTGCGGTGCGGATTAGCTCCATCTTCAACGGGTCCATATTCTGCATATCCGGGTGGTTCATCCATTCATTCATTTTTTGCGTCTCCTTTCTTGCTGCCCGTATCGGGCGGATTATTTCTTTGATTGTTTTCCGGGTCAAATTCCTGCTCAAACATCGTGTTGTACATCTCGAACATCTCCTGCTGTTCCGGGCTTAACATGCCCTTCATCATGTCCATCGGGTTAAATGCGCCGAATCCCTGGGAAGATGAATCCGAGGCTCCCTCAGACATCGACTGCATGCTTCGTACCATTTCCATCATATTCATCATGCTTGACATTTGTTCCATCATTTCCTTTTCGGCAGGCTCCATATAGGGTTTCAGCCCCTCCAGAATGTTCGCCGGGGAAGAAAAGTCAAATCCCTGAAAATATTCCATCGTGTGGCGCAGCTCCAGAAATTTGATGTAGATTCCGAAGAAACGCTGTACGGAAGGCGGAGTGTATGGAAGCAGAAGTTTTAACGTGTACAGAAAAGGCGGTGTCACCAGATTGTCGAATGGCGTCATTGGTTTCAGGGAATTTTGTTCCATAGGCACTCCTTATCATAACGTTGTAAATATATATGACGGCAGAATGGATTTTATGAGATGTGGGAAAACTAAATCTGAAGCATTTCATATATTAATAGGGAAATGTATGTCAGGAAAGGAAACGGGTATGAACAGAAAGCTGATTATTGACGGTAACGCCGTTTACGAGATTGACGAGACATGTATGCTGAAAAAACAGTTGGAGGAAAAGAAGGAGAAGGAACAGGCGGAGATGAGAAACCAGGAAACCGAAGGGTATCAGATGAGGGAAAGTATACCTTAATGGACGAAGTCCACCCGCCCGCAGGGCATGCATTACGGTGTGCCCTTTGGGTATATGAAAAGAGACGGAGTGCTGTACTCCGTCCCTTTTCAGTCTTATTGAATTAGCATCCGCAGTCGAAACCGCCGCATCCGCCGTTGCCGCATCCGCCGCAGCAGAAGAGCAGAAGGATGATCCACAGGCAGCTATCGTTGCCGCCGCATCCGCCGCCAAAGCCATTGCCGCATCCGCCGCAGCAGAAGAGCAGAAGGATAATCCACAGGCAGTTATTGTTGCTAAAGCCGCATCCACACTCTCCGCCTCTTCCTACATTAGACTCACAGCCACATCCACAGTTCGTAGCGCTTAAATCACTCATTTTGAAATCCTCCATTTATGATGTTTACAGTACATAATATGCGAGGGGTTCTAATGTGTGAAAAAGAAAATTATAATTTTACCAGACGTTTGATAGAGTGCTGGTAATGGTAGGTATTCTTCTGGAGTTTCAGCTTATCCAGCGCGGAAATGTTCTCCTTGGCATACTCGTCGTAGAGGGTCAGCAGATAGGAAATGGTATAGTTCCTGTGCTGGAACCAGGTAAACAGAAGCCAATTCATAATATCCGGATACCAGTAGCGTTCCGGGATGGAAGAGTTCCTAAGCAGTACCACGTGGGCAAGGGCTTCTGTGGATAGCTGGGTCAGCTCTTCGGAATAATTCTTGTCCCGGAACAACGGGTCGCTTTTCTGGATGATGTCAAACAAGGCGTTGGAGGCTTTCCAGTAGGCGACGAAATCAGGAAGGGACTCGTCGTCCTCTTCCATGTGATGAAGGTCGAATGTCTGCATGACGGGACGTCTGCGCCTGTGGTTCCAGTCGTATTCGGAACGTTTGTCCGGGTTGGACAGGACGCGGTACGCCTCTAAAATCTCCTGCATCTTCTCTGTAGTGTCGATGCCGTCCTTGAGATTGACGTCTGGGTGATACCGTTTGGCAAGCTCGTTCTTGGCGGCAGTAATGTCTTCTAAGGAAGCCTTCTCAGAGACGCCTAATATATCGTAATAATTTTTATCTTCCATTATATCCTCCTGTTGCTAATATATGGACATAAACATTATTATCTTACGACATATCGGCGGAGAAATCAATTATAAATTTGCGTGGACTTTTCATGCCGGACTTTTTCATCGGAACTTTTCATGTGGAACTATTGAAGGTGGAATAACAGAAAAAGCGGCGTACAAATAGGATGAAGGAAAATGGATTCTGTGTTATACTGGCTGTAACAAATACAATCGGAGGAACGATAATGACAAAACAGGAGCTGGCTGCAAGAATATGGGCGACTGCTAATGAACTCAGGAAAAATATTAAAGCAAGCGAATATAAGGATTATATTCTTGGATTTATGTTCTGGGTGGAACCCGGAAAATTTTAAATTAGATAAAAGGTTTAGGTACGGCCATGCGCCGCAAAAGAAAGCGGATTACGCATTTTTACTGCATTGTCTTTATCATGTAAAAGATAAGGAAGGAATCATGGCGATTGTGTTGCCCCATGGGGTGTTGTTCCGCGGGGCGGCAGAATACCAGATTAGAAAAAATCTTCTGGGAAACCACAATATTGAAACAATTATTGGATTCCCGGGGAATATGTTCTTTGCCACAGGAATTCCGGTTATTGTCATGGTTCTTTCAAAAGGGAGGGATGAGAGCGACGTTTTATTCATAGATGCGTCCGCTTCCTATGGAAAAGAGCGCTTTCCGCATATGATGGATATTGGGACAGATTCCCCAATGTTAAGTCACAGATATTTGATTTAGAGAATGGCTACCATATATTTAAGCCGGTTGAAATCAAAGAGATCGTTTTTGCGGATGAGGATGTGAAAAAGTACATGACAGAGGTCGGCGGCATTACAAATGCATTCCGGGAATATCTGATAAATTCATTGATTCGGGATACAGTAGATGCCAAGGTACATGATAAGATTACCGGGAGGTTATTTCAGATTTATAAAGATGTGAAGCTGTTAGATAGTTATTCTGTCTTTCAGGCATTTTCAGACGAATGGGATATTGTGGAAAATGATTTGGTCCGGATTCATAATGAGGGAAAACAGATTTGCCGGGAGATAGAGCCTAATCTTGTATTGCAGAAGGATAAAAAATCCAAAAAATATGAGGAAGTACAAAAAGGGGTAAAAGGGAAGATTATTCCGATCCCAATGATTCAACAGCAGTATTTCCAAGATGAGCTTAACAGGTTGGAGCGTTTAAATACCCAATGCGCTTCGTTAGAAAGTGAAATTGAAGAGCGTTGGGATGGGTTGGAGGATGATACGAAGTCTAGCCTGGCAAAAGACGACGGCAGCGAAAACTGTAAAATGGATATCAGGAAGATTAGCGCAGGGGTGGGAGTGATTCTATCCGGATTATCATTTCCGGAAACGGAGCCTTTGGAAGAGTATCTGAAATTAAGAGGCAGGCAGGAGAAACAGGATTTTATTGGCGAACATCCGGAAATAGGCTGGGGTGATATGAAACCTAATAAGGATAAGACTTATGGAGCGGCGCAGATAAAAGTATATATTGAGCTGCGGAAGTTTAACCGTGAATTTGATACGGATACGGAGGAAGGCAGGATTATTACGATACAGAAGAAGATAACACAGAAGAGCATGGTGGGGAAAGAGATAAAAAAACTGTCTAAGGAGATGGAAGAGAAAGCGATTGAGAAAATTTTGAGTTTAACGGACGGGGAAGTTGACGACATGCTTGTGAAAAAATGGATTGACCCGGTAATCGGACATATCGACGAGGATGTTAAGCAGGTAATGATGAAGCTGGTGAAAGGGCTTGAAAGGTTGAAAGAGAAATATGCATAATTTATCAGAGTAAGGTTGAAAAATTAAAATTATTTAAAGAAACAATGCTTGATAAAATGTTTCCTAAAAATGGTAAGAAAATTCCAGAGGTAAGATTTAAAGGCTTTACTGGCGATTGGGAACAGCGTAAGTTAAAAGATGTAGCATATAAAGTAACTGAAAAGGATTTCCATTGCAGCTCCGGTAGGACCAATCAATCGTAATAAATTGGGCAGAAAAGGCGTAATATCACCGCTTTATACTGTATTTAAAACGCACGATATAGACAATACATTTCTTGAGTATTTTTTAAGGGGAATACATGGCATCCATATATGTATTTTAATGGAGATACAGGAGCAAGATTCGATAGATTTTCAATAAAAAATGAAGTGTTTTTTGATATGCCAATACTGTATCCGAAACTTAAAGAACAGAGGTTAATAAGCAGTAATTGCTTTTGCGAATGCAGACGGTGGAAAGATTGTTATTGGCATTTCAGATAAGAGCCGAAGGGTCGAGGGAGTGGATTATGAAATTGAAAGAATAAATGAACTTTTAAGAGTGCCGTTTGATTTCTGTGAACCAACTGTAAAAGTCGAAATTGAGAGAGCGCCCTGTACGGATTATAAGGGGAGGGAAAACCATGTGATTGTGATGCATATTGAACCCAGCCCGCAAGTGCATGCAAATCAAGCAGATGAAGTATATCTCCGCGTTGGAGATAAGTCAAAACTATTAAAATTTGAAGATCGTTTGCAATTGACCTATGACAAAGGTGAACGATACTTTGAGGATAAAATGGTATTGAACGCATCAATTGACGATTTGGATATGGTACAAGTAGAAGAATATATAAGGAGAATAGGATATAGTAAGACGCCTCTCGAATATTTAAAACAGAATAATGGATTTGCATTAGAAAAAAATGGTGAAATACACGTAAGTACAGCTGCAGTTCTTTTGTTCGGGAAGAATCCGCAGAATTTCTTTCCTCGCGCTAGAGTACGTTTTATAAGATATGAAGGTATAGAAGAAAAATTTGGTACGGAAATGAATGTAATTAAAGATGTTATATTTAAGGGTACTATTTTAGAAATGATAAAGAATTCAATTACTTATCTTGATACGCAGATTAAAGAGAAGACTTATCTCGGATTAAATGGTACATTTATTACCGAAGAGGAGTATCCTAAATTTGTCCGACAGGAAATAATTGTAAATGCAGTGACCCATCGAGCATATAGCATTATGGGAACAGATATTCAGATTAAGATGTTTGACAATCGTATTCTTGTGGAAAGCCCTGGTATGCTGCCAGGAATGGTTAGGGTGGAGAATATTAGGACAACGCATTTTTCGCGAAATCCCAAAATTGCAGAATTTTTAAAAGCCTATGGCTTTGTTAAAGAATATGGGGAAGGTGTAGACCGTATGTGTAAAGAGTTAGAAGCTGTCGGTCAGAAAAAACCAGAGTATTATATGAATGCATTTATGTTACAGACGGTAATCTTTAATTATAAAAACCCGGCTATTCAGGATAAAAACCCAGCTATTCAGGATGAAAAATTAGCTATTGAAACAGTAAAGATGGTTAAAGAAAAACAAAATTATATTGTTCGTACAGAGGAAAGAGTGTTAGAAGTTTATAATGCGATTGATACGAATCAAGTATTTGGAGCGCCGGAAGTGAAGACAATACTTGGTTGTACAAAAACCGTATCAAAGGATATAATGCGAAATTTGCGAGATATGAATATTGTAGTGGAAGTAAAAGGAAAGGGAAAAGGCAAATATAGATTTGTATATGAAAGTGAAATAAAAAATAACTGCAAAGTTTCAAAACAGAAATAGTAATTTTATTTCTTGAATTTAGGGAGGAATGGATTGATGAGTGAAGTTTTGTACTATCGTATTGGGAGGTTAGCGATATGACGATTGAAGAAATTATTCATGGCGAATCCAAAAATATAGAATTTAAGGCAGCGCTTCCAAAAGAGTCAGAAAAATACACAAAGACGGTAATTGCTTTTGCAAATACGCAAGGCGGTAAACTGGTCTTCGGTGTGGATGATAAAACCAGACAAGTTACCGGAATAGGAGAAGACGAACTTTTTAGAATGATGGACAGTATTTCTAATGCCATATCGGATTCCTGTGAGCCGCAGATTGTTCTGAATATTGAGCCGCAGACTGTAGATGGGGAAACGGTAATTGTTGTAACTGTCGCGCCGGGAGCAAATAGACCATATTATTTGAAATCAAAGGGCAGGGATTCCGGTACTTTTATTCGGGTTGCCGGGACATCCAGACCTGCCCATCCGGAGAAAATTAAGGAATTAGAGATGGAAGGCGCAAGAATCTACTGGGATGAGATGATTTGTATCGGGTATAAGGTTACTGAGGATGCTGTCAAGAAATTGTGCCATGATATAGGAAAGTTCAGAAATGAAATGGGACTTTCAGAGCGAGAAGTAACCATTACCCAGCTTATTAACTGGAAACTTTTAAAAAGTGAGAATGATTCCCTGCTGGCGGCCAATGCATTTGTGTTAATGACATCTGATTACTTCCCATTTGCTAAAACCCAATGTGCCGTATTTAAAGGGACGGAGAGGACTGTATTTCTTGATAAGCAGGAATTTACGGGACCAATTTACGAACAAATTGTAGGGGCGACAGATTTTGTATTACGGAATATCCGATTTGGATTGACGATAGACAGTCTGGTTAGAAAAGAGTCTTACGAGCTGCCGTTAGAAGCAATCCGGGAAATGATTATAAATGCGCATTGTCATCGTAATCTGGCAGATGATTCCTGCATTCAGGTTGCAATTTACGATAACAGACTGGAAGTGTCCTCGCCTGGTGGTCTCTATAATGGTCTTACGTATGAGGAACTTATGGATGGACATTCTAAAATTCGTAACAGGGCGATTGCCAATGTATTGAATAAGATGGGATTTGTGGAATCTTGGGGAACCGGTGTGAAAAGAATTCTTGGCGCCGCAGAAAGTTATGGGCTTCCTACGCCAAGTTTTCAGGTGTACGACGATATGTTCCGGGTGAATCTTTATCGAAATGTTTTTGCCATAGAAGAGCAGAGAAGCATCAAAGAAGCATCGGAGAAGTATTGGGGGAGTATCGGAGAAGCATCGGAGAAGCATCGGAGAAGCATCGGAGAAGCATCGGAGAAGCATCGGAGTAATTCTAGAGCTGATTTGAATCATACGCAAAAGCAGATTCTTGAATTATTATCGCAGGATGCACAGCTTTCAGCTAAAAAAATGGCGGAAACAATAGGCATTTCGAGCAGAAATATTGAATCTAACATTAAAAAGCTTAAAAAAATTGGTATACTGATTCGTCATGGTTCACCAAAAAGAGGGTATTGGGAAATCGTAGAATAGGGAGGATTGACATGCCGTTACCATACACAGGAAAAAAAGGGGAACAAAACTTTGAAAAAGATTTTGTAGACGCCCTGAAAAAGAAAGGCTGGAGTAAAGAAGTTCTATATCGCAGAACGATTCCTCAATTAATTGAAAACTGGAAAAACATTATATTTGAACGCAACCGTGACGCGCTAAACAACGTCCCGCTTTCAGAATCAGAGATGGAGCGTCTTATGGACACGGTACGGGGACAGGCGAACACCCCGGTAAAATCAAACCTTTTTATTACCGGAGAAGATGTCCCGGTGAGACGGGACGGAGATTCGCCAGATTATAAAAAGGCAGGACAAGAAGTTTTCCTGAATCTCTTCTCTGCCAATGAAGTGGCAGGCGGGACGTCAAAATATCAGATTGCAGAACAGACCGTATTTAATCTGGAAGAAGACACCCCGGAAAGGAGGAGCGACATAACCCTTCTGATTAACGGGATACCAGTTATTCATATAGAATTAAAAGCCAGCGGCATAGAGATATCGGAAGCCACAAACCAGATTAAGAAATATATTCAGGAAAGAAAATTCCAAGGGTTTATGGGACTGATACAGGTATTTTGGGCGATTACCCCGGAAGACGCAGTATATTTTGCCAATCCAGGGAATGCAAAGAAGATGAATCCAGCGTTCTTTTTTCATTGGGGAGACAGGGATAACCATATGGTTAGAGGATGGAGAGAAATCATAGACGGCGAGTCCAGAATTTTATCCATTCCAGAAGCTCACCAGTTGGTTGGATATTATTCTGTAAAAAATACATTTTACAATGCGCTCTTTTTTGGGTTTACGGGTACGCCAATCTTCCCTGAGAATATGCGGGCGGGTGAGATGACGACGGAGTCTGTGTTTGGCAGATGCCTTGCGGTATATTCACTTGCAACGGGAATCCGTGACGGAAATGTATTAGGCTTCTATCCAAAGGGAGAAAAGACCTATGAAGACGGAGAACTCAGGATGCGGGTAGCATTGGATCAGAGTAATTCACAATCAGAAGAGGAGGCAAAAAAAGATCCCGAAAAATGGAAAATATATCGTAATCACTGATTTTGACTCGTATGACAACCATGAAAAGCCTCTGGGGCTGGTTAAATTTTTCCGGAAAATCTATACGATGAGGAGCAATCTCAATGAAGCGGTGAAACTCTACTGTCAGGGGGATTATGCGAATGTTCAGGTAGATGATATTGTTGAAAATATTAAGACCCTTAATCGGACGTTTCAGAATATTTCAGATATTTTCGCAAGTGACCGTATAGAGAATTTTGAACAGTTGCCAAGGTCAGACGCAAATAGGCAGAAATTCCGAAAAGAGTTCTATAGCCTGAAGAGTACGCTTAGGGCGGCAATGCTTCAAGGCTTAAAGTGGAATAATGAATTTGGGGCGCCGTTGAATTTTGAAGAGAGAACCTACCGCATTTTGACCAAGAGATATCAGGATTTGCTCTCAAACGGCGGCGGAGGCGGCGGAAAGAAAAAGCCAGGGTTCGATATGCAGACGAATCTGTCAACGATTGAAATGGATAAGATTGACGCAGAATATTTAGAAGCACAGTTTAAAATCGTGACTCTTAAAGACGTTAACGCACAGGAAGAACAGTTAATCAGGCAGGCAAAGGCAATCGAGGAAATTAAGAAAAATATTGGAGTTTTGCCGGCCGCAAAACAAAAATTTGCGCGTCAGGTTCTTGAAGATGTGAAAAGCGGGATGCTCATTGTAGAGGACGGTAAGACGTTTCTGACCTATATTCAGGAATATTCCGATAGGGTGATTAAGAGGACGATTGAGAATTTTGTAGTAAATTTTGGGATTGATGCGGATGTGTTTTATGAATTGTATATGAATACGGTCGATGGGGAAGTGGATACGGTAAAATTAGAAATCATAGAAAAGACGGCGGATGTTGACAGGGTAAAAGCCTATTTTGGTACAAAGAGTGTGCTGAGTACGTGAGGAAAATTACATAAGGAGTTGAAAAAGTTTATAGAAGAACAGAAAGCAGAAGCCGAATGATATAATCTCCCGGAAGATGGCACAGGTTTCATTTCTCTGGAATATGCTGGTAAAAAAGGTTTTTTTCAATGAATAAAGTAAAACAGCAGATTCATTATCGTTGTGACGATACCATAAGGGGAGGCATCCGGGGCCAGAATGTGGCGGTGGCGGTCCTGGACACTGGAATGGCTGTGCATCCCGACCTGAAAGGCAGGATTCTTGCATTTTACGACTGTGTCAACAGGCGGTGCGGGATGTACGACGACAGCGGGCATGGGACCCATGTAGGCGGAATCCTTGCGGGGGACGGCAGGCTGTCCAGGGGGGAATATGGAGGAATAGCCCCGGAAGCAGAGCTTGTCATTGTAAAGGTGCTGGATTCCAAAGGAGAGGGAAGCGTGGAGCAGATTCTTGAAGGAATCAAGTGGATTCAGGATCATTACAAACGTTATGGAATCCGGGTTGTAAACATATCCGTTGGAGCCAGGAAAGGATTGGATGGAAAGAAGGAACAGGATTTAATTGAGGCAGTGGAAATACTGTGGGATCTGGGGATTACGGTTGTAGTGTCCGCCGGGAACCAGGGGCCTGAGACAGGCAGCATTGCAGTTCCGGGCAACAGCCGGAAGGTCATTACTGTAGGCGCGTTGGATGAACCGGGGATGAAGAACGCCTGCTCCGGCGTCGGGCCTACCGACCGCTGTATCGTCAAACCGGAACTGGTGGCCCCCGGTTATCATGTGGCGTCCTGCAACAGCCGTTATTTTAAGACGAAGATACCTTATGTCAGAAAGAGCGGGACATCCATGGCGACGCCTGCCGTATCCGGGGCTGCCGCATTATTTTTGTCCAAATATCCGGAGGCAAGGAATGTAGACGTGAAGTTAAAGTTCCGGAAAGCATGTGAATGCGGGGAAGAAGAGGAAGACAAGGGATGGGGATGCCTTAGGATAGACTGGCTGCTGGCATGAAAGAAACGTTTTTAGGTGTCAAGAAAAAATACTTGACACCTGCTTTTTTTTGTTGTATGATAGCACAGGTGATAAACGTGGATAAGATTCTGGAACAGTCATTACTGTTTGATTTTTATGGAGAATTGCTGACAGACCGCCAGAAGGAGATTTATGAGCGGTTTGTAGCGGACGACCTTTCGCTAGGCGAGATTGCCGAAGAAGCCGGCATCAGCCGCCAGGGAGTCCATGACCTCATCAAGAGATGTAACCAGACGCTGAGGGGTTATGAGGAGAAGCTTCATCTGATTGATAAGTTTTTAGCGGTCAAAGATAAGGTAGAGAGAATCGATAGGCTTTTAGATCATTATGAAGAAGAGAATGCAGAAGCGCTGATTCAGAGTATCCGGAAGATATCCGGCGAGATTTTAGAGGAGTTATAGTATGGCATTTGACAGTCTGACAGAAAAACTTCAAAATATATTTAAGAACCTGAGGAGCAAGGGACGTCTCACCGAGGATGACGTGAAAGAGGCTCTCAAGGAGATTAAGCGTGCTTTGCTTGCTGCGGACGTGAATTTCAAGGTGGTTAAGGATTTTGTCAAGAGCGTCCAGGAAAGAGCGGTGGGGCAGGATGTCATGAACGGCCTGAATCCCGGGCAGATGGTCATCAAGATTGTGAACGAAGAGCTTGTCCGGCTGATGGGTTCCGAGACGACGGAGATTAAGCTTGAGCCGGGAAGCGCGATTACGGTCATCATGATGGCCGGGCTTCAGGGTGCAGGTAAGACCACCACCACTGCCAAGCTGGCGGGCAAATATAAATTAAAAGGCAAGAAGCCGCTGCTGGTCGCCTGTGACGTGTACCGTCCGGCGGCAATCAAGCAGCTGCAGGTGAACGGTGAGAAGCAAGGCGTGGAAGTGTTTTCCATGGGAGAAAACCATAAGCCGGCGAATATTGCGAAAGCCGCTGTTGAACATGCGCAGAAGAACGGGAATCATATTGTGATTCTGGATACGGCAGGCCGCCTTCATATCGATGCAGATATGATGGAAGAACTTCAGGAGATAAAGAATACGGTTACGGTACACCAGACGATTCTGGTCATCGATGCCATGACGGGCCAGGACGCCGTCAATGTGGCGAAGGAATTTAACGATAAGGCTGGAATAGACGGCGTAATCGTTACGAAGCTGGACGGCGATACCAGAGGCGGAGCGGCGCTGTCCGTCAAGGCCGTTACAGGGAAACCGATTTTATATGTAGGTATGGGGGAGAAACTGTCTGACTTAGAACAGTTCTATCCGGATCGGATGGCGTCCCGTATCTTAGGAATGGGCGATGTGCTGACATTGATTGAGAAGGCGGAAGCCGAGATCGATGAAGAGAAAGCCAAGCAGATGGCGCAGAAGCTGAAGAAGAACCAGTTTGATTTCGAGGACTATCTGGAAAGCATCAGCCAGATGAAGAACATGGGCGGGCTTGGAAGTATCATGAGCATGATGCCTGGCCTTGGCGGCATGGGAGGCATGGGCAAGATGAAGGGTCTTGACGACGAGCAGACTGCCGAGGCGGAAAAGGGCATCGCAAGGATGGAGGCTATGATTTATTCCATGACTCTGGAGGAGCGGCGCAACCCGGACATTCTGAACCCATCAAGGAAGCACAGGATTGCCAAAGGGGCAGGCGTGGATATCAGCGAGGTCAACCGCATGGTGAAGCAATTCGGCGAGATGAAGAAGCTGATGAAGATGGTGGGCAAAGGCGGCAGGAAAGGGAAGTTCCGTCTGCCGTTCTAGACACAGGGAAGAGTACCTTGCCGGCCATTCGTGAAATGGTATAACCGCGCATGGCGCGTTATATAAATACACAGTAAGCGGGGAACCGCAATGGACAGGTTTTCCGTAAGAATTTTATATTTTATGGAGGTAGAATACAATGGCAGTAAAGATCAGGTTAAGAAGAATGGGACAGAAAAAGGCTCCTTTTTATAGAATTATCGTAGCTGATTCAAGATCCCCAAGAGACGGAAAGTTTATTGACGAGATTGGAACTTATGATCCGAATTGTGAGCCAAGCGCAATCAAGGTAGACGAGGAAGCTGCTAAGAAGTGGCTGAACAACGGCGCACAGCCGACGGAAGTTGTAAACAAGATCTTTAAGATTGCGGGAATTGAAAAATAAATCTTGAGGTGCTTGATTATGAAAGAGTTGGTTGAAGTCATTACGAAAGCTTTGGTTGACGATCCTGACAGTGTGGTTGTGACTGAGAAGGAAGAGAAGAAGACGATCGTCCTGGAGGTACATGTCGCCGATTTCGATATGGGAAAAGTGATTGGTAAGCAGGGGCGCATTGCCAAGGCGATCCGCTCGGTTGTGAAGGCTGCGGCCGCAAAAGAGGATAAGAAAGTTATCGTTGACATTATGGATTAAGGTAATGGATGCCATTTATCCGGGGGACAGACGCAAGATATTGTGTTCTGTCCTTATTTAAACTTTCAGTGAGTGTATGTTAGGAGATAGGAAGCTATGGAAGAATTATTACAGGTCGGAGTCATCACCCAGACACACGGAATCCGCGGAGAAGTGAAAGTATTTCCGACGACGGATGATCCCACGCGGTTTCAGGACTTAAAACATGTGCTTCTGGATACGGGAAAAGAGACGCTGCCCTTGGAGATTGAGAACGTCAAGTTTTTCAAACAGTTTGTGATCCTAAAATTCAAGGGCTATGATAACATCAATGATGTGGAACGATATAAACGCTGCCCGCTTCTGGTAGAGCGCAGTGAGGCGGTTCCTCTTGAAGAGGACGAGTATTATATCACGGATATGATTGGGATACAGGTGACGACGGATGAGGGGGAGGATTTTGGCGTCCTGAAGGATGTGATGGCGACCGGGGCAAACGACGTGTATGTGATTGACCATCCGTCGGCAGGCGAGGTTCTCGTGCCGGCAATCAAGGAATGTATTTTAGAGGTAGATATTCCGGGCAGGAAGATGAAGATTCATGTGATGGACGGGCTGATTTAACAATTTCAAATCCATGGCAGCCTGTGGTTTGCCGCAAGTAGATGAAAGGATGTAGGAGCAAGAAGATGCATTTTTATATTATGACGTTATTTCCGGAAATGGTGATGCAGGGATTGAACACCAGCATTATCGGAAGGGCCATGGACAAAGGGATTCTGTCCATTGATGCGGTTAACATCAGGGATTATGCGTTTAACAAGCATAACAGTGTGGACGACTATCCTTACGGCGGCGGCGCGGGGATGCTGATGCAGGCGGAACCGGTATATCAGGCGTATAAGGCTGTAGAGGAGATGCTCATTTCCCGGCGGGGGAACGTATGCCAAGAAGAGCGGATACCAGACAGGGAGGAAGAAAATCCCAGGGAAACGAAAAAGCCGAGGGTTATCTACCTCTCTCCCCAGGGCAGGACGTTTAATCAGGGAATGGCAGCGGAGCTTGCAAAAGAGCAGGAGCTTATTTTCCTGTGCGGCCATTACGAGGGGATTGACGAGCGTGTGGTGGAGGAGATTGTGACAGATTATGTGTCTATCGGCGATTACATCCTCACGGGCGGGGAACTGCCTGCTATGATTATGGTAGATGCCATTTCCCGGCTGGTGCCGGGCGTCCTCCACAATGACGTGTCGGCAGAGTTTGAAAGTTTTCAGGATAACCTGCTGGAATATCCCCAGTATTCCCGGCCGGAAATCTGGCATGATAAGCGGGTTCCTGAGATTCTGCTGTCAGGGCATCATGGAAATATTGAGAAGTGGCGCAGGGAACAGTCGGTGTTAAGGACGGCAAAGCTTCGGCCGGATTTGCTTGAAAAAGCCGAGCTTACGGAAAATGAGAGAAAACTCTTGTCAAGAGACGGCGAATGTGGTAAAATATAAAACGTTGTGAAGAAGAGAGATGGTCCTCTGGTACGTATGTATTAAGAACATCCGGAATAAAAGGAGGTCACACAATGAACGATATTATTAAGAAGATTGAAGAAGAGCAGTTAAAAGAGAATGCGCCGGAGTTCCGCGTGGGAGATACCGTTAAGGTATACGGCAAGATTAAAGAAGGAAACCGCGAGAGAGTTCAGGTGTTTGAGGGAACAGTCCTGAAGAAACAGGGGGGCGGTTCAAGAGCTACATTTACTGTAAGGAAGAATTCTAACGGTGTCGGCGTTGAGAAGACATGGCCGCTTCACTCACCAAACGTTGAGAAGGTTGAGGTTGTAAGAAGAGGTAAGGTTAGAAGGGCGAAACTGTTCTACTTGAGAGACCGTGTCGGCAAGAAGGCGAAGGTAAAAGAGTTAGTAAAATAAGAGACGGGTTAAAAAGGACAAGTACATAGCGTATATTGTCCTTTTTCTGTTATAAGGGGAGTAAATGGGACGCAGACGGAATAGACGTTTTTTTAAGAAAATCAGAAGAAAGAAATTCAAATTCCGCATCGACCTACAGAAGCTTGCGGCGATTGGGATATGGATATTCAAGATTGGCGTGGCATGCCTTCTGGCGTTTGTGTGTGTCTGGTATTTTGGGCAGCAGGTCAGCACTGTTGGGGATTCCATGAAGCCTGTCCTTGGCAACGGGGACGTGGTTTTGGTAAATCGGATTATTTATAATGCCACGACTCCGAAACGTGGGGATATTATTGTATTTAAACCCAAGGGGAATGAGAATGTCCATTATTATACGAAGCGTATCATCGGTCTGCCGGGGGAGACGGTGGAGATTATGGAAAACCGAATTTATATCGACGGAGAGAAGTTGGAGGAAGGGTACGTAACGACGGACATTGACGACGTGGGGATTGTGAAGGAGAAGGTGAAGCTTGCCGGTGATGAATATTTTGTCCTGGGAGATAACCGGGCGAGCAGTGAGGACAGCCGGAATGCGGACGTGGGGAATGTGAAGCGGGAATATATTTATGGGAAAGCGTGGTTTGTTATTTCCTTTGGGGAACATTTTGGATGGATAAAACATAAGGAGTAGGAAGTATGCATTTTCAATGGTATCCGGGCCATATGACGAAGGCAAAACGGATGATGCAGGAGAATATGAAGCTGGTTGACCTTGTGATTGAGCTTGTGGACGCGAGGATTCCTCTTAGCAGCCGGAATCCGGATATTGATGAGCTTGGGAAGAATAAGGCGAGGTTGATTCTTCTTAATAAGGCTGATCTTGCCGAGGAGCGGTGGAACGACGCCTGGGAAGCGTATTTCAGGGACAGGGGTTATCTTGTGGCGAAGGTGAATTCCAGGAAGAACAGCGGTATGAAGCCGGTCCACGAGGTGATTCAGGAAGCGTGCAGGGAGAAGATTGAGCGGGATAGGAAGAGAGGAATTCTGAACCGTCCTGTGCGGGCGATGGTAGTAGGGATTCCCAATGTGGGCAAGTCCACATTTATTAATTCCCTTGCAGGCAAGGCTTGTGCAAAGACTGGAAATAAGCCGGGAGTCACGAAGGGAAAGCAGTGGATTCGCCTGAATAAGCAGGTGGAGCTTCTGGATACTCCGGGGATTCTGTGGCCAAAGTTTGAAGACCAGCAAGTGGGGCTTATGATGGCCTTTATCGGGTCTATGAAGGATGAGATTCTGAATACGGAGGAACTGGCGGCGGAGCTTTTACGTGTGCTGGAGGCGAATTATCCGGGGAGGCTAAAGGAGAAGTACCGTCTGGAGCCGGCTGTGGATGCAAGCCCGTACCGTATGCTGGAAGAGATTGCGCGCAGCAGGCATTGTCTTCTGCGGGGAAATGAGCTGGATACGGGAAAAGCGGCGCTTCTTCTGCTGGATGATTTTCGCAGCGGAAGGATTGGGCGGCTGACGCTGGAATATCCCCAGGAAGTGTGATAGAATGTCTGTAGAAGACAGGAAGAAGGAGACAGTAGTAATGGAAAGGCAGGAAGAAGAGAAGGGCATCCTCCGGGAACTGGGAGGTTGGGTCTTATATATACTGATCATTATCGGGCTGACATACCTGATTATCACATTTGTCGGACAGAGGACGCGGGTCAGCGGCTCCTCCATGGAGACTACGTTAAGTGACGGTGACAATCTTATCGTGGATAAGCTGTCCTATCGTTTTTGGGAGCCGAAACGTTATGATATTATCGTATTTCCCTACCAGCATGAGGAGAATACATTTTATATCAAGAGAATCATCGGGCTTCCGGGCGAGACGGTTCAGGTGGTGGACGGCTATACCTATGTGGACGGGGAGATTTTGTCAAGCGACGTCTACGGCGCGGAGGTGATGGATTCCCCGGGGATTGCGGCGACGCCAATCCAACTGGGGGAGGATGAATATTTCGTGCTTGGGGATAACCGGAATCACAGCTCTGACAGCCGCGATGCAAGCGTTGGCGTGCTGAAACGGGAGAACTTGATTGGAAAAGCATGGGTACGGATTTATCCCTTTGACAGTCTGGGGGTAATCCGCCATGAATAAGCGGGAAGAGAAGCTTGCGAAGGAGCGGGCGAGGCTTGAGGCGATGCGCGCTTATGAGAAAGAGTATGAGAAATACGGATATATCTGCGGGATAGATGAAGTGGGCAGGGGACCGCTTGCGGGACCGGTTGTGGCTGGGGCGGTAATCCTGCCCAAAGACTGTGAAATTTTATGGGTGAACGACTCAAAAAAGCTCTCGGAGAAGAAGCGGGAAGTTCTGTACGATGAGATTATGGAGAAGGCGGTTGCGGCGGGAATTGGGATGGTAAGCCCGGCGCGGATTGACGAGATTAATATCCTTCAGGCGACTTATGAGGCGATGCGAAAGGCGATTGCGAATCTAAGTGTACGCCCGGATGTTCTTCTGAATGATGCCGTTACTATCCCGGAGGTGGATATTTTTCAGGTCCCGATTATCAAGGGGGATGAAAAAAGCGTGTCGATTGCGGCGGCAAGCATTATCGCCAAGGTGACGCGGGACCGCCTCATGGTGGAATATGACAGTGTGATTCCCGGGTATGATTTTGCAAGCAATAAAGGATATGGGACAAAAGCGCATATTGCAGGAATCCGGGAGCTTGGGGTTTCTCCGATACATAGGATGACATTTGTTGGGAAATATATATGAAGCGGTGCATGTGAGGCGGCGGTATCCTATGGCAGAGAATAAGAGAAAAATCGGTGAAAAGTATGAGCGCAGGGCCGGGGCATACCTGGAGGAGAAAGGGTATGAGATTCTGGAGTATAATTTTCGGTGCAGGTCAGGCGAGATTGACATCATTGCAAGGGATGGGGAATATCTGGTCTTTTGCGAGGTGAAATACAGGGCGGGCAACGGAAAGGGACATCCGGCGGAGGCGGTCGGCTTCAGGAAGCAGAGTGTGATTTCAAAGTGCGCTCTCTATTATATGAAAAGCCATGGTTTGCCTGATAGGGCCTGCCGGTTTGACGTGGTAAGTTTTGAGGGGGATACGGTGACTTTGTATCAGGATGCATTTGATTATGCGGGAGGATGGATGTGAATCGAATCATGGAGGATAAAATATGGGCCTTGGGTTAAAATATAAGAATGGACAGCATATATTTGATGAGAGAGAGGAAAAGGGCGTCCCTTATCTTTCCTTTCCCCTGTTAGAGCAGACTGGCGTTGTGCGGCATGGATTTTCTACAAGGCTTGGAGGCGTCAGCAAGGGGCATTGTGCGACGATGAATATCAGTACGACCAGAGGGGATGAGCCAGAGGCGATTGAGGAGAACCGGCGCAGGATTGCCGCGGCCATCGGGGTAGAACCAACGGATTTTACATATACGCACCAGACTCACACGACGAATGTGGCTGTGGTTGAGGAGAAGGACCGGGGCGGAAAGTTCCTTGATACGGATGGGATGGTGACGGATGTGCCGGGAATCTGTCTGGTGACATTTTATGCGGACTGTGTGCCGTTGTTTTTTGTTGATCCGGTGCATCGTGCTATCGGGTTAAGCCATTCGGGATGGCGGGGAACCGTGGGCAGGATGGGAAAGGTAACGCTTGAGCTGATGCAGGAGCAGTATGGGACAGACCCGGCGCAGGTATTTGCCGCCATCGGGCCGTCTATTTGCCAGGAGTGCTATGAGGTCAGCGGGGACGTGATAGGGGAATTTCAGGAGGCATTTGACGAATCTCTGTGGCAGGAGTTGTTCTATGAGAAGACGGATGGGAAATATCAGCTTGACCTTTGGAGGGCAAACCAGATTGTGCTGACAGAAGCGGGGGTCAGGAGAGAGCAGATTGCGGTTACAAATGTGTGTACCCACTGTAACCCGGACATTTTGTTTTCCCACCGCAGTACAGGGACGGCCAGAGGGAATCTGAGTGCGTTTCTTGCACTCCGGTACTAAAGAAGGGGAGAGAAAGGAAGGAAGTCTATGATACTGCTGAGGGTGTTGGACGAAGGCTCAATCACTGCCAATGAAGTGGCGGAAAATGCCGCAGGGGAAGTGGCGGAAGTGACACAGGATACGGTAGAGGAAGTGGGGCGTTTTGCGCGGTATATCCAGGACAGTATCCCGAAACTTGCGGGATTTGGCGTGCGTGTCCTGATTGCTTTGGCGGTATTTTTTATCGGGAGGATTATCATCCGGTGGATTCAAAAGCTGGTGCGCCGCTCCCTTGAGCGTTCCAGTGCAGATAAAGGGGTTGTGCAGTTTGTGGACTCCTTTTTAAAGGTTGGGCTGTATTCGCTGCTGATTTTCAGTATTGCAGCGAAGTTCGGCGTGGATACGGCTTCTGTAGCGGCGCTTTTAGCATCGGGCGGTGTTGCCATTGGACTTGCGTTACAGGGGAGTCTGTCGAATTTTGCGGGCGGCGTGCTGATTCTGCTTCTGAAGCCTTTTGAGGTGGGAGATTATATTATTGAGGATACCAATAAGAATGAAGGGACTGTGAAGGAGATTCAGATTTTCTACACGAAGCTTAGCACCATTGACAACAAGACGATCGTCATACCCAATGGGATGCTGACCAACAGCAGCCTGACGAATGCGACGGCGAAGGCAGAAAGAAGGCTCGACCTCAAGGTATCTATATCCTATCAGGCGGATCTTCGCAGGGCAAAGGCGCTGATTGAGGAGATACTGACGGCGGATTCGTGTGTGATGAAGGATGAAGAGATTAATGTGTTTGTGGATGAGCTTGCCGACAGCGCCGTGATCCTTGGGGCAAGGGCGTGGGTGAAGAATGAGGAGTTCTGGCCGACGAGGTGGCGTCTGTTAGAGACGATTAAGCTTACGCTGGATGAACAGGGGATTGAGATTCCGTACCCGCAGATGACTGTGCATGTAGATGGTTATAATGAGAAACGAAATAAATGGTAAAACCATGGGCATTATCGGAAACGGTTATGAAACAAAAGGACTGTAACTCTTGTAATAAGAATTACAGTCTTTCTAACAAAGCTGGAAATCGGACTTGAACCGACGACCCCTTCATTACGAGTGAAGTGCTCTACCGACTGAGCTATTCCAGCATGTGAAACCGTATTAACGACCACAAGTAGTATTATAACAAATTTTTTAGATTTTGCAACCATTTTTTTGCAAAATTTTTGTAAAAATATCAGGAAGTAATAATTGACGAATTTTAGATAATGTGAGAAAATATAAATAAGTATGGTGTTAAAGTTATAACAAGCCTTACGACAGAAAAATCATACATAGTTGAAAGGAGTTTTAAAATGATTTATTCACACGAAGTAGAAATGATGTGTCCTGTAGCTCAGGGTGCAAATCACGGGCCAGCTCCGATTCCGGAAGAAGCAAAATGGGTAAAGGCAAAAGAGGTCAAAGACATCTCCGGCCTGACACATGGCGTTGGCTGGTGCGCACCGCAGCAGGGAGCCTGCAAACTCACTTTAAACGTTAAGGATGGTATTATCCAGGAAGCATTGGTTGAGACGCTTGGATGTTCTGGAATGACTCACTCTGCCGCTATGGCATCTGAGATCCTCCCGGGCAAGACAATCTTGGAAGCGCTTAATACAGACCTTGTCTGTGATGCAATTAACACCGCTATGAGAGAATTATTCCTGCAGATCGTATACGGAAGAACCCAGAGTGCATTCTCCGAGGACGGTCTTCCAATCGGCGCAGGTCTTGAAGACCTTGGAAAGGGACTTCGCTCACAGGTTGGTACTATGTATGGAACATTGGCAAAGGGTCCTCGTTATCTGGAGATGGCAGAAGGCTATGTAACCGGAATCGCATTGGATGACCATGACGAGATTATCGGATACCAGTTCGTGAATCTTGGAAAGTTTACAGACTTCATCAAGGCTGGCGATACGCCAAACGACGCATGGGAGAAGGCAAAAGGACAGTACGGACGTGTTGCAGACGCAGCGAAGATCATTGACCCGAGAAAAGAGTAGGAGGACAAGTAAATGGCTTTATTTGAATCATATGAAAGAAGAATTGATAAAATCAATGAAGTATTAGGAAGCTATGGCATCGCTTCTATTGAAGAGGCTGAGAAGATTACCAAGGATGCAGGGCTTGATGTATACAATCAGGTGAAGGGGATTCAGCCAATCTGTTTCGAGAATGCATGCTGGGCGTACACCGTAGGCGCGGCGATTGCAATTAAGAAGGGATGCAAGACGGCTGCCGAGGCTGCCGCCGCCATTGGAGAGGGGTTACAGGCTTTTTGTATCCCGGGTTCTGTTGCCGACCAGAGAAAAGTTGGGCTTGGACACGGTAACTTAGGAAAGATGCTCCTTGAAGAAGAGACAGATTGTTTCGCATTCCTTGCCGGACACGAATCATTTGCGGCTGCGGAGGGCGCTATCGGTATTGCTGAGAAGGCGAACAAGGTACGTAAGAAACCGCTGCGTGTAATCCTGAACGGCCTTGGAAAGGACGCGGCGAAGATTATTTCCAGAATTAACGGATTTACATACGTTGAGACGGATTACGACTATTACACAGGCGAGCTGAAAGAAGTGCAGAGAATCCCATATTCTGACGGGCTTCGTTCCAAGGTAAACTGCTACGGCGCTAACGATGTGCGTGAAGGCGTTGCGATTATGCACAAGGAAGGCGTGGACGTATCCATTACAGGTAACTCTACCAATCCGACACGTTTCCAGCATCCGGTTGCAGGTACGTATAAGAAAGAATGTATCGAGCAGGGCAAGAAGTATTTCTCTGTTGCATCCGGCGGCGGTACAGGACGTACCCTTCACCCGGACAACATGGCGGCAGGACCGGCTTCTTACGGTATGACGGATACGTTGGGCCGTATGCACTCTGACGCTCAGTTTGCAGGCTCTTCTTCCGTACCGGCTCACGTTGAGATGATGGGCTTAATCGGCGCAGGCAATAACCCGATGGTTGGAATGACGGTTGCGGTTGCGGTTGCGATCGAGGAAGCGGCGAAGGCTGGGAAGTTCTAAGAAATAGTGTAAATCAAGGGTTATCGCTGATGTGAGGTGTCAGCGGTAGCCTTAAATTTTGCCGGGTAGCACACAAGTAACACACAAGTAGCACACATGAGGTAGCACACAAAAAATGCGTTACAAAAAAGGGCATCTGCTGACTGCAAGACACCCTTTCATACGGTTCTATGTAACGGTTATCTTTATTTTAGAATATTGTACCGGCTAATAAAGAATAATCCCTTAAATGGCTCAATACAGTGTCCTGTACGTGCTGTAAGATTGCGTCTGTATCATAATTGAAGCTCCACTCGTCCAGTGCATTATCATTTAGCAAATCCTCTGCTATGCGCTTTGCTATATCCTCTCTTTTCATGCCGCTTTCTCCCTTTCCGCTTTCAGTGCTTCATTTATTGTCTCTAACGCTCTCGTTATTCCCTCCTGCTGTTGCAAAACTCCAAGCAAGATGTATTTGTATCTATCATCATCTATATTGTCCATAACCTCTGAAATTGTGGCGTGTGAAATCTCCGCCGCCGTCTCAATGTCAATACGTGCCTGGAATATCTTGTCGTGATTGCTCATTATTTCCTATCCCCTCCTTTTCCTCTCTATGTAATCTTCTCACAAATCCAAATATCATATTGATAAATCGGGGATTCTCAATCCCTTTTAGCATTTCTGTGATTTCTTCCTTCCGGTCAGTCATGCGCCCTCCTAATGCAAAAACACTTTCGCAAAATAAAATATTTTCAGGAAAGATGTCTTGCTGTCAATCTTATTCACTAAATCAATAATACTCTGTCGCCAAAAGTCCCTTTCATTCTCTTTCAAACCGCTTCCCCTTTTTCTGTCACGCATTTTATGCTTCTAAGTATCAAGCTAAGTAACCATATTTCATCAACGCTCTGCACAATATCTACGATTTTAGCTTTCAAGGCTTCTCTGTGTTCCTCTTCTGTTTTATAATACTTTGCCATATGTACCGCCCTTTCTTACTGAAAGCATCCCTTCAATGTAGGAATATGCGCCCTCGAAAATCCTTGTATCATTTGTGCTTTTAAGTGCCTGCGTGATAAGATTGTAATACTTCTCATTTGTCGTATTACTTATTTTAGGCTCTTTTTCCAGATAACCGAACCGATAGGCGTACAGAATAGCCTTAGTTGCCCCTAATTTCTCATTATCCGCAATATTGATAAGTGGTAGCAGTCTTTCAACCCCTAACGAATCTAACGCCCATTCCTGTGTTAAGCCGCACATTTGAGCGTCAAGCCTTGCGTGAACTTCCGAAAGTTCTGCAGGCGTTGCCTTATGTGGCAATTTCTTAAAAAATCCCATAAAAATAGTACCTCCTGTAAATTTTTAGATTGCAAGAGATACCCTCATATGATATTATATTTCATACGAGAGTTAGTCTCTTGTGTATATAGAGCGTTGATGTGATTGGTAGTCTAGCAACGCTCTATTTTTGTTTTAATTCAGAATACAATTTATTGATTCCTCTTCGGATAGTTTCAACTCTTGTTTCCGAATTTGAAGTTGCGACCTTGTCCATCTTATCCAAAGTTTCATTATCAAGTCTAACTGTGATTTGTGTTGATTTTGGATTATCCGATTTAGGTCTGCCTGTTCGTGGACTCATGTTATCACCTCACTTATTGAATCCCGATAAATTAATTATAATTATTGACATTCGAAAAGTCAATGCTTATTTTGTAATTTTCTCAATTTCTTTTCTCAACTGCTCCATAGTCCTATGGGTATAGACCTTTTCAGTAATATCTTCAATAGCATGTCCTACAATCAATTTTAAGATATATTCATCTACATTACATGCTTTTGCCTTTGTAATGAATGTATGGCGTGTTTCGTGCGGTCTATGGTCGAATTTCAAGCGGCTCATGACTTTCTTAAACCTGTTCCGGTATTTATCGTAAGTCATATGAGTACCCTGCTGCCCGTTGGCATCATTAAACAAGTATTCTGATTGCATAGCAATAGCTTCTTTCATACGGTTTTTTATTAACGGCTTTATTACTGGATGAATGGGAATGATTCTATTTTTTCCGGCATCCGTTTTCAAGCCGCCTTTCATAGTGCCATTTTCTAAGTCAATATCTGCAACTTTTAAAATAGATAACTCCTGTGGTCTCCATCCGCTGTATATGCCTATCAGAACCATATCTGTAAAAGGAATCTGCAAATTATCCCATAAAGATTGTATTTCATCTTGCGTGAATGGCAGGGGGTCCTTTGCTCGGTCTCTTTTAATTGGGTTGCCATTGGCAAACATGACCTGTGCATAATCTTTTTCTACGATATCATGAGCAACGGCGTATTTGTACATCATATTGAATAAACTCTTGATTCTGCCTTTTGTGCTATCGCCCACGTTCGCATTAATGATTGTACCCTCTAAATGAGATACCTTTATATCCCGCATTCTCATATTATAAAGACCGTTACAATAAGCATATGCCGCCGTAATGGTTCTGATACTGGACGGACTAGAGAGAGTAGGGAAATAGTTTTTATTCCATTTCTCATATACTTCTGAAAATGTGATGCTGTCAGTTTTGATGTCGTAGGGATTTTCATTATAATTTGCTAATGCAATCATAGCTTCTTCACGTGTGGCGTAATAGCCGATAGTATAGCGTATTTGCTTGCTTTTTCCCGTACAAATATCCATTTATCTGTTTTAACGGCTCTAAATGGCTTAGAACGCTTTCCAGATAGCTTGTAAACGGTTCCAAATCCATTCGGTAGTTTCGTAGGCTTTCCGTTCCGAATCCGAGGTTTCGTACTGGTAGGAGTGTTCATAGGATAACCGCAATTGGGGCAGGCATTAGCTTTGTCGGACACATTATGTTTACATTCTGGACATTTCAGTAATGCCATTTAATCACTTCCTTTCTTTTATACGCTTCTTTATTCGTTCAAGAATTTTCATGATATTATCCTTTGTATAAGAATCCATTATTCTGTGAAAGTTTATTGTGTATACCTCATCTTGATTTTTTTCATTATATATAGAAAAATTATCAGAAGCGCTTTCAAATCCCTTCTTGTCATATGTTTCAATTTTTTCTACTGTGCGTTCTATACCGTCTGAAATAATTATATCATCCTTTTTCAATTTACTTCGTATACCGTTTTCTGATTCGAATTTATGCGTATAATTAACGATATTATGAGGATGTTTTTTTAAGTTTTCAGAGAAGAAATAATTGTATATATGATGAAAAATAGACCAATCGGCTATGTCACCTTCCTTTTCTGCATTCTTTGACCGATAATAGCAATCTTCCAGTAAAAGATTTAATGCGTCAATGTCTGATCCTCCATAGCCTGCTATAATATCAATTGGTTTCTTTTTTAATTCGTTCCACTCTTTTAAAATTTGAATGGCTTCATCTGATAACCCGGTAACTTGACCTATCATTGCAAGGTTTTCATCAACGGTGGCATTTCCACGAATGCCAAGCAAATAATCAGCAGTTACGTTAAAATGTGTTGCATATGCCTTTATTACATCCAGAGATTTAGTTGGAGGTTCTTTTTGTTGATTTTCTAATTTCGATATCACCGACTGGCTCAGTATATTTCCTTCTTCTTTAAATATTGCTGCTAATTCACTTTGCGTTAAAGCAGGTTTAGCGTCAGTTTCTGTGCTTTCCCGTAATGTTCTATAGATATTTTTTTTCATTTTAAATATTCCAGAATAGAATAAAATATATAAAATATTCCAAATTTGGATTTCCTTTCTTTTTTTTGTTGTTGGTTAAATAATCGTGATATAGTATAAGCGACATAGAAAATATGGAATAAAATATATAAAATATTCCATATATGAATAATACTGCATGCAAGTGTAAATGTCAACAACAACATAAGTCAAAGAAGAGGTGATTTCATGCGTGGTAAACATATTTGCAATAAAGATATCAGAGAATACGCAAAAAATAATGATGTACCGTTATTTAGAATTGCGATGCGACTTGGCGGATCTTTAACACTTAAAAAAAGATAAAATCGCTACAGTCCCTATAAAGCCTGCATTTTTTTGTCAAATTTTTGAAATTATTTTGTTGTATGGTGTTGTGTTTCA
>CAJTDD010000038.1 GCA_910574885.1 Lachnospiraceae bacterium | reverse complement strand
TGGATTATTTCTTAAATGAAGATGACCCATTTGACGACGATTTTGGAGAGGAAGGTTTTTATATTTTCTAAATCCTTGACCGTCTGTTTTGAATACCTGAAACACATATCTATCTAACATATGTTCGGTAAACATATGTTTTTCTTTGTGTGTCAATAGGTAGGAATTTCCTATAAAGCGAAAAAAAGCTGCCCGACTGGACAGCTTACATAAATCTCTTTTCTCGGATAGTCTTGGCAGTATCAAGGGGGAGAGGTGTGGAGAGGGGGAAGCGGAAATGTGGCTATCCACCCATGCCGCAAAAGGGCAGACTTCGCCCTCGGTGTGCGGATTATCCTACCTTTCCCTGTCTTTGCTCCGCTGCAAGTGGCGGTTGTAGAACTCCAACGCCTTGACAACGAAGTCCGTTTCCTGCCCTCTGGGGATGGACTTGGGGATGAGCTTGGTTATCCTCTCGTCCTTGAAAGCGGGCTTTTCTTTCTGGTTGGGCTTTTCCTCCTGCATGATGCTCTGGATGACCTCATTGGTGAGCTTGCCCTCCTGCATGAACTTTTTCATCTTGATAGCCTGTGCAAGTGAGGGTGTGGCATCGTTGTACTCCATCGCTTCAAGCAGGGTGTACTGCTGTCCCTCGGTGAGATAGGATAATTCCACCGCAGGATTAAGGGCAATCCGCCGTTCGTCTACCATCATTAAAATCTCTGGTACAAGCTCGGTCAAACGAACAAAACGGAAAACCTGCCTTTCGCTATCCCCGCTTTTTTTAGCTACTTCTGAAGCACTCGACAACTTACTGCCAACTTGGCAGGAAGTTAAATCGCTTCTTTGCCCCTGCCTGTTCATGGCTTCAAGCCGCATCTTGTACGCAAAGGCTTTCTCGCTCGGCAGGATGGTGGTTCTCTGGAGATTGCTCTCCACCATGACGATAATCGCCTCGTCACGGGTCAGCTCCTTAACCTCGCATTTGAGCGTTTCAAGCCCTGCAAGCTCGCGAGCCTTTTTCCGTCTGTGACCGCTGATAAGCTCATAACGCCCGTCCTCTTTCATGCGGACGGTGGCAGGCGTCATCACGCCGCTTCGCTTGATGCTGTCAACAAGCTGCTCCATGTCCTCGTCCATTAAGACCTTGAACGGGTGGTCTGGGAACTCGTCAATCTCCACCTCCTTTCCGAACTGCTCATAAGCTGCGGCTACCTTGCCGCCTTTGTCATAGGCAAAAATGCTTTTTCCCTCTGCGGTGGCTTCCACGGCACGGATGGAATGAGGTATCTGGGTATCAAACACCTTGATTTTCTGTCCGTAGGCACTTCTCACCGTGGCGGTGATTTCCTTGGAGATGTTCGTGCGGGGCATTACCATCGTCATTAGGATGCCGTCAATCCGCAGAGGGGGATTGATTTGCCGTCTGACTTTCGACACGGAGCGAAGCAACAGCTCTAAGCCTTTGGCAGAAAGATAGTGGGGCTGCGTAGGGATAACCACGCTGTCAGCCGCCGCCAGTGCGTTGATGGTGAGCATACCAAGGCTCGGCATACAGTCTATTAAACAATAGTCATAGTTCTTTTTGACCTCGTTCACGCAGGTTTTCAGCACACTTTCACAGCTTATGGCGTTAATCAGCCTTACTTCCAAGCCCGACAGCTCAATATTGGACGGTAACAGGTCAACACCCTCGCCGTGGTGCAGGATACTTTTCTGAACATCTATGGGATTGCCCTCAATGATGTCCTGCATGATGGTGGAGAGCGTGACGGGTAAATCGTCTGGTCTGTTATAGCCGAGGGACATCGTTAGATTTGCCTGTGCATCAGCATCAATGAGCAGGACTTTCTTGCCCTGCTGTGCCAGACTTACGCCCAGATTGACCGCCGTGGTGGTCTTGCCCACACCGCCTTTCTGGTTGGTTAAAGCGATTACTTTGCAATTTGACATAGGGTGCGTCCTCCTTTCGCATAGATTTAGCCGCTTTGTCGAGGCGGCTATGTAACTGTACCAGAAGACGCAGGACGCAAAAAAACCGCTTACTCTTAAAATCCATAAGAATAAGCGGCTTCATGGTGATGTGCCTTAGACATATTCGATTTTCACTTTCTTTATCGGGGCATTGGCTACCTTGAAGATAAGCTCGTCAACGCAGTCCCCGTATCTGCCCTGCTGTATGAGCTGGTTTTTCAGCTCCACAAGGCTATGTAAAAGTAATGATTTCTCCCTGCTGTCTACATATAGATGAGTTGTCTTTTCCCTCATGCCGTCCACCGTCCTTTCTTGGCTTCATTATACCGTTAAAGGGAAGTTCGGTCAAAACTGTAACTTTGCATTTCTTGGTATTTTACCGTATCAAGGCTCATTCCCCAGTAGTAAATAAGTAGTAAATAGGGGTTGCAATCCTCAAGAAATGCGGGGAAATGCTTTGTTTTGCGGGGATAGTTGCTCATTTACTTGATTTTTCGATTGAATTATTGACCGCGGTAACAAAATCTTTTTTCATTTGATCCAAAGCTTCCGGTGCAATCCCTGTAATTGACCCATTATCCTTTATCCCAAGAAAAATATGTCCGCCATCCCGATTAGAAAATGAACAAACTGTATCATAAACATCTTTTGTAATTTCATTTGTAGATTTTTTGAATTCTACAGTAGTGCTTTCTCCACTTCTAATTAATTCCAATATTTCAGCTTCTGTCATTTGATCATCCCCTTTATCACATATTGCTCTTTTGCGACATATAAAATTTATCTATAATCTATATCAGATATCGTAATTTCTGGCATTCTTACTCCTGTACGGCGACACATCTCTTCTACTTGTTCCTGTATATACGGAATTTTTCTGGATAAATTTTCAAATTTAGGACCCAGAATAATTTCCTTTAATTGTACCGGAAAATCTGTTTGCACAAATAATAATGGATATTCGCCATTTGTGTGTCGTATTATATTCTGACAATCAGAAAACTCATATAAAATTCGACATTCCTGTTCATAATAATAACTATTGTCTTTAAACAGATAAACCAGTATCCCTAAAACATCACAAAACATCTTGCGCCAATCATCTTCCTGCATTTCTTTAAAAATCTTAGCGAGTATTCTTAAATTACGCTGAATCATTTTTGTATTTATAATATTTCGGTTATCCTGCTGTTTTATATAGAACTCATGTCCTGTACGTTTCACATAGCAAACTTTATACAATGGAATTTGAATTTGTGCAGCTGGCTGTTCCCGATCCAAAACCAAGCAGCATCCTTTTGCATGCTCTCCATACATTTCCCACATAGGCAAATAATCTACTTGTGATGTAAAACACTTCATAAATACATAGGGTATTCGTACACTTTTTCTGCTTTTACTATTTTCACCCTGTGACCAACCATCACATACACAATTTCGCAAAATTTTCCCTTCATTAGGATCATTCATATAAGAAATGTTCATAATTGATAGCCGTCCACAGAACTCCGTATCTTTTACTCCTGCTGGAAGCATTTTAAAAAAAGTATCCATAGAAGTGTAATATGCCAAATCTTGTTGTATCTCTTTTATTCGAAGTTCCCAAAGAATTTGTTCTATAACCTCTGCAGCCTTGCATAATAACAATGCGTTATGTACTAATCCAATTTCTGTAGGATGTTGAGAAATATATAGCGCCAGTTTACTAAGCTTCCCCTCCTTCATTTTTTTCAAAACATTTAGAACTTTTTCATTATAACATGCCTTTCCCTGTTTATCTCCATCCCCGTATAGGCAAGCTGTCGCTGCCAAAATTGTTTTTTTCCGCACTACATGAGCCATAAGATATAGTTGACGAAGTGCATTCTTTTTCTTACATGATTTTACAATTTCCGAAAATTCCAGCCAAAATCCATTTGATCTACGCACTACATCCTCACTCGCAGCACCTTTTTCTTCCATGAGCAGAATTTTCAAATACAGACTAACAATACCGGTAACTTCTATTTTAGATAAATCTAATTCATTTGCAGTTCCTTCTACAATTTGCTTATAAAGAGCAATTTCTTCATGCAATTCCATCTTTTTATTTCGAACTGATTCATCTAAATCAATTTCTGTTATCAATTCTTCTGTATAAAGGCCATACCAGTCAAGATCCGCCAAGCGATAATAACACATAGCAAGATCTATATCTTCTGATTCATATAGTGCTTTATCTCCTGCCTGCATATATAAATCATCAAAGTCAAATTTGAATGACCTGTTTACAATTTCCTCAAGGGGTTCATCTTCCACATAATAAACATCGTTATAATACTCTTGAACTATATGAATCAGCCATCTATCTTGATTATAACCGATAAGATTTCTAAACAATGTTTTCATAAAAATTATATTTTCACCATTACCACATTTAGCACATAGAAAATAATTCTCTATATCACTGCGCAATAAAGACAACCATAATTTTTTCTGCTCAATCGAAACATCTTGCTTCTTTAATTGAACAAGCATAAAAAGCGCATGTGAAATTGCATTTCTGTCATCATGTGAATAAAGTCCATAGTCATAATGATTAGCATAATTATCTACAATTTCAAGATTATGTAATTGTTCTGGTTTCAGTTCAATCAGCCAACTATCAATCTTATCTGGATACTCTTTTCGATATAAATCAGTATCAAAAATTCCATATTGAAATTTCATAATTATCCTCCGTGAAAACTCTTTTAACTCCGTTATCGTAAATAAACTAATTATATCATCTTTTGAATATGAAGTATACTTTTTCAATTCAGTTTTAATAAAGTTTTCCCATGTTCTCACACTGGTATACTATCCCTAATACACAGCGCCCCATACCCCACCTGCGGATTCGGATACACGTCAAACCCCGGAAGCGGCCTCGCCCCTCTTCTCAAATACGCCTTCACCTTCTCCCCATATGGTGCTGTCAAGTAAGGACTAACAATTTTTTATACTTTTTTTAGATTTCTTTATTTTCTCTTTATAAACTATATCAAACTGCGTTTTCCCATATACATATATGGCTTCAATCCATTCATCCACCACTTCCTTGGTAAGACTTTCCATTTTTCCAGTATATTCAACCTCTTCCTGATGTGAACTGCTTTCTTCCTCACGCCGATCTCTTTCTTCCTGTATCTTTTGAAGCTGTTCATTTAAACTGCTTTCTTCCTCCCTCAATGCCCCTACTCTATTTAAGTAAGTTCTTCGCTCCATCTGATTCAGTTTGTATTGCTCATAGAGATACTGCTTTTCCCTCTTTAATGAATCCTGTTTCTGCTCCAACACCATGCACATTTTTTTCATCTCTTTTACCGAAGGGAGTTTCGATGACCTGTTGTCCATCGTTGAAAAAACCGCCTCTGATTTCTGATTTTTTCTAACCAGAATCTCTTGCCCTAATTCCTGATTGATACGTTCCAGAACAGCCGCTTCCAGTTCCGGCTCGCTTAGCCGTTCACTGATACATCGGCTTCCCTGCTCATATGCCGACTTTTTACAGATAAAGCATGGTGTACTTTTACGCCTGAGCCGAACCAGGCTTCTTTTACAATGCCCACACCGCAGTTTACCCAACAATACGCTCTCTTCCTTCCGGTTATGCTTTTTCCCTTTCTGCTGTCCATTGTTCTTTATCACCTCTGATGCCAACAAAAACTCCTGCTCTGTAATAATCGCCTCATGCATATCCGGGACACATATCTGCTCTGCATCCGGCACCTGCCGGAAATGGCTGCCCCCGACCTCTGTCACTTTGGTTCTCCCATTTACAACAGTCCCCATATAAACTTTGTTCTGAAGAACTTTCCGAACCTTCCCACAATTCCAGTACCCTTCTCCGTCCATGATATGGTACTGCTGTTTCTCCCGGTTCTTATACCATCCCGGCGTTGGTATTTTTTCTTTATTTAATATTTGCGCTATTTTTCCAGTTCCATATCCTTCGCAGGCCAACCCGAAAATCCGCCTGACATACTGCGCCGCCACTTCATCCACTGCCAGGACTTTTTTATTTTTGGAGAACTGATAGCCAAACGGCGCTCTGGGGCCAATGAAATCCCCTCTCTTTCTCCTTACCAGCAGTGAAGAACGCATTTTTTCAGACAAGTCTTTACTATACATATCATAAAGAAGGCTCTTAAAAGCAATCTCAATCCCTCCGGTCGTCCCTATGTGGTCGTTACTATCATATCCATCATTGATTGCAATAAACCGGACTCCCATAAAAGGAAATATCTGCTCTAAGTAATCCCCAACTTCCAGATAATTCCTCCCAAACCTGGAAAGGTCTTTCACAATAATGCAACATACCTTCCCTTCCCTGACTAGCGACAGCATCTCTTTTACTGCCGGCCGGTCAAAGTTTGTCCCACTGTATCCATCGTCTACAAATTCCAATATCTGTACGGCGGGGTAAAGCTGTTTGTCACGGACATACCGTGTAATCAGTTCCCTTTGATGGCTGATGCTGTCACTCTCTGCTTTCGTATCGTCCAATACAACGTCCCCATCCTCCACAGAAAGCCTGAAATATTCAGCCAGAAATTTCTCTGCCACAATCCTCGCCCCTTTCCGCTAACTGGTTCATCAGGTACTCGTACTCATTCCGGAAACGGAATCTGATATGGATTCTTTTATCTTCATATACCTCCACCTTCTCCAACAGGCTTACCGCCATATCCCTTGTAAGCTCTTTTGCATCCCTGAATTTCAGGAAGGCTTTCAGCCATCGGTTTTCCCCGCTCATGCATTGCTTAAAATGATCCAGTTCGGCCTGCTTACTGTTCAATTCTGTTTCCAATTCAGAAATCTTCCTTGTATACCTTTCTTTCGCAGCTAAATATTCGCTCTTTGTTAAAATCCCCTGTTTCATATCTTCGTAAATACTGGTTTTTAGATATACATATCTTTGCAGTTCATCCCTTGCCTGCTCCGCTTCCTTCTTTTTCATCCTGTAAGCGGCAAGCTGGCACTCCGATTTTTTCATCCGCTCCAACAGGCTGTTGGCTTCTACGGCCAAATCTATCTGTAGCTTTATCTGCTTTAACACCATATCAAAAATTCTATGATCCACAATGGAGGATGTATTGCACTTTACCTGGGAATGGCCGTAGGCAGAGCCACAATAAAAATAATACCGCACCTTCCCATTCTCCACCTCTTTATTCCTCCACATCGCATGATGGCAGATCCCGCACACCAGAATCCCTTCCAGCACATTCCCATATCCCGGCCTGCCCTGCCTGACCTTCCATACTTTCCGGTTCTTTTCCCGGATTTCCTGTATTTTCTGGAACGCATCCCTGCCAATGATTGCCGGGTGTGCATTTTCGATGACTTTCCATGCATCTTCTTCTTTTTTCCCCCGCTTTTCCCTGGAATAAATGGAACGGTTATACTTTCCCTGCTCCAAATCCCCGGCATACGCCCTGTTATAAAGAATCCGGCTGACTGCTTCCTGCTGCCATAAAATATTACCGCAGTCCTTATACTTTTTCACGCCATGTTCCCCCGCATATCTGCTGGGGGACGGGACGCCCTCCTGGTTCAGTATACGGGCAATCTTGTAGGCGCTTATCCCATCTGCCTTCATTTCAAAAATCCGCCTGACAACATCAGCCGCCGGTTCGTCAATTACATAATGATTGTCTTTCAGGACATACCCATATGGAGCCTTCCCACCTATAAACTGTCCCTGTTCCTTTTTCACCCGGAACGCTGACATGATTTTATTTGATATATCTTTTGAATAGTAATCGTTTGCCAGGTTTTTAAATTCCGTGATCAAGTCCTTCGGAGGGAAAATCTCTCCTGCGCTGTCAAAACGGTCGTTGACTGCAATAAAACGGATGCCCAGGAATGGGAATATTTTTTCCAGATAATCCCCTGCTTCCAGATAATTCCTTGCAAACCGGGAAAGGTCTTTCACAATAATGCAGTTGATTCTGCCGCATTTTGCATCCTCCATCATCCTTTCCCATCCCGGCCTTTCAAAATCAGTCCCCGTCTGTCCGTTATCCATATAAGTTTCAGCGACCTTCATCTTTTCAAACTGTTTTACAAATTCCAGTAAATACTCAAGCTGGTTATCTATCCCGTCTGCACTTCTGCCTCCATTATCTTCATCGGACAAACGGACATACAGCCCTGCTTCCACGGCAGTCGGTTTAAACCGGGCTGCAGCTTTTCCCTGCTTTCTACTCGTCCTTGCCATATGTACCCTCCTTTTTCCCATCGCTGGCAGACAGGCTGTCTGTATGCCCTGTGAAAGTTCCCCCATGCAATTCTTCCAGCATGTTTACAGACGTTTGGAATTCATCCTCATATTTGAAGCGTATTTCTATCCTCGGATAGCGCTCCCCTTCCTTCTTTTCATAAACCAGTATCTGCTCAATCAGGGAAACGACCACTTCCCTGGACAGGCATTCCAAATATCCATACTTCTTAAATTCATTGATCCAGCCGCATGTATCTTTCTCCCCATCGACGAAAAAAGCCATTTCCACTTCCATTGCTTCCAATGACTGTTCCGCTGCCCTGGTTCGTCTTTCATAAATCTCTTTTAACTCCAGATATTCTTCCTTCGTGATCAACCCATCCTTGTAATCCTCATACAGATCCAGGCGCAAATGGTTATATTTCTGCACTTCTTCCTTTTTCTTTGTAATCTGGCGGTTCCTTTTTTCTACCTCCCCTTTCCTGATCTGCGCATCTTCCAGCTTATCCAGAATCCGTCCTAAATCCGTCACATTCTTAATCTGATGGTTCAACAGCTTCAGTACACTTTCCTCCAAAGCCTCCGCGTTGATGCTGTGGGAACTGCAAATATCCTTATTTCCTTTATGGCTCCCGCATACATAATAAATAAATTTCCTTTTTCCAGAGGGAACCGTCTTTCTGACCATGTTAGCGCCACAATCGCCGCACTTTACAACGCCGGACAGATAATATACCTTCTCTTTTGCAGTCCCTGTCCTCGTATCCATCTGTAACTGCACCTGTGCATTTTGGAAATCAACGGACGGGATGATCGCTTCATGGGTATTTTCCACCTGGCTCCATTTGCTCTGGTCACGCTTTACTTTCTTTTTCACTTTATAATTTGGCGTGGTTTCCTTCCCTTGAACCAGCGTCCCGGTGTAAACGGGATTCCCTAAAATGCGGAGTACATGCATATGCGTCCACTGGCTTTTCAGGTTCTTCTTAAAGCCGGTATAAAACGCACTGCCATTCTCCTTCTTATAGTCCATCGGCGTAAGGATGTTCTTCTTATTCAGCTTCTCCGCTATTTTATATGCATTGCTGCCCTGCAGATACATCCGGAAGATAGACCGCACCACTTCCGCAGCTTCTTCATCTATCTCCAGCTTATTTTTATCTGCTTCTGACTTCCGGTAGCCGTAAGGGGCAAATGGGCCTACAAAATCCCCCCGTTTCCTTTTCACTTCCAGATTGCTCCTGATTTTAGTGCTGATGTCTCTGCAGTATGCATCGTTGATCAGGTTTTTGAATGGAATGATAATGTTATTTGTCTGTGCGTCATTGGTTAGGCTGTCATAATTATCATTAATTGCAATAAAACGGACACCCAGGTATGGGAATATTTTTTCAATATATTTCCCTACCTCGATGTGGTTCCTCCCAAAGCGCGATAAATCCTTTGTCACCACGCAGTTCACTTTCCCCGCTTTAATATCCTCTAACATCTGCTGGAATGCCGGACGCTCGAAATTCACACCGGAATAGCCATCGTCCACCCTGACTGCATGGATCCTGATGTCCTCCCTGGATTTTAGAAACTCTAAGATAAGCTCTCTTTGATTCGTAATGCTGTCGCTTTCCTCCTTATCCCCATCTTCTTTTGACAGGCGCAGATAAACGTCAGCATTATATACATCAGTATTCAGATTTGTATTCATTTCATCACCTCAAATAGTCTTGTCTGTTGTCAAACCTTTCCTATTTGGGGTTCTGCTTCGTCCGTAATTATTGTACCATTCCAGACCGCAAATGTCCATAGGAAGCTCTAACAAAAACCCTGCCCTTCCATACTCATGCATAGCTGAACCAGTTTGTTTTCAAGGCTCTCTTTTGCTTCGGAGTAGGAAACCTTTACAACCATACCGTTACAGATAAAACAAAACGGATTCTTAATCTTCTCCGCAAAATCCACCCATCTTTCCCTGGCTGAAAGGGAACTGTCAATTTCTATTTTCTCTATATCTTCTAAAGCGGAAACATCCACTGTGCGGACATCCACCTTTTTCAATTCTTCTAATTCTGCCCTGTTCATCCTAAATTCCTCGACTTTCCTTTCTTCACTATATTATCCTTTGATTGTCCATTATGTTCCTTTTCTAAATCCTGCAGGCGGCTGTCGGGAAACAACGCCATTTGCCATAACTTACGGAAAAAACTGCCAATGGCAGACTTTCCGTAGGAATTGCAATCTTTTCAGACCGGAGCAGCTTACCTCCGGAAGTATCATTGTCTGAAACAGCATCATCGCCGCAAAGTCCCTGTCCCTTTGCCAGTAATCAAATAGTTATCGCTCGTACCTTTACTTCAATGTCCGCATCAACATTCCCTCGTTTCTAATACCCACCACTTTACGACACCGTGTCGCAAAGTGGCGGATACAGATAGTCCTGGCGTATTCATTAAATAGCTCCGCTGCTTCATACATCCTGCAGGATTTTCTATATGAAATTGTCAAGGTACGCTTGTCTATTTCATTCCCGATGAATAGAAAGGGATATCCTATTCGGGATGATCAGACTTGGATTTTAAAGTCCAGAATTTTTGTTATAAGCTTTGTTTCCAGCCTTCGCTTCATATATTCATCCGTCATATAATGCTCATGTCCAAATTCATCTTTGAATTTTCTTCTGCATCTGGCATTGATATACGGCTGAAAATAGGAAATGATCTGGTTGATAGAATCAGCGTCACCCTGTATTGCCGCCCGAATCACATCAAATTCAACCGGCTCTCTGTATTTCTTGCCTTCCATATGTATTACTCCAAAATATCCTTTAACATCCGCAGAGATTCTGCTTTGTGATAATGCACGGTACTTTGTACCAGATGATAGTAGTCTGCAATTTCCTGTTCCGTCATTTCCAGAAAGAAAGCCATAAGTATAATCATGCGCTTCCGTTCCGGAAGTTATTTCAGAGCATTGCTGATATCTTCATCACGAACTGGCACATCTGTGTTCATAACATGAAAATAATTGATTTCCAACACCTGACTGGTCAGCTCCAAAGGGGATCACCTCCCCTCTGCATGAAAGCCGTAGTAAAAAGTGTCTGATTCTCCCTTTCATATCTAGGAGAACTGGTTTTGCGGAAATTATCGAAGTTTTGAAAATATTTTTTTTACTTTTTTCTTGCGCATATCCTCAACTCCCTTCATCCGTCATATACTAATGATGAACAGGTGGAGAACGACATCTGACCATACGTCGAAAAAAGTCGATTAAAAATAAAACACCAAGATGCTTATTTTGCTTCTTGGTGTTTCTTTTCTTTAATTTATAAAAGTAATTTTTGTACCGTTTTAAACTATATAGTGATGCATATTTCTTTCCAAACTTATGCCCCGGGGGAATCAAATTTTTTTTGGCCAACATCTATTGTTTTGTTGTCCTCGAAAAATAAAGTTATCCATAAATTACTCCTACGGCAATTTGCAGATAGCTAGTGCAAATAGGTTCTACTGCAAAAAGTTATGTTTTTTAGCAGAGTTTTAATAATACGCTCCCAAAATCGGTATATTAGTATCTATTAAAAACATATATTGAGGGAATGTGAAATTTGTTATATGTACGATAGAATATATTCGAGGTGAGCTATTATGCCGACAGACAGATTGACTTATTTAGGTAACCGTATTCGAACTGCAAGAAAAGATTGCCATCTTACTCAGCAGGAATTAGCTGATCAATGTGGACTAGCAGTGAAAACAATACAAGATATTGAAAAAGGCCGTAAAAATGCGACTTATGAAACATTAGCACAGATAATAGAAAGATTAGGAATTCCTGCAAATTCCTTATTTCAATCAAATACACCCACTGATATTGAAAAAGTACAAAAATTCATCAGTAAATTTGAATCCTGCAATCCCGAGAACCAAAAAATCTTACTTAATACATTAGATTTTTTGGCAGAACAATTACTGAAAGACAAACATGATTTCAAATCCCCTCATTTTCAATGAAACCAGTAGAAATTATTTTTCCACTGGTTTCATTGTAATTCTCTAGTTTGTAAGAAGACACCATATCCATATAGTTCAAAAAACCGGAACAACTGCCCCTTTGTAATTATCCATAATGAAATCTTTCACTTTTTTTGACAAAACTGCTTCTACAAGCGCCTGCGTTTTTTCTGTATCTTCGTTTCCTTCTTTTACTGCAATCAGATTCGCATAGGTCTCAGCCGCTTCAGATTCTGCAGATTCCAACGCAATTGCCTCTTCTAATCCTGCCTCAATCGCATAATTTCCATTAATGCAGGCAATATCTACATCGCTGACCGCTCTTGCCACCTGAGCAGCTTCTAACTCTTTAATCTTAAGGTTTAGGGGGTTTTCTTCAATATCCAATATTGTTGCCTGCAGGCCAGCCTTCTCTTTCAGTTTAATTAACCCCTCCTGCTCTAACAGAAGAAGGGCCCTTGCTTCATTTGTCGTATCGTTTGGAACAGCCACTTCAGCCCCATCCTTCAGATCATCCAGACTTTTTGTCTTGCCTGCATAAATCCCAAGCGGTTCAAAATGAACATTTGCCACACCTACAATATGCGTTCCGTTTTCTGCGTTAAAGTCATCCAGATATGGTTTATGCTGAAAATAGTTTGCGTCTAAATCACCATCCTCTAATGCTGTATTGGGAAGCACATAATCATTGTATTCCACCACTTCAAGGGCGTATCCTTTTTCCTCCAGATCATCTTGAATTTCTCTTAATATCTCTGCATGAGGAGTTACACCTGCGCCAACTCTAATTGGTTCCAGTTCTTTTTCAATTTCAGAAGGCTGCTCCGAATTCTCATCCTTAGAAACCGTTCCTGATGATTGACCGCAACCCGTTAAAACTCCTGCTGTTAATGCCGTAATTATTATCAATCCTATAATTCTGTTTTTCATTATAATTATTCTCCTTTTTCTATGAATTCATTAATGCTGTGTAACTGCATTTCCTAATTTTTCTGAACCACCTCTATGATTATATATTTCACAATCAAGAAGCTGTTCCGATTTTGCAACGAGTATCGCTGCTGTTGCTGCTCCCGTCACGTTTGTTGCTGTACGCATCATATCAACAATACTTGAAATTGGAACCAAAAGCACTATAATTTCCACCGGCAGTCCCACTGCTGTAAAAATTGCTGTTGTTGTCACTGTAGATGTACCTGGAACCCCTACCGTCCCAATGGAAACGATTAGTGTAAGCACGATCAAAAATACATATTGTCCTAATGAATATGGTATATCAAAAATATTAATTGCAAGTACCGCTAAAAGCATTGGCCAAATACCTGCACAGGCCGGCATTCCAAGATTTGCCCCAAGAGCTGCAATAAATGACGCAATATCTTCATTCACCCCAAGTTCAGATACCAATTGTTTTATAGTAACCGGTATTGTTCCCACACTGGATTGTGAAGTAAATGCAACCACCTGAGCAGGCCAGAATCCCCGAAAAAATTTTAGCGGATTTAACCCTCCAACAATTTGAATTAAAGCCCCATCAATGATAAACATTTGAATCGCACATAAGATATAAGCTAATGCAAGAATACCCAATAATGGAACCAGTTCTGCAACACCATATGTACTTACAGCATTTGCAATAAGCGAAAGCACTGCAAATGGAGTCAGATCAATTACAAATTCTACAATTATAAACATCAGTTTGTTTGCTGAATCTATAAAATTTTTAAATGGTGCTGCTTCTTCATTGTTCTGTCCCTGCAAATATACAAGCGCAACTCCCACAAGAATTGTAAAAACAATGAAAGGAATTATTTCCCCATTTGCTGCATGCGCTACAATATTCTTGGGAAACAATCCAACAATTGTATCAAGAAACCCTGGCACTTCTCTTACATCATAATCTGCGGGCAATGTAAAATTTATTGCTTTTCCTATTTTTAAATTTCCTGCAATTATAAGTGTAAGTACTGAAGCAGTAAAAGTATTTGCAATCAGCCAGAATATACTTTTTAAGCCGATTGTTTTCAGTTTCCTTATATTTTCTAAAGATGATATGCTTGAAATAATACTTACAAATAATAATGGAATCACAAGCGCAGATATAACATTCGCATATATTTTTCCAAAAACCGCCGTTAATTCCACATGGTTTCTAAATACAATTCCAATTAAAATTCCAAAAATAAGTGCAAGTACCGTCAACACTCCAAAGTCAATATTCTTTTTCCTTCCCAAATAAGACAGCACTCCAAACAAAATGACTGTAACAGTCACGGAAGCAATTGATAAAATACTAACATCCATAAAATCTCCTCCTGTTTTTTCCTATTGTTTAATCCGCTTATCAATCCGATTTACTAACCACAGACCCCCCTCCTGAAACAACTGTACAATTACTACCAACAAAACCACAGTAATCAGCATGGTTTCACTGTCGTACCGATAATATCCATAGTTGGTTGCAATCGCTCCTAAACCGCCGCCGCCGACAAATCCTGCCATAGCAGAATAGCCAAGTATTGTTGCCAATGAAATTGTAACCCCGACAACCAAGGAAGGCCTGGCTTCCGGGAGAAGCACTTTACAGATAATCTGAAATGCTGATGACCCCATTGCCTGTGCCGCTTCAATTACCCCCTCGTTTACTTCCTTTAGAGAAGATTCCACCATGCGGGCCACATAAGGCGCTGCCGCTGCCACTAACGGGACAACGGTTGCAGTGGAACCGATACTGGTTCCCACTACCCACCTTGTAAATGGAAGGATTGCCACCAACAGAATCAGAAACGGAATTGAGCGGACCAAATTAATAATTCCTCCCACTGCCAGATTAATCCCCCTGTTTCTACAGATGCTGTTCGTATCAGTCACATATACCAGCACTCCCAGTGGAATTCCTATCAAATAAGCAAATCCCGTAGAAACCAACACCATATATAATGTTTCTCCAGTTCCCTTAACAAGCAACTCTATCATTTCCTGGCTCATAATTTCCTCCTTCCTCAAAGTATATCTTTTTTTCTTTTAAAAATTGCCTGATCTTCCTACATGTCTTTTCATTTTCAGGCTGTTCAATCAAAATCTGCCCATATGCCTTACCTCCAATGTTCTGTGTATTCGCTCCGAGAATATTAATCAATTCATTACAGTACACTGCTAATTCAGAAACAATTGGATCAAAAGAAGATTGTCCGTCAAATGCAATCCTCAATATCTTTCTGTCGTTCCCCATTTCATCCTGCTGATGATCGGGCAGGATCAGCTTTCTTGCCGTTTCTGACCTGGGATTCAGGAAAATCTCCTTTACGGTTCCGGATTCTACAATTTCCCCCTCACTCATAACCGCGATTCTGTCGCAGATCTGCTCTGCAACCTTCATCTCATGGGTAATGACAATCATAGTCACCCCGTATGATTGGTTAATCTTCTTTAGAAGCTCCAAAATAGATCTGGTAGTAATTGGATCTAACGCACTAGTCGCCTCGTCGCACAGCAGTACTTCCGGATTTGTTGCCAGGGCCCTGGCAATAGCCACTCTCTGCTTTTGGCCTCCAGACAACTGCGACGGATATGCCTTCTCCTTTTCAGTCAGATCAACCAGCTCCAGCAGTTCTTTTGCCCTCTTTAATCTATCTTTCTTTTTTACTCTGGCAAGTTCCAGCGGATAACAGATATTTTCAATTACATTCCTCTGCTCCAATAAATTAAACTGTTGGAAAATCATTCCCATTCTTTGGCGTATCTTTCTAAGTTCTCCCGATCCTGCCATCATCAGATTTGTATCGCCAAAATATACTGCGCCTTCTGTTGGATGCTCCAACAGATTGATACATCTGACCAGCGTGGATTTCCCGGCTCCGGAAAATCCTATGATGCCAAATATTTCACCTTTTTCTATTTCCATGCTGACATCCCTGACGGCAAGAACTTCTTCCTTTTTTCCGTAAAATTTCTTATATATATGATCCAGTCTTATCATACTTTTACCGCTCATATTTCTCATCCTTCCCACAAGACAATAAAAAAGAGACTTTAAAGATATAGCTTCTATAACCTATATCAATAAAACCTCTGGTTTTCCAGTCAGTTTATATTCTTATTTTCTCTTCTTTTTGTATCTGGACAATTCTGCCGTCCTGTACTGTCAGAGTAACAGAACCAAATTTTAATTCTTCCACTATCTGTCTTAGCAGTTTTATGTATTCATCATTTTTTCTGTCTTCCGACACCTGACATCTCATCCCTTTCCCAATCCCGACAAAAAACTGACTGTAAGATTTTTCGCCGGGATATGTATTCTAATAGATTGTTTCTTCTATACCGTTACCAATCTCTTATAATCGTATAAACGGCTTCTGCGAACACTCCATGTCCATGTGCATCCATATGCTCCTGATCTGCGTCACAACAGCTTACATATGCCGACGCTTTCATAAAACTCAGATTCCGTTCTGCGGCTATACCCTCATATACCTGATCCAAATTTCTGGACAATGCAACGGACTGTTTGGAAAATTCTCCGTCATATCCTTCGTGGAAAACTTTTTCGCCAAGATGGATCGGGGATACTAACAAAACTTTTGCCTTATCTGCATACTCATTAATCTGGTTCAGTAACAGAATGATCCCCTTTCCAATCACTTCTGCCGATGCCCCATATACGCTTTTACAGTCATTGGTTCCAAGCATAAGGACTATTCCATCCACCTGTGCATGGGTTTCCAGTAATATCGGCAGCAATGCTGTTCCCCGCCGTCCTTTCCTTAACGGGTCTTCAAATACCGTTGTTCTCCCGCATAATCCTTCTTCAATAACATGATATGCATCTTCACCCAGCTTTTTCTGTAGCAGACCTGTCCAGCGCTGTTCCCAAGGGAGCCTCATCCCTGTTTCTCCATTCAGCCCCCATGTATTAGAATCTCCAAAACAAAGCAGTTGTTTTATATTGTTTCCCATAATCCCTTCCCCGCACTTTTATTTGCAGGCTATTTCACTGCCTCAAATGCTTCATCCAGCGCGGCGATCAAATCTTCCACTTTCTCGATACCAATAGAAAGACGGATTGTATTCGGCTTGATCCCCTGCTCTAGAAGTTCTTCCTCCGTACTTTGGCTGTGGGTAGTCGTCGCGGGATGGATCACCAGTGATTTCACATCCGCTACATTTGCCAGCAGCGAGAAAATCGCAAGATGGTCGATAAATGTCTGTGCCGTCTTTGCATCTCCCTTAATCTCAAATGTAAAAATGGAACCGCCGCCTTCCGGAAGATATTTCTGATACAGTTCATGGCTGGGCTCACCCTCAAGGGACGGATGATGCACTGCCTCTACCTGCGGATGGCTCGCAAGATATTCTACAATTTTCAGCGCATTGCTTACATGGCGCTCCACCCGGAGCGATAACGTCTCAAGCCCCTGCAGGAACAGAAACGCATGGAATGGGGAAAGCGTCGCCCCCGTATCGCGCAGGATGACTGCACGGATATAGGTCACGAAAGCCGCCGCCCCCGCCGCATCTGCGAAAGATACTCCGTGATAACTTGGATTCGCTTCTGAAATCCACGGATATCTTCCGGAGGCTTTCCAGTCAAAATTACCGCTGTCAACAATTACACCGCCAATCGCTGTTCCATGGCCTCCGATAAATTTTGTTGCGGAATGAACCACAATATCAGCCCCATATTCAATCGGGCGGATCAAATATGGTGTTGCAAATGTAGAATCTACTACCAGTGGGATCTGATGCTTATGGGCAAGATTCGCAAGCTCTTCCAGATCTGCCAGATTGGAATTCGGATTGCCCAAAGTTTCTACAAAGATTGCCTTCGTGTTATCCTGGATCGCCGCCTCAAAGGAATCTTCTGCCTCCGGGTCTACAAAAGTTGTAGTAACATTATTTGTCAATGGCAGTGTATGTGCCAGCAGATTGTAGGTCCCTCCGTAGATTGTCTTGGATGCCACAATATGTTCTCCTGCCTTCGCCAGCGCCTGGAAGGTATAAGTAATTGCCGCCGCACCGGATGCCACAGCCAGCGCTGCCACGCCGCCCTCTAAAGACGCAATCCGCTGTTCAAAAATATCCTGTGTCGGATTCGTCAGCCTTCCGTAAATATTCCCCGCATCCCGAAGTCCGAAACGGTCTGCCGCATGCTGTGAATCATGGAATACATAAGAAGTAGTCGCATAGATTGGAACTGCCCTTGCATCCGTAACCGGATCTGCCTGTTCCTGCCCGATATGTAACTGCCTTGTCTCAAAACCCCAGTTTTTTGAATCATTTATATTTGCCATTTTAAATTCCTCCTTCTTTAAATCCTATAAATATACTAGCATAATAGGTTTATTTTGTCTAATACATGCAAAAAATATCTGGCTATAAATTCAATTTATAACCAGATATCCGTTAACTGCTGTTCCTGACCGTATCCAGGAACATTTCATGTATTCTGTTGTCCCTATCTAATTCCGGATGAAACGCCATACCATACTGCACTCCACATTTCACTGCCACAATTTTACCTTTCACTGATGAAAGAATTTCCACTCCATCTCCAACTTCCTCAATATACGGCGCCCGTATAAATGTCATGGGAACTTTTCCAATCCCTTTCATTTCCTGCTCCGTGTGAAAGCTTCCAAGCTGCCTGCCATAAGCATTACGTTTCACCTTTACTGGAAGTGTTCCAAAATAGACATGCTGATCATTGGTCAATTTTTCTGCCAGAAGAATCAGTCCCGCACAGGTCGCAAGCACCGGCATCCCACATACAATCTTTTCCTTCAATAGAGGATACATACCCAATTCTTTCAACAATTTCCCCTGGACAGTACTCTCGCCTCCCGGCAAGATCAGGCCATCGAAGTTCTCCTCTAAATCATCTTTTTTACGAAGCTCTATGCAGGATACCCCCAGATTTTCCAGTTTCTTTTGATGCTCAATAAAAGCTCCCTGAACCGCAAGTACCGCAACTTTCATCCTATCTGCCCCTCTCTGCCATCAGAAGTTCTATTTCCTGCTCATTGATTCCCACCATCGCCTCTCCAAGATCCTCTGAAAGTTCTGCTAACAGCCTGCTGTCCTCATAATTCGTCACTGCTTTCACGATTGCCGTTGCGCGCTTCTTGGGATCTCCGGATTTAAAGATACCCGAACCCACAAAAACCCCCTCCGCGCCAAGCTGCATCATCAGGGCTGCGTCTGCCGGTGTGGCAACTCCTCCCGCCGCAAAATTCACAACCGGAAGGCGGCCGTTTTTATGTACATACTCTGCCAATTCATAAGGTACTCTAAGATTTTTTGCCTCCTCGAACAATTCATCCTCACGCATAGAAACAATCTTTGCAATTTCCTGATTCATCATCCGCATGTGCCGAACAGCCTGGATCACATCACCGGTTCCCGGCTCGCCCTTTGTCCGAATCATCGATGCCCCTTCGTTAATTCTTCGGAGCGCCTCTCCAAGATCTCTTGCTCCACACACAAATGGAACTTTGAATTTTCGCTTATCAATATGATATAAATCATCCGCCGGAGAAAGCACCTCACTTTCATCTATATAATCAATTTCTATCGCCTCTAAAATCTGTGCCTCCACAAAATGTCCGATCCTGCATTTCGCCATAACCGGGATTGTCACTGCCTCCTGAATCCCTTTGATCATCTTGGGATCGCTCATTCTCGATACACCGCCTGCCGCACGGATATCCGCAGGAATCCGCTCCAATGCCATAACCGCACATGCTCCTGCCTTTTCTGCTATTTCAGCCTGCTCAGGCGTGGTCACATCCATGATCACACCGCCCTTTAACATCTGTGCCAACTGTCTGTTCAATCCATATCTTTCCATATCCATGTCTGATTCCTCCTTAATCATTCCTGCAAGTTTATATAAATATTAACGTAATACTGGCATTGTTAAAATATCCAATTATATATTATTTAACCATGCCATTTATCTATTTGTTTCTTTTTCAGGAAATATGCAGATACTTTTTCAATTTATCGACATACAATTCCCCCATTTTACTTAAAATTGTATTTTTTCTTACAACATATCCAATCTCCATCACGCTGTTTGGATTCTGCTCATCTTCCTGAAAGGGAACCGCAATATAATCACTTCCATTCAGTTCCTCACAGATAATCCCGGAGCAAAGAGTATAGCCGTTCAGGCCAACCATCAGGTTCAGCATCGTCGCACGGTCATTTGCCTTGATAACCTGTGAGTACTCATTCGTTGAGAGAATTTCTTCTGCAAAATAAAAGGAACTGTTATCTCCCTGTTCAAAAGACAGGCAGGGATATCCGTTCAACTGCTCGAATCGAATCGTCTTTTCCTTCGCCAGCGGATGATTCTTCCAAATATAAACATACGCCTGACATTCTATGAGATGATGAAATTCTAGGCTCGCTGATTTTAAGAGTTTTTCCATAGATTTCCGGTTAAAATCACAAAGATAAAGGATACCAACCTCACTTTTCATGGTACTGACGTCACGGATTACCTCCGCCGTCCTTGTTTCCCTGACAGCAAATTCATATCTTGACATATCAAATTCCTTTGCCATATCTACAAATGCTTTTACTGCAAAAGAATAATGCTGTGTGGACACTCCAAATTTCTTCTTATGGGCGCCGCCCATTCCATATTTTTCCAAAACCGCCTCGTACTGACTGTAGAGCTGTTTTGCATAAAGCAGAAACTCCACTCCGTCATTGGTCAGCGTAACTCCCCTTCCACTCCTGTAAAGCAGGGTAACTCCCAGTTCTTTTTCCAGCTCTTTGATTGCACTGGTTAGGGACGGCTGTGACACATATAACTGTTCAGCTGCCTTATTCAAAGAGTTTGTTTCTGCAATCACAATCAGATAGTGCAATTGAATTAATGTCATCTTTTTTCCCTCATATATTTTCTAAATCCAAACACTGACAGTTCACAGAATCTCATTCATACTGCCTGTCCGGTATCCCTGCAGATCCATCGTAATATAAGTAAATCCCTCTTCTTTTAGTTTATTTACAACGTCCTCCCTGCTGCGCAGCAATTTTTCAAATTCATCCGGCATCACTTCTATCCTTGCTATCTTATCATGAATTCGTACACGCACTTGATGAAATCCAAGATCCAAAAGCAACTGTTCCGCATGATCCACCATGGATAATTTTTCTCTGCTTATCGTTTCTCCATATGCAAATCTGGACGAAAGGCAGGCAAAGGACTGCTTATTCCATGTTGCAAGCCTCATAGTCTTTGACAATATGCGTATATCCGCTTTCGACATTCCACTGTTTCTTAACGGACTTTTTATTCCAAATTCAGCCACTGCCTGCAATCCAGGACGATAATCTCCGTCATCATCCAGGTTAGAACCTTCTGCGATAGTCTTTATATTTTCCCGTTTTGCAATTTCCCTGATTTTTTCAAACAGTTCCCGTTTGCACAGATAACAGCGGTTCGGAGGATTTTTACCAAATCCTTCTATTTCCAATTCTTCTGATTCTACTATAATGTGGCGTATTCCCTCTGCCGCACAAAAGCCTCTGGCCTCTCCAAGTTCCCTTTCCGGGAAAGAACAGGAGCTTGCTGTAACCGCAATACAATCATCCCCCAGAACATCATGTGCCGTTTTCAGAAGAAACGTAGAATCCACGCCGCCGGAAAAGGCAACTGCAACACTTCCCAATCCTTTCAAATAATTTTTTAAAGCTTCCAATTTCTTGAATTGTTCTTTTGACGCTGTTTGTTCTTCCATACTTATAGCTCCTTTTTCGCATAGTCAGTCAAATCCATTATCACTTCGCCGGCCTTGAGCAAGCCACACCGCTACAGCCCCGCATAATCTAAAAAAAGCATCCTCATTTTTTCTTCGCTGTCAAAGAATTCATTTTCATGGGGTTTCCCTGTATACCTGCATCTGCCCGACTCAAATGCAAGAAGCATATTCATAGGAACCTTCTCCCATTTTTCCTTATCCAGCGGTCTTGTGGACACAAAAACAGCCGTCTTTTTCCGTAAAAAATGCAGGCTGTCCCTGTAGTTTGTATGCACATACAATAATTCCCCGTCAAACAAAAGCAGATTTACCTTATTTTCGGGCGTAACCTCTTTCATCACCGCATCAATTACCGCAAACCAGTCCCCTGTCTTTCCATCCAGCGCCGCATAGATAAATCCATCGTCATCTCTTCCCTCCTCCTGGAAATGGAACTTACAGAGGAATGCGTCCGTCACTTTATGTATCACTTCAAAATCCACCGGAGCATGTTCCCGGTTCACAACCGGAAGCTCAAATTCCAGCCCCACACGCCCGGTTCTCTGCCTTTTCGTAGGCGCTATGTACCGATTATAAATTGCTTCATCAAGTGTCTGATCCATGATTTTGTTCTTTCAGAATTTCATAAAAAAATGTAATAAAATAATATTACATACCGTTCCAAGTGCAATCGACAGCATTGTATGATGCCTGTATTTGTAGCTTACAGCCACCAGACATGCGGATATCAGTTCCGACATGCCATACCCAAAGAAAATACCGCAAGACATACCCTTACGGGATTGGAAGACTCCGTTCATCAAGATAAAGTTTTTAAAATCCAGCAGCACATCTTTCAGGCAATATACAATCAGCACCGCCATAATCGCAGAGGGCAGGATACCCCCAAGACGCTTAAGCTTTTCCGGCATCTTCCTTCCATCCCGGAAGGCAAAAAAAGGCAGGGCACGAAGAAAAAATGTAATTGCCGCAGATACCGCCACTGCCGCAATCATCCATCCTCTATCCATCTTGCTTCTCCTTTGGGGCAGTTTCAGTCTGTCTATATTCTCTTTTTAACACCAGGATCCCGGAAGACGCTGCCAGCGCCGGAAGCATGAAATTCCTTTCTCCGAAAACAAGCAGACAGATAACTGCCGCTATAAAACCTGTGAAAGCAGGAACGTGATCCTTGGTTTTTTCCCATTGATCTATAAAAATAATAATAAATAATGCCGTCATACAGAAATCAATTCCCTGAAACCTTACTGGAAGAATCTGTCCCAACATTCCGCCAGCCACTGCTCCAATCATCCAGTAGCATCTGGACAGCGCTGCAATCAGGAACATCATATCTTCTTTCTGGGCGCCCTGCTCAGTAAGAGCCAGATTGACTGCATATGTCTCATCTGTCATTGTATGTATCATATAAAGCATTCTTTTTCCCATGCTCCGAAATTCATGGACAAACGTCAGACTGTAAAAGGTCTGGCGGCTGTTCATCAAGAGCGCCGCCAGAGCTATCGTAATCATAGATGCATTGCTGCTTAATAATGTAATCAATAAAAACTGGAATGCTCCTGTATATACTGTCATACTGATAAACAGCGAATCATACCATCCAAACCCGGCCTCCTCCATCATAATCCCGTAAGCCATGCTGACAAACAGGTAGCTGCACATGATTGGCAGGGATTTCACAAATGCTTTTTTGAAGATTTCTTTTTTCATAGAATCTTTCCTAAGAAACCGTTCAGGCAGACGTAAGTACTATTTCTCCTATTCCGTCACTCCGCCTTCTACCACCAGTTCTTCCTTGTATTCTTCCCCGTAAGTATCTACCAGCGTAGCGTCATAATCAGCATGGAAAAACTGTTCATCTGCTAACGCTTTTATCTCATCATTGATCCACTGAAGAAGTGTCTCATTTCCTTTTGATACGGCCGGCGCAATCGTATCTTTGCTTCCCAGTTCCGGAATGCCTACCGTATATCCTTTATTCTGCAGCGCATATGCGATGACTTCTGTATTATCATTCGCCCACGCAACGCCATTTCGATTTTCAAGGGCGTTTTTCGCTGTCGCATAAGAATCATATTTCTGCAGCGGAATATCCGGATAATTTTCTGTCAGGTAGGTCTCGGCCGTTGTGCCGGAGATCACAATGATCTGGTCGTCACTGTTCCAGTCGTCCAGGCTTTCCACTACTTTATCGTCCGGCGATACTACCCCAAGCGCCACATTCATATATGGCAGGGCAAAATCCACTTCTTCTGCCCGTTCCTCTGTTACGGTAAAATTCGCTAAAATAATATCCACTTTACCAGTCTGGAGGTACTCAATACGGTTCGCGGCCTCCGTGGAAACGAAATCAACCTTCACTCCCAGATCCTCTCCGATCTTATTAGCAAAATAAACATCATATCCCTGATATTCTCCGTTCTCGTCTACGTAACCGAAAGGATTCTTATCGGAAAATACCCCGATATGGATGGTTCCGTCTTCCTTGATTTCATCCAGAGTACGGTATACTGTATCTGCGCCCACTGTCTGTTCCTCCTTCTGAGCCTCTTCTTTCTTATTATCGGTTTCCGTTCCCTGACTCCCGCATGCTGTCAGCGCCAGAATGGCAGATGCTGCAGCCGCTATAGATATAAATTTCTTTAAAATTGTATGTTTCATGATTATATATCTCCTTTTCTTCTCTTTTTATTTTCCCTGTTTATCTTTACCTTTTACCGCTTCAAAGGTAAATGTATTTAAGAATTGCCTTGCCCTTTCTGTTTTCGGATGTTCAAAAAATTCTTCCGGCGGCGCGTTCTCTATGATTTTCCCTCTATCTAAGAATAGGATTCTGTCTGCGACCGCACGGGCAAACTGCATTTCATGCGTAACAATCAGCATGGTTCTTCCCTGGGCTGCCAGCGCTAATATAACATCCAGCACCTCCCTGACCATTTCCGGATCCAATGCCGCCGTCACCTCATCAAACAGCATAAGCTCCGGGTGCATGCACAAAGCCCGAACAATCGCCACCCGCTGCTTCTGCCCTCCTGACAACTGTCTGGGAAAACATCCGGCTTTCTCTTTTAAGCCTACCCGCTCAAGAAGGATTACGGCTTCCTCTGTAATATCCGCTTTTTTCCTCTTTTGCACCTTCATCGGCGCAAGAAGGATATTATCAAGCACTGTCATATGCGGGAACAACTCGTAGCTCTGAAATACCATGCCAATCTTCTGCCGGATATTGGTCAGCTCCCGGCTCTTCGGGTCAATCTGTTCCTCCCCTAACCGGATGACTCCGCCCTGGATCGGTTCTAGAGCATTGATACACCGAAGCATCGTACTTTTCCCGCATCCGCTTGAACCTACCAGCACGATTACTTCGCCCTTTTGAATCGTCAGGCTGACATCGTCAAGGATCAGGCTTTCTTCAAACCGCTTGGTTACATGTTCCATGGTAAGCAGCGCCTGGCCGCAGGCTGCATCCTGCCCCGGCATATCCTTAAAGAATGATCCTGCCATAAAAGATCACCTCCATCTTTGTTCCAGGTATCTTGCCGCCATGCTGATGGGCCAACAGGCGAAAAAATATAATAAAAATACCACCAGGTAAATGCCAAATGCTGCATTAGGGCTTGCCGTCCGGTTTGCCTCTATAATCTGCTGCGCGACTTTGAGGATTTCCACCACGCCGATCATCAGCACAAGGCTGGTTGTTTTGATCATTCTTGTAATCAGATTGATGGACAGCGGAATTAATCTTCTTAATGTCTGCGGAACCACGATATACCGGTAAATCTGTACCTTACTAAGCCCTAATGCCTCTCCGCTCTCATACTGATGAACCGGTATGCTGATAAGCGCCCCTCTTACCAGATCACTCATCTCTGCAGTTCCCCAGAGGGAAAATACGATAACTGAAGCGCTTTCCCCTGACAAATCCCATCCAAACGCCCGCGTCGTCCCAAAAAACACAAGGAACAACAGCACCATCTGAGGCATGATGCGGATGATTTCCAGATAAACCCGGAGCACTGCCTTTATGAACGGATTTTTCCATGTCATGAGAGTTCCAAGCAAGATTCCTGCCGAAAGGCTGACCGCCACAGATACCAGGCTGATCTTTAACGCTGCCAGAAGTCCGGTAAAGAGCCTTGCCATGTTCTGGCCTTTTAGCAGCACCTCAAGCCCCAAATCCAGCATAACGCACCCTCCTCTCCAACGCCGCCCCCAGTATGGATACCGGAAGCAGGATAATCAGATAGAACACCACCAGCAGAAACAGGCTTTCTGTCGTCTTATAATACAGTCCGATCAGATCTTTCGCTGTAAACATCAGATCCATCAGGCTTATGGCGCTGAATACGCTGGTTTCCTTCAAAAGAAAGATCACATTTGCAACAAAAGCAGGTACACTGATGGAAAATGCCTGTGGCAGAATAACATACCGCATAGTCTGATAACGGTTCATCCCCAGGCTTTGGGCGCTCTCCATCTGTATCTTCTCCACCGCCTCCAATCCGCTGCGGAAGGCTTCCGCCATGTAGCTACCTCCGAGAAACGCCAGCCCGGCCATACCGCAAACCTGTGCATCTGTCCTGACTCCGATCTTTGGCAGCCCATAATACAGAAAAAACAACTGGACAAGCAGCGGCGTATTGCGGCTAAGTTCTATATATACTACCGTTAATCCTGTTAAAACAGGAATTCTATAATACTGGATGGCCGCGCACAGCAAACCGATCACAATGGAAAGCAGAACTCCGGCAAATCCAATCTTTACAGTAAGCCATGCCGCTTTCTCATACAAAGGCAAATATTTTGTTATAAATTCGAGACTCATCGTGCCATCTCCTAATACAATGCTGCTTCTATACTCACGACCGATGAAATCTGCTGTGAGTATTGCGTCAGCACATTTACTGTTGTTTTAGATATAATACATATTCTGCAAAGCTTCTTCCTGCTCTTTTGCACATTCCGCAAGTTTTTCTAATGTCAGGCTATTGAAAAAGTGTCCTGCCAATTCATTTACAGGTTCAATAATTTCCCGCTGGACTACAGATACATTCGTTTCTCCTTTTCCATCTCCCTGTACTTCTTCGCTATCCAGGAAATAGCTTCCATCTAACGCTACAATAATATCTGCCGCCCTGATATCCTTTGGAGGCCTTGCCAGGAGATAGCCTCCCTGCGGACCTTTAATACTCTTGATAATTCCAGCTTTTCTGAGCGCTGCGAATATCTGCTCCAGATACTTAACAGAGATGCTGTTCCTGTCAGCAACTTCATTTAGCTGCATACTGCCGTTTTCAGCGTTCCGTGCAAGATCAATCAGCGCCCGGATCCCATACCTGCTCCGTTTTGAAAAAATCATTGTTCCTGCCTTCCTTATCGTTCTTATTCGGTAAACAATGGAGTGGAATAATACCTGTCTCCCGTGTCCGGCAATAACGCCACAATGACTTTTCCCTGGTTCTCGGGACGCTTTGCCAATTCAATGGCTGCATGCAGCGCTGCGCCGGAAGAAATTCCCACCAGGATGCCCTCCTTTTTTGCAAGGAGCTTCGCCGCCGCAAAAGCATCTTCATTTTCTGCCTGAAATACTTCATCATAAATAGCTGTATCCAGCACATCCGGAACAAAACCGGCTCCGATTCCCTGAATCTTATGGGCCCCTGCTTTTCCTTCCGACAATACAGGCGATGCTGCCGGCTCCAGCGCAACTACCTTCACATCGGTTTTTCGTTCCTTCAGATATTTTCCAACGCCTGTCACCGTTCCTCCAGTTCCTACGCCGGCGATAAAAATATCAATTTTTCCGTCTGTGTCATTCCAGATCTCCGGTCCCGTCGTCGCTTCATGGATCTTTGGATTCGCCGGATTTACAAACTGTCCGGGGATGAAGCTGTTCGGAATTTCCTCCGCTAATTCATCCGCTTTTTCAATGGCACCCTTCATTCCTTTTGCGCCTTCGGTCAATACAAGTTCCGCTCCATATGCCTTTAAAATATTCCTCCGCTCCACGCTCATAGTCTCCGGCATCGTCAGAATAATCCGGTATCCCTTTGCCGCCGCGATTGCCGCCAGTCCGATCCCCGTATTTCCCGATGTGGGTTCAATGATCACAGAACCTTCTTTCAGTAAGCCTTTTTCCTCGGCGTCTTCTAACATCGCTTTGGCAATCCTGTCCTTTACGCTGCCAGCCGGATTAAAATACTCCAACTTCACCAACACGGTTGCCAAAAGCCCCAGTTCCTTTTCAATATTCACGATTTCTACCAGCGGAGTATTCCCAATCAGCCCCAATGTGCCTTTATAATATTTTGCCATTTTCATTTCCTTCTTTCTTCATAATTACAAGCATAAAAAAGGAGTACTGTTATCTTCCAGTACCCGGATATATGCCGTGCCTTTTTACATGGAACTTAAGCATAACAAAGTCTGCTGCTACACCGTATCACACAACATATCCGGTAAACCAACATCCGACAACAGCATAAATTCCTGCAACAGTTATTTGCCATGACTTTTCTCCTTTCCTTTTCGTTGAATGTATATTACTACTACTTACCTACTATGTCAATAGGTTTATATGATTTTATTGAAATTATTTTCCGCAAAGGATATAATGGGATATAGTAAAGAAGCAATATGGAGGTTCATTTCTATGATTTCAACAAAGGCACGCTATTCCCTCAGAGTAATGGCCGATCTTGCACAGCACCAGGAAGAAACCTACGTTCCGTTAAAAGAAATAGCAAAACGTCAAGAAATTTCTGAAAAGTACCTGGAAATCATTCTGAAAATGTTAGTGAAAGGCAAAATCGTAAAAGGACTCCGCGGAAAGGGCGGCGGATACCGGCTTACCCGTATGCCAAAAGAATATACCGTAGGAGAAATCATAGAACTGACAGAAGGCCACCTTTCCCCGGTTGCCTGTTTAATACCGGATGCAGAAATCTGCCCCAGAAATGAAAAATGCATTACTTTACCATTGTGGAAGAAATACAACACCCTTATTCATGATTTTTTTTATAATATAACTTTAGAGGATCTAATAGCTGGGCACTTTTAAATGAACCACCCCGCAGTAAGTACTGGGTATCACATCTTGGCTTCCTTTTCGGAACGCAACAAGCCGCAGGGCATTAACCAAGGTATGACAAATAAATACCTTATCCCGAATTCGGGATAAGTAAAGGGCAAGATTCGCCTGAGTAACTCAAAACCCACTTCGTGGATTTTGCTTACCCGGCAAACTTGATGGGGATTCCGCTCCCCATGCCCCCGGTTATTGCATATCTTCCAAAATATGCAGGCTGGCTCCTATTAAAAATAGTCGCAGCGTGATTGTTCCCATCACGGTGAAATCTAAATATTTCTATAAAATCCTTTTTTCATTTCCCATTGGTGTTCCCTAATCGGCTTATATTATAGGAACTCTTTTTGAATCCTTATACTCAACAACGAAATATCTTTTTTACGATTTTAACAGAAAGGGACTATACAATGGCAAGACCAAAGAAGGACAGGGAACTACAACACAAGCACCAAATCATGCTCCGCCTTACCGATACGGAATATGAAATCGTCTCTGAAAAAGCAAAAGCCACGCACCTTCCAGTGGCTGAATATGTCAGAAAACAGGTTATGAAGCAGACGGTCACGGCTAAATATGAGATTGTGGCAGACCTACCGGAGCTGAAAAAGCTGGTTGCGGAGTTTGGGAAAATCGGCAGCAACTTAAACCAGATCGCAAGACATTTTAACAGCGGTGGCATCCATTCACAGGAAATGCGTAAGGCAATCGACCGGAGCGTTGCCAGAATCTATGAAATGAAATATGAAGTCTTGAAGATGGCGGGAGATTTCCACTCTGCCGCCGGAGGAAGCCCTAATGGCAATACTGAAACACATAGCGAGTAAAAATGCCGACTATGGGGAAGCACAGCGGTATCTCATGTTTCAGTATGATGAAGATACAAACAAACCGATACTTGATGAAAATGGTGAATTGATCCCACGTAAGGAGTATATCATGGACGGCATAAACTGTGATCCGTTCACGTTTGACATGGAGTGCAGGGAACTAAATGCCCAATACCACAAAAACGAATCCTATGATGAAATCAAATCCCACCATTATATCATCAGCTTCGATCCAAAGGACGCAGCAGAAAATGGCCTGACCGGGGAACATGCACAGCAGATTGGAATGGAATATGCAAAGAAGAACTTTCCCGGCCATCAGGCTCTTGTCTGCACACACATGGACGGGCATAATGGAAGCGGCAACATCCACGTACATATCGTAATCAACAGCTTACGAAAATATGATGTGGAACGACAGGACTTTATGGAGCGGGCTTGCGATTCCCGTGCCGGGTATAAGCATCATGTCACCAAGGATTACCTGATCCACTTAAAGCAATCACTCATGGATATATGCCATCGGGAACATCTGCACCAGATAGATTTGCTTGCCCCGGCAGGGAAAAAGATCACAGACCGGGAATACCACGCAGGGCGCAGGGGGCAGAAGAAACTGGATGAACGGAACAGACAGCTCCGTGCAGACGGGCTTACACCGCGAAAAACGGTATTCCAGACGCAGAAAGATTTCCTGCGATCTGCAATCGAAGATGCCGCAGCCGTTTCCAGCGGCCAGGAAGATTTTCAGGCATTTCTTCTGGAAAAATATAATATCCGCCTGAAGGTCAGCCGTGGAAGGTTCAGCTACCTCCATCCGGAACGAAACAAGTATATCACCGGGAGGATACTCGGCACACATTATGAAGAAGATTATCTTTTGGAGCTGTTTAAGGAAAATGCAGAGCATAGAGAAAACAAAAAGAAAACGGTTGATGCGGAAAAACATAATACAGAATCGGAGAAATCTACAGCCCGTCCATCCAATCTACTGCTGGAGGAAGCTGTATCAATCTTGTTTATCAAGTCGGATCTGCGGCTGGTGGTTGATCTGCAGGATTGCGTAAAGGCACAGCAGAATGCCGCCTACGCTAACAAAGTGAAACTTTCCAACCTGAAAGAGATGGCTAAGACAGTCGCTTACATACAGAAACATGGGTATGACACAAGGGATTCCCTGGAAGATTCTTTTTCAGAGATTAAGGGCCATGCTTCCGCTTCCAGAAAAGATTTGAAGTCTGTGGAAGATAATCTCCGAAGGATAAATGAGCAGATTCATTATACAGGCCAGTACCTTGCCAATAAACCTGTCTATCAAAAATTTATGAAAGCAAAGAATAAAGGGCATTTCCGGCAGGAGCATCCGACAGAAATCGCACTCTATGAAACGGCACGAAACTTTTTAAAAGAGCAGTCTGCAGATGGGAAGCTCCCCTCCATGAAATTGCTGAAAGCGGAAAAAGAAAAACTTATCCAGCAGAAAAAAGAGGCACAGAAAACCTACCATTATTACCGGGATTATCAAAAAGAATTAAATACAGTCTGTTCCAATGTCGATAAGATTTTAGGGCAGACGAACACCCGGCAGACGGAGAAACAGAAAAGCGCCGATATTTCTTAATCGTTGTGACGGAAAAACAGCCGCAGGATTCCTTTATCAAATCCTTGCGGCTGTTATGATTCCAATGAAACGAATATGTTTAAAAAATATCTTCCACTTTAGGGATTATTCCGCTAATACCTTCGCTTTTTTCTCTCATAATACGGAGCATTTCATCCATTTTCTTCTCCACATATTTCCGCATTTCCACCCGTGCCGCTTCTTTCGGTTCAAAGGAAAAATAAAGTGGCTTCTCCCATTTTGCCTGGAATGGATAGGGGAAAACATATAATTTCTTCACTCCCGGCATATCCGTAAACAACTGGAAAATCTCATAGGGCAGGATTTCCCCGCATACCAGGACAGAGCTTGTATCGGCATAGTAAACCTGGCCCTGATACGTCGGCGTACCCAGGGACGCAAGCTGCTTCAATGCGTTCATACGTATCGGTTCAATCTGGGTATGCTGTCCCACACGCCACCTTGTCTGCGGGGCAAGCGCCCTGTAAATCCGTCCGGCTTCTTCATCCTCCCGGATATTATCGTCATAGTCATACCTGTAATTTTCTACCTGTATCTATCTGTATGCAATCAGGCTTGTAAAAAGTGCAAGGGAATCCAGGTCAGCATATACTGATTGATGTCCCCTGCCCTGATAAGAGCATAGAATATCCTCTAATGCGTCCATGATTTTCTTCATGGTTTCATATTTTTTGTCCGGTTCTTTTCCCATTTCTTCTTCCTATTCTACGCTCCGTTTTTGCTGTCAGAAATATTTATTGGCATATCTTATGTCTTGTCCGATATTTCAGCCTGGTTTGCAGTTGCCGCCTTCTCCATTTTTTCTTTCTTCAACTGCTCTGTACGCCCTAAATCCACATAGTGTGTCGCATATGCCTTTTCAATCTCCGGGTTTCCGCTTTTGCTGAACCGCAAAGGGATTACCGGCTTATGGTCATGCCTCTTCTTCACGCCCCACCGCTTGTAATAGCAGAATGACGGTTTTAAATTCGTTTTCTTTGCATAGGAGCGGATCTGTTTCATAATAAAAGAAAGTTTCTTTAAATTACACGTACAGACTGCTTCCAGATACCGTACTTTCCCGAATCTCCAATCCTCATATTTTTGTTTAGGCAGCACTCCTACGTCAACCAGTACATCTGCCGGGGCGGCGTACCCTCTCTGCTGGCATTGGTGGTAGACAGCGGAATGTACTTTCCCTATCAGTTCTGATTCCTTCACTTTGTCCTCCATGTGAATAACCCCGGCTGTATCCATTTGCAGCCGGGGACTCCAATATTCTTTCTTTTTTATCTGCTTACTCCAAAATTATTATACCGTTTGAAGCAGCCCTTTTTCAATTTCCCGAATGTCTTCCACAGACAATTCAGGAAAACAGCCTGCAATTTCTTCTGCCGACATTTTCCCCAACTTTAACATATTTTCTACGCCACCCCTTACTGCCTCTTTTGCGGCCTCACGCCTTTCACTTGCGATATGGGTACGCATGATCTTCTCTTCATCAAACAAAGACATCATAATAGATATAACCTCCTTTTCCCTGCCTAACAAAAACTCACGTAACACATCCCTGTCCTTACAGATACGGATGGTTTCCGTGACAGCTTCCCGGCTCCTCCCATACTGTTTCACCTGTTCGTTATATACTTTTGTAAAATTTACATACTGGCTGATAATATCATTTCCTTTGCCGCCATAAAGCACTTTCACCTTTACTTCAATGGCACATTCCTTTCCGCCGAAAAATTCTTTGGAAAGTGAGATCGTTTCCGGCCTGCTGGCACGCTCTCCTGTAAATATCATGTATAACTCCGGTTCCGGGACATGGACTTTCTTGCTCCCGTATAAGTCTGCACCCTGTTCCTCAAAGTAATCATGGTAAATCTGCACTAAATACATCAGCACTCGTATAATGATATTCATCGTCCATGAAGATTGATGCTCGACCAGAAACATGATTTTATCCCCAACTCTGAAAGCCAGGTCATTAAAGATTCCGTTCGCAAGGACATTTCTTATGGTAATGTCTGTAAGCGCATCTTCCGTCGTCTCCGCATCCTCCGGGTGGAGCGCACGGTATAGCTGCATCAGGTACTTTTTATCCCGGAAAAGTGCCCCGAAAACACTGTCTTTCGCCGTATATTTTGCAAACGATTCCTTTTTCTCTGCCGTTTTCTCTTGTTGTTCTTCCTGTAATGTCTCACCCTGCATCATATCACCTCGGTTCCGGCTTTTCTGATCAGTCTGGCAGATCAGCTATGCCCTGTCTGCTATGGTTTTATTATACAGAGAAATTCTCCATTGTTCAAGACATAAAAAGAGAGAAGCATCCGGCAGCATTGGCCAGACACTTCTCCCTTTCTTACTTCCTCCTGCGCTCCATATCCTCTGCCATTGCCATCTGCTGTGCCGGCTTCCCATACCGCTTTGCAATCTCTGCCTGTTTGCGGCGGAGCTTTGCCAAGACGGACGCCCTGCCATTCTTCCCCTTGGGGGACATATTATTCCGCCTGCCATCTATCATGTTGTAGTTCTGTTCCTCGTCTATCTCGGAACTGCGGAGATACTCGCCATTCTCCATATATTTCTGCCAGTTTTCAAGAGGCGGCTTATCCATAGTATTGCCGGACGGCATCTGGATATACCTATTGGCTGTACTCTGTTTTTGCATCTCTGGCTCTGCGGTATGCTGCGGTGGATGGAGACAATCCTTGATCTGCTGTACGGTTGCCTGGTCAAAACCCTGGTATGTATGGTCTACAATGATCTTCCCTTCTTCATCCAGCACAACCCATGCCACTTCTTTTCCATAGGTTTCATGCTCCATCAGGAAGAACTGCTTTCCGTCTATGATAATGCTGTCAAAAGCGTGCCAGCACCCCTCCTTCCCTTCGATATGAAAATCTGCTGTATCAATAGACACAAGTGCGCCGGATGAACCGCTCCGGATAAAACCTGCTATTACTGTAAAGCCATCTTTTTCAACATAATAGGAAGTCACAACACCGCCCTTATTCAGCACAAGCACATCGCTGACACTGATCGAATGGCCATGAAATGTCCGTGGCAGTTTCCTGTTAAAACGCCTGCGGATCTGTTCTGGTTCGTCTCCCGGCTGCATCCGTGCCAGGTATACCTGCTCATAGTCCTTATACTGTATCTGGATTCCCTTCTCCTGCAGCGTATGATAAGGACGGAACCGTATCTGCCTGTTCTCCGGGATGTTTTTAAGCTGGTAGAGCGCAAATTGGTTCACATCCATCATTCGTCCTCCACCGGTTCCTCTTTGTACGGTTCCAGATCCAGATTTAAGAACGCTTCATCTGACAGGAACCACAGCTTTTCCAGTGTGCTGTTGATCAGGGCAAGCATTTCATCATCCCTGCCGATGTAGAGGATTACATTATGTATTTCCTCTATGGTCGCCTGCCTGCTTTCCTTCTGGAACATTGCTATCAGGAAATATTCATTTTCCTCAAATCTCTCCATCATAATTCCGGTTCTCCTTTCTTCTTTGCCTGTGCCTTCTGCCCCTGTTTCTCCTGCACCGGTTTTTCCTTCTCCTGTGCTTTCAGCCTTGCTTGCCGTTCCCGGAGGGCATTCAGGACGGACTGCTTCTTGCTACCGCCGGATATGCCTCTTTCTGTCTTGGGGACATTTTCAATCGCTTTTTCCGGCTCTGCAGGCTGTTTTTCCAATGCCGCCGCATTCCCAATGGGTTCCTGTGCCATCGTAGCTGGATTCCTGATTTCTTCTGCCTGCACGGTTTTTCCAGCTTCTGCCCCCGGCATCGGCTGTTGTGGCAAATCTTCCTTTTCTGCTGGCTCTGGTGCTTCCCGCCCTGCGGCCTGTTCCAGAAGGATTGCCTCCATATCTGCAATCGCTTTCTGCACCAGAGGGCTTTCCTTGTATTGTGGAATCTCATTGATAAATTCCGTCTGCATTTCCCCCATTACCATCAAGTCAAAATTTCCGTCATAAATACTGCCGTCCTCCAGTCGGAAGCCAATCCCCTTCAAGCCGTTCCTTCGCTCTGCCGGGATTTTTTCATACAGCTCCATCGCTTCCTGCAGTGTTTCCAGCCGCTCATGGTATTCACCCAGCACAGGGAACTCCGTACATTCCGCCACATAAAAGGTAATGAACGCTTCCTGCTCTGCCTGTCCGGCATTTTCAGGGATCTCCATATGGCTTTGCTTTTCGTCCAGATATTTTTCCGCATTTTCCATGTATTCCTCCAAAGTTCCGGTCTTTTCCACAGAGATTGGATTAATGTCTACCGGGATTCCCGCTATCTTTAATCCTCCCTCATGCAACGCATTGAAGAAAACATCCTCCTTCAGACCGCCGCTGTAAGAAATTACCACATCTATATCCGAACCTTCATGGTACAACCCTTCCCTGGAACGGCTCCCATATACCCTTGCACCAAGCAGCTCCACTTCCTCCGACAGTCCCATTTCATCAATCTGTGCCTGGACATAGCAGAGTACAGTTTCCTCTATCCCTGCACGGCTCTGGCCGTTTAAGGCAGGCTCCGGCTCTGTCATATTGGAAATAAGGGGCAGCTTCCCCTTCTCCGTTTCTTTCGCCTGTGTTTTCTGCAGATCTTCCTGTGCCGCCGCTTCTGCCTTCTCCTGCAATTCCTCATAATCCATAACCTTACACGTTGTTATAGGGATACCTTCATCAGAAAGGATTTCTTCCATCGCTTCACTGATGGATATATCCGGGTTGTCATACACGCCTCCATCAATCTCCCGAAAATCTTTGCCATAAATCGTATAATCGTAGCCGTCTGAAACAGTCTGGATGGAAAAATACCCTTTTCCAGTCTGGTATGCAATCTCAGCATCATAATTGTTGAGATATTCTTTTGCTTTCTGCGATGCCGACATCGTTTCCTCACGTACCCATTTCCCACTTAGGGAATATTTTTCTATGTCCGTAAGCGTTTCTATCCCATTCCTGCACTCAATCAAGGACATCCTGGAGGGCGGCTGTTCGCTGCTCTCCATACCAAGCCGCTTATCCACATGGTTCGGAATCTCATGATAGACAGTGACTGCCGTATCCATATCTTCAAAATACTGATATGCCCTTTCTGCTTTGCCGCCCTCGGCATTCTGTATGACATAGTATTGTGCAATGAATGGCGGTTCCGGCTTCATCTCTATCCCCTTTTCCGAAAAATACTCGTCAATGGCTTCCATTGCCCCCTGATCAAATCCATGCTCCAGATCCTCTGCCACCAGCTCCCCGTTCTGATTGACGATAATAGAGGCAACGGAATCTCCGTATTCCTCATGCTCCATCCGGTAAAACAGCTCGCCGCTGATTTCCTTTGCTTCTACCGTATGCCATGTACCGAAATGCCCATTTGCAATAAACCCTTTCGTTTCCTCATTAATCTGTACACTTTCTTCCTTCCCTAACTCCAGTTCCCGTATCCCTTCCCTGGCAAGCCCGATAAACCCATCCAGCACAGCCGGGTGGCTGTTTATCACATAGTCAGCGTTCATATCCATCCCCCGGTTTACGTTTTCCGGTATCTCATACCCTTTTGCCCATGCCTTATTCCCAATAGAAAACCGCCCGTCATACTCCAAATGCTGCACGGTATTGGCAAGGATGAATACCACACGTTCCGCACCATATTCTTCAAGGACTCCCTTAGCGGCATCATGCGCCAGATGCATCCCGTCAAAGTTCTCTCGGATTGCGTCCTCAATGGCATTTTTGCAATCCAGATTCAGCTTTCTTGATTCCAGGTAGTCATCCGCCCTGCCATGCTCCATTGCATAAGTAATGGTATGCGTATAAAGTGGCGGATACACTTTTTTATATAGTTTGCTTATATCATCGTTTTGCGGCTCCTGCAGGTTGCTTCCCTGTAATCCTGCGTTTTTTTCCTGCTCCATCTTTCTCTCCCTTTGCGAAAAGAACTCCGGCAGCTCTGTATATCCGAACGAATCCACATAATGTGCCGTAATCTCCCCACCTTGTTTCAAAACAACTACATCGCTGACAGAAAGGGAATGCCCGGTAAAATCAAACGGACGTCCGATATTGAATTTCTCATACAGGGAATCCAGCGTTTCATTTTCCCCAAGCACATCATTATAAACCATCTGGTAATCATCATATTCCACGGAAAATCCCTGCTTTTTCAGGTAGTCCGTCCCCATAAACAGGTATTTCCGGCCTTCCCCATCATCTCTGATCTGATAAATGGCATAGCGGTCTTGGTTACTGCTGAAAAGTAAATCTTCGTTTAGATGTTCCTGCTCCGCATTTTCCTCACGCACGGATTCCATCACCTGGTAGCTTTCCCACTCCCTGCTTTCAATGCCGAATATCCCATCTGTTCCCATTTCCAGAATATCTTCCTGCGTATTCATCAGGGTACGGCTCCCATCCTTATTCAGACTGTATATATTTAATCCTGCATCGTGCAAAGCCACAGCCCGCTCCACCTTGAGGGGCAGGACAGAATCATTGCGGTAGCCAAATTCATGTGTAGCCCAGCAAATTAAAGTTCCTATCTCCCGCACAAAAACGTCAAATTATAATCTCAGTTTTTAAACACTGTCTATAAAAGTGTGCTACAGGAGGCGGCACGTTTTCCTCTTGACCATCC
>CAJTDD010000037.1 GCA_910574885.1 Lachnospiraceae bacterium | reverse complement strand
ATATTCCATCCATTGCAATAATTCTTCCATAAACAGTACCCCCTTTTCTTTTATTTTACCAGAAAAAGGGTTTTGTAACAATTTGTTTACTCATGCGTTTGTCGTGGCCGGATTCTCTACGAATATTTATAACCGTTCAGCCTTCCGGCTTCACTGTTACGAATATTTCACCATCTCCCGCTTCAGCCTCTGCATAATCTTCTTCTCTAGCCTCGATATGTATGACTGGGAAATCCCCAAAATATCCGCTACCTCCTTCTGGGTGCGTTCCTCCCCATCCGGCGTCCCAAGGCCGAACCGCATCTTAATAATCGTCCGCTCCCTTCCCGAGAGCCGCCCAATCGCCTTAATCAGCAGTTTCCGTTCTACTTCATTTTCCAAATCCTTATAAATCGTATCTTCCTCTGTGCCTAAAATGTCCGACAGAAGCAGCTCATTGCCGTCCCAGTCCACATTTAGCGGCTCGTCGATAGATACCTCCATCTTCGTCTTGTTATTTCTGCGAAGGTACATCAGAATCTCATTTTCAATACAGCGGGACGCATAGGTCGCCAGCTTAATATTTTTATCCGGGTTAAACGTATTGATTGCCTTAATCAGCCCGATGGTTCCGATTGAAATCAGGTCTTCCACGCCCACCCCCGTATTGTCAAATTTTTTCGCGATATATACCACAAGCCTAAGATTATGTTCAATCAACATTTTTCTTGCCGACTCGTCGTCCTCCGAGCCCAGGTCATTAATCGCCGCCGTCTCTTCGCTGGTATTAAGCGGAGCGGGCAGGATATCCGAACCACCGATATAGTGGACATCCTTTTTATCCGGGAAAAACAATGTCCGGAAATCCGGAACTACTTTCAGTTTAAATTGATGCGGTACTGCGACTCTTATTACCATAGCCTATCCCTCCTATTAAGACATCAGGATTCAAAATCATCTCATAACGGTCAGCCGTCATATCTCCCTCACAGATGGCCGCCAGCGGTTTCTCAATCCATTCCTTTTCTTTTCTGCATACATACATCCCATCCAGCGTTACTAATGGCATTACACCTTCCGCCTTTCCGATAGAGTGATATGAAATATAACGTATTCCTGTTATGTCATTTTCTCCCCATAGTTTCTTGATTACATTTTTGTCAATAATACTGACTGGCTTTCCCGTAACTTCGTCTTTCAGACAGTTGCCAGTGTCGATTAAAGCCTGCACGGCAACGCTTTTCTCTCCATAAAGCAGCACCACCCGGCATCTGTAACTGCTCTGCCTGCCCAGATATGCCACCAGGCTCCAGATACCGGATACCAGGTAGTAGCTGGCGACAGCCAGCGCCAGGAAAAGACTTCCTGCGCGTACATACTGCCTGAGGAATCCAAAGACCCCGCCGATAAGGAAACCGCTGATATAGAGCATCACCCATGCCCGCACAAGCTCCTGCCACCCCTGGGGCTGAATCCCGATTTTGACCATTACGATATTTGCCAGTCCATGGAGCAGTATGAGCTTCACAAACGCATATGGAACCGGCAAAGCCACGGCAAGGCAGGTCAGAAACGCGCCCGCCAGGGCTCCAAGACAAATCCGCCAGTATGCGGACAAACATCCCGTCATCTTGCGCACAATCGCAAGCAGGATGAAATCCATCGCAAAATTTTCCAGAAAAAACACGTCTATGTACAACTCATAATACACGCTCCACCTTCTTCCTTTGGATACGATCAGTGACACGAAATCGATTGAATTACTTAAGCAAGATTCATTATACGAGCCAAAGCAAAAAGATTTTGTCAGATGGTGGGACGAATCCCGATTTTCGTTCGACAGACTGTATTGACCACAAGATATAGTTTTTGGGAAAATGGATTTGTGGGAATCCTGCAAATCCAGACACAAGACTTTGTATCTTTTTTTGACATAAAAGAAAGAATTTTAAGAGAATAAACTGCAAATTAATGGAAATATTTGGAAGTTTATGTAATCTATTGGCACATTTTGTCAACAAGTCCCGAAAACACAAAAAAAGCATGGAACTTGCCATGCTTCTCTTTTATTCATGTTGCTTAAAGACTAATCAAACGTCACAGAACTGACGATTGAATCTTATATTTATCAGTCTCGATAACTCTGCCCGCCCTGGCATCATGCCTGTGAAGCCGTTTTAACGGATATTTTCCTTCAGCCTCTGTGTACTTTCACGGACAGTCAATTTAGGCTGAAACGTAATACATTTTCTGGAATTCACCCCACTGCCAATCTCGCTGATAATCTGCTGCACCGCTTCCACTCCCATATCATAAACTGGCTGACTCACACTTGTAAGAGGGACGTCCAATATTTCAGAGAAAAAAATATCGTCATAACCCACAAGAGACATATCTCTCGGAATGTAATAATTGTGTTTTTTCAATCTATTATACACGCCATACGCAGACATATCGTTGAAAGAAAAGATTGCGGTTACTTTCTTTGAAAGCCCAAGAATATATTCTACCGCCTCTTTGCCGCTCTCCCTGTCATAATTACCTTCATATATCAAATCCGGATCATACGCGATCCCATATTCTTCCAACGCCTCCTTATATCCTTTTAATCTGTGCTGCGAATCTTCCAATGCCAATGGTCCTGCCACACAGGCAATATTTTGGTGTCCCAATTCCAAAAGATGCTTCGTCGCAGCATAACCTCCGCTCCTATGGTTCACAATAACAGAACAACAGTCCACTTCCTCAAGGAAACGGTCTATCATTACAAACGGCATCTTTAGCTTTTTCATTAAATCCACACTCTCCAGCGCCCTCTTTTTATCACTATCCAAAGACATACAGAACAAAATTCCATCTACGCCCTTATCCGCAAGCACTTGTATATACTCTAAATCTCTTTTATGTAAATCATTTGTATTACACAATATGAGATTCCAGCCGTTCCGTCTGCATTCATCCTCTACTCCTTTCGCAAGATTCGAGAAAAAGACATTACTGACATCTGAAATCACAAGCCCAATCGTTTTTGTTCTTTTCTTCACAAGCCCAACCGCAATCTGATTCGGCCGATAATTTAATTTTTCTACTGCATCAAATATGACATCTTTTGTACTTTTGGGAATTTTGTCAGCCTTTCCATTCAGAACCAGTGAAATAGTCGTCACAGAAAAACCTGTATAATTTGCTATATCTTTAATCGTTGTTCTCAATGTAATCTACTCCGTACCATGATTTATTGGATATATTATAACATTTTTTTCCATTTTTGTGGACAAATATCAAAAATTCGGCACAATAATCTTATATACTGTTTGTATTTTTCAATCTCCACATATTCGTTTGGTTTATGCGCCATATGGGGTTCCCCAGGGCCGAACAAAAGTACCGGCATTTCTTCGCATCCCTCCGTCAAGATTGATGCATCGGTAAAATAATTAATTCCTATCTCCTCCGCCGGTTCATTTTCCATTTCTATACAATGAGAAAAATGTTTCACCCAATCATGCTCCGATGATATTTCTATCGCCCTTCTCTCATTCATGATATTCACCTCGAATCCAGACCGTCTTCCCGATTCCACATATAATTTTTCGCAGATTGCTTCCATCTGCTTTAAAACCATTTTCACATCCAATCCCGGAACCGTTCGGATGTCCAGCATAATCTTTGCACAATCCGGCGTCATATTGGAGGCAATTCCTCCTTCTGCCATTGTAATCTGGACTGTCGCATTGCCAAGCACCCTATGGCCGAACCCTTCAATCCATTCTTTCAGACGAACAAAAGCTTCCATCCCATATTCAATTGCATTACACCCTTCCCAAGGATAAGCGCCATGGCTTGTCACGCCATGTACCTTTAATTCCAGCCAAAGGCATCCTTTCTGAGCCACTCCGAGCCGGCACCCCGTCGGTTCGCCGATTAGCAGAAGCTCCGCATTCGGCGCCTGTTTACTCTCCAATATTTTTTTCGCCCCGATTCCTCCTTTTTCTTCATCACATGTTCCAAAAAAGTAGATTCCCTTCTCAGGCTTTTCTCCTGAATTTCCAAGCTCTCCTAACAGATATACCATAGCCGCAAGGCCGCTTTTCATATCACTGGCTCCTCTTGCATAGATCTTCGTATCCCTCTTCACAGGAACCGCCGGTTCAGAGTCCCATTCGTCTTTATCTCCATATGGAACCGTATCCAAATGTCCGTTCCATATAATATTTTTTCCGCTCTTTCCAGGAATGACTGCCAGCACATTGGCATGTCTGTCGTCTATATACTGCACTTTTGCCTTTACATGATTGTCCTGTAAATATTTACATATAAACTCCGCAATCTTTCTCTCATCATCTTTTCCATTTACACTCGGAATCGATAGGATTTCGTTCAGCAATTCCAATTCTTTGTCCATGATTCTAACCTCGTTTGCAAATTAATATGTTTCCGCCAAAATCTCTCTCTTCTCAAAAAGGCCATCCCCAACAGGACAGCCTTTTCATTATTTGGTCAGCCAATCTACAATGCCTTTCCATAGTATATTATATTCTGACCATTCGCAGAATTCAACCGGTGCCCAATGCGGCGCACAATCCGATGTGAATACTGCGCTTCTCCCTTGCCCGTATTTGGCAAACGCGATAAACGGATCGCCGCCCACCGTCACGACAACTTCTGTCTCGGGCTTCGCAATTGTCTTATTATATCCAAGAACTTCCGGCCACTCTCCCGTTATCTGCGCAAGCGCTTCATGCTTAGCTGCTGTAACCGGCCGTATTCCGTCACAGTGCTCCATCCGGTCGTCCACTGTCAGCACTTCTACCGGAAGCACTTCCTGTACCGCCGTATCATGCCACTTTCCTTTTGCATCCACACCCGAAAATGTAAGATAACCCCCCACCATAAGGAGCGCGCCTCCTTCCAGTACGTAATCGCGGATCACTTTTGCTCTATCCGGTTTTTTGATGCTTTTTGTAAATGTTTCAGCTGGAAGAAGCAATGTATTTGCACCAATATCCGATAAAATTACACAGTCATATTCTCTTAATTCCTCTACTGTATAAGGAAATTTTTCTGCCGCAATATGATTTGGCATAAATTCGACTTCATATCCTGCTTCTTCTAATGCATTTTTCAGCCACTTTTCACCTGTTTCATATACGGATGTATAAAAACTATCAAATCCTTTTACGTGAGTTGTGTAACTCATCCATGATTCTCCTGCAAGCAGCACTCTTTTATTCATAATTCAGTTCTCCCTTTATTCTCTGTTTTTTTCTACATTTGCTACAAATCTTGCCATCGTGTGATTCAAGATAATCGCTATAACCAAGATAAATCCTAAAGCTGCAAGCTGCCATACGGAATTAATATTTGCAATCTGAAGCCCTGAATTCATCATTGTTATAATAATGACTCCTATCAGAACACCGCCAAGATGCCCAACACCTCCGGCAACTCCAATACCTCCTAATACTGCCACCGTAATCGCCTGCATCTCCATTCCGGTTCCCGCATCCGCTCTCGCCGTCATAAGCCACGAATTGTTGATAATTGCACTGATTGATGCAAGCAGCCCTGCGAGTATATACACACACATTCTGACTTTCTTTTCCTTAATTCCTGTGTACTTTGCCGCCTCAAAATTCGTTCCCATCAAATATACACGCCGTCCAAATTTCGTCTTATAAACAAGGCCAAAGACAAGTACCGTCACCGGGATTACTACAAATAAAATCTGATTTGGTATTCCAAACGTACTTTCAAGTGACAACATCTTAAAGCTGTCCGGAAAACCACTGATTGGAATCCCTCCTGTTAAATAGAGGGCAAGCGATCCATACACATACTGTGTTCCTAACGTTGCAATCAACGCCGGAATCTTGGCTGCGGCAACTAATCCCCCATTAATAGCGCCAAGTAAAATTCCTCCTGCAAGCGTAACAAGCGCGGCCGAAAAGATTCCTGCACCATTCATCACCGTCAATCCGAATATTACTCCCGATAAACTCATAGTTGCTCCGATAGAGATGTCAATTCCATCGCGCCCTGCAATCATTACAAGCGCCTCGCCCAATGACAACAAGGTTAAAGATGCTCCGAACTGTGTCACCTGCATTAAATTGTTCATATTAAAAAAGTAAGGGCTAATCAATGACAATACAATAAGTTCCACTACAAACAGCAACAGCAAAAATTTTGTTCTGCTCTTCGCAATAGAAAATGCTATCTTCTTCATGCTGTTACCTCCCGATTTCTCTTTCCCGCTCTTGTACTTGCCGTCATCGTGTCAAACAATACGGAAATCACAATCAAAAGACCAATAAAACAATTCTCCAATAATGATGGAATTCCAAGGATTACAATGCCATTTTTTAAAAAAGCGATAAACAAGACCCCTGCAAGCGTACCAATCACGCTTCCACGCTTCCCATTTCCTTTTGCTCCCGTTCCTCCAATCGTTACCGCTGCAATACAGGCAATCGGAAGGTCCGATCCAATCGTCATCTCCACGCTTCCCATCCTTGCAATATAGAGCATGGCGGCAATTGCGGCAATTCCTCCTGATATACAATAAGAAATCAGCTTGATTTTCTTTATATTAATACCGCTTAGATTTGCCGATTGCGGATTACATCCCGTCGCATAAATATAGCGTCCGAATCTTCGATACATAAGGAAATAATAGAAAACAGCATAAACAGCTATAATTAAAAGGAGTAATACCGGAATTCCAAAAAACTTCGCCCTGGAAACCACTGCCCAGCTTGGATTTAACCCTGTCAGCCATTTCCCACCAAGCAAGGCAAAAATTACAGCTTTCCAGATATTCATAGTCGCAATCGTCACAATCATGTCCGGAATCTGAAACTTTGCAACTAAAAATCCGTTTACAAATCCAACCGCAATGCCAATCCCAATTGCCGCAATTACAATGATAAAAATATTTATATTTGCCTGCAGCATATATCCAATCAGTATCGCAATTACACCCATCACAGAACCAACAGACAAGTCGATTCCTCCAAGCAGCATTACGATCGTCATGCCAATACTTACCATGGCTATCTCCGCATTATTCTGAATGACCCGAATCATGTTATCTATCGTCAGAAAATTGGGCGCTAATATTCCAAACAAAATAATCTCAGCAATCAATAAAAGAAATGTAACATATTCTCTCCTTCCCGGTTTCGGAACATATTTTTTGAACACACATCTCACCCCCATTACGATACTTCTTCCACTTTGCACCAATCTAACAAAATAGACGCTATCATTTTTGTACAGGTTACGAGTTCTTCTATCTCTACATACTCGTCCGCCTGATGTGCTAACCTTGGATCTCCTGGCCCGATATTCAATGTTGGAATTCCCACATTGCAGAACCATCCCATATCCGTATGGCAGCAAATCCCCTCTACTTTTGACTGGCTATTAACCTCTTGTGCGCTGTCCCTTACAGTTTGAAAAAAGGGCTGGTCGTCCAATGTCTCCCCGCAATCCGCATCTATCAGCCATTCGATTTTCGGTACGTTATCTCTCAGCCAGGGATCTGTCATTGCTACTGCTCTCACATAATCCTCAATCTCTTTCTTTACTTTTGAACCAAGACCATTTTCGTCTTTCTCTGCCGGTAAATACTGCGCGTTAAAAGTCAATACCGCCCGATTAGCAAATGTTGTCGGATATTCTCCCGCCTCAAACTGTGCAGTATGAATCTGGCAGGGAATGGGAAGATATTTATGTTCTTTGGTTACTGACCAATCTTTATTTAATCTACGAAAATGTTCCAAATAAAGGGACGCCTTGTCAATCGCATCTACCGCTCCTCCGGTCCGGAAATCTCCCTGTTTGAGCTCAATATGGCCGGCTCTTCCCTCTATTGTGAGCTTCCCCCACAAGATTCCTCTGCAAAGCGGCGCAATATCCAAATGCGTCGGTTCTGTAATCAGACATCCATCTGCACGATACCCCTTCGCAACCAAAGCCAGCGTTCCCATTCCCCCTGCTTCTTCATCCACGACCGTACCGATCATGGCGTCTCCCCTTAACCGGATTCCACTCTCTTGAATCGCCTTTAGAGCAACCGTCATTGCGGCAATTCCGCCTTTCATATCCACAGTACCTCTTCCATACACCCTATTACCGACTATTTCCGCCCCAAAAGGATCTTTACTCCACTTGCTTCCTCTTTGCACTACGTCAATATGGCCGGACATCATCATAGATCTTCCGCCTCCTGTGCCTCTTAACACCGCGAAAAGATTGGGTCTGCCCTCAAATGTATGATCTGCATAATATCCCGGTTTTCCTTCATATTCTGCAAGCTCTTTTGCATCCGGATAAGAATATTCTGTTTCCATTCCCATCTCATCCAAATATTTTTTTAATACTGCCTGTGCTTCTCCCTCCTGCATATATTCTTTTTCTTCATCAAAATATGGATTCACACTCGGTTTTTTTATTAATTCCTGGAGAAGGTTCACCACTTCATTCTGGTTCTCATCAATCCATGTATAAACCTGTTCTTTTGTATTCATATTTTCCTCCTACTCCCCATTCAGATTTAATGTATTTTTCAAAATATCCTCTTCCGTTACGTTTTCTCTGTCAAATCTGGCTGTAATTTTTCCTTTATAAAGCGTGATAATATTATCACTCAGCTCCATAACCTCCGGCAGGTCTGAGGAAATTACAATCACTGCCACACCCGATTTTGCAAGTTCTATCACGTATTTATGTATTTCAGCCTTTGTCATAACATCTATACCGCGTGTCGGCTCGTCAAGAATCAAGACCTTAGGCTCCTCAAGAAGCCAGCGGCATATCAAAACCTTCTGCTGGCCTCCGCCGCTTAGGCTGCTGACACTGACATTCTGATTCGGTGTTTTAATGCTGTATTTTTCAATATTATCCTGCACAGTCTTTCTCTCTTTCTTTTTATCAATCACCCCAAACTTATTAGAAAGGCTGTCTAAGAAAGAAACACTCATATTATCCCTGACCGGATGGATATCAAACAAACCCTGGACGCCTCTGTCCTCCGGCACATAAAAGATCCTTTTTTCAATGGCCTGATTGATCCCCTCTCCCGTAATGTCTTTCCCTTCAAACAGAATCTGACCGCTCTTCGCATTTGTTTCCCCGAAAATGGCTCTCGCTATTTCTGATCTTCCAGCGCCGACAAGCCCATACATTCCTAAGATTTGTCCCGGTTTTACAGAAAAAGAAATATTTTGATATACATTATCATAAGAAATGTCTTTTACTTCCAAAACAGGTTCTTCTCCCTGCTCATGCTCTTCATAAACGCTCATGTTTATTTTCCGCCCTGACATTGCCTGAATAATGGTTTCTTCACTTACCTCTTCCGGAATCAGCGTTCCTGTCAGGCATCCGTCTCTCAATACAATAATGTCGTCTGAAATTCTTAAAATTTCCGGAATTCTATGACTTATGTATATGATACTTACGCCCCGGCTTTTCAAATCCGCTATAATATCAAATAGTTTTTCCGACTCATTATGACTCAAAATAGAAGTCGGTTCGTCTAAAATCAGTATTTTACACTTCTTGTATATCCCTCTTGCAATTAAGACAAGCTGTTGATTTCCGATTGATAGTTCACTCATTGTCAGATGCAGAATATCCTCTGATAAACCAACCAGTTTCAAGGCTCCTTTTGCTTCTTCATACATCTTCGTCCACATAATAGTCTTATTACGGCTTACCACTTCATTCCCCATAAAAATATTTTCAAGAACAGACATATCTGCAAAAATATTAGGTTCCTGATATACAATTGAAATCCCTTGTTTCACCGCGTCAAGAGGCGAATGTAAATGCATTTCCTTCCCTTCAAAAAAAAGAGTTCCCTTATCATTTTTCAGAGCGCCTGCAATGATTTTCATCAATGTAGATTTGCCCGCGCCATTTTCTCCGATTACAGATAACACTTCCCCCATTTTTAATGAAAAACTTACATTCTGCAGCGCTTTCACTCCCCCAAAGGATTTACTAATGGATTCTGCCCGTAAAATAGTCTCTTCCGCCAAAAAATCATCTCCCTCCGCTTTCAGAAAAAGAGGCAAACCCTATGATTTGCCTCTTTGCTAAATAATCCTAGAAGTCAAAATCGTCAACATTGTCTTTTGTAATAATTAACGGCTCTCCAAGTAACAATATTTTATTTTCCGCATCCCATGTCACCGGATTAGAAATTCCTTCAATCTCATTCACTTCTTCAAACTCTTTCCCTTCTGCCGCCATTTTTCCAGCCCAAACCGTAAGGTATCCCAATTCTTCCGCATCCCACAAAATAGATTCTTCCATAACTCCTGCTTCAACAAAAGGTTTTACAGTCGCCGGTGAACCGTAACCGATAACTTTTACCTTTCCTGCCTTTCCTTCCTGCTGTACGGCCTGCGCAGCTCCTGGAATCGTAGATGATGCGACTGCGACAATTCCTTTCAAATCCGGGTATCTTGTCATAAGCTCCTGCGCTTGTTTTAAAGCCTGCTCGCTGCTTCCGCCCTGTGTATACCTGATATCCACGATTTCTATGTTCGGATATTTTTCTTTCTGCTGTTTCTCTATGAAAGAAATCCATGTATTCAAATTAGTTGCCGTTGATTCTCCTGAGACAATTCCTATTTGACCTTTCTCACCAATTTGAGCTGCCAGGCGATCCATTAAAGTTCTGCCTAACGCCTCGTCTGTTGCCTGCGCTACATAAAATTCACGTGTACTATCCGGAGCATCTGAATCACTTGTATAAACATGAATGCCAGCTTCCTGTGCTTTCTCAATATACGGATTCGTAGAAGAACTATCTAAAACAGAAAGCGACATAGCGTCTACGCCCTGCTTAATCAAACTGTCCATAATTTTTACCTGCTCTGTGGCGCTTGCCTGCGTAGCCCCTGTATAAAGAAATTCTACATCCAAGTCTTCTGCTGCCTGCTGCCCGCCTTTTTCCATAGCGGTAAAATATGGAATTCCAATTAATTGTGGAACGAATGCGATTTTCAGCTTATCGCTGTCTTCTGTTTGCTGCTTACTTTCACCGTTATCTTTCGGTTTATCCCCGCCGCTTCCGCATCCTGCTAACATTCCGGTTGCCATTGCTGCTGCCATAAAGAGCGTAACCGCCTTTTTCATTGTGTTTTTCATATTGTTCCTCCTTTAAGTAGTTTTGGTAAAACGTTTTTCCAAATTAGTAAAAAAAATAAGCCGCTTTATTTTTCTTTCTGAACTGATAATAATACATCTTATCTCTTTTGTCAATATGTATATTTTTATTATTTTTTATTTCTATTTCAGTGCATAATATACAAATATTGGAAACACATTTTACAAAAAATTCCTTGACCTCTGCTGTTTTAAATGTTTACTAAATCGTTTTTCCATCGTGACCGCATTTTTGTCAATCTCATAATCAGTAACTACTCAATGGGATACATCGAAATACCACAAAAAGACCCGAACACACCTTCATGTGTCCGAATCTCTTATGGAATTCTATTATCTTTCAACACTCAACCTACTTCTTAAAGAAATCCGGTATCTTAATCGACTGCTCTTTCACCTTGCTGGTGGGAGTCCTGGGCGTATCCAGAGAAGGCGCTGTTCCCCCTACCGGACGTCTCGGCATCGCTGACGCTCCGCTGCTCTTCATGCTTCCCATACCGAAGTCCAGCCTTGGCGCCGCAGGCCCGCCCTGCTGCATAGACCTGTCATATCCGCCTTGCTGCATACCGCCGCCGGCATGTCCCATAGCGCCGCCCCTTGGCGTCTCAAGCCTTGATTTCAGTTTAGATGCACTGCCTCCCACATTGTGAAGGCCCGTAGCGATTACCGTAATAGTCGCCTCGTCTGTCCTGGCATCGTCATACATGGCTCCAAAGATGATATTCGCATCCTCACCTGCAAGATCCTGCACATATTCAGCCGCATCGGACGCATCCATCAGGGTAATATCACCGGATACATTGATGATGACATGGGATGCGCCTGCGATGGTCGTCTCAAGCAACGGACTGGAAACTGCCTGCTTTACAGCCTCCAACGCCTTGTCGTCGCCCCGTCCCTGTCCGATACCGATATGTGCGATACCCTTGTCTGTCATAACCGTCTGGACATCTGCAAAGTCAAGGTTAATCAGCGCAGGCACGTTAATCAAATCAGTAATACCCTGAATACCTTGCTGCAATACCTCGTCCGCCTTTTTCAAAGCCTCCGGCATCGTGGTACGCCTGTCCACCACCTCAAGCAGCTTATCATTCGGGATTACAATCAGAGTGTCCACACTCTCTTTCAGCTTCTCGATTCCTGACAGCGCATTGTTCATACGCGTCTTAGACTCGAAACGGAATGGTTTCGTCACAACACCGACCGTCAGCGCGCCAAGCTCCTTGGCAATCCGCGCAACTACAGGCGTCGCACCGGTTCCCGTACCGCCGCCCATACCGCAGGTAACGAACACCATGTCCGCTCCCTTCAGCGCCGATGAAACTTCCTCCGCGCTCTCCTCCGCAGCCTTCTCGCCAATCTCCGGCCTTGCTCCTGCTCCAAGACCCTTCGTAATCTTCTCGCCAATCTGCATAAGCGTCGGCGCCTTACATAACTGGAGCGCCTGCTTATCTGTATTAATAGCAATAAACTCAACACCGGCAATCTGCTCATCAATCATTCGGTTCACAGCATTATTGCCGCCGCCGCCGACTCCAACAACAATTATCTTCGCCGCAGCTTCTGATTCATTCGTTTTAATTTCTAGCAAGGGTTTCTCCTCCTTTGTTATCCTTATTATATATTATACATCCCACACATAAAGCAAATGAAATGTGTTCTTTGCCATATATACTTATATAATATAGACTTTTGTGTAAAATATCAATAGAATTCCTCTATTTTTCTCAATTTTATTCTCTATTTTCTTCCCAAAGCCCATTACAATCCTCTCTCTTCCGAGTGACGAATCGGCAATCCCTTAATTTTATCCTTTGATTCCTATACGCCATCTGCTTCCGGTGCACCCTCGCCAGACGAATCCTGTACGCCATCTGCTTCCGGCGCACCCTCGCCAGACGAATCCTGTACGCCATCTGCTTCCGGCGTTCCGTCCCCTGCATCCCCTGTGGGCTCATCGCCTCCACTCTCCTGGGGCAGAGGCTCCTCCTGAAAAGTAACCGTCCCCTGCACCTCAGAATAATTCTCCAGATGCAGCGTCCCTTCCTTATCACCAATCTTTTCAAGAATCGGCGTAATCTGCGCAATCTTCTCGGCAGATACCGTCTTCCCCAGACGAATCCGTATCCTCCCCATATACAGATAGATAACATCCCCCTCGCACACAATCCTGTCCGGCTTGAGTCCATACTTGGCAATCTCTCTGGACGTCTCAAGAAGCTGCTCGAAGATTTTTGTGTTCTTACTCTCCAAATGCTGATACAGCTTCACCTCTCCCATGCCGATCCCTTCAATATACGGAACCCCTTCTATCAGCGCAGATGATTCCAACACCACAAACCCTTCTTTATCGAAATAGTCGTAAAGCTCCCCATTGCGCACATATCCCACAATCGGCTTCTCCTTCACATCCACCTTCACAATCCACGGCGCGTTAAGCCGCACCTTCATCTGCTCCAGGCATGGCAGTACTTTTCCTTTCCCAAGGGCATATTTCCCCAGAATATACAATGCATTAACCGATAAATCGTCATTCTGCACAGCATCCACAATCTCCTGCTCCGTCACATAATCATTTCCTTTGACCTCAATCTTCTGGACATAGAACAAAAGAAAGACGACAGCCGCGAGAATCGCCGCCGCCAGCGCAAGGACGATAAATGCGTATATCTTATGTGACTTTTTCTTCCTTCTACTCGAGCCATCCCGCTCCTTTAATTCCCTGCGTCCCATATTTCATACTCCCCTGTCTAACCAAAGACCTTCTATTTTACCCAAGAAGATACGCTGAGCACAAGCCCCATTTCCACCAGCAAAAACATGACCGAAGTCCCACCGTAACTGATGAACGGCAGCGTAATCCCCGTATTCGGTATCGTATTCGTTACCACGGCGATATTTAAAATCACCTGAATCATCATATGCCCCATGGCTCCTGTGGCAATCAGCGCGCCAAACAAATCATTTGCATGGGTCGCAATCACGAAAAACCGCCATATCAGAATCAAAAACAGAATCAGCACGAACCCTGCGCCAAACAAGCCCAGTTCCTCACAGATAATCGAAAATATCATGTCATTCTGCGCCTCTGGGACGAACCCAAGCTTCTGGATGCTCTCCCCAAGCCCGCGCCCGAACAAGCCGCCTGAACCGATGGCGTACAATCCCTGCAGCGTCTGATATCCTTTCTCATAGGCTTCCGGATTCCGCCAGATTGCCAGCCGCTCCAGACGGTAGCTCTCCAACGCAAGGAAGACCGCCATGAACCCGATGCCAAGCAGCCCCATGAAGATAAACTGCCCGTACTTAGGGCTTGCCACGAAGATCAAGATAACCCCGATTCCCAGGATAATAATGGCGGTACTTAAATTACTCGCCCCCACCAATCCTACCACCGGAAGAATCATCAGCATAATTTTCATCATGGTACGCATCTTCCCGATGTCCTTCACATTCTTCGTCACCATCTGGGCAAGGAATAGAATCAAAGCCACCTTGGCAAATTCAGACGGCTGAAAAGAAAGCGGCCCCAAAGACAGCCATCTTTTGGAACCGTTAATCTCATCACCTATGAACAAGACTGCCACTGACAAAAGTATCGCCGTCAAATATCCCAAAACAGCAAAATGCCGCCACACATGGTAATCCATATTAGCGACCACGAACATCCCGGCAATTCCAAGCAATGTCGCAAACACCTGCTTCTTTAAGTAATAAAACGAATCATGGAACTTGACGTCGCCATTGTACGCACTCGTACTATATAGGATTACAAGCCCCGTAATCACAAGCAGAAACAACGCGGTAAGAAGCGTATAGTCATACCTTGACGGCCGTAACCCGCCTGCCCTGGGCGGGGCATGCATTTCGGGATTCCCCTGACTATACCTTCTGTTCTTAGACTGTGTCAATATATGCCACTCCTTATAAGGAATTTACAATCTCTTTGAACTTCTCTCCACGTACTTCATAGTTCGGGAACATTCCCCAGCTTGCACAGGCAGGCGACAAAAGAACTGCATCCCCCGCTTGGGCGAAATCAGCCGCCGCAAGCACCGCCTCCTCGAAGGTTTCCGCAAACTGGTAATCCGTAAACCCACATGCAAGCGCATCCCTTGCAATCTTCTCCCTAGTCGCGCCAACCAGGATCAGCTTCTTGACTTTCCCTTCAAAACTGTTGATCCAATCCGTATATACCGAATCCTTGTCGTACCCGCCGCCAATCAGCACGGTGGGGCGGTTCATCGCCTGAATGCCTTTGATCGCGGCGTCTGGGTTCGTACCCTTGGAGTCATTATAATACACGACTCCCTTTTTCTCCGTCACATACTCAATCCGATGCTCCACTCCCTTGAACGCCAGCACACTCTTCCTGACTATGTCCGCAGGGACGCCGTACACCAGCGCCATTGCCGCAGCAGCCATAACATTTTCATAGTTGTGGGTTCCCAGAAGATTCAGTTCCTCCACCCGGCAGACCAAAATCTCTTCCCCATTTTTGTAAATAATATTGCCGTCCTCAAGATAGATTCCCTTTTCTAGTTTACGCTTGCTGCTGAAATATAGAACCTGCGCCCGTATATTTTCGCCAAATTCCCGCGTAAGCACATCCTCATAATTCAGGATACAGTAATCTTCTTCCGTCTGGTTCTTTGCAATATTCTTCTTTGCATTCACATAGGCTTCCATGGTATGATGGCGGTTCAGATGATCCGGCGTAAAATTCAGAATTGCGCTGACCCTGGGACGAAAATCAATGATTGTCTCCAACTGGAAACTGCTCATCTCCGCCACCGTGACAGAATCCTCATCCATCTCCAAAGACGCCGTGGTGTACGGATTGCCGATATTGCCCACCACGAAGGTCTTTTTATAATTCCCCATAATCTCGCCAAGGAGGGCTGTCGTAGTCGTCTTCCCATTGGTTCCCGTAATGGCAAGCACATCTCCCTTCCCGGCTTCATAGGCAAGCTCCACCTCGCCCGTAATCAGTATCCCCGCATCCCGCATTCGGTTCACAATCGGCAAATCCGTCGGAACGCCGGGACTTAGGACCACGATATCTAACGTATCGTACAATTCCTCCGGGAACGCGCCGATTACAATCTCCGCCCTGCTCCCTTCTCCCAGTTTCTGGCGCACTTCCCTGGCATCTAGTTTCTCATTGCCATCGTAAAGCGTCACATAAGACCCCTTTGCCTCCAAAAGCTTTGCCGCGCCGATTCCGCTGATTCCCGAACCAAATACCAGAACCTTCTTCTTCGTTACTTCCATATTCAATGTCTCCTCCTACATAGCCATCAGCGCAATCAGGCAGAGGAGCGCCGTGATAATGGAAAATACCGCTACCACCCTCGTCTCTGACCATCCGCACAGCTCAAAATGATGATGTATAGGCGCCATCTTAAAGATACGCTTGCCGCCTGTTTTCTTAAAATATGTCACTTGTATCATGACCGACAACACTTCCACCAGATAGATCAGCCCCACGATAAGGATAAAAACCGGCATCTGCAGCATGTAAGCCGTGGATGCGACAAACCCGCCCAAGGCAAGGGAGCCGGTATCGCCCATGAATACGCTTGCAGGATATACATTGAACAGCAGGAAACCCAGCAGCGCGCCTACCACGGCACAAGTGACCGGCTCTATCCCGCTCTCGGTCCCGATGGCGACCACCGTAAAAAATGTAGCGACCAACACGGTCACGCTGGATGCCAGTCCGTCCAGCCCGTCCGTGAAATTCACACCGTTCACAGTCCCAATCACGGCAATGAACAGCAGTGGAATCGCAAGCCATCCTATGTTCCAGTACTTTCCTCCCGTAAATGGAATCAGCATGGCAAGGGATACATCCGTAAACTTGATAATGTAAAATGCGAAAATTGCCGTCACCACAATCTGGAGAGCCATCTTCTGTTTCGGGAACAGACCGTCGGAACGCTTCATCACCACCTTCAGATAGTCATCCAGAAAGCCAATCAGCCCGAATCCAAGGGTCACAAACAGAATCGGGATTATCTTAGGATAATCCTTAATATAAATGACCGACGTGATGACCACGCTCAAAAGGATAATTACTCCTCCCATCGTCGGCGTACCTGCTTTTTTCAGGTGTGACTTCACACCCTCCTCCCGCTCTGTCTGCCCCATCTTCAGCTTCCGAAGCACCGGAATGATCAGCGGCCCCATCACCACACTCAGCGCAAATGATATCAGTACTGGAATCAATACACTATAATCCATAATCCACCTCTTTATCTCTTTCGTTAATTACAACTCTTTAACTATCCTAGTATACTTCATTTCCTACTCTTTTTCAATGCCCAGATACGGCAATATGCTCTCAAATATATTCCGCACCACCGGCGCCGCAATGGTCCCTCCGTAATAGATTCCCTGCGGGTTGTAGATGACGCACATCCCCAATATCTGCGGGTCGTCTGCCGGGGCAAATCCGATGAAAGAAGAAATGTATTTGTTGGCGCTTCTCGGAAGCGTCTGGGAGGTCGCCGTCTTGCCGCCGATGGAGTACCCTTCGATATACGCATTTTTCCCAGAACCCTCGGAGACAACACTCTCAAGCAGCATCCTCATAGTGGCTGAAGTCTCCTCGGAAACGATTCCCTTCTTCTCCTCGTACTTGAACTTCTCCACTTCTTTCCCCTCCGCATCTAGAATACGTACGCCGAAATGGGGAGTCACCCTTCTCCCTCCGTTGACCAATGCGGAAAATGTCGTAGCCATCTGCATGGGGGACACCTGAAAAGACTGTCCAAAACTCATGGTCGCAAGTTCCACCATCCCCACATTCTCCTTCTTGTGCATAATCGTCCCTGCCTCTCCCGGAAGGTCTACCCCTGTCAGGTCCATCAGCCCAAACTGCTGGAAATACTTATAAAAATCATCAGTCCCAAGCCGCAGCCCAATATCGATGAACACGGGGTTACAGGAATTCTGAATTCCCTGTACGAAAGTCTCTCCCCCATGGCCCCCCACTTTGTGGCAGCGGATTTTCCGGTCCTCCACCACCCGGTATCCCGGACAGCTAAAGGTATCCTCAAGCCTTACCGCACCCGCTTCCAGACAGGCGGACGCTGTGATTGCCTTAAATGTAGAACCCGGTTCATAGGTATCGTTAATGCATCCGTTCCTCCACATCTGGTTCAGCGCGTTCTGGCGGTCCTCATCCGACATCGAAGCGCTGTCCGCCCCGGTATTCAAGGTAAAGGGGTCATTCAGGTTAAACTCCGGTACATTTACCATGGCAAGGATTTCCCCGTTCTGAGGATTCATCAGCAGGATTCCCACTTTATCCGCCTGCTTTTCCTCCATGACCTTTTCTGCCATCTGCTGGGCGTACATCTGGATATTATAGTCCAGGCTGATCTGCAGCGTATTGCCCGCCACAGGCTCCACCCGGTCTTCCGCCACGCCGTTAAGTTCCACCCCCCGGGCGTCCGTCGTGGTCAGGATCGTTCCGTTCTTCCCTTTCAAGTACTCCTCGTACTTCACTTCCAACCCTATGATTCCCTGATTATCCCCTCCCGTAAAGCCAAGAACCTTGGAAGCAAGCTCGTTATAGGGGTAGTAGCGTTTGAAATCTTCATCTACCTTCACGCCGTCAAGTTCCATATTACGGATATTGTCCCCGGTCTCCTTATCCACGTTCGTCTTAATCCTCTCCATGGAGGACACCTTCTCCACACGCTTACGGACTGTCGCCTCATCCATCTCAAGGGCCTCCGCCAACGTCTTAATTACCTTCTCCGGCTCCCGTATCTGGCTGTGGATTACAGATATGGTGCAGACCGTCTTGTTGGTGGCCAGTACTTCGCCCCGGGCGTCCAGTATCTCGCCCCGGGCCGCCTTGATTTCCCGCTCTCTCTCGTGAAGGTCTTCTGCCTTCTTCTGATAGTATTTTGCATCGAACACCATCAGATAGACAAGCCTCCCCACCAACGCCAGGATAATCACGGCCGCAACGACGAAAACCACCAGGATCTTACGCTTATTATATGTTTTATTTTTCATAATGCAAAAACCTCGCAAAAGCTGTTTGTATAATTTATTACTGCTTTTGCAAGGTTATGAATCCTATGTCCAAATATTCTGCTCTGCCTGATTGTTTTGATTACATGCCAGTCTCACATTAGTTCCCGGTTTCTTCTATAACAGCGTCCGCCGCCGTCGCCTTCTCTATCCCAAGATAGGGGAATACTTCCCGCATAATATCCGCCGCAAGCTGAATTGCATAAGCGCATACTTCCTGCTTCGCCACATTTGGTTCATCCACGATGACGTAGACCATCACCTGCGGGTTCTCCTGCGGCGCATAGCCGATAAACGACAGCAGGTAATTGTTTGCCGAACGGGGCAGTTTCTCTGCCGTTCCAGTCTTGCCGCCGATGTCATATCCTTCAATCGCCGCCGATGAACCGGTTCCTTCCTCCACAACCCCAAGCATATAGTCCTTGAGGATATCGCTGGTTTCTTTTGAAACAGTCCTGCGCAGCACCACAGGGTTCTTATTCTCCAGCAAATCCCCATTTTCATCCCATATCTGCCTTACCACATGGGGTTTGTAGTAATCTCCTCCATTAATCAAAGAACAAAAAGATGCGCCTAACTGAGTCATAGTCACATTAAAATTCTGACCGAACGCGTTGGTCGCAAGGCTGGCGGAATCCATGTTCTCCACGTCGTAGAGAATCCCGGTGGATTCCCGGGGAAGGTCAATTCCGGTGGATTCCCCGAAACCGAACAACTCCTGATACCTGCTGAATTCCTCTTTTCCAAGGATCTGCCCAATCTGCATCAGAGCAACGTTACAAGAATTCTCAAGGGAACGCTTCAACGTCTGTGTCCCATGTCCGCTGCGGTTATTACAGTGGATGTCATGGTCCCCCACATGGAGCATTCCTCCACAGGAATAGCTCTCCCCTCCCGTCAGGATACCCGTCTCAAGCCCTGCCGCTATGGTAAATGGTTTGAAGGTGGAACCCGGCTCATAGGGTTCGCTGACACAGAAATTATTCCAAAGCTCGTTGTATTTCTCCACCTTTTCCTCTTCTGACATGGCTTCAATGGTTTCCGGCGCATAGTATCTCGTCAGATCCCTGGGCTGGTTCAAATCAAAATTAGGATAGGTCGCCTCCGCCAGAATCTCCCCATTCTGGGGATTCATAATGAGAACCGCCGTGTTCTTGCTGCCTTCTCCCGGTCTTGCCTCGTTCTTGTGCGCCTCGTTAAATGCCAAAATATGCTTCTCCACAATATTCTGCACCTGCAAGTCAATGGTGGAAACTACGGTATTCCCTGTGGTCGGTTCCTTAACTGTCCGCTCAAATGTGGAATCCTCGTCCAGATATCCGTATTCTTTCCCGTCCGTCCCGTTCAGGATCGAATTGTAAGACGCTTCAATCCCACAGCTCCCTACATTTCCATTGACCGTGAACCCAATCACATCGCTGGCCAACGTATTATAAGGATATTTCCGGATATAGTCGTCTTCCAGCCAGATTCCCCGGACGTTGGGATAATTCTCATCGTCCGCGTCGATTGCCTCGAACGCCTGCGCCGTCTCGTAGTCCACGCTTTTCCTTAAAATACTGTACCTGCTTGAGGGCTTCTCTTCAATAATCTGGCGCACCGCCGCTTCCTCGATCCCGAAACAGTCCCTAAGCACTGCTATGGTAGGCTCTACATAATCCTCGTCGCTTAGCATATACTGGACGTCCAGAATCACGTTGTACACCCGTTCGCTGGTGGCAATCTTCGTCCCGTTGCGATCCACGATGTCCCCGCGCTTAAAAGGAATCGTCCGACTGTCATACTGTTGTCTGTCCAGCACAATCTTGGTATAGTCCGAACCGTTGGACGCATTAATATAAGTAATCCTTCCCACTAAGATAACAAAAGCCAGTATAATCGTCACAAACAATAATACCAGCTTTTTCTGCATGAATTTTGAAAATTTTGTCCGTAATAAACTCTTTGTATTTTTTGCCATGTCACACCCCTATCTGTTGCGTTTACCTGATTGGGCGAGCACACCGTCATCCGGAATCTCCTCAAACTGCTTGACATAATCCGTGGCCGGGTTGTCGTATTCCACAATCTGCTCCGGAGATGCATAGACCATGCCTAGTTGGTTCTGAGCGCGATCCCTGATCTCGTCAAGATTCACGGAATCCATCACGGCGTTAAACTTTGCGTTATTCTCTTCTTTTAAGTTCGCCAGCTCCTTCTGCATTGCCGTAATGTTCTTCGAGCGGTCCGTAATGCGTGACTGTAATTTTACGTAGTTCACGCAAACGATAACTGCCATGACCGCCGCCACAGTAAGGAAAATCACATAGGCGGAATTCATATGAAGCGCCTGTTTCCTGTTCTTTAGTACCTGCTTGCTGACTTTCTTCTTAGGTTTCTCAGGTGACTGTTCATGGTATCCCGGTTCCACCTCTACCGCCACATTCCCGTAAACATATGGCGCCTGACTTCCCCGTCTTCTGTACTGCTGCCCATGATTGACACGATTCTTTGCTGCCATGTAAGTCACCCCTTTCCCGTCAAATATCCTGCCTTCTTCTGTTATGCCCGTTCAAAGATCCGAAGCTTCGCGCTCTTTGCGCGGCTGTTCTCCTTCAGTTCTTCCTCGCCCGGCAAAATCGGCTTTTTCGTAACAATACTCCCCTTTGGGACTTTCCCGCATACGCATACCGGAAAATCCGATGGACAGGTGCATGGATGCTCATTCTTCTTAAATGCGCTCTTCACGATCCTGTCTTCCAGTGAGTGGAATGTTATGATACATAACCTCCCTCCTGGATTCAGCAAATCGATCATGTCGTCCAAAGAATCCCGCAAGACCTCCAGTTCCCGGTTCAGTTCGATACGAATCGCCTGAAACGTCCGCTTCGCCGGATGCCCGGATTTCTTCTGGAACTTCATTGGTATCGCCCTCCTGACGATCTCCGTCAGCTGCCCTGTGGTCTCGATCTGCCCTTTCCCGCGCTCCATTACGATATGTCTGGCGATATTCTTCGCAAACTTATCCTCCCCGTAATCCCGGATAACGCGGTAAAGTTCTTTCTCTTCATAGCCATTGACAATGTCTCTTGCCGTCATCTTCTGCCTGGTGTCCATCCGCATATCCAGCGGCGCGTCCTCCCGGTACGAAAACCCCCGTTCTGCCGTATCCAACTGGTACGATGATACGCCCAAGTCGAGAATAATTCCATCGACCCTGTCAATCCCTAATTCATGGAGCCGCGACTTCATCTCACAATAGTTGCTCCTGACTATCGTGACCTTCTCCCCGAAGTCTTTGAGTCGAATACCTGCTGCCTTGATGGCAGCGGCATCCTGGTCTATTCCTACAATACTCCCCTTTGATCCCAGACGCTTACACACTTCAAGGCTGTGTCCTCCGCCTCCTAAAGTGCCATCCACATAGGTTCCGTCTGGCTTGATGGATAATCCATCGATTGTCTCCTGTAACAATACTGATCTGTGCCCGAATTCCATATCCTCTCCCTCTTATCAGATACTAAATCCGCTCGCTTCCATATCGGATGCAATATCCTCAATGTTTTCTTCCAATTCAGCATTCTCTGCGTCCCATCTTGCCTTGTCCCAAATCTCGGCACGCTTCCCCATACCGATAAATACTACTTCTTTTTCCAGATGCGCAAACGTTCTCAGACCGGAAGGAATCAATGTCCTTCCCTGCTTGTCCAATTCTCCCTCTATTGCGCTTGCCTGAAAAAAGTGGGCAAAACCGCGGGCTTTCTTGTCAGTCGTAGTAGGTAGTCTGTTCAGCTGCTCTTCAAAGGCGAGCCATTCATTCTCTGGGTATACATACAGGCACTTATCCACTCCCTTAGTTATGAAGAAATTCTCCCCTAATTCTTCACGGAACTTCGCAGGAATGATAAGTCTGCCCTTGGTATCTATATTATGGCTATACTCCCCCCTTAACATGTATGAACCCACCTTCTTCCAAGTGTCTCCACTTTCCCACCACTTTGCTCCACTTTCTACCACTCTCTACCACTTGTCACCATTGTAAACCACTTTTTTGAGTATTTCAACCCTTTTTTCACTTTTAGGGATTTTGCACAAAAAAGGAAAATATGTTCTCGAACAGCCGTTTACCGGCTGCTGAACACCTATTTTTTCTTCTGTCAGGCCATATCTTACCGTAAAAAGAGGAGTAGATAATCTCATAATTATCTACTCCTCTTTCCTACTGTCTTCTTATAATGTATATGCCGCAATATATGCCGCCGATCTATGCCCGGCAATGTCTCCCCCCTATATATGCACATCTTTTATTCTGCCGTCCCATTCACTTTCTCAAGCTCTGTATTCAGCCCCGTCATCGCAGAATAATCTAGCTGCGCCTCCTGCTTAGGCTTCTTAGCCTCGTACGTCCCATACGCAGAATAGCCAATCCATCCAATCAGCACCACGCCTACAACCGCCACAACACACTTCCTAAGCGCATTCTGGAACTTCTCCTTCTTCATATTCTTCTTACGGTTCGCTTTTTCCTGTTTATATTTGTCAACTTTCTCCTGGCTCATGTCTCCTGATTTCTCCTTCTCAACCTGATATATATCCGCATAAAACATAAAACCTTCATGCAGTCCGTACCAGAATTCATTCTACCACAGATTAGAAAATTATACAACCACAATTACACCGCCATCCGCAGCATACATACTGCTGATGCCCGCCGTATCCAAAATGATCGTATCCCTGAAATCCGCTTTCTTCATTAATGTATCCCGCACATATTCTGCCCGTTCCCGACAGTTACAGTGGGAAATCGCCAGGATCTTCTCCTTGGAATCCTTCAAATCTTTCACAACCTCTTCCGTCAGCTTCGCCAGTGCCTTCTTGATTCCTCTTGCCTGCCCGAGCTGTTGTATATTCCCATCCGGCGTCGCGCCCATAACCGGCTTAATATTCAGCGCCGTTGCCACCACTGCCTTAACGCCCTTGAGCCTGCCGTTCTTACGCAGGGTATCCAGCGTCTCCAGGACAAAATAGGTATTCTGTCCATCGATGTAAGCCTCTACCGTCTCAACAACCTGTGAAAATTCCATACCCTTATCTTCACACTCTGCTATCTTCAACGCAATCAGCGTCTCGCCGATGGACGCCGAACGTGAGTTAAATACATAGATATCCTTCTCGCCGTATTCTTCATGGTACAGGTTCTTCCCCAGAATCGCACTGTTATAAGAACCGCTCAGTTCCGCCGACAGCGTTACTGCATACACATGCTGCGCGTCGCAGTGATACCCTTCCATATACCGCTCCGGAGACGGGCAGGAAGACTTAGGCGACGTGGGGCATGCCGCTACGCGCTTCAGGAAATCCGCCTGGTCAAACGTCTCGTCGTCTATTATATGATAAATATCTACGTCAATCTCCAGCGAAGCCGTCTCGTAAAGCCCCGACGCTTTCATCTCGTCTGTCAGTTCTCCACAGCTATCTACTATAATCTTATAACTCATATCCACCCTCCCGGCATGCTCTTATCATACGGTTCTAATCTCACTTGGGCATGTCATTAAATTCTATACTATGTAGTTTTCAATACTACATGGTTTATCATACCATATTTATGCCGGAAAAGAAAGTATTTTATTCGCTGATTTTTATTCTCCCGGACACTCCCAGAGCAATTCCCATCTCTACCATTAGAAACAAACTGGACGTCCCGCCATAACTGATGAACGGCAGCGTAATTCCCGTCGTAGGTATCAGGTTCGTCACAACAGCAATGTTCAGCACCACTTGGAGGGCCACATGAGCAAAGATTCCCGTCACCACCAGAGAGCCGTACATGTCCGGTGCATTCTGCGCTACAAACATTAGCCTGTACAGCAATAACCCAAACAATACCAGCACAATAATCACACCGAAAACGCCTAGTTCCTCACAGACTATGGAAAGAATCATATCATTCTGAACCTCCGGCATAATCATTTTCTGCGCACTGTTCCCAAGACCTTTTCCAAAGAAACCTCCGGACCCCACGGCATATAATCCCTGTAAGACCTGATATCCCCCCTCCTCGGCATGTCCCTCTGGATTGAGCCACACCAGGATTCTGCGCAAACGGAAATTCTTGCTGGTTTCAAGCATCGTCCCTAATACCTTAGCCCCCGCAATCGCACCTGCAATTCCCAGCACCGCAAGGATTACAAAGGGCTTGGTTTTAGGATGTACAACAAATATCATGATACAGGTAATCCCCATCACGATGATTGCCGTACTCAGGTTGTCCGTAAGAAACAAGACGCATGCCGCCGAAAAGCCGCCCCACAGAAGCACCTTCCGGATTCCCTTCCATGTCTTGATATCCTTTCCCAGATTACAGATGAGCACAGGGATAAACAGAATCACGGCAATCTTGGCAATCTCCGCCGGCTGAAGCTGCTGGCCGAAAGGCAGCCGAATCCATCTCCTTGCTCCTTTGACTTCTTTTCCAAGCGGCGTCTGCACCAGAGCCATCATAAAGATAGAAAAGAAGTAAATCATATTCGCCCATTTGATATAAACATGGTAATCAATCTTCTCGACAACATACATACCGACAAATCCGACACCATAGAAAAATAGCTGCCTTTTAAAATAGTACATACTGTCCTCATGTTCGACTAAAGCGCTGTATGCAGTCGTACTGTAAAGCATAACCAATCCAAAACAAATCAGAAAAATCAATACAGTAAGCAGGTTGAAGTCGAAGAAGCGAATCATATTCCCCCTCTTTTTCTCCCTGTCCCTTGTTTTCCCTGTCTTCTGCTTTCTTACTCTTTGATTCTTTGCCATATATTTACACTCCCATCGTATCTATTATACTCAGATACCGCTCTAAAAACAACCTGCAAACGAAGGAAAACACGCACCACTTTCTGAATTTCCCATACACTGTTATTGCAAACGTTCTATGAAAGGAGCAACACATATGCCGAATTATCGCTATAACACATCGGATTACATGCGGCGGAACGGCTGTGGAAGACCTGCGCCTACCCCGGTTCCGATACCGCAGCCCGCACCGTCCTGCCAGTCGGCCGCTCAGCTTATCCCGGAGCCTTCATGCTGTGACGACAATGCCGAGTATGACGAGCTGAATGGAATGCCCCTCGCTATGGCTTACGTTCCATGGCAGGAGTGGCGGAATCTCTACGAAGCAGAAAAAGGATTTCATAAGGGGACTATTTTCGAGGAATTGGATAAACCGTTCAGAGGAATTGGGATGGGAGGTTGTTGCAGATGACAGAGAGCAGACCGAACCGAAGTGAATTATTAGAATGGATTAACGTGGTCAGTTTTGCAGTTGACGATGTCAAACTGTTTCTGGATACGCATCCATGCAATGAAGACGCATTAGAGTATTTCGAGGAATTTAAGAAACAGCGGGTGCAGGCGCTCAAGGAGTACGCCAAGTATTTTGGCCCGCTGACCCTTGACACAGCCTGCACCCCGGCAGAATACTGGTGCTGGATCAACGAGCCATGGCCCTGGCAGGAAGGAGGATGCTAGTATATGTGGAATTATGAGAAACGATTACAGCACCCGGTAAAAATTACACAGACAAATCCTAAGATTGCGCAGGTTATTATTACTCAGTTTGGTGGACCTGATGGAGAGCTTGCAGCTTCGATGCGGTATCTGTCACAGCGGTATACGATGCCTTATAAGGAAGTGACTGGGATACTGACGGATATCGGTAGAGAAGCCCCTGAAATGTTCCATCTCAGGGGCCTGCGCTTTTTTTAGCGATTTACCCTGCGGACAGTTTACGCTTTTTGCAACTGTATAGCTCCATTTGAGAGGGAGCAGGTTCAAATACACATCAATATGGTCTTTGTCGTTTACAACCATTTTATCTAAGATTTCTTTGTAAAAATCATCTTCATATTCCACGCCGTTTATAAGCTCATTCATCGCTTCTGTAATTTCAGCGACAAGCTCTTGCTGTTTTTCTATCATCTCCCTTTGTTTGTCTATGCTATCTATCACGGATTGCAGTTCGGCAATCTCATTCTCGCACTTTGCTCTTGCTGCTGAAAATTCATCTCTGGTAATATCTCCAGATGTATAAAGGTCAATGAGGTTTGTGCGTTTTTGTTCAATGGCTTTTATTTGTGATTTTAGTTTCTCACTGTCTGTACCTGCGGTATCCATTGCGATAATAGACTTGATAATAGCAAGCAGATTATTAGTGATTTTCTCCTTATTGTATTTTAAGCTGCTCGTGACAAGGTACATGATGTGGGTTGCATCTTCGTTGCGTATGCTAAGTCCACTGCATCCAACTTGATTCCCTGCTTTGTCCACATGAGGGCTTCCATGTCTTGCAGCTTCAAGACACCGCCACGCCTTATAGCGGCTTCCATTTTTTCGGGTTTTATATCTCGCCACATAACTTGAACCGCAGCATCCGCATTTAATTTTCCCAGAAAATGGATAACGGTTGCTGTGTTTTGCTTTGCCCTCCTGTGAAAGCGATTTTTCATCCAAAATGCGGTTTGCCTTATCGAAAAGCTTACGGGAGATAATCGGTTCATGATGGTCTTTGATAATCACAAATTCCTCTTGTCCTCGGTTATACTTTTTTTCATGGGATAAAAAGTCTGGCGTATAGGTTTTCTTCTGCACCAAATCACCGCAGTATTTTTCATTGCGGATAACACGGAGAATGACTGTATTCTGCCATTCTTTTACACGCATGGGCTTAATTCCCTCCTCCCGAAGCTCACGGGCAATCACATGAGTTCCTTTCCCCTCATTTACAAACTTGTGGAAGATAAGACGGACAACTTTTGCCCCATCCTCATTAATATACATTTTGCCATCTTTCACATCGTAGCCAAGCATACTCCGCCCAAACACAACTCCCTGCTCCATCTGGCGTTTCTGCCCCCATTTCACACGCTCGGAAGTCTTACGGCTTTCCTCCTGTGCAATCGAGGACATAATGGCAAGGCGAAGCTCTGCATCGCCGTCTAAAGTGTTGATGTTATCATTCATAAAGATAACACCCACGCCGTGCTTTTTGAGGTCACGGGTATAGAATATACTATCAAGGGTATTCCTCGCAAAACGGGAGATTTCTTTTGTTACAATCAAATCAAAATCACCGTTCTTTGCACACGCAATCATGCGGTTAAATTCTTTCCGTTTTTTTGTATTCGTACCAGAGATGCCTTCATCTGCGAACACTTCATAAAGCTCCCAATCGGGATTACGTTCTATATATTGTCTAAAATAACGCTGCTGGCTTTCAAATGAATTTGCCTGGTCTTCGTTGTCCGTAGACACACGGCAGTATGCGGCAACCTTTCTCTTTGTGTGCTGTATCTTCCTTTCTTGATTTAGGGTTTCGTATTTATCTATTGACATAAGAATATCTCCTTTCCCGACAATCCCTTGCCGTATTTTCAGTATAGTTAATTGAAAATGGTATGTCGAATGTGCAAATTTGTAATTCTCACACTTGACTATGTAAAAACGTCAAGCGGTTATGCCTGACGTTGCTTTTTTCTAATTTAGACGATATTGTTTTTCAAGCTCAAGCAAACAGCGTTCCCGCTGTGATGCGGTCAACAGATTCCGTTTTTCTAATGATAAAAGGATTGACCTTTGAAAATTCATAAGAAATGCTGCGTGTTCCTGCTCATTTAATTCTGGAACAGGCTCGCCAACATACCTAAATTCTCTATGCTTCAACAGGCAACACCTCCCTCATTCTCAATGTATGAGCGAATGATTGTACCATATAACGAGGGGGCTAATCCTTTTTTTGAACGCTGTCATCATGCAGCGGACAACATTCATGAGCAGGTAAAGAAGCCGAGTGTCTGCCCTGCTTCATCGGGCATTGCGAATATCCGTTTAAACCAATACTAATTGCCAACGCTTTGTCCATTGCAGGAAGAAAACGCCTGTCAAGAGTTCCCATATATTCCCGCAAACGTCGCTTATCAATCGTCCGTATCTGTTCAAGCAGGATGATAGAGTCCCTGTCAAGCCCCTCAACATCCTTTACTTCGGTATGTGTCGGTAATTTTGCCTTTGTCTGTGTTTTACCTGTTATGGCTGCGATAATGACTGTCGGGCTATGGCTATTTCCTATATCATTAGAAATGATAAGTACGGGTCGTATGCCGCCCTGCTCCGAACCGACGACGGGATTAAGCTCTGCGTAGTAGATGTCGCCACGCCTAATTGTTCTTTCCATATTCTTTAGAACCTCCTATCTGAATTTAGGCAGGAATACCCTGCCTATGTAACAGCCAGACACAAGGAAGTATTTAAAGTCGGAAGCACATAAAACAAGCCCTGTTCCGATAGACCGCCCTGCATCTGGCATTATGATAAAAGGCATTTTCTATTTGTCCCCGACACCCCGAAAATGCTGATGCGTGATAACGCAAAGGGAAGTCACCAAACGGTCAGCAGCAAACTGACGCCACGGGAGTTACACCCCAACTGTCGGTCTGACAGAGCCGCCCCCATTGCCTGCGGCGGATTGGTTACCGCTCGGACTGTGGCTGGACGGGAGTATCATTATCCTCTTTGTGGGTCATGGCGGAATCGGGAGCTGCCCGATATTTTCAGTCGATAATTTTCGCTTACTGCCTTTCGGCGGGTCATGGCGTATCGCTGCACACGCTTACACTTATTACAGCCACAAAGAGAATGTATTTGGTGAATGGGTATTCGGTTTTCAAAGAGCCGTCCCGTTTTTGCCATAACGGAAAACAGGTGAAAGGGTTTTTAAGCCCCTTCACCTGTTTGCTCACTCAACTGCCACAACACAAGGCAATTATTTCATAAATTTTTTTATCGCCTTTAATGCCGCTTTTATGGAACACTGGACAGCTTGATATTTGCAGCCCTCCAGCTTCGCAATCTGCTCATAGGTCAGCTCCCCGAAAAAATAAAGCTTCAGCCTGCGCCGCTGCACTTCGGGAAGTTTGGAAACCGCCCTATGTAGCTGCTCGTATTCGATGCTCTCTGAAACAATATCCTCAATCCGTTCTGCCTTATAAAAAGCTCTGTCATTCAGCGTTTCTTCGGTCAGCTCGGAGTGTTCAATGTGCCTGCTCACCCTGTTCAGATGGGATATGTCCTCAAGCTCAAATCTGTCAAACGTCTGGTACAGCATTTCGTCAATCTCAATATTCTGCTGCTTTCCACGCCCGTCCTTAAAAGAGAGGTAATAATGCCCCTCGGTTATCGTCAAAGTGTACGGATTATACTTGTCCTTTTTTCGGTTTGGATGCTTTTCAAGCATTGTAATTTCCTCCAATCAATCTGAATTTTTTTGGAAATCCAGATTGACGGGCGGAGAACGGCATCCCACGTCAAAAACAGCCCTGCGGCATGTTCTAACAAAAAACGACAAAAGAAAAACCGCAAAGGCTGTCACGCCCTCACGGTTTATAGATATAATTGTTCTTATATGTAGAGATTTGACTTCTACTTCTTGGGTAGAAAGCCCCCTTGCATTGACAAGGATTTTTTTAACAGGCTGTCCACCCATCCCCGATATGATATATGTAAACGAAAATTGCTATTTGCAGGCAATAAAAATCCCTCCAAACTTGAAACAGGTTTGGAGAGTGCTTGTTAAGTCTTTCGGGCATAGCAATACCGCCCACCAAATCGCCGTTTTTTTTAATTTGGTGGACGTGCCTACCTTTAGTTATATAAAAAGAAAAGCCGACAAACTGTGATTGCTCACACGTTCATCGGCTCTGCATCTAATGTGTCTGGCTCTGTGATGACTATTGTTTGTAAATTTCTCACTTCTATCAATCTTTCCTGCCTGCATTTCGGGCAGTAGAGAGGATAATTTATCAGAATAGTATCCTCCCTTATTCTGCTGCGGGTTTTGCTCCCGCAGACAGGGCATAATATCCATTCTGTCTGTTTCAATTTCTTGCCTGCCTTTCTTTCAAAAATAATGGTATTGTTTTCGATGCCTGCATAGCAGATATACCGTCAGTATAAGCGTGAAAAACTCCGCAAGCGGTACTGCAAGCCACACGCCCGTTACCTCTAAAAATCTCGGCAATGCCAAAAGGAACACCATAATAAATCCAAACGTCCGCAGGAAAGATATGGCTGCAGATGCCTTTCCATTCGATAACGCCGTAAATAAAGCGGATGAAAAAATATTGCATCCAGAGAACAGAAAGCTGAATGAAAAAATGCTAAATCCATTCTTTGTAATCTCAAAAACATTCCTGTTGTTCTCCGCAAATACCTTTGCAATGCTTTCTCCACCAAGCAGGGAAAATAAAAATACAAATATGGAAATCCCCGCTATAAAGCTGAAACAGATACGGACAGTCTTTTTTAGCTGTTTTACATTCCCGCTCCCATAGTTATAGCTTACGACGGGGGCTGTTCCCATAGAAAAGCCAATATAAAGCGTTGTTAAGAGGAACTGCGAATAGATGAGTACTGTAATCGCAGCTACGCCGTCCTCGCCTAGCAGCTTCATCATTGTTACATTAAACAGAAATGTCGTTACGGCAGTCGAACACTGGCTTACCATTTCCGACGCACCATTGGAACAGCTTTTCAGCAAAACAGATGCGTCCATGTTAGGCTTGCAAAAGTGCAGTTCGCTTCTTTTCATCAGAAAAAATATTGTACCGATAATTGACGGTATCATATATCCGATGCCTGTCCCAATAGCAGCTCCCTTGATTCCCATTTGCAGTAAAACGATAAAAACATAATCAAAAACAATGTTGGCAATCCCCGCCAGAACAGCAAGTGCTAACCCTAATGTCGGTTTTCCTGCCGTCACAAACAGATTCTGATATAAGACCTGCATCATATTAAAGGCGGCGAAAATGAGCTGTATCGTCAGATAATCCCTGCAATATGGGAACAATATTTCACTTGCACCCAATCCCCAGATCATTTCATCCAAAAAGAAAAGCCCTGCCGCTGTAATCAGCAGACCGATAACCGCCCCTGCCACGACAATCAACGTGAAATTACTTCGGGCTTCCTCTATGTTTCCATTCCCCATTTTCTTCGCAACAACCGCACTTCCTCCTGTTGCAAGCATCGTCCCCAGACCGACAATCAGATTGATGACGGGGCAGACGATATTGATGGACGACAAGGCGTTCGTGTCTACAAACCGTGCGACGAAAATTGTGTCTACAATGGTGTATAATCCCATAAACAGCATCATCACCATGCTTGGGAAAGCAAATCGGATGAGGGATATGGCGTTAAAGCTCTCTGCCAACGGGTTTTTCTGTGTTTCGGTCATTCCTTGTTTCCCCTTTCCTGCCCGTATTTTCGGGCATAGAGGTATACCCTTGCGGTATTTCCTCCTTGTTTTTCGGTGGAAGCACGAAACGCTGCGTCGGATAGCCATATTCCACAAGCAGTTCCCGTTCTGCAAATCCAAGACGGCGGTATTCTTCCCGCCAGCCCGTATCTGCCTTATCACCTGCACGGTATGTCGTCAACGTAATCTCTTTCCCATAAAGCAACTCGTCTGCCAGCTTATCAAGGAACAGCTTTGTAATGCCGAGATGCCGATACTGCGGATGGACAGCCAGAAAGTCTATGCTGCCTGTGTCGGGCGAAAATCCCATCACGCCAATAGCCATATCGTCATCCCGCAATATCAGAGCCTTTTTATCCGCAATATACCGATGCAGGTTTGCGGTGTAATCTCCCTTATCCAGACATGGATAGCCGTCAATCGTGAGGCTTACCAGTTCCATCCAGTCATCCACATCTTCGGGCGTGGCAAATGTTATATTGTCTTTTGTCAAATCCATTTTTATAAGTTCCTCCTTCAGATAAATTTCAAGCTGTAACGGGTAGAAGTTTTCCGCTTCTCGAAATTCCGCAGGGGAAGTCTTATACATCGCCTTAAAAATATCCGTAAATGCCTGCTGGCTTTCATACCCGCTCATAAGGGCAATCTCGATAATCGGTTTTGCAGAAAACACCAGAAGTTTTGCCGCTTCTGTAAGCTGCCGCCGTTTTGCGTAGTCATGGATAGTCAAGCCGACGGTCTTTGTAAAAATCCGATGCAGGTGGTATTTGGAATAGTGCAGTGCCGATGCCACCATATCTAAATCCATCTTTTCGTGCAGATGTTCTTCGATATAGCGGATAGCCTGTGAAACAATGCGTACTGTCTGACCTTGCATTTTGCGACCTCCTTTCTTCATTCTCACCCATGCTTTATGGGCATAGAGGTACACCCTTGTGGTGTTTCCTCGTTTTCACCCGCATTTTTTTAACATTACGAAATGTCAAAGCAGGGGTTCAATGAGATATTGTAGCACAAGGAGTTTTCTATCTTTTCATCATTCTTGCTATGTTTTAAACCATCTTCATTTACAGCAGTTCTTCTTTCAATGCCCTTATCCATTCTTCGATTGCCTGCACTAATCGAAATTGCTGTTGCAGAACTGCCATGCCCGTGGCAGGAACATCGGGAGCGTTTTCTTTTAAGTCCATGTTCTCCTCAAGATAGGATTTCAGCATATTGATATTACTTTCAATGTTATCCAGACATTCCCTCTGCTGTTCCTTTTCCATGCTTTCTAAATTAACAATAACCGCATTAAAATCCAAGAATATGTTAATCGGCTTGCAGGATATTTCGAGCATCAGCTTCTCAAATTCCTCATTTCCTGCATCCGTCAAGGAATATACCGCCTTTTCGGGCATTTTTCCCTCTTTCTCCGTGCGGCTTGTGATAAGCCCCTTTTCTTCCAACTGGATAACCTTTTTATAGATGGATGGTGTGCTGATTTTTACCCACTTTGAAATGTTGCGGTATTCCACCAGTTTCTGAATATCGTATGCACTCATTGATTCCCGTTTCAACATTCCCAATACAATCAAGTCAATGGTCGCCATTTAAAATTCCTCCTTTTTCTATTGACAACTACTATAAATTATAGTATTATAATTCCCGCAACACAACTACTATATTTTATAGTAGTATAAATAGCACTATTTGTCAAGAGAAAGGAGTTCAAAATGAACAGTCAAAGTAAAAAGATGGAGCTGCTCGGCAGCACATCCATACCAAAAGCACTTTTAGCAATGGGCATCCCAACAATGATTGGCATGTTGGTAAATGCTTTCTACAACCTCGTTGACGCTTATTTTGTCAGCGGGCTAGGGGAGAGCCAGATGGGGGCAATCTCCGTGGTCTACCCGCTCGGACAGGTCGTTGTCGGTCTTGGTCTGCTGTTCGGCAACGGTGCAGCTTCTTACATTTCCCGATTGCTAGGTCGTGGGGATAAGAAAAATGCGGATAAAGTGGCAAGTACCGCTTTATACAGCAGCGTATCCGTGGGAGCAGTTATCATTATCATTTCTATGGTGTTCCTGCATCCCATACTGAAGCTCTTAGGCGCAACAGACAGTATCCTCCCCTTTGCCGCCACATACGCAGGCATTTACATTGTTTCCTGCATCTTCAATGTGTTCAATGTCACGATGAATAACATTGTGACTAGCGAAGGAGCAGCTAAAACAACCATGTGTGCCTTGCTGATGGGAGCGGCACTCAATATCGCCCTAGACCCGCTGTTTATTTATGTGTTTGATTTAGGCGTGGCAGGAGCGGCGATAGCGACCGCAATCTCACAAATCGTTTCAACCTGCGTATATCTGACCTATATTTTTCGGAAAAAGAGCGTATTCCATTTTCGGGTTAAGGACTGCACATACACAAAAGAAACCATGTCTGAGATTTTCAAAATCGGCATCCCGACATTGGTATTCCAGATTTTAACGAGTGTGTCTATTTCCTTAATCAACAATGCCGCTGGCGATTACGGGGACTCTGCCATTGCAGGCATGGGCGTTGTTACCCGCCTTATCTCAATGGGCAGCTTGTCCGTATTCGGGTTCATCAAAGGTTTTCAGCCCATTGCAGGGTACAGTTACGGGGCGAAGAAATTTGACCGTCTGCGTGAAGCAATCAAGACTTCCATCCTATGGTCTACGGTCTTCTGTGTGATTTTCGGTGTGATACTGGCTCTGTTCCCTACGGCTATCGTCTCCCAATTCACAAAGGGCGATGCTGAGATGATTCGTATCGGGGCAGCGTCTTTGAGGGCAAACGGCATTTCCATTATGCTCTTTGGATTTTATACGGTGTATTCCTCCCTGTTCCTTGCTTTGGGAAAAGGCAGAGAGGGATTTATCCTCGGAGCTTGTAGGCAGGGGATTTGTTTTATCCCCGTTATCCTGCTTCTTCCGATGGTCTGGGGGCTAAATGGAATAATGTATGCCCAGCCGATTGCCGATGTACTTTCCGCAGTCATAACAGTATTCATGGCGATACCGCTCCACAAAAAGCTGAATGCTATGCAGAAACAAACTTCCGCAATAAGCACGAAAGACAACGACTAAATATTTATTCTTTCTGACAAATAGAGCCGATGAGCTGTGAGGTTTCCCACAAGTTCATCGGCTCTGCGTCTGTGCGTCTGGCTCTTTCATAACAATTACTTTTAATGATTTTACATTGATTAAACTTTCTTGCCTGCATTTCGGACAATATAGAGGGAAATTCCTTATTTCTGTATCTTCCCTTATTTTCATGCGTGTCTTATTTTCGCATATAGGGCAATATATCCAATGATACCGTTCCATATCTTTCTACACTCCAAAACTATTTTACAATTACTGTTCCGCTGTTGCTCATGATAGATAAACTGTTTTCGCCCTTTCCGATGCTCCCATCCTTGCATCCGTCCGTATCGGTACTGAATTCCGTATTCTTAAGCTGTACGGTTACATCGTCCGAGCCACTGGATATATGGCAGGATAAATTATCTGGCATCGCTTCATGGGACAATGATATATCTCCCGAACCCGTTTCTACAGACAGGGAATCATAGCTGTTTATGTTGCTTATATTCACTTCGCCAGAATCTGTCGAAACAGCAGCCTTTCCAACAACTGTATTTTTCATGGTAACATATGCGGATTCTGTATTGATATTAGAATCCGTGCATGAAGCATCTGTTATTTTAATATCGCCTGAAAGAGATTTTATTTTTGCACTTTCAGCTATGAAATCAGACATCGTTACATAGCCAGACTGGTTGTTCAAGGACAAAGTGGAAATGCTGACCGCTTCCAACTCCATCTCTCCCGAACCATTGTTAATGGCTAAGGAAACAGCATTATCTTTAGGAATATACAATATTATCTTCCCTGCTTCGCCAAATGAGAATTGCTCCGCCAGATTTTTGTCCGTATCATCATCCTGCTGTATCATTAGTTTTCCATCTTTCTGCACAACCTGCATATCACGGTCATCTTCGACTTTTCCCTCGCAGGCTATGTGTACTTTGTCATCACTGGAAGCCATCACTTTTAAATTCCAAGAGGAAATATCCAATACAATTTCTGAAATACCTTCCGTCGAAAATTCCTCATTAGAATCTATTTTTTCCTTGTTCCCGCATCCGCATATGCCAAAAGCTATCACTAAAACCACTGCTAACAGTATTCTTTTCATATTCATAATCCGCCCCCTACATTAAATCTTTGCTTTCCACATTTACAATTGACAAAACGGCAAAAGCCAAAGAAATAGTAGTCAAAATAACGGGGAATACTGCGTTGCTTGCCATTGTGAAATCGCCAATGTTCGCCTGCGTGAGAAAAATCAATAAAAATGAGGTGACAATCGTTGCCTTTGAAGATTTTATCGCCATCCCGACAAACAGGGCGATAAAACTCATGCTGACGATTACCACTGATTTTAGTATCAGTTGTATATAAAATGACAGGCTGCCTATTGAAAAATCAACAGTAAAAGATGACTGCATAAATTTTGCCCCAAAGAACACGCACATATAAATTGCCAGTTTTGTTAAAATGAGTGCGGCAAAATTAAAAGTCCAGACCGCAATCATTTGGGAAGCTAAGATTTTCTGCCGCTTAATAGGGTAGGAAAACATCAGATTCATTGTCTTGTTTTTGTATGCGCTTACAATAAAGGATGCCAACATTACACTGGTGTAAATAAGAAAAGCCATGCTGGTAAATAATTCAATGGGAGCGGAGATTACATCTGTCCCAGGCGCAGCATCCAGTGTTCCGTCTGGGTCGTTGGCAATGCCCAAAAACGCTAACGCAAAAACAAATAAGCCAAGCAGAGCCGCCATAATGATTACGCCTTTGATATATTTCCCGATATTATTCTTTTTCCATTCAAGTCTGACAAGCTTTAACATGATTTTCCCACCTCCGATGTGATTTTTAAGAAATAGTCCTCCAATGTTTCGGTATGTTGGCTGATGGAAGCAATCTCTACATCATTTGCCATTAATTCCCTCGAAATCTTTTGTGTGGTGACACCCTGCTCATAAATACGAATCCCCGAATCGTTTACGATTTTAAAATTACTTAGCTGCATTTTTTCAGCTAAAACATATGCCGCTTTCTTTGTATCCTCTACGGCAAGTTCAATATACGCCGTATTTGTTTCTGCAATTTCTTTCATGGATATTTCTTTCATCATCTTTCCATGATGGATAACGCCAACCGTATCGGCAATACTTTCTATTTCTGGGAGAAGATGACTGGATATCATAAGCGTCATTCCATACTCGGTACATAGCATCCGAAACAAATCCCTGATTTGCTTCATTCCTGCGGGGTCTAAACCATTTGTCGGCTCGTCAAGGATAACTAACTCTGGCTTGCACAATATGGCGCGGGCAATCCCCAGACGCTGTTTCATTCCTAAAGAATAGCTGCCCGCAGGCTTATCCGCCGCATCCGAAAGCCCAAGCATCCCGAGTGCTTCCTCCACGCTGCCTTTGTTATAATATCCCATATACTCACAATGAAGCTGTAAGTTGTCCTTTCCGCTCATATGGTCATAAAATGTAGGAAATTCAATGATGCTTCCCATACGCTTCAGCACCTCGTAAGAGTTTTTTTCCAATGCTTTCCCGAACAGCGCAACCGTGCCGCTTGTCGGTTTCCATAGATTTGTAAGCATCTTCATCACCGTGGTTTTTCCTGCCCCATTCGGTCCTAAAAATCCATATACCTCACCTTTCTTTACATGGATATTCACATCTGTGACTAACTGTTTTCCATCTATCGTTTTGCTTAGATGGCTTGTTTGCAAAATATAAGACATTTTTTGCCTCCTTTCTCTGTTCATGCCAGCCTTTTGGCATAAAGGGATACCCGTAGGGTGTTTCCTTAGTAACGCCTTTTTCGGACATAGTAATACGCCCAAAGGTGTTTTATGAATATCATTATAGCGATATAGATTTTCAAAACTCTTGACTAATTCTTACGAATTTCTTTCGCAGGGAATTTAATAAGTTATTTTTTTGAGGCTTACTGTAAAAGTTGTTTTGACATTCGGTATGCTGTCTAAAAATATATCGCCCTCTAATTGCCTTGCAAGATTCTTCGCAATCGTTAAGCCTAATCCGTTCCCTTGTATTTCCCTGTTTCTGGAATCTTCCATTGTATAGAGCCTGTCAAATACATTCGATGCAAATTCCTGTTCAATCCCTTTCCCTTTATCAACCACATCAATATATACATTGCTCTTGTCCTGACGCAAAAAAACTCCTAAATATTTTCCGTCGGAGCCGTAGCGTATTACATTTGACAATAAATTGTATAAAATCCTTTGCAGGGCTTCTTTCTCCCCCTGCACAAAAATAGCTGTTTCTGGAATAAACAAATCAACATCGAAATCTTTCTGCAATAAAATATCGTAAAACTCCAAAACATTCTCCCTGCATATCTCGTTGATATTGACTTTGCCAAGATTTATATTTGTATCGCCAGATTCCAGTTTTGCCAATGTAAAAAACTGATTGATAAGGTTCATAACTTGATTCGCTTTTGTTTCTACTTTTTTCAACATCTCATTATCTGCATGGTTCAAGCTCATAATTTCCAGATAACCCAATATGACCGTTAGAGGAGTTTTTATGTCATGGGAGATATTCGCCAACATCTTTTTAGAAGAAATTTCTTCCCTTTTAAAATCTGCCCTTATTTTCTGTCGGTCTATCAGCAGGCGGTTGATTTGTCCCCCTAATTCCATCAAAACAGGGTTGTCCGTAAATACCATTACTTTCTCGTCGCTACCAGTTTCTAAAATTTCCTCTAACTTTTTATTCATCCGTTTTATCTTTGCCTGTATTCCCCTGCCAAAAACAAAACGCTGGTATAAAACCACAAGGAATAATAAGCAGACAACAACTGCCAAAAAGAATATGATTGTTTTTTCGCTCATCCTTTCACTCCCCCAATTTGTATCCGATTCCCCATACCGTAATCACATACTGCGGTTCACGGGGATTATCCTCTATTTTATTCCTCAATCTGCTGATATGGACATTGACAGCATTTTCATCACCATAATAGGTATCATTCCAGACAAGAGAATAAATCTGTTCTTTCGTATATACTTTCTTTGGATTCTGCAATAACAGCTTTAAAATTTCAAATTCTTTTGATGTAAGCTCTATTTTACAGCCGTTTTTTGTTACAGAATACTCATTCAGATTCATAACAAGGCTTCCCGTTTGAAGTATTGGCTGCTGTTCTGTTGCACTTGCAGCATACTGTGTAGTTCTTCGGATATTTGCTTTTATCCTTGCCAATACTTCTGTGACAGAAAACGGTTTCGTTATATAATCATCTGCTCCCAGACCTAAACCAAGCGTTTTATCAGAATCGGTATCTTTTGCCGATATAATAATAATCGGGACAGTGCTGTTTTCCCTGATTTTTTCCATGACTTCGATTCCGCTTATCTGAGGAATCATCAAATCAAGCAAAACCAGACTGAAACTATCCGAAAAGAACCTGTCGAGGGCACTTTTGCCATCATACGCTGTAATTACTTCAAATTTCTCCGTGGTCAAAAAATTCTTTAGCATGGTACTGATTTCCATATCATCTTCAACCAATAAAATCTTACTCATTGTCCGATTCCTCCTTATCTCTTTTCTTAAAACGCCCATCTTTGGGCTTTGATGCAGTCTTTGGAATCAGCCACACATTGCTGATTCGCATTACATCGGGGATTCGGTTTGTAGCGCATAATACCTGTATCCTCCGTTCGGACAATCCCCATTTTTCAGCCGCTTCTTTTACATTCATGTAATCAAACATTGAAATAACCTCCTTCATAACTGATATTATAATGCGTCAAAGCGAATAATACAATTATCGAAAAAGTGTTATTGAGAAAAGTGATTATTCTAATGCTTGGGAGCCACCAATTTCAAGCTTGAGAGCCACCCAAAATCCGTCCTGATTTTAATGCTTGGGGGCCATCTATAAGATACAAGATATAGTTGTACTGAAAATATCATGGATTGTCCAGAGTAATTTTGGAATGTTCC
>CAJTDD010000036.1 GCA_910574885.1 Lachnospiraceae bacterium | reverse complement strand
ATTTTTTAGGGATTATTGCTTTTAATAACTAGTTTTTGAATGTATTATATAGTTTTGGGTGAGTTTGCGGGTCTATTCTATAGTCCGGTAAATTGGGAAAGTTTTAATTAATGACAAAGAAGACGGGTTCCAGAAAGATGTGAAAGATTTTTTAGAGGCATACCTGAATGTCGTCAGGGAGGACTATTGTAGGAAAGATATTGGAGGCTATCAAGTTTACCGGACGTTTCCCCGAGTAGGCTTAGTGTATCATCTCTTGAAGAAAAAAGACAGCACGGTTCCATACAAATGTTTTCTGGATGGTATGGAAGAAAAAGAAAAGCTGCAGTTTGGTGTGTTGGAAGAAAAGTATGTGAATCAGATTAGAATTATGCGCAGCCTGCGAAATCGTGTTTCCGGGCTTGACCGTTATATTGTAGGGATTGATGCGGCGAGTCTGGAAAACGCGACTCCTATATGGGTTTTTGCAAAAGCCTATAAAGAAGCCAGGGATAGCTCTATAGAAAAGGTAGGGTATGGGACAAACAGTATCCAGAGTTTGCGGTTCACATTCCATGCAGGAGAAGATTTCAGGCATATTCTATCGGGATTACGCAGAATAGACGAAACGATTACTTATTTGAAGTTTCATGCGGGAGACAGAATCGGACATGGTACTGCGCTTGGCATTTTACCGGAGCAATGGCGGCGTCAAAATCCTTTTGTTGTACTGCCAAGAAGTGAAGCGTTAGATAATTATGTATGGGCGTACTATGCGCTTAGTCAGGATACGGTGGAATGTAATTCTACGTTGATTGCATATCTGGAAGGGAAAGTATACGAGTTGGCGAAAGGGATATACGGCAAGGAGCAGAATATTTCTTTACAGGTATTGATAGAAGGATATTTAAAAATGTTTGACACAGAAGAGGGCGGCTATGACAGATGTGCGGAGGCTGAAGACGTTGGTTTTTGTAAAGAAGTCCGAGAAGATATATGCAGCGAAATTTTTTGGAATGGAGAAAAGATTGCTCTGGCGCGCCATTGTAAAAAATTCCTTACAGAAATGGAATGTCCCATCCATTATGAGGTGACAAAACAGGATATACAGATTACAGAAATGCTGCAGAAAATATTGTGTCAGAAATTGAGCCGGAAAGGAATTGTCGTAGAGGTGAATCCCTCATCCAATGTGGCAATCGGAGAGGTGGATAAAATAACGGAGAATCAGATTTACAGACTGAACAGGCCTGGCGGGGAAGACAATGTAATGGTCTGTATTAATTCTGACGACCCTATGGTATTTCACACAAATGTATCAAATGAATTGGCATATATCTATTACGGGATGCTGTATAGCGGCATTAGCAGGGAGACGGCGCTGGAGTGGATTGACAAAACCCGTGAATGCGGCATAAAATCATCTTTTTTGCAGAGAGAAGATAAAGATCAGCAAATATATGATGAATTGGAAAAAATTGTAGGGGAATTATAAGGAAAGTTCGGTGAAAAGAAGGAGGCTTATGGGCGAGTAAGATTTGGATAAAAATGGCAGAGAAACGGTTATCACAAATACAGAAAATAGATTACCACCCTGCTTTTTTTTAAGAATGAGCAAATCACGCAAAAAATCTGCGTAATTTACTCATTCTTTTTTACACCCCCCCAAATTATAATACTGTTATCAAAAAAGCAAAGGAGAATAAAAGAAATGGCTACATTATTGGAAGCGGAAAATGTAACAAAAATTTATGCAAAATCACAACGCCCAAGCCTTAATAAAGTATCGTTCAGCGTAACGGACGGCGAATTTATCGCTATTATGGGGGCTTCCGGATCAGGAAAGACAACATTGCTTAATGTTCTTTCCACGATTGATACACCCACGAGCGGCAGCATCACAATAAACGGCGTCAATCTTAAAAATCTGACTGATTCCAAAGCAGCGGATTTCCGCAGGGATAATCTGGGTTTTATTTTCCAGGAATATCTGCTGTTAGACAGCCTTACTATTTTTGAGAATATCGCCGTTCCACTGACTTTGCAGAAACTTCCGCCTCAAAAAATAGAAAACATGATACGGAGCCTGGCGAAAAGCTTTGGTATTGACGCACAGTTAGAGAAATATCCAAGTGAGCTTTCAGGCGGGCAAAGGCAGCGTGCTTCTGCTCTAAGAGCCATTGTGAAACATCCAAGCATTTTATTTGCAGACGAACCGACTGGGGCATTGGATTCAAGTTCCGCAACAGATTTGCTGAACACTCTAAAAAAATCAAATGAAAGTCTCCATACTACGATACTAATGGTCACGCATGATGCTTATGCTGCAAGTTTTGCTGACCGCATCCTGATTTTTAAAGACGGCTGTATCATTCAGGAATTATTGAAACAAAATGCTGACAGGCGTGCATTCTATGAATCCATTGCACAGACAACCGCAAAATTAGACACAGAAAGGTAGGGAAGTACCCATGAACCGTTTATCTATGGCGCTTAAGAACCTAAAAAATAATTTTTCCTTTTATGCCCTTTATTTATTGTCCATTTCCTTTGTGATTACTATTTTTTTTGCATTTACTTCATTTTCCATGAATAAAGTTATGCTTGAGAAAATATCAGGCGACGGGCGGGTGGAAACCATGTGCAACACGATTTCTATATTCCTTATGGCGTTTGTAATTTTTTATATGTCATATTCAAACCGTTTCTTCCTGCGCCGGCGCACAAAGGAATTGGGTATTTATGCATTATTAGGATATCGGAAGTCCACGATACTGTCCCTGCTTACAGCAGAAAACCTGCTCTCCTGTTTCGGGGCTTTCGTAATCGGAATCCTTTTGGGCGGTCTGTTCCACAAAGGCATTGTGTTTGGCGTTACAAAATTACTGGACTTGACAGTCAATAATTCAGAAATACCGTATTTTAACCTGAATGCTATGGTAAAGACAGCGTGTTTTGTTTTTGCCATTATTATCATATTATCGCTGTCCAACAGCAGATTTCTTTTTAAATCTTCCCTTATGGATTTAGTGCGGTTTGAAAAAAGTGCGGAAAAGAAGACAAAGTTCCATGCCGTTCCTTCCATCATCGGGTTTGTATCTGTCATTTTGGGATATGGTATTGCTCTTGACATCCTGCGGGGCGAAAAATCTGTCTGGTTTTCAGTCGGGTTTTATGCTGTTGGAATGCTTACATTTACACTCATTCTTTTTGGGACAGCGCTTTTTATTGCATCTTTTCTCCCTTATACGGTACAGACTGGCAAGAAAAATAAGAAGAAATTTTATACGGAAACAAGAATCATTACTTCGCCGAGTTTTATATATCGGATGCGTTCCAATTCAAAAACGCTGATCATGCTCACATTACTGTCAGCCGCAACTTTGACTGTTTCAAGTATTATGGCTCTAACCCTGTATTATCCTATCGCTGCAATATCCCGCATTGCGCCGTCAGAAATCGAGTGCCGTATTGAAAAGGAGATCGATCTGTCCGCAATCATGGAGATCGTGAACAACTATTCATCCGGAGATGATATTACATTCCTGCAGGCCGATATTTATAAAGTTACTTCTACTGCCGGGCAGCTTCCCATGGAATACAGTGTCGGAACTTCCAAGGGAGATGCTGATAACGAAAAAATCCTTCGGAATGCAGGTTTTGAATGTATCTCATATTCTGACTATACTGCCATTCTGAAAGCACAAGGGCGGCAAAAGGCTTTGGAGCAATTTACAGCGCTAAACAACAATGAGTGTATTTTTATAAGATACCAGCCGGCTTCCGGCAAGGACGAAACAGGCAGCGTTTATCCATTGCTCATAAACAATACTGAAATACCTGTCACTGTGACTATGACTACATTAGATAATCCTATTTCATTTGCGAACAGTGTTGGTACTTTAATTGTAAGTGACAGTTTATACAAAACGATATCTGAACATGCCGCCCCCGAAACGAAAATCTTAAGTATAAATGGAAATTCCATAACAGGTAACGAGGAGCTGTTTCAGGCTCTATCTGCATATTTGGATAAAAGTCCTTACCTGCAGGGCAATTCCCATAGAATACACGAAGTGGTTTCCCTGAACAGTTCCACCTTCCTGTTGATAGGCTTTCTTGTGGTATTATTCTTTATCGCAACAGGCAGCATTCTGTATTTTAATAACATTTCTGCTATAGCCGATTCAAAATCCGATTACGATATCCTCGTAAAAATAGGATATACGAACAGGAAGATTAAAAAAATCATCAGGAAACAGGCAATCACATTTTTTAGCATTCCGTTCCTGTTCGGACTGGCAGACTGTATCTTTGCCACATTAGTATACAAAACAGCGCTTATGCAGAACCTTCTGGAGAACAGCCTTGCTTTATACGCTCCTACAATATTGGCTATTGCGCTGACACTGCTCATTTATCTGATTTATTACTTTATGACTGTCCATACCTGCTGTAAAATGGTTTTGGAAAAATAAAGATTATACGAAAATGCCGTTTCTTTATCACCCGGCATTTTCGCAGGCTATATGCAAGGCTATCGGAATCTTGTGAAAATTTTAGTTGTATGCACACAGATAAATGATATAATTTAGGCATGGATAAGGGGGAAAAAATATGAAGTGCATTAATCCTAAGCTTTTGCTTTTTATAAACTCTACCCTGCTTATAATATATATGGGGCTGGAAATAAACATTCAGATGCCGTGCGGCATCAGCAAAACCGTATCATTATTCCTGTCATCGTTGATGCTGATAGACGCTGCTTATGTGAGTTCCTGCAACGTCAGAGATAATAAAGCTATCACTTTGTTTTGCGGTCTGCTGGCATTAGACGGTTGGTATATGCTCCTTTCCGTTTCAGACAACGCTGTAACAAATATTGCTTTTTATGCATTAAGTCCGGTCATATGGTGCGTTTTCATCAATTTCATACTCATGTTTTTATTTCAGGGGAGCGGTTATAGATTTAAAAAAGCAACAAACCTCTGCCTGACCGGAACCTGTATCTGCTCCCTTATCGGCATTTTAATATCAGATAACGTGTTTGCATTGTTGTATGGCATCCAGTTTTCGGCAAGCTGGCTTTGTTTCATTTTTGTTGTTGCTTACCATAGAAAAAGAACTGCTTTTGTTCTGAAAGCAGAATGGAAATCCATTCTGTTCTCTCTTGTGGTAATCATCATCTTATTCATTGCATACTGTCTTACTACAATGGGAATAAAAGGAAATCTTTCAAACTTTGGAGCGTATATCCCTGTCCTGCTGTTCTCCATGAGTATTCATAGTATTATACTGAAAGAGCATCACAGTTTTCCATTGTCTGCCATATTCAGCCGATTCCAGTTAATGTTGATCCTGCTTTTCGGTGTTGCCATTTGCGGCCTGATTACAACGACTCTGGGGATCGGATGGTTATCTTTCCTTCTTATGTTGGACGCTATGTTTGTGTTAATCTATGTCTGCAATATCATACTGGATTTTAATTTAAGGCAGGGAGGAGGCGACATGGTTATGGAAAGCAAATATAATGCGGCATTAGCACAGTTAAAGCAGGAGGAGCAGATAAATCTTGAATTTTCAAATTTTCTTCATGATAATATACTTCAAGACTTGCTTTCCATAAAAAATATGATGCATAAATCAACAAGACCTGATATACAGAAAATAATCACAGAAACCCTTGATAGTATGAATCTCTATATCCGTGAGCAGATGCAGAATTATCATCCTGTATTACTGTCAAAACTTACTATAAAAGAGAATTACCAAAATTTGCTTGCCTATATTGCGCAATCATTTCCTGAGCGCCACGTCGGCATTGTTTTCGACTGTCCAGCCTCTTTATTTTTAGTTCCGCCATATGATATTTTCATATACCGGCTTTTGAAAGAACTCGTCACGAATGTTTACAAACACTCTACGGGAGAAAAAGCGTGGATAACGCTTACGCAAGATAATGGAATGATAGTATTATGCGTAAAGGATAATGGGAGCGCTGACACCGATAGCCTCGCCTATGCAGACTCATCAAAACACAGAGGTCTTGCATTAAGCATTGACCGTGTGCAAAGCATGGACGGCGCCGTAAGTATAACCCCCAATTTCCCACATGGAATCAGCGTCTGTATCAATCTGCCAATGAAAGGAGATGCTTCTTATAAATATTTTATTAGTCGATGACCACGTTCTGTTTTCTAAAAGTCTGGAGATTGCATTATCAGACTACCCGGATATAAAAACCTTTAAAAGTATCAATGATATTTCCCTATTGGATAAATTCATTGAAGAAGATGCCCCGGACATCCTGCTAATGGATATCAATTTAAAAAATATAACATCTGAAGACGGTTTGGAATTGGCAAAGCAGATATTACAACGTCATCCGGAGCAGAAAATTGTTATCCTGTCAGGATACGATCTTCCGGTATACCGTAACGAAGCCAAAAAAATCGGGGCAAAAGGATTTATCAACAAAAATACTGAACCGGAAATGCTGATCGCTTTTCTTTCACAGATCATGCAGGGAAAATTTATCTTCAACGGTTCCGTTCCGTTTTTAGAAGAATTAACTGACTGTGAAAAACAGATTTTGCAGCTTATAGCTAACGGAAGAAAGAGGAAAGAGATTGCAGGCGCACTTTATATCAGCGAGCGTACCCTCTCCAATCATCTACAGCATATATTTGAAAAACTTGATGTTTCCTCCTCTGTCGAAGCAGTAACCAAGGCGATTCAATTAGGATACCTCCCGCCGATTTGCTAATTTCTCATCAAATAAACAAATCATCAAAAGCTGCATTGTGCTGTATAATCTGCTTAATATCAGTATAAAAGGAAATTTTGATGGCGTGACTGTTAAAAAATTCAGGCTGGTTCGTATCTGCGAAGCCCTGAATTGTGATATTTTGGATGTAATCGAGTTAGAGAATGATAATAAAAAATAGCTATTGCTATCTTTCGCAAAACACCATAGGAAAAGTTATTTTTAATGCCGGGAGTGAAATGTGGTTAGAGGTCTTGTGGCGGTATGTCAATATTATTTTTTTCGTGTCAGACCGTCTTTAAAAGCCTCGCCCACTCTTTCGGTTACTTTATAATAGCCGTGCGTATATGGAACGAAGGCAATCGCGTTTACTAGGGACATCTTGCTTTGAGGTATTTTCAGGCATGAAAATATAGGCATGAATTGTCAATGACATCTTTTAAATTGGATTTTTTTGTAGTATAATTAACTAAATAGTTCCAAGCAGCTGCGGATGGATGTCGTAGACATCGGAACTGCCGATATATGGCGGTTCCGGATTCCGTAGTATTTTCATACGGTTTCTTACAAATCATGGTAAGGCAGAAAGGTAGGATAAATCAATATGATAATCCAAACCAACATACCGGCTTTGTATGCGCTGCGTGAAAAGAAGAATACAGACAACGCAATTGCAAAGAATCTGCAAAAGCTCTCCTCAGGTTTCCGGATACGGCAGGCTGCGGATGATGCGGCTGGCCTTGCCGTATCAGAAAAAATGCGCGCCCAGATTACCGAGTTGGAACGATGTGAACTCAATGTTTCCGAAGGAATCGATATCGCGCAGACCGCGGACGGCGCGCTGGAGGAGGTAGGCGGGATGCTGCGCCGCGCAAGAGAACTCTGCCTGCAGGCAAGTAACGGCACCTACAGCGACCGGGAACGCCGCTACATGAGCGAGGAGATCAACCAGCTTTTTGGCGAGATTGAACACATCACGTCATCTAGCAGGTATAATACCATTCCGCTCTTCCAAAGCATCCCTACTGATTCCAACGATCCCGTTTATCTCTACGTGGAAGAGTTCAACAAAGCTGCGGATCAGCAGTTGTGGGGCGAGATGGATTTTGTAAAAAATGAAGATTTTGACCCGCCTGTCCCGGCAAAGCCTGCTACCGTCACATTCCAGCTGGAGGACGGAATAGGGATGAACTATGCGATAATGCTGGACAAGAAATCCATTAAGATTGGCAGCACAACGTATACGTTCCGGGCAGACAGAGACCAAAACAGTTCCGGTAATCCGTCTGTCATTTCACTCAAGGGTATCCAGACAGTCAGGGAGGCGATGGAGCAGCTTGCTAAATTTTCCGATATCCAGAAGGTAGAGGTAGATGAAGCCGCGCATACGGTTACATTGACAGGGAGTCTGAACGATTATTCTTATCCTGTTGAAGCCAATGGAACCACTACTCACTACTGGGCGGATAAAGGAGACGGAACATATAAAAATGGTTGGACGGTGCAAAACCCGGAGGGAAAGGAAACGATTAACGAAGTGGACGGCAGCGGAATTGCAAACAACCAGCCGGTGTATGGAAAGGAGTTGTCCCTTTCCTACAATATGTCCAATGTGAAAGATCCGATTGACGTTGCAAATTTAAGGAGGAATTCGCTGAATATCTATATATCAGGAGCGAATCCATCCAGCGCCAGTATTTCTTACGCCGATATTTTTACGCAGACCACAGGTACGATTACCAAAGAGTTTTTCATCAATACTGTAATGAGTAAGCTTAGAACCACCCCTCCTCTTGACAGTGCGAACACGACGATAAAGTATACGTCTCCCAATCTGGAGATCAGCACCAGCCTTCCGGCTTCCGCTTCTTCCGGTACGCAGTGTAATGCGTACATATCGGAATCCACCCAGAGCAAGCAAGAGGATACGACCAAGCCGTCTTGGAAGACGAACTCTCTGGCTTTCACCACAAGTTCCACCCCTCCTTCCGCAGAGGTAGGCGGCACATTCACCGTAAAGATTCCCGATGTAAGTTCCTTCAAGGTGCCGTTCTCCTTCCAGTTGGGTTCTTATAATCATGTTTTTTATGACAGTAAGAATCCGGCTACCCCGATAAAAACGGATGGCACAACCATGTTCAGCACGGGAGACTATTATACAAATACCCATGATATAAGCGGAAAGAGCCCGGCTGAGATCCGCGCCGAGGTGGTGAAGATGATTAAGAATTACCGCGGCGGTTCCGTAAAGGAGCAGGGAAATGAGTTGATTTTCTCGTCGAACCCCAATACATCTGCCCCTCGTTTTAATATACAGGGGTGCGTCGTTGAGGTCAAAGCTGCGATACCGCCCAGCACTGCCGTGCTGTCGGGCAGCAGGGTGTATTTCAGTCAGGAAGTGTCCGTTCCCTTTACTTTAGAGAAGCCCTTTGACGCTTCAAAACTCATCGGCACAGGTTTTGGAATCAGCAACGGAAATGGCGGCAGCATGTATCGGTGGGAATTTACCGACGGAACTGATCTTCGTTCAGACTACTACGATATCGATATTTCCGGATGCAAAAGCTTTACGGATCTAGCTGCCGTCATGGAAACAGCCATTCGGGCAAAAGGCTCATTTGGGAACGATTGTGAAGTCCGTGTAGATGAAAGCAAGACGCCCGCATCCCTGACCATAGAGTGGCGGCGTCAATGCAGTTCCTATCAAGTATCGGTTTCCGACGGCGCGGAGGGCGTGTCAGGGATTGTGAAGGATGGCCCCGTGCAGTTTTCCGGCGGCACTATCGTCGGCCATGAGCAGAAGGTGCTGGACTTCTCATCGATCAACACCAACAATCTGGATACCCTGCTGGGCAAGGGATTCCGGGTTAATTGCGCAACCTGCGAAGGGGAATACATCAACGTGTACTTTTGCTGGCAGAACGACGGCAGCGCGCCGCCCTCCTTCACCCACAATGTGACCATCAACGGACAGAACGTGACCCGTACCATCCACAACATCCCGGTAGAGTTGTCCAAGGTCACAAGCGGGGATCAGATCGTGAAGAGTATTGTCGATCAGGTAAAGCCCAGCCTGAACCATTATACGGACATGGAAGTGGGAGACCCTTCCACCTCCCTGGTCATCCGGGACAAACGTCTGGGCATCGTCTACGACAATACGACCGGGCAGGAATACATCGGCTCTGTGGAAAGCGGCGTGTTTACAAACTTCACCTATACGGTAACAAAGGAAGAGATCGCCCCGCCGGAGCCTCCCGAAGGCGAGTTATTGGATTTCCGGCACTGCGAGGTCATGATTTATGCAGGGCATAATCCGGAGCCTGAGATGATTCCCATACATCTGCCCTTCCTGTCCCTGACGCAGCTTCGGCTGAACCCGCCAAAGCTGGTGGATCTCACGGATAAAGACCAGCATCCCCTTGGGCTGCTTAAAAAGATCGACTGCGCTCACGACAGCATCGCTGACAGCAGGGCGGTTATGGGGGCAGATTACAACCGTCTGGAACACGCATACCAGGCGCTGGCCCATACGACCACCAACTTACAAGATGCAGAGAGCCGCATCCGGGATGCGGACATGGCTGGCCTTATGATGGAAAAAATCAAGAACGACATTCTAAGCCAGCCCCAGCAAAGCATCATTGCCCAAGCCAGCAAACGTCCCGAACTCGTGCTGCAGCTGCTCCATTAAGAAGCCCGGGAACCGCAGGATACCTTCCTGTGGTTCCCGGATATCTGCATCCCCTGTTTTTGATTATTTTCATGGAGATCCGAATGAAAGCAGACAAGCTAAAATTAGCGTACAAGCTCACCTTCTGTTACCTGCTCTACCATATCCTGCTCGTCACAGCTATCCTGTTTTTTGTAGACCGTGGAATCGTCCTGTTGGAGAACCGTTTTGAAGAGAAATACCGGGAGAACGCAGAAGTCTCCATGGAAGCCCTGAACCAGAGGCTCCTGCAGCTGAAAGATACTCTGACCCTCGCCATGTACGGAGAAAACATACAAGTCCTGCGTGGGAGGAAAGGTTCGCTTACCACCTACGAAGAAGTAAACTTAAAGCTAAAAGTAAAAAGCGAACTGTCCGTTCTGGCAAACCAGTATGGCTATATCAAAGACTTGGGCATCTACCTCCCGGAGTATGAGACATGGATTGACGTAGGGACATGGTTTGAAAATCAGTCCGTACCGGGCAGGAAGCTCTTCGGCGACGTATTAGAAGTCCGGAGCGGGGAAATCTGCCTGCGCCTGGGAATGCAGAACGAGAAGAAATATATGGAAGGCTACGCCTGCCTGAACAGCAGCGAGCTTCAAAAGCTGTTAGACCAGAAAATAGCCGATAATATGAGGATGCAAGTCACAATAGACGGCCAGGAATTGTCTGAGCTGGGAAATGCACAAGACTACTATCCCATAACTGTCCGAAGCGAATTATACCCAATCGAAGTCACCTACTATATCCCGCCTGAAATCATGTCGTTAAGAAAATACCTGTACGTCTTAGGCGGCATTTCCATCCTGTTCCTTGCCATCACAGCAGCGGCATTTTCCCGTTACCTCAATAAAGCAATCCACCGCCCGTTAAATAATATCGTCCGTTTTATGGAGCAAGCCAAAGAAGAAAAGGGCGGGGAACCGGCGGTACATCAGGGGTTGGAAGAATTCAACTATGTAACGGCGGAATTCAATAAGATGAAAGAATATCTGGAATATTACACAAGACGTCGCTACGAACAGGAAATCATCATGAAGCAGATGGAACTCGACCATCTGCAGGAACAGATTAAACCCCATTTTCTGTACAACTGTTTTGCAAATATATCGAACCTGTGTAAATCCTATGATGTGGAAAAGGTAGAAAAATTAAGCCATGCCCTTTCAAAATATTACAGCTACGTCACGCGGACCGGAAAAGAAATGGTGTCCCTTAGGGAAGAATACGAGCATATGAAGAACTACCTTATCATCCAGAAAATACGGTTTGAAGGCCGGGTATCCATAGAGGTCCAAGATCTGCCCCAGGCAGGAGATACCGTGGAAGTGCCGCGTCTCATCCTACAGCCCATCGTAGAAAATGCATACAAATATGTGTTTGAACACGTAGAAAAAGAAGGGAAACTTATCATCTGCGCTGAGGAAAACGATACCACAGTCACAATTACCATAGAAGACAGCGGCTATCAGATGGGGGAAGACGTCCTTTGCCGTATTCAGGACGCCCTGAAAAAAGAGGACGTCCACATTACAGGGCTTGGGAACCTGGAAAAACGGCTGCAATTTGTGGATCCGGAAAATAAAATCCATGCAGGACGCAGCAGTCTTGGCGGCGTGAAGATGGTTTTGACGGTCAGAAAAAGCGGGAGGGAAAAAGGCCATGCATAATATCTTGTTTATTGATGATGAACCCGGGATTGTAAGCGGACTTGCAGAGACGGTAAACAGGGAGAATCTGGAACTGCAAGCCTACACTGCCTCCACGGTGAAGGAAGGGATAAAAATCGCGAAACAGATCAAACTCGACATCCTTTGCAGCGATATCGAGATGCCGGTACAAAATGGCTTCCAATTTGCAGAAGAAGTGCTGAAATATTGGAAAGACTGCAAGATTGTATTCCTGACAGGATATAACGAATTCGATTACATTTACAAATCGGTAAATGAATTCGGGGGTCAGTACGTCCTGAAAAGCGATGAGGAAAAACTGGTTGACATAATCAGGAAAAACCTGCTTCAAATCGAAACGGAGCAGAGAAACAAATTGATTTCCAAGAAGATGCAAAAACTCATGGAAGATTATGAAAACAGCAGGAAAGAGAAGCTCTGGGCAGAATACCTGAGAAACCCGGAAGATGCAGAGACGGTAAAGGCGCTTGCTAAAATCTGCGAAGAAGAAGGCTTAAACCTCAGATTGCCGGTAAAGTGCGGGGTTGGACGTCTGTTAAAGCCGACAGACGGGCGGAGTGTCACGGAAAGAGAACTGACACAGTATTTCTTGAAAGTGAAAGAAGAATACCGATATTTTTATCATGTATATATTGTGTTCCTGCTGCATGGCGGCTCCTATCTGATACTGGCACAGAAGAAAGAAGAGGAGTCTCCAAGCTTCCGGAATATATTGAAAAGCATCCAGAACATTTTGTATGGTTTGGATAATCAGAAAGTGTCGTTCATCTATTCAGAGAAGGAATTGGCATTTTATGAAATTAAAGAGGAAATCAAGTTATTCCATGCCTTTCTGGAAGTAAACTGGTCGGAGAATAATCCGATTTTAGTTAAGCTGGAAGAACTCATGGAGAAAAAACAGGGACATGAAGGTTATAAAAAGAAGAATGAGATTTCTCTGGACTGGCTTTTGATGGAACAGAAATTCAAAGAAATACGGGAAGGGTTTGAAGGGCTTTACTCGAACGTGAAGAACAACCATGAGAGGAGCCTGTCGGATGTGCGGGAGTACTACAAAAGCGTCGGCGTCATTGCTTCTTACATCGAGGATTATGTAAAATATTCAGAGATACCGGAAGAACTCCGGAAGAATTATTTTCATTTAAAATACATGACGAGTGTCAATGAAGTTCACAAATTTGTCATGGAATTCCTGAAATATATGGAAGGCAGATGTGAAACTGCCGCCACAGAGGACGCGTTAATCATTCATAAAATCGAAACCTATGTGATGAACCACATTACGGAAGACATATCGTTAGACGTTCTGGCAGAGCTGGTATATTTCAATCCATCGTATTTGTCAAGATTTTATAAGATCAATACAGGGAAGAATATCTCTCAGTTTATAGCGGAAGCGAAAGTGATAAAGGCAAAAGAATTATTGAAGAACAGCAACGAGAAAATAGAGGATATTTCGGAAATGCTGGGGTTTAAATCTTCTGGATATTTTACAGTATTTTTAAAGAAACATATGGGAATGACGCCTACGGAATACCGGAACCAGACGTCCGGTAAGAAGTAAAGAATGGTATGGTATGATGAATAAGAAAAAGATAATTTCCGTTTTTTTGCTAGGCGCTTTGGCGGTATCCGGATGCATTTTAAAAAATGACGGAGAGAGTCAGGAAGAACCTATCAGGCTGACGAGCGTCTTGGAATACGGGGCGATCGATGAAGAAATACCGGAAGGAACGACGCCGGAAAATAACAGCTTTAACCGTACGGCAAAGGAGCGGCTGAACATAGAGATAGACTGGCTTTGGAGCGCGACGGAGGAACAGTACAGGCAGAAATTAAATGTGGCGGTTGCGACCGGGAACATGCCTGATTTTATGGCGGTAAGGGAAGGAACTGCCTACCGGAGGATGGCGGAAGGCAACCAGATTATGCCGTGGAACGAAGTGCTTGAGGGAGCTGGCGAGCCGTTAAAAAAGTGGATTTACAGAAATCCACAGGTGTTGGAAGCGGTGACGAACGAGAATGGGGAGATTATGGCGCTGCCTCAGTATTGGGATACCAAACGGCAGGTCAATATCATGATGATACGGAAGGACTGGCTTTACGAGCTGGGGCTTGGCGTGCCGGAGACGATTGACGAGTTTGAAAAAGTGGCGAAAGCCTTTCAGGAGAAAACCGGCGCGTCTCAGGGAATCTTCCTGACCCACAAAGTGCTTGGGCGGAGCGTGGGCAGTATGTCCGGACTTTTGCATATGTCCGGCTCTTATCCGGGAGCGTGGATTGAGCAGGACGGGGAGCTGGTTCCGGGGGAGATAAGCGAAAAGACGAAGGAAGGGCTGGCTGTGCTCAACCGGTTTTATGAAGAAGGGATCTTAGACGAAGAATTTCCACTGTGTGATTACAACAAACTCACGCAGGAGGTGTTAGAGGAGCGTCTTGGGATTGTGATTGCGCCTTTTTGGGAGTATGATTCGCTCATTGGAAGAGAGATTGCAAAAAATCAGGACAGCAGATGGATTACCGCCCCCATCCCTGTGGCAAAGGGAACCAAGGGGGCAGTCATGGATACGGTTTCGATTGAGAAATATTGGGTTATCAGCAGAAATTGCGAAAACCCCAAAGCAGTGATGGAGCTTTTTAATTTATTCGTGGAGTTAGAGACGGATTATCCCAAGGAGGCACGGGCAGAGAACGGGTTTATTTGGGAATGGACTGCGGCGCATTATTTTGACCCTTATGACATTGATGAGATGTACGAAGCGTTTCACGGGCGGATTGACGCCGGAGACCTGGTATCGCCGCCGGACGTCAGCAGCCGTTTGTTGTCTTACTGGGAAGATTGTGAGGATTACTATCGGTGGAAGGAAGACGGGGGAAGATACCCTCCAGATAATGATTGGGGAATCTTCCTTGCAAGGGTGGATGAAGACGGGGCGTGGGCGACCGTAAGGAATGTGGTGCGGGAAGGAAAGTATGAGTTGAACAGATACTATGGACTGCCGACGGATGTGATGACTGCCAGGAAGGATATATTAGATAAAATGACGGAGGAAACGTTCACGAAAATGGTAATGGGGGAAATGCCGATTGAGCAGTTTGACGAGTACCGGCGAAAATGGATGGAGCTGGGCGGTGAGGAATTGATTGCAGAGGTGAATGCATGGTCTCGAAAGAATCAGTGATTGCTCCGTATGTAGAGTGAGAGTTAAAATAGAGCGGCTTGATTTATGTAATTTGTATATAGACTGTCATAAGAAGATGTTTTTTTGCATTATATTTTCTGCTTCTGTGGAGAATGGAGATGTATATTGCATAAAAATATGGCTCTTAGGCAGTCTTTTCTTGTTAAAAAGTATAAATGTGTAAAAAAAGAAAAAGAATGTAAAATATTTATGATTGAGAACAATGGATTTTCTTCCTATCATTAAGTTAACAAGAAATTGATTTAGAATAAGGAGGAAAATCATGAGACAAAGAATGAAGAAACTGGCGGCAGTGGGGCTTGCGGCGGCATTGGCAATGGGGGTTAGCGCAGGATGCGCAGAAAAAGAAGGAAGCGAGGGAGGCGGAAAGGTGAAGCTGGCGGTAGGAATCTGGGATACCAACCAGAAACCCACACTGGAAGCCATGATTGAGGCTTACACGAAAGAGAATCCGGACGTTTCCGTGGAGATCCAGCTGACTCCGTGGAAGGATTACTGGACGAAGCTGGAAGCAAGCGCGACAGGCGGCACTGCACCGGATATTTTCTGGCTGAATACGCTTCACGCAGAGGTTTACCAGGAGGGGGGAATCCTTGCAGACCTGACCGATGCGGCGGAAAAATCTGATATTGGGCTGTATGAGAATTATGCAAAGGCAATGACAAGCGCCTACACCATTGGCGGCAAGTTATATGCAATCCCGAAAGACACGGGGACGGCGGCGCTGTGGTACAACAAAGATTTGTTTGATGAGGCAGGCGTGGATTACCCGTCGGATGACTGGACTTGGGACGATATGCTTGCGGCTTCGGAAAAGCTGAAAGGCAACATGGGAGAGGGCGTGTATGCCATTGGTTCTCCGGTTGACTTCGAGAATTATTCTTCAACGATTTTTGCCGCAGGCGGAAATATTATCAACGAGGACAAGACAGCCCCTACCTACACGATGCCGGAGACCATGGAAGGCGTACAGTGTTGGATAGACTTGATTGAAAAAGGATATTCCCCTTCCATTGCAGATTTGACGGATTCTTCTGCTGCCACAAGGTTTGAGGCGGGACGCCTTGCCATGTTTATGGGAGGTTCCTATATGACGACCCAGTTCGCAAGCAATGAAGAGATTAAGGGCAAGATTGACCTTGTAGAGTATCCTTCCTATAACGGGAAAGAGCCGAATATGGCCGGCGGCCTTGGGTATGCCGTTTACAAAAAATCGAAACAGTTAGACGCGGCGACAGACTTTGTGCTGTGGCTGGGAGGCGAAGAGGCGATGAAGATTCAAGGGGAGATGGGGTCCGTTATTTCCGCAAGGACAGACGCGCAGAAATATTTTTCCGATACGATTCCGGAGTGGAACTTAGCGGCTTTTACCAACCACATCGATGAAGCCGTTCCCATGCCTTATTGTAAGTCTATGTCAGAAATCCGGGATTTGGAAGTGAAGAAATATACGGAAGCATTTACCGGGGAGAGGACGCTTGAAGAGGTGAGCAAGGAATTGCAGGAAGAAGCGCAGGAAATCTATGACCGTATGAACAATGAATAGAGGGGATGTTATGAAAAAAACGAAAATGGGAAAAAGACAGCGTAAGGAAGAGCTTGTAGGGTATCTTTTTATCATGCCGGTGGTCATCGGGTTAAGTGTGTTCTACATTTTCCCGTTTTTACAGAACATCTGGTTTGGATTCAATGACGTCAATCAGTTTAATGTCGCTTCCTTCTGCGGAGCAGACAATTATGTCAGGCTTTTGGAAGATAAAGAGTTTCTTACCGCGTTGGCAAATTCGCTGAAATCTGCATTGGTCATTGTACCGGCAGTGGTGGCCCTCTCCCTGTTAGTGGCTTCTCTGCTGAACACGAAGATAAGGGGAAAGTCGATCTACCGGACGTTATACTTTTTGCCCGCAGTCACCATGTCGGTAGCGATATCGCTGGTGTGGAAATGGATTTATAACGGGGAATACGGCGTCTTGAATTCTGTGTTAAAAGTATTCGGCATAGAAGGGATAAACTGGCTGTCAGACCCTAAGTATGCGCTGATTATGGTATTGATTGTGGAAATATGGATGTCGGTCGGGTACAATATGATTATTCTGCTTGCAGGTATGCAGGGGATTTCCACATCCTACTATGAAGCGGCGGTCATTGACGGTGCAGGCCCGGCGGCGTGTTTTTTCAAGATTACGATACCGATTCTGACGCCCACCATATTTTTCGTGGTCATTACGTCAATCATCAGCAGTTTCCAGATATTTGACACCATATTCATGATGATTCCGAAAGACAGCCCGGCATTTTCGGCGTCCCAGACCCTTGTGATGATGTTCTACCGAAATGCGTTCGACTATGGCGCAAAGGGGTATGCGGCGGCAATCTCAAGTATTGTATTCTTGATTGTCATGCTTGTGACAGCCGTGCAGTTTGGGATGCAGAAGAAATGGGTTCACTATGAGTAGGAGAGGGAAGCGATGAAGAAACGTAAATCTAAAAGTTATTTTTTTGTACATTTGATACTGTTGATTGGTACGCTTTTGACGGTCTTTCCATTCCTGTGGATGATTTTCACATCGTTTAAAGGGATTGGGGAAACCATGCGGATTCCGCCCACCATACTGCCGGAGTCTCTGAACACAGAAGGGTATCGGGGCGTGTTGGAAGCGCTGCCTTTTGCCAGAGTTTATTTTAACACTATATTTGTAACGGTGGTTACGGTGTTGGGACAGATTTTGTTCTGCTCCATGGCTGCGTACTCTTTTGCAAGGTTAAGGTTCCGGGGGAAGAATTTTATCTTTATTATTCTGTTGTCGGTGCTGATGGTTCCGTCCCAGATTTTTATTATGCCCCAGTATTTGATTATGCAGAAGCTAGGGGTGCTGGATTCCCTTCCGGCGTTATTTATACAGAACTTGTGCAGTGCGTTTACGGTATTTTTGCTGAGGCAGTTTTTTATGTCGCTGCCCAAGGAGCTGGAAGAAGCGGCGATTGTGGACGGGTGTGGGTTTTTCCGCATATATTCCCAGATTATGCTTCCGTTGATTAAGCCGGGAATCGTCGCGGTGGTTATTTTTACCGGAAAATCTGCATGGAACAGTTTTATGTGGCCCATGATTGCCAATACTTCGCCGGATCAGATGATCCTTGCCCCTGCGCTTGCCACGTTACAGGGGCAGTTTACCACAAACTACCCGATGCAAATGTCGGGGGCGGTCATGGCGGTGATTCCCGTGATTGTAATGTTTTTCTTGTTCCAAAAACAATTTATTGAAGGGGTTGCCCATACTGGAGTGAAAGGATGATGGGTAAGGTCTTCTCAAATATCCGAAATATTGGTATGATGTACAGAAGGGAAAACGTAAGAGTTTTCTGGGAAAAGTGTGTGTGGATAAGGAGAGGAAATCAAGATGAATGATATGAAAGTATACTATCAGAATACGGAGCTGTGTTTTGATAAGGACACCCTTGCAATCAGCATTACCAGCAATGGAAAGCCGTGGAAGACGGCAGAGGAGTACCGTCCCTGCTTCTATTTCCGTGATGAGAAGGTTTATTTTGAAAATGCAGAAAAGAAAGAACATTTTGTCTGGAAAACAGGAGTCGGGGTTGGAATCCGGACGGTGTTCACTGGCTTTGGCAACTGTGAGGGGCTGGATGAATTTTGCTTCCAGACGGTGGTTTGGGTGGAGTATGCCACGCAGGATATCTTTTTTGAGCTGACGCCCCTGAAAGAGACGGATGCGCTGGTGGGCGAGTTTTTCTGGCCGGGGCAGATGGAATTTGCAAAGAAAGACTCCAGGTGGTATACGGTGGTGAATAACCGTCAGGGACTACTGATACCCAACGACTGGCCGTATGCGGTGGATAAGATGGTATTTGACGGACAGATGTGCAGCGCGGGTGCGTTTATGCCATGGTTCGGACAGGTGCGCCCCGAGTCAGCGTATATCGGGATTGTCTGCGACCCTTGGGATGCAGGGTATCAGGTCAGCCACCCGGCAGGAGGGGATTACTGCCATGTGTCGGTGCGGTGGCTGCCAAGCCTTGGGAAGCTGGCATATAAGCGGACGATGAAGTACCGTTTCCTCAAGGATGGGGATTATAACGATTTGTGTAAGGTGTACCGGGAGTATGCGAAAGAAAAGGCTCTCCTTGTGACGCTGAGAGAGAAGGCGGCGAGGAATCCGCTGGTGGATAAGTTTATCGGTTCGGCGGTGGTACATACCGGGATTAAGGAGCATATTTCAAAGGATTCGTACTATTATGATAAGGAAAATCCGCAGAAGAATGATTCTCTGGTCACATTTGCGCAGCGGGAAGCCCAGATGCGCAAATTAAAAGAAGCCGGGCTTGACAAGGTGTACCTGCATCTGGACGGGTGGGGGAACCCCGGATACGATAACCAGCATCCGGACTATCTCCCCGCGTGTGAAGCGGCAGGAGGATGGAAGGGGATGAAGTTCCTTTCTGACAGTATGGAAGAGATGGGCTATATGTTTGCAATCCATGACCAGTACCGGGATTATTATTTTGACGCCAAGACCTACGACCCGGAGTTTTCCATGGTATCGCCGGAGGGGAAGAAGCCGGAGTTTTCCCGGTGGGCCGGAGGGTGGCAGACCTATATCTGCGCCAGCCAGTCGCCTCTCTACCTCAGGCGGAACTTTATGGAGCTGTTCAGGCAGGGAATCCATCTTGAGGGGACGTATCTGGATGTGTTTACATGTAATGAGGCGGACGAATGTGCGCACCCGTGGCATAGGATGACCAGAAAGGAATGTATTGAGTTCCGGAAGAATTGCTTTGATTTCCTAAATGCCAATAATATCCTGCCCAGTTCTGAGGAGGCTGTGGACTGGGCTGTTCCAAGCCTTGTTACGGCGCATTATGGCCCGTATACGTTTATGCTGGAAAAGGACGGGGCAAAGCTTGGCGTGCCTGTGCCGTTGTTTAATCTGGTCTATCATGACTGTATCGTGCTGCCATGGTTTCTGGATTCGGACAAGCCGGAGGAGGATTATATGCTGTATGCGCTGCTGAACGGCGGGGCGGCGTATCTGGACTGTGAGCTTGACGGGGAAGAATTGGAGCGGGCGGTTTCCAGGTATCGGACGGTGGCAGAACTTCAGGAGAAGGTGGCTTACTGCGAGATGGTGCGGCATGAATTCTTGGATGATGGTTATAAGAAGCAGAAGACTGTTTTTGCTGACGGGACGGAAGTTGTGGTTGATTTGGAGGCAGGGACGTATGAGATTTCCTGCGGGTAAAGCGTAAGGCTGATGAGATGGGAGACAGAAGCTTTGGAGAGCGGATGTCTCCCTTTTGTGTAAGAAATATTAATTTGAGGTCAAAATTTAAGAGTTCGGGGTCAGATGTTTGAAAGCGGCGGATGATATGTTATACTCTATTGGGAGTAGTCCACCCGCCCCGTCAGGGGCATGCATCACGGTGTGCCCTTGGGGATACTTATGTGTTATAAATGAGGGATATATGATATGGTTGAAATCGTGGTATTAGATGATGATATATGTTGTATTGAAGCTATTAAAGATATTTCGAGGAGGCATTTTGAGCATGTGGATGAGGAGTACGAGCTGAGATGCCATACGGATACAGAAGAATTCTTAAATGAGATGAAGGAACGGGATTGTGATATTATTTTGCTGGACATGGAGCTTCCGGGGACAAGTGGATTGGAAGTCGGAAGCAAGGTAAAGCTGTGTCAGCCGGATGCAGTTCTCATTTTTATTACGAATTATGTAGAATATGCAGTGGCGGCTTATGAGGTGAATGCGTTTCGGTACATACCTAAGATTATGATGGAGGAAAAACTGCCGGAAGCATATACTGTCCTGACAAATGAGATGAAATTGAAGGAAAAAAGATATTTTATTGTGATGAACGGCTCGAATCTGGAAAAGATACCGGAGGATCATATCCTGTATATAATCAAAGAAAAGAAATATATACGCATCGTACATAAGGGAGGCGAAAGCAAGGTCCGCATGACGATGAATGAAGCATATGAGCAGTTGAATCCAGCCAATTTTGTAAAAATCGACAGAAGTTATGTCGCCAGTCTAAAGCATATTATGTCGCTAAGAGACCATCAGGTGAAGATGAGGGACGGGGCGTTCCTACCGGTAAGCCAGCCCCAGCTAAGGAATGTGAAGAATAGGGTTAAAGAGTATTGGAGTATAAAGAGATGATTCAGGCTGTCTATATAGCAATCAGCTTTTGCAAGATTATTTTGGGCGTACTCATATTTTATCGCATATTTCCGGAGAAGAGGTGGAACGGGAAAGGCGTTCTGTGGCTTGGAGGAGGGGTGATGGTTGTCCTGGCGGCAGCCCAGGCATGGGACTCTTGCCATGGGTTTATACCGTGGCTTCAAATTGTCATAAACGGTGTTCTTAATGCAGTTATTATGAAGATATTCTTACGATGCAGATTACAGATTGCAATAATGTGGAACTGGATGTATGACATATTTTATTCATTGCCGAAGGTTCCTCTTATGATTATCAGGGGAATTTGTCTCAAGAGAGAGACATTGTATATAAATGTGCTGGGAGGGCGGGTATGGACAGAAACGGTATTGTGCTTTTTTATGGTATGCTCAATATACTTTTTATATTGTGAGTGTATAGGACAAATAGAAGTTTTGCTAAAGCAATTAACGAAAACTCTGAAAAGGCGAGCGTTGCTTTTAACGATGGAGATTGTCATTTTGGAACTGTTTGAGTTTGTGCTATATTTAGGAAATAAGCGATTTGGAACGGATGATATTATAATAGGTACAATAATTGTCATTGGAGCTTTTATTATATTTTTATTATATGCGTTGTATGTATATAGTAAAATGGAGCAGATAAGCATGATATGGCAGCACGAACAGCTTGTAAAGGAAAATAAAATCATTACGCAATACTGTAGGGAGGATGCCCAAAGGCTTCATGATTTGAAGCATACCCTGATGTATCTACAGGGATGCTTGGAAGAAGGAAACTACAGTTATGCGCAGAAATGTATTGAGAAACATTTATGCGAAGTAAAACTTTTGCAGAGACATACGTGGACGGGAATTGCAGAGGTAGATCTTATTTTGAACTATAAATGTCGGCAAATGAAGCGGTACGAGATTCAGTTCTCGGCGGATATAGAGATTTTTAGTCTTCCTGTAAATGGTGAGGACTTCATGATTATATTAGGGAATCTATTAGATAATTCCATAGAAGCTGCAAGAAAGTGCAAACCAACCAGACGTAGGATACATCTTTTTATAAAAAATGCTAATGAAATGTTTTTGATGAAGATTGGTAATTCTTGTGTGGAAGAAGCAAATGGAAATAAGATGGGAGAGATAAGGACAACAAAAAATGATAATCTTCTTCACGGATGGGGACTTGAGAATGTATGGCAAATTGTAAAAAGGGAAGGTGGAGAGTTTATTTATGATTGTAAAGAAAATTGGTTTGAAGTTGAAGTGAGTATATTAAGGAATATAGGGGAATAAATACAATAATTTAGATTATTTTATGGAGGTATAGTGAATGATGCAAGAAGAAAAATTAGAGACAGTTTTATATGAGCTTGAGCAGGTAGAAAAACTAGAACAAGAGGAGTCGGAAATATATATATCATCCAATACGGGTGGTTATTTTACGTTACTATGCTGTTAGAATTAAGTAGATAGTTCTGCCTAGTACAACAGATATTAAGTTTCTTTATGTTATACTTGCCTTTTCTTTCATTTGCCTTGTTGCAAAACCTAAACGTAGCCATCGCTATGCCGTCGGTTTTTCGCCTTGCAGATGAAGAAAAATTCTGTGTTTAACATTAAAGAACTTAATTTCTGTTGTACTAGTTTTTTATTTTAAAAGGTAGAATATACAGATATGTGGAAGAAGATATTGGGTGAAGAAATATACAGTGAGATTGACTTTACAGAATGTGAACGTTTGAAGGAGATACTTTGGGAAAGGCGTGATATCCATTTATACCAAATATATGAGCGTACGCATAACTATTACGGCGGAAAAATACCGGAAATGAATTTTGAATATTTTTACCGTTTCTTTATTCAGGTGGCGCTAGAGTATGCAGGGAATGGAGAATTAAGAAGACTACTGGTAATAGATGAAGAACGTAAGAGAGTAATTTCTGACAACATACTGGCAGGGATTGCAGATATTCCGGTAAGATGTCTTATTGAAGACATTGGGAAATGTAGGGAAGAAAAGAAACTATCCGGAAAAAACGAACGAGAAGAATATGAAAGCTATGAAGAGCATTTCCTAAAACGACCTTCCTATATAAAGATGCTGTGCAGAAACTATCCAGAAATGCTGCGCCTTCTTTTGCTACGGATTAGTCAAATTCTTGCCGAAATACAGCGTATCTGTAAGATGTTGAAGGAAAAGAATAGCAGCATACAGATAAATGATATCAAAATGGGACTCTCAGATTCCCATACACGAGGCGAAACAGCGGCAAAAATATTGTTGGACAATGAAAGATGGGTTATATATAAATCGCGGAGCTTACAGAAAGATCGTATATACCAGAATATATATGGCTGGTTTTGCGGGAAGCTAAAATTAAGCAGCAGGGAGCGAGAAATCCTTTCTAATAGAGAATGTGGAATAGACGCATATATTGAGCAGAAGCCTTGTGTACGTGAAGAAGAGATAAAGAGATATTTTTACAGATTGGGAATCCAGCTATTTATCTGCTATCTTTCAGGCACGTCAGATCTGCACAGGGAAAATATAATTGCGGACGGCGAATACCCAGAGCTTATAGATTTAGAAACAATGCCAGGAGCAGGGAAAGATTCTGTTATGGAAACAGGAATGCTGCCAGTGTCTTGCTGGGGGAATACGCCTATTGGGCTGCCTGTTATTTCCAATCCGAAAACATCTAATATCAAGCTGGATTACAGGCAAAGAGAAGTTTCCGCACAGGACAATATTTTGCTTTGTAACGGAAGATGGATGGCGGAGGAGATTTGTATCGGTTTTGAGGACGCCTATCGTACGGCGCTGGGTGAGAGAGAAGCAATAAACATGCTCTTTGAACCGCTATATAGGGAGAAAAGCAGATATTTATTTCGCCATACGCAGCAGTATAGTATGTATCTGGAGACGTCCTTTTCGCCGTATTTTATGAAAGATACAATAAATAGAATTCTTTTGCTTCATGTACTGAAAAAGAAGAAAACGGAAGATAAACAGTATAGAAGAGTATTTGCCTATGAGATAGAAGCAATGATGGATATGGAAATACCTGTTTATCATTTTAATGGGAAAAGTACGTATCTAAAAGACGGGCATGGAGCAAAGTATGGAAGCTTTTTTGTGCAAAGCGCGTACGAAGATTTTCAAAAAAAGGTGGACATGTTATCATTTACAGATTTGAAAAGACAGCAGATGTTGATTCGATTATCAGCGGAATGCGGACTCCCGTATGGAGATGAGAACCGATACATATCCACAGATTTTGTAAAAAGAGATAATGATTGTGAAGCTGAAAAGATTGTGCTGCTTAGAATTATAAGGCATATATTAGATATCCAGCCGAAGTGTGATGGAAAATATATGTGGACATGTCTGAAATTTTCTGGTAAGGACTTTAGAATAGAACAGGCAGGAATGAATCTGTATGATGGAGTTCCGGGAATGGCGGTCTTGTTTGCATCTGTGTTAGCAGTATGTAGAACCGGGGAGTATGAAAGGGTGTATCGGGATCTGATAGAGGAGATGTTCCATTACACGGATGGGTACACGAAGGAGAAGGGAAAAAATACCTTATGCGGAACAGGAATGTTTGAAGGAGAAGGCTCAATAGTATTTGCTTATATTATCTTATATCGAATAACCGGTAAGAAAGTTTTTTTGCAGTATGCAAGGAAACATGCAGGGATTGTTCAGAAAATTTGTAGACAGGATAGCCGTTATGATTTGATTTCAGGAAACAGCGGATGGATTGTTGTGTTGCTTCAACTGTTTCGGTTGACAGGTGAAGAACAGTATCTTTCTTTTGCGGTCGAAGCAGGGGAGATATTGTGGGATGAGCGGACTGAGTCAGAAAAAATCTGCGGATGGCTGTGTGCATCGGAGAAGTTACCGCTTTCGGGCATGGCGCATGGGAACAGTGGAGGAATACTGGCATATGGACAGTTGTTAAGGAATACTGGTAATAAGACGTATATAGACAGGATTGTAAGGTTGCTGAACTATGAGAATTCTTTGTTTTCAGAAGAGTGCGGCGCATGGGAGGATATACGTAGGCAGAAAATGAAGGGCAGTAAATCTGATTCATGGTGCCACGGCGGGAGCGGAATTTTGTTGTCGCGTATTAGTCTGTTGAAATTGGATGATTTCAGGGAAGATGAAGATGTCCGCCGAGATATAGAAAGAGGATTTGCATGCCTGATGAGGTGGAGAAATGAGGGCGATAGTTGTATTTGCCATGGGATTGCAGGAAAATATATGATTTTGGAGATATGTGCAAGAGCGCTCGGCAGGAAAGAATTGAGAGAAGAGAGCCTGAAAGCAAAAAAATGGTTACTGGAGTTGGAACAGGTGCCTGTATGGGAATATTATCATGCGTCTGTTATGTCAGGTATTGGGGGAATAGGGCTTGTTTTGTGCTGGAATCTTTTGGAAAGAAATTAAGGTCAGAAAATTGGAGATTAAGCCTATGTGTAGAAAATCAGCCTAAAGTGTGTTATAAAGTAAATGGGAATAGCGCTGTTCTGAAAAAGTATCAAATTTTTTATAATATGGTGCATATAATAATTAAGAAACTTGAAGGAAAGTCAAATATAAAAATTATAGGAGGGAGGTGATTGAATGTATATTGGGAAAATGGGAAGCAATAGCTACTTGAACCGGATAGGTTTAAACCATTCAGGAAGGAATCAGAATTCCACATTTTTGAAATGGAATCAGTCGTTCACTCGCCGGGATTCCGTGATGATAAGTTCCGGTACTGCACAAAACAAATGTGAATCTGGCATATATAGACCGAACGGAAATAGTATGCGCGTAATCGAGCCTGTTGAATATACCTATGTTGTCCCGGACGAAAGACTGCGCACGTATGAAATTATCCCTCCATCGGAACGCACTTCGTATACGGAAAAAGATGCTTTATTGGATCAGTATATGAAACAGTTTCGTATCAATGGACGTATTGAAGGCGATAAATTTGTATGGGATTCCTCAAAACCGGCAGGAATTTGTCTGGCAAGCCAGGTAAGTGAAGCTGAATTGGAGCGTTTTCGTCAGGAATTAAATGAAAAGGGGTTAGGCGACGAGATAGACTGGCGCGGCGTAGAATCGGATTTTGTGCAGATGAACGTTGGGTTTGACAATATTGAACGCCTTGAAACAAAAGCGGATTTTCTCGCTTCAAGATATGCAGTTTTGAAGGACAGGATTGAGAAACAATACACTGGCGACGAGCAAAAGCAGGAAATGCAAAAGCTGGAGGAGATTTACTCCAAAGAAAAAGAGCGAATGGCGGATTCCTATGGAGACACGATAGGGAAGTTTTATGAGGGCCTGGGACAGACGGGCGTTTCGGAAGAGATGAGAAACAGTGTTTTGGCAATGATAGATAAGAAAGCCGCTGCTTATGGAGATTATCTTGCACAAACCGATCTCTATACCTTAATGGACGAAGTCCACCCGCCCGCAGGGCATGAATTACAGTGTGCCCTTGGGTCTATCCAATTAGACGGTTCCTCGGATCAATGGCTGAAACAGGACGATGCATATATGGCAGCGCGGCTGAGGGAAAGCTTCTTGGCATCCAAGGAAGGGCAGGGATTCGGAAAACAGGAATCCAATGAGCAGGCGCTATATGATATAAAGGATTTATCTTTTGCCGGAGTCTATGCAAAATCGCTTTCCGGGCAGTTGAAACGACCAGACATGGTATGGAGTACGTCGAAGAGCGATTCCGAGTTAGGGGCATTTTTGGCAAATCAGAGAGTTGCTGAGCAAAGGAAGATAGAGAGCGCAGATATCAGCAGTAAATTAGCGGATATGCTTCATAAGACATACGAACCGTTTATGGAGAAGTTTATGGATGCGCTGGATCAAACCCTTGATGAGAATCAGGCACTTGTAAACGAGAAACCATGGATATGCGGGCTGGTAAGAACTAGCCATATTAACCGTAATCTTGTGTATGCGTCATATCAGTCTGAAATTTCCGATAGATAAAAGTATTGGAAATAAAATTTTCTAACAAAATTTATATACTTTAAGGATGAAAAGGATTATGAAAAAAATAAATAAAATTATTAGTATGTTATGTGTTATGGCATTTACAGTTAGTTGTTTTTCAATGAATATTTTTGCTTCGACAGATGTTTCTGAAATTGAGGCAAAAGGAGAGCAAGATGTTGGAATTCAGGCAATATCCACTGAGGTGAATGGAAATGTACCTGAGCAGGAATTTTTTGATTTAGAAAATTTGCCGCAGGGAGAGCATTTAGACTCTACACTTTCTGGTGTTCCCAGTAATGCGCTTAACAGTAGAGAAATTTGGGCGATTCAAGATCCTGTTTTTGTTGGGAATGGCACTTTAACAGACTCATATGATATTTATGTGGTTACATTGACGGCAAAGCAGCTCGCGTTTCTTAAACTGGAATCCGTTAACCCTAATTTAATGGCTATATTATATTATGTTAAAGATGGCGTATTGGATGAGCCATCGAATTGGGGAGTTGTAGCAAACTCCGGAAGCAGCTACGCTAATATTCCAGAAGGTCAATATGCGATTGTGATAGGTTCATCTACAGGTAAAGAAGTTGGCGACTATACATTGATGTGGAATTGCGCCAATCCGTCTGGGGCTTCAAGTATTATTAACTGTACAGATAATCTTGCCAGAGTCGTTCTTTACTACGACGATTCAACTATTCTCAGTAATGGAAAGAATGTTCTTAAAGGGTTAACCTGGGAAGAAGATGAGACATGGCAGATGCCATTAGGATATACTGGACGTAGTATGAGTATTACGCTTGCGGATAAAGATGGTGTTCGTGGTGTATATCTAGGCTCTTTTTCTAGTAGCGCTCCTTACTCGGCGCCGAATGCGCTTTTAATAGAAGTTAACCGGGGAGCTTGGTTATATATGAATAGCTATTTTAGAAATGATAATGGCGATGTGACTCATATTATGGATTGGTATGACCCATCTGGATTAAAAACTCCAAGAACTTTTGGCGAGGGAGAGATGGATTTTTCATATGGTCCTAGTTACATTGTTGTTAATCTGGATACATTTGAGGTTTGCGAATTTTTAAGTGCGTTTAATTATCATTATACAAAAGAAGGTGGACGTACGTTTTCGTTGACAAATTTAAGAAGATTGTAAAAAGTAATGAACTAATGGGGGAATCGTTTAGCGATTCCCCCATTGAATATTTGACAAAAAGCGAAGAATGAGATATTCTAAAATCAGACTATTGTGGTTTGGCGAATTTTTCATTCTATATGATATGTAGTTTCCCGGTATACAGAATGAAAAATTAATTGGCTTGATTCCTTGCGCATATGGAGAAGAAAATGGGAAAAATTAGAAGTATCATTTTAATAGGAATATTCCTGATAATTCTTATATATTTATGTACTTCCACTGATATTTCGGGGCAAAAAGAGATGATAGATATAGCGTATATCCCAGCTAAAATTTTCATTAAGGAATATACATTCGATGATATCTCAGATGATAGTTGGAATGGGCAGCATTTGAGGGATATATATGGAGTAGTTTTGGAAATATTAGACGAAGACGAGATTGTGATACAAACTTTAGGTGATGAGGAATCGGTGGTTACAGTGAAAGGAGTTAAGTTTAAATCAGTTATAAAGAATGCCCAAGTTGCCGATAAAATAAAAGTAACGTATTTGGTGAGAAGGGGAGAGGGAAACATTCCAAGTACCATTTATATGGGACAATACGGAGAAATCCTATTGTTAAAATAGTAGTTAGGAACGATATTAGGAGGTGATTGAATGTATATTGGGAAAATAGGAAGCAATAGCTACCTGAACCGGATAGGTTTAAACCATTCAGGAAGGAATCAGAATTCCACATTATTGAAATGGAATCAGTCGTTTACTCGCCGGGATTCTGTGATGATAAGTTCCGGTATTGCACAAAACAAATGTGAATCTGGCATATATAGACCGAACGGAAATAGTATGCGCGTAATCGAGCCTGTTGAATACACCTATGTGGTCCCGGACGAAAGACTGCGCACGTATGAAATTATCCCCCCATCGGAACGCACTTCGTACACGGAAAAAGACGCTTTATTGGATCAGTATATGAAACAGTTTCGTATCAATGGACGTATTGAAGGCGATAAATTTGTATGGGATTCCTCAAAACCGGCAGGAATTTGTCTGGCAAGCCAGGTAAGTGAAGCTGAATTGGAGCGTTTTCGTCAGGAATTAAATGAAAAGGGGTTAGGCGACGAGATAGACTGGCGCGGCGTAGAATCGGATTTTGTGCAGATGAACGTTGGGTTTGACAATATTGAACGCCTTGAAACAAAAGCGGATTTTCTCGCTTCACGGTATGCAGTTTTGAAGGACAGGATTGAGAAACAATACACTGGCGACGAGCAAAAGCAGGAAATGCAAAAGCTGGAGGAAATTTACTCCAAAGAAAAAGAGCGAATGGCGGATTCCTATGGAGACACGATAGGGAAGTTTTATGAGAGCTTGGGACAGATGGGCGTTTCGGAAGAGATGAAAAACAGTGTTTTGGCAATGATAGATAAGAAAGCCGCTGCTTATGAAGAGCATCTGGCGCAAACTGATTATATCCAATTAGACGGCTCCTCGGATCAATGGCTGAAACAGGACGATGCATATATGGCGGCGCGGCTGAGGGAAAGCTTCTTGGCATCCAAGGAAGGGCAGGGATTCGGAAAACAGGAATCCAATGAGCAGGCGTTATATGATATAAAGGATTTATCTTTTGCCGGAGTCTATGCAAAATCGCTTTCCGGGCAGTTGAAACGACCGGACATGGTATGGAGTACGTCGAAGAGCGATTACGAGTTAGGGGCATTTTTTGCAAATCAGAGAGTTGCTGAGCAAAGGAAGATAGAGAGCGCAGATATCAGCAGTAAATTAGCGGATATGCTTCATAAGACATATGAGCCGTTTATGGAGAAGTTCATGGATGCGCTGGATCAAACCCTTGATGAGAATCAGGCGCTTGTAAACGAGAAACCATGGATATGTGGGCTGGTAAGGACTAGCCATATTAATCGAAATCTTGTGTATGCGTCCTATCAGTCTTGAAATTGAATTGTTAAGGGGCTGTTGCAAAATGGGAGACAGGGCGGTAAATGAAGATGATACTTGAAACAGAGAGATTGTATTTAAGAGAAATGAACCAGAATGATTTCGGCTCTTTGTGCAAAATTTTACAAGACGAAAAAGCGATGTATGCCTACGAAGGTGCATTTAGCGATGAGGAAGTTCAGGAGTGGCTGGACCGGCAGATTGCGCGTTATCAAAAATGGGGATTCGGCCTATGGGCAGTCATTTTGAAAGAAACGAATGAGATGATTGGGCAATGCGGGCTTACGATGCAGCCATGGAAAGAAACGGAAGTGCTTGAAATCGGATATCTCTTTCAACGTCTGTACTGGCATAACGGCTATGCCATAGAAGCCGCAAGAGCCTGTAAAAAATATGCGTTTGAGAAACTGGATGCGAAAGAGGTCTGCTCAATCATCAGGGATACGAATACAGCTTCTCAGAATGTTGCCGTCAGAAATGGCATGGCTGCGGCAGATAGGTGGACGAAACACTACCGGGGGGTGGATATGCCTCATGACCGTTATGTGGTGAAACGAGAAATATAGTTTTTTGCGAAAAGGAATAAAAAATGCAAATATAGGAAAAATAATTGAAATAGGATGTTGCCTGTGTTAAAATGAAGTCCATGGAGGATTGGGACTATGGAGAGTATTGTAAGATTATCTTCTTTAAAGATTTCTAATATTAAAAATGTTAGAAATGGACAGATTATTATGCCATATACATGCAAAAAGCAGTTGTCCTATAAGGAGGCGGAGGTGCTGGGATTGTATGGCCAGAATGGTTCCGGGAAAACCACAGTGATTGACACGCTGTACTATTTACAGAGAATCATGACAGGCAATACGCTGGATACGGAAATTGCAGATTACATCGATGTGAATGGCAGTCAGGCAGAGGTTATGGCTGATTTCAATATTTTTTCAGAAAAAGTTACGTATGAAACAAGTTATAAGATTGTTATACAGAAAAACGGCAAGGAGGCAGAGATTGTCCGTGAAACGTTAAGCTGTGCGGTAAATAGAGATGGTTCCAGAAGCAATAAGACCGTATTTATGGATTATCAACGATCGGATAGGGAGAATGTGTTTGCCCCGAAAAAGAGGCTGGATGAGGTTATAGAAGCCAATCTATTGAATAAAATGGATTTAATGGTAGCCAGAAAGATGGCGGGTTAATATTTACATCCCATAATCTACGGGCTTTGGAGATGCTGGACAAAGATAGTATTATGTTTTCTACGGCAAATCCAGATAGAAGATACATCCGGATGAAAAATATAAAACCGTCAAACAATCTCAGGGATACTTATATTAGAGGTCTTACGCTTGGAGGCCAGGATGAAGTGATTTATGAGGAAACAGATAGTTTGAGAATCGCGCGTGCATTTAGAAAGGCTGGTAGGGCGACACGGCATGAGTGAAAAGAAAGTAGTTGCATTTATAGTGGAAGGGACAAGTGATGAAGCTGCGCTTGGCTCTGTTATGAAAGAGTACTTTTCTAGTAATGAGGTGCAGTTTGTGGTTGTGCATGGCGATATTACGCTGAAAGATTATGTCTCCGGGGACGTATCAAAAGACTTGGGATTATATTGAAAAGGAGAGGAATTCTTTGAACAGACATACCAATATGCATCTGATATTTGGGTAAGGTCAACGTCTGTACTGGCATGTTTGAATACAAAAGAAGAGAAAGGGGTTGTCGGAAAATGAGGTTTTCACAAGATTTTCCGACGCCCCTTTTGCTTTATTTAGGCAATTCTCTGTAATAGGATGGATGCGTGATTGACAGCCTGGTTGTCAATCCCTGTTCCGGCAAGGTAGTCTTCAGTGGATGACTTATTGCGCAGCGTGACGATTGACCCGGCGGCAATCGAAGTGATGAACATGCCGGTTAACTCTGTGCGTTCCGCAGTCACAAGCCCGTCGGAGTAAGTCCCAAAGAATGACAATGGGTTTTCCAGTCCGTTAATCGCTACGGCATAAGCCACATTCAACGCTTGGGTGGCAGGACGGAGCAGCAGGGAATAGTCTATCCGGTAGATACCGCCTGTGTTTACGATAATTTCCGGAGTATTTGGAACAAATGAAAAATCTCCGGATTGAAATGCAAGCAGGAAATTGATTTCTCCCTCCGGAGGAATGGTCTGGAACCCGCCTTGCATGACTGCATTAAAATAAGCGGGCAAAACTCCAGGCCCGGCGGGCCCTTGGGGCCCGACGTCGCCTTGGGGTCCCATAGGCCCTTGAGGCCCGGCATCACCCTGAGGCCCCATAGGTCCCATGGGCCCGGCATCACCCTGGGGTCCCATAGTCCCTTGAGGCCCGACATCGCCCTGAGGTCCCATAGGTCCGACGTGTCCAGGACAGCAACAGTTACAACATAATCTATTATTCATTCTATTTAACCCTTCTGTTTTATGGTCTTATTTTATTTCATTTTATGCATCTTATGCTTGTTTGTGCCTTAGGGTTTTGCTGAATGAGGCTGCAAGAATTGTAACATTGGGGGAAGTGGTTGAATAAAGTTATAAAAAGTTATATAATAAATTATAAGTTATAAAAAGTTATAAAGATTTATAAAGAAGGTGATACAGTTGCATAATCCATTTACACTGTCGTTTGGAAAAAAACCGGTACAATACATTTCGCGGATAGCGCAGACAAATCAGATTATAGATAACTTTAATGCGGAGAGTTCTCCGAATCAGATATATATGCTTACAGGTGTAAGAGGTTCCGGAAAGACGGTCATGATGTCTAATATTGCCGATGCAATGCGGGAAGAAGGGAACTGGATTGTGATAGAATTAAATCCCATGCGGGATCTGCTGCAAAGTCTGGCTGCTAAGTTATATAGCATTCCGGAAATGCATGCAAGATTTTTAAAAGCCAGATTAGATTTTTCGGCTTTTGGGCTGGGAATGTCCATCGAGAACGCGGCCCCTGTTACGGATATTGAAAATGTTATTGAACGGATGTTAGAACAGGTGAAACAGTCTGGGAAAAGATTGCTGATTACGGTTGACGAGGTGACAAACTCGGAATATATAAGGATTTTTGCAAGCTCTTTTCAGATTTTTCTGAGACGTGGCTTCCCAATTTATCTGCTCATGACCGGATTATATGAGAATATATATGATTTACAAAATGAAGATTCCCTCACATTCTTATACAGGGCGCCTAAGCTTACGCTGGAACCTTTGAATTATACGGCTGTGCGAAAGAATTATATGGATATCTTTCAGTTAGATTTGGATACCGCGGAGAAAATGGCTGTTTTGATAAAGGGATATCCTTTCGCATTTCAGGTATTGGGATATCTTTATTGGGAAAACCGAGAAAAAGACCTTAACGAAATTCTACCGGAGTACGATCAATATTTGGATGAGTATGTATACGGCAAGATTTGGTCAGAACTTTCAGAATGGGACAAAAAGATATTGGCAGAGATTTCGGTAAGCGGAGAATGCAAGGTGAAGTGTCTCAGGGAGCGGCTGGGTATGAAATCGGAGTTGTTTTCCGTATACCGTGAGAGGCTGAAAAGGAAAGGTGTGGCTGATACCAGGGAATATGGAAAGATTCGTTTGGCGCTGCCAAGATTTGATGAATTTGTAAAGATGCAGATTATTTCGGTAGATTTGTAAAAAGAGGCAGGTATTTTCAACTGCCCCCATTTAAATCGTAAAACAGCCCTAAGACCCGCTGGATTTATAGTGTCTTACCCCGAACCGCCATAATAGGAGTGCCGGAACGATAAACCAGCAGGCAAGTATCGGTAAGAACATCAGGAAGATCTCCGTCCTTCGCCCAAGGATATACAGCAGGGGATAATACTGTACCAGCGCATATGGGATACAGAATGTCGCAAAGATAAGGATTCCATTCCCATATACTCCCACCGGATATTTGCCGAATTCTCTTGCGCCGTCCGTGAATATATTCATGAATTCCAATCCGTCCAGCGTAAAGAAGCATAATGCCGCATAAATCAGAAACAGGGCAGTGAAGACCACAGTTCCCCCAGCCAGCATAAAGACGACGGTAAGGAGTTTAGTAACGCTCCATGTAATCTCACTTTTTGCAATCCCATAGATAAACATCACGACTGCCTGCATCATCCTTCCAATACGTGTGAGTTCAAATTTGCTGCCTAATACCTGAATAATTTCATTCCGGGGACGAACCAGTATACGGTCGAACTCCCCGGTCTTTACCAAGCCGGAGAACTGGTCGAACCCTCTGGCGAACATTTCTGCAAGAGAAAATTCCATCAGCATGATTGCAAAACATAACAGCACTTCGCTGTAGGTAAAACCCTCTACTTTAGAAAATCTTTGGAACATAAAAAATATTCCCAGAAATATGGTAAATGACACCAGAAATTGCCCGATTGCCGTCAGTAAAAACGAAGCCTTATACTGCATCGTACATCGGATATTGATCGATACATAATGGAAATAAAGCCGCATTGTATTTCAACCTCCTTGTACAGTAACACGTTTCTGTGCCGCAAGGCAGAGCAGCTTCCCGATTGCCGTGACGGTCACAAGCCAGAAGAGCTGTAGGAAGACTGCCTTTTGGATTTCCGGAACTGTCATGCTCCCGCTATAGATGCGCAGCGGGACGTTCTGAGTAGCCGCAAAAGGCAAGAGTTCCATGAACTCCCGCATTTTCTCCGGAAAAAATGGAAGTGGGATGATTCCACCGCTGAAAAAGTCTGTCAGTGTGATGAATATCATCTGTAGTCCTTGGGGCGAAATGGTGAAAAACGCCAGTATGTAGATTAGGACACAAAAGGATACCGTCATTGCCAGTCCCAGAATTAAGGCTGCCAGAAACAGAATGAAGTGCCGCCGGCTTGCGGGCGGTACGATTCCATAGGGGCTTGGGAGGAATGCGGCGACCACAAGGATAGGGAAACATCTTAAAACGGCTTTCGACAGGCGAGTTGCGGCGCTGCGGGAAAACCACATATTGTAGATACTGAGCGGGCGGCATAGTTCATATACGACGTTTCCGTTCACGATGGAGCTGAAGATTTCCTGTTCCATCAACCATGGCGCGAACAGGGCAAGAAACGCCTGCTGCAGCCAGACGTATGACGCCGTGGCGGAAAAGCTCATGGGAAAGGCTCCCGGGTCGGCGCGGTAAAATGCACGGAAGACCATGATTTCCATAAATCCCCATGCAAACTGGGTCACAACCCCGGCAAGGGCGGCGGCGCGGTATTGGAGCCCCATTGAAAATCTTAACCGGAAAAAGGATAGGTATTTCTTCATTCTTCATATCCCCTTTCCTAAATGTCATAGGAGCGGTACAGCTCCGCCACCGTCTCGTCGATACTTTCGCCGCCTTTTTTGATATCGTCGATTGTGCCGTCCAGCAGAAGCCGTCCCTTGCCGATGAGGATAATGCGGTTTGTCAGGGCTTCGATGTCTTGCATATCGTGGGTGGTGAGAATCACGGTAGTTTTATGGTTTTGATTCTGTTGTAAAATAAAGTCGCGGACTGCCAATTTGGACACTGCGTCAAGCCCGATGGTCGGTTCGTCCAGAAATAGAATGCGCGGGCGGTGCAGCAGGGAAGCGGCAATTTCACAGCGCATCCGCTGCCCGAGGGAGAGCTGCCTTGTTGGGGAGCGCAGAAGTTCCTTTAAGTTCAGTAATTCTGTCAGTTCTTCGAGACTCTTCCTATATTGGGAATCCGGGATAGAATAGATGTCTTTCAGTAATTCAAAAGAATCAATGACGGGGACATCCCACCATAACTGGGAACGCTGCCCGAACACGACGCCGATTTCCCGGACGTGCCGGATGCGGTTTTTATGGGGGATACGCCCGTCCACAAGGACGGTTCCGCTGTCAGGGGTCAATATTCCGCTTAGAATTTTGATTGTGGAGCTTTTTCCGGCTCCATTAGGACCGATGTAGCCCACCATCTCGCCGTCGCCGATGGTGAAGGATACGTCGCTTAGGGCATGAATGAGTTCATGCTCCCTGTGAAAGAGCGCTTTACAGGCAGCGCCAAAGCCTGCGTTTCTTTTTGCAATCTTGTACGATTTGCATACGTGTTCCATCGTAATCATTCTTGCTTCCTCCTGGTAGTTATATTTTCATATCTTGCCAAGCCGGTCTGGTTTTGTTGGATTTTGCCAACTGGTTACCGAACGATATGATTATATCATGTAAAGAATAGCGGGTAAAGTGGTAGTTGATAAAATTACCACCGACAGGTTTGGCGGTTGACGAAAAGTCAGGTTTGTGCGTATAATATTCGTAATAATATAAAGAAAAAGTGTAGATATTTACGTTAAAATGGGCAGAAAAAATGTTTAAATCAAGAATTAAATGAGCAGAAAATGGAGGGCGATTGGATGGAACGCTATGCTATGCAGGAGTTGCTTTTGTGGAAACAAAAAGAGAACCGAAAACCAATGCTTTTAAAAGGCGCCAGACAGGTGGGGAAGACGTGGCTGATGAAGGAGTTTGGGAGACTGCATTTCAAAAAAACAGCATATATTACATTTTATAATAACCAGAGGATGAAAAGGGTATTTGATGATGATTACGATATCCATCGGATTATTATGAGCATTAATGTTGAGGCTAAGCTGGAAGCCACCCCTGAGGATACGCTGATTATTTTTGATGAGATTCAGGAAGCGCCGCGCGCTCTTGAGGCTTTGAAGTATTTCTGTGAAAATGCTCCGGAGTATGCTGTGATTGCCGCAGGCTCGCTGCTTGGAGTTGCTATTCACGGAGGAGTTTCGTTCCCGGTAGGGAAGGTGGATACGCTGGAACTACATCCCATGGATTATCGGGAATTTCTGGAAGCGATGGGTGAAAAAGCGTTGGCGGATCTGATTCCTGTGAAAGACTATGGTCTGATGGGGAATTTCCGTGATAAATATATATTCTGGCTGAAGAATTATTATTTTGTCGGAGGGATGCCGGAGGTCGTGCAGTTTTTCAGTGAGCACAAAGATTATGCCGGAGTGCGCAGGTTACAGACAGCCATCTTAGGCCAGTACGAAGCCGATTTCGGCAAGCATGCATCCGGAGGGGAGCTTGCGCGAATCCGGATGGTCTGGAATTCTATTCCCATGCAGCTGGCGAAGGAGAATAAGAAGTTCTTCTTTGGGCAGATCAGGCAGGGGGCAAGGATGAAAGATTTTGAGATTGCGATAGAGTGGCTGTTGGACTGTGGTCTGATTAAAAAGGTATACCGGGTAAATAAACCGGCTATGCCGCTGAAAGCATATATTGATTTTAGTGCATTTAAGTTATTTATCGTAGATGTAGGTCTGTTGGGGGCTTTGAGTGAATTGGATGCAGAATCTATTCTGGAAGGAAGCGATATTTTTACAGAATTTAAGGGCGCGTTATCTGAACAGTATGTGATGCAGCAGATTGTGTCGTCTGCAAAGTATACGCCTTATTATTATGCGGGCAGTAAGTCAACCTATGAGATGGATTTTATGATTCAGAAAGGGAAGAAGATTGTACCCGTGGAGGTAAAGGCAGAGGAAAACTTACGGGCGCAGAGTTTAAAAGCCTATTGTAAGAAGTTTGAGCCGGAATATGCGGTGCGAATTTCCATGTCCGATTACAGAGAGCAGGAGTGGATGGTGAATTTGCCATTGTATGCGGTTGAAAATATTTAATATAACTATAGTACATGTTCGCATAAACAATAGAGGGTTTACTTTTGGTGAGATACATTTTATTGTGGAAACGGATATTATAGATTTGAATGAGAAATAGAAAGAAGGATGAGAGATGGAAAGGAAACTGTTCCGCAAATCAATGAGTAAAAATGTGCCGGTTATGTTTGCTATTTTTTTCTTATATTTTATGATATCAGATAGTATAGATATCGTAATCCCTTTATATTTTAAAAAACTTGATATTAATATGGGGCTATACGGCGGCTTGCTGTCCTTCACGAAAATCATGCGGGCGCTTGTCATCATTCCGATTTCCCTGTGGTCAATAAAAAAGAAGATGAATTGCCTGAAAATATGGCTGCTTGTGGATATGGCGGTTATGCTCATATTTTTGAACCGCCTTCCTACATTTATTGTATTAGCAGGACTTTCGATGATAATCATTACAACCAGCGTATTGAATGTTATTTTAAATCCCCTTCTTGGAAAAGAGGCAGGAAAAGAGCATGTAGGAAAGGTTTTTGGAATCCGGGATGTTTTCCTGTACGCGGGGTGTTTTCTGGGGTTGTTTATCGTAGGTATTATAAAGGGAATCAGCGATAGTACCAATGCAATATGGATATTTTATTTCTGTATTTTTGCCGTTATATATGTTACCGTAAGCTATATTGATAAAAAGGTCCGGAAGAAAGCAGAAGACCGCGACGAAGAGGAAACACCGGAAAAGCAAGAAAAAGGAAAACATACAGGCGTAAGCAAGGAGTTGGTTTATTATCTTGCCGTTACCTTTATTCTGGGAATCGGGGCAGAATGCGCAGAGTATGTGCCCCTTGTGGCAAAGGACATTGGTATTCAGGAAAACTGTATATTTTTTCTGTTCTCTACATCTACAGTGATAACGTCGGCGCTGGCAATTGTAGGTGGAATGATTGTAGATAAATATAATAAAAAGAGGATGTTTCAGTTGGACATTGTTATTTTTATTATCATAGCATGTATGTATTGCAGTTCTAATATTTACATATTTACTTTCGCTGTCATATTTGGAGGTCTTGCCTCCATACTGAATAATGCGGCGAACTCTTATGTGTTTGTGAATTTTACGGACGAAGAGGTGGACAAATTTTGGGGGATGATTGGCAGTGTGAGTCTGGTATCTTCCAGTATAGGAGCTTTGTTAGGCGGGGTGGCGTATGAGATTGGCAATAAATTGCCGTTTATACTGGGGATTGCAATTCATGTTTTAGGGCTTCTTTTGTCCGTGCGCATGAAAAACACGGAAGCAGGCGCAAATCACAACGCGGCTTGAACAGATTAACAAGGTTCTGAACAAACTTTATGAGGACAACACACTGGGCGTTATTGAGCAAAGGTGTGATGAACGGAAAAACCACAATCCCCGCAAAGGCATGGAAAGAAGAATACACCAAGCTGACCGCCGAGAGGAAAACGCTCAATCAGAGGTATCTTGCATTGAAAGAGGAAGTGAAAGAAGCCGAGAAAATCAGAAAGAGCGTTTATAGTATCTTGCGGCAGGAACAGAGGGAACAGCCCCGCAGGGCGCAGGATATGGAACGGTAACAGACAGGGCGGCAAGGATAATAACCTATCCTGCCGCCTTTTGAGTTTGACTATAGCTGATATGAGTAAATTTGCTGAATCAGTTTGTTAATTTCACAATGAATAGATTCGTTTTCGCCACTAATTCCGTTTTGATAGTTACTTATGATTGCTTCAACTTTTCGGCTAATTAGGTCTATAACATCTTGCTCTGGTTCTAAATAAGGTATCTGTTTTACATAATTAGCTGAGTTGTTAGCTGTCGGATTTATGGTGTGAATCATACTGTTTACAACATCAGAATTCATAATAGCCAAAATATAATATAGGCGTGATTTGTCTTTTGGAAATATACCTACTATAGATTGGTCAAATATGCGGTTTTCAAGCAGAAATGCTCTGATACGGCTTGATTTCACCATTGGAATAGCAACACCCGTTTCAAAATAAAATGAGGAATTCTGAAAACGTGATTTTTTATTGCTCCTATAATAATCTATCGTGCCTTTGTCCCACCTTACAAACCATTCATCGTTCAATCTATAGTATCGCGTGCTTGAAGCACTTTTTACATAAGGGACATAGCCTTCGGAAATATTTTCAATTCCATCTATGGATATACAGGGGAATACCAAAGACAAATCGACTTTATCATAATTCTTGCTACCCTTTACACTTTCATTAAGCACACGGACAAAACGTTTGTTATCTCCTGTATAAAAACCTGTAACAACATCCGCAACGTCGCCTAACCGTAAAGAAGTTTTATTTATTATAGCCGTTATGCTATTATTGGCAAGAATGAATCTATGCTGCTCACAATTAAGAACATTCGACTGTTTTAACTTGAATTCAGAAAGATGTGCAGGAAGCGTTTCTTTCCTACATAAAAGTTTGAATTCAGTAGCAGAGTGAAAGCCTTGTACTATTCTTACAGTATTATTGAGTGCGACTTCTTTTATGCACCTTTCGAGCGTAATAATAGACAGATTAGAATATCCGAAACTTACACCCGGAAAAAATTTTGATGGGAATGTGATTATTTCTTCAATTTTTGTTGAAGTCAAAAGAACTTCCCTTAATTTTGCATGTAGGTTCAAGAACATATAAGTATCTGGAATAATGAAAGATAGACGCCCACCCATTTTAAGGACAGATATACAACGAAGAAGAAATAGCGAATATGTTTCTTTTACATACTGTCCAAGATATTTTCTTTTAAGCAAATCTCTTTTGTCATAATCTTGCCATGCACCATAGGGAGGGTTTCCGATAACCTTATCATAGTGTCCACCAATGGCACTAAAGTAATCAAGTTGTTCATCAACAAGTGTGTCTGTTCTTTTTAACCAAAGTTCTGGAATAGCAAATGCGTCAAGTCGTTCATCAAGTAGGGTATCTGTTTCCCTGACAGTAATTAAATCATTGCCCTGATATTTCTTTTCAAGTATAGAAATAGCCTTCTTATCAATATCAAGAGCGTCAATCTGAACAGAAAGTTCGGTTTTCAGAATTTCGTCAATAAAAATTCCCTCTCCAGCAGATGGTTCCAAGATAATATCATTAGTTGATATACCAAGGCGATTAGCCATGTATAAAGTTATTGCGTCTGAATTTGTATAGTATGAACAAAGGGTATCTTTCATATTATCATCTCCTCAAGGAAAGCTTAAGTCAATACTTAAGATAAACTAAACTAAACTATACTATACATCGTATCCGTCACCAAGTCAAGTATTTTAACAAATCATTTGCTTGTAGATGTACTCTTAGTTCATTGCTAATATCGTGTACCCAATCAGCGTTATTATCCAACCACGAACGAATATCAAACCCTGTAAAGCTCTTTATAGCTGTATAACAATCATCAGCACAATAAACATCCCAATAGGGAGAATTTTTCAATGTTTGCAAGTAATGATTGTTTTCATCTTCATTCTGGCGAACAAAAAGTAGAGTTTTCTCTATCTCACCCAATGAATTATATATGCTTGCAACAAGCAATAATCTGTTAGTATTACCTTTTTCGTTTGAACTAAAACCGCTTTTGAAGTCACAATTATAATGAATTCCCGCTTGTTCAAAATGTAAATCTAACGCAAGTTTAATTCCGCCGCTATCAACCATTGTCCACGGAATAGAATAATGCCGTTTTAATTCCTCCTTAATATCATCTGAAACTTCCAGTGAAGAAATATATTCTGTAGCATTTTTTCTAATATCCCGTTGAACTTGCTTAAAATTCGGAGGATTGATAATATGGAGTTCTTTTATCGGATATTCAAAAGCAAGTCTGCAAAACGGTTCCCACAACTCACCAATGCGACGCGCAAAAGCCATATACTCATATGACCAAACCTTATTTCGATACTCCAACATGACAATATATGAAACATAAGTTACACATAGTATTTCATTAAGCAAGCGTTCGTTATTCCATTTTTCAGATATTGCTTGTCTTTTGATAATTTTTAACTTTTTATCACGATATATCTTGATTTGCTTGTTTATTTCGCTTGCTTTGTCGTTCCGGCTCTTTTTTGAAGCTTGCAAAGGGGCAAGTATCGTTTCGGCATAGCTGCGAAAGTCCTTGAGCCATTGTTCTTTTGAATGAAGCATACCTAATTTCATTTCCTTTCTTGATTTGGGCAAAAATTTAAATAACAGTATATCACAACCCTACTCATATTTAGCTAAATATAATGCAGACGGCACACTAGTGTTATGACATGTTGACATATAATCAAATTATACTGGTAAATATAGCCGTTTTGATATATACTAAGAAAAAACGGCGGTGATTCCTATGGCAAGACCCAGA
>CAJTDD010000035.1 GCA_910574885.1 Lachnospiraceae bacterium | reverse complement strand
GATTGATATACGCATTTGTCCGGAATGCGGGCGCCACAGGATGCAACAGGCCGGAAGGACATATGGTTCATCCTGATACAAACTTTTTCTTACTGAATAAATTTTTTAAAAGCCTCCGCAAGAAGGCTTGCGAAGCATGCCTTTTTACCGGATATATTTGTAAATCTACACAAAAAACAAGAGAGTTTTAAGCATATTAGTATATTAAGAATCTCATTTATGGGCTGCACAGTTGTTGCAACAGGAAAGCTTACACATTTCACCCGCGACGGCATCACTACAGAAAGCTTGCCACTGGCAACAAAGATCCTGGAGCTTGACGGAGCGCTGAATGTGTAAACCATGGAGGATTTGACTATGATCAGGAATCCGGTCTGTGCAGACGGGTGGTAGAAACCATGTGGCGGGAGCTTTCAGATATACCTTTGGAGGTTCCGTACTCCGGAGACGAATTCTTTGCAGAATCATTTACACTGCAGGGGATCTCATTTCCGGTCGGAATCACACGGACAGAACTCTGGCGCTGGTTTGATGACCGCCATCCGAGAGGTGTGGCGCTTAATGATGACTTCTCTATTGAGTGGGCGACATTCCAGAAGAATTTTGTAACGCTCATAAGGAAGGCGGAAAGATTCCTGGACGAAGCAGCTATGCGGCAAGTATGGAACTCGATCTTTGGTATCCTCTATCTCTGTTATGATCTGGAAAAGGAATTCCTGTCACAGTTCCGGGAAAATGCTGAAAAACTGCTGAGGGGATTACAGATAATAACAGGCGCAAAAACAACATATTTTGCATTAAATCCGAAGACAGTCCGCATAAGAAAAGGAAGTCCGACTATGGTAATGCCCATCACAAAAAATCTTGAAAATGCCGTTAAGAGCAACATTTTTGATATGCTGGTCTGTTCTTTTGAAATATACTGCATACTTGATAAAAAATCCTGCTTAACAATCTGAAGCACACCGCCTTGATTTTGAATACGCTGATAGCTTAATTTTATAAAACATTCAAACAGGGCAGTAATAAAAAAACAGACTGGTCGGCAAGGGCAGTCCGGTAAGTATCCAGATGCTCCTGGTTTCCTCTAAGCTTCCACATAGCCGATCCAATAGAATGGTCAAATGCTCCGGAGCCTTCCATATAACTGCTTCCATTGAAGTTCTTGTCAAGATACTGCACGGTCGTCTCAAAGACTGCGCGCATATCAAGGGTGCTGTAATCATGGCTGTCTCCGCCGTGTACGGCAGATACTTTCCATCCGCAATCTTGATCAGCGCATCTCCCTTTGTACCTTCAGGCAGTAGTTCACCACCCTGGCATAGTTGGATTTCTCCAACTTGCGTAATCCGGCGCCGGAGATCCCTGCACGATCCAGGATGGTCTTAATGGCGCAGTCCCTTACCGGGTAGGTTTCCTCTCTGACCTTTAATGCCAGTTGGGTATTCTTTTCCGTATCCTTAAGGATCTCCTCCCACCGTAGAAGAAGCCTCCATATGTTCTGCCTCCTTTCTATTTTGAAATGCCAGATTGAAACCTCAAAACTATGAGTAACTTTTAAATTCCTTGTTATAAGCGATGCTTTTTCTCCCTGTCGAAAATTTTGAAAACTCTCTTTCAAATAGTTTCAATTCTCTATATCCGAAGAAACAATAAAAATCTCATTTCTATAGGTTGCACTATACTCACATATATTAAACTGTGGAAAACGGTTGTTTCCTGTAAGCATACAGTAATTGGGTTTGTCATAATCGGAACAAATAACATAGTTCGATTTTTTATTATAATAGGCTATTACAATTCCTTTGAGATATAGTCTATTAATATCTATCGGAGCTTTCCTTATCCTATATTCCATATTAATCAGCGGATTATTTTTCCCCTGTTCACTATATAAAAAGCTTGTAATATAATGTTGACAAATTAGAGGAAAACTTTCTTCTGTCATCTGTTCCGCCAATCCGTAATCCATATCGTCTTTGCGTTTGCCTTCTTCTTTACTTATGCGATGCCATATTATATAATCTTTGGAAGTAAGATTCCTAATATTATCATATACAAATTGATTATAACTATCTTCGTCTAAAGGCTTTTTAAACGTAAAGCAATATTCAATCAGTGCAAAATAACTGTTAATCTGCGCCCAAGTCTCCTTAATACTTTTTATATATTTATCCTCTAATAATTCAATCTCCGCAAAACATCCATACCCCGATTCAGAATATTGAAGATGAACATAGTCATATTTATGGAATATAGAAGGCTTTTTATAATGATTATGAACTTTAAACTTCTTTTTCGGTAAGGAATAAAGTTTCTTTAATACCTTTGTAACGCCATCATTGGACAATACATCACAAATGGATAAATGGGTTACTATAGAATCTTCATAATAATCCGCCTGTTCTTCTTCCTGAATGTTTTCCTCTTTGTCAGAATCATGTGTCGCTTTCTCATATTCTGCCTTTCGTTTTATTTTTTCTTCTTTATATTTATCAGAATTTACATTCAAGCTGTGCCATCCTCTCTTTCAGCCGTTTTTTATCTATTGTGCGTATCTGTTCAAATAAAATAATGGAATCTGCGGGAAGCCCTGCAATCCCATCCAAACAGAAATGTGTCGGCAGTTTCACTTTTTTCGGTCGGTTCGTAATGGCGGCAATGATGACTGTCGGGCTGAATCAGTTGCCTGTGTTGTTGGATATGATAAGTACGGGTCGTGTGCCGCCCTGCTCTGAACCGATAACGGGGTTAAGCTCTGCGTAGTAGATGTCGCCACGCCTAATTGTTCTTTCCATAATTCTTTATAACCTCCATCTGGATTTAGGCAGATATATCCTGCCTATGTAACAGCCACGGGAGTTCCACCCCAACTGTCGGTCTGACAGAGCCGCCCAATGCTGTAAAGCGTTCAAGACGGGAGTACCATTGTTCTCTTTGTGCGTCATGGCGGAATCGGGAGCTGCCCGATATTTTCAGTCGGCATTTACCGCTCGCTGCCTTTTGGCAGGTCATGGCGTACCGCTGCACACGCTTATGCTCTCACAATCACAAAGAGGAAGTGTTTGGCGAATGAGTATTCAGTTGTCAAGAGCCGTCCCGTTTTCGTCAAAAAAGAAAAATGGGGCAAAGGCTTTTTTGCCTTACACCCCATAGTCCTTGAAAAACCTTATTTTTCCCCTCTACTCAAAAAACTTTTTTAATTTTTCTTTGAGCCTGTCCATACGCCTGTAAATGGCTTTTTCTGTGATGTTGAATTGTACTGCAATTTCATGGGTAGAATAGCCCTGCATTTTCATTACAGCGATTTGTAGGGTAAGCCTGTCCACCTTAATCAAAACTTGATATAGCTTCTGGTTCTCAATGCTGTCGAGAAAATCCTCTACCGTTCTCACTTCGGGCTGTGTCGCATCCTCGGCAAATTCTTCAAGATATGTACCCGCTTCTTTTAACCTGCGGTAATACCTCCTGTCAGAATTAAAGACTGCCCAATCGTAGGTATGGAGCTTTTCAATAGTGTCCTCGTCAACACCCAAGCCCCGCAGTTCCTTTTCTTCGGCTTCTTTCCAGAGCCGCCACTTCTTTTCTTCTCTGCCATAATTGAATGACATTTCTTTTACCTCCAATCTGAATTTTTTTGAGAATCCAGATTGGCAGGCGGAGAACGGCAGTGGATGCCAGAAGCAGCCTTACAACGTATTCCAACAAAAAACGACAAAAGATGAATAACATTTTGGCGTGTGTAAGGGAAGTTGTTGAAAATGATATAATTTATTCATAGGTGAATGACAGCGTTTCCGTAATAAGCGGCAGTCCCATTCAAACCTAAGCAAAGACAGTAAGATAGAAAGACAGTTTGAGAATTGAAAAATCCCATGTTTTCATGTATAATTGGAAAAAGAAGTTAGACTGGAAAATCGAAATTTACAGGAGGAACGAAATGAAAGAAATATTGGAATTTAACCACAAAAAAGAATGTGGTTTATGGTTGATTCTTATTGGAATTGTACTAATAGCAGCTGTCATTTGTGGCGGTGAATTTTTTGTTAATCCGTTTGTGTTTCTGATAGGTTATTATGCCTGCTTTTTTGGAGTCAATGTAAACAAAAAAGTGAGAGAAAAACTTTCTTAAGGAGATATTTCTAAAAAGCAGATAAAGATAATTTATTTTTCGATTGCTACGTTGTTCATATTAATGTTTTGTATTGCTGGCCCGTTTATCCCCGGATGGCATTGGAGGCAGATATGGCTTGGTGTACTGATGGCAACATCAATACATTTCTTCTTGTGGTTTTTTGTACATGGTTGGAGTATGGTAGTGTTGGGGATTGTATGTATGGTTATCGTAACAATGGGCTATATTTTTCCGGGCATACCAGTTTCAGTTATTTGCATTGCAGATGCGATGGTTAAACTGATATGCGGAATATATTTGTTATTTATTGCAAAACCATCAAAATACATTCCTAATATGATAAAATAGCGAATGTACAAAGAAACAACTTCCAGTTTGACATACTGGAAAATCAAGATTTGAAAGGAGTAACAGACATGGAATTTCCTTTTTATGATTCACCCGATACTGCTACGATTATCTGTTGTCATATATTGAAGCGTCAGGCACCTATTCTATATGTATCACATGATGAAGATGACGGAATGTGGCAATTTCTATGCGGAGAAACACACGAAACAGATGAAGCAAAGTTAGTATCTTTAAAATGGGTTTTTGATTTAGATAACTCTGTTAGTACCTTAAAGGATATGCCTTGCGGTTACTTTGCAGAAAGGAAAACTCAAGATGACGATTGGATTATCAGAAAGCGATAACTTCCCATTTGTCGAGCAGAACAACACATCATCACAGAGCCAGGCGCATAAGACGCAGAGAATTATTTGGCCAATAGATAATAATGGGTAAAAATATTTAATATTTAAGATAATTATGATTCAAAAAATAGAAAATTTATTGCTGTCGCGTTTAGTTTCTTTCAAGTTTGTTTTGTTTGAATACAGAACGGACAGGAAGAATAAATAACATACGTGCTTGTGCAAGGGGGATTGTAAAAGGGGAAGTTATTTTTGCATAAATCCAATGCAGCGTTTAACATTTCAACGGAGCGTTTCTTGAATATGGTGTTTCTTGTGATATTATGAAATCGGAAAGAAGGTGAAAATATTGAACGTTCAAAAAACAGGCAGTCTGATTGCCGCTATCAGGAAAGAACAAAATCGCACGCAGCAGGATTTAGCGAATGAATTGGGAGTATCAAGTGCAGCTGTTTCAAAATGGGAACGGGGTATCGGATTTCCAGATGTATCTCTTATGGAACCATTAGCTGCATCCCTGGGGATTTCCATAGCAGAATTATTCAAGGGCGAAAGAACAGAAAACAACGTTGATAACGAATATGAAAGTCTGTTGTCAGATGTTGTAAAAGTATCAGCAAATGAAATAACCAAGAAGAAAAAAATAACGAATTGGATGATTGCCATTACTGTTGCTGTTCTTTATTTGATGATTTCTGTAATATCACACAAGTGGGAAATAACCTGGGTGGTCTGGATTGTATATTGTTTTTATCGGATTTTTACTGAATATATCTATAAAAAATATTAGTAATCTACAGAAACGTAAGAAACGGAGGAAAAAATGGTCGATTATTCACAATTTGAGGCAAGTGTAAAATCCGGCGTCCATGCAGATGTGAGCCGGATACGGCAAAAGGATGAAATAATAAAAGCCGTCGTCAAAAAGCGGCGAAGCTCCGCGATAATCTGCGTGTGCTTCCTATGTATGGCAGGAATTTCTTTGTTTAAAAGCTGGATTCCCGCCGTTATCTGTTTCCTTCTTGCATTGTTTTTCCTATGGCGGGCTGTCGGAAAATTTTCTGACGAGTATTTACGGGAAATGTACGAGGAGGGGCTTTTGGTTCCCGGCATGATCGTGAAAACGGAACCCCTTACTATCATGGCAATCGCAAACATGACCGCGCGGGATGGCGCGGCAACCGTAAATGGGTGCTACTGTCTCGAGGTGAAAGAGCTTGACGGGGCGCAAAAGATTCTATTTGAAAAAATCCCCTGCTCCTGTTTTTTCTGCTATGAGGGCGGCGATTACCATTCTTCCTTCCAGCCCCATCCCCTCTATTGGGGAACGGCTGATCAGCAGTCTGTTCAAGAAGCGTTAAGACAGGTGGAGGAGGACAACAAAGAAAATACAAAAGATGAATGGGAAGTGCTCAAGGAGGTTGCGCGTCAGTTCCCTGATTTGGGAAACGGGAACTTGATTTTACTGGATGAAAATTACGTTCCCTTCGGGAAAAAGAACTACATGGACAGCAACTATAAGCCCCTCAACGAGGAAGCTGCCCCCAAGTAATATGTTCCATTTAGGGAAACGCTGATGAAAGCGTTTCCCTCGTCGCAAATGCGGGATTTATAAGTGAGAAAAGAGTTCCTGATACGAATTTTGGGAGGTAATTTTTATGTTTTTTTCAGTAATATTAATCTTGTTGATTGCCATTGTATTCAGAAAACAGAAAATGGCCGAAACAGGACAACAGAAATCTGATGAAATAGAACATTTGTCTAAAAATAAAAAAGAACTCATCCTCGGCTTATCATGGTATATATTCTATTTTATGCTGTCTTACATAAGCTGTGCCTATCAGGTCGATATAATAAGCGAATTATCAAACTGGCTGTTTCTGGTTTTCTTTCCACTCCTGATTATTGCTGTTTTCAGAAAAGAGAAAGTGATACAAACCCTGAAAGAAACAGGCTTAAAACATTTTGACAGAAAAACTGTACTAAGGATACTGTTGATTTGTGCTGTATACCAAGGTGTTATTATCCTTGTCTTTGGTTTAGGGGGATTTTATTTTAATATAACGAATATTCTCCAAATATTAATAAAACTTCCAGTATTTTTTTGCCTGATGATACTTACAGCAGCGTTTACGGAAGAAGTTTTCTTCAGGGGCATTCTGCAAAGAACTATGATGGATTCACTGAAAAAGCCGTACCTTGCCATACTGCTCACCGGTATTCTGTTTGGACTGTACCATTTCCCGTTTGCATATTATCTGTGGGACGATACTGCAGGAAACATAATGTATTCACTCAGAATGGTTATGACGGAACATGTCCTTACTGGCTGCGCTTTTGGATTTATCTACTATAAATCCAATAAAAACCTCTGGAGCTGTATCATTTTACATGCTTTCACTAATGCGGCTATTATGGCTCTCGGCACTGTATTTTCGACATAAACAGTGTATCCAGAACTTATGACAGGGCTTTTAACAACGCAGACAAATCAAAATTGAAGTTTATAGAGAATGTAAGTAAGGAATTTGGCAATGAAAAATCTTTTGAAAAGTAACCGATTTGCAGTTTTCATAATCTTAACTTTTTTAATTTATGTAATGTCCAATGGAGAATGGTGTATCCCGATTTTGGCATGGATTTATCCAATTTTGTTTCTATGTATGATTTATCTTAATCGTACTCGAAAAGTCTACCTTATAATTAGTTCAATATATGCCATTGGTTTTATTGTCCAGTTTTGGAGAGCCATTGGAATGGATATAAAGATATGTATAATAGTAGCAATCCTGCTGTCTTTTCTGAAAGTTTTACCATATATCTACTGGTCGAAATCAAAAATGAGATTTCAAGATACTGTTATTTTTGCAAGTATAATGGTATCAATAGAGTATATCATTTATCTGATATACCCTGCATTGGGAGGGTTGTCTGACGCTTATACACAATACCAAAATCTATACCTACTACAAATAGTAACGGTAACAGGGATTTACGGAATCACCTTTTTAATGTATTGGACGGCGGCAATGGTTATATGGATTTGGAACAATAAAAGCAAAAAAGAATACATCAGAAAATACATAATCGTATATGGTTCTGTAATTGGCCTGGTACTTGTCTATGGAGTTGTTATGTTTCATTTTGTAGGAAATTCAGATAAAAGTGTTAGGATCGCTGGAGTAACCGTTCCGATTTCAGAGTTGTTAAATAATGATAAAGATGTATATTCTACATTTTATACCAATACATTTACTGATGAAAACATTACCGATACAAGGAATAAACTATCATCAGTAGCTGATGAACTTTTCCTAAAAACAGAGTTGGAAGCACAAGCAGGTGCAAAGATTGTTTTTTGGTCTGAACTGAATGGAGCGGTTTTAAAACAAGATGAAGATATGCTTTTGCAATGGGCGTCGGATATGGCAAAACAGGAAGAAATTTATTTGATTGTTTCATTGCTGGTGAAAACCCCTTACGAGGACTTAAAGGAAAATAAAACGGTAGTATTTAATCCACAAGGAGAACTCATATCAGAATATTTTAAGCATGGACGTTCAATCGGAGAATTGTGCCAAAAAGGAGATGGAATGCTAAAAAGTTTTGATACAGAATATGGTAGAATTGCGCCGTTTATATGTTCTGATATGGCATTTTTGTCTAAAATACAGCAGGCAGGTAGAAATAATGTAGATATACTAATTGTTCCGGCTTCGGATTGGAAAGAAATGACATTATTAGCTGCAAAGACAGCGATTGTGCGTGGAGTTGAAAATGGAAGTAATATAATCAGACATACAAATAGCGGAATGTCGATTGTTTCAAATGTTAAGGGCTGTGTGTTGGCACAGACCGATTACTTTCAGTCTGATACAAAGACATTATCAGCACAGGTTGCTATGAAAGGACGCTTTACTCTTTATTCGTATATTGGAAATCTATTTGTATATCTGTGTAATTTATATTTGTTAGGGAGTTTCATACTTCCCAAAATTAAACGTTTAATTAAGAGGTAGTTAAATTCCAGTTTGCTGAAAATTTGTGGAGAACGAAAAATTCAGAATTTGAGGGATAAAATATGGGAGTGTTAGAAACAGTTTTTAATTCAAGAAAATTTGATTTGAATGATGATGTTCTGATGGAATTTAATAATTATTTTGATGAAAAAAGTAGGGATTATAACAGCTTCTGTTTAGATGAAGAAGATATTACTTCCCTACGAAACCTTGTAGCACAGATTAAGGTTGCTGACTCAGATAGTGCAATTTATGTATCTACTTATGGCTATGAAATTACAAATAGTAAAGGAGAAAAATCAACATACGCCGATGCTCTTTGGATTGACACAGTTCTGCCTATTTCCAAAATAGAGGCACTTATTGAAGAAAGTGGTGTTGCTGAACCAAGTGATATTTCTTTTGTTAGCGATAGTGATGAATGTGGGAACTGTAAAGTATGGCTTATAGCTCATAAAGAGAATAATCCTTGTATTATTGAGATGACTGACCATAAGAAAATAGACCATATGATAATATTATATTGGGATTGATGAATTATTAAAATTCCTGTTTGTCGAGAAGTCAAGAATAAAAAGAAATCGGAATTTCATAAGGAGAGGATAATGGTTAAAGAAGTAAAATGGACAAAATATTTATGGCTGAACCTGCTCTCATTTGGAGCATTTATGCTTGAATTGCTGTCAATATTTGCAATTGAAGTTATAATTCTGCATTCTCCTGCTTTTTTCAAGGAAGCATTATCATTTTCCAGAAAAGGGAAGCAAAAGGGATAAGATTTCCTCGAAAAGTTGGATCGTAACGCTTGCTTGTTTCATTGGTTGCAAAATTATGACTTTCATTGATTGGCATACATTAAAGATTGTCGGAGAAGCACAGGGTAAAACCATATTCCAATTTTGCGCGCAATATTTATACTATATATTTGAAGTAATGCTTGTCATTCTAATCATAATATACGGACAAAAAGCAATTGAATCCTTATTGCAAAAAGAAAGTCCAATTCCTTTTGGTGGTATTATTTTAGCTATGACATGGGGGCTTTTCATTTCGTATCAAGAGGAGTAGGACTAGAAATATGGAACGGGATTTCTACTATGATATTTTCTGTTCTTAGTGGGGTAATGTATTTAAGATTAAATAGAAAATGCTTGTATAGCACACAGGCGATTACACGCCGCCGTCAAAGCAGGGCGGCACACATTGATGTGCCGGCTTTTTTGCTGCCCGCTGCTCTTACAAATGATAGACGCTTTTTCTATACCGCTGTAATTCTTCTTCACTGACGTTTCCAATGATTTCGTCGAGAAATACCAACAGCTTTTCCTTGTCTTTCGGCAGTTGCCCGTGAAACTGGAACGCATTGGAAGCCCCCATTGCCGCAAAGATGGTAGGTATCTGCAAATTTTCAATGAGTGTCCGTACTTCTTTGTATTTTTCAACTTCTCCTTCTTCCTGCCAGTTCCCACGCTGTATTTCTACAAAAAGTTCAGAATCGGGATAAATCGTAAGCATATTTGCCCCTATGAGCGTAGGGTGTATCTGGTTGCATATATCAGCCGTCAATTTTGCTCCAAGCTCTCCACGACCTGCCCCAGAAATGCTCACCAAATAAAAGAAACTGTAATGAATGCCTGCTGCATCTAATCTCTGGCATTGTTCTATGATGTCGGCAGAGGTATATCCCTTATTCATAAACCGCAGGGCTTCATCATCCCCTGTTTCTATTCCTATTGTCAGACCGTCATATCCCATATCTCGCAGTTTGGCAAGCTCCTCATCGGTTTTAGGAATAACATCTGTAATCCTCGCAAACGAGCCTATAGATTTCACTGACGGAAGATATTTGCGGATTAGCTCTGCAATCGCAGTTAATTTGTCATAAGACAAAACAAAGGGGTTAGCTCCCGTCAAAAATACTCGGCGGGTACGCTCGCTGTTCCAACCTTTCGCTGCTCTTTTAACCTCCCGTAAATCACTCTCAATATCCTCCAGAGGGGACATTCTGAATTTGAACGGCAAATCATTATACAAAGTACAAAACTTACATTTATGATGCGTACAGCCTGCCGTTACCTCTAACAAAAGTGATGCCGCTTCATACGGCGGTCGCCAAATTGTTCCTGTGTAGTGCATAAACACATCTCCTTTCCTTATTGTTGGCATGTTTTTCGCCATAATGGTATACCCGTAGGGTGTTTCCTTATTCCTGCGCTTCTTTTTGTGCATATAGGGATACCCGCAGGGTGTTTTCTGTAGTCTATACTAATTATACTTTTATACAATTATTTTACAAGTACTGTATTTTTTTGTAGTACCTATATCAAAGCGGTACATTGATTTTTAAGAAAAGGCGTGTTATACTATTTCAGAAGGAGTGGCAGGAATGAAAAAAAGTACATTGGCTGTTGAACGCTGCAAAACAATTTCTACCATACAAAAAATTTTAGGCGGTAAATGGAAAATCGAAATCATTTATTATATTGCCTTTCGGGATATACACCGTTTCGGGGAGCTTCGCAGGCATATCGGCGAAATTACGGAATCAAGTCTGACAAAGCAGCTTCGGGAACTGGAAGCCGACGGCTTCCTTACCCGTTATGACTACAAAGAAGTACCTCCCCGTGTGGAGTATAACCTTACTGACTTAGGCAAAAGTTTCATTCCCGTTTTTGAGCATATGAAACAATGGGGAGATGAAAACCTCAATATATAATCATGTTTTTTTCAAAAAGACAGAGCCAACGAGCTGACATTGGCTCTGTCTTTTCACTTTTTATGCTTGATAAACAACTACGAAACAAGTCCAAGACTATCCAACAATTTTTCTATATTCTCGCCTAACGCCATTTTTGCGGTTGTCTTGTTAGGGCTTACAAATTCTATGAGCTGCCTATACAGATATGGTTCTCCATAAGGAGCGTCCGAGCTATACAAACATCTTTCTGGCAGCTCAACTAATGCCATTTTTGTAGCAATAGAAGCAAAAGCGGCTGAAAGGTCTATATATACATTCTCATGTCCTTTTGCAAATTTAATCACATCCATCCAATTTGAGCCGCCTAAATGCCCGAAGATAACAGGTATTTCTGAATACTTCTCACATAATGCCATTAGCCGCTTAATGCCGTCTAATGTAACTGGATGAAACGTATGTACCCAGACAGGATATAACCTTGAATTCTGCACTGATTGGAATACCGTGTCTAATTCCATAATCTGCTGCTCATTGCCAGGGGTAAATTCCCCTATGCCACATAAAGAATTGGCTGTGATAAGTGTTTCTATCCATTCCTGTGTTTCCTCTAAACTTAGCCCTAACGGTACAGAGCCAAAACCCAGAAAGCGGTCTGGATTGTCTTTTATAGCTTCATTAACCTCTAAAATATTCTTTTCCAATCTTCGGATGTTGTCCTTTTTACTGTTAGCTCCTGCAAGAACTCTGTATAATGTATCCATCTCCAATTCAAGCTCACTTAAATTACCCGCTTTTTCTGGATGCGGTGCGGAGCAGAGTTGAATACTCTTTGAGCGACATAGGGATAACCCTTAACCCTATCTTGTCGCAGCTATGTGATTGGGGAAAGACATACCGTACTTATATGGAAACATAAAATGAAATGAGCCGATAATATGTAGAACAATCCCACAAGTTTATCGGCTCTGTTCCTATCCATCATCTTTTCGGGGCGTTATCACGCTTACCCATTTGTTTCAAATACTTATAACTTTTCGTAATGGACTAATTCATCCAACGGAATACGTTGTGTAGCATGGCGTTCTGGGTCGGCAGGGCTTCCGCCTGCATATCCTATTGCTAAAATATTGATTGGCTCAAGGGTGTCTGGAAGCCTAAATTCCTGTTTGATAACATCGGGCTTAAAATAGCATATCCATACAGAACCTAACCCCAACTCAGTCGCTTCCATCATCATGTGGTCTGTAAGGATTGACGCATCTACATCAACTGTCTTTTTGTTATCAAACGGGCGTGTCCATGCTTTCGTATGTTCGGCGCAAACAATAATTGCCAAAGGCGCTCCATAAAGGTTTGCCGCTTTTCCTACTTTGTCCAATCCCTCGTCCTCCTGCACAACGATAAGACGGACAGGCTGTAAATTTGCAGCCGTAGGCGCGACATGGGCAGCTAATAAAATTTTTTCCAGCTTTTCTGGCTCTACCTTTCTGCTTTTGTAATCACGGACAGAATAACGTGATTTCGCAATTTCTAAAAATTCCATAAGTATTCCTCCTGTTAAACTTGTATTTTAGGTTTCCCTATACTATAATTATATCGCAAACAAATTCAAAGACAAGAATGTACTTTTTAGGTATATACTATCAAAAAAGTAAGTTAGGAGAATTTCTATGAGTGTAAATTGCAAAAGCAGTTATAACTGTCCCGTAGAAGCAACTATTGACTTGATTGGCGGGAAATATAAATCGGTCGTTCTGTGGCATCTCATGGGTAAAACCCTGCGGTATAGTGAACTGCATAAATTAGTGCCCAAAGCAACTGATAAAATGTTGGCGCAGCAGCTAAGAGAACTTGAAAACGACGGACTGATAAACAGAAAAGTCTATCCTGTCGTTCCTCCCAAAACGGAATATTCTTTAACAGACTTCGGCAAGACGCTCGCCCCAATCTTAGACGCTATGTGCGATTGGGGAACTGTATATTTAGATGAAGTAAATATCTCGCCAACTTGCTGCAAATCCCAAAAGTAAGAACCAATCTCTACAAATCAGAAATCACATCTCTTATTCATGAAGATTTTACATCGTTTAAGAAGAACTCTCATTTCTGTACAATATATAGTAAAATCTAATTGTACTGGTGGTGAGAAAATTGAGCAATAATGCAAACGGCTTTGACTTTCTGGAATTGGGGCAGCAAGAAGGATGCAGGGATGAATGGTGCAAAGTTGGATGATGCAAGAAGAGATGGTGGAAAATCAAAGGATATGAGGACGAGCCGAGTGAAATCAATACATATGGATATAAATGGTGCGGGAAGAATGGATGCAAAGATAGAGAAAAGCCCGAAGGGGAATAATACAAAGATAAAGAGTGACTTGAATAAGCAGGGATATCTAAAGCCAGAAGAGGATCCACGCTTCCACGACACCTATAAATTTCTTCGTAGATATCGGGATGCAACCTATAGCCTGAAGGTGGTAGTTCACCAAATGGAGAAGCAATTCCGGCTGAAATATGGAACAAGTGTGGATGAATTCCTTGATTCCATCTATACTGCAGGAGCCGATCTGTCTGGAAATGATATTGAAGAACGGGCAAAGAGCATCGAACGGAGTAACCGGATGCTGAAAATGCTGGATTCCTCTGTGGATTTACTTAGAACCAACCACAAACACGGAGAACAGTATTTCTGGATTCTCTACTATACCTTCCTGTCTCCCCAGGAGCTGAAAGGTACGAATGAAATCATAGAGAAGCTGAGACCTCATATTTCCAATATTTCCTATCGTACCTACTACCGGAAGCGCCATGCCGCTATTGAAGCATTAAGTACGATTCTGTGGGGATTTACAGCGAAAGAGACTATTGAGATACTAAACGAATTTTTCCCCGAAGATTAAAGTAATCGACATTTCATAGATGGATACTCATAATAGATATAAAAAACTAAGGAGTATCCATTTATGAACAGATTAGAGACTTTAATTGCAAGTTACATGAAAAACTGTGAATCCATTAAAAAACTGGATAAGAAAACCCTGAAGGCTTATCGCATTGATCTGGCGCAATTTCAGACATTTATGCTGGCATACCCTGATTTTGAAGATAAGAATGCTATAAATGATTACATTTCCTCACTCCATGACCAGTATAAGCCACGGACTACCAAAAGAAAGATTGCTGCTTTAAAAGCCTTCTTCCATTATTTAGTTTATGAAGAGCTGATTGCCACAAATCCCTTTGACAAAATAAATGTGAGATTTCGGGAACCGCAAATACTGCCCCGCACAATACCTGAAACCACGATTGCCACATTTATCTCCACGCTGTATAAACAAAAATCATTTGCAACTACAACGTACCAATACAATGCTGTTCTTCGTGACATCACTATCATTGAGCTACTCTTTTCAACCGGTGTCAGGATTTCAGAATTGTGCGCCTTAAGAATACAACAAGTGGATCTGGTATCCTACAAAATAATCATTTATGGTAAAGGCTCTAAAGAACGCCTGATCCAGATTGGTAATGATGACGTTAAAAAGGTGATTGCCGAATATTTTGCTGCATTTCAAACTGATATTGCCGCCACCGGATGGTTCTTTATCAATCGGCTCCATCAGCGGTATTCAGAGCAGTCTGTGCGAGCCATGATCGTAAAATACTTAAAATTGGCTATGATTGACATGCATATCACTCCACATATGTTCCGTCATTCATTTGCCACTTTACTGCTGGAAGCTGACGTTGACATCCGTTATATACAAAAAATGCTTGGTCACAGCTCGATCAAAACGACTGAAATATATACGAGCGTATCCATGGCAAAGCAGAATAATATCCTCACGACCAAGCATCCACGGAATTTTATGAACCTAAATGAATATTAAAAGCAAGTTTACTTTTTCGCCTTCCTGAAAGAAAAGCAGTGAACCTTTCTTCTGAACCGTGTTCACTGCTTTTCTACTACTGTCAATGACCCACTCCACCGACAATCCTATCCTAGCTTCTATTTCTAGTGTGTAGCAAGTGGCGGAGTATTAGTGCCCGTGGCAGACAAAAAACATCTTAATCATGTTGATTTTCCCTCCTAAAATGCTCTAATTTGCCGTGTTTTGGCACAATTTGAGGAGTTGGATTTATCTGCAGCGATTGTGAAAAATGTAGCGCAAATGGCAAATCGGGGCAAGTTGATGCCGTCAATCGTAGTAAAAACGTAGTAGGAATTGGGGGTTTTACTACTGCTTATTCTGACGCCTCTCTATCCTCAGTAACTCTGGTGCAACTGAAATATCAAGTTTTTCTTCATTAATAAACTTCAAAAAATCTTCGATGACTATCACTATTTCATCTTTAGCTTTTTCTATTTGTTTCTTTAGATCCATATGGCTTTTCAAATAGTCGCCATAAACATCTAAAATCACATTTATTACTTCATACAAATGTATACATAAATATCGGTCTATGTAATATGCATTCATATTAATAACCATTGACTCAGTATTCAATTCCAATAGTGCAGAGACTATCCCCAATTGATTCAAGATAAATATTCCAATTAGCCTGTTCTGGAGTACAATGGCTATATTGGTTTAATGCAGTTCTAATCATTTTTCTGTAGCCAGCCATACTTTCATGCTTATCAGTAAAATGACCATCCGTCCATGCCTTTGCAGCGTCACTAGCTTTTAGCTTTCCATTTTGCCATTTTAATGTAGCTTCATGACTACTACCAACGGCGGCAAAACAATCTAGAGCATCTTCTGTTGCACGAAGCAATGTTATCGCAGACGAATGCCATCCTCTGCAATTAACCATTCCTGCACTCTCCATTAGACCCAACAGATGTGTTAATATAAGAGCTGCTGCTGATTTTGATTCAATTGTTCCACCTATCGTTTCCGGTTTATCTTTTACTAATTGCCAGCACAACTTGATCGTCTGCTGTACCGGACTTCTATTTCCGATTATGTCTATAAATGGTTGTTGTAATTGATTTGACATGATATTTATTGTTCCTCCAATTCTGCATAAACAACTGATAATTCAGACATTTACAAATATTAATATTTACTATGAATACTAACATTTACATTCTAATTTGCTACCCAAATTATAGCATATGATTTCTCTAATTCATAGCAAATCTCTCATGAAATAAAACGCCCTACCGAAGCAGAACTCCTTACAATCTCCCTATTAAATTGTTTGGAACATTTTCTGTGAAATAGGCTTCTCTTCCTTGTTCTTTTCCAACTCCTTTCTGGCACTTCTCATATCTAGGCAGCTCCCGGTTCTTGATGATTGCCCGGACTGTTTTATCCTCCACAGATTCTCCGTTTTTCTACCATAAACAGAGGATAATAAATAGTTATTCGTTATTAAGTATATTGTTAGATAATTGCAAATTACTCATTATTATATTCTTTCGTGCTTCATGGTTTAACACCCCGTTGCTTGCAGCGTTAAAAAAGGAAGCTAGGGCAGGATACCCTGCATGTTTGCATTGGGGGTGTTTCATTATTGTTAGTGTCAGGTTAAGTTAGCCGTTGTTAATCTAGATGATAGGTACATAGCATCCAAAGAAGAACGATATTTTTTTAGCTAATTTTATTGGATTAGAGTTTTGTATACTGTATAAAAACGGTTAATTATAAGCAATTTGAGTAGCGATTCAATATGCCCCTTTAATTATTAGGATTAAAGTCATAGATTTACATTTTTATATGAAAGGAAACCGTTATGGATAAAGATTTTGAACACTCAATTATTATGCATCGTACCATTGATAAAAAAACTTTCGAAGAAGATAATTTTAAAAGAAGTAATATACAAAATACACATATACAAAACTGTAGGTTTGAAAAATGTGATTTTAGTCGTTCTAGTTTAACCAATTTACGCTTAACGAATTGTATATTTTATGGTTGTAAATTTCTCAATGTAGATTTATCTTTTTGTAAATTTGCAAATTGTATATTTAAGGATTGTGACTTTAGTTTAGCTGAAATAGAAAACATCAACTTTTGTAAGGGCATCTTTTCTAATATACAATTTATGAGTTCACGTATTACAAATAATATTTTTATCGAAACCTCGTTCACAAAAATTGATTTAAATGGAAGTACAACAAAATTTAACTGTTTTGAAGATTCTGTATGGACGAATAGTGTATTTGGAAATTGCACAATTGATTACAATATTTCTATAAGGTCTAAATTTATAGAAACTGAAATGAATTTAGAAACATTGGGAAGTTTATGGGGAATCCAAGAAGAAGATATGGAAAATGTTTGTTTTCTTAGTTTAGGTAGAAAAATAAATGAGGATAGAAAAGAAATTTACTCAAAATATAGTCAATATCTGATTAAAAAAAGATTATGTTTAGAAATGTTTACTTTTCAAGTATCTTTAAAAAGGGAAAATATATTTAAACGTTTAAAAGAACTATTGAATAGTTTGGATGAACGATATGCTGATGGACAATATTTGTCTCCAGATGAGCTCCATTATTTTTATGAAATACTTAAGGCAATGAGAAAGGAATCATTACTTCCTTTATTGGTTTTAAAGGAAATTCTTATATTTTATAAAGAATTGACATGTAAATTTTCAGCAGATGATCATTATTATGAAACAATTCTTTTGTTCTATAACAACATCTGCTTAATTTACAATTCAATAGTACATGAATTGTCATCATATCAATATAATCTGCTAAATGACGAGAGTAATTATCAAGTAAAATTAATATTTAAAGAAAAACCCAAACAAGATATTGTGCAATCTTTCAATGCATTATATCAATATGTATATAGCATATCATCAATTCCTAATATCCAGTTTGTAAAGGATGCCTCTGGTTCATATATTGTTTGGTTGATTATGCCTTTAGCGGCTCTTGCAGCGTTTAACATTGGTACATTATTACTAACAGGTGGAGTAAAACATTTAATCAAATTAAGAGCTTCTGCAGAAGTATTATTTTCTAAGAAGCTCCCTCGTAAATATTATTTAGATGTCTATGAGAAAGATGATTCTGAGGAATTGGCAAAAAGTATTATTTCGACATTATTAGCAGGAAAAATTTCTTCGATTCCTCCTACATTATGTAATCTTTCTAGTGATGGAATAAACGCTAAAAATATAAAAGATATTTCTGTCGAAAAAAAACAATCAGTATTATCTTAATTACATGTGGATAGATAACGAAAAATTCGAATTACTGCATCCCAAAATTCGTCACATTCTCTTCCATAATTTATACGAAAACAGAAACCGCATGCATTTGGAAAATGGGAACGGTTACCAGGTATTAAGCTGGTACCCGTTTTCTCCATAAACTTATACATATTATCTTTGTTTTGCAAAAAATCATAAGATAAATCAGGAAAATAGCACATTCGCATGTGACCATACCCATTATTTTTATCAATAGATAAAGCTGGAAAACATACGGAAATTTCTTGTAAGTGTTTATTCATGTCATCAAAATGGCGATGTAATTGTAATCGTATTTCTTTAAATTCATCTGAATTAAAGAAAATCATGCTTTGAACTGTAGAATAAGATAAACTACCACATATAATATCTGACCACTGGTTAAAAAGGTGTTCATACTGACAAGAATACAAAACGCAAGAAAACTTTAATCCATTTACCATTATTTGCTTTAATGGATCATGAATACTGATATAATTAGGATGGTTGTTAAAATTTCTAATCATCTCCAAACCACTAGTTGAAAAACAATCATCGCACACTAAAACAATCCTTGAAGGAATTTGATTTCTTAAAAAATCAATATCTTCCTTTGTTAAATATGTTCCAGTATTATAAACAGGGTTTGTTAGCCAGATTGCATCAATGTTTTCAATTGAACTTTTTATTTGTTCTTGTGGTAACCTATAACCATTATTTGTTCGTATTAAATAAGTTTTTACTACGTGTATTCCTTTTTGCACAAAGTTGTATAAAACAGAATAATAAACAGGACAAATAATTAAAATATGTCTAACATCTATTTGCTTCAATACAGATGTTACTAATGATATTGCTGATGTTCCTGTGTTGGTAATGATACAACCAAAGTAATTATTTCCACCTAAGTTTGTTTTTGTAGTAAATAGCTGATTTTGATCTATTTCATAGGAATATAAATACGGAATATAATCAAATGGTATTAACTGTATACGATTCAACAAATAAGTTTGTGAAAAGTAATCCGATGGATTCCATGTCGAAACATTAAAAGGAGTATATCCATATTTTTTTAAATATTGTAATTCATTTTCTTCAATATCTTCTAAATCTAAAAGCTCTTGAATATCTAAATCTTTCATTTTTAATTCCTTTCCCCGCAAAATAATATTATTTGCTTAAACCATAACGCTTTGCAGCATTTTCAGTAATTTGAGATAATACTGTACTAAAAGATATATTTCTTCCATAAGAAATTGGATCAAATGCGCTTTCGTACGCTAATGCCGGAAGAGGATTACCTTCTAATATATAAGGTTGTCCTTTAGAATCTAAGCGAAAATCAAATCGCGCATAATCTTTGTAATTTAAATATCTATATATTTTATGAACTGAATTAATAATTTTATTTATCGATGGCAACGATTCGTTTAATGCGGTAAGTCTTACTTGAGAGTCATTTTCACCTTTCCAAAAATCATCATATATGTCTAATGGGTTTTGACTAGAATCAGTATATTCGATTACAGCTAATATTCTTTCGTTTGGAGCAGTACCAATTACTGGAACACTTATCTCCTTTCCTTCAATATATTCTTCGCATAAAATAGGTCCATTATCTTGGGCAAGCATAAAGCTTATTTGTTCTTTAAGTTGTTCGATATCAGATACCTTAACAGTATGATAACTCATAGATCCATACTGATATTTCAATATACAAGGAATTTTTATTTCATTAATGAACTTTATTGATTTTAATGAATCTTGTTTATGTAGTAATGTTGATTTTGGCGTGCGTATTCCCAGAGACTTTGCTATATTTTTAAACAAATATTTATCAGAAGTGATGGTGTTTATATAAGAGTCATTACCAATAAAAGGAATGTTTTTCACTTGTAATAATGTTGAAATAAATCCATTAGAATTACGCTCAAAACAACATTCTATACAAGGAAACACTAAATCTACTGGTTCTGTAATAACTTTACTAAAAAATTCTTCTAAAGAGAAAAATATAGTAGCTTCGTATCCTGTTTCAATAAGTGCTTTAGCCATCTCTTTTGTTCTTCGAGCCGTCCTATTATATATTTTATGATTTTTCTGCCAAGATATCTTTTTTGTCTCTGTATCTTGGAATAGTATTCCAATCCTCAATTCTATCACTCCTCAAAAATAACAATTATAGGATAATTTGCAATTATCTAACAATATACTTAATAACGAATAACTATTTATTATCCTCTGTTCGTATTCTTCCCCTTATTTTATACTAATTATACATTTTTTTTCCAGTATATGCCAAATTTCACACATCATATCCGCAACTTTTTACATCACATTATAAAAAATATCTTAAATTTTCTCAAATTCCGTCAGTTTTTGACAACTCAATTGTCTTTATATATAGAACACCATTAAAAGGATGTGTGAACATGGACTGGATACAGGAATTAACACATAATAAATCCTTATGCTATTCTCTGGATACTTTCTTAGACCAGCATGGATTTTCCGGGTTAGAAAAGGCCCTGCAACTTTATTCAAATACACAGGCAGAATACATCTGCAAAACAAAAGCGGCCGTTACCAGAATTAAAATTGATGATATTTACTATTTGGAAATACAAACACATACCATTACAATCCATACGGAACATGGAATATATCAAAAATATGGCTCCCTTACAGATGAGCAGAAATTCCTGGCGCCATATGGATTTATCAGATGTCGGCAAAACTGCCTTGTCTCTTTGGAGAAAATCCATAATATTTGCAATGATAGTATTATTTTGGTCAACCATTTACAGCTTCACATGAGCCAGCGCTATGCGCCGAAGGTTCTGGCAGCATTTGCACGAAGCCGTGTTTCAAGATAAAACACACTTTTATGCTGTTTTTAATGCAGATTGCAGGCTGATTTTATGAAAAATTCAGAATTGGCACAGAATTGACATTCATTGGCACGGTTCTGCGATTGAAGCGTATATTCACGCATGTTATAATTGGTATTGGTTAAAGTTATACTTTTTTACAGCACCCTTGCCGGTGCTTTTTTGTACCCCGTAAACCAATCATTGACAGCAGGTTGATACATAAGCTGTACGTACACTATGCATACCATTATTAAAAACCAGTACAATACAAGAAGAACACATATACTGTACATACGTCATATGTATATGACACGCATATAATACGTACAGCCTATGCAGAGACCTGTCAATCCATGTGACAAAGGAGAACGTCATGAAATCAAGAAACCAAATTTACAGAGGGGAAGGTGAGCGTCTTCTAAAACTCATTACTACCTACCACGCGCTGCAGTACGAACAGGTACTGCAGTTTTTTATTCGTAACAGGGATTCACTGAAAGCTCTGATTACAAGCCTGATCAAGCAGGGGCGTATCTACTATGACCAGGACAGAAACCTCCTATGTGACAGCCCGGAAGCTTCTGATTCCCCGGATTACGGCATGATTGCAGCCGTCTGGGTTCTTCTGGACTTCAAAGAGGCAGTTGTCTATCACACCAGCGGAGAATTTCCGGTAAAACTCCATTTTTTCTCTAAAAATGAAGCCTATGAGGTCATTTATGTTGGCTTAGAGCAGGAAATTCTGATCAGCCATGTCCTGAATGGCCTTCCTGCAGATGATACAACCCGGCTGGTCATACTGGAATCCGAACAGCAGGCATCCCGTCTCTCTCTTAACGGAGTAACCGCTTACTGCCTGATAAGCCCAGACGGAACTGTAAACTACTATCAAAAATCAAAAGAAACGAGGTAATTATGGACAAAACAACTATTTTTCAGAGAATCCAGAAGGTAGAGAACGAAGTTGCTCTGCTGAACAACACACTTTTTGCCCTGAAATCCACTGATATCGTGAAATACGGGGCTAATTACACGGAATTAAGCACAAATGCCACCTTGCGGGCGGAGCGGATTGCCTGCCAGTTAAGAAACCTGGTGCTTTTCACAGATTTCAAAGGCAATTCCACTTATATGACACAGGCTGCAGATGCGCTGGGAATCAAAATCTCCTACGAAGACAGGATTTTTTCTGCAACGCTCCCTGGACTTCTCCCCAAACGAAGACTCCACACGAATATGGCGTTCTTACGGGATCCATTACATGCTGCGTTAAAGGAATTTCTCAAAGACCATGAAGTAGAACCTTATAAAGAATGTGTCATCTGCTTTTGCTTTGTTTATGACAGGAGCCTGCCGAAGCGTCGTGTGAAAGACTATGACAATCTGGAGCTGAAAACAATACTGGATGTCATTTCAACTTATGTACTGTTTGATGACAGCGGCCTCTATTGTGACAATTATTACACGACAGAATTAGGGGAAACGGATCAGATCATTGTAACGATCATGGAGAAAAAGCGGTTCCCCGAATGGCTTATGAACCGTGAAAAACATAAAATTACCATATCTGAAAATAAGTGATTTTTCAAAATTTCATGTCGATACCGGTAAAATGCGGGGGAATCCATTCATTTCCCCGCATTTTGTTTTGAGAATGGACGAAATTCACCGAAGCAGATGTTGCCAAGGTAATACTATTTTAAAAAATCTATTTTGAGGTGACACATTTATGCTAAGACCAGATACACAGAAATATAAACTTTTGGAGATGATTGGGATAAGTGGAGAGTTCCCGGCTGACCAACTCCCCAGATTATTTGACACCCCGGCATACACAGAAAAACTAATCACAGAATTAAAGGCCGACAAACTGATCAGGCTCCACTACAAAGACCGGCTTCGCGGCTACCGTCTGAAAAAGCAGGCTAAAGAATTACTCCTCTCCCACAACCCACTCCGTTTCCAATGCTATTTAACAGGAAATTCGGAAACCAACGCAGTCCGAAGCGAACCGCAAAGAAGACTCCGGCTTTATCAGAAGGCACAGACATATGTAACCCTTTCCCATACAGACACTCCATTCTTTGCGGATGAAAAGCCCTCGCTCTTTTGTGAAAACTTTCCGAAAGAACAAATGAACCTACAGGACATCCCTTGTTTTTATTCATCAAGGGAGATAAAAGAACTGGGAGATGAAACAACGAAAATCCGAAATTCCCGAAGCATCGGAATCCTGATGGCTCCGCATTGCGTTTACTGTATCTATAATACAGGCTCCAGCCTCATGAAATGGGAATATCAGGCGGAGGTGCGGTTAAATGCTTTTCTGCAGCATTACCTGATGATTCGTCTTTATAACGGCCAACCCGACATCCGGGCTATTGTGTTCGGAAATGATATGAATATGGCATTTCAGCTTCTGAAGAGTACTGGCGGAAAACAACGCGGGCTTTTCATGCTGGATTCATCCTTCCCGAATTTCTACTTCCTGCCCAGTAATGCGGAAGGGGAACTGCTATTAAAGCTGCTGATGAATCCAAAGCTGACAGCACGGTTAAACCAGTTACTGCTTTCCGATCTGGAAGTTTGCCAGGGCGACACTCGGTTTGAATACGATGCTGTAACTCCGGACGGCGTTCCCACACTGCTCGCCTACGATTTTGACATGCAGCGGATTAACCGTTTTAATACAGGACTAAATGTATTTGGCATGTCCGGGAACCTGATCTGCTTTGATTTCCAGGTTTCGGTTTTGGAGAAATATATGGACAGCAAAACACAATTCTCCAGCATTGACCTGGCTAAATTCAGAAAGGAGTTTTTACATGAACCGTAAATGGTGGAAACTTGTTTTCGTGCTTCCAATCTTCCTGTGCATTTTATATGCCGGAGGCTATATTGCACAATTTATCTGTAATTACAAGGTCTGGACCAGTGCCGGCAACTTCGCCGGTAACGGTTCCTACCCAAAGGCTCCCTCCCTGCATCCGATGGCATGCCTTCATGCACTGGCTCAGTTCCCATATAACCTGTATGGGATTTTTCTTTGCCTTCTTGCACTCGGACTCCTGGTCTTTTTATTGATGCGGATGGGCGTTGACCGGAACGGGGAGGTATTTGATAAAGAGCGCAACCTAAATTACTCCCTGAAAGGCACCTATGGCACATCCGGATTTATGACACCGGATGAGATGTACAAGGTGCTGGAGCTGACAGACCATGTAAAGAAAAGCAAAGGAACAATTCTTGGAAAGCTGAATGGAAAGGCGGTCTGCCTTCCCTATGAAACACGCATGAACCGCAACATTGCCGTCTATGGTGCCAGCGGATCTATGAAGTCCAGGGCATTTGCCCGTAATATGATCTTCCAGTGTGTCGCACGCGGGAAAAATGGCGGAGTCGGGGAGAGTTTAATTATTACAGACCCTAAGTCAGAATTGTTCGAAAGCATGGCTAGATATCTGGAGAATGAGGGCTACACTGTACGGTGTTTTAACCTCGTGAATCCGGAAAACTCGGACGCATGGAACTGCCTGATGGAGATTGACGGCCAGGAGACCATGGCGCAAGTTTTTTCGGATGTTATCATCCAAAATACAGGTTCCGCAAAAGGGGATCATTTCTGGGACAACGCGGAATTAAACCTGCTAAAGGCGCTGGTTCTCTATGTAGAGCAGGGATTCCCCCCAGAATCCAAGAACATCGGGCAGGTATACAAATTGTTGACGCTCAGCTCCGAAAAGGAACTGAACAGCCTCTTTGACCTGCTTCCGGTGAGCCACCCGGCAAAGGTTCCTTACTGTATCTATAAACAGGCAAGTGATACGGTGCGGTCCGGGGTAATCATCGGACTTGGAGCCAGGCTTCAGGTGTTCCAGAATAAGCTGATCCGGCAGATCACTTCCTATGATGAGATAGACCTGACACTGCCGGGGAAACAGAAATGCGCTTACTTCTGCATTATCTCCGACCAGGACAGCACCTTTGACTTCCTGTCGTCACTGTTTATGACCTTTGTATTTATAAACGGAGAATCTATATGAATACACCAGAAAACATAAAAGACATTTTAAACCTGAAACCGATTGGTACAGACTCATGGTCACGTCCCGTCTATGAAGATCAGAATGGACATTTATGGAAAGATATTACATTAGGCAGTAACAAACCGAAGCTGTGTTCTGTACTGAATGATGCTTTTGACGGTGAACCTGATATACCGATCCGAAGACCATTTACCATTTTATCGAAGAAAGAACAGGTTGATGAAGACAAACGTTTTCAATATCAAATGCTGGACAGATACAGATGTGATTGTGACTATTATCTTGGCTATGGTAACAGAAATTGTGATGTTCTTCCATCAAAAGATGAGAGAAAACACATAGAGACCATGAAAAGAATCTGGCTTAGTTTTCCGGAAACTGAAAAACCAGAATGGTTAACATGGGAGCGGATTCTTGAATATGAAAAAGCAATATGTACCAAAGAATAGAACCAGGGCCATTCCATCCGGAATGGCTCGCTTTCATACTTGCAAATAAAATTTACAAAAGGAAAATACAAAATGAAGGAATTATTAATGCATAGCCTCACTCCTGTTGCGTGGAATGAGAGAATCCACTTTGAATGTCATCATTGCGGCGCATGCTGCCGCCACGTAAAGGACAGCGTTCCGCTGGAGAGCCTGGATGTCTACCGGATAGCCCGATTCCTACGGAGCCAGGATAAATCTTTTGATTCTATAGACTACATGCTGTCCCGGTACGCAGAGCCGGTCCCGCTTCATGAATGCGGTTACTTTATTTACACACTAAAGACAGTTGGTGCAGACGATGCCTGCATTTTCCTAAAGGATAACCGATGTATGATCCAAACCGCAAAGCCGAGAGCCTGCCATATATATCCACTGGCGGCAGAACCAGACGGCGCTTCTTCATTCCATTATTACCTCAGTATGGAGAAGAAACACCATTTCACCGGCAGGAAATTCAAAGCAAGGGACTGGATGAACCAGTATTTCACCCAAGAAGACCGGGCTTTTGTCAATACAGATATTTCAGCAGCTTTAGAGATTGCACGGCTGCTTAAGCAGATGCCAGAGGAATACAAACACAGAGCGTTATATTTTTTTCTGTTATACAAATATACAGACTTTGACCTGAATCAGCCATTTCAGGAACAATATGAACAAAATAACAAAAGACTAATTACTTCTTTAGAGGCAATGATCTCATAAGCAATCAAGGAGGACTACATATGAATACAAGAATGGAAGAAATCATGCACGCTATTGAACATAACAAACTGACTGCCGATGATCCGTTTCGTTTTCACTGTACACAATGTGGGAAATGCTGCATCAACCGGGAGGATATCCTGCTGACACCGCTGGATCTCTTCCGGATTGCAAACGAACTGAAGCTGTCCTTAAAAGAATTCATCGACCAGTATTGCGAGTTGTATATCGGGCCGGATTCGCACTTTCCGATCATCCGGCTGAAACCCTGGGGTTCCATAAAACGGTGTCCTCTGCTAAAAAACCGCAGATGCTCCGTCCACAAAGCAAAACCTGCTATGTGCGCCATGTTTCCAATCGGACGTGTCATTGCGTTTCCGGAAGATGAAACATCTTCAGAAGCACCAGTGATTGAATACTTTTACATGAATCCAGGATGCGGGGACAATACCAGAACACAGACCTTACGTGAATGGTTTGATTCTTTTGGTATTCCGCTTGATGATGACTTCTTTATTGTGTGGGCGACATTCCAGAAAAATTTTGTAATGCTCATAAGAGAAACAGAAAGACTCTTGGGCGAATCAGCTATGCGGCAAATATGGAGTCCGATTTTTGGCATCCTCTATCTCTGTTATGATCTGGAAAAGGAATTCCTGCCACAGTTTCGGGAAAATGCTGAAAAACTGCTGCGAGGATTACAGATGATAGCAGGCACAAAAACAACATAGGGAACGCTGCCGGCTATACCGGCAAAGGCGTCTATACTTGAATTTAAAGGTAAAAAATGATATGATAAAATCACCAAACAGAAAGGGCGCAAGAGGTTCAGTGGACCTCTGTAATGCGCGGACCGAAGCGAAGCGTAGAAACATATGGGAAATATATATGATGGAGCATTCCGGACAATCCTGAATGACTGCCGGAAATTGATTATACCTGTAATCAATGAAATTTTTAGTGAACATTACACGGGAGAAGAAGAGATTCGCTTTTTCCCTAATGAACACTTTTTAGACCAGCAGGATGCGGCTGACAAGGAACGGATTACAGATACTAATTTTCAGATTATTGGCATCACAGCCAAAAAATATCATCTTGAATGTGAAAGCAGCTTACCGGATGGCAGAATCACAATCCGGCTTTTCGAATACGATGCCCAGATAGCGCTTGATGAGGGCGAAGTTACAGAAGAAACTCTGACGGTAACATTTCCCAATACGGCGGTGATGTATCTGCGGGCATATAAAAAGACTCCGGATAAAATGAAATATGTGATCATAACACCTGGCGGGACGGTGCAATATGATGTCCCGATTATGAAGGTGCAGTCATATTCACTGGATGAAATCTTTGAGAAACGCTTATTAATGCTTATTCCATTTTATATTTTCTCACATGAGAAAAGTTTTTCGGAATATAATAATAATGAAGATAAACTGGAAGAGTTGAAAGCAGAATATCAGATAATTTTAGAAAGACTTGATGATTTGGAAAAGCAAGGTATTATTGGCGCATTTGACAAACGAACGATCATTGATCTTTCCAGTGATGTGATCAATGAAATCGCACGAAAGTATGAAAACGTGCAGAAAGGCATAGGTGCTATGATGAGAGGACCATTGATTCAAACAGAAGCAAGAACCATTTTAAACCGGGGCATTAGCCAGGGCATTAGTGAAACAAAAAAAGAAACGGCACTTAGGATGCTGAAAATGGGAAAGCTGACAGTCGAGGAGATTGCGGAATACTCTGCCCTTAGTGTGGCAGAGGTAGAACAGCTTGCGAATCTTCAGACAATATAAACAGCAGGGAAATAAAATAGACTGAATTTTTGTGCCATCTGGTGATAAGATTACCATAACCACCAGATGGTTTTTTCATGTCAGGAACAAGCTCTGCTGCTCATATTCCTGTTCCCGCCAAAGCTCTGGCGGAGTCTTATGAAGCGCATACTCCGTAAATTTGTCATCATAAACCCAGTCCTCCAATTCACCCTCATCCAAAACCAGCGGCATACGATTATGAACAGGACCTACAGAAGCGTTCGCCTCTGTCGTAAGAATAATAAAACGCGCCCCATCCTGAAACCGGTTATAGAATCCTGCCATAAATAAAACCGGCCTGTCTTCTCTGAAAAATATCACCTTATTCTTATCTGAATCCCACTCATAAAAATGCCTGGCCGGAATCACGCAGCGCCTGTGCAATACGCTTTCACGAAATGTCCTCCGTTCCAGTGCCGTCTCTGCTCTGGCATTGATCAGCAGTCCTTTTTTCTGATACTGCAGGAATCCCCAGTGCATTTCATTCAGTTCCAATGCCGTTGAATTTTCCGCTGCAGAACCTGCCGATAACGGATTTTTCTGCCGGCTGTGGCAAGTCAGAATACCGGCAGGCTGGGAGGGGTAAATATCCCCTGTACGCATTTTCTGTATCCGCAGATCTACGCCGCGGATCACCCGTTCAATCTCTTTGGCTGTCCCCTCATCTACATAGAACCGTCCGCACATAATTTTTCTCTCCTTTTCCTGTCGCAGAGTATCCATTCATCCAGCGTGAGTGGGGTATAGTCCGAATACATGCAGAAACAATTAATCATATTCGACGGAATTGCCCGTTTCTCCCCGTCCGGATTTTTACGGATACTGCCCCTTGTTATTTCCTGGAATTGTTCAATCAGCCGCTGGTCATAGGTATCATGCACATGGCCATAAAGCATATATACTTTAGGATTCCCATTTCCGTCCAGACGATACTGCCCGTTATAACATATGATAGGATAGTGGCAGAGAATGACCTTCCGTTTGTTATCCTGCAGTTCCTCATAAGGTTTGATCCACACAAAACGGCTGGCATTATAATCCTTATTCTTCAGGAACCGGTCATGGTTCCCCTGGATTAGGTAGAGACGTCCATTCAGCTTCCCTAGCAGTTCATTGGTTTCTTCCGCCTTTCCCCATGACAGGTCACCCAGAATCACCACCTCGTCATTCTTCCGTACCTTTTCATTCCATCTCTGCAGCATATATGCATTCATTTCCTCCACATCCGCAAATCCACGGTAATCCATCTTTGTATTCAGGTTCCCATGGAAGAAATGTGGGTCTGCAATATAATATCTCAATCTATCTCACCTGCTTATCTTGTAATCCTAGCAATTTATTTTGATTGCTGGCTGTTTATCATTCGCAATTAATAATCATATTGTATGTAATCAGGCCAGGAAAATCAACTACAGATTATCCCAACTACAGAACCCGCCACTGGCAGCTTCCTACGTATGCTATGGCAAGTAAAAATTCCAGCAGAGTATTAACCCTGGCCGGAATTTTTCTTTTGCAAACCTACGCTCATAAAAAACAACACAATCAAACGCATGCATTTTGTTCTGACGATGATATTTCCCTGCAATATGGCTTCAGAAGGATGTCTGCTTTTTCCAGAAAATCCTTTCTTCTCGTACTCTCCTGATAGACTTCCCACAATACTTTATGTAAGTTCTCCATCTGGATGCCGCCGCAGTGCCTCTCCAGCATCTTCATAAAGGGAAGCGCCATAGTCTTGCGAAAGTCCTTTCCAAGCCGCAGGTTATCGCCTTCCAAACCATATACCTCCTGAATACACTCCAGCACAACGTCATAATCTGCCTCAAACCTCATAAGTACCTGATCCATTTTCCGTCAGAACCATAACGGATTACATTAGAAATCAAATTAAATAAGATACGTTGCAGGGCTTCTTTATTGCCTTGAATGTAGACAGCATTTTGGGGCAGGTCAACATCCACTTGAAAATCTGCTTTTGTCAGCATTTCGTAAAAATCCAAAATGCTTTCACGGCATATTTCGCAAATATCTACTCTTGAAAGTTCTATATCTGTATCGCCGGCTTCTATTTTTGCCAACGTAAAAAACTGGTTGATCAGTTCCATAACGCTTTGCGCTTTCTGCTCTGTCTTTGCCAGCATTTCCTGTGTAGCTTCACCATTCAGCCGCATGATTTCTAAATATCCCAAAATAACAGTCATAGGCGTTTTCATATCATGGGAAATATTAGACAACATTCTTTTTGAAGCAATTTCAGAACGGCGGTAATCGGCTTTTACTTTCAAATGATTTTCCAAAAGGCGGTTAATTTGTGCCGCCAATTCCATAAGCGCTTTGTTCTCTGTGAAAAGCATTATTCTTTCATCACTATCCGTATCTATTATCTCGTTCAGTTTTTGCTGAATTTTCCACAATTTTGTTTGTGTACCAGTCCGAAACACAAACTGCTGGTAAAGAACAACAGCAAATAACAGCACAATGCAAAGACATAGAAAAAATATAATCGTTGCGTCGCTCATAAATTTTCCCCCAGTTTATAACCAATTCCCCAAACTGTAAGTACATATCGTGGATTACGGGAATCGTCCTCTATCTTATTTCTCAATCTGCTGATATGCACATTTACGGCATTTTCATCGCCAAGGTAAGCGTCATTCCATACAAGAGAGTAAATCTGTTCTTTTGTATAAACCTTCTTAGGATTTTGCAGGAGCAACTTCAAAATTTCAAATTCCTTTGCTGTCAGATCAACTGTTTTTCCTTTTTTTGTAAGAGTATAGTCAGATAAATTCATAATTAAATCTCCCGTCGTAAGGATAGCAGAGGTAACAATAGCCGTATTGTCATACTGTATCGTTCTGCGCAAAGTTGCTTTTATACGTGCTAAAACCTCTGCAACAGAAAAGGGCTTCGTAATGTAATCGTCCGCGCCCAAACCTAAACCTAATGTTTTATCACTTTCAGTATCTTTTGCTGAAATGATTATGATTGGAACAACACTGTTTTTACGGATATGTTGCATAACATCCATTCCGCTGATTTTGGGTATCATTAAATCCAAAAGAACAAGATGAACAGGAATATCATCAAATATATTGCACGCTTCCTGTCCGTCAATAGCACAAACTACATCATAATTTTCTGTTGTCAAATAATTCTTTAACATTTTACTGATTTCTGCATCATCTTCAACCAGCAGGATTTTGTAATTGTTCATATCTGTTTATTTTCCTTTCGCCTTGCGTCAACAGGTTTTTTCGCATCCTTTGGTATCAGCCACATACGGCTAAATTTTGCTATGCCTGGTATGCGTTTTTCCTCGCATAGCTTCTGTACCCGTCTTTCTGAAATGCCCCATTTCTTCGCTGCTTCCGGAGCAGAAATAAACTCTAACATTTTCATTCTCCTTTTCTCCAATCTCTATCAGTACAATTATATACGGTTAGCCGAATGAAAACAAGATTCCCGTAATAAACTTTAGGAATTATTCAAGCTAATTAATGAAACTATGTAAACATATCCAAGAAGAAAGATGAGAAAATGTAATAGGGTATAATCTATAATCATGGTAAAAAGACCAGTACCACAATATGACTTTAAGGATTTTGGGGCGGCTATCCTCCACATTATCTTGCAAATATTGAGAACAAGGGGCCGCACCCAATCCAGCAAGCAATTGAATACAATCCACATATTCCTGACAATATGCCTGCTTTGCTAATACTCAATAAGTATCTTTTTCTTCTCTCCATCCGGAAATGTATATAAAAATACTGCCGCTGTATCCTTACATGCCCACAAAAACGGAGTAGTACACTCAATCTCCAATCCAGAATCCCCCGTCAGCATTTCAATCAGTTCTACCTTATCAAAGCATTTCCCATCGTCTATATCCATACTCTGCAGCTGTTCTTCAAGAACCTGATACAGTCCATCTTTCGTAATCGGATTCTCTAATATCTGCCGGAAACGAAATTGACTATTCGTAAACCGGTTTGTATTAAGTATCCGGAGCAGATATGCCGTCATCCGCTCCGTCATCACCTCATCAATCCCTACCACCAGTTCCTCATTTTCATTGCCACGGATTTTGGAAATCAGGGCGCCAATCACTTCGGGAAATACAATTACAAAATCAATTCCGCCATTGATACGGATTTTATATTCTTTCGCCATCTCGTTTTCAACCTTTTTTCATAACCTCTGTCCCTGCGCCAAAGACTATAGTCTGAGATTTTCTAAAAGACAATTGAAATAAAATATACTGATATACGGCAATCATCAGGCAGACTGCGATGTTAAATCCGATTATCAGATATTCATTGGAAGAAATCACTCCATCGTTCTGCCACAAAGTCATTGTATAATAAGCGAACATCAAAATTGTCGCCACCACTGTCGGAAGAACAAAAACTTTTTTTTCCTGTTCCTTTAAAATCCGATCCAGATATATCTGTCCGGCTCCCAGTTTCTTCACATCCATCAGTACATGTTTACTTTTCACGGCAACCGCAATACTTCTGGTATAACCAATCACACCTGCCGATACCAGACAGATTACTGCCACAAAAACGAATATCAATAACAGCGTTGCATAAGTCAGCACAAAATTTCTCTCCAAAAGCGGAATGAATACCGGATTATATTTCCAGTCAACTTCTATCTCCGGACGTTTTGGATAAAGCATAGCCGGTTCGCCGTAACCATAATTCTCATCCACATCTGCCCGGTATTCATCATAGGAGGCCATCACACGCATGCTGTTTGATACTGAATTACAATACCGTGCATACAATTCCTTAGAAAATGTGTAAATATCTCCTTCTTCTGAAATGTCAAACAATACCTGTGTCATCTGAAACCTTTTGGATAATCCCTCTTTTAACCCGGCAAAATCTTCATCATTTAAAATATAACTTGCAGATCCATCCTGTCCGCGGTCATAAAAGAAACTGCTGTATTCTACAGTCCCTGAAAAGACAAGTTTCTTTTTTACTCCTGTGTCCGTATTTTCTGCCATATCCAGATCTTCAGGTAAAAACCAATAATTTTCTGTATTGTTTTTTCGACTGATATACAGGTAGGTTCCCGGTTCTACCTGCACTTCCATTCCCGTTGCTTTGGAAAATCCACTTGCGCTGACAAAATTTTTATAATAATCCTTTTCACGGTATTCTTCCGTAAGCATACCATTTTCATCATAATTCTCTCTTGCAACGCCGCTGCCGAGCAGACGTGCAACTTCTACTTCCCGGTAATTGATGATTTTTACACCATACTCCGCAGCAACAGATTCTACATCATGCACCGTTAATCTATCCGCATCTCCAAGATAACGATAGGACATATCATTATCCTCGTTTGCGGCAATCGTTGCTCCCTGAATGCAATTTGTTGCAGAATAGAATATTGCAAATAAAGCCCCTGCCAGAAGAAGAGTGACAATGAGCATGTTGCGTACGACAGATACTCCCTGAAATTTCAGCATTCCAAACGAGATCAAGTGCCTGTAATACTTCTGAGGATTTTTTCCCCGCTTATGGACTGCCACTGAATATACCATGATCCGGTACAGACCGATCAATACTAAAATATAAAAAGCATAATGGAATCCTCCTAGCGTCATCTTAAAAACTGTACTGATTGCAAACGGAATAATCAGTCCGCCTAATATTCCCAATACAATCAAAATCAGACCGGCAGCCAGATATTTACGGTCAACATCTTTCCGGATCGGCTCTGTTCTCCGTTCCTCATTTAAAATCTCGATCAGATTTGCACGTTTCGTAAATCTGTTTGTCATTCCCAGAATGATAACAGAAACAGCCAAAACAAATAAAACTGAGCCAAGTAAACCAGATAAGGAGAAACCAAAACTGTCACTTTCCGCACTCTGGATCAAATTCTCGTAGAGCCTGCCAAAACCATATGCTATCATACCGCCACTCAAGATACTGACCATAGATAATTTCCCAATAATCATTAACATCTCTTTCATTATCGTTTTTGAAAGCGTACCTTTCGCCGTACCAAGCGCCATGAGGATGCCAACCTCCCGGCTCTTAAACCGCAGAAATAATCCTGCTGCATAGATGACAAATAACACACATCCTGTTACTGCCACTGCGTATATCATATACAGCATCTTTCTGGAATCCCCGCCAACCGGCAGCCTTCCCTGCACAAACGGACTCAGCATAAAAAGAGTCAGGGCTGATACCAATAATACAGACAGAGAAAAACATAAGCTGAACTGCCTGTAATTTCCTTTATTATATTTCTTGAGTTTATTTAAGACATTAAGCAGCGTCATCGTTCTCACCACCATTCAATTTTCTTAATACATTCAGCAGATCTTCCAAAAATGCTTTCCTGTTTCCATTGTTCATCAGCTCTGAATGAACCTTTCCATCTTTCATCATAATCACCCGATCACAATAGCTTGCGGAAAATGTATCGTGTGTTACCATCAGTATAGTTGCTCCCAGTGTTTTCTTCGCCTCAATAAATGCCTGAATGACCGCTTCGCTGGCTCGACTGTCTAAGTTTCCTGTAGGCTCATCGGCAAGGATCGCAAGCGGATCGTTCATAAGGGAACGCGCTACCGCTACCCGTTGTTTCTGTCCGCCGGAAATCTCTGCCGGATATTTATCCGCTATATGTTCAATTCCAAACAGCCGCAGGAGTTTCCCTGCTTTTTCCTCCATAAGCTTATAATCCTCTCCACGGATAACCTTCGGTACACACACATTTTCAAACACCGTAAGACCGTCAAGAAGCATAAAATCCTGAAACACAAAACCTAGCTGCTCGTTTCTCACTCTCGCAATTTCCTCTTCACTTAACCTGGAAAGGCGGATGCCATTCAAAGTAATCTTACCCTTATCATAAGGATGGAAACAGGAAATACAGTTGAGCATAGTTGTCTTTCCACTTCCAGACGCCCCCATAACTGCCACAAATTCCCTTTCTTTTACCTCAAAACAGACATCCTTTAATACCTCATATGTTATCCTGCCTGTTTTGTAACTTTTAAATAAATGATCTACTTTTAACATGAAAGCTCCTCCTTGTTTCTTGATATGATTAGGATACTTTAATGAAAAATTTTTTCAACATGCGTTGCCTAAACTAATATAACCATTGCCTAAACTAATCCAAAACTATACGGTAAGTTGTTCTGTATCGGATATTCACCAAATTTAACGCCAACGCAAAAAGCCACAAGATTTTTCTTAATCTAATGGCTCTCACAACTCTTATATTTCCGGTAATGGTATTATATGTTTCATTACAAACTTCCCGTTCTCCTGACGAATCACACACTCCCCATTATACTTCTCTACTGCCTTACGGATATTGGGAATTCCAAACCCATGCAGAAATTCATCTTCTTTTGATGTGCCTTTCATTTTTCCCATTACCGCATTATTCTCGAACACAATCATTAACATATCATGATTACATCCTGCTTTTACCGTAATCAGCCTCTGCTCCGGCGGTAATTTCACACTTGCCTCTAACGCATTATCAAGTGCATTGCCAAAGATTGTACTGATATCCAGCGGCTCAATAAAATCTCCGGAGGTAAAATCAATAACAGCAAGAAAATCAATCCCCTGTTCTTTTGCTTTCTTCACTTTATCCCGGATAATAACATCCAGGAAATCATTTCCAGTGTGAACATAGTCCTCATAATCTGAAATCTGCCGACGAAGCTCTGCCACCATCTGTTTTGTCTCCTGACTGTTTTGCTTCTCCAATATGAGCAGATGATTCTTCATATCATGGTACAGCGCACGCACACGTTTTTCATCTTCTTCTTTTTCCCTGTAATAGCAGAACTGCTCATTCATTCTGTTGATAGTAAATTGTTCTTGCTGTTCCACCTTTTTCAACAACGTATAATTCTTTATATATAAAAGCTGTACAGTGAATATAATTGCCAGGACACTGCTCATAATATGATGTTCCAGATTATAGTTTCCGCTTTTTATGGTTATATCGTCTAGAAATACGATTATTAAAAAAATGTAACTTACAAATATCAATATAAAATCTTTCAGAGTTGCATCATATTGGAAATTACGAAACAGACGAGATATTCCAAAAGACAGCAGGATCATCACGATAAAAAATCCAAAATATGTCTGCCATCTCATAAATATTTCATTTCCTATTTTCACAGTAAGAGGATCAAAAAAATGAGAAAGTATACCTCCGGCAATGGATTCTCCTAAAATAATCTCCGTATAGAGCAAAAACATGCAAATAATACTGTTAAACCATGTATCCCTATAACACAACTTAATAAAAATAGTTCCTGCAATAATGATTGCCGGCATTTTAAATGTCTGATCCCGAATCACCCATGTCCACATATATACAAAACAGAAAAATAATACACAAGGCAAATATTTCACATATTTATTTCTATTTTCTTTGCATATTCCAGTCATAATAAAGCCGAGTGCGATCACATCGCCTAACGTACCCAGAATATCCATTACTCGATAAATCCACATTACACTTTCTCCCTCAGGCCCCCCTTCAATTTCCCCATCTCAATTCTTCACTTTAACTGCGCATTTTTCTTCCGGCAACGGCAAAATAATCTTTACTGTAAACCGTCCAAGTTTCTGTTGGATCAAACATTGACCGCCGTATTTTTCTACTGCCGTCTTCATATTCTGAATTCCAAATCCATGCAAAAAACAATCTGATTTGGTAGTATTCTCATATCCGGACTCCCCTCGCTGACAATTATTTTCAAATACAATAGACAACATTTCCCGCACACAATCCGCTTTTACCGTGATCAGCCTCTGTTCTAGCGGCAGCTTCACACTCGCCTCTATTGCATTATCCAGTGCGTTGCCAAAGATCGCACTAATATCCATTGGTTCAATAAAATCTCCCACACCAAAATGAATCATGGCAAGAAAATCAATCCCCTGCTCCTTTGCTCTCTTCACTTTATCCCGGATAATAACATCCAAAAAATCATTACCCGTATGGATATAATCCTCATAGTATGAAATCTGCCGGCGAAGATCTGATACCATCTGTTTTGTCTCAGCACTGTTCTGTCTCTCCAATATGAGCAGATGGTTTTTCATATCATGGTACAAAGCCCGCACACGCTTCTCATCCTCTGCTTTCTCTTGGTAATATGAAAACTGCTGATTCATCCGCTCGATGGTCTGTCGGTTCTTTAACTCCTGCTCCCGGATATACATTGTATTTTTAGAATACAGGAAACTGACAATAAAACTGACTGTAAGAAATATCGAAAACATATACACAGCCAAATCTGACAGAATTCCTAAATTCAGATATGCATAAGAAGATAACAGGTTAAGTGCTAATGCAATAGAAAAACTTAACGATACAACTAACGTATCTTTCCCTCCGAACCGATACTGCCAGTCCCTGACCAGCATATAAATACCAATTAATACAAATGCCCTGATAATCAAAGTAAATACATATGTTTCCCACCGAAGCATATTTACCTCGTCTACTTCAACCAGCGCGGCATCCCCATATAACCACTGTATACATGGAATACTGATTATTTCAGGCAGGTGTGTTACCAGCAAAAGAAACAGTTCATAACACACAATCCCCTGAGAAATAGAATCCTTGTAAATTATTTTTAAACAGACGAAGTAAATCACAGCTGTTAAAAACAATTTGTATGCACCTAATGATGTTAACCACGTTGTCATCCATGCTATACAAAAATTGGTACATACCGGAAGAAATTTCCAAAAGGCAGAAGAAAAACGAGGAGTTTTGCATAAATGTATGTAAATTAAATACAAGCCGGCCACTTCTGACAGTGTTATAATCAAGTCCAAAATATAATAAAGCCCCATTACAACCTGTCCCCCCAGTAATCTGCCAGTTTCTCCATCACAAGTTTCCGCTTAGGCTGGCTGATGGGCAATCTTTCCCCGTTGGTTAATTCCAGCTCCAGTTTTCCCACTCTTTTTACAAAAAAGAGATTCACCAGATAGCTGGAATGGCAGCGTAGAAAATGATCCTCTTCAAGTTCTGCCTCAAGCTCTTTCATTTTTTTATAGGAAATAATCTCGCCTTTATCTGTATGCAGCAGCACATTCCGGTTATAAGTTTCCAGATATTGCAGCGTATTCAGATCTACCCTTTGCTGTCCATCTCCATTATGTACAAGGATATATTTCTTATCATCCCGCTTATAATTCTTAAGCCACTTATCCAATTCATTCTTCAGACGTACATAAGTAATCGGCTTTATAATATAGTTCCAGGCCCGGTATTCATATCCTGCCAGAGCGTACTTCGCCAGGGATGTCAGAAAAATAATACTGACCTTCTCATCCTTTTCCCGGAGACGTTTTGCCGTTTCCAGGCCATTAATGGTATCCATCTGAATATCCAAAAAGATCAAATCAAGTTCAATTTTATTACACTCAATTAATTTCAAACCATTTTTAAATGTTGTCGTACGGATTTCTATGCCTGTTTCACCGACATATTTCTGGATCATTTCTTCCAGCTCTGTAACAAAATCCTGCTCATCATCACAAATTGCAATATTATACATCATCTTCACCTCAAAAATATAGCTACTGTTCACAGTCAATGACATTGATTCACAACAGCAACAAAAAAATATCGTACTGGTTAAAAAACCCCTTAACCTCTTGTTACAGGGATTACCAGAAAGAATTGAATACCGGATTTGTCATACAATAGCAACTGCCTTGATATATTACAACATAATTTTTATATCTTTACAACAGGTTATCGTTAAAAATGCCAGTAAAAAAGTATATCCATGCCTCTCCATATATTAGGGACAGCCATAAGGACTGCCCCCATCACTCCTTATCTATTTCAGTTTTCTAAAATTCCTAATGCATTTTAGCGTTTCCAGCATTAATTCCTGATACAGCTCTTCATCAAATATACCATTCACCAACGCATTTTTTACCAACAATGGTTGATACATCTCCAGCACTTGCTCTGTCGCCTTTTCATCGCCCATTTTAGCCTGAAATAATAATTCTTCAAAATCCATTCTTACCTTCCTTCCATCATTTTACGTACTCTCCGAATCGCATAGAAGTAAATCCCTTTGATCCTGCAAGTTGGAAGGCAATTCATCAGTCCCATTTCAGGAAATGTCCTGCCTTCGAATACATGCTGATAAATCAACTTACGTTCTTCCTCACTTAGCCTCAGTAGGGATCTTACAAGTTTCTGATCTGTCAGTTCATTCCATTCCGGGTAAACCCCTTCTGCCTCCTGAAATAACAATTTTTCTTTCTGTCTTTGCTCCATGGACTCCTCAAAGGGAATCCCAATTTTATTCTGCAAAGGCTCATCGACAGATGTTTCGATACTGGCAATCCGAATTTTTTTCTTCAGATGATAACGCCTTCTTCCGCGAATAGAACTTAAAAGGTAAGCGGTAAATTTGTTCTTCACCTCAGAACCAGTAAATTTATTATTTTCGTTCATGTTCTTCCTCCAGAATATTCAAAATTAACCTGTTTTGAAATTCTGAAGCGGCGGAGAACGGCATGCCGATTGACAGCAGGTTCTTTCCCTGCATAAAAAATACCGCCAAACCAGCATATTGCCAGTCTGACAGCATATAAAACTATTTGTGCTTTGCGCGTTATGTGGAATAATAAGACCTCATATACTTCATATCCACAAGTCCCATGCCCCCACCATACGGTTATGGTTTTTTTAACAAACTACTTACTGCATTCCTTCTCTTCCTGCCATATATAAAATTAATTTCCTTGTATCCCTGCCTGCTAAAAACCAAACATGTAATATATCGCGCATCTACAGGCATTTTAACGCATTTCATATAGTGCATAACTCATGTAAAATATAAGAACTAAGTGAGGTGATACAAATGATGGCTAAGAAATTATTAGGAGATGCAGTAAAGGAAGAACGCTTAAGACGGAACCTGTCCCAGAATGCTTTGGCTGAAATGGTGCATGTTTCCTTACGTACTATTTCTGATATTGAGAACTATAATGGAAATCCACGCTTTGATAATCTGTTGTTACTGGCATCTTTTTTGAACCTGTCTTTAGATGCACTGCTTCCTAACAAAACAGAACCTATGGATTCCACCGTGAAACAAATCATAGCAGAACTGAATCAATGCCCGGACGAAACAAAGCGTCTGGCTCTTGGTGCATTGCGTGGTATTATTGCAGCCGCATCTGAGAATAAATAGCTTTACTTTCTTTACATATCTCCATTGGCTTAACCATCACTTCCGAGTATAAAAATAGAATCTGTGATAAATCTGTGGTGAATCTGTGAGTTACTGCAGAATAGGTTGAAATCTTCGGATATGATAAAAGCAGCCCCTATTATGATGGGACTGCTTCATTATCATTTGTTTTTAAAGGCTTTATGATGTTCTCCGGAAAACATCCATTGCATTCATAATATTCTGGGTCATGCTTTCATCCATTGGCAGTTCGTCTTCCTCTGGTGAAAGATCCAGTACTTTTTCATCGTCTTTTTCTTCCGTACTTTGAGAAAATCTTCTGTCCTTTATTGCTTTTTCCAGTTCTTTCTGTACAAGCTGTTCCACAAAAGGCTGCAGCATCTCAAGACTAACATCAGCAGTTCTCTCTGGAGTTACTCCATCCACATAGCTTAAAATAGCTGCAGCAATCAGTTGTGCTTTCTTTTTCGTTCCATTTAAGATCTTCGCAGCACGTACATGAGAAGGGTCTGTTTCATCAAATCCAATCGTAAACAACCAGATCATTTCCAGTGTCAACAGTGAGTATGATATGCTTCTGGAAGATGCGGATATTGACAGCATCGTTGAGGGGAATAAGCGGTATTATGAGGACAGTGTGGTAAGGATGACAGAAAATATGGTGCAGGATTTCGTGACAGATCTGCTGAACAGTATCCGGGAACGCGGGATAGATACAAAGTCATCCTATACAGTTTTTATCGGAGGAGGCACTGTCCTGTTAAAGCACTTTCTTGAGAAATCAGACCGGCTGGGGAAATATCTGTTTATTGAGGATTTGAAAGCGAATGCCAGGGGATATGATCTGCTGTATCGTGCATATGAGAATGGGAAGTGATAAGAAATGGCAAAGAAGAATGATTACACCCTTTTCCAAAGAATCACAGTAGCCCATGTCCGGCCTGCCTTTCCGCATCAGAAGATAATCCGTCGTAAACCCTCCGATATCAATACCGACCGCTTTCGGAACACTGGTATGATTATTCTAATGCTTGGGAGCCACCAATTTAAAGCTTGAGAGCCACCCAAAATCCGTCCTGATTTTAATGCTTGGGGGCCATCTATAAGATACAAGATATAGTTGTACTGAAAATATCATGGATTGTCCAGAGTAATTTTGGAATGTTCCTGAATAAAATTAAGAAATAACAAAGCAGACCTTTGGCCAGCTATGCTGATACGAAATTCCTCGAAATCTTATTTTTCCAGCATATTCTCTTTTTGAACGAAAGAAGACAGAACCTTTGATGACCGGCTCTNCCCTCTCTTTGTCTGCTAATCGAAATCACCGAGACAATCTTTTGCATAAAACTTGAACAAAGCTTAAAATAACAGCTTCAAATTAATGGCAAATAAATTTCACCTCATTTTTTCTTTCTTACTTCATTAAAAATCTGAAGCTCGGAAAGTGCCTCCATGATGGCAAGTTCTGATATCCCTTCAACAGTGGTTCCTGTTCCAGGATTAAATAATTCTTGCTGTGCATCAGCTCTGAAATCATAAGATTTTAGTTCGGCTGTATACCATGCCAGGATTTCATCCCTTAAATTGTCTGCCAGATCAAGCAATACTCGTAGATTTCGTATTTTTTGTCGAATATCATTAGGAATGGTCGGTTCGTCTAACTTTATTTTCATTAAAAACCTCCTGATAAAAGGAATAAATGTTGTGGCATCTAAAGAGTCATCAGTGTTTCCTGCTAACGGTTGATTTATCGTCTGCCACATACAAAAATAAATCTGCGTTTTTATGAGTTTAAGGACTCCATAAGTTTTCTGGCTTTTTGAGAATCGTACAGCTTTCTGAGGTTATTTTCGGTAGTCGGTATGGAATAAGAGTTATGTATGATCCGGTCCATAATAGAATCGGCCTGGGTTCCGCCGCCTAACCGTTCATGCCAGTCACAGACCTCGTATTGCCCGACAAAGATCGTCGGATTATTTCCACAACGCTGTTCTACCAACTCATATATGAATTTTGACTCTTTCTCATTGATCTTATAGTTCAGCCATTCATCTATGATCAGCACTTTATAGTTTCCCAGTTTCTTCCGGTATCGTACCTGCTCTCTGAGGTTATCTTTGTGGGCCTGAAAATGTCCCAGCATATCCGGCATTCTGATATAACACGTCCGGAGAGTCTGTTTACATGCTTCTACACCCAGGACACATGCAAGATAGGTTTTCCCGGCACCCGTCGGGCCTGTAATGATCAGGTTTGTTGCAGCACCTACGAATCCCATGGTTGCAAGATTTGCGATTTTCTC
>CAJTDD010000034.1 GCA_910574885.1 Lachnospiraceae bacterium | reverse complement strand
GATCCATGGCCTTTTGCATTTCAGGCGCAAAACAATACCGACAACAACGTGCAGCATTTTTGACAGGATTGTGCATTTGCAGACAGCACTGCGCAGTCAATAGGATAAATGTCGGAAAAATAATTCGCTGTTTGCGTCTCCCTCAATTTGCCGTCCGACACTGTGTGATCCCGAAGAACTCTTTCAGGAAATCCATGCCAAGCTGTTCCGTGTAATAGCATTCCCCCCTGTCTTCCGCATAGGCCATCAGCTGGTTCCAACGCCGGCGGTAAAATGTCATGCTCCCTTTGGTATAACCAAGCCGAAGCAGTTCTTGTTCCAGTCCTGAGATTAGGTCTGGTAAGTATGTTTTGTCCATAAAGGCACCTCCGATATGATATTTTCGAGAATAGCTCTCATAAATATCTTCGGAAACTATGCAAAGCAGCGCAAGAAAAAATGACTTGAAACAGGGATTCCATGGATTTACTTTGCATAGTTACTTGCTTTGCATAGGGCGGATTATGCTAAGCTTTGCATAGACCGCCCTGCGGCACGCCTTCCTCCGTCTTCTCAAAGAGTCCGTTCTGCAAGACTCCTGCATTCAAGTATTTGTGTATCAGCGATACCACACGTCCGTCTTTGACCGTCCGTGACAGTACCTCTATGAGCTTGCTGTGGTTTACCGTATCAAAGAACTTCTCTAAGTCCATACTCACCACATACACATATCCTTCGTCTACATTTCTCTTGCAGGCTTTTAGTGCATCGTGCTGGCTTCTTCCCGGTCTGAACCCATAACTGTTCTCTGAAAACTGTGGTTCAAACAAGGGCGTCAGTTCCTGGGTAATTGCCTGCTGGATTAGGCGGTCTACAACAGTGGGTATTCCTAATTTTCTGACCTTGCCTTTCTCTTCCTTGGGTATTTCTACCCTGCGGACTGGGTTGGGTTTGTATTTTCCTTCCCTTATCTTCCGGATTATTCCGCTCTGGTTTTCTTTCAGGTAGGGCAGAAGTCCATCCACCTGCATCCCTTCAATCCCACCTTTGCCTTTGTTTGATTTCACTCTTTTATACGCTTTGTTTAAGTTGTCTTTTCGCAAAATCAATTCCAGTAGATTGTCCGTCCAAAAGTCCGTGATGATGCCGTTGTTTTCAGTAATCCGCTGATAGACGGACACTTCTGCATACTCTTTCTGTTCCGCAGATACCATTTGCAGACAGTCTTCCATATGAAGTTGTCTGTCCTTGAACCCATCTTTGGTTACATTCATTTACTCACATCTCCTAAAGTTCAGTCCTTCCCACCACGTTTGCAACCGTAATGGTACTATGACCTCTGCTGACTTCTCGTGATAAATCTTGTTTCAACCGCTTCCGCGAATGTTCTATCGCTTTGGATGCGTCCACGAGACCTCCCCGGGTACTCACACGCTCTTTCCCTCTTATACTCACTCCATAACTACTAAATACAGTTCCGTGCAGTTATCGGACTTTGGTTTGTTTGGCAACCTTATCCCTGCATTTAGCCTCAAATGTTGCAAGCCAGAGTTTTGCCTAATCCTTTCTTCAGATTCCACCTCACGTTGGACACCCTTGGCTTCGGCTGTATCCTTCCCACTGCCGGGCGGATTGGGGACTTTCACCCGTTAGAACGTGTGCCCACCGGGCACACCAAAAAAAATCCTCTCGAAGATTACTCTTCAAGAGGATTTTCCAGTGACTCCAAGGGGAATCGAACCCCTGATTCCAGCGTGAGAGGCTAGCGTCTTAACCGCTTGACCATGGAGCCATATTTAACTTGTCTCTCTGTTCCGTACTTGCTTATTATAGCAAACACTTCTCAAATATGCAAGCACTTTTTTCTTTTTTCCAAATAATTTTTCCGGCTTTCCCTTCCAATCCCCTGAAATGGAAGAGAGCGCCTGCTCCTGCACTCTCTCCCACCCGATTGCCCGCCTTAACTATCTTGCCAGCCTGTAAATGGCTTCCAGATAAATCTGCATCCATGTATCCAGCCTGTCAAGCTCCAAATACTCATTCTTCTGGTGCATCAAATCAGGCTGTCCCGGCAGAAGCGCCCCGAACGCAACACAGTTGCCAAGCGCCCGTGCATAAGAACACGCGCCGTCCACCTGCGGCACGGCATCTACATCCTTCGTCACATCCTTATACACCTCCATCAATGTTTCCACAAGGAAACTATCCTTAGGCACATAGATAGACTCCGTAATCTGCGGATTCTCGAACCGGAACCTGGTCCCTGTAAGCCCTTCCTCCACAAGCTTCTGCGCATCCTCACATTTGAAAGTTACAGGCACACGGTTGTCAATCGAAAGAATAAACTTCCCATCCGACACCTCCGCTTTCCCCACATTAAAGCTCAGCTTTCCGGAAACTTCATCCTCAAGCCCGACTCCCAGCTTTTCACCGCATAGATTGTCTCCAATCTTCTCCATATAAAATTCCGCAATCTCGCCCAGTTCATCGTGAAGCCCCAAATCATGAACAGCCTTCATAATCCCCGTGACAGCATTGACTCCATTTTCCGGATGGGCGGCGTGGGCGGCAAATCCAAACGCTTCAAGCTTGAGTTGCCCGTTCTCCGCACCAATCTCATACCTGCATCCCGTAGCGCTGCTCCAATCCTTCGCCAAAGCCTCTGCCCTGTCCTTCATCTCTTCCGGAAGAAGTACATAAGCCGACTCCGCAACCGAATTATAGGCGTTCCCTCCTGCCAGCACAACATCCTCCTTCAAGTCCGTCACGAGCTGATACTGGAACACGCCCTTCTCCGCGTGGGTCAACGGGAATTCTGCGTCCGGGGTAAATGAAATCTGGGGCGGGGCAATTTTCTTCTTATTAAAATAGTAGTCCATGCATTTCCAATCCGTTTCCTCATTGGCGCCTACAATCAAACGCACCTTCTTTTTCAGAGGTACGCCCATATCCTTCAAAATCTTGAGGGCGTGGAGGCAGACCGCCATAGGCCCCTTGTTATCCAGTACGCCCCGCCCATAGAGCTTTCCGTCAATTACTTCCGGGCAAAACGGATCGCAGACCCATCCGTCCCCGCAGGGCACAACATCCATATGCCCCAGAATGCCCACGACTTCCTCGCCTTCGCCAAAATCCACATGGCCGGCATAATTGTCAAAATTCTGAGCCGCAAATCCCATTTCCTCAGCCATAGAAAGGAAACAATTCAGAGCCTCAGCCGCTCCCTCCCCGAAGGGCATCCCTTCCTTCGGCGCCCCTTCCACACTGTTAATCGATACAAGCCTTTTGATATCCTCTACCAGGCTTTCCCGGTCTTCCTTAATCTTCGCTTTAAAATCCATCGTTTCACCTCTATACCTATACAAATAACTGGATTACAAGCATAATCGCACTGAATCCAGCCGTAATGCCCATCAACGGCATAATAAATTTCAGCCATTTATCATAAGTAACGTCCACCATCGCCAGCGATGCAAGCACCAGCCCCGTAGGCGTGATAAAGGAAATCAATCCAAGCCCATACGCATAAGCCGAAACAATCGCTGCCCTTGACACGCCTACCGTATCTGCCAGCGGAGCCATAATCGGCACAGACAGAACTGCAAGCCCGGAAGAAGATGAGATAAAGAAACCAAGCACGATGAACACAAGCATCATCAGGATAATGAAAATAATCGGGTTCATTCCGCTGATTGCTCCTGAGAAATACTCAAGGATCGTGTCGGAGACCATACCATTTTCCAGAATAATATTAATTCCGCGGGCAACACCTACAACCAGCGCAACACTCATCAAATCAGCCGCGCCGCCGATGAACTGATCCATAAAATTCTTCTCGCCGATCCCGGAAGTAAACGCCAGCAGAATCGCGCATGCAAGGAACAGCGCCGTCATATTGTCGAACCACCATCCCTGGGAAACAAGCCCCCAAACCAGCACGGCAAAGGACGCTCCGAACACGGCAAGAGACAGCTTCATCTTTCCGGTAAATTCCGGCACATCTCCCTGATGCCCAAACTTCTGCATATGGTACTCATACTGGTCGTAACAAATCGACTTCGTAGGGTCAGCTTTCACCATTTTCGCATAACGCAAAATGTAGACCAACGTAATAAGCACGCCTAAAGCCAGCGCAACGAAACGGATTCCCATCCCTTCCGCAAGGCTGATACCTGCCGCATTGGAAGCATTTCCCACGGAAAACGGATTAATCGTCGGGAACATGGTTCCGATAGAAGAGCCCATATAAATCGCCGCGATACAGACCATAACGTCATATCCTGCCGCAAGGAACACCGGCACAAGAATCGGGTACAGCGCGATTGTTTCCTCCGCAAGGCCGAATGTCGTACCTCCTGCCGCAATGATAATCGTAATCAAAATAATTAAAATATATTCTTTCCCTTTCGTCACCTTTGACAGAACCGCAATCGCCGCATTGAACGCGCCCATATAATTCAGGACGCCGATACATCCGCCAAGCACGAAGACGAACAGGATAATATCGATGGTATCATAAACACCGCTGATTGGCGCAAGCAGAATCTCGAAAATCCCCTGGGGAGTCTGCTCCACCTTCTCATAGGTTCCCGGAACCGCAATCGGCTTGCTGATACTTCCATCCAGAAATTTATCCAGATTACCGGTGACGCCCAGCTCATCCAAAGACTCTTGGGTTGGTTCCATCTCCTCAATCTCTCCGTCCGGCGTCGTAACCTCGAACATATCGCTCTGGGCATTATAAGTCAGCTTGGAATATAGTCCTGCCGGAACGATTGCCGTAAGGATCGCCGCAAAAATCAGAACGATGAACAACACCGTAAGAGCTGTCGGAAACGACAGTTTTTTCTTCTTCTTTTCTTCCATTTCACATTACCTCTCTATTCATTTGCAAATATTTTCACCAGTTCGACTACGACTCTCACGGCCGCCTCCATGCCCTCCACGGTGGCATGCTCCATCGGGCCATGGTAGCCATGTCCGCCCGTCCCCAGATTCGGACAGGGAATTCCCCGGAAGGAAAGCTTACAGCCGTCCGTACCTCCGCGGATAGGGGAAATATCCTCCGGAACGTTTGCCGCCTCGCAAGCCTTCCGCGCATGTTCAATCAGATACATATGCTCTTTGATAATGCCTTCCATATTCTGGTACTCGTCTTTCAGGGTTAGTTTTACCGTACCCTCGCCCCAGATTTCATTCAAATTCTTCTCGATATGACGCAGTGTACTCCTTCTCGCCTCAAAGCTGCCTGCGTCGTGGTCACGGATAATATATTCTGAGACGGCATGGCCCTCGTCCCCGTGGATGCTCAGAAGATGGTAAAATCCCTCATACCCCTGTGTACATCTGGGGATTTCGTATCTCGGGAGCATGTTATTGATATCTGCCGCAATCAGGACTGCATTAATCATGACATCCTTCGCAGAACCCGGATGCACATTCTTGCCCTGAATCTCGAACTTTGCCTCACAGGCATTGAAATTCTGATACTGAATCTCTCCTTCTCCGTCCCCATCCAGTGTATACGCCACATCTGCGCCAAATTTTTCCAGATCAAAATGAGCCGCGCCGCTTCCGCACTCCTCGTCTGGCGTAAATGCAACGCTGATTTGCCCGTGAGGAATCTTTTCATCCCGCAGGATCTCGATCATCTGCATAATCTCGGCAATTCCTGCCTTATCGTCCACACCGAGAATGGTATTTCCGTCCGACGTAATCAGGGTACGCCCCTTACATGCTTTCAGATGCGGGAAATCTTTCGTGCTGAGTATCCTTCCGCTTGTTCCCAGCGCCATGTCTTCCCCGTTGTAATTGGGCGTACAGATTGGCTTGATTTCTCCTTCGCAGAACTCCGGCACCGTGTCCATATGCGCGATGAAGCCGATCTTCTTTTTGTCCTCATACCCTGGCGTCGCCGGGAGGATTCCATAGACAAAGCATTTGTCGTCAAGCTTTGCATTGCTGACTCCCAGCTCCTTTAATTCCTCCACGAGAATCTTAGCCAGATCAAACTGGCAGTCCGATGTAGGAACGGTTTCCTTGTCTTCATCGCAAGGCGTCTTTACTGCGATATACTTTAACAGCCTCTCCTCTACTTTCACTTTTTATTCTCCTCCTTTTTAATTTGTAAATATCCTTGTACGCATTTTATCCCAGAATGCCTTCACGGGCAAATGCTCCCTGTTTTCTTGACACGAAAAGTTATTACGTGATATTATTAAACAAATCAAAAAAACACAGCTTGTAACCGTATTTTCTTCACACCATCTATTATTGTGCAAGATTTACAAAATAATTGATTATTAAGAAAGAAAATTGTTATGAATATTGATGAAATCATTGGGAACAACTTGAAAAAATATAGAACTGCATACAATATGACGTTAAAAGACCTTTCAGAGCAGCTTCATAAGAGCATATCTACGATTTCCAAATATGAAAAAGGCAATATTTCCCTTGATATGCCCACCTTTATTGAGCTTGCGCATATATTCGACATTTCACCGTCCTTACTCCTTGGTGAGGCCGCTGATATTTCCCAGGAGGAAAATAATTATTCCTCTTTCGCCGAAACGCTGTATATGTATACCTATAATAGTGCGTGCAAGGTAATCGTCCGGAGCGTGATTGAGCGGTATCCGGACTTAGAGCAGCCTAACGCCTACCGGGTGCAGCTATTCAATGAAGTGAAGGATATGGACAATCCCGGCGAATGCGGCGGGCTGTACACTGGCGAGTATATTTCCGAAGGTTTTATCGGAACCTATATGCTCCGCAACCAGATAATGGAATCAGAGCATGCTATGATTTCCTGCGTGAATAATCTGGTAAATCCGGACCGGCAGCTTGGCCTTGTCACCGGGCTTTCTAACTATACCATGCTGCCGGTTACGTTCAAGACCATAATATCCCGGACTAAGATCGGGGACAGGGAGGAATTGATGGAGCTGCTGATGTTTTCAAAAGAAGATTTTAAGCTGATGAAAAAAACTCATTCCCTTACGGTGCAGAATTATAGCTGACCTGAATGATATAGCCGGTAATATCCTGCTTTCAAGATATCGCCGGCTATTTTTTGATTTCCTACACATCCCGATACGCCACAATCACCTCGCAACGCCCATAGCTCTCAATAAATTTCCCATCCTCATCCCGATACTCGGCTTTCATAAATGCCGAAAAACGCGGCAGTACCTTTTCCATATCCAGGATTCCCTCCTGTACATACTGGCTTTCCTCAACATACCCTGACGGATATCCATCGGTATAATCATGCAGTCCTAAAGAAATCTGTAAAACATCCATCCCCGTATGCACATCATTCTCATACTCCCGAAGCATGCTTGCAATTTCATTTACCGAAAGCCCCATATCCACATCGAAAACTGCAGAAATATTCCATGGACTGTTATAATTCGTCTCCTCACCCGGGCGTATCTTCATTTTCAGATTTTTTATGTCATGTACGCCTGCCAGTATCACACTGTCAAATGTCGCGTCCCCTCCCACTCTCCGCTTTAAATACCGCTCCCGCAGCATCCCGAGGAAGGTTAGGAACACTTGATTATCCGCTGCCTTATCCACTTCGTCAATCATCAATATAACCGGTCTTTCGGCTCGCTCGCACAACTCCGTTATTCGTTCTCCGATTTCCTCCATCGCAAGCGCCTGTCCGATATGATTTTCAAAAACAAAATATTCCTCCTTGCCTTCAAAACTGATACTCAGAACAACACAACGTTCTTTCAGCTTCTCCTGCACCAGATACAAAATCGTTGTCTTTCCGTACTGCCGCGCCCGGTCAATCGTAAAATACTCTTCCTGGTCTACATATTCTTCTATAATGCGTTTTACCTTGCCCTGCACATCCGCCATATAATGATACTTAGGAATGCACAGTCCGGTTATATTGAACTTTTTCCGTTTCCGTGAAACATTTCTCCTCGAAGCTTAACTCCCTAACCGGCGTCTGGCAGACTCCGTTCTCGCACAGATAATACATCACGCCCTCCTGTGGCAGCGGGTATTCTGCCGTAAACGGTACACATTTTGCCAAATCGTCTGCATTTTCCTTTGTTTTGACCAAAATATCAATTCCGTATATTGGCAAATCGTCAATCTGCCTTCGCAATTTCTCCGACGTTCCTCCGCTTACGGTACATACTAATTCCCGATGGGGATAGACCGCATCGGCAATTGCCAAAAGCGCAAAACTATATCCTGCGGGATACTCATAGATCTCCCCCGCGCAATACTCCATCTGTCTTCTTGCCGCATCCTGCCAGTATACATCCCCGGTCAATGCCGCCAGCTTTTGAAGCGCCATTGCCGCCGCAGAATTACCGGAAGGCATTGCCCCGTCATACATTTCTTTTGGGCGTGCGATTAACTGCACTGCATCCGAAGCATTCATGAAATATCCTCCTGCTTTTTCATCTTCAAAAAAATGAATCATCTGCCTTGCCCTCTGTATTGCACAGGAAAGGTATTCCACCTGAAAATCAGCCCGGTATAACTCAAGCAATGCAAGGGTATAGACCGCATAATCCTCCAACTGCCCCTGATTGGCCGCCTCCCCGTCGCGGAAACGCAAGTAAAGCCTCCCATCCTCTCCGGTCATGTGTGCTTCTATAAACTCCCGGGCTTTTCTTGCAGCTTCCAGATACCGCTCCTCTTTCAGCACGGCCCCTGCCCGGGCAAGCGCAAGTATTGTCCATGCATTCCAAGAAAGCAGAATTTTATCATCTTTATGAAGTGTCGTCCGGTTCAGGCGGTATTGATATAACTTTTCCTTATCACTTACTTTATCATTTTCTTCTGTCTGGTCATGATGAATCCGGTTGGGAATGCTCTTGCCCTCAAAATTCCCCTCTTCCGTAATTCCATAAAGACGGCTGAATTCTTTCCCGTCAGCCTCTCCCAATACAGACATGACTTCATCCGGGGTAAATACATAATATTTCCCCTCTACTCCCTCGCTGTCCGCGTCCTGCCCACAGTAAAATCCGCCTTCTTCATCCGTCAGTTCCCGCAGGATATAATCTGCCGTACGCCGGACTATATTTCTATACGTCTCTTTTTTCGTGACCTGATACGCTTCCAGATAAGCAAGTATCAACAGCGCATTATCATACAGCATTTTCTCAAAATGTGGGACAAGCCATTGCCCATCCGTGGAATAGCGTGAGAATCCGCCGCCGATATGGTCGTGGATTCCTCCCTTTGCCATAGCGTTTAAGGTGGTTTCTGCCATGTGAAGTGCGTCCCGTTCCTGCTCCTCCTTTGCATACCGCATTAAGAACAGCAGATTATGGGGCGACGGAAACTTAGGCGCGCCGCCGAAACCTCCCCATACCGGATCGAACTGTTTTGCAAAGATACGGTACGCCTTCTTGAATATCTCTTTGTCGGGGAACCCATCGCCAGAGCCGCTGCCTTGGGGCGCAGAATTTTTATTGATCATCGCCGTAATCTCTTCGCTGTCCCTAAGAAGCTCCTGCCGTCTGGTCTTCCATAACTTTAGGACTTCATTTAAGATGTCCATAAGCCCCGGACGGCCATAATACCGCTCTTTGGGGAAATACGTACCGGCAAAGAAAGGCTTCTGCTCCGGCGTCATAATAATCGTGAGCGGCCAGCCTCCTTGTCCTGTAACGGCCTGGCAGACGGACATATACACAGCGTCAATATCCGGCCGTTCCTCCCGGTCTACTTTGATGCATATAAATCCTTGATTCAGAAGCTTTGCAATGGCTTTATCCTCAAAGGATTCATGTGCCATCACATGGCACCAGTGGCAGGTAGAATAACCGATGCTGAGAAAAATGGGCTTATCCTCTGTCCTGGCTTTTTGGAAGGCTTCGTCGCACCATGGATACCAGTCTACCGGATTATCCTTGTGTTGGAAAAGGTACGGTGATTTTTCGTCTTTTAATCTGTTTGGCATTGTCTTTTCTTCCTTTCCTGTTATTCATTAGAATAGTATTTCCGGAAAATTGAAAATCAATAACCCCGCCTAACATGTGAAATATGCCCTAAACGGCCTGACTAAACAATAAACATAGTCAAAAGTCGTCCAGGACATATTTCACCAATGGCATATTTCATATTCGATTCTTCTGACTTTACGCAGAGTATATGGCCTTAATTTTTTCAGCCGTCGGCAAAATACTTCTCTCACATATGATTTCAAACATTTTTTTATAGTATTCCTTCTGTACAGAAGTTATAACCTCAATACCATATGCCGTTTCAGGAATATCATCTACTATCTTCCTGACTTTTCCCATGTCTACTCTTTCTGCAAAACGAAGAACTGCCGCATTGCATTCTTTGTTCTTCATACTTTCTATATACAAGAAGGGATGCAGATGTTTTCCGTTTTGATCTGTAAAAAATGAAACCCCCGTCTCCAATGCATCTTGGACAATATCCCCTTCATTATATAATCTACGCCCTGCGACGGAAGGATTCCTCTTATTAAATAATGCATTGCCATTATCAAATACCGGCGCCAGCGAAACGGTTCCGTCACCATTGATAAATACTCCCCAATTCCCATTATTCCGGTCATTATTCCGTATAAATGCATCTATGACAAACATATCCCAAAATCGTTCTTTTACATTCGGCATGTCTTTCAGAATGTCCGAAGTTTCCATTACAGTCAGGACATCTTCCAATACCTCCCCGTGACGGTCACTGCTTCCTGTTAAATTCGCATCATTTTCAGTAACAGCATTCTTGATTTTTCCATAATCAATCATAGCCCGATATGGGTCGAAGTCTCTACAGGCTACCACAATCTTTCCGTCCCGATAACCCAACATCGTCTCATGTACAGGTATGCCAAGAGATTCATAAATCTTTGAACCTATATACTCGCTGACCGGGCTTGAAGTATAAGAAGGTATATGATGATTCCGTTTTTCTCTCCCGGGGAAATGCTTGGTATTCTCCGGAAATTTCACCATCCAACGGACACCATCAATCAGTATACCGTATTTTGAACCAGATAATCCTCCATATAATCCCCAACGGTCTTTTGCATACTGGCTTAAATCTTTAATCGCAATCATAAATATCTCCCTCTTACCTTTTAGGCTCAAACAATAAATAGAAAGCTCTCTATATTATATACTATCATATCTTTCATCCTTTCCTCAAGTTCAAACTTTTTAACCTTTATCAGGATTTTTCCCACATACTATTTCTCTGATATTGCACTCCACATCATTCAATCGTTTATTAATGCTGCCCCACCAGCCTCCCCTACAACTGCCTCCTGTCAAAACCAAGGGCGGCAAGCCCCATACATAACAAAACCATAACCCCTGCCGCCGCCATACTGGCATAAAAATCTTCCGGGCCGCCCACCTTTTGCAAAAGCTCCAATCCTTTCATCAGCTTCGCCGGAAGAAATGCATCCAATTTCGGAAACATATCCAGAAGATAAACACCTAACGCCACCCCTCCGGTTCCTAAAAGCACCTGTGAACCTGTTTTCGATACCGCTGAAAAAAAGATAAGCAATGCAGTCACCCACACGCCAAACATCCACGTACAGACTAAGGCAAAAAGCAAGTTCCCGGCGGCTCCATTATCCCAGAAATATGCGTTATATCCATAAGTAATCCCAAAACAGATTACATACAGCGCCGTCCAGACGCCTAATAAGAACACAGCCTTTGCGGCCAGAATCTTCCACCGCGCCAGCCCTCTGGTAACGACAGGAATCAGCGTCCCTTTCTCGTACTCTGCCGTAAAATTCCCACTACTAATCAAAACAAAAACAATCAGCGCTACCGGGATATTTTTATAAAACTGCACCCAAGAAGTCATTGCATCTACCGAAACGGCAGTTGTCACAAATCCCGCATCCGCCAGAGATTCTGACATGGTTTCCATTAACCAGGGAGTAAGTTTCGCCATAGCAGGATTCATAATCCCAAACAAAACAAAAATCAACAGAAGAACCATGAACCTGCCGGTTCTCCACCACTCCATCCATTCCTTTTTCAGAAACGCCTTCATTTGCCTATCACCTCCATGAACAAATCCTCCAGAGTCGCCTCCTGCCGCTCAATACGCATGACTGCAATTTCCCTGTCGGCAATAAAATGCAGAAGCTCCGGAAGCCTTCCTGCTTCTTCTAACAGAAGGCGGTTCTTTCCATTACTTTTCAGAAATGGAAATGCCTGCTGCAAAGTGCCGGCGTCCTTTGGATGTTCCGTCTCCACGGCCACTGCAGTCTCCCGCCTCATCCTTCGCATCTCATCAAGCGTTCCCTTTACGGCAATCTTTCCCTCGTGCAGGAAAGCCATTTCATCACAGATATGCTCTACATCCGAAAGAATATGGGTAGAAAAAAGGACGGTAGTCTCTTCCTTCGCCGCTGTCAGAATATCGAGCAGTTCTTTTCTGCCTGCCGGGTCAAGGGCCGAAGTCGGCTCGTCGCAAATCAGGAGCTTAGGACGTCCCAATAAAGCCTGTGCAACTCCGAGCCGCTGTTTCATCCCTCTGGAAAATCCTTTAATCCTGTGATTTTCTTTATTCAGTCCCACCAGCCGCAGTAATTCCTGGCTCCGGCTCTTGATTTCCTTCGCCGAAATACCGGAAATCTCGCCACAGAACCGCAGATATTCTGCCGGCGTCATATATGGATAGAATTCAGGAACGTCCGGCAGATAACCCACAAGCCGGTTTGTGGGGGTATATCCGTAACAAACCGGCATTCCATTCAGCGTAATCTCTCCGCTGCTTATGGTAAGAAGTCCCAAAATCATCTTCATTGCCGTGGTCTTTCCTGCGCCGTTTTGCCCTACGAAACCGAATACCGTATGCTCCGGGACCGAAAAACTGACGTCCCGGAGCACTTGCTTTTCCCCAAAATTCTTTGCCACATGGGAAAGGGTCAGCATCTCCATATCAGTTTTCCTCCTTTCCCAGCAGGAAATAAAGGATTGGCCCAATGAACTGCATCCCCGCTATCGTGATGATAATCCACAAGGTCCGGCTGCCATGTTTGTATGTTTTATGTGTCAGGATATGATGAAGCGTATAAATAAGCAGTATAATCTCCACAATCGCTAGTGGAATTAAAAAGGGTAATATTTCATTGATATCAGGCATAATTTTCTCCTCCTTCTTCACTTGTCCGTTAAATGCCGCATGATCCTACGGAAATCCGGATGGTCTTTGATACACGCAAAGGCCGGATGGCCAAATGCTGTTTCCAGGTTCTGAAAAATGAATTTCCTGCTCCTTGGAGCCATATCTCCCAACGGAAGCTCTTCAATCCATGCATCCAAACAATCAAAATATTCATCTCCGTGAAGTACAATCTTCTCTGCACGCAAAAGGCTGTCCACACATTTTTCAAAAAGCCCAAGGGCCAGGAGCGCCTCTTCCTCTTCGCCATTCGCCGCATAAACCACCGCCGTCTGGTAATGGAACTGCGCCGCCATATTCGGGTGAAGATGATCCATCCGGTATTGCTCCATTACAGTTCTTATCCTGCATATGGTCTCTTCGCATCTTTTTAAATTGTCCTGATACAAAGCCAGTGATATCAAGGCATCTCCCACCAGATTCACCAAATCCAGATATTCCCTTATCTGAATATAACGTCTGGCTTTCTCATGCTCTCCTGCCATCTGGTATGCCTGCACCAGCGACGTACCATCCTGCGCCGATAGACGTGTTGGATTACAAACCGGTTCCAGCATACCAATCACATCTTCCGCCCTCCCCATCTGAAGGCTTAGCCATGCCTTCAAAGCCAAGGCGTCGCTGCATATCCCCACGTCACTGCAATTTTCCAGAATATGGCCGCACCAAGAAACCGCCTCTTCCAAAATCTGTTTCTGCTCCTCTTCTGACTCCGCCAGCATGTAATGGTTACAGCACAAAACGCTTAACTGCAACAAGAAAGGATAGCAAGAGTAATACCTGCGCGCCAACATCAGAGTCTTTTCGATTGCTTCCTGAAATGGACTTTTTTCAAAATCCCTTGCAAGCTCCGCATAGAAACGCCGGATCTGCTGTCTGGAAAGCTGCGGCTCGTACCCGATAAGTTCATCAATCGTCATGTCGAAAAATGCCGCCATTTGGAGCAGAAGCAGAATATCCGGAGTACTCTGTGCATTCTCCCACTTAGATACAGATGCTTTGGTCACTCCCAGGAAATCTGCCAGTTCTTCCTGCGTGATCTTATGTTCACGCCTAAGCCGGATAATATTGTCCGATAATTTTAAACCGTCCATGTTATTGTTCTCCTTATCATCCGATGTATTACATCTTTTATTCAATTATAATCAAAAGGGAATCTTCTATCAATGGAGCGGTCTTCTACTTTTAAGCAGAAAAATCAACCAACAAGAAACAAAACGAATGAGCAAAATACTCATGAAACAGAATCTTTACGAAATAAATGCCGATACTTCTCAAAAAAATCATTAAAAAAGCGTATGTTCTCCAACTCGTACCATGGAACCTCATCCAGACAATCCGAATCCAGATTATAAATCTTAGCCTGCAAAGTCCCAAGCATAAAGGGTGAATGTGTGGCAATAATAAACTGGCATCCCAGGAAACGAGCCATCTTATTAATCTCTTCTGCCAATTTCACCTGATTTTCCGGGGACAGAGACACCTCCGGTTCATCCAGCAGATACAGATTATCCGGTACAAATGCGTCCAGAAGAAGCTGCATCGTAGTTTCCCCATTCGAGTATTTCTCTTGGGCAAACTGCATGATTTGCCTCCGTGTAAAAAAATAGTTCTCACGGCTGTTAAATGACTTCTCCGCCGACGCCCTGTCAACCCCTTTTTGCTTCATGAGGTCAAAGACATAGCCTCTTTCCAGCGCCTCCTCCTGCTGTATCTTCTTAATCTCAAACAGAATATCTTCACTCTTTATATACAGGCTGTCTTTGGGAATATCCACCCGTTTTCCCGACTCATCCTCGCCCACGCCAAATCGGCACTCACGGACAAATTTATCAATATAACCTTGCCCGTAAGCATAGGACTCACAGCCTCTTGCCCCAACTTTCTGTGCAATAATGTTAAGCAAAGTGGATTTGCCAGACCCATTATTGCCATAGATAATCGTGACTGGCGAAAATACCAGCGGGTATATTTCCTTCCGCCGGAAAACACTGTAAGGGTATATATGAGGACTTTTCATTTTCTTTTCTGATACGGCAAATGTGCTTAAATATACCATGGGAACTCCTTTCTCTCTCCTTGGATGCCCGTCCTCTAATCTCTTTGTAATCTGCCTTCAGGACAGAAGTCTTCTCTCTGGCGCATCCAAGATTTTTAATTATGGGATTTGAGCAGTGAAATCACGCCTGCAACCACCAAAAGGGGGACTGCAAGATATACAAACCCTGCCACTACAAGCCCAATCAGGACAAAGGGTAAAAATAAAACCGTAACTAAAATTCTGGCAAGCCCCCATGAAGCCTTGATGGCAAATATAAGCAATTTTCCAAATACTATGAATGTCAAAATTGTAAATAATACTGTAAACATATCATACCTCCTGCTGTCTGTCCGCTCCTCCATTATCTTTTCCATCCAATCCTGATGTTTTTTATTATAATCAAAATACGCTCCAAATACAACAAAAATAGTTGCAAAAGGAGTTGTTGCAAAATTCTTGAAAACAGGGAAGGCTTGCTGTATAATGATAAAAATATTCAGAGGGGATGTTAAATATGAAGATGGTAAGAATGTTATCGATGATCCTGCTTTGTCTGCTTATAACTGCATGCAGCAATGCATTTGCCAAACGAGAGTATAATTCTGACGAAAAGATTTCCCAAACATCAGACCGCTATGCGAAAGAAGTTTCTGTCGGTAATTCCACGAACCGGCAATATTCTCTTACAGTCGGTAAATTTAATGGACGTGAAACACTTTGGGAAGAGACATTGGAAGAAAATCAGGATGTAGAGATAGACATTTCTTTTAGCCTTTCCAATGGACGGGGTAAAATCGTACATATTGATAAAGATGACAATGTTACAACCGTAATTGAGTGTACGCCTGACACATCTACAGATGGATTTGTAACAAAGACACTATCCTTAACGAGTGGGCAGAATCGATTAAAGCTCGTTGGATATGATTGTGAAAATATTGATTTAAAGATACAAGCCCATTAAGGGATGCCCGGATGAGTTTATCTTAATGGACGGACTTTGTCTGATAATGTAACGACTCCCAAAAAGGAGTACAAGGATATGTTAATAAGAACTGCGACTATCAATGACTTACAAGAAATAACCGCTGTGGAGGCTGCTTGTTTTCCTGCCTCCGAAGCAGCTACAAGAGAGGAATTTTCCGAACGAATCCAATACTATGGGAATCACTTTTGGCTGATGTTCGACGGTGATAAGTTAATCTCCTTTGTTGACGGATTTATTACCGACGAGCCGGATTTGACTGATGAAATGTATGAAAAAGCCAGTATGCACGATGAACGCGGCTCCTGGCAAATGATATTTGGTGTGAATACGCTTCCTTCTTATCGCAACCGGGGCTATGCCGGTCAATTGATCCGGTGTGCGATTGACAATGCAAAAGCCCATGGGAGAAAAGGCGTCGTTCTTACCTGCAAAGACAACTTAATTCCGTTCTATTCAAAGTTCGGGTTTCAAAACGAAGGCGTTTCAGCCACATCGACACATGGAAATGTATCGTGGAATCAGATGCGGCTGACATTCTGATAATTGTTCAAAATCAGAAATTGTGTACCTTCGGTGTTACATTTGCACATATCTCCTTCGATAATATTCCATCGTCCTATACTCCAGAATATCTTTCATATGAAATTGAAACGCCGTATTTCCAACACACTCCTTCAAATCCTCCCGGACAGCAATCGCATACCCCTCTTTATCAATAAAAAATCCCTTCCCGGAGGATTTCAGAAACCGTATCGGCATAGATTTTGCCTTACTGAGATGCTGTTTGTCCGTCATTTTCTTATAATCTTCGATGGTGATGTCCGCCGCAAAGTCCTTCCAGTTTGTTCCTGTATCAAAGAACCTCTTCCAACTTTCCAGCACATCTTCATCCTTCACTTCCAACCGTATATCCCCATGATTATAAAAGCTGTATAGAATCGGCATTTTATACACCTTCTGCATATCTGTTGTCTCTATGACAGAGAGAAATTCCCGCCCAATCCCGGCATACAGACGCTCTTCCTCCTGGGAAAGCTCCTGCAAATCATATAGGAAATCCAGATATCTCCGAAAGGGGTTTTCCTTTGCATGCTTCATACAATACTGATAAATATCATCTTCCATATGAGTAAATAGTTCCATTCTGGAAGGCACCCTCCCATCCAGGAGTTCCTTTACCCTGTCAAATTCCTGCCGCACCCTCTCCTTTATGGACAATGACTTCCGGTCCAGTTCCCGAAACAAATCTATCAGCCTCATATCAAAATCCACCAGACAATCATCCGGGTACTCTATATCGTTATAATCATAAACCTTTCCCACATCAAAGGATGTCCCTCCCCCTAACAGAAGCGGCGCCTTCCCTGCCTTTTCATAATTCCCGATAAAGTCAAGAACATTCAAGTACTCTTTACCCCTATATGTACGCAATCCACGTCCCAACTGCTGCAGAAATACAATCGGTGATTCCGTTGGCCTAAGAAACATAACCATATCAAGCGATGCAATATCCAATCCTTCGTTAAACATATCCACAGAAAAAATAACCCTGATCTCCTGCTTTATCAACTGCTCGACTGCCTTGTCACGCTGCTCTGAAAATTCCCCTTCCGCCTCGCTATACACGGCCACCGATGCGATCCCTCTCTTACAGAATTCCTTTGCCATTTCTTCTGCGTGCTGTCTGGAACAGCAGAACCCCAACGCCCGGCAGGAACGGTATTTCATATAATATTTATAAATCAAATCATACCGCCGTCTATTTCCCTTATAGATATCTGTCAGCTCTCTCTCATCATAGCGTCCTTTCACCAGGCGCAGCCCTGAGTAATCCGTCTCATCATAGATTCCATAATAATGAAAAGGAACCAGCATTCCTTTGTTAATTGCTTCTTTCAGAGATATTTCATACGGCACATTATAATCACAGATTTCATAAATGCTCTTCCCGTCCATCCGCTCCGGCGTAGCAGTAAGGCCAAGCATAAATTGAGGAGTAAAATAATTTACAATCCGTCTATACTGCGTATTGACTGCATGGTGAAATTCATCAATAACAAGATAATTAAAATAATCCGCAGGAAAATAATCTGCGGTCAGATATTCCTCTCTTCCTAATGTGGCAACCGAGGCAAAAATCACAGACTTATCCGTATCTTTTTGTTTTCCATAGAAGAAACCATAATCATCCGAATGACGCACATTTCGGAAAGAGACTGCGGCCTGTTTCAGAATTTCTTCCCTGTGAGCCACAAAAAGCACTCTTTTATATTTCGCAGAATCAAAAGCCGCCAGATACGTTTTCCCTACTCCCGTAGCCGCCTGAACCAACCCTTTCACTGCGCCCTCCGCCCGGCTGTCCTCCAAAGCGTAGAGCGCTTCTATCTGGGCGCCTCTTGGCTGAAACAGCGCTTCAACATTCGTATCCTCGCCGTCTCTGTCATATTTTTCCAAATCTCTGGATACCGCTGGTTTATGCCAGTTTTTTGAATAACGGCGCAGCTCTTCGTCATCAATCACAATGGAATGGTTGAAAAACAGATCTTCAAAGGTATCATAGAATGTCTGAAAACTCTTCGCATCCCCACTGCTGCGGAACCTGTAATTCCATTCGATTCCCGATGTCATTGCACTCTTTGAGATATTCGATGATCCGATATAAATCTCACCGTTAGTTTTGTAATGGAAAATGTAAGCTTTGGGATGAAAGGAACGTTCCTTCTCGTTATAAAACCGCAGGTCAATTCCCTCTCCCAGTTCTTTTTTTATCAGGTATAATGCTGATGGCTGCGTTATTCCCAGATAATTCCCGGTTAAGATTCGTATCGGAACGTTTCTGTCCAAAGCGGATCTGAGGTCTTTTAAAATCATACGGACACCGGATTCCATGAGAAAAGACACGATAATGTCGATTCTTTCTGCCTTTATCATACTCATCTTTAGCTGATAGTATAAAAAACGCCTCTGGTTTCGGTCTCCGGTCATCACATCCGTTGATTCGATTATAACATCTTCCACTTCTATTCTATCCGCATACTTATTCGTATTCATCTGTACTTTATTTGTATACTCCTCCGGAAGAATTATTTCTTCCGCAGAATTAAATTGAACCATTTTTCTTCACCTCGTCCTGGCCGCACATCAGAGGTAATCCACCGTTCTTCTGTCCCTAAATGCTCCACTTTCTTTTGTAGGTCTGTAAATGTATCTTCCGTCATATCCGTAAAGTATCTTCCATTTCTGATTCCTTCATAGGTTCCGTATTTGAAAGACGTATAGATGATTCCATTGTCTTTCAAGGCAGCTACCATTTTTCGCAGAACATCCAAAAGTTCATTGGATGGCACATGGAGAATCGAGGAACATGCCCAGATTCCGTCGTATTTCTCTATCTCTTCCAAATCCTGAAATAACTGCTGCCGCACTCTGATTCCTGTGTATTCGCTTGCCATCCTGCATAATTCTGACGAACCGTCCGTCGCTTCTACACGGTAGCCATTTGTAAGGAAATACTTTGTGTCTCTTCCAGAGCCGCATCCAAAATCAAGAATCAGGGCGCCAGGAGACAATTTATTCAGGAAACGGGTCTGCGTGGCTTCAAAATCAACGGAAACCGTCCGTTCAGCAAATTTTTCTGCATTTATATTATAGTATTCAATATTTTTTTCGTAATCAAACATTTTGCCTGGCACTCCTTAGGATGGTTAGATTCTTTTGTTTTTCTTTTTCATAGTACCAATAATTAGCCCAATTATCAACAAAATATTCTAACATTATTCAATATGTCTTAATAATTATTGGGAATAAAAACATATACTTCTAGCAAATATCCCCCATTTTAATCTTAAAAACTATCTTTCTCACATCTTCCGGCCTGCCTTTCATCATTGCGACCTTATGCGCATCGCTGGGAAAGCAGACCATAAACTGGCCGGGTTTCAGTTCATAATACCCGTCCGCACTGCCCGTCAGAAATTCAATATCCTTCTCCGGCGCATAGGGATTAGAAGTGGTCAATGAGCAGATATCCGCCGTCGCAATCCGCTCTACGCCACTGACAATAAAATGCACATCAATATAATTACGATGCGCTTCATAGAGACACTGTTCTTCGGGTTTTGTAGTAAAGGTAACAAGATTGCAGAACAGCCGGTCTTCATCAAGAACAACATTGGGGGCCGGCAGCTCCCAGCCCGGCAGACTGTCAAGATAGTTCAGCGCCCGGTACAGAGCTGGAAAATATTCATAATTATCTTTGTTTTTTAAAGAATCAAAAATCATAAGAACCTCCTTTTATAGCCATGAACCAATATATTTTGCCTTCATTATAAGACACATAAGTTTTAAAAAAAATGTGTGCAAGCCCTAAAAATAGCATAATATGATTGAAATGCAAGAAAATCATAGAGTATAATATTGGCAAGGAACTGTTGCTGTGCAGATGTGAGGAGGCAAAGGAATGAGCAGTGTTGTTGATAATGTAAGGTTTAATTTTCTGTATATTGACACATATTCATTTGGAAGGAACTGGGTCTTCCCCGAGAGCAGGATTCCCTATAATATGCTTCGTTATATAGAATCGGGAGTGGGAACATTTTTTATAGATGATGAGGAAGTAATTGTACATAAAGATCAGGTTGTTTATATCCCAATGGGGAGCAAATTGTCCTGCTATGTGCTGGAAGACAACTTTTCCTTTACCAGTATTCGCTTTACAACATCTGTTTATTTTGAGGGCGGGGATTTTCTCTCGGATTACTACGGGATTCAGAAAGTAACGGAATACAAAGAGGCCAAGACCTATTTTCAGCAGATCTATCACTGGGTAAAGGAAGACAGCCCCGCAAAAATGTATTTTGTAAGAGGCTATCTCGAAATTCTGATCGGCACTCTCATCTCCAAAATGAGTACAAACGATAGTAGTAAGGAACATCACCAGATTACGGATGATAACTATACGCTTGAGAAGATCAGACGGCGGATACGGAAGGTCAGCAATAAAGTAGATCCCCGGATTCAGGTTGTGATGGATTATGTCATTCTGCATCCGTCAGAAAAATATACCCCACAGATCATGGCCGATATGGCTGAACTGAGCAAGCAGAGATTCAGCTGCCTGTTTAAGGAACAGGTTGGGAAATCACCGATGGCATATATTAAGGAGCTTAAATTGACAACTGCGGCAAGAAGATTACTGGTGTGTAACGAGACCGTCAGTGAAATCGCTTATGCGGTTGGGTATGAGGACCCGAACTATTTTATCAGAGAATTTAAGTCAGCATTCGGGTATACGCCTAACCAATATCGGAAAGCGGCCAAAGAATGAATTTTGAATGTATTGTACTATAAATAAGAGTTTTGTTAATATTTTAGAAAAAGCAAGGAAGGCGTATGTCCGTATTTGGCGGGCTGCGCCTTTGTTTTTTCCTATTTAAAGAGATAAAGCAAAGCGAGATAAAAGATTCAAACTACAAGCATATTATGCTATTATTGAGATTCTTAACTGTAGAATTATACAAAAAAAAATCGTAAAATCTATTCCAACAAAGCAAAAACAACAAAAAATTGTAAAAAAGGAGGTAACTATATGAAAAAGAAAATGTTGAGTGTTTTGTTAACAGTACTTATGGTTGTATCTATGGCCGCAGGCTGCGGAAAAGATTCCGGCAGCAAAAAAAGCTCAGACGGAGAACTAAAAGGAGAGATTACATTCTGGCATTCCTTTACACAAGGAGCCCGAATGGATGTAATCCAGAAAGCGGCGGATAAGTTCATGGAAGACAACCCGGGAGTTAAAATTACGATTGAAACCTTTTCCTGGGGAGACTTCTACACGAAATGGACGACCGGCCTTGCATCAGGAAATGTTCCGGATATGAGTACGGCGTTACCCGGACACGTTGTCGAAATGATGGACGCAGAGGCAGTCGTATCGGTTGACGATGTGATTGACAATATCGGAAGAGACCGTTTCGCAGAAGCAGCGTTGTCTGAAGGTGAACGGGACGGAGAATGCTATTCGTTGCCCTTATATTCCCATGCACAGGTCATGTGGTATCGAACCGACCTGCTTGAGCAGGCGAATCTGGAAGTACCGGCCACATGGGAAGAATTTGCAGCAGCAGCAAAAGCACTGACAAAGGACGACGTATTTGGATGTTCCTTCCCGTGCGGCTCCGGTGATCTGATGGCAACCCGTTTCCTTAACTTCTATGTGAGAAGCGGCGGTGAAAGTCTGCTGACGGACGACCTCAAAGCAAATCTGACAAGTGATATTGCCATTGAGGGTATTAAATACTGGCTGGATATTTACGAGAACTGTTCCCCAAAAGATTCTGTAAATTATGCCGTACTTGATCAGGCGAATCTGTTCTATCAGGGAAAGACAGCCTTTGACTTTAACAGCGGTTTCCATATCTCTGGAGTAGAGACGAACTCACCGGATCTGGTAGACAGTATTGATTGTGCGCCGCTTCCAAGGCTCAATAAAGACGATCCGGTTTATGGCGCCGAGACATCCAACATTCCTATGGTTGTCTGGTCAAAATCCAAACATCCGGAAATCTGTAAAGCATTTATTGAAACTCTGTATGAAGATGATACCTATACAGAGTTTCTGGCAGCAACACCTGTTGGCATGCTTCCCTCTATTACCGGTATTTCTGATACAGAAAAATATCAGTCCAATGAAACTGTACAGAAATTTGCGAATGCAGAACAGGTCATCTCAGAAGCCGTAGGACTTTCAACTGCAATCGGATTTGAACATGGCCCCAGTGTAGAGGCAGGCTTACTGACATCCCAGAGCATTATAGAAGAAATGTTCCAGGATATCATCACCAATGGTACGGATGTAGAAAAAGCAGCTAAAGCAGCCGAAGAAAAAATGAACGAGGTATTTGAATCCGTTCAGTAGTGTTTGGAGTTGCCCCGCATATCGTTCTGACGGGGCACCCTTTTTGAGAAAGGTGGAAGTCGCAAGTGAAAACAAAAAAGATTGATTATGGCAGATGGCTGCTGGTATTGCCGGCTTTGATCGTTGTCGGAACACTTCTGGTTTATCCGATTTTTTCAAGCCTTTATTACAGTTTAACAACCAAACATCTGATAAAAGCGACCTATGACTTTATAGGATTTGACAATTATATCAAAGTATTGACAGATCCGGATTTCTTTAAAGCATTTTTAACGTCTATCTTATGGACAGTTGCTTCTCTTCTTGGACAGATCATCGTGGGATTTACGGCCGCACTGGCATTAAACCGGGTGAACCACCTGAAGGGAGTATATAGGATTCTGATGATTATACCGTGGGCGTTCCCATCCATTGTAATCGCATTGTCCTGGAAGTGGATTCTTAATGGTGTGTCGGGATTCCTTCCAAATTTATTATATGAGATGGGGTTTGCCTCGGAATTACCGCAGTTTTTGAGTGACAGCAGCCTTGTGTTCGGAACGCTGATTTTTATCAACATATGGTTTGGAGCGCCGATGATTATGGTAAACGTGTTATCTGCTTTACAGACCATACCGCAGGATCAATATGAGGCGGCGCAAATTGACGGAGCCAGTAAATTACAGCAATTCATGTATATTACCGTACCGCATATCAAAGTAGTCGTTGGCCTGCTGGTTGTTTTAAGAACAATCTGGGTGTTTAATAACTTTGATATTATCTACCTGATTACCGGCGGCGGGCCGGCAAATGCGACAACAACGGTTCCTATCTATGCATATAATATGGGCTGGGGAACCAAGCTTCTTGGCCGCTCATCCGCAGTCACGGTGCTGTTGTTAGCATTTCTTCTTACTGTATGCTTCATATACTTTAAGATTATAGGAAAATGGGAAAAGGAGGATAAGTAGATGCCGGGAAAGATTAAGGGAAAAATAGGAAATGCCATATGCCATATATATCTAATCATTTTGTCGGTCGTAGCAGCGTTTCCGTTAATCTGGGTACTTCTCTGTTCCGTAAAATCCGCAGGGGATCTGACGTCTAATCCTACCTCTATCTTTCCAAAAGAATTCACGTTAGATCATTTCAAAAATGTGATTGAGACACTGGGATTTACCCGAAATATTGCAAACAGTCTGATTATAGCCTTCTTTACAACCTTAATTGCGATTGCAATTTCATCATTGGCCGCTTATGGGATTGTGAGATTCTTTCCCAAGTTTGGAAATATTATGTCACGTGCATTGGTGACTACCTATATGTTTCCTCCAATCCTGCTGGCAATCCCATATACGCTGGTTATGGCAAAGCTTGGGTTAACCAATACACGCGTAGGCCTTGTGATCGTGTATTTATCATTCAGCGTACCCTATGCAGTGTGGATGCTGATTGGTTTTTTTAAGACGGTTCCCATCGGAATCGAGGAAGCAGCCCGTGTTGACGGCGCTAATAAGATGGTCTCATTTGTAAGAATCGTGCTGCCTCTGGTAGCGCCTGGAATCGTAGCGACCGCCATTTATACTTTTATAAATGCATGGAATGAATTCCTGTATTCTTTGATATTGATAAACAGTACGGAGCTAATGACCGTTTCCGTAGCGCTTAGGTCTTTACAGGGAGCCGAAATACTTGATTGGGGAAGTATGATGGCGGCTTCTACATTAGTTGTGATTCCATCGGTAGTATTCTTTATGTTTATCCAGAAATATATTGCCGGCGGTATGACAGAAGGTTCAGTAAAGTAAATAATATTTAAAGGAGATATCGAAATGGAAAATATTGGTTATGCAGTAGTCGGTACAGGTTACTTTGGGGCAGAGCTTGGACGGATTATGAAGGAGCAGGAAGGAGCGGCTATTACGGCAGTGTATGATCCGGAAAATGCGGATGTGATTGCAGAGGAACTGGGATGTGATGTAGAGACAGACTTAGATACACTGTTTAGCCGCGAAGATGTGGACGCAGTGATTGTTGCCTCGCCGAATTATTTACATAAAGAGCCGGTCATTAAGGCTGCGGAGCATGGAGTACACGTATTTTGTGAGAAACCCATTGCATTGTCCTATGCAGACTGCGACGCGATGGTAAAAGCATGCGAAAAGCATAGCGTTACATTTATGGCAGGGCATGTGATGAACTTTTTCCGAAGTGTCAGACATGCGAAAAAATTAATCAACGAAGGGAAAATCGGCGACGTTCTTTACTGTCATTCTGCAAGAAACGGATGGGAAGAGCCGCAGGGTTCCATCAGTTGGAAGAAAATCCGTGCGAAATCAGGCGGGCATCTTTACCATCATATCCATGAACTGGACTGTATCCAGTTTATTATGGGAGAGCCGGAGTCTGTAATCATGATGGGCGGAAATGTGGCGCACAGAGGCGAGCAGTTCGGCGACGAGGATGATATGCTGTTTATTAACCTGGAATTCCCGGGCAGAAAATTTGCCGTCCTTGAGTATGGTTCCGCATTCCACTGGCCGGAGCATTATGTGCTGATTCAGGGAACTAAGGGCGCAATCCGGCTTGACATGGCCAATGTGGGAATGACTGTAAAAACGGAGTCGGGAGAAGACCATTATCTGGTTCATGAGACGAAGGAAGAGGATGACGACCGTACAAGGATTTATCACGGCACAGAGATGGACGGGGCTATCATGTATGGGAAACCGGGCAAGAAGCCGCCGATGTGGCTGCACAGTATCATGAAAAATGAAATGAAATATTTCAATGAAATCATGCACGGCGCAACCGTTGACGACGAGTTTAAGCCATTATTGAACGGCTCTGCGGCGCGGGCAGCGATTGCAACGGCAGACGCCCTTACTCTTTCTGTCAAAGAGAACAGAAAGGTAAAAGTTGCTGAGATTAAATAGCAAGAAAAATTCTAGGGTAAGGTAAGACCGCAGGAATATAGCGGGACGGCTTTGTTCTGATAAAGCCTTCCCGCCGCGTTCCTCATCTTGTCATTCCCTGCTCTTCATTAACCATTAATGCTTTTCTTTAACCGCTCCATCATCTCCCAGCGTAAATCGAGCGATTCATAATCGTAGCCCTTCTCACGTGTGCAATCGAAAACGCTATTCAGCGCCGCCGTGTATTCTTCACTGGACATTTCCCGTTCTTCCCAGAAGTACCGATAGATTGGAGAGCCATTTTCGTCAAACTGAGGATTGCTATTATCTTCAAAGCCCCACCAACCGCTGGCGATCTGACGCATCCGTCCACCATTCATCTGCCACACGACGTCATAGTAATTGTCCATAAGCCCATCCGAATTGCAAAGCAGACCCTCCCGCTCCAGATAGGTAAAATTGAGCCTTTTAAGCTGTGTCTCCTGAATTTGCCCATCTGCGATACTGATAATTTTGCATCCAGCAGCCTCACAGTTTCCGACTTGAACCAACTCCGGCACATTGTCGCTATCGAGATAGATAAGGGTATAGCCCTCTGCATCATCCGCATTGTTACTCAGATAACCCATATATATCTCCTGCCATGACTTTGACGCCGTTGATGAAGCTGTCCTGCTGCTCCCCAAAACACCTTTAACACTGCCGATTGTCTTCTCCCCCAATGTGGCATTTGCGCTGTCAGACAGTCCCCGGTTCAAGGTGAATGTGCCGTCCGCGCTTCCAGAGTAGATGCGCACTTCTGTGTAACTCCCTTTTCCCGCGTTTCCTTCCATCACCTGATAATCGCAGATTATGATAATATCGTCATATCCGTCTGATTCGATATCCGAAAACGACACCGCTTGGACCTTGTCAAACTTATAATTTTCACGGATATTGTCATCCGTCCATCCAGGCAGCATAATATCTTTGCCGTGCTCGTTTTTGGCTGTCTCAATCACAAACCCTGCATCCAAAAGAGGTATTTTATCCGCGTCCGGCTCATAGGAGACAAACCGCACATCCCCTAAAGGCTTCAAATTCACATCAAAGCACTGACCTTCAATCTGCGCACCATACCTCGGTTCTGCGGGCAGTCCCCCTCCGTCGGCCTCTGTGCCAGAATCCGCTTTTTCATCTTCCGGGGCTGCCTCTTTGTCATTACCTGTCTCTCTATCCAACTCAACCTGTTTCTGTGTGTGCTCCTCCTGTGCGCCCTTTTTGTTACCACAGGCTGCCAGCAGCAGGCAGAATACCACGCACCATACCAGTGAAATATGTTTCATTTTCATCACAATGCTCCTTCGTAAAATAGTCTTCTTAGTTAATTTTACACATTGTTGTTCTTGTTTTCAAGTAAGATAAATGAAAATCTAAAAGAGTATTCAATTTCCAATTTAAATAAATATAAAAAGCCAATCCTTTTCATGTCCTAAATATGCCAAAAAAGGCTCTAAGATTTTTCTCTCTTAAAGCCTTTCTCATATTTCTTTGTTCAAAATCCCAGCAGATTCCACTTGTAGCAGATTATATTTTTATTTAAAAGAATTGAATGCGTCAGTCGTTTCTTGTGACGGAGTACCCATTAGAACAAACTTTCCATTAACAGAAACGGCATCCACGAAAAAACCTTCCATTCCTTCTATTTGGATTTGTTCACCGTTGGATAATTTCATATAATTTTCAGAAGTTACATCATACTCATAAATTTCTGCATTAGATTCATCGTATTTGAATCCGTCAACCGCTCCAACCATTTCGGCAGCCATTTGGGTTCTTTCTCCGGTCAAAGCCCCTTCATCCAGCAAAAAGCTCTCAATATCATCAAGCCTCTTCTCTTCTTCACCGGCTTTTTGTTCAGAGCTTGTTTCTTGTTCAGAGCTTGTTTCTTGTTCAGAACTTGTTTCTTGTTCAGAACTTGTTTCTTGTTCAGTTTGTTTTTCTTCGGCTGAATCATTGGCGTTTCTACACCCCGCCAACATCATACAGCATAGCAATAAACACATTAATTTCTTCATTCCTTATTCTCCTTCATTCATATTTTACCATATCTATTTCCTAATGACATGATAACATATGCACAAAAGCTATTCAATAATTTTTTATTCAAAAATCAGAATAAACGCATGAACGGAGACTCCCACTGGTTGGGTAAAGCAATGTGCAGAGCATACACACCAACGTTGTCTTACCTGCGCCGTTTACACCAAGCAGACCATATACGCCTTCAATGCACAGAAAAAACATGGCTACAGCTGGAGCATCTATACAGCAGAAATTATCAGGCTGTGAAAAACCATTATTATCTGATTCAGATTGGACACATGATCGGACAGTTTATGGAGGCATGGGAAGGGATATGGAAAAAGGTAAAGCAGAGTTTGGAGCAGAAACATAGGAGGCTGCTAGAGTCCATGAAAGAGACATCGCTGAAAGAATACATGGAAGAGATAGACAGAAAGATACAAATACGGTTTATATAAAAATGATTGGGGAAAGGCGGTGGTTGTAGTAAACAGGCGAAAATGAAAAAGGACGAGGGCGGGCTATAGGGATTTTATGGCTTAGAGATAAGAATGTATTACTCAATAAGTATAAAGAATAGAATCCAGATTGCCTTGAGAGAGTAAACATAACTTTAAGCGTCAGAACTGGTTCTTAGAAATTATGGTGGATTATTTTTTATATTCCTGTTATAATATACAAATCATAATGAAAGGAATGTAAGTTAAAATGAAGTTGATATTCAATCGTTCGGTTAGCGTGATTATTTCTGCCGTTATGCTGTTTGTGAGCGCCCTTTCCTTGAACGGCTGCGGCGTCAAGGATAATTCGCAGCCAATGGAAACGGCTACAACAATTGCAGAAACCACTCAAGCGTTTGACGAACCGCAGCAAAAGCGAAAAATCATTATTGATACCGACACCGCGGGCGACGACGCCTCCGCATTGATTATAGCGGCAAAGGATAAAAACATTGATATTCTTGGCGTGACAGTTTCCGCAGGAAACGTCAGTCTCGATCAGGCAGTCAAAAACGCGTTGATGACGCTGGAAATGGCGGGCAGCGACGCCCCTGTTTATGCAGGCGCTTCTACTACATATACCGGCAAGGAACGTGAAACCTTCAGCGTTTACGGCAAGGATGGTATGGGGGATCAAGACTTGATTCATCCCACGCGAAAAGCTGAGGATAAGGGCGCTGTTGATTTTATCGTTGAAGCGGTAAAGGCGAATCCCGACGAGGTGGAAATTGTCGCTCTCGGTCCCGTCACCAATCTTGCGCTCGCCTTTGACAAAGATCCCGAAACGATGAAGCGCGTCAAGAAATACTGGTCAATGGGAACCGCAGGCTTTGGAGCTGGCAACGCAACGCCTGTTGCGGAGTTTAATGTTTATCATGACGCCGAGGCGTACAAGGTGCTGGTTGATTCGGGTGTGGCGATTACGGCAATCGGCTTCGATATGCTTCCTGAAGAAACTACTTTTTCCAAGGAAGAGCTTGACGAGCTGGAGAAAAAAGGCGGACTGTCGGAATTCTTCGCCAAAGCCTTCAGCGGACTGATAAAATTTAATACAGAAACAAGAGGCTTACCGATTGCCGATGATGCCGACGGAGTCGCTATGGCTTGCGTACTGTGGGACGATTATCTTAAAAAGACCCAACCCTGCCACGCAAGCGTTATGACGGACGACAATGAAGCGTACGGGCAGGTAATTCTGTACAAGGAAGGTTACGGCTACGACTCTCAGGTAACCTTTGATAATTACAACTTCTATGTTGCTACCGAAACAGACAGTAAGATATTTAAAGAAAAGCTTATTGCTCTTTTAGATGAGTGATAGTTTATGAAAAGAAGATAATTATGATTTCACTAATCATCACCCCCCACTTCAAGCGGAGGCCGCTGAAAAACATACTGTTTTTTAGGTTTATTTATAAACACACAAAAAAATCCACTAGTTTCGATTACTCTAACGGTTTGCATTAACGGACAGCTTTGACGCTTAAAAAAAATCATAAAAAAACCTCCCATTTTACGGGATAATACGAGATAATAGAATTAGCAACAAACTATTTTTTCGCACTACCCATAAAAGAGAGGAGGTTTTACCATGAAGCAAGAATAAAGATTACAAGAAGAGAGGCCAGGGAACACCTGGAACAGTTTCACCTTGCCTGCGATGGCTGGTGTGGCTTGCCACTACACCATCAAATGGTTAGACGGTGACGACAAGAGCAACAAATAGCCTGGCGGGTGCTTTGCCGCTATAAAAAAAAGAAGAATCCCCGGACTGTGGTGCAACACAGTCTGGGGATTTCATTCTTCGTTCACATGGAACTTTTGCATCTCTTTTGCCTAATGGCATTATAGCATATGCAAAAAAGTTATTCAATATGCTTTTATTCAAAACTTCTATCCTTATCTGGTATCAACAGAGTTTTCTACTTATCATTTGTAAATCCTAAAATATAATCTGCCGAAACTTTATAATAATCACAAAGTTTCATTAAACATTCGATTGGCATTGGGCGTTTATATAATTCGTATTGTGAATACGTCGTCTGTGCCACACCTAATATTCTTGCTATCTGCCTCTGTTTCAAATCATTGTCTTGTCGCAACGCCTTTATCCGTTCGGGGTACTTGATTTCGAGCGTATTCTTTTTGCAATCCATTTTTTCACCTCTTTGCGACAATTCTAGTGCATAGTTAATGTGAAAACACACTTTTAAGTCACACCGAGTTAAATCTTTAAAGATATTTATACATTTTACTAATTACAAAAAAGAATGATATACAAGATTTTAGCTTCTTAGTTTGGGGGTATCCGTAAATCCCAATATATAATCTGCTGAGACATTGTAATAATCACAAAGTTTCATTAGACATTCGATTGGCATTGGACGTTTATACAATTCATACTGTGAATAAGTTGTCTGTGCCACACCTAATATCTCCGCTATCTGCTTCTGATTTAAATCATTATCTTGCCGTAATGCTTTTATTCGCTCTGGATATTTGATTTCAAGTGTTGGTGGCTAATCATCAGAAATTTTGTCTTAGCGAATGACTTATTCAATTTTCAAAATGCAGTAAAGAAGTATCCCTAACTAATGTTAGAAGTCAACCCCTTCACTTATTTGGAATGGGAAAGCAAAATGACACCATACTTTATTGAAAAATTTTAAAATTTTTTTATTTTACCCCGTTTTTTCATTTAAACAAAAAAACCGCCTATCCCTCCGAAAAGAATAGACGGCAAGCAACAGACTATATCTACTCTTTACGCTCTCCATCTCCTTTGTCCCTTCAAAAGATTCAACCGCAACTTTTTCTTCGGGTATATAGATTTCAAGCGGGATTCCAAGGGCTGTATCAGAGTGAAACAATACTTTCAGACCTTTCTTCGCCGCATAGTAACCAACTGCTAATTGCGGGAACACACCCTGATATTCCTTTTCACATTCCCTGCATCCCTTCCCGTCTATCGCTCTTTCAGAAATCTTCCCTTTCCACGAATGTCCAAACGGACATTTCCACCACACCTTACGCATGGAATTTCTTGAAATATACTCCGGCGATATATCTGTGTTCTTTTCATAGTCCCATTCTCCAAGCAGATACGGGTCAGTCGAAGCCAAGTCATTATATCCAGAAAGTATTGCCCTGTCCGCACATACAGGACATTTTGCGCCTTTTACTCTTGAATGGACGGCTGCTTTCCATTCAAATCCACATTTCTGACATTTCCACCATACATTTTTGCGTGATTTCTCATTTATCATGTCCGGGGTCAAGGGAAGATTGCGCTTTGACCATTCCCCGGCAAGCTGTGGCTGTCTTGTCCTAAAATCATTGAAACCACTGAGAAGTATTTCCCCGCTGCAATACGGGCATTTACTTCCATATGAACGGGTCGAAATCTGCGTATTCCACTCATGACCTTCTTTGCACTTCCACCATACTTTACGATTCGTATAGGCTGTAACCATAGTCGGGCGCAGTGGATAATTTTTTTCAGACCATTCAGCGGCTACTTTCGGCATCTGTGAAGCAAGGTCATTGAAACCCTCTAATACCAGATGATGGGAACAGTATGGACAGCCGCTGCCCTTCACCCGGTTTTTCACACTGGCTGACCATTCATGCCCGCATTTGCCTTTCCATATCACTTTTTTGTGAGAGCCTATGCCAACCATAGACGGCTTTAAACTTATATTTTCTTCTGACCATTCCAACGCAAGCTCTGGTTCTAACGTCGCCAAATCATTGATACCCTCAACCACTCTTTTTCCTGAACAGATAGGACAGTTCTCGCCAGAAGAACGGCTTTTTACACTGGCTTGCCATTCATGCCCGCAAGCCCCTTTCCACCATACTTCTTTATTTGAGCCGTAGGTTACTGTATCGGGGGTAAGTGGAAGGTTACTCTCCGACCATTCGCTTACAAGTTCCGGGTGTATGTCTGCTAAACTATTTTTCATATCTATCTCCATTCCGCCGCCTTTCAGTTAGCGGCACAAATACAGTATAGAAAATATCTGATATGGAGGATAGTCTGCGACCTGCCGCACATATCCCAAAACGCACAAAAGGCTCTAAGAGTTTCTTTCCTCTTAAAGCCTTTCCCACAATTCACATATTTCTTTGTTCAAAATCCCATACATTAACGGACGAAGTCCACCCTCCCCGTAGGGGCATGTATTACGGGATGCCCTTTGGGTATACTCTGTACGAAATGTACAATTTTTATATCTCTGCACAACTTACTGCATCAAATGATGTAAGGATGTAAATCAAGGGTCTATACCCCTTGATGTTTTTTATCCTTCCATCCGCCTTAATACAGCTTCGCCCCCGCCGGGATATGGTCGTCCACCATCAGAAGATGAAGTTTTTCCTCCCCTTCCTCCTCATGGACTGCGCTTATTATCATTCCGCAGGAATCAATCCCCATCATAGCCCTCGGCGGAAGATTCGTAATGGCAATCAACGTCTTACCAACCAACTCCTCCGGCTCATAATAAGGGTGAATCCCGCTTAAAATCGTGCGTTCTGTATCCGTCCCATCATCCAAGGTAAACTGTAACAGCTTCTTACTCTTAGGCACGGCGACACACTCTTTCACCTTCACCGCCCTGAAATCCGACTTGCTGAACGTCTCAAAATCCACCATATCAGAGAATAACGGCTCGATTTTCACCTTGGAGAAGTCAATCACTTCCTTCGACGCTTCAACCTCTTTCCCTGCCGCCTTCTCTTGACCTTTCTTAACCTCAGAACCACCCAAGGACTTCATTGTCGGGATTTTAAGTCAATTTAATTTAAAATGGCTTATTTCCCTTTAACTAGCCGCTTTTCCGCATCTCCACCACAGCCATATAACGCTATTTCATTGATTAAAACCTTTGAATTTGTCGTACTCTTGTCGTATGGCACACAAGTTGTCGTACCCTCTGTCAGTCCTAGCCGGACTCTTTCCTAAAATACATCCAATTTGTGTGCTAAATTTTCAATCGCTTCCTGTTTCTTTGCATCGGTGACTTCCGCATATATGTCCATCGTGGTTTCAATATTAGCGTGTCCCATTATGGACTGGATCACCTTTAAATTTGTTTCATTCTCGCAAAACCTCGAACAAAAGGTATGCCTCAAATGATGACATGAAAAATGTGGTATTAGCACTGGCTCCCGGTGTTGCTTGGAAGCATTAACCACTTCTTCTGCATTGTACGATTCGTATATACGCTTGATTGCCCGGTTGATAGACTGTGGATTGTGGACGTACCCAAAACGGTTCATAAAGATAAAACCTTTCATCCCGTCAATCTCCGTTTCGTTGAATCCATTTTCCTGTTGGTCTGCAAGCTCCGCCCGGAGTGCATCATAAACCGCATCCATCATCGGAATACTGCGTATACCCGCTTCTGTTTTTGGGAGTGATATAGAAAACGTACACATCGGGTGTTCCTTAAATTCTCTGCTGTAATAAACCAGACTGTGGTTGATGCTGATTACACGTTTTTCAAAATTTACATCTTCCCACCTTATCCCGATTGCTTCCCCAATCCTGCACCCCGTCCCTAATAAGAACTTAAATAAAGATGTCCAACGGTAATATGTAGGATTGCTTTCTATATAGTTTATAAAGGCTCTCTGCTGTTCCAGAGTTAAAGCGTGTCTTACGCCATGATTTCTCCCCGGCTGTTTTTTGATCTGCGCCATAACCCCGTCACTCGGATTGTTGCGGATAATATCATCCCGCACCGCCAACTGGAATGTTGGGTGAAGCACCGTATGGATTGTTTCTAATGTGTTAATCTGCATTTCCTTTTCTTTCAGCAAGTGCTGGTAGAATTGCAACACATCAGAAAACTTTATCGCTGCGATTTTCTTCTTCCCAAACCCATTACGGATAAAACGGTCATACATATATTTGTAGTTCCTCATGGTTGTTCCCCTGAGTTCTGACTTTGTAGATATATACCTGTCAAAAACAAAATTGACCGTTGCACTGCCAGCCACATAAGTATCCAATCCGTCTAACTGGTCTTTAATCAGTTTTTCCTCCCTCTCACGCAGTTCCATAATATCTTTAGAGTAAATGCTCCGGCGTTTTCCTTCCGGATCGGTATAAGTATAAACATACTTGCCATCGCAACTGCGCTGAGTTTCACCCTTCCTTAAAACCCTCCCTTTATTATCCTTTCTTGATTTTGTCATCTCTGCTCCTTTCTCAAGGAAAGAGATTTCGTACTAACTACTTATCGGTTCTTCCATTGCATACTGCAAATCAATCCCCTTTTGTAGCACCTGCGTTATGGTCATGTCATGTTTGGACGCATATTCCCTGAGTTTTGCGGCTTCTTCCTCTGTCAGCTTCAACCCGATAAGGCTTTTTTTCGGATTGTCAGACTTTGGTCTGCCTGTCCTCGCCACAATATACACCTCCATCCATTTCATAATCATTATACTTTCAGTTTAACTAAAAGTCAACACTTATTTTCGGTTATACGAAAAATCTTTCTGCTTTGCATATACGCATCTTGACTATTTCACACGAAATGATTCTAAATACTGGTCAAACGTATCTAAATCAACCAATACCATTCTATCAATTTTCAATATTGCGCCTGCATCTTTCGCCAAAGACTGAAATTTATTCATTCCCATGCTGTACATTTCTGCGCCTTCTTTATATCTGACTAACCTCTTTTTGTTAATCGCCTTCGGTATTCTCTGCATCAAAAATATCCTCCTAATTCTTTGCACAGCTTTATCTGCTAATAAACAGGCAGAATACGCTTCTTCCCATTTATTAGCAGATAAAAACTGCAATACAGGTGGCGGCTCATTACGCCGCCCACATCGGTCTTGCACCGTCATTTCATTGACCGAGCTGCGGCTTCCCCACAGCCCGGAAGTATCATTATCACAGATATGCTTCATCGCCCCATGTAACTGCTACATATTTTGCCCGATCTCACTCGCTCCTTACCTTTGCTTCAATGTCCTGCTTCAACATTTCCTCACGTTTCACCCTGTTATAAATCAGGGCAGGTACGTCATGGCGCATCTGCTTAGTGGCTCTGCATATCCTCACGTCCTGTATGCAATACAGTATTCAGTTGTCAAGGTTCATGTACGCATACCCCGGTCAGACAGCGGAAAGGGACACCGCCGACTTTTTGTTATGCGACTTCAAAAGCCAATATCTTTGTAATCAGCTTCGTTTCCAATCTGCGACGCAAGGTTTCATCAACACAGTAATGCGGTATGCCGCATTCGTCATAGAGTTTTCTTGTAGCCAATGCTGCAATGTAACCCTCATAATGCTTCAGAACCCTGTTGATTGCTTCCACATCGCCGGAAGCCGCTGCCGCTATAATATGGTAGGGCAGCAATTTTGAACACTTACTTGATTTCTCCATTTCTGATTCCTTCCATAATCTTTTTTAATGTCTGTAGTGAGCTGACACGATGATGATGAATGGTACTCCTGACCAGATTCATGTGTTTTGCGATTTCCGTATCAGACATATCCATGAAAAAAGACAAAAGAATTACATTCCGCTTTTTCTCCGGCAGATACTTCAACGCTTCGCTGATAAGCTCGTCCTTTACCTCGATGTCATAATCAAGGACACGAAATATTTCCGATTCATCTATGTACTCATCCACAGTATTCAACCGACTCAACTCCTCCTCCGGCACTTGTGACAAAGAAATTTCATGCCGTCTCCGGTACTCCATTTCCTTTTCATAATTGACCTTTTCACCATGCAATACCATTTTGCAGAAGCTGTCAAACTGATGCCTAACGGTCTGTTTTCTTTCGGAAGAAGATTGCTCCATAAGAGTTCACCTCCTTCCGTATCCAAATGGGACAGAGTGAAATGGTTCTCCCTTTCACCCCATATCCCAATCGGGAATAGGCAAAACGTCGAAAACTTTGCAAATATTTGAAAAAGTTTTCAAATATATAAAAAACGCCCGGACAGGTACAAATCCTGCGGACGTCTTTTATCCCATAATATGAAATTATAGCTACATCTTTGTAATCTCTGACACTACCTTCAAGGGTGTTCTCTACTGCCTCGTCTGTTAAGATTTTTTTAACCGTTTATACCCGGTATCCCCTCTTAGATGTAGTTGTTGCATGGCACTCCCCACGCAATCACAAAGCAAAAAGACACTTGAAAAAGCCTTTGCCGGATTGCGTTTTTTTACAATCCCAAAGGATTTCAAATGTCTTGGTAGTGTTATACACTATTTAATTTTAATCTCTAACACTTTTCACTTTTTGAAGGTATCGTTATACACTACTTAAAAGAAGTCACAGGAGGTGAAAAAGTGTCAAACATGACTCCCACTTTAGGGCAAATAATGAAAAAAGCTCGCCTTGAGCAGCGATTCACACAAGAAGAAATTGCAGAACGCATCGGCTGTCATCCCCAATATTACAAAAATCTGGAAAATGACAAGGGTACGCCGAGTATTCAGCTTTTTTGTACCATCATGCGTACATTAAACATATCTGCTGATTCATATGTTTACCCAAATCAAAACATAAACGATCCATGTTATCAGAAGATCATACAGTTACTCGGTCAATGCAGCCAGTACCAGCTTTCCGTTCTTCTTGCAACCGCAGAAGCTCTGGTATGGGATAATCCCACAAAGAAAAATGATACATAGAAAACATAGATTTTCTTATACTGAAATGTAACCACTTCTAATTCTTTTATAGTTTTTTTATAGTTTTTCTTGCCTAATTATAGATTTGACTGATATGTTACATTTAAAAGGCTCATATCCGTCTGGAATGAGCCTTTCTTTCATTTTAACTTTTCTATTGCTCTCTCAATTTTTCCGTCCGACTCTAATAGTCCCAAACCTGATAATATCTGCACACAATCTATAATTCCCTGACAATATGCTTCCTGCTGTTCCTCAAAAGACACCGCCTGTATCTGTTCTATATAATTGCAGATTGTTTTCTGTTGCAGTTCAGATAAGTTCTTTTGTTCCTTCTCCCATATTTGCCTAACTATTTTCAGGGCTTTCTTTTCTTTCTGGCAGCTCTCCAAATGAATGACAGAGTTCCTCTTAATGTCCTCACAGCGTAATTCTTTTAGAAATAATGATACTTTTACCCATACCTGATTTTCCATCTTTGATTTCCTCCTGTTCAAAATTTTTATTTTCATATTGTAACGCAAAATGAGCAGATATTACCATCTTGCCCTGTAATATCTGCTCATTTTGTTCTTTCGCTAAATTTGTAACCCACTCCCCATACAGTGATGATATATCTTGGGTGTGCCGGATCAGGCTCTATCTTCCGTCGAATTTTGTTAATGTATGCGGTCATGTTCCGTTCATCAAAAACATATTCATTATTCCAAACAGCATCATAAATCTGCTCTTTGCTGAAAACACGCCCTCTATTCTGTACCAACAGCATAAGTATTTCAAATTCTTTTCCTGTTAATACAATTTCTGTCCCATTACGAAAAACCTGATAATTCTCTGGTACAAGTTTCAGACCATCAAAGGAAAGCAACGTATCTTTTTCAGTTTCCATAGGTAATTGATAGCCATATTCATTCATTAAATGCTGAAGCTTAGATAAAAAACCCTCATCAACATTTTTCATTTGAATAAGCATTATGTCATTGATTTACACCGCCCCCTATCATTTATCTTAATATTTGATTACCAAAACCTGATTCGATCTTTATCTGTAGGAATACCGTTTTCTATTATTTGCCACTCATTATCCCGAAATATCTCATACTGTTCAAAAGCACAAGGCACTCCATTTGCTACACTTATATCACTACTGTCCATAAGCTGAAAATGTAAGTGTGGAGCAAAGGAATTTCCAGAATGACCTACTCTGCCAATAACTTCACCTTTTTTTATCATTTGACCTACTGAAACCTGAATAGAGCCTGTTTGAAGATGACAAAGTGCAGCATATACATTTTCACTATATTTAATAATCACATAGTTTCCTGCGACTGATTGAATATCGTCCTTTTCCGGATCAAAATAATGGGCATTTTTATATGCGTTAGACATATCCGCCAGTAGATTTGTTTTTTCGTTTTCAGCATAACCGTCCTCAGCGCCAACAACAATACCGTCACAAGGAGAATATACTTCTTGTCCCCAACAATAGTAATCGCTCAATTTAACACCCGAAAAAAGATATTGCATTACTCCAACACGATAAGCAGGAGTACCTATTCGATTCCAGTCCACTTGGATAAAATCGTATGCATATCTTGTTCCTAATTGATTTGTACCATGACTGGGTACTTTTGTCCCCGGTGTATTAGGAGAAAGCCATTCTCCCCGTAATGGAAACTCAACAATAATCGGCTCATACATTTCAAGCATAGCGTTCCTCCTATCAATCCATTTCTTTGCGGAATTAAAAAAAATCAGCATAATCACAAAAATACATATTGTTATTTTTTTGTGCTTTAATATGCACTTTTTAAGCATTATGAAAAGATTTTTATATCGCCTACTCATTGCTAACTCCATAAAAGATTTTCTTTAGTTCATCAAAATACCTGTCAAGTTTTTTTAGCAGAACATCAGAATTTACATTTGTTTCATCACTACGAATCTCATGCAATAGTTGATTTGTAAATCCGATATTAGACCAAAGAATAATTTGCTTGCACATTTCTATATCCACCCCTTTTCTAAATTTAGTGGTATCTATTTCATCAAACAATTTGGTATAACATTCTAAATGATTTTTTCTTTTTTCAAGTTCATTATTGATTTCGTCTGAATTGGTGACACATGAAAGTTTATTAAGCTCCGTTATCCAAGGATATTTTTGTATTAATGCAATCTGCAAAACATATGATTGATGTAACTTATCAAAAACATCTCTTTCCTCATAGTTCATCAGCTCGAAATATTCCTGTTTCATCAAATCTGAAAAAAAGTCATATACCACAAGAAAAAGTTCCTGTTTACTATTCACATAATGAAACATAAGAGCTTTTGAAATCCCTGCTTCCTTTGCAATAACATTTGTTGAAGCGTCATCATATCCCCGTACTGCAAATTCTTTTAAAGCAGCATTAAGGATAGCATCACGTCTTTGGGTATCTAACTCTAATAGCTTTGTCAATGCCTGTTCCCCTTCCTATTGTCAGCATTTACCTAAAAGGTCAATGCTATTATACATCTATTTACCTAAAAGGTCAATACCGATACTTAATATATTTGGACTGCTTAAAGTCTTGTTATGCCGACACACCCTCCGGGAGTGTCGTGGGTAGAATAGCAAGCACTGCTCATGTCCGGACACATGAGCAAAATTCCCCATACTTCCCTGCCGTCCGTATGATGAAATTTCCATAGGGAAGTATCCCTAACCCTCTTTGCTTTTCTTTCCTCTTTTTCTCTGCAAGTCCTTGACCTTCTTCCGCAGATTTGCTACAATAACACATGGATAATTCTATCCAAAACAACTGAACAGACACGAAACCAGACTGTTGTAAACCGAACAAGTTACAGCAGTTTTTTTATGCCCAAATTTAGAAAGGACGATGTAAAAATGGCAAACAGGACACGCACCAACCGGAATGAATTTCACTTAGATGACAAAGAGCAGTACATCCTTGATGAGAAGTTTAAGCTGTCCGGCATGAAAAGCAAATCGGCTTTCATCCGGAAGCTGATTTTATACGGATATGTCTATGACGTGGATTACAGTTTTTTGCGGGAATACAATACGGAGTTGGGGCGGATCAGCTCTAACCTGAACCAGATTGCAAAGAGGATTAACAGCACAAACCACGTCTATCAGGAAGATATGGACGAAGTAAAGGAGTTGATGAAACAGGTATGGCAGTCACAAAAATCCATGCTATCACAGCAACCGTTGATAAAGCGGTAGCCTACATATGCAACCCGGACAAGACAGATGAAAGCATCTACATTTCTTCCTATGCCTGTGCGCCGGAAACCGCAGCGATTGACTTTAAATATACCTTAGACCACTGCCGGGAAAACAGCCCCAATAAAGCCTATCATCTGATACAGGCTTTCGCTCCCGGTGAGGTCAGTTTTGATGAAGCGCACCAGATAGGGAAAGAACTTGCCGACAAGGTTTTAGAGGGAAAATTTTCTTATGTTGTCACCACACATATTGATAAAGGTCACGTCCATAACCATATCATTTTCTGTGCTGCTGACAACATAGAACATGACAAATACCATGATTGCAAGCAGAGCTATTACCGCATCCGAAAATTAAGTGACGAGCTGTGCAGCGAGCATAATCTTTCTGTCATTATCCCCGGTGGGGAGCGTGGAAAAAAATACAACGAATGGCAGGCAGATAAGAACAGCGCCGCATGGAAAACACAGATAAGGAAAGACATCAACGCCGCCATAAAATCATCCTCCACCTATGAAGAATTTCTGCTCCTGATGCGGGCAAAAGGCTATGAGATAAAAGGGGAAACTTTTGGGGAAGACGCCCTCAAATTTATCTCCTTCCGTCCACTCGGCAAAGACCGTTTTGTGCGTGGCAGCATCAAGTCACTCGGAAAGGAATACACAAAGGAGCGCATCAAAGAACGGATTGAACTAAAACGAGAACGGAAGGCAGTTATCCCGAAAAGGGATTACGCAAATAAGAGATTGATTGACACCTCTGATGAGAAATTTCAGAACAGTCCGGGGCTGCAGAGGTGGGCGGCGGTAGAGAATTTAAAGATTGCGGCACAGGCATATAATGAAGCTGGCTCTATAAAAGAACTGGAACAGAAAATCGCCACCACAGCCGCCACCGGGAAGGAAGCAAAGCAGACTGTCCGCAAGCTGGAGAACCGCATCAAAGACCTTGCGGAAATCATCAAATATGCGGAGCAGTACAAGGCAAATAAAGCGTATAATATCGCCTATAAGAAGTCCAAAAATCCTGACGCTTATTTCCGTAAGCATGAGAGCCAGATCATCCTTTATGGCGGCGCAAGGCGTATGCTGGAACAGGCGGGCATCCCCTTAAAAGGCTTGAACATTGACAAGCTGAAAGCGGAGTATCAAGAGCTGACCGCACAGAAAAAAGAACTGACCGTCACATACAAAAACTGTGAAAAAGAGCTGAAATCGCTGAACCGGAAACTGGAGAACCTGAACCAGTATTTAGGGCGCACAGAGCCGACAAAAAGCGCACAGGAACAGCCTGACCGGGATAATAACCCTTCCCGGTAATTCCCTGTCTGAAAAAGACTTTAAAAGCAAAAGAGCATCGTGGAAATGTGCATAACTCCCCATTCCGCTATGGACAACACCATTCACAGCATGTGGAAAAGCAAAGGGCAGCTTTCCCACATCCTGCAAACAGTGTTGCCCACAGCTCCATAAGACGGGGAGTTATACACATTACGCACAATGCCGACTGCGACGGAATCCCACCCATTCCTTCCTACTTTATTATATAAATTTAAAAAAATTCTTGTAAACAAGACCATATTCCTGTAATATAGTCTACAAATCTGCAAAAAAACAGGAGTGCCGAAGCACCCCCATTCCCTAAACCCTCTTGCAAAATTCGCAGTGTTGGTTTATAATCATCTTAGAAGCCGAAGGATATTAGCGTGTCCGACGGTTGCACAATCGGAAACTTATAAAGCGTAAAAAATACGGATTACAAGGCTATCCTCTATGGCAGTAGAAGATAGCCTTTTCCGTTACTTGCGGTTGTGTTTATTGTCTATGTATGTCAAGGCTGCAAAAATCACCAGCACCAACGTAAGCACTTCTAACGTATTCATACCGACCTCCTTTCCGTTTCCAGAAAGGACAACCGCAGACTATCCCTACTCGTTCTAATCTGACTAAGAGAATTATAGCACGTTATGTCGAATAATGCTATAAAAGATTTGCGTCAATCACTCCGCCGCTTCCAATGCCACCTCTGCAAATTCCGCATCGCTCATGGTTTCCAATTTCCCTAAAACCTGTCCGGCAAGCTCCACCATGTCACTGTCCTGTATGTGGGGAATCACATTCTTTATATCAGCAATCATGCCCTTTCTGTCCTGCCCCTCAAACACACACATCAAATTGATTTCTTCCACTGTAAATTTATCCATCGCTTATATCTCCCTCTCTGATTTTTTCTCTGTTCCCTTTTCAGGGACTTCCTTATCTGACTTATCCCTCTGCTCGATGACCGCTTTTTTCTCCGCCAGTTTTTCCTTTATGGAAATTCTGCCTGCTTGCTTTTCTTCTTTTGGCTTCTCATTGTTCAGGACGTTATCAATCATGTTATAGTTACATTCTTCCAGTTCCTCAATCTTTGCAAGCGGCTTGTATTCTGCCAGCTTATCTAACAGCTCCTTCGCCTTCCTTGCGGTCTGTACGCCCTCGCTGTCATCAAGCTCCGTCCCTTTCCCGATAATATCCGTCATGCCTTTCCGGATACTGTCTGAAATGAGCGCATTAAGGAAATCATTCAGATACCCGGTATTCCCGTTCCTGATGTCCTCTGTGATATTCGCTATCTGCGCTTCCCTGTCCTCCACTGTCTGATTGTACTGAACAGTGTCGTAGTTGTAGGAAAGCTGGTCTATCTCCGCAGCAAGGAAAGCCGCCTGCCACTTCTCCAGAGAACCCCTGACCTCTATATCCGGCAGCTTGTCGATCAGCTCCGCAATGACCTCCACCGCCTTCGGATTGTCTGTAATATCCGGCACATAGTCCAGAATCTCCAAATCCGCAACTCTGCCCGAAACAATATCCATCTGCGTGTCCTCATAGCTTTCTGTCCCTTCTGTATGGATATTGATGCCGATGCTTGGGATACCGTTCATCCTCTCCGGCGGTATCCGGTTGAAAATAGCGATTGCTTCCGGGACGTCTGCTATCCCCTCATGGTACTCTCCGAAATTGTGGAATTCCCCGCACTCCGCCACTGTAAGGGTGACAACCGTCTGTTTTTCCTCCTGTGCCTGCTCTGCGGCTTTCTCCTGCAGGGCGGCTCGTTTTTCCTCAAGATAGGCTTCCACACCCGGAAGATACTCCCCAAGCGTCCCGGTCTTGCCCTCTGTAATGGGATTGATGTCTACCTTAACGCCGCCGATTGTAAAACCGTCCTCGTTGAAGGCATTGAACAGGGTATCTTCGTTTTCCCCGCCCCGGTACTCCACAGCCACGTCAAGGTCAGATACAGGTTCTTCCAAACCTCTGCATCTGCTCCCTGTAACCGCCATATCTACAAGCTCTATATCCATTCCATACTCGTCAATTTTGGACTGTAAATAAGCATAAACACTCATTTCTATATCTTCCTGTGTCTGCCCGTTGACAGGGTTAAATAATTCCTCAGTTCTGGCTTTAAAATCGGCTATCACTTTGCTTTCCACCGCTTCCGGCACTTCGGTTCTGATACGTTCCTCAAGATGCTCTTTTGCCGCCTGCTCTGCCTTTTCTATCAATCCGTCATAATCAATCGGTATCAGTTCATCGTCAGTGCGGATACTGCCCTCCAGACTGCTCCTGTGCGCTGGCTCTTTCAAATCCGTCACAATCTCGTCAAGTGCCTGTCTGATTGTTATGTCCGGATTGTCATATACACCCCCGTCCAGTTCCCGGTAGTCCATATCATATATGGTGTAATCATACCCCTCAGTGGCTTCCTGAATACTGATATAACGGTCTGCCAGACGGAAGGCAAGCTCTGTTTCCACCCTGTCCGCTTCCCTAACATTGGCATCTATGTACGGATTTTCCCACTCCGTAAACGGTACATCTTCCACGATATGCTTCTGGTTGGCTGTTGGCATGAGGTGTTCCATTTTCCCCTGTCCATAGAGGGCATCAAACCTGTCCATATAGAGGGAAATATCGTCAAGACCGCTGCTCTTTAGCTGGTATTCAAACCGCTGTTTCACAAAATCCTTTATTTCCTCCGGCGACATTTCCCGGTGAACCCGTACCTTGTCAAAGCCGACCTCGTGATTTAAAGTCTGCAAATCCTCCATGAAGCGACTGCTTTCCTCTGCCGCCTTGCTGTGCGTAAAATCCAGCGACAGACAGTTTTCATGGTTTCTGACGTGGATCAGGTCAAATTCGCTGCCATTGACATGGAAGCCGAAAGTTGCCCTCGCCATATCCGGCTTGTCCTCCGTTTCCTTTCCCCGGTACTCTGTGAATTTCTCCATTGCTTCCGAAAGGCTCTCAAAACGCTCCAGCCTGCTTTTTTCCGGGCTGTTCTCCGCCCATGTGGATAAATCCTCAATGACATAATAGGAAACTTTGTCATTGTCCGGCTCTGCCATTGTATTTTCTGCCGCTGTATGTTCTTCCGCTGCTTCTGCCGGGATTTCCGCTGTTTCCTCCCTGACCGCATCTTTTTCTGTGCTGATTTCCACCGATACTGAAAGCTCCTTTGTAAATTCCGGTATCTCCCTGTAACCAACGGAATCCACATAATGGCTTGTGTTCTCCCCGTCCTGATGCAGCACCACCACATCACTTACGGAAAGGGAATGTCCGGTAAAGTCTGCCGGGTGGTCTATGTTGAACTTGGTATAAATATCTTCAAGGCTCATGCCCTCCGTAAGCTCCCCGGTATAGACAAGGGTGTAATTCTCTCTGGAAACCGGGATACCTTCTTTTTCAAGGTAATCCATATCCATAAAACGAATATCCCTTGTTTCTGCTGAATCTTTAAGCTGGTAGATGCCAAACCTTCCCTCATTGCCATACAAAAGCTGTGCTTCCCGGTTAGGTTCGCTGTCCTCCAATTCCTGCTTCATGGACAGGTATTCCTTATAAGCGTTCCAATCGCCTTTTTCCACGCCGAACAGCCCGTCATGCTCCTGCAATGCCGCCCTGTCCTCTACAAGCGTTTCTGAACCGTCTGCGTGGAGCTGGTACACCGACACATCTTCCCCAAACAGCTCCGATGCCATATCCTTTGTGAGAGGGAGCATTTCATCCCATGAATATCCGTATTCGTGCATTTCCGACAGCCCCACCATTCCGTCCGGGAGAGCGTCAATTTCTTCCTGCGCCACCCTGATCGTTTCCCAAAGCAAGGCTGAATCGTCTTTCTGCTCCGCAATGGAATGTGCAAGGGAAGTGGTCTTATACATATCATCCAGCCTATACGCATGGTTCATAATCAGATTGCGCTCATCGCTGTCATATACCGACCTGTGAAATTCCATGCGGTTAATAAGCTGCTCCGCCTGTACCGTTGCCGGAAGCTCCGAAGCGGTATGCACTTCCCATTCGCTCATATCCACATCAAAATCATAGAACTGCGGATACCCGTCATTCAAACCGCCGCTTCTCATAATCGGCACAAACTCAAAACCTCTCTCCTGCAGATAATCCAGCACATTTCCATTCCACTCATTTTCTTCCAAAAATGGTATGGCATATAAAACATTTGCCACTTCTGACTGCATATCCGCAATTTTAATGGTTTCATATTCTCCGCTGTCCGGCGTGGAGATTCTCACAATCACATCGCCATATTCAATCGGAACATTCGCCCTTTCCCGTTCTTCCTGCAATGCCTTGTAATCGGTTATCTCATGGGTATCCGTATCATAGGCATAGTCTAAATGGTATTCCCCTACTTCCTCACTCCGTTCATTGGCAAGCAGCGTTACCCATGCCCCGGCTCTTTCAAGGTAGGCTTCCACATTCTGCCTGTCATCGTCTTTCATAGCGGACAGCAGGTTAAATATTTCCGTCCTCTCCATGCCCTTAACATTCAAAAGGTCATATTCGGAACGGTCTGTATTCGACACAAGCAGGATAATGTCCTCCTGTGACTGTTCTGCGGCACGTTCTTTTTCAATTTCCAATAGCTGTGCTTCAATCCCCTTTATCAGCTCTGAGGAAGTCCGGCGTATCGTGTCAAGGGAAGATTTCAACTCCGGCATTTCTTTTCCGCTGCTCCACCCGGCGATATACCCGAAAGAATAATCGGACGTGTCAATCCCGAAATGCTGACATACGGTATAGGCGATGCTCTCGGCTTCAAATGTTGATGTATCCATTTGAAGCCTTATACTCAGCATTCCAAAATGTTAATCATTTTAAAGAATGCTGAGAAATAAGGCACTTTACTACTAAAAGATGAGCATTATTCGTTAGCGCAATCCACAAATCCTTGCC
>CAJTDD010000033.1 GCA_910574885.1 Lachnospiraceae bacterium | reverse complement strand
TATTTGGATGACCACAATATATAGTGGTGGCTCCCAAGCTTTAAAATACACTGGATCCAGATGGCTCTCAAGCTTTAAATAGATGGCTCCCAAGCATTAGAATAATCACCAACGGCTTCACCTACTTTCTGCAAGACTTCAAACTTTAAGGCGGCAAGCTCGGCGGTGGCGGCTCGTACCTCTTGGGAGAGGGCGTTGTAAGGTGCGCCGTACTCATTCAGACAGCGGGCAATCTGATTGAGGTTGCCGCCGATTTTCCCGTATTCGGCTGTGAGTTTTCCAACGGCAGAGAGTAATTCATCATTGACCGGGGAAACGGTGATAACCGGGCGTATGCTTGACTTAATAAGGGCTTGCCGGATATATTCAGATTGGCTCATTTTGCAGAGAGAAACACGCTCGGAAAACTCGGCGTATTCTTCCTCGGTCAAGCGGGTCTTGATTACCCGGCGGCGGTGGGGCGTGTTGTATTTTCTCATGGGCTTCAACTCCTTTCGTGGGTGGATTTTTTCAAGCGGCGCAAGCCGCAAAAAGGCGGGCTTGGGGTGGCAACCCCAACAAGATTCCCGCAGGACAAAATGAGCCGGTAGGCGAAATTTGGTACTGTGGTAGAATCTTGCTCTTAGTAACTGACGGATTCCGCTGTGCTGGCTTTCGCCGTTTTCCCCCGGCTTGCGCGGGGTGGATTCTGCCAATTTTGCGGCGGTATTTTCCCATGCAGAAAAGCCGGAAACAGACAAAATGGGCGTAAAAAAACAGGAAACCTTTTTCCTTGATTTCCTGTTTCGTATCTTCGCCAATAGCGGCGGTTATCCTGTTGTTATTCCCCGGAAGTAAACTTGTAGCCTATGCCTAAAACTGTCTTTATGTAGGTGGGGCGGCGGCTGTCCGGCTCTATCTTTTTCCGTAGATTGCATATCACATTTGCCACGTTTGACTGGCAGCTTTCACTCTCCATGCTCCACACGGCTTCAAAGATTTGCGCCTTTGTGAATACCCTCCCCGGACTGGCGGCAAGGTAGCAGAGTGCGCCGTATTCCAGACGGGTGAGGGAAACGTCAATCCCGTCTTTCAGTACCCGACGTTGGTGCAGCCTTATTTCCAATCCCGGAAAAATAAGTGCCGGGGAGTGGGGCGGCTGTATGGCTTCCAGCGGTATCATATCGGCAAGGGCGGCTATGGCTTTCTCAACCGCTTTTTCCTCGGTATCATTGAATATCAGCATGGCTATTTTCCCGACAAACCTCACCTCCTGTCATGCTGCCTTTTCAGTCAAAGCGGAACTGGAACAGGGCAGTGATAAGCCGTTGTCTTATGCTGTCCTCGGTGTCTGTGTTGACGTGCCCGTTTTCAAGGGCGGCAAAGCGTATTCGTTTGCTGTAATGCCGTAAAACCTCGTCCACGGCTTCCGGCTCGCCGTTTGTCGCCCGGACAATGGTTTCATATGGCACAAGGTTAGTATTCCCCATGTGAAAATCCCTCCATTTCTTTCTGCAACATCTGTAATGCGCTGTGTATGTAATGCCATGCCGTACTCTTACAATGCCCGTATAAATCCGCGATTTCCTGCTGTGTGTAATTCCCGAAAAAGTAAAGGTAAATGATTTCCCTCTTTTTCTCTGGCAGGGATAACAGGGCGGCGGCAAGTTCCCCATTGGTGAGGATAATTGTCTGACCACAGATTGTAACGGGGTATTGTTCGTAAGGTGATTTGAGAAATTCGTCTGATGTGCTTAGAGGGTAGAACTTTTCTTCTGTGAGGTATTCAAAGGATATTTCTCTTTGCCGCCGCCTGTTCCTGTCGCGCCATGCGTTGATAGCAGCATAGCGTATGACGACTTTGCAAAAGCCATTGAAAGAATACATGATGTGTTCCTTGTATGCTTCTGTACAAGCCATAGAAATTCCCCCTTTCTCCCACAAAGGGCGGTGCATGGTTTACAGTTGCTTTATATAATACAAAGGACAGCACTTTAGACTGCTACCCTATGATTATCTTCTGGCATACTTTTGGTATTTCATTTTCAAGAAAAATAGCCGACAAACTGTGATTTCTCACAAATCTGTCGGCTCTGCGTCTGGCTCTTTAATGATATACTGTCTTGATTGAATAATTCAAACAGGGTACTCTGTTAATAAATTCTTCCCCTTAACATTTAACCCTCTAATAACTGTTATCTGAAAGTTCTTTGCGTCAATTAAACTTTCTTGCTTGCACTTAGGGCAATAAAGAGGAAAATTTTTTAATTCTGTATCTGCTTGTATCTGCAATCGTGTTTTATTTCCACAAACAGGACAACATATCCACTGTAAAACTCTCATTGAACTATTACCTCCCTCTACGCTTATTTGTAAAATCTCACAAATTTATGGTCTTAGGATTACTTTTGAATATATCAAACGCATTGCTTGCAATACCTAATATGTTCTCTTGGTTCTCAATGCTTACGGATTCCCCGGCTCGCTCGTCGTCATGGGAGAGCCTTTCGTATAGGGCGGTGAGTTTGTCTTTCTCTGTCTGCTTCTTCATGGTGTGTAACCTCCTTTCTTTGAGGGTGCGCGCTTCCCTATAACCCTATTATACTTATCTGTTCGGGTCAGTGACGATAAACGACGTTGGAAAATCCTTTGACGTACATTGCATGAGCGACGGTTTCACAAAGAACCGGGTCTTGCCGCTGCCGGAACCGCCGATTACAAGGATATTTTTGTTTCTTGCGTATTTCGGCTGCTTCGGGCGGCTGTTCATGGTGAGCCGTTCCGTCTGTGTTAAGGGAATATTGTTCTCAAATACCGGGTCGGTGTACGGCTTTATGTCGTCAGCCCCGCCCCAACGCGCCGAACCGTATTCTGTCCCGCGGCGGTATTTCTTCGCGTTCTTGCCTTTGGTGTAGATAATCAGCCGGACAATGACCGCCCCCGCAATGCCTAAAGCTAAGTCTGCCGGGTGGAAGCTCGGCGCGATACTGGAAAAGGCGGCGGTAAAACCGTCCCCAAGATGTAGCAGCTTTGCGCTCGCGTCCGCGCCGGGGGAGAGCCGGACAGCCGCGCCCGCTTTATCAAAGAGCCAGACAAAGAGCAGATACGGGAGATTTAAGATAAGCAGCTTCTCATAGCGATACCTCCCTGTCTTTGTTCTTGACCTTCGCCCGTTCCGCGTTTCTGCCCTGTGCAGCTTCTTTGAGGGTAGAGAGCAGCTTTCGGATTGAGGGCTTTTTCTCCTGTGTCAGCTTTTTTGCGGAAAATTCCTTAAAGGCTGCGGTCAGCACGTCCGCGTCCCGCCCCTTGAAGAAAACCAGATAACGGGGCGGGCTTTCCGTTGCGTCCTTTTTCAGCGCAAAGTCGATACCGTACTTTTTCGCCGTACTCTCAAAGGCTTTGATATTGCCCTCGGTAATCTCAATGTTGGAAACGCCCGCGTTCTGCTTCATAAGCTGCTTTAAGCTCTGCTTGCCCTGTGGCGGTTTGGAAAGCTGCTTTTTTCCCTTTGACAGTATGGCTTTCATTGCCTTTTGGAGCGTCTGGGCGGTCAGCTTCCCGGTCTTGATGTAAAGGGCTATGGTCTTTTCGTTTACTTCGTCCTGCAATTTGTCGCGTCCTCCTTTCGCGTTTCTTTATGGGGCGGCGGTCAGATACGCACCCGCAGCCCGTTCAAGTCCTCGGCTCTGATACCCACAAGATACCAGTTGTCGCCGTACTCAATCCGGGTCGGCTTCCACTTGCCCCGCACGAATACGTCAAAGCACTCGCCGCAATGCAAGCCCCCGTAGTAGCTGTTTAAGTCAAAGCGGATGTCGTAACGGTCGGTGCGCTCGTCAAATACCAATGCTCCTGTCATTTTCTGTGCCATAATAAAATCCTCCTTTTGTGGTTGTGGGTGGTTACAGGCTTTCGCCCTCGTTGCATGAATAATAGTCCGGGTCGCCGTACTGCGGCTTTTTCGGTGACAGTGCGCCGCTTGCCATGTCATGGGCGACAAGGGAAGTGTAATAATTGCCGATAGTGGACGGGGCGTTGAAAAGGGCTGCTTTCAGATATTGCTTGATGTTGCGGATTTTGGTTGTGTTCTCCCGCATACAGTCAAGCACAAAGCGGATATGTTCGCCGTCCAGTTTCATAAACTTTGACTTCACAAGCTCTGCCGGGTAGTCGTCCCCCGCAATCCGTACCCGCTTTCTGGCGGTGCATACGGTTTCAAGCATGAGGTCTACAATCTCGTCAAGCCTGTCACTGTCAAACTTCATGTCCTGTTTGAGAATGTGGTAGTCGATATTGTCCTTGATGATTTCCCGGTATATATCAACTGCGCTCTGTGCTGCCGCTTCCGTTCCTTTCCGTTCCGGCGGCGCAGCCGCTTCTCTGCAAGGAGAGGGGTTAGGGGAAAGGATAGGAATGGAATGGGTACTTTGTTCATCAGTAATTATTTTTTCTTTTTTTGGTAAGTCAGTTCTTTGTATATCTTTATTTAATTGCGTTGGATTTTCCAACGTAGGTTTTTCCAATGTTGGTTTTTCCTGCGTTGGATTATCCAATGTTGGATTTTCCAATGTAGGTAAATCCGGCGTAGGCGGCTGCGGCTGCTCGAATATCACATAGTCCGCGCCCCGCAAGCGTCCTTTCTCGTCGCGCTCCCTTGAACGGACGATATACCCGGCGCGTTCAAGCTCCTTAATGGCTTCGCGGATAGCGTCTATCTTCTCCCGGTTGATAAGGGATAAGCCTTTCAAGGTGTAGTCCCAATCTTCGGGGAGTGACAGCATTTGCGACAACAGCCCCTTTGCCTTTAGGGAAAGCTCCTTGTTGCGTAGGTGGTGGTTGCTCATTACGGTGTAGCCCTTGTTCCGTTCCACTCTGAAAACTGCCATAGTTCATAGCTCCTTTGCTTTGGATTTGTTACGCAGTAGAAGCGCGGTTTCGGGGGATAAGGTATAAATCTCTTTCCGCGCCAGATACGCGCCCGCAAAACCGCTTGTAGCAAGGCTTTTTCTGCCCCTACTGCGTAACAAAGGGCATGAAAAAAGCGGCGTTCCTGTTCTCCCATGTAGAGAGTAAGAAACGCCGCTTCTGCGTCGTATTCAGTTTTTAGTACAATACCCTGCTTGTCCGTCGCTCGAAAAACCTTGATTTTCCAGTGTTTTCAAAAGTATCGTTATCTAACGTCAGCTTTTGACCGCCCAAGCTTTAAGGAAATGTCGGCGGACATTGAAAAAGGGCTTGTAAAGACCGTCATTGTCAAAGACTTATCACGCTTCGGCAGGAACTATATTGAGGTCGGCTCTTACTCCGAAATCATCTACCCCGAAGCGGGCGTGAGGTTTATCGCCATCATGGACAACGTGGACACGGGCAGCCTTGAGAGCAACGAATTTGCCGCCTTTACCAACCTTTTTAATGAATGGTATCCCAAAAGCACGAGCAAAAAGGTAAAGGAAGTCAAGAAAGCGAAAGGGCTTGCGGGGGAGCATTTGGGCGCACCGCCCTACGGATATTTGCGTAATCCAGATGACAAGACCCGTTGGCTCGTAGACGAGGAAGCGGCGGCAGTCGTCCGCAGGATATTCTCACTCTGTATGCAGGGAAAAGGCGTGTCAGCCATTGCCACAGCCCTCTGGGAAGATAAAGTGCTTACACCGTCAGCCTACAAGGTGTCAAAGGGAATCGGCGTTGCAAAAAAATCGGAACACCCCTATAACTGGGAGACGTCCATGATTGCATCCATTCTGGAAAACGTGGCGTATATCGGCGTGACGGAGAGCTTTAAATCCACCCGTTTAGGCTTTAAGAGCAAGAAACGCATCCCCACCGCAAGGGACAGGCGGACGTATATCGAGGACGCCCATACACCCATCATTGACAGGGATATGTGGGAAAAAGTGCAGATGATACGGGAGAACAAACGCAGACCGACCAAAAGCGGAACAACAAGTATCTTTTCGGGGTTGCTCTATTGTGCGGATTGCGGGGCGAAACTCAGCTTAGCCACAGCAAACGGATATGCACATTTTCGCTGTTCCATGTATAAAAGGACGAGCAGGGCAAAGGAATGTACGCAGCACTATATCCGAGAGGACGCATTAAAACAGTTGGTCTTGAAACAGCTTCAGCATTTCCTCTCCTATTTACAGCAGTTTGAGCATGTGTTTATCCGACAGCAGATTGACGCCACCCTTGCGGAACGCCGATACGAGTTATCCGCAAAGCAGAAACAGATAGAAAAGGACGAAAAGCGGATAAAGGAACTTGACCGCCTGTTCCGTAAAATCTATGAGGATAATGTCAACGGAAAGCTGAATGACGAACGCTTTTACAAGCTGTCAGACGGATATGAAGCCGAGCAGGAACAGCTAAAGCAGGAAATCGAAGCCTTGACAGCCGAGGTCAGCGAAGCCGACACGGAAGCGACCAATGTCGCCAAGCTGATAGCCGTCACCAAGAAATATACCCGCATCGACGAGCTGACGCCCGAAATCCTAAACGCATTTGTGGATAAAATCGTAATCCATGAGCGTGAGAAAAAGGACGGGAAACGGACACAGCAAATCGACATCTACTATTCCTATGTCGGGATTGTGGACATCCCCACGGACGAGGAAATGCGGGAAATGGAACGTGAATATATGCAGCGCACTACACGTCAAACCGCCTAAATACAGGCGTGGCAGGAGAAAATCTATGCTCCTGCCGATACATATCTATTTTTTATCCCTATCTGGTTTAACCCATCTCCCAAATTTCAACACTATTACTTATATGAGAGGACAAATAATCAAGGATTATTTGTGCTTTCACGTACCTTGCTACGAAAATAAAACTCGTAGCCAAGAACTGAACCTTGACAACAAATGTTTTCAACAATCATGGAAGTATCACGATAAAGCAGTCATATAAATGGCTGCCGTCAGTGAAATATTGGTATTACAAAAAATCAGGCTTGCGCTTCCACATGGTAGCCATGCTTCTCTAATTCACGTATGTATCGGGAAAGCTGTTTTTGTTCGCTGCTTTTACGTCTGGCTTCAAAACAGGATTCATCGAAAAGAGTGCCTTGCTTTAGCATGGTGTAAATAATTACAAGAAGTTTTCGTGCAAGGGCAATAATAGCTTTTTTAGCCCCTTTCTTCTGTTTGATTCTCCAATACCAGGCGGACAGATAGGTATTTCGTTTTCCCGCGATTACCCAGGCAATTTCACAAAGCATACTTTTTATGTAAGGATTGCCTTTCGTGACAGATGTGCTTTTCCGTTTCCCGGCGCTTTCATTATTGCCGGGGCACAGGCCTGCCCATGAACAGATATGCTCCGCGGTTTTGAACGGTTTCATATCAATGCCGATTTCAGCAATGATTGCGCAGGAAGCCGTTGTGCTGATTCCATAAATGCTGCTTAACTGCTCCACCTGCAAAGCAAATGGGGCCATGTCCGCCTCAAGACTCTTTTCGATTTCAACAAGATGTTCTTTTAAGGAGTCATAATGGTCCATAAGAATCTTCAGGAAGGCTTTTTGATGTTCTGACAGGGTTCCATTTACGGACATGAGGATTTCATCTATACGGTTTCTTGTCTTTGTTTTTAAGCAGGAATCCAAAGCAGACCGATCAATCTGTCCATGCTCAGTGAGATGCCGGATGATGTTCCTGCCGGAAGCGCCAAAAATATCAGAAATAAAAGAGGAAAGGCGAAAGCCAGAGCTTTGCAGGAACTTCTCAACTCTGTTTTTCTGGGATGTGATATCACGGATGACACTTTTACGGTAACGATTTAAGTCACGGAACTCCCGGATTCTTTTTTCGGGAATAAAGCTGCCATTCAAAAGCCCGGCACGTAACAGGGTGGAAATCCATTCAGAATCCCGCATGTCTGTTTTCTTGCCAGGGACATTCTTCATATGGCGTGCGTTTACAACCAGCAAGGTAATATCACCGCCAAATGCTTCTTCCAGTATTTCGTAAATAGGCATCCAGTAAATACCTGTGCTTTCCATAGCGACATGATGGCAGTTTTGAGAAACGATCCAGTCCCGTAAAGCAATCATATCCGGGATTAATGTGGTAAACTCCCGGATTTCAGAGTTTGTCGGCTTACCCAAAGGACCAGTCAGGATACAGGCAACAATTTTATCTTTGTGGACATCCAGCCCGCAGGAAATTTCCAGAAGGTCTTTCATACAGAGCATCTCCTTTGCAATAGAATGGGCAGGAGATTTGCCCGAGGTGATACGGACTTTGCTACTCGTGCTAACCATAAAAGGCGCGACAATATGCTGTGCTCAAGGGCAAAACATTTACGTTGACAAACAGGGTGCAGATCCTCCAAGGTGCGTCCAAACTTAATCCTGCCTAAAACTATTATAAATCAAAACAGGAAGCTAAAACAGTAGTGGAGCCAGCCCCCTCCTATTTTCATTATAGGCTGTGATAACCCTTCATGATTCGTTGACAATTCCATACATCTTTCAGGAGATTGATACCGGGTGCTGTAGATAGTGTGTATTGACGCGCGCCTGCAGTTTAATGATTACACAGTAACGCCTGCTACGTGGCCGAAAAGGGCATAGGAACTGGCTTCTGAAAGATCGGTAACATTAATAATTTGAAATTTACAAGGCAGCAAAAGGGACGTATAATAGAAATATGAGGAGTTTGGCTATACGTTACCTATGCTGTCAAAAGAAAGGAGTATATATGACAGCAAATTCTAACCAAAAAACATCTGCTGTACATCCAGAAGGATCAACGACTTACTCTGTACAAGAAATTGCCGTCATTTTAGGTATAAGCAAGAAATTAGCATACAAATTATGTGAAGAGAACTGCTTTATCTCAAAACGAATCGGCAGAATCATACGGATAAATAAAAGATCCTTTGAGGACTGGCTGAATAGCGGAGCGCAATAAAAAAGGAGAAAACGTATGGCTACGATTATCAAACGTAAGAAAAATTATTCGGTTGTTTACTACTATGAAACCGAATCCGGCGAGAAAAAGCAAAAATGGGAGACATTTACAAAACGTAAGGATGCCAACAAACGGAAGATCGAGATTGAGAACCAACAGGAACAGGGGGTTTTTGTCGCTCCTACATCACAAACACTAGAAGATTTTCTATATGACTTCGTAAATTTATATGGTGAGAAGAAATGGAGTATAAGCACATATGACAATAATGTGTCACTGATCGGTAATTATATCACCCCTATCATTGGAAAGACTCCAATACAGAATATCAATCGGAAATTTGTAGATCAGTACTATAACACGCTTAAAAAGACAAAACCTGTAATGGTACAAAATAAGCAGCCCAGAAGTGAATACTTGCCGCCACAAACGATCGAACGGATATTCAAACTGTTATCCTGTGCTTTCAGGCAGGCAGTGAAATGGGAGCTTGTAGGAAAGAATCCTTTTGAGCTTTCAGATGCATTACCCAAAATAAAGTATAAAAAGCGTGATATATGGGATGCGGAGACTATTTCCAAAGCACTCGATGAATGCAGAGACGGAAAGTTGTATGTTGCAATGAATCTTTCTTTTGCATGTTCTATGAGAGAAGGGGAGATTCTTGGCCTGACCTGGGATATGGTGCACATTTCGGATGAAGACATCAAAGCTGACAACACTTATATAGATATTCAAAAAGAATTGTTAAGAGTTTCGAAACGGACGATTGAGATTCTTGATAAAAAGGATATCTACTTTATCTTTCCGCCGCTGATGCCAAATACATCCACTAGGGTTGTCTTAAAGAAGCCAAAGACCGACAGCAGTATCCGCCGCGTATGGATCCCGAAAACTCTTGCTTACATATTAAGAGACTGGAAAAAGCATCAGGATGAGCTGAAAGAATTCCTTGGCGATGAATATCAGGATTTCAATCTTGTTGTTGCTCTTCAGAATGGACGTCCCTGTGAAGGCAGAGTTCTTTTGAAGTCATTTGAAGAGCTTCGTACCAGGGCAAAGCTACCAAATGTAGTATTCCATTCATTGCGTCATTCTAGTACGACATATAAGCTGAAATTAAACCATGGTGATATTAAAGCTACGCAAGGGGATACCGGGCATGCACAAACGGATATGATCACAGAAATATATTCCCATATTCTGGATGAGGACAGAAAAGTAAACGCTCAGAAATTTGAAGCTGCTTTTTACAAAAATCCCGATTTACGCAAATCTGGGCCGCCAGCTTCGGATGCACAGACAAATTCCGGTGATATTGATCTGAATATTTTGATTAAAAAGTTAAAAGACTCTCCGGAATTAGCAACTACATTGGCCCAGTTATTGGTTCAATAACTTATTAGCAGGAAAACCTGCTAATTCTCCTATTAGCAGAGGTGCTGATTTTATTAGCAAACTACGGCGTTATGGTTCGTTTCCATATTAGCAAACATGATTTTTTATGCATTCCACATTTTGCATGAATAAAGAAATAATCTGTTCTGTTAAAAAACGCCGCAAACCTTACGTTTACGGCGTTTTCACGTTCCTGACTGGAGTCGAACCAGCGGCCTATTGCTTAGGAGGCAATCGCTCTATCCTACTGAGCTACAGGAACTTGTGTATATTATAACGGTTTTATTCAACCATTATAAACAAATTATGCAGTTTTTGTTTTGAACGAGCACCCACTTAGGAGGCGGTCGCTCTATCCTGCTGAGCTATAGCGGCAATTATCTAATATATACATCAAACTTTATGCTTTCTTATTATACTTCAACACTTGCCAATTGTCAAATCATTTAAACGACTTCCTTAAATTATTTTATCAACCACAGGAAATCCCCTACATTTGCTAATCGGCTATCTTTTTTAACTAATTGCCATCCAACTACTGTTACTTTTTAAGATATACATCCGCATAATTAACGCCTAGAGCCAGAGCTTCTTCATGATCATTCACATAAATATCAATATGATTCTCCTTAATTGCCCCTCCGCAATCCTCTGCGGTAAATACATGCCCTCCAATAATAACTTGCGTACCGTAAGGAATGACTCTCGGGTCAACGGCTATCGTCCTTCCCTCTACAACCGGCGCTCCTGTTGCCGTAATCCCAGTCTCCACATTACAGCAGAGTTCACAGGCACAATAATAAGTCAGCTTAAATGTACCGAGATTCTTCCCATACATATCCTTTGTAGCGTTCACATCGCTGATTCCGCCCCCGGCATAGCCATTATCATTCAAAATTCTAGTTGCCCATACCGCACTGTTTTTACTCACATCTGCCTGAACAATGCCCATATCTGTACTCATGGCTTCAATCGTCTTCCCTTCGCCTGCATACATGACAACGTGATACACATTACCATTATTGGCATAAAAAATCAAATCACCCGGCAAGGCATCTTCTACCGGTATTTTTGTGCCATACTGAGCCTGGTCGCGGGATACTCTCGGCAATTCATATCCATATTGTTTATAAATACTTTGGACAAATCCTGAACAATCTGCCCCTTCAGTTAAACTGGTTCCTCCCCACACATACGGATTTCCAACAAACTGAGCGGCAAATTCTACCATAGACCTTCTGATTTCTCCGCTTGGAACCCCTGGTTTTGTTGAAGTAAGGGTATAGTAACATGCTTCATTTTCTTCGGCTTTTACTTTCTCTTCTGCCAGTAAAAATGTATCTTCTTGCTTTTCTTTCACTTGTTCTGTGACGTCCTCACCGAATTGGATAGAATTTTTCTTTACAAATCCCCGAACATCTCCGGATTCTATATAAATCCATTCCTCCTTCTCATCCTCCAAAATGAAGCACAATCCTCCTTGTGGAAGAACACCGATTACCCGGCTCTCTTCATCTTTATCTTCCATTACTTCCACATATTCGTTTTTGGCAAGGGCATATTTTTTCTCTACCACTGTCTGATTTACTGTAGCTCTCAGGTATGTATAGGCTTCATTTTCCTGCCATGGCAGTATTTCCCGTGCCATAGGTGCAGTACCTTCAATTCCTTTGTATTCCTGTTTTAACCTTTCAGCTCTCTTTTTTGCCTTCTCCTGATAGATTTTCAATTGCTGTCCTGCATCCTCATTCGTAATCACTTCTTCTGAACGTACGAATCCCCTGACTCTTCCTGATTCAACATATAACCAGCCATCTTCCTCTTCTTTCAATATATATAATAGACCATTCTTTCGCAGTTTACCGACTATACGCGCCTTATCATTGGTCTCCTCTTCTAGTATAATTGATTCTCGGATAACCAGGTTTTCTTTTGCAAATGCATATTTTCTTGCAACTGTCCAAAATCGGTAATCTTCTACTATTTGGGGTAGTTTCACTAATTTTTGGTTCAATATAAGAGATGCATTTTTAATTCTTTCGGGTGAAATCGTTTCTGGTTTAAATTGCTCTATATCTATGATTCCATCGTTAGTATTTGTGCCGAATCCTGGCTTCATATCCAATGGCCACGATGGTTTTGTTATACCAGAAGCATCGGGTTTATCTTGATTGTCTGGAATATCAGGTTCATTGGGTTTTCCTGATATTGGTGGGTTTTGGGTATTATCTGGTTTTCCTACATTGTCCGGTTTAGAAACATCGCCGGACTGGTTTGAACCGTCCACAATTTCCGAACCATCTGGATCACCAGATTGATCTGGATTATCCGTATCTTCCTCTCCATCCGGATTCTCTGGTTGGTTCGATCCATCTGGTTTATCAGGATTATTCGGCTGATTTGATGTATCTGAATCTCCTGAATTTTCAGTAGATCCATTTCCATCTATTTCCCCAGGATTCTCTATCGATTCATTTCCTCCTGTACTTCCCGGATCCCCAGTTGTCCCACTTCCATTTTCTCCTCCTGGATTTTCGGATACTCCATTTTCATCCGTACTTCCTGGATTCCCAGCTATCCCGCTTTCTCCTGGATTTCCCGGATTCCCAGTTGTCCCACTTCCTCCTGTACTTTCTGGATTCCCAGTTGTTCCGTTTCCTCCTGTACTTCCTGGATTCCCAGTTGTTCCATTTCCACTCGAAATATTCTGGTTTTCTTTTTCTCCATCTCCCCCTGTGCCATTCATATTTCCTTTTTCATCATTTTCTCCTGACACATTAGGGGAAACAGACTGTGTTCCTGACACCACATTATTTGATGTAACTGGAGTCACAGGAACCACTACTTGCTGGATGCTAGATTCATCCTTATCCCTAGCTGAAGCATGGTACTCTTCTGCCCCCATTTTTTCCGTATATCCTACTGCTGGCAAAGATGTAGCTACATTCGCAGCTAATATTCCGACTATTCCTGCAGCACACATCTTCTTTATAATCATTCTTTGTTTATTCAAATGCAACCTCTTCTTTCTTTAACGGTCATATTAATCTATCTCTTCACTTACAGTTTTATTAATCTACACACTTTCGACTATATTTACTTATCCTCACATTTTAGAACATTTTATAAATAAAATCAATACACCATTTTTTTCCAAATGTCATATAAATAAAAATCAGGTGAAAAGCCATATAATATAATGTCGGCTTTACACCCAATTTTCTAAATCATTTTTCAAAAATTAATTCTTCCCTGCAGCCACATATTCCCTTTAAACCTTCTCCCAACCGCTGCATCTCCAATAACATTTTTTACGGGTACACATATATCGAATATAAGTTCGTTTACATCCAATCTCATTACATATATTTCTTCTTTCGTGTACTCATTGGTAATTATTTGTAATTCCAAAATCTCGCCCATAATCGAATAATGATCACATTCAATTCCATAAGGCATGATATATGTGTCTACAATACTAAATACATCTTCGCTGACCAGACGTTGTGATACTTTTGAATATGTATCAATATCATCCATTGTCAGGCTTTCGATAGCGGCAGGATCTCCCGTCCTTGCCGCACTCACAAGCATCATCCGATTATGAATTTCTTCCTTTTGCCTCTTCTCCTGTTCTTTATCCTTTAATACTGGCAAAAGAATCGTACCTCCGTTGCACAATCCAGATAAAGTTACGGACTTGTATTTTACAGATTTTTTTGCTCTCTGACGCTCTTTGAGCAATTCTACTGTATTTTGAAGGTGGAAGATTAGATTAATCCCCACCTTCATATCCTCGCATATTCCGGCATATGCCTCTCTATCCATCCTTCTTTCTATATAGACATCTGCATGGCTGGTAATTCCGGTTCCCAGAAAAAATGGATAGTAATAGTTTTTCTCAAACTCTTCATGAATATCTCTGTCCCCAAACATCGCTATCCCAATTCCTGCGCCATACTCCTTCTGATATTCGCAGATGTCCATCTCTTCATCCTGTGCAATGAGATCATGCTGTGTAAATGAAGTTCTTACTTGAGTAAGAATATTTTTCAATTCTCTTTTGCTGTTAATATTGCCAAATCCAATGGCATTCATATATTGATGCATATTATTTTCCTTATAAATGCAATTTTTTAGCTTCGCGCACATAATGTGCTTTTATCTCTTAGGTATTAGTACCTCTGTGCCTCCCATGTATGGTCTGAGAACGTCAGGAATCCTTACTGTTCCGTCTGCCTGCAAATTATTTTCTAAAAATGCTATCAGCATTCTCGGCGGCGCTGCCACCGTATTATTTAATGTATGGGCAAAATATTTTCCATCTGTCCCTTTTACCCTTATGCCAAGTCTTCTTGCCTGAGCGTCCCCCAGATTCGAGCAGCTTCCCACCTCAAAATACTTTTTCTGTCTTGGGGACCATGCTTCAACATCACAAGATTTTACTTTCAAGTCTGCCAAATCTCCGGAACAGCATTCCAGAGTACGAACCGGTATATCCATAGAACGGAAAAGGTCAACCGTATTCTGCCACAGATTATCATACCATTTCATACTTTCCTCTGGCTTACATACAACAATCATCTCCTGCTTCTCAAACTGATGAATTCTGTAGACTCCTCTCTCTTCAATTCCATGAGCTCCTTTTTCTTTACGGAAACACGGAGAATAGCTGGTCAATGTCTGAGGAAGCTCCTCTTCTGTAAGCATCTTTCCAATAAATTTTCCAATCATGGAATGTTCACTGGTTCCAATCAGATAAAGGTCTTCTCCTTCTATCTTATACATCATGGCATCCATCTCTGCAAAACTCATAACGCCGGTAACTACATTACTTCTTATCATAAATGGAGGAATACAGTATGTGAAGCCTCTTCCAATCATAAAATCACGGGCATAGGACAACACAGCAGAATGAAGCCTTGCAATGTCGCCCATTAAATAATAGAATCCGTTTCCTGCAACTTCTCCCGCACTCTCTAAATCAATTCCATTGAAACTTCCCATGATATCCGTATGGTATGGAATTTCAAAATCTGGAACTACTGGTTCCCCATATTTCTGTATCTCCACATTTTCGCTGTCATCTTTTCCAATCGGTACAGAAGGATCGATGATATTTGGAATTGTCATCATTATCTTTTTAATTTTTGCTTCTACTTCCTTCTCCTCTGCAGACAGATTTTCTACCCGTTCTGCATTCTCCTGTACTTTCTTCTTTAACTCCTCTGCTTCTTCCTTCTTACCTTTCGCCATACAAGCTCCGATCTGTTTGGAAATTGTATTGCGCTCTGCACGGAGTCCTTCTACCTCCTGCTTTATATCTCTATTCCTCTGATCTAATTCTAATACGTCGTCCACCAGAGGTAATTTTTCATCCTGAAATTTTTTCTTTATATTCTCTCTTACCACATCCGGGTTCATTCTTACAAATTTAATATCTAACATGCTCTTTTCCTCCTAAGTTGGTATTATTTTATTTTTTGACATCTTTTACATCCATCTCATAATTTTCAAAAATAGCCTTGTCCAATGCTTCTGCCTCTTCCTCAGCTAGTTCGACATAACTCTCGCCTTTAATAATTTCCTTTATATAAGTATAACATCCTTCTCTGCTATGCATAGCATTCATAATCCATCCATTATTATTCTTATCCAGAAGTGCTACTGCAAAACTCAGTTTTCCACCCATTTCGTTAAATGCATCATATTTTACAATGCCTGTCTTTTGAAATCCTTTTTCATACTTTTTAAACAAATCTTTGATATCTGACCGGTTTTGTTTTGTTATCTTGAGTATAGAGTCTACTTCTCCGAATTTTTCTTTTAGGCTCTCTTCAAGAGTTTTCCCATTTCTTCCTTTCATAAACGTATTATAACTACTTTGTAATTTATTATATTTTACGGTAAGGTTCACATACAAAACAAACAACACGACAATCAAAATCAATAGGAATAAAAGTATGAATGCCGGATCTATCCCTAGCGTGACCAGTATCTTACTCTCCATGTATTATTCTTCTTCCCTTCGTATACTCATTATCATATCGAACATTCGTTCCAACTCTTTATCTGAATAATATTCTATTTCTATTTTGCCTTTTCCATTGCCTTTTGAGGAAATATTGACTTTAGTTCCCATAACTTCTTTCATCTTATCTTCAATATCTTTATAGACAAATGGATTCTCTATTGGTTTCTTTTCCTTTGGTTTTTTAGGATTCTTAATATCTTTTATTAATTTTTCAGTTTCCCTTACACTCAACTTTTCATCAAATATCCTATTGGCTAGTATGTACTGCTGCTCTTTACTATCAATCGCAAGCAACGCTCTTGCATGACCAGTCGATATCATATCATCAATAATCATCTGTTGGACTTTTTCATTCAACTTCAATAACCGCATAGAATTTGTTACAGCAGTTCTACTCTTTGAAACTCGCTCGGCAACTTCATCCTGCTTTAAATTGAACTCTTCTAATAGTCTTTTAAATGCCATTGCTTCTTCAATCGGATTAAGATTTTCCCTTTGTATGTTTTCAATCAATCCAATTTCCACAATTTCCTGTTCTGAATATTCTTTGATAATCACAGGGACTTCCCTTATACCAGCGATTTTTGCTGCTCTCCATCTTCTCTCACCTGCAATAATCTCGTAATAATCATTTCTTTTTCTGACCAGCAATGGCTGTAAGATTCCAAATTGCTTAATAGAATCAGCTAATTCTAATAAACCATCCTCCTCAAATTTTTTTCGCGGTTGTTCTCTATTAGGTTCTACCAGATTTATTTTCAACATCTGTTCCCCAGAATTTAATTCTGATTCCGGTTCATTTTTTGATGTTAATTCTGGTTCAGCAGATTTTGTTGACCTATTATCAGGAATCAGACTGTCCAATCCTTTTCCCAGTCCTTTTTTCTTTACCGCCATCATATCCTCCCCTTATGATTCCTTACTTATCACTTCTTCTGCAAGCCTCATATAACTCTCCGCCCCAGCCGATCTTGGGTCATATTGATTAATCGGTGTTCCAAAACTTGGTGCCTCAGCAAGTCTTATATTTCTTGGAATGATTGTTTTGTAAATATTTTGTTCCAAGTTATCTTTTACATTTTCTACAACCTGCAATGACAGATTTGTCCTTGCATCATACATTGTAAATACGACGCCTTCAATTTCTAATACTGGATTCAATCTGTCTTTTACTAATTCTACAGTATGTATCAGTTGGCTTAATCCTTCCAAAGCATAATATTCACATTGAATTGGAACCAACACAGAGTCAGCTGTTGTCATAGCATTCACTGTAAGTAAGCTTAATGACGGCGGACAATCGATAATCACATAGTCATAATTGTCCCTTATCTTTTGAATTGCATTTTTCACTACAAATTCCTTATTTTCCACATCAATCATTTCAATTTCAACTGCGGATAAATCAACATTGGAAGGCAATATATCCAAATTTTCAATTGTATCTTTATGGATTACCTCTTCCACATCAGCTTCTCCAATTATCATATCATAGATTGTCCCGTCTATTGCGTTTTTATCTAAGCCGAGTCCACTCGACATATTCCCCTGTGGATCCATATCAATAGCAAGAACCTTTCGACCTTTTTCAGCAAGAGAAGCTGATAGATTAATTGCAGTTGTTGTTTTGCCGACACCGCCTTTTTGGTTGGCAATAGCTATAATTCTTCCCATCTACAATCACCTTTCTTTTTCATTGAAAATAGTATAACACTTTTTTTTCTACATATCTAGCAAATGTTTAATATTAAAATATATTTTATGATTTTTTTGATGTTTCACGTGAAACATCTGAGTTTTTTGTTATTATTTTCCACTATAAAAGCTTATCTAAATCTTTTTACCATATTTACCATTAAATTAATACTGTTTATAAAGCATTTCTTTATAGCAAAAATTATATGTTTGACTTTAAAAATTAATATTTTTAGCAAAAGAAATTCTATAAGATAGAATAACAACAAGATTATAATTGAATAGAAACATTTGCAAACTTTATTTATTAGTTAAGTCAAATATTCCATCCAATAACTTTAATTTATACAAAACATATTCATTTTAAAAGAATCCATTACAATTATTATGTACTTTTATTACCATTAATAATGTTTCACGTGAAACATTATTATTTTCAATACTTATCAAGCGGCAATTATTCTCATTAATACAATTTATAACTTATCTATTATTTATTTTTTCATATAACACCGGAAGTATAATCAGTTTTATACTCTTTAGCATTAAATATTTTTTATTTCAATAACATTATTACTATTTTAGCAAAAATTCTCTTCCAAATTTATACTTTGTTGGACAAAGTCCACACGCCCCACAAGGGGCATAAATTACGGTGTGTCCTTGGGTATACCGTAATGAACAAAATCCACCTGCCCACAGGGCATGCATTACGGTGTACCCTTAGGTATACTTTATTGAGCAAAATACAACCATTCAAAGAACATGTTACGGTGTATCCTTTGGCAAAAAAAATTAGCAGCTTTCTATCGCATAATAAAAGCAGTAGATATTTTCAACATAAATAAATATTATAAAATATTGATAATATATCATTTAAAAACATTTAGTATATATCTGCATTTTTCATTCTTCTTTTCTATATATTCAAATGTTTCACGTGAAACATTTGAATAATCAAAAGAACTTACATATTTAAAATCATAATATATAAAAATATCTACTTCTCCTGCTGCTCAATCATTTTCTTAACCATATAACTATAATAAATTAATTATAGTATTTTTTAACATATATTTAGTATTCTTGCACTTTGTACCACATATGTTTTTTTTCACAACTTACAGCCAACAACTCTCTCATTATGGATTGCTCTATGGCACATAGGCATATTATTAGCATTTTTTATTATTACCCTTTTAGTTTCCTATCAGACTGAATGTCTTTTCTGTCTAGCGGATTTATACAACCTTCGGTAATGATATAATTTCTTATCAGATTAGTTCTTTGAAATATAAGCGACGTTACCACACCCGCCTATACATCTTTTCTATTTGTTTAAAATTTTCCAAACTACTGCAAGGGTTCTATTACATTTTATATTGTGGGGCAATTTTCATTGATACAAGCAGAATATTATCTTTTAATTGAGAGAATAAAGATTTTATTACTTATCATTATCTCCGGTTACATTACCACAGATATTTTCTATCTTTTCAAATGTAGAAAAGAGAGGATAGGATGACAAACTGTTTAATACTATTTAACTTTTATCGAATGCATATATCTTATATATCCGCATACTTAACATCATATTATGTCCCATATTCGATTCATTTCATATCAATGACAAGATATTATTTGCTTGCCATCTGCTTCTCCTGCTTTTTCTGCTGCTTAATCATCTTCTTAACCATACAACAAACTAACAGTAAGATTTTAACTTATCCTACATGCTTTCAATTTTTGTAAAATTATCTTGATAGCGATTCAGGCTAAAACATTTAAATTCAATTATAAAGTCATTAATTTATAATATATTTTTTATTCCACAAAAATGTTTCACGTGAAACATTTACTTTCAGAAAATTCTATAGTATAATAAATCAAACTTCATTATAAATTTATAAACCCACTGCAAATAAAACATTTCAATTTATTATAATAATCAAATTGAAAACATAAAATTATATATTGTAACCCAAACAATGATTTATCTTAAAAAGCACATATAAATATGGTGGCAGAAAATCATTAAAAATAGCAGAATCATTCTACAACTTATATGGAAGGAAGTGTACACATGAATTGGAAAAAGAAAATTATAAGCATGATCTCATTAGCAAGTTTTGCTACACTCATAATTCATATAATGAACAAACTCATTTACTTCTCGGCAACAATGGACAACTTATTATCCAGCGCCTCTGGTTCATATTACAACTGGAAATTTGGAAAAATATATTACAAAAAAATTGGGTCAGGTCATCCACTTCTCCTTATTCACAATTTGGACACCTACAGTTCTGGACATGAATGGAATAAGGTTTTAAAAGACCTTTCTAAAACAAATACCGTTTATCGTATCGACCTTTTAGGATGTGGGCGCTCAGATAAACCCAACATTACATATACAAACTATCTCTATGTACAATTGATTAATGATTTTATTAAACAGGTCATTGGAGAAGAAACTGATATTCTTGCAACTGGCGATTCAGGAGCATTTGCCATCGCTGCATGCCACAATGATAATTCTGTGATTCGCAAAATAATACTTGTAAATCCACCCGATATAAAAGAACTATCAAATATTCCTGACAAACGGAGCAAGATATTTATGAACCTATTGCAACTTCCTATCGTAGGTACTTTCATATATAATTTATTTACCGGAAGAAATAGCACCGACGAGCTTTTTACTGAATATTACTTTTATAACTCCAACCTTTTAGAACATGATTTAATCAGTACTTATTATGAGACAGCACACATGGATGCCAACTCCAAATATCTGTTTGCAAGCATTTACGGTCATTATACTACTGTTAACTTGAAACACTGTCTAAAAACAATAACAAACAGTATTTATTTTATTGTAGGTGATGATAAAATGAATAAAACCGAAAATATAGATATTTATCGAAACATCATGCCTTCGATAGAGGTAGAAACCATTCATGAAACACGCCAGCTTCCTCAATTAGAAAAGCCGAATGAGTTTATGGATAAAGTCAAGATTTTCTTAGAAGATGAATTTTGAAAGAGTGCAGTTTGGAAAAAACATTTTCCAAACTGCACTCTTTTTATCTTAATGGCTCTTTTGCAGGTATACCCGATTTACGCGGATACTTTCCGCCTGTATTTTTTACTTTTTCTATTTTTACAAACGACCTGTTAATATCTGTCCCCGGTAATTGAAACTTTACAACATCAACAATATTTCCACCCAACAACTGAGCAGCCTTTTTTGACTCTGCTATCTCTTCATCAATATTCCCAGATTTATATGAAACAAAGACTCCGCCCTTTTTTACATATGGCAAACAATATTCAGTTAATGTTGAAAGATTAGCAACAGCTCTTGATACACACAAATCAAACTGTTCCCTATACTCCTCTTTTCTTGCATAGTCCTCTGCTCTTCCATGAATTGTATAAATTTCTGTAAGCTCTAACTCCTTAATTACCTCATCTAAAAATTTTATTCTCTTATTCAATGAATCCAACAATACCATATTAAGATGTGGAAAAACAATTTTTAAAGGAATTCCCGGAAACCCTGCACCAGTTCCTAAATCAAGAATCTTATCCACCTGCTTCAAATCAAGAACCTTTACAATAGAAAGACTATCTACAAAATGCTTCTCCACAATTTCTTCAGATTCTGTAATACCTGTCAGATTCATTACTCTATTCCATTCAATTAGTAACTCATAAAATCTATAAAACTGTTTTATCTTCCTTTCATCCAGTTCAACATGAATCTCTTTCATCTTTTCTTTCAATAAATTAACCATCCCTAACCTCACAAATAAGTTCACATCATTTTTTTCAAAAGCATTAATACCTGCCATCTGCTTCTCAATCATATTCTTAACCATATAACCGCAAACAGAAACTTTATTACTTTGATTATATAGTATTATATTACTTTATCGCTTTAATGTATTAATGTATTAAATTTCTAATATACTGACCGCATACTACCACTCCCCATATACACCAACAAAACAGAAATATCCGCCGGTGATACTCCCGATATCCGAGACGCCTGCCCCACCGAAACCGGACGGTACTCTTTCAACTTTTGAACTGCCTCTATCCGCAAACTCTTAATCGAATCATAATCAATATCCTCTGGTATCCTCTTACTCTCCAATTTCTTAAACTGCTCCACCTGTCTCTTCTGTCTGCTGATATACCCTTCATACTTAATAAAAATATCCACCTGTTCTATCACATCTTCTTCCAGTTCATCTGGAATTTCCGGTCTCTTTTCATCAATCTCCTTCAATGCCCGGTAGGATAACTCCGGACGGCGAATCAATTCGGCAAGAGAAATACCCGATACCAACCTTGTACTTCCATAATCATCCAACAAATTCTGAACCTTATCAGAAGTACCTACATTCGTAGTTTTCATCCTCTCAATTTCAGATTCTATCCACTCTTCCTTCCTTAAAAGTCTTTGATATCTTTCCTCAGGAATCAATCCAATCTCATACCCTATCTTCGTTAATCTTTGGTCTGCATTATCCTGTCTTAATAATAAACGATACTCTGCTCTGGAAGTCATCATCCGGTAAGGTTCACGGCTCTCCTTTGTAACAAGATCGTCAATCAACACTCCGATATAAGCTTCCGACCTATCCAATACAACAGCCTCTTTCCCCTGCAATTTCCTTGCCGCATTAATCCCCGCCATCAAACCTTGCGCCGCCGCCTCTTCATATCCTGAACTTCCGTTAAACTGTCCGCCGCTGAACAGACCTTCAATCTTCCGAAATTCCAAAGAAGGCTTTAGCTGTCTTGCATCAATACAGTCATACTCAATTGCATAAGCATTTCTGACAATCTTCACATTCTCCAATCCAGGCACCGTCCGGTACATTGCATACTGGACATCCTCCGGAAGTGAACTAGACATCCCCCCAATATACATCTCATTTGTTTCCAATCCTTCTGGCTCAATAAACACCTGATGCCTCTCCTTATCGGCAAACTTTACCACTTTATCCTCAATAGACGGACAATACCTCGGTCCAGTCCCTTCTATCATTCCAGAAAACAAAGGCGAACGATCCAAATTCTTCCTTATAATCTCATGGGTAGTCTGATTCGTATAAGTCAGCCAGCAAGATACTTGATCTATCTGCACCTCTTCGGGATTTGTGGTAAATGAAAACGGAACTACTCTCTCATCCCCAAACTGTTCTTCCATCTTACTAAAATCAACCGTATTCTTATCAATTCTCGCCGGAGTCCCTGTCTTAAAGCGATACATCTGAATTCCAAGCTCCTTTAAAGAATCCGAGAGATAATTGGCAGCCTGCAATCCATTTGGTCCTGTATTACTGCTCACCTCCCCATAAATGCACCGCGCCCTAAGGTAAGTGCCGGTACACAGAATCACAGCCTTGCATGGATACACAGCGCCCGAAAATGTCTGTACCCCACTCACCTTTCCATCCTCTGTCAGAATCTTTACCACTTCCATCTGTTTAATTTCCAGATTTTCCTGACTCTCTAATACCTGCCGCATCGTGCGGCTGTAATTTGCCTTATCCGCCTGAGCTCTAAGGGAATGGACCGCCGGCCCTTTCGATTTATTAAGCATTTTGGACTGAATAAAAGTCCGGTCGATTATTTTCCCCATCTCCCCGCCAAGGGCATCCACCTCTCTTACCAGATGTCCCTTTGAACTTCCCCCAATATTAGGATTACACGGCATCAATGCAATGCTGTCCACACTTACAGTAAATATAATTGTACGAAATCCCAACCTGGAAACAGCAAGCGCCGCCTCACATCCTGCATGTCCAGCGCCTATTACCACCACATCATATCCATCTTCATTTATCCACACAGAATTTGCCAAATCTTTCACCAACCAAATCCTCCTCTACCTTTCACCCGTTTATCCAGATACTTATTTCCCCATGCAAAATTTGCTGAATATCTCATTGACCAAATCCTCTCCTGCCTTCTCTCCTGTAATCTCTCCAAGCGACTCATAGGCATCCAGCAAATCAATCGAATAAAAATCTTCCGGCATCCCAGAATCAATACTGTCTTTTACCCTTTCCAATGCGTAAAATGAATCCTGAAGAGCTGTCTTATGACGTAAATTCGTAATATATATTTCATCATTAAATGAAAGTTTTCCTTCAAAAAACATTACTTTTAAAGTTTCTTCCAGAACATCTATTCCTATTTTTTCTCTTATTGATATAGAAATAATGGGTATAGTAAACTTATTTATTTCTTTGCTATTCAAATTTGAAAGATTACTTGCAAAATATGCGTTTTTTACCTCTTCCTCTGTAACCACCGTCTCCAAATCTGTTTTGTTCAATAAAATAATAGATTTTTTCTCCCTAATCAAACGAAAAATCTCTTCATCATTCTCATCCAAAGGCATTGATGCATCTATCACATACAGAATCAAATCCGCCTGCCCCGCATAATTCCTTGCCCGATCTACCCCTATCTTTTCCACAATATCTTCGGTATCCCGGATTCCCGCAGTATCTATCATATTCAGAGAGATCCCTCTCAAATTAATATGCTCCTCCAAAATATCTCTGGTCGTACCTGCAATTTCCGTAACAATCGCCCTTTCTTCTCCTAAAAGCACATTCAAAAGAGAAGACTTTCCTGCGTTTGGTCTGCCCAAAATAACCGTGCGGATTCCTTCTTTTATCATCCTTCCGTCATCATAAGTATCTATCAGGTTCCGTATCTGTCCCATAAGCTTTTCCACAGTTTGCCGCAATTTTTCCCCATATCCATCCACACTGATATGTTCCGGGTCGTCCAAAGCCGACTCAATAAAAGCTGTATGGTAAATGATTTCATTTCTAATCTCACTGATTTTATCCCTGATATTCCCCTTTAACTGGCTGACAGAACTTTGAAGCGCATACTGATTCCTGGATGATATCAAATCTCCCACCGCCTCTGCTTGGGACAAATCCAGCTTTCCATTTAAGAAAGCCCTCTTTGTAAATTCCCCCGGTTCTGCAGGTCTTGCCCCCCTATCAATCAACAGTTCCAGTATACGTTTAACGACATACACACCTCCATGGCAGTTAATCTCCACCGTATCCTCCCCGGTAAAACTATGAGGTCCCCTCATCAGCATTACAAGCACTTCATCAACCATACATTCCCCATCCATCACATATCCATAATGAATCGTATGTGTCCGCTGCTCTGAGAGCAATTTCTTCCTTTTTCCTCTATAAACTCTATCTGCAATCAAAAATGCTTCCGGACCGCTCATTCTTACAATACCAATTCCCGCATCGCTCATTGCGGTCGATATTGCGGCAACCGTATCATTATAGAATCTTCCCATTTTTGCCTCCTTATCTAATCTCCTCTGCACGGGACTGTGCAGATAACAAAAATAGGGGTGTGAAACCCCTATTTTCATTATCCTACCTATTACGTACCAGAGTAACTACTACTCTCCTATAAGGTTCTTCCCCTTCGCTATGTGTGGAAACCGCCGGGTCTGCCTGCAATGCCGAATGGATAATCCTTCTCTCATAAGGATTCATAGGCTCTAACGATACCGTCCTCCTGCTTCTCTTCACCTTGCTTGCAATATTCTTCGCAAGATTCTCAAGAGTCTCTTTCCTTCTCCTGCGGTAATCCTCCGTGTCAAGCTTTACACGCACATACCCTTCCTGCATCTTGTTGGCAACCCTGTTCGTCAGATATTGAAGAGAATCCAACGTCTGTCCTCTTTTTCCAATCAGGATTCCCATATTACTTCCTTCCATATCAATAGAAAGCGCGCCCTCTTCGTCCACAACGGACGTAACCTTTACATCCGTCATATCCATCGCCTTTAAAACATCGCTCACAAATTTCTCACAAGCTTCAATCGTACATTCCTCTACCTTTGCAAGCTCTACCTCTTTCTTCTCAGGAACATTGGCTGCAAGCTGCTCTTTTACCTGCGTTTTCTTCTTAGACTCTTTCTTTACAGAATCCTTCTTTCCATGCTCCTTATAATCCTTATGTTCTTTATGCTCCTTCTTAGGAGTTTCCTTCTTTACATGCTCTTTTTTCGGCGCTTCCTTTTTTATTTCTTTCTTAACAGGCTCCCTGACCAAAGAAACGTCTACCTTCGGGATTTCAATCTCAGGCTCTTCTTCCCTGGCCTCTTCTTTCCTGCGTGCTTTGATTACTGCCTGCTTCATACCGATTCCAAGGAATCCGGCGCTTCCTTTTTCAATCACCTGATAATCTAATTGATCACTCGTCACTCCTAACTGGACTAATGCTTCTGTAATCGCATCATCTAACGTCCTCGCTGATACAGTAATATATTCCATGAATAAAGCCCCCTAATTATTTTCATTGAATTTTTTAACCATGTTAGCCTTTGCCGCAAGGCTGCCTTCCCTGGCATTCTCAGCACGCGATTTTGCCTGTTCTATTCTTCTTTCTCGCTCTTTCTCACTCATTCCCGATACGTTTCTGCTGGCAGAATCCTTGATACTCCTGGTATTCGTCTGTGCCATAGCGTTAATCTTCTCGGCCTTTACGCTGCGCTTCTCACGCTTCTTCGCAGCCTTTTCCTTATTCTTCTCCACCAACTCTTCCACCGAAATCTTAGCCAAATGCTTGTTGATGATAACTTGCTGTACAATTCTTACCACGGCGCTGAACACCCAGTACATACCGATACCTGTCGGAAGTGAAAATACCATAAACACAGAGAATAACGGCATCGTCACATTCATGGTGTTCATAGTGCTTGCCATCGGATTATCCTTATCCATCTGCTGTCCGGAAATTGCCTGGGAAATCTTAACGCTCAAATATTGTGTAAGGCCGGACAGTACCGGGACAAGAATCGCCGTAATAATAATGACAGCCGGAGCCATTCCATAGGAACCGCTGTTCCTAATCATCGTAATCGGAGATATTGTCATGTCCGGTATCGTAAGGAACTGGTTCACGCTTGCCGGAGCATCCTTGATTGCCGGGACATAACTCTGAATATCGTAAATAACCGGGTATAAAGCCAACAACAGCGGCAGCTGAATCAGCATCGGAAGACATCCTCCCATCATGGAGGTTCCGTACTTGTCATATACCTGCTGAATCTCCTCCTGCTGCTTCATCATAGACGCCTGGTCTTTTTTATTCTTATATTTTTTCTGGATTGCCTGAACCTCAGGGTTCGTCACAGCAGATAACTTCTGCATTCTCTGTTGGCTGACGGTAAGCGGGAGCATCAATGTATATACGAAGATGGTATATAAAATGATTGATAACCCCACCAGTCCGTTATCACTTGGAAGCGCATTATCCAATATCGTATAGATAAAGTTCATGACCTTCCCCAACAGCCAGCTAATCTGACCTACAATCGGCCAATTCGCTGCCGATAATAAACTAAATGTCATACTCATTCCTCCAATGTATTCTATTTATAGAAACATAAGTTTCCAAAAAGCGGGGTAAATCCTATCATGGAACCGGGTCGTACCCTCCCTTTGCAAACGGATTACAACGTAATATCCTCCATACAGCTAGAGCTGTTCCTTTAAACGCACCATATTTCTCAATAGCCTCTATCGCATACTGCGAACATGTGGGATAATAAATACAGGACGAATATCCCTTCAGAGCAGATAAATACTTCCGATAGAATCTGATACAGCCTAACAGAATGTGTTTCATAATACGTTACCCCTATCTATAATGGTATGAAGACGTCCCAGATGGAGCATTGCGCTGTCAATTTCATGGTAATTCTTCTCTTTCGCAGCCGCTCTGGCAATCACGACGATATCCAGTCCCCGTCTGTAACGTTCCTCTTGCAGTCTATAGCTTTCCCTAATCAGCCTTGTTAATCTATGCCTTACAATACTATTGCCAACTTTCTTACTTACGGATATACCTAACCGGTTCCTGCCGGTTTCATTCTCTAATACATACATTACCAGATACTTGTTCGCACAGGATTTCCCTCTTCCATAGACATTCCGGAAATCCTGGTTCTTCTTCAATGACTCGGAATACTTCATTCACACACCGTCCAATTTTTATAGAAGAAAAGGCCACATATATGCGGCCTACGCTGATAATCTCTTTCTTCCTTTTGCTCTTCTGCTAGCAAGAACTTTTCTTCCACCTTTGGTGCTCATCCTGGATCTGAACCCATGGACTTTAGCCCTCTGTCTCTTCTTTGGCTGGAATGTCATTTTCATAGATATCCACCTCCTTATATACTAAGGGAAACTCCCTACAAATTTTCCTAAGACATCAGCCTTGATTATATAGAAAAAATGCGTCTGAGTCAAGCTATTCCGCGATTTTTCTAAATTTATTTATCCACAAATTGTGGATAACATTTGGGATTTCTGTGGATAAGACGTGGAAACAAATAATTTCATCACCATTTTCCTTGAAAAATTACAATTTTCCGTTGTGTATTACGTTTTCCACATAGATTTAGAGATTGCTTAATTTGCTATTTTGATGTAAAATAATTAGGATACCAAAACTGGGGTTATAATGTATATTTTGATACTAAGAGAGATTAGGAGTTTACTGTAATGGATATTGTGAATGAAAAGTGGCCGGAAATTATCGAGCATCTCAGGGTAGAGCACGAATTATCCAATGTCTCATTTACTACCTGGATACAGCCGTTGAAAGTATATGAGATTATTGACAACACCGTGTATATACTGGTGAATATGAACGCAAGCGTTGAATATATTGAAAAGAAATACCTTCTCCCTCTGAAAGTATGCATTTCTGAAGTTACGGGGATTGACTATGAAGTCATATTTTTGTCGGAGGATGATTCCAGAATCGGCGAAATCCGCAGCATGTCTGCAGATGCAAGTCATAAGAAGAGAACCAAGACTGCAAGCGAGAAAGCAGGATTGAATCCCAAGTATACCTTCGATACCTTCGTGGTAGGTGGGAACAATAATTTTGCACACGCCGCCTCCCTTGCCGTGGCGGAATCCCCGGGAGAAGTATATAATCCCTTGTTTTTATATGGAGACGTCGGTCTTGGGAAGACCCATCTGATGCATTCCATCGCTCATTTTATATTGAATAGGAACCCGAAAAAGAAGGTTCTCTACGTTACAAGCGAGACATTTACCAACGAACTGATTGAAGCCTTGAAAAAAGGTAAGACCGCCGATAATGAATCTGCCATGGCTCAATTCAGGGACAAGTACCGCAATAACGACGTCCTGCTGATTGACGATATCCAGTTCATCATCGGCAAGGAGAGTACGCAGGAAGAGTTTTTCCACACGTTTAACCATCTGCATACCTCCGCCAAACAGATTATTATTTCCAGTGATAAGCCTCCTAAGGATATTGAGACACTGGAGGCAAGACTCCGTACCCGGTTCGAGTGGGGCTTGATTGCAGACATCTCTGCGCCTGACTATGAGACAAGGATGGCAATCTTACGCAGGAAGATTGAGCTGGACCATCTGGACAGGTACAATATTCCGGAGGAGGTTCTGACATATATTGCCGAGAACATCAAATCCAACATCCGGGAACTTGAAGGCTCGCTTAACAAGCTGATTGCCCTCTATAAACTGAACAACCCGGAAACCATTGATATCCCGCTGGCTGCCGAGGCTTTGAAGGATATCATATCTTCTTATAACAATAGAGTCGTAACGCCGGAGCTGATCCTTGACATCGTATCCGACCATTTTAATATTACCATTGCAGATCTGAAAGGAAACAAGCGGAGCGCAAGCATCTCCGTACCAAGGCAGATCTGCATGTACCTGATGCGTACTCTAACCGAGACGCCTCTTCAGGCAATCGGCATCATCCTTGGAGGAAAGGATCACTCAACGATTAAGTACGGTGTAGAAAAGATTGAAAAAGGTATTGTGAAGGACGAGACCCTTAACAATACCATCAGTATTATTATGAAAAAGATTAATCCCGCTTAATGTGAATAACATTGTGGACAACTTAGGGATAATGGGGAATAACTGTTGGAAAATTATTTTCTAAGAAACAAAAAAGTTTTTTAAGACAAGTTTTCACCACAACTTCCACATCTTGTCTCACTAAAATCCACACAGTTATTCTTGCGGAAAACACTGTTAAATTCTGGGGTTTCCGTGGTTTTCCACTTTTCCACAGCCCCTAATAAGAAGAAGACGGAAATTTATGATAGATAAATGTATCCGTCCGCGCCTGAAAGGAGTTTTACACATATGAAGATTATCTGCAGCAAAGCAAATCTTTCAAAAGGAGTCAGCACTGTATATAAGGCTGTACCCTCTAAGACCACCATGCCAATTCTGGAGTGTATCCTGATTGACGCTACGAACGATATTATCAGATTGACAGCAAATGATATGGAACTGGGAATACAGACGGATATAGAAGGAGAGATTGTGGAGAGAGGCATGATTGCCATTGATGCAAGGATATTCTCCGAGATTGTACGCAAACTTCCTGATAATGAGATTAAGATTGAGACAGATGAGAATCTCAGGATGACGATTACTTGTGAGAAAGCGAAGTTTGATTTATCCGGGAAGCCGGGGGAGGAATTTTCTTATCTCCCAATTATTGAGAAAGATGAATCTATAGAAATATCTCAGTTTACTTTGAAAGAAGTTATTCGGCAGACCATCTTCTCCATTGCGGATACGGAGAGCAACAAATTAATGACGGGCGAATTGTTCGAGATTAGAGGGAACGTGCTTAGAGTTATCTCTCTTGACGGACACCGTATTTCTATCCGCAGGATTGAATTGAAGGATGAAGTAAGCGATAAAAAATTAATCGTTCCCGGTAAGACATTGATTGAAGTCAGCAAGATTCTGTCGGGCGAGGCGGAGAGCATGGTTTCTATCTCTTACACCAGCAACCACATTGTATTTGAGTTTGACAATACGGTAGTGGTGTCCAGACTGATTGAGGGGGAATATTTTAGGATTGATCAGATGTTGTCTAACGACTATGAGACGAAGGTCAGAATCAATAAAAGAGAGTTATTGAACTGTATCGATCGGGCGACGCTTCTCGTGAAGGAAGGGGACAAGAAGCCGATTATCATCAATATCGGCGACGAGGTGATGGAACTAAGGATTAAGTCCCAGATTGGCTCAATGAATGAGGAGATTTTTATCAGCAAGGAAGGAAAAGACCTTCTGATTGGTTTCAACCCTAAGTTCCTGATAGACGCCTTACGTGTCATCGAGGACGAGGAAGTAACTCTATATCTGATGAATGCAAAGGCGCCGTGTTTCATTAAGGACGATGAGGAGAGTTATATTTACCTGATTCTGCCTGTAAATTTTAATGCGGCTGCGTAGAGAGGGATAACAAGTGGATGTTGTAAGATTGAGAGATGAGTATATTAAGCTCGGGCAGGCTTTGAAGGCCGCCGGTCTGGTCGGCTCCGGCGCGGAGGCGAAGGAAGTCATTGTGGAGGGTTCTGTCAAAGTCAACGGCGAGACGGATACCAGGAGAGGGCGGAAGCTATACGCCGGAGATGTTATCACTTTTAACGGGGAAGAAGTGAAAATTGAAAATTAGGTCTTTGAAGCTAAAGAATTACAGGAATTATGATCTTTTAAAACTTGATTTTGATGATGCTGCCAATATATTCTATGGGGATAATGCACAGGGCAAAACGAATATTTTAGAGGCAGTCTATCTTTCCGGAACCACCAAGTCCCATCGGGGGGCAAAGGATAGGGAACTTATCCGTTTTGGGAAGGATGAGTCCCATATCGAGGCTGTGGTGGAAAGAAATGGTATTGATTACCAGCTTGATATGCATTTGAAAAAGAATGGGGCGAAAGGGATTGCCATTAACAAGATGCCGATTCGCAAGGCAAGCGAATTGTTCGGCATTGTGAACCTTGTGTTTTTCTCTCCGGAGGACTTGAATATCATTAAGAACGGCCCTTCCGAGAGAAGGAGGTTCATTGACATGGAGTTATCCCAGCTTGACAAGGTCTATCTGAGCAATTTGTCCAATTACAACAGAATCGTGAACCAGAGGAATCATCTTCTAAAGGAGATGGGTCCAGAACATGACGGGAAACTGAAAGATACCCTGGAAATCTGGGATATGCAGTTGATCCGGTATGGAAATCAGATTCTGGAGAGAAGGGAAAAATTCATACAGGAGATAAACGATATCATTTTTTCGATTCATAGAAAGCTTACTGGCGGACGGGAAGAGATTCAAGTAATCTATGAGCCCAGTAACGGGAGTCTTACGTTAGAACAAGCATTATCAAAGAACAGGGAAAGAGATATACGGATAAAGAGTACATCGGTGGGACCCCACAGGGACGACATCTGTTTTATGGCCAAAGAACTGGACATCAGACGTTTCGGGTCGCAGGGACAGCAGCGGACTGCCGCGCTTTCGCTGAAGTTATCTGAGATTGAGCTGGTAAAACAGGCAGCAAGGGATACGCCTGTTTTATTACTTGACGATGTATTGTCTGAACTTGACAAACATAGGCAAAACTATCTATTAGACAGTATAAATGATATACAGACATTGATTACCTGTACAGGGGTAGAGGATTTTGTAAATCATCGTTTCTCTATAAACAAAGTGTTCCATGTCCATAACGGACAGGTAACGAATGAAAACTAGGAGGAGAAGAATGAGTACAGAGAAGGTACAGCATGAATATGGTGCGGATGAGATTCAGATATTGGAAGGGCTTGAGGCGGTAAGAAAACGTCCTGGCATGTATATCGGAAGCACTTCATCGCGCGGACTTCACCACCTTGTGTATGAGATTGTGGATAACTCTGTGGATGAAGCGCTGGCGGGTTTCTGTGATACGATATTTGTGACTATCAATCCGGATAATTCGGTTACGGTTCTGGATAACGGAAGGGGAATCCCTGTGGGAATCAACCATAAGGCTGGGCTTCCGGCAGTGGAGGTGGTGTTTACCGTTCTCCATGCGGGAGGAAAGTTCGGAGGCGGCGGATACAAGGTGTCCGGAGGACTTCACGGAGTTGGGGCTTCTGTCGTTAATGCGTTGTCTAACTGGCTGGAGGTCGAAATCTACCATGAGGGGAAAATATATAAGCAGCGTTATGAACGTGGAAAAGTTGTGGAAAAACTGGCGGTCATTGGGGAATGTGAGCCGGAGAGGAGCGGGACCAAGGTTGTGTTCCTGCCGGACGACACGATTTTTGAAGATACGGTGTTTGATTACGACGTGCTGAAACAGCGTTTCCGGGAGATGGCATTTCTGACCAGAGGACTTAAAATCGTGCTGCGGGACGACAGGCCGGACGACGGCGCTATTGAAAAGACATTTCACTATGAAGGCGGCATTAAGGAGTTCGTGGCGTACCTGAATCGGAGCAAGACGGCTATCTACGAGGATATTATCTACTGTGAGGGAATGGTCAACAATGTATCGGTCGAGGTGGCGATGCAGCATAATGATTCTTACAGTGACAATACGTATGGATTCGTGAACAATATTACAACACCGGAGGGCGGAACCCATGTGGTAGGTTTCAGGAATGCTCTGACGAAGACTTTTAACGATTATGCGAGAAAGAATAAATTATTGAAAGACAGTGAGCAGAACTTGTCAGGGGAGGACATCCGGGAAGGGCTGACTGCGATTATCAGCGTCAAGATTGAAGATCCTCAGTTTGAGGGACAGACGAAGCAGAAGCTTGGCAACAGCGAGGCAAGAGGAGCGGTTGACAGCGTGGTAAGCAAGCAGCTTGAGATTTATTTGGAGCAGAATCCTACGGTTGCAAAGCTGACGGTGGAGAAGTCGGTGATGGCGCAGCGTGCAAGGGAGGCGGCAAGGAAAGCGCGGGAACTGACCCGGAGGAAGTCAGCGCTTGACGGGATGTCTCTTCCAGGAAAATTGGCGGACTGTTCAGACAAAGACCCGACGAAATGTGAGATTTATATCGTTGAGGGAGATTCTGCCGGGGGTTCTGCCAAGACCGCAAGGGATAGGGCGACTCAGGCAATCCTTCCGCTTAGGGGGAAGATTCTGAATGTGGAGAAGGCAAGGCTCGACCGCATTTACGGAAATGCGGAGATTAAGGCGATGATTACGGCATTTGGGACGGGTATCCATGATGATTTTGATATTTCAAAGCTTCGTTATCACAAGATTATTATCATGACGGATGCCGATGTTGACGGCGCCCATATCAGTACTCTATTATTGACGTTCCTGTATCGTTTTATGCCTGATTTGATCAAAGAAGGATACGTTTATCTGGCGCAGCCGCCTCTTTATAAGCTGGAGAAGAATAAGAAGGTATGGTATGCGTACAGCGACGAGGAGCTGGATGGTATCTTAAAGGACGTGGGGCGTGACGGGAATAATAAGATTCAGCGTTACAAAGGGCTTGGAGAGATGGATGCGGAACAGCTCTGGGAGACGACCATGGACCCGGAACACAGGATTCTCTTGAAGGTAACAATGGATGAAGAGACGACGTCTGAGCTTGACCTTACATTTACCACGCTAATGGGGGATAAGGTGGAGCCGAGACGTGAATTTATCGAAGAGAACGCCAAGTATGTGAAGAATCTGGATGTATAAGAGGTATATAACATGGAAGATAATATTTTTGATAAAGTTCATGAAGTTGATTTGAAAAAGACGATGGAAAACTCCTATATCGACTATGCCATGAGTGTTATCGCTTCGCGTGCGCTGCCGGATGTGCGGGACGGTCTGAAACCGGTTCAGAGAAGGATTCTTTACTCTATGATTGAGCTGAACAACGGTCCGGACAAGCCACATAGGAAATGTGCCCGTATCGTCGGTGATACCATGGGTAAATACCATCCCCACGGTGACAGTTCCATTTATGGAGCATTGGTCAATATGGCTCAGGAGTGGTCTACCAGATATCCGTTGGTGGATGGTCATGGGAATTTTGGTTCTGTGGACGGGGACGGAGCTGCGGCCATGCGATATACGGAGGCAAGGCTTAGTAAGATTTCCATGGAGCTGACGGCAGATATTAACAAGAATACGGTTGATTTTGTGCCGAACTTTGACGAGACGGAGAAGGAGCCTACGGTTCTGCCGTCAAGATTCCCGAACCTTCTGGTCAACGGTACGTCGGGGATTGCTGTCGGTATGGCGACGAATATCCCGCCCCATAACCTGCGGGAGGTCATCAATGCGGTGGTCAGGATTATTGACGACCAGATTGAGGATAAGGACGAGACGACCATCGAGGAGATTCTAAAGATTATCAAAGGGCCGGATTTCCCTACGGGGGGAATGATTCTTGGTACAAGAGGAATCGAGGAGGCATACCGCACCGGGCGGGGGAAGATTCGTGTCCGCGCCATTTCGGATATTGAATCCATGCCCAATGGGAAGAGCCGGATTGTGGTTACGGAACTGCCCTATATGGTGAATAAGGCGAGGCTGATTGAGAAGATTGCGGAGCTTGTTAAGGATAAGAAGATTGACGGGATTACGGAACTAAGCGACCAGTCCAGCCGGGAAGGGATGCGGGTGGTCATTGAGCTGAGGAGGGATGTGAACGCCAATGTCATTCTGAACCAGTTGTATAAGCATACCCAGCTTCAAGATACCTTTGGCGTGATCATGCTTGCCCTTGTGAATAACCAGCCTAAGGTCATGAATCTTTTGGAGATGCTGAACCATTACCTGCGGCATCAGGAAGAGGTTGTGACCCGCCGTACCCAGTATGAGCTGAACAAAGCGCAGGAGAGGGCGCATATCTTAGAGGGATTGTTGATTGCCCTTGATAATATCGATGAAGTGATCCGTATTATCAGAGGTTCCCAGACGGTACAGGCGGCAAAGACCGAGTTGATGGAGCGTTTCGGACTGACGGACGTGCAGGCACAGGCGATTGTGGATATGCGTCTGCGTGCTTTGACAGGTCTGGAAAGGGAGAAGCTGGAGAAGGAATACAGCGAGCTGATGGAGCAGATCAGCAGGCTGAAGGCGATTCTTGCGGACAGGAAGTTGTTGCTTGGCGTGATTAAAGAAGAGATTATTGTAATACGGGATAAGTATGGTGACGACAGACGGACGGCAATTGGGTTCGATGAATTTGATATTTCCATGGAGGACTTGATTCCTAAGGAGGACGTGGTCATTACGATGACGAAGTTAGGCTATATTAAGCGTATGTCTAACGATACCTTTAAGTCCCAGAACCGGGGCGGCAAGGGGATTAAGGGGATGCAGACCTTAGAAGAGGATTATGTGGAAGAGCTGTTCATGACCCATACGCATCATTATATCATGTTCTTTACCAATACGGGACGGGTGTACCGGATGAAGGGCTATGAGATTCCGGAGGCGAGCCGGACTTCCAGAGGGACGGCGATCGTGAACCTGCTCCAGTTGATGCCGGGTGAGAAGATCAGCGCCGTTATTCCGATTGATGAGTACAGGGATGGCGAGTATCTGTTCATGGCAACGAAGAAGGGGCTTGTGAAGAAGACTCCGATTAAAGAGTATGCGTTTGTGAGGAAGACAGGGCTTGCGGCGATTACTCTTAGGGAGGAGGATGAGCTGATTGAAGTGAAGTATACCAACAGTGATCAGGAAGTATTCCTTGTGACCCGGTATGGGCAGTGTATCCGTTTTGACGAGAAGGATGTAAGGCCTACCGGAAGAAATTCTATGGGTGTACGGGGAATGAACCTGTCTGACCGGGACGAGGTCATTGGTATGCAGCTTAGCTCTCAGGGCAGCGGCCTTCTGATCGTGTCTGAGAAGGGGATGGGAAAACGTACCCCGATTGATGAATTTACCTGCCAGAACCGAGGCGGTAAGGGTATCAAATGCTATAAGATTACGGAAAAGACCGGTAATGTGGTTGGGATTAAGGCTGTCAGTGATGAGGATGAGATTATGATTATTAATACGGATGGGATTGTCATCCGTATGAAATGTTCTGGAATCTCTGTGCTTGGACGCGTCACTTCCGGGGTGAAGCTGATTAATCTGCAGGAAGGGGATATTGTGGCAAGCATCGCTAAGGTAAGGAAGGGCGATGAGGAAGAAGATGAGGAGATTGTGGAAAATATAGAGGAGAATGACGAGCAAGTTTAGATTCTTGATTTGATTGTGTATTTTGAAACCCATGATCCAAAGGGAAAGTCAGAAGATAGATAGTAAAAACTGCCGGAAATACGTAATAATGTTTCCGGCAGTTTTTTACTTATAGTTCTCTTAATACAATCTCAGCAACCTTTTCTACAGTAGCCTCGACGAACCTGGTACACTGAGCCTTCCTCTCCGGTGAATCCTTTTCCATCCCCCTCGTAAGTACACGGCAGCATGTCCCGCCGCAAGTCTCTTTAAAGTAATCATGGAGTTCGTTGGTAAGTTCAAAGCATCTTCCAATCTTCGGGTCTCCGGGGGTTGTCCGTCCGAAGAAATAACCGATGCACATTGTCCCGCCTGCCAATGCGCCGCAGATACATCCGCCTCCGCCCAGACCCCATGGGAAACCGGAACTCATGGCGATTGCGCTGTCAGGCATGTCCAGTTCAAAATGCTTACGGATGGCATAGATTACGGATTCGGAACAGGCGAAACCCTGATGGAAGATATCAACGGCATCCTTTTTTAGATGTTCCATGTTAATGTTTGTAGTCATTTTAAATATCTCCTGTCTTTGTATTTATTCCTTTATTTTGTCGAGTTGTGAAATAATCTTTGATGATATCTGCTCCGGACAGCATATTATCACCTCTCTTAAAAAATGTGTTTATAATGGTTATATTATACCAACAAGTTTGTAAAGTGTAAAGAACAAGTCAAAGAATATTGATAAACGATAAAAATATATTGAATTTCAATAACACATGTGGTATAGTAAGAAAAAAGAAAACGAAAAGAGGATGTGATTACCATATGAATGAACGGTTGATACGATTTACGAAGCTGGTGCTGGATTTTATGTTCTACAGCGGATGGATTGTATTTTTCACGCTCCCGTTAAGTTTAAAGTTTCTTGGGAAACATTATTCTGGCATTATTGATGAATACTTTCTGTTTATGCTTGCAATCTTCGGCGCATCAGGGATATTTGGGATTTTGATTATCAGACAGCTCCGCAGGATGATGAAGACGGTGATACAGGAGTCCTGTTTTGTGTATGAGAATGTGAAGAGCCTGAATACGATGTCCGTTCTAAGCCTTTGCATTGTCATAATGTTTTTTATCAAGATTTGTGTCCTTCCTACTCCGGCAACAGGGGTGATTGTTCTTGTATTCTTTATTGCTTCCCTGTTTTGCGAAGTACTTGCCTATGTATTTGCCAAAGCAGTGAATTACAAAGAAGAGAACGATTTGACGATATAGGGGGTGATGCAGTGGGGATAAAGATTCATATTGACGTTATGATGGCGCGGCGCAAGATTGGGCTTACGGAACTGGCAGGCAAGATTGACATTACTCCGGCGAACCTTTCCATATTGAAGAACAACAAGGCAAAGGCTGTGAGATTTTCCACATTGGAGGCAATATGCCGGGAGCTTGAGTGCCAGCCTGGAGATATTATAGAATATCAGCCTGAGGAGTGAGAAATTAATCAGTGTCATTTAGCAGAAATCGTGCCCGTGGTATAGGGTAGAAAAACTTGAATTATGGAGGTATAGCTTTGATGAAAGAAAATATGCTGATTATGAGGATGCGCGACAATTACAAATATTTTGGAGGATTAAGCCTGATTTATGGATTGATTTTTACCTTCTGTCTATATAAGAATATATCAGGCGTCACATTTCCTGTCTGCGTAGGGGCGACAATTGTTTTTGCAGTATTGTTTATGAGGAAGATTGAATACCGGATTATGAAAAATTCAATTCCTTATATAGCCGGTATGGGGCTGCTTGGAATCTCCTCGGCGTTTACGACTTCAACGTTCATGCACATTTTTAATATTGTCGGGATATTATTTTTGTTCATGGTTTTCATGATTCATCAGTTTTATAATGACTATTTGTGGAATTTTCCTGCTTATTTCCAGAGGATTCTCATTCTGTTGGGAACGACGGTGCAATCTGTACCCTATCCTTACTGGCATGGAGGGTGGTTTTTCAGCAAGAATAAAGATATCAGAAAAAATAATACATTTATTGCCATAGTAATTGGGTTTGTTGTGGCAATGGGAATCCTGTGTGTGACTCTCCCTCTTTTGCTGAGTTCGGATATTATGTTTTCAAAATTGTTTGGAGAAATATTGGATTATATTAATTTCGCTACTTTATTCTGGGTCAGCCTGACGTTTATTATCGGATTCACACTTCCATATGCCTTTTTTACCGCTCTTTGCCGGTATAATTTCCCGGAAGGAAAAGAACGGAAGATGAAGTTTTTTGATCCTGTGATAGGAATTACATTTACAAGTATTGTCAGTTTGATTTATCTGGTGTACTGTGCGATACAGGTTATGTACTTATTTATGGGAATGAGCGCGGGGCTGCCGGAATATGTGACGTATGCGGAATATGCAAGAGGAGGATTCTGGGAATTATTGTTTGTCAGTATCATTAACTTTATCATTATTTTGCTGTGTATGTATCTGTTTCGGGAAAATGCAGCTTTGAAAATAATTCTTACCATTATGTGCGGATGTACCTTTGTGATGATTATATCTTCTGCATACCGGATGAAAATGTATATTGGGGAGTATAACCTTACCTTTTTGAGGATTCTTGTGCTGTGGTTTTTGATTGTGCTTGCGCTGATTATGATTGGAATGGTCGTGAGCATATATAAGAAAAAGTTTCCGTTGTTCCATTATATCATTGCAGTGGTTTCTGTGTTGTATATCGGATTTTCATTTGCAAGGCCGGATGTAATCATTGCGAAATATGATATTGAGCAGTGGAAGAATACGGATAGCCAAGATTTCTTTTATCTTATGTATGAGACGATGTCGATTGATGCGGCGCCGGAGATAGCCAAGATTGATTTGGACGATAAGAAGTGGAGCAAGGTACAGAATGAATATCTAAAGCAGAGTATGTACAATTATTTTCTTTATATTTCTCAAGACAATGAAGACATCTATTTCAGGAAAGCAAATTATTCGAGAATCAGGGCGAAGATGGCGGCTGACAGGTTCTTGGAAGAACATAAAGATTATAACCGCGATAATCATCGTATGTAAGTAAAAAAGCATCCATTTTATATCAAAACGGATATAAAATGGATGCTTTTTTGCTGAAAAGGTTGAGAAATGGATAGAAACATGCTATGATGGAATCAGAAAGACAGATGTCAGGAAGGAAATGATCATATGACAGTACAGGAAATGAAAGAGAGGAAAAAGGAATTAGGATATACTTACGAGCAGATAGCCGAACTTTCAGGCGTTCCGCTTGGGACGGTACAGAAGATATTTAACGGAACGACGGTATCGCCCAGATATGATACGGTTCGGGCGTTGGAGAGGGTATTTAAGGAGAGTGAGGACATGTATGTAAAGGAACCGGCTGCTTGTTATGCTGTAAGGAAGAGACAGGGAGAATTTACACTGGATGATTATTATGCATTTCCGGATGAGAGCAGGGTGGAATTGATTGACGGAGTCATCTATGATATGGCGTCGCCTTCGTCTGTACATCAATTAATGTCAGGATTTATCTATACGAAACTTATGGAAATGATTGCCGCAAGGAGGGGAACATGCCTTCCTATGATTTCTCCGATAGACGTACAGTTGGATTGTGATGATAAGACGATGGTACAGCCGGATGTGATGATTGTGTGCGACAGGACTAAGATTATAAACCGCTGTGTGTACGGCGCTCCGGATTTTATTATTGAAGTGTTGTCAAAGGCGACGGGGAGAAAGGATGCAGTGGTCAAGCTCCATAAGTACATGAATGCGGGAGTTCGGGAATACTGGATTATCGACCCATATAAGAAGAAAGTAATTGCGTATGATTTTGAAAATGAAGGATACCCGGCAATCTATGGATTTGAGTCGAATGTTCCCATCAGGTTTATGGGGGATGGGTGTGGGATAGATTTTGAGGAAGTGTATGAATATGTCCGTTTCCTATATGAAAAATAGAGTTGGTAAAATCCTGTATCTATGGTAAAATGGGGAAGAAATTTATATTTACGATAAGGAGCATTGGAACCTATGAAAAGAATACTGTATATGGTGCTGCGCAATATCCTTCTGGTTCCGTTTATGTGGATGAAACTGTGTTATCATGCATCACATGTGGATAAATATACGGAGGAGCAGCACTATAAGATGTTGAAGTTCATTGTCCGCCGGGCGAATAAGGGGGGCAATGTGACGATTGATGTACATGGGCAGGAGAATATTCCTGCCAAGAACGGGTTTATGTTTTTTCCAAATCATCAGGGATTATATGACGTGCTTGCAATCGTGGATGCATGTCCCAAGCCGTTTTCGGTGGTGGCGAAGCAGGAGGTGGCGCATATTCAATTTCTGAAACAAGTCTTTGCCTGTATGAAGGCCTATATGCTGGACCGGGATGATGTGAGGCAGGCGATGAAGGTAATTGCGAACGTGTCAAAAGAGGTAATGGACGGAAGGAATTATATTATATTTGCCGAGGGAACCCGTTCTAAGAATGGGAATGAGGTGCAGGAATTTAAAGGCGGAAGCTTCAAAGCGGCGACGAAAGCAAAGTGTCCGATTGTGCCGGTAGCTTTGATTGATTCGTTTAAGCCTTTTGATACGAACACCATTAGTCCTGTGACGGTACAGGTGCATTTTTTGGAGCCTTTGTATTATGAGGATTACAAGGATATGAAGACGAAAGAGATTGCTGCTTTGGTGAGGAAAAAGGTAGAGAGGACGATTCGGGAATATTCGCTTCATGGCTAAGGAGTTGTGCAGAAGTGTTGTCGGAAAATACAACATTTCCCGACAACACTTTTTCTTTTGTCAATAAAAATGTATCATCGTCTTGCCAGATTGAACTGGCTGACCAGTTTTTTCAACAAGTCGGCCTGGCTTGATAATTCCTCACTGGCCGCCGCCGACTGTTCTGCCGTAGCCGAATTCGTCTGTACCACACTGGAAATCTGGTCAATTCCAAGCGTTACCTGTGCAATGGAATCAGCCTGTTCCTCTGTAGCATCGGAAATCAACGTCATCTCTTCTAATACCTTCTGTGCGCTCATAATAACATCATGAAGCGCTTTATTCGTATCGTTAGAAAGCTGTGTACCTTCTGCCACAGCCCGTACCGTATCATCGATCAACGCTGTCGTTCCCTTAGAAGCTTCTTGGGAACGTGTCGCCAGACTGCGTACTTCATCTGCCACTACGGCAAATCCTTTTCCGGCTTCTCCGGCCCGGGCAGCTTCCACTGCGGCATTCAGCGCCAGAATATTCGTCTGGAAGGCAATGTCTTCAATTGCCTTAATGACTTTATGAATTTCCTGGGACTTTTCTTCAATGGCATGCATGGCGTCCATCATTTGGTTCATGTGGGAAGAGCATATTTCAATCTGGTCATGGGTATACTGATTCTCTTCTTTGGCTACCCGTGCATGTTCCGCTGTGTTCTCCACCTGATTGGATATTTCATTAAAGGATGCCGCAAGCTCTTCCACGGAAGAAGCCTGTTCAGTTGTCCCCTGAGCAAGCGCCTGTGCACTGTTGGAAACCTGCTGGCCTCCGGAATCGACCTGCCTTGCCGCAGTATCAATCTCCGATAATGTACTGTTTAGGTTATCCCTCAAACGGAATATGGAATCATGGATAGAGACGTATTCACCCTGATATGCATCGCTTGCCGTACTTTGGATATCAAAATTGCCTCTGGCCATTTCTGCTAAGCAAATGCTGATGTCTTTGATGATAATGCGGATGTTCTCCGTCATTCTGCGGATACTGTCTGAGAGCTGTCCAAGCTCATCCTGTCCGGAGTAGGTCACTGATATCTGGAAATTGCCGTTCGCCGTTTCCTTTGCGGCTTTCTCGATCTCCTTGAGCGGGCGGACAAAGCTTCTTGTAAGCCTTAGTGCAATCAAAACAGAAATCACAATTGCCGCAACAAGGATTAAGATATTGGTAATTAGAGAAGTACGTGCTTGCTTCGTAAGAGTTTTGGATTGTATATTACCGGCTGTAGATTTTTCTGTAAGCATCGTATTAATCTGCTGGCTCAATTCCTTTGCAAGGGGAGCCGCATTTGCACGGAAATAAGCTGTTGCTTCGTCCGAAGAACGGTCGCTGATACGAATCGTCTCATCACGGGCAACCGTATATTCATCCATCAGATTCCGCAGATCCGCGCAGAATTCCTTGTCTGCCGGTAATGTACAGTCTTGGTCTAATTCGTCCATATCTGCCGCAATACTGGTCACATAAACCTGAAGCTCATCTTTTAGTTCGGAACGCCTGGCAGAATCAGTTTCCTGTATCAGATAGAGTACAGTTGTCCTGTGCGCCTGAAAATCCATGCCAAGCTTGCCGATGTCTCCCTGTAGGAAACCATAGTCCGTCAGGGCATTGCCATATGTAGTATCCATATGGTGCATCAAAAACATACTGGCAATTCCTGCAAGGCTTGAAATCATTACCGCAAGCAAAAAAGACATTAATAGCTTCGTACCGATTTTCATTTTTTTCATATCAATTTCACCTACCCTTTTCGGTTATAATGTATTAAGAATATCACAAAATAGTGGTGATTTCTATATAAATCAGTAAAAAATGTAAAAAAAATGTAAAAACGATTGACATTTGCGATAAGGTTTAGTATAATCCTTCATGTTCGGAGAAATACTCAAGAGGCTGAAGAGGCGCCCCTGCTAAGGGTGTAGGTCGGGTAACCGGCGCGAGGGTTCAAATCCCTCTTTCTCCGCTTAATTTTAGGAAGGCTGTCAGATGATTTCTGACAGCCTTTTTAATACTTCTCTCATCAAATTTTAAGTCCGGAAAGATTTAAAATTGCTACAGAATCTCTGGTGATGATTTCTGCTTCTAACTCCGTAGATTGGGGAACTTCATTTCCGTTAATCATATCTAACATCTGTAAAGCGGCGATTCTTGCCATATTCCTTATCGGGTTATCAGCAGATGTCAAAGGAACATCGCAATGGCCCGCAATATCAGAATTGTCGATGCTGATTACGGACAGGTCGTCCGGAACTTTTCTGCCGTATTTTTGGCAGACAGATAACAGCTTGTTTGCTACTTCGTCATTATAACATACACATGCCGTACACTCCGAAAGCCTTCCGAAAAAGTATTCTGCACTTCGCTCAAAATCAGATAGCACCTCCGTATCGATCCACACAATCCATTTATCATTAATCCTGACGTTCGATTCCAAAAGAGCCTCCAGATATCCCGCGTAACGCTGGTGTCCCTGGCCGTCGTCGCTCTTAAAGATTGCGGCGATGTTCTGATGCCCGCACTGGAGAAGATAGTTCGTGACCAGTTTTCCTGTCAGCTTATCATTCAGGCTGACATGGGGGGCGTTAAGCTGAGGATAATAGCTGTTAATAAACAGTACAGGAATTCCCCGTTCCATGATTTGCCTGTAAATATCCAGATTAGGATTCGGCAGTCCGCTTTTTGTAGTCTCGGCAATCAGCCCGTCCACAGTATTTTTGTTTAAAATGTTTTTCAGGATTAACCGTTCTTTTTCTACAGAATTATTTGTAAATGAAACCTGAAGACTGTATTCGGCATTCGTAAATTGTGTCTCCAGCTCCCGGATGATAGTGGAAAATATATATTCCTGTATAAAAGTTGTCATAACCGCAATCTGCATCGTCCGTTCTTTCTGGGGGACAACTTTTTCAGAATTACTGATATAAGTTCCGCTTCCGCGATATCTTTGTACAATCCCTTCTTCTTCCAGCACGGCAATCGCATGCCGTACGGTCTGCCGGCTGACATGGAAATGACTGCATAGCTGGTATTCTGATTCTATCTTATCTCCTGGATGCAATTCACCGCTTTCCAGACGTTCTTTGATCCACAGGCATATCTCTTTATATTTAGCAACTGATTCTCTCAATTATCCACCTCTATGATTTGTATAATGTAACTATTTTCTAATATACAATACAACTTTTTGTTTGACAATCCGTAAAATGTACCAAAAAAATTGTACAACTTTTGTGTAGATATACCCTTAAATGTTATTTACGTAAAATCTGATATATTGCAGGAGATCATATACAAAGAAAGAGAAAATAGAAAAAAGGAGCTGTCGAAATGAAGCAGCTCCTTTAACTTGAATTAGTTCTTCTTATTGCTTGACAGTACGTCAAAGGTAACAGCTCCCAGAAGAACCAGACCCTTTACTACCTTCTGCAAATCCGTAGACAATCCAATCAAGAACATACCATTGTTCAGGATACCCATAACAAACGCACCGATAACAGCGCCGACGACAGTACCGACACCGCCTGATGCAGCAGCGCCGCCGATGTAGCAGGCTGCAATCGCATCCAACTCAAATCCATCTCCGGCCTTAGGTGTGGCAGAAGCGTTTCGGGCAGACAGTACAATACCTGCAATCGCCGCAAGGAATCCCATATTTGTATATACCCAGAAGTAGACCTTCTTCGTGTTGATACCGGAAAGCCTTGCAGCCTTCTCATTACCGCCAAGTGCATAGACCTGACGTCCTGCAACGGTTTTGCTTGTAATAAAATGATAAATGCCTACGATTACCGCCATAATTATTAGTATGATTGGTACGCCATTATAGGATGCAATCTTAAAGAATACGAACCAAATGATGAGGAGGGTGGCGGCTAATTTGACGCCGGTCTGCCATACAGGAACCATCGCAAATCCATATTTCTGCTGTGTTTTGATTTTCTTTAATTCTGCACCGATTACCAGCGCTGAGGCGATGACTGCAATCAGGATTGTAATCAAATCAATGGAACCGCCGCCAAATTCAATCTTATTAGTAAAGAGGAAACCGGCACCTACTTTTACATAAGCATCAGGAAGAGGTCCGACGGTCTTGTTTTCCAGTAATGTATAGGTAAGCCCGCGTCCAATCAACATTCCCGCTAAAGTCACTACAAACGGCGGGATATTCAGATAGGCGATGAAAAAACCATTAAATGCGCCGAATGCAGTTCCCACAAGGATTGCGATTAAAAATGCGAAGGGAATGTTCATATTCTGTTCTACAATTAATTTTGCAGCGACCGCACCGCAAAGAGCTACATAGGAGCCGACTCCAAGGTCTACGTTACCGGTCAGTACACAGAGAAGCATTCCGGTTGCAAGGATAATAACATAGCTGTTCTGCATAATCAGGTTGTTCATGTTCATTGGAGTGGCATTGGTTCCCCCTGTCAATGCATAGAATATAATAAAGATAATAAGCATTGCAAAAACCATGCCGTATTGCTTTAAACTAAGATTTACCGTTTTTTTCTTTTCCATCGTTATTCCCCTTTCTTGTTATTATCCTGCATAATGCATTTCATGATCCCTTCCTGAGATAATTCTTCTTTTGATATTTCACCGGCAATGCGGCCTTCGTTCAATACATAAGTCCTGTCGCACGTACCGAGGATTTCCGGCATCTCGGACGATATGACGATAACCGCCTTTCCGGATTTTGCAAGGTCGTTGATTGCGCAGTAAATTTCGTATTTTGCGCCGACATCAATCCCGCGGGTCGGCTCGTCAAGAATCAGTACATCCGGTTCCGTCAGCATCCATTTTGCAAGAATGACCTTCTGCTGGTTTCCGCCTGACAGGCTTCCGACCGTCTGATGAACAGAGTTAGATTTAATATTAATCATTTTCTTATATTTTTCGGCTTCCAGAATCTCTTTGTTGGAATCAACGATTCCATTTTGTGAAAAATAACTCCGCAGGGCGGCAAGAGACATATTCCATTTAATATCATTAAAAAGAATTAACCCGTAGTTTTTCCGGTCTTCCGATGTATAGGCAATTTTATGGCTGATGGCGTCTTTTACACTCTTAATCTGGATTGGCTGCCCGTGCATCAGTATTTCTCCGGAAATCTTCTGTCCATACTGTCTTCCAAAGAGGCTCATGGCAAATTCCGTTCTTCCGGCTCCCATCAATCCCGCAAGTCCTACGACCTCGCCTGCACGTACTTTAATATTGATATTCTTTAGAACCTGTCTATGCGGGTCTTCCGGATGATATACATTCCAGTCCTTGACTTCCAATACCACGTCTCCAATCGGACAGTCGGTACGTTCCGGGTAACGGTTGGTAAGCTCTCGTCCTACCATTCCTTTTATGATTCTGTCCTCTGAGAAATCATCTACGCCTTTCGTAAGTGTCTCGATGGTTTGTCCGTCTCGGATGACCGTAATTGCGTCGGCTACGTAACTGATTTCGTTCAGCTTATGGGAAATGATGATGCTGGTGATTCCCTGTGCTTTCAGTTTTAACATGATTTCCAAAAGCTGTGCGCTTTCCTCATCATTTAACGCTGCCGTCGGTTCGTCAAGAATCAGAAGGTCAACTTTTTTGGCGAGAGCTTTGGCTATCTCAATCAACTGCTGCTTGCCAACGCCGAGAGTATTGATGGGAGCGTCAAGGTTCTCGTTGCCAAGCCCTACCTTCTCAAGCATCTCCTGAGCCTTATTTCTGGTCTGGGTCCAGTCAATTACACCGTTTACCTTCATCTGTTCGTTTCCAAGAAAAACATTTTCCGCAATTGACAGATAAGGGCTGAGCGCAAGCTCTTGATGGATGATAACGATTCCCTTTTTTTCACTGTCTTTGATGTTGCGGTTCTTGACCACTTCACCGTTATACACGATGTCGCCTGTGTATGTACCAAAAGGATAGATTCCGGACAGTACGTTCATCAAAGTTGATTTTCCGGCTCCGTTTTCGCCGCAGAGTGCGTGGACTTCGCCGCGTTTTACTTTTAAGTTAACGTCATTTAACGCTTTTACACCTGAGAACTCCTTGACGATATGATTCATCTCCAGAATATAATCAGACATTTTTTCAACTCCTTTCTTTTATTTTGCATTCATAATTTCTTCCTCTTTGTAATATCCGCTGTCGATTACAAGTTCTTTGTAATTATCCTTATCGAGGGACTGTGGTTCGCACAGATAGGAAGGCACTACCATTTTTCCATTGTCATAAGTTTCCGTATCATTAATTTCCGGTTCGCTGCCTTCGATGACTGCCTGAACCATTCCTGCACATTTATCTGCGAGAAGCCCTGTGTCCTTAAAAATGGTCGCAGTCTGTTTTCCATCGATGATATTCTTGACTGCCATGACTTCCGCGTCCTGCCCTGTAATGATAGGCCAGTCTTCCGCCGTATATCCGGCTGCTTCCAGCGCCGCCTTGATACCATAGGCAAATCCGTCGAATGCGGAACAGCAGATATCTAACTTTTCATCTGCATAGAATCCGGATAAATAGTTTTCACAGTTCTGCAGCGCCGTTTCCTGGGACCATCTCAAAATACAGGTGTCATCGAAAGAGGTTCTTCCTGACTTACATATGAGTGTTCCGTCGTCAAGATATTTTTCTAAGACACTCATCACCCCTTTATATAGAAGAACTGCGTTGTTATCATCCGGGGAACCCATGAAGAATTCGATTGTCTGAGGTTCTTTCGCATCCTTTAGCTCTGCCTTTTCTTCTATATATTCCCCAATCTTTCTTCCGACGCCTTCGTTGTCAAATGATGCGTAGTAGTTGACAGAATCTGTGTTCATTAACAGACGGTCGTAGGAAATGACGGGAATACCTACTTCCTGGGCAGTCTTTAAGGCATTAATGAGAGCCGATGAGTCTACCGCAGCGACGACGAGGCAGTCAACGTCTTTGGCAATCATCGTCTCGATCTGTGCAAGTTGTACCTGTACGTCATCCTCCGCGTATTGAAGAAATACTTCGTATCCAAGGTCTTCCAGCTTTGCCTTCATGTTCCTGCCGTCTTTAATCCACCTTTCTGAACTTTGCGTCGGCATTGCCACACCGACTACTTTGCCGTTGCCTCCCTGATTTTCCCCACCGTCACTCGAACTACTATTCCCACACCCGGTAAGTGTGAGAGAAAGTACCATGACTGCAATCAGAGCCACGCTGAGAATCCTTTGTTTCATCCTTTCTACCTCCTTTTTTGATGTTTTTCTTTTGAACATCTATATTTTATATAAATATTGTACTGTACAAATTTGGGATTTTCAAGATGTGATATGTCACAAAATTAAATACAACTTTTTGTGCATTATTTAAGTACAACTTGGAAAATATAATGATTTGTATATGTACAAGTTGAAGTTAAGGGAAAATTATTATCGTATAACCAAAGAGCATCCGTAATATATTCCCCTTTTCGGGTGGGCGAACTATCATTTAAAAGGTATACTTTGCTGGACGAAGTCCACCCGCCCGCAGGGCATGCATTACGGTGTGCCCTTGGGTATACCTTATTGGATGAAGTCCACCCGCCCCGCAAGGGGCATGTATTACGGTGTGCCCTTGGGTATACCAATAGAGCATCACGCGATGCATGCCCGAATGGGGTATAGTTGTTTTGCCAGTGCTTTGAAATCTGACTCTAAAGAGTGAAAAAGCAAGAAGAATTATGATTGAATGGTTTCCTACATTAAAATATTGGAAAAACTAAATTATAATAAATGTTATATATTTGGTTGAAAAAATATAAATAATATAAAATATATATAGTATTTTGTTTTTGCATTCATACCATATATAGCGCATATTAAAATTAATGTAAAAAAAAGTAAAAAAAAATAAAAAAAAGTATTGACTTTATTTTTGGATGATGATATTATAACTGAGCTGAGCCGATGAAGGACAGCAAAAACAAAGAACCTTGATAATTAAACAATAGACAACAACCCTGAAAATTTCTTGAGAGAAAATTTCAGAACGTGGAATTGAATGGACGAAGAAATTTGGCTAGGCTGAATGGATTTGGAAATTCAAGACCAACCTTATAAACAGTAATAACGGGAAAAGAAAAAGCGAGCATTTTTCTTGACCGAGATTAAACGAAAAGGATGCTTCGCAATACTAAGCTCGTGGGAGACCTCGCTAAGTATTGTGAAGCGTAATACGACTAAGGTTCGTGAAAGACCGAACCCAAGTCTTTATTACGAGAGTTTGATCCTGGCTCAGGATGAACGCTGGCGGCGTGCCTAACACATGCAAGTCGAGCGAAGCACTTTGATTGGATTCTTCGGATGAAGAT
>CAJTDD010000032.1 GCA_910574885.1 Lachnospiraceae bacterium | reverse complement strand
TTATTCAGTTTTCAAGGTACATTATTTTTATGAAAATCACTCGCTTAATTTGCGAATGCATCTACCTATTAGATTAATTCATCAACTTATTAGTTTTCGGACAGTCTCCCCCCCTCCTCCCTAGACCGTAACGCTCTCTGAAGTCACTTGGAGTGGGTTTGAAAACTGACAGATCTATTCCATTATTGATAATGCAAACGGGATAACTTGATAGAAATGAATCACGTACCAAACTTGCGAGCCATGAAGATGGAGTGACAATTGTTAGATCTTCGACGCCATTAAACCACTTTTTCTTCAATTTCCACATTAACCTAGTATTGTCAATCTTAGTTTCCGGGTATGATGTTTTTGGATAGGCGCACTCATGACAGCCTGTTTTCCACTTGTCGCATTTCGCAATTTGAAAATATGGACATCTTCCGGTAAAGGCCCAACAATCATGTAAAGTCCATACTACTTTCATTTTTTTTCTTTTTATATATCCAAACAATATAGGCAAAGACAAGCCGCATCCATGTAAATTATGAAGGTGTATAATTTGAGGTTTCACTTCACTCAGCCACTTGATAAACCTAAGTGTTAGAAACACTCCGAAAAGTCCGTTTAATCCGGAATATCTGGATAATCTTGAACATATTCTTCGTTGTCTATCTGTGCAAATAATATAATCCCCATCCTGAATACTTTTGTTATGCGGGTTCTCTGGATAACAACAAAAAACTTTAAATCCCTCTCTCGCCGCACAATCGGCTATCCCCCGCATAATTGCGCCAGTACTGCCAAAATTTCCAAGGTTAATCTGAACTATTACTTTGCTATAATGATACATTTACTTCGCCCTCTGTCATAGATAAGCAATACTTTGTTTCACATTTGTCATAACACCCATATCCGTAAAAAATAATAATGTAAGGCAATGCTGAGTATTGCAAATTCTCGCCAATGTATAGCATAATTATCATGATAAAAACACTCAGTTTAATAAGTTTCTCTCCTCTGCTTAATAAATTTGAGAACTTATATGTACCTAACGTGAATAATATGCCGTAGGGTATACCGTGAGCAGCATATTGATACAAGAGCGTGTTAGTATTTTGTCTTGTAAATCCAAGAATTATTTTGGAAGCCATCGTAAGCTTTAGAAATTCATCCTGAATATTTTCCATTCCAATTCCATGCCAGGGATATGCCAGCGCTATTTCGATATTTGTGACAACTCCGGCAATACGTACCATGGTTGTTCCACTTGCAGTCGGATTAATAATCTTATCGAAAACAAGTACGCCCACTTCTGTAACTTGCAATAACAAAAATCCAAAAGTAACAAAAACAAATACAAGCAAGACACTTTTTCCAGAATATTTTTTTGTAATATTACTCTTTTTGAGTAACAAATAGCATAATATAATCCACGAAGTAACAATAAATCCTGTCGTTGAAAAAGAGAAAAAGACCGCAATAATGTAAACCCACAAGCGTTTTTTATTCGGTCTATCAGGAAGAAACAACTCAAAGCACAAAGCCAGATTTACGTACATCTGGAATACTCCTGGCTCCCAAAATATACCTTGAGCCCGAACAAATTTACTGTTTAGCAGCACTTCATTGATTCCTGCCAATCCGCAGGTATATATCCTAAGCCCTGCGGTATTTGTAATATAAGGTAAGTTTCGGATCAAAGAAGGAACCAGATATCCGATTAAACTAAAACTAATCCCACAAACCGATATAAAGTATAAACACTGTCTATATGCTTTTGAGAATCTGGTAAAGTCAAATGCCATGCATATAAGTATGGCGATAAGCATGTATAGCAATTTGATAACAACTCGATTTGTAACTTCGTCGTTTAATCTTGCTACAATAATATATGAAATAAATATCAGAAGGAATCCTACTATTTTCCCCTTATTTATTGAATATTTTATTAGCCCGCCCATACTGTAAATGAGAACGCCGCAGAAAAATAGCAATAAATATCTGGCTAATGAAATCCTCGCTTCATTTACGTTTGTCCCAAACAAATATGTGTCATTTGAAAAGAACATGATAATATATAGCAGCGCCGCATCACCTGATATAATTCGTCTATTCACTGGTTGTGATGTTTGATACATTTAATTCCTCCATAATATCAACCTATTATCAGATTTATTAAATCAAGTACTTTTCTTCCTTGCTCCTTGGGACTTTTTTTTGTTGTAATCCAAGATTTTGCTTCAATAGCCTTTGCTTTCGCTTCTTGCTTTTTCCCAGTTCCAACCTCTACTATCGTATTAGCCAGATCAACGACCGTATCTCCACTTGGGTAATTAATGAATTTATCATACTCATCTGGTATACCCTCCAATTTATATCCAACAAAAGGAATACCTGACGAAAGGGCTTCCATCACTTTGGAGGGGAAACTGTACTTTGTAAATTCCCCTATATTTTCTCGAGGATTTATGATTATGTTACTCGTGATTAGTATCTTTAGCACATCTTCTCTTTTTAGTTGTCCCAGATATTTTATTCTTCTATCTTCTTTCTCTCTGTTTGCGATTTCTTCTTCCAAATCTCCAATACCGCAAAGTATAAGCTCATAGGATTGATCCTCTATCATTTGAAACGCATCAAGTAATTTCCTTAATCCGAACATCTCATTTAGCTTTCCGGCATATATCACTTTTACAGTTTTATCCTCTTTTGGTCCTATCTCCGGAAAAACAGAAGTGCATATTCCTTCTACAACTGTATACGGCTTTTCTTTGGATAGAACACCGCCCATCTGCTTCGTTATAACGACATAACCATCCGTATATCCTTTTGATACGGCAGCTTGATGCCTGTCCCAACTTGAATACAATCTATATAATAAAGTCTTCTTAAAATCACCTAATACTGTGTACTCTGGCAAATCGACAACTATATTAATAATGGTAATATTACTATGCTTCTTTTTAATATGCTTTATAGCCATCATGAATTCTGGATACATAGTATAAACAATCAATACTTTCGTTAATCCAAGATCTGTCTTTGCCCATTTGTCAATTTCTTGAAACAAAGGTATCCATTGCTGAAACCTTTTTATGTACCTAACATTACAAAATCCAAGGTTTATATCTTCTGCCCCCTCAATATGGCTGAATTTACGTTTTTTTATAAACGGATCTTTATATGTATTGGGGTAAGCGTTAACTGGTAGATAATTAATCAGATGTAATGGACCGCCATTTTCGATTTCAATTCCTTCAATAATATTTTCTTGCCATGCTATCGCTGCATCTTCCATCATTCCAATCATTTTCCGTCTGACCTCAGCATCCATTTCTCTTGGAATCAACCTTGATAAGAAAGCAATGTCGAATTTCATACTCTTTTCCTCTTGCCAATTATTCTCTTTACTACGTCTTTCAGCTCATATATATATATCCAGGTTCCTGAACACGCTCCAATAACAAGCAATTTGTGTGTCACGCATAATCTCTTGAAATTGCTCTTTTTTTCCAATAGTTCCCATGGCCACTCTTTTAAGCAGTTCTGCACTATTTTCCGTTTCCCTCTGTTAGATAAGCTGCACTTATCAGAAAGCATTTCAAAGTTTAAGATACTATAAAACTCTCCCGCAACATTCTGAGCGAACTGGTACTCATTATCCTTAAAATAACTTTTATTGTTATCCCACAATATTTTCAAATAATTTTTTGCCAAAGCCTCACGGTTTCCATAGTATTTTCTAATTGCAGATTCATTCCCATTTACCACATACCCATACCAAACGTTATCAACTAAAATCACATGTTTCGCATTTTTTAGTAATTCAATACTCCAAATCAAGTCTTCTCCGATTGGAAGATTTTCCGGAAATCTTACTGACCTTGCAACTGATGTTCTTATTATTTTAGAACAAGGACCTCTTCCTATCATTTTATCTTTATTCGGAAAATAATCGGCAAGAAATGAATCACCTTCGACCGTCAGATAATGTTTGATTAGTTTTTCTACAAGTTCATCTGACTCTATTTCAATTTTTTTGCTTGATTCATCTGCATGGAAGGATAAAAACTCTTCTTGGCTAACTACAATCCTAATACCTGAAATAACAACATCAGCACTGGAAATTCTTAGGTGATTCATTCCATCTTGCAGAGCGAAGCATGATATTAGATCATCCGAATCTATGTAAGTGATATACGCTCCGTTTGCTTCATCCAACCCTCTGTTACGCGCAGCGCTCACCCCGCCGCTATTTTGCTGAACAATTCTAGTCTTTTGGTAATGTCCGGATAGGATTTTATATTGTTCAAACATTGAATCTAAGGAACCATTATCAACTAGAATCACTTCATAGTTTTGATAAGTTTGACGTTGAATACTGTCAAGACACATATTAAGTTTATCTAAGGGGGTGTTAAATACTGGAATAATAATGCTTACCATCATCCTGCCCATTTCACTCTTCATAAGAAACACCATATTTTGCATGACAATATTCTTTATAAGGAATGTCCGGTTCAAAGACCATGTCATGCTTCGCCTTCCTGGATTCAATCGGAGGAAATGTCATGTAGTCCCCATATTCTTGCGTCAATATTTTGTCATATCCAATAGGTACAGGCAAAACCGTATTCTCAAACGGCATTTCTATCGTTTTCTCAAACCATTCTTTCTTAAAGAAGTTTACTTGCAGTCCTCTTTTTAATTCAGGATCAGCCTCTAATGTGTAAGTAATATAATTATATTTACTCCATGGATGCTTGCTATTATGTTTTTCTAACCATTTGTAAATAGCTATATAATTAAATCCTGTTTTTCTTAAAATTGTTCTAATAATGTTTGCAATTCTTGATGTATTATAGTCATTTACATAAGTGTTGCAAAGGACTGCTAAAATATACAGTGGTTTTCTTCTCAATGCATATAGATGAATGTTATCCTCACATCCTTCGTAAGGTAGAATATCAATCGATATTCCATTGTTCTGGCGTTTCGATAAACAGGTTTCTCTATTACCAGTCGTTTCACTATTGCATATGCTCGCCCAGTATTGGAAACATTCCTTTTCAGTTAAGGTCGTACGCAGATAATAAGGATGCTTTAATTCACCCGCCGCAATTTCCAAAAACTTGTTATAATCCTCACGAGGCATCATCAAATCAACATCATCATCCCACGGGATAAAACCATGATGACGTACAATTCCAATCAAAGCCCCTCCGCATAGATACCACCGCAAGTGATGCTTGTCACAAATCTCTGCAAATACTTTGAGCAGATCCAGGTAGATATACCACACTTTTTTCATTTTTTCAGATACATTCCACCCATCTCTTATTTCAGGCTTAATATATTCCGGATCATAATTCATTTTCTTCACCCATCCACACGATTTTCCGTACAATGCTTCATAACGGTCGTATATACGTTTGAGACAGCAAAATTATTGATGAGATACTGCCACGAATTTTCTTTCATTTTCTCAATTCGGCCTGCGCTGAAATCATTACATACTTCTTCAATAATCTCTGCCGCCCTGCCTGCATCATCGCTCTCGCCTTTCCATCCAAATCCGCCTTGAACTACGGTTTCCCCTATATCTGTCACCGGATCGGTAAAACACAGAACCGGCATCTTAGCCTGCATATAACTTAACAATCTGCTTGGAAAATTTGGAATCGTGAACCGGTGATCCAAAAATATAAGTCCAACATCGCAGCTTCTAATCAAACAATCGTACTCATCCTGTTTCAGTTTCTCCATTAAGAGCATGTTATCAGGCTGTTTTAAATGGTAATAGTTTTCAAGCTTATGATACTCACTCCCGTCTCCAACTATAATAAAATAGGCTTTATTTAATACTGTATTCTTATTTCGCTGTAAATTGATATGCTCTAACATTTCAATTATAAAAGGGATGCCTTGTGGTTTTCCTAAATTGCCTCCATAAACAAAAACTACTTTATCCTCAGGTATTTTATACTTCTCTCTGCTTTTCTTCTTTTCCTCTTCTGAAATACAGAAATCAATGGCATCAATACTGTTGGGAAACAATTCAACTTTGCTCTTTTTAACAACTGTATTATGCTCTAATAAATACTTTATATTAGCTTCGCTCATACATCCTATATAATCTGAAATCTTATATAACTGCTTCTCCTTTTTCCTGAAGAATAAATATATCAAGCCTTTTATGCCTCTTTTATTCATTAGGCCAATATCTACAGAACCCTGTGGAAATATATCTTTAAGCATTAAATAGCTTAAAGCTCTGTCTCTTTTCTTGACATACTTCACAGCGCTATAAAATGTAACGGGCGGAGTCGCATATAGAATCAAATCAAAATGAACATCTTTATAGTATTTTTTTATAGCTGCTTTCATCCTTGGTTCCAGCAATATGGTATGAATCCCTTTCGTTATCATGTTGCTGCTTCCCCGTATTTTCCCAACTGGAATTTTCACTATAACTTGGCCTGGCTCTTTGTAGATTTGCCGAGACTTGTCCTTCAACACGTCAACAGGAAATATCCGATAAACCTTGTGCCCGTTCCTGACAAACTCACGCATTAAATCCGCATAAATTCCGGCATTTTTTTCATTTATCGACATAAAAGTACTCAAGCTCAAAAACAATATATTACTCTTATTGTCAGCCATTATATATACTCCCCGGCAGTCAGCCTAAACGTACTTCCCGTCATCATTGCTGAAGCATCAGACATCAAGTAAATCAACGCTTCCATATAATCGCTGCGCTCGCACATTCGGCCCATAGGCAGGATATCGGCAGCCCTCTTCCTCAGTTCAGCCTCACTCTCACCCTGGCTGATTCTTAGGCTTACTTCTCCTTCCGTAGGCGTCCATCCAAGAGTGAGATAATTACACCGAATCTGTTCGACCGCATATTGATGAGCAATGTGCTCATTAAGTATCCTTAATACCCCCTTGGTCATCGCATATGCCGCCCTATCCTTCTGACCGCCCCAAGCATGAGCGGAACCAGTAAGAACAATGCTGCCGCCGCCATTCATTCGCATATACTTTATCGCCTGCTGGCAACAGAAGAACGCAGCCTTATAGTTTACGGAAGTAACCCAATCAAAGGTTTCCTCATCGCAAGTATCGAGAGGACTGACCGGCGTTGCTCCTGCATAGTTGAAAAAACCGTCAATCTTGCCAAACATCTCAACTCCTGCATCGAACAGATGCTTACAATCCGCTACTTTCATAAGGTCGGTACGAACAAACATTCCATCAGAACCGAATGTCCTAATGTTTCTGACAGCCTCTTTGCCTGCCTTTTCGTCACGGCCGCCGATAACAACCCTAGCACCTTCCCGGCCGGCGACCTCAGCAAAAGCACGTCCTACGCCTTTTGTCCCGCCCGATATAACAATTACCTTGTCTTTCAATCTCTCAAATTCCATAGCATCCTCTCCCTTTCTTTTGTTATTGCTTCCTTAGATCTCGGAAGAGGTTAACGAAGTTCCAGAGCCTTATTCACATCAAATCCCTTTAAGAGCATGCTGCTGCCGTGTTCATCCAGAACTTTTACTGTGTTCATATAGTACTTGAGAGTGTCTGCCAGTTCCATCTTGCTATTGCAAACCAGATACATGCGAGTAAGGACCTGCTTTTCATTACCGATCCATTCAGGCAAGACTACATCCCCTTCATGCAGACGTTGTACATTTGCCACAACACGCTCGTCTGACTCAATCTGATCCAACCCGACAATCTTATCAATCTTTCCTTCTTTCATCAGGAACCACAGTGTGGCTGCCCATTTACCACGAAGTCTCGTGTCGTCATCTTTCGCAAGATCTACAACACCCTCGGAGCCAGTGAGAGAGAATCGAATAAGCATCTCTCTTTGATCGAAACCGTGGATAGCCTTCATGAGCAAATGCGGCGCTTCGCCCTGGAGACGGAAGCCTGTGTCATATACATAAAACTCACCCTTCTCATAAAAAGCAGAGAGCATCAGCACGCCGTTCTCGATTCCGATTTCCCTAAAGAGACGCAGCGCATTGGGATGCATACGCTCAAAATATTCATCTAAATGCTTAGAAGGATATGTACCTCCGAGACACACACGGGACATTCCTGGCTGTTCATCAGTAGTATAACGGTCATAGATACAGGAAGCGGAGCAGTACCCATCCTTAAAGGTGTAGTACATGCCCATATCGTCACACTGCATGTACTTCTCCACAATGAATCGCTTCTTCTTACTATTCTCAAGGGCAGCTTCCACGCCCTTTTTCAATTCTTCTTCATTGTAAGCCACAGTCATACCAACGCCGCCGCCGTTGTCCACAGGTTTGACCATGACAGGGTATACAATCTTATCCAAATCCTCACGTTTCATCTCAGCATCTAGATAAAACTCTGGAATCCCATGGACACCATAACGCTCACAGGTAGCCTTAAAGACATCTTTGAACGCAAACACATCTGTAATCTGCTGTGTCGCATAACAGGGAAGTCCCAGAGCCTCACAGACTTTGCAATAAGCAGGAACAAGGATATCAGCAACCCCAACCAGAACACCATTTACCTGCTCCTCGCGAGCTAATGCAACCAATCCGGGTACGTCCATACCATCAACATCATAAGCTTTCCACGCAGCCTGTTTTGCTGGATCTGTGTGACGGGCAGAGGACACGATCGTCTTAATGCCCATGTTATTTGCTATCTCTACCAATGGAGTGGTTTCAGGGTTCCCGCCTAGAATTAACAGTTTTTTCCCTTCAAATTCCTTACTCATGTTCTTTTCCTCTCTACGCCTATTGCGTTCTTTCTAATCTGTACTGCTCACCCTGCCGCATAATCAGCGCCGGCAAATGTTTTTCATTCATAACTTCATAAAAGTGTTTCAAATCCCCGCCATGGGAAGCAAACATCCCATAGTGACAGGGGATTGTAATAGATGGGCGGAGAGCTTCAGCAAGTTTCGCTGTCTCCACACTATTCATGTTCCCATACATACCATTAATCGGAGAGATAAGAACATCGAGAGGCATCGGTATCTCAGCAGCCCTATCTAAACGCAAGCGGCTGTCCCCAACTTCATAAATAGTCTTCCCGTCAACTTTTACAACAACACCTACTGCGTCAGGCGCTCCGGTTCCGTGGTCACAATTGACAAACAACAACTCAAAATCTCCTTCCGATGACCTATTACCAGGCTTTATATAGGCGATGGAGTCGTTGTAGTATTCCATTTGAAGCTGATGTACGAGCTTCTCACAATCAACTGAGCAGTACATCTTACTCCCCTTACTCACCATCTCCGGAACAGCGTCAATATCAAAATGATCGAGATGGGGATGCGTACAGATAATTACATTGAAAGTTAGTTCAAAAGGACTCAGGATCTCAGGCAACAGCCGCTTAAACCCCTTGTGGCCTTCCACTCTCTCCACACAGTTAGATAGATAAAGGTCGATAGCCAAGAGTTGGCCGCTGGAACTCTTTACAACAAATCCAGCCTGACCTGTGGCAAAAATGCATGGTCCCTTTGCTGATAAAATTTTTGCTGCCAAATCAAGCATGAGAAGAAATCCCCCTCTTTCGTTTTGCTTCCGCTTCTTTCAGGGTATTCACATCAAGGAAGCGATTAATGAGCGCCGCTCGGTCTTCTGGTACTGTTATGGTAAGAATTTCATTCTCACCCACGCCCAGATCCATTAATTTTCGTTTTATCTTCCCAGCTACCAATCCGTCCACCGTTGCAATTAAGATATAGTCATAGGTTAGCGCTGTGACAGACTCTACAGGATCAACATCAAGGCAGCACCTTCGATACTCCCAGTAGTCGTCATCAAGCCAGGCAATCACATTACAATGCTTTGTCTCCTTAAACCGATTTACGAGTTGCTGGCCGAATGTTCCTGCGCTATAGATAACCACCCGTTTGCCATAGTATGCGTTATCAAAGGTGCTGAAATTATCCTGCGGTAATCTTCCTCCCGAGCGCATAAGAGCAATAGACAGAACATAATCCTCAATTTGTTTTTTTATTCTCAGTTCCGGCTCTGTCTGTTCTGCCCATTGTATCATATACTCGTATAAATACAGAAGCTTCTGTGCTTCGACCAGATACCCTGTATTTTGTTTAAGCATGGAGTCCCCACGCTGGCGATAGTGGTAGGCTGCATTGTCGATTACTGCGATCTTCTTATATTTCAGCAGCGCCGGATAAGTGACCGCTCCATCCTCGCCAATGCTTATTCTGTTATCAACTACACTTTGAGTATCCAGCAGGATATCCCTTTTAAACAGCTTGTTCCAGACGTATGTGCTTATCCCAGGCCGATAGTAAGAGCCGCTGGAAATCATATTCTTCCAGAAATCTCTCAGTTTTTCACCTTCGTAAATGCCAGAAAGGAGATTATTATGGAACACTGCCGATTTCGTGAACAAATCACGTGTGAACCCGGCACAGACCATGTCGGCATCAGATGTACTTGCCGCTGTATAAAGCCCTTCAATAAACCCTGGGCCAATCCAGTCGTCACCATCTACGTAGGTAATGAAAAGTCCATTCGACTGTTGGAGTCCAGCCTTGCGAGCTGATACAAGACCGCCATTTGATTTGTGGACGACCTTAATCCGCTCATCTTTCCCCTTGTACAAATCACATATCTCAGGGCATCTGTCTTTACTGCCGTCATTAACTAAAATAATTTCAAGATTTCTATATGTCTGGTTCATAATACTTTCAATGCATAGCCCTATATAACGGTCTATCATGTATATCGGTACTATGACGCTTATTAGTGGACTGTCCATAACTTATCCTTTTCCAATTCACATTTGACCAATTTCTTCCTGCGTTCTCCCAATGCTTGCACAATAATCTCTGAAATCTTCCATTGTAACTGATGTGTCAGAACTAATACCTTCTCGCATAAATACCTTTCTTACGGTTTCTAAAATGATTTTTACATCGCCTAGGAATGTAATTTTTTTCGCATACTTTATGTCCATGGAAAACTTATCGTCCCAATTAACTGTATTACGGCCATGCACTTGTGCATAACCTGTCAGCCCCGGTCTAACGCTGTGTCTTCTACGCTGCTCCTTCGTATAGTACGGCAGATACTTTACAAGGAGGGGTCTTGGACCCACTACAGCCATATCACCTTTGATGATGTTTATTAGTTCAGGCAGTTCATCAAGACTTGTAGAGCGGAGCGTCTGCCCGAATTTAGTAAGTCTAAGTTCATCTGGTAAAAGCTCGCCGTTTTCATCGGTTTCATCTGTCATTGTGCGGAACTTAAATAATCGAAAAATCTTCTCATCCTTTCCCGGACGCTCTTGTGAAAAAAGAACTGGCGAACCAAGTTTCTTACGAACAAGCAGCGCTGTGACTGCAAGCACAGGAGAAAAGACGATAAACGCCAGTATTGCAAGAAAACAGTCCAATGGACGTTTTATAAATCCCTCATATGGCCCATAAGCTCTATGATACATACCAATCATTCCCCTAACCGAGATTCAATCCCAACTTACTCAAAACACCTACGTATGATTTCCATGACCTTGCCTTGCTGCTCTACAGTCATCTTGTTATCGCTGGGTAAACACAGCCCGCGTCTGAATATATCCGCCCCCACATCGACACCCGTTTCGACTATGTATGCATTACTCCTGCCTCTTCCGTTCCCCTCGACTGTGACAAAAGCATTAGTCCGATAAATCGGCTGCATGTGCATCGGCTTCCAAATCGGACGGCCTTCGGCATTGAAAGCAGCTAAAGCATTCAGTATCTCACCTGGCGAACTCTTCCCCGGCTCATGCTTCCACAATTCCTCCCGCTCCCCTCGCACATATGGAGCCATCGCATCCTCATCAATAAGCATACAGCTTAACCAGAAGTTAGGAATGCTCTTCTCTCTATCCCAGGGATTCATCTTAACGGGAAGTCCCTTTAACCCTTCTTCATACCGCTCCCATATCTCCCTCTTCCGGTCGATATGCTCAGCTAAATGCGGAATCTGTCCGCGCACAATACCGGCAACCAGATTACTCATGCGGTAGTTATAGCCCATCTCTTCGTGCTGATACCAAGGAGCGGCTTCACGGCTCTGTGTGGACCACTTACGAACCTTATCCGCATCCTCTTTTGAATCTGTCAGAAACATCCCGCCAGTCGATCCCGTAATAATTTTATTACCATTGTAACTTATAGCGCTGCAATAACCGAGCGTACCTGTTTCGGCCCATTTGCCGCGGAAAAGATACTTCGCGCCAAAACTTTCTGCTGCGTCCTCCACAAGCAAGGCGCCGTGCTTATCACAGATGCCTCTAATCTCTTCCATCTTGCCAGGAGTACCGTAGAGGTGAGCGACAACTACAAGCCGAACATCCGGGTACAGCTCGAATGCCTTCTCCAAAGCTTCCGGACTCATATTCCAAGTATCATACTCAGTGTCGATAAACACCGCTTCACCGTCTTCATACCCGACAGGATTTACACTTGCGTCAAATGTACAGTCAGAACAGAAGACCTTCTTCCCCTCTAATGTCCCATGGTTGGGCTTGGCTTTCCCATAGAGCTTTTCTCCAGCCAGCCTGGCAGCAAGATGGAGCGCCGCAGTACCACAGGCCAGCGCAACAGCATGCTTGCAGCCGATGTACTCTGCAACCTGCTTTTCAATCTCATTAATATTGGCGCCAACCGTACTCACCCAGTTCGTCCTAAGCGCCTCATCCACCCATCGGCGCTCATCACCATGCATGGTGGGCGAGGACAGCCAAACTTTTGTGTTAAATGGTTCAATACCCGCAAATCTTGGATCATTCAAAAAATTGTTCATCGTTATTTACACCCTTATTGTCTGTAACCATCTCAATTCCTAAGTAAATCACCGTCTTACTTCCCATAAATTCTACCTCCACAGCCGCCGTCCGCTTGTGCAGATTCACTTTCTTAATCTGTCCTTCCAGATTTTTAAGCGGCCCGGATAAAATTTTTATCTGTTTTCCTTCTTCTACTTCAACTCTAGAAATCTCTGCCTCCAAAACACTGATTTCTCCTGTCCCATCCTGAAACTTCTCCATCACCCTGACATCCGCTTCCGGCAGCGGGACGAAATATTCCTCACACTGCCCAAGCATCCTAGTCAGGCGTGGAATCCGTTTCAATTCTTCATATAACAACCGGGGCTGCTCTGTAATCAGGAATACGTATCCTGGGAATAACTTCTCCGTCACCTCATGCCATGCCCCCTGGAATTTCTTCCTGAGTCTGCGTGTGGGAATAAAGCAGCTTTCTAAAATCCCCTCGGAGATCATGCTTTCTACTAATATAACCGTCCGTTCTTCCTGACCGGAAACCACTTGCATTACATACCACATATACGTTCTCCCTGTCATTTTTTACAGCCCAATACGCATGGCTTCGCCATCCATGCCCATACCTTATTGGACGAAGTCCACCCGCCCGCAGGACATGTATTACGGTGTGCCCTTGGGTATACCTTTCTACACAGCCACAGTTATTATCTCTATGTCTATCATTCCAAATCTCAAGTGCCAATGCTTCAAGAGACATTCCTGATATTTTATCTATTCCAACTTCTCCGTTATTTCCAATCCTGCCAGAACATAACGGAATTCCCCGACGCCCATTCCTATTACAGTTCGGATATGCGCCAACCGTTTATGTCGATCAACCTTACAGATTCGGTTCTCCATTCCTTTCAGCGGACCTTCCGTAATCTGCGTAGTTCCTTTAAAGAGAATTCCTCTAGACATTTTTAGATGGCATTCATTCCCATACAGCGCTTTTAAGAATTTCTCTTCTTCCGGATTTATCCTAACAACACAGCTTTCGGATTCCGATATCTTTTTAAATTCTTTCAGTTCCCTCAACAGACGCTCCTCATTTTCACTTTCCAGTAAGACGTATGCTGGGAACAAAAGCCTTCTCTCCAGATGCCATTCGCCCTTATACCGGCGCATCCTGTCATATGTTAATAGGAAAGATTTCCGGAGCGCGTTCCGGGACAAGTTTGTATTACATGCATCCATTATTTTACGTTCTTCCTGCCCATGACAGGTCAATAAATACCAGATAGCAATCCCTTCTTTCGTGGAGTAGGATACTCTGCGATTTTTTATTAAAAAAACATATTTATTATAACTACCTAAACTTAATTAGTCAATACTTTATTTCTATTTGTAAAATTTTACTCTAAATTTACATCCACATAATGGATTGAATTCTTTTAATTTATCACTAATTAATATATTGTCTGATATATGTTCAAAACTTATCCGAAATCGCGGCAAAATAACCTATAAAATTTTCGCAGAGTATCCTACTCTACGATTTTTTTACATTTTCCCTAAGAAATTACCACCAAATCACCTTAAATCAGATCAACACTTCAACAAGCGTCTTCCCATCGACTACAACTTGTGTCATACCAGTTTTTTTCGTCTTGTTGAAACTATAAGTTAAAAGATATCCTTTGTTCAGATGATAATGTTCAAGATAGTTCGCCAACTGTCTCTCCCCCTTCTCATGATAGGACTTGCCATACCATATCTTCAACTCAATCACAAAACGCTCGCCAAGATAGTCAATCACAAGATCCATGCGTTCATTATTCCTTGTCTGCGGTTCAATATAATAATTTCCCGTTCCATTAATTATGGGCCTAAGATACAAAAGAAATCTCCTGCGTCCCTCAGCCTCAGAAAAACTCTGAGCCAGTCCCCCGTATAAATCACTGAAAACCCTCACATATCCCTCAAGAATCCTCTCCATTAAAAGATGTCCATTCTGGACAAACTCCATTTTCGCATTTGCTCCTCTCTTAAAAAGCTCAGAGCCTTGCAATTCACTGACACTCAGATAATAGTTATACAACAACGTTTCAAAAATCCGATTAGATACCGCAACCCGGCCATGATCATCTCGGATAAAACCAAACATTTCTGCGTCGGCGATCCCTATGTTGTAGGCATTGTATGACACAAAATCGCCTGCAAACAAAATCCGCTCCAATATCCGGCCCATCTCCGGGTTGTCGTTTACTTTCCCCATAAGCGAATCGAAAAGTGTATTTTTCTCAGTCAAGATTCGTCTCACCGCCTCGCTGACCCCCGCCCTAGTCCATGCTTTGGAGAAATCACAAAATCCGGCTCCCACGAGCTGCGTGTCAATTATCAGGCAAATACGGCTCACAAGGAACGGATATCCGCTCGTAAAATTGTAAATTTCCTGTGCCACAAGCTCCGTGTCCATCCTCATGTGGTGGTCTTCTCCATACTCGGCGAGCATCCCGGCAATCCCATCAACAGACAAACTCATATCCACATTAAAGTCGGCCGCAATATTCCAGGGACTATTGAATCTGTGTTCCTCATTCGGACGGAGCTTGCGCTTTAGATTTTTAACATCTGTCACGCCTGCAAGTATCACCGACTGAAATGTCTTATAATCTGGCTCAGATTTTCTTTCAATATATTGAAATCTTAACTGCGCCAAAAAATCCAAAAATACCTGATTGTTTGTTGCAGAATCTACTTCGTCAATAAGCATGACAATCGGACGCTCTGAAAGTTCACACCACATGGAGATTGTATCAAATAACTCATCCAGCGTGGCCTGATTCTCTCTGCGTGTTATAAATTCTTCAATCTCATTTTGGATGGAATCCGGCATCCCAGCCTTATCCCCCTTCTTTCTGAGTTGGCGGCAGAACGCTTTTACGAACTTTTCCTCCGTTTTAAAACTAGCGCTTCCTATTCTCTGAAAATCAAGGCTCAAAACGACGTACTCACTGCGCAAGGTTTGCCCAAGCGCTGTGAGCGTCGTGGTTTTTCCGTATTGCCTTGCTCTATGAATGGTGAAGTACTGCCCTGCATCCACCATGGCCTTAATCTGTTCCAAACAGCCCCGGATATCTACCATATAGTTTTCTTTCGGAATACAAACGCCTGTAGTTGTAAAGACTTTCATCGTAACATCCACCATCCTTTCCTAAAAAGTATAATGCAAAGACAATGCAATTACAACCCTTTCCCTGAATGAACCAACTTAACGAAATCCCGGTTAAAATTTTTTATCAATCCCATATATTTTTATCCCCCATTATGCTATAATGTACGAAACCAAACAGAATAGGAGTGATTACCAATGGATATTTCAAATGATATTAAATACGTCGGCGTCAACGACCATGCCGTAGACCTGTTCGAGGGTCAGTATGTAGTTAAGAATGGCATGTCCTACAATTCCTACGTGATCATGGACGAAAAGGTAGCTGTTATGGACACCGTTGACGCCCGCTTTACCCACGAATGGCTGGATAATATCGAAGCGGCGACAGGTTCACATAAGCCTGACTATCTTATCGTACAGCACATGGAGCCTGACCATTCCGCCAATATTGCCAATTTTATGAACGTATATAAAGACACGACCATCGTATCATCCGCCAAGGCATTCGTGATGATGAAGCAGTTCTTCGGCACCGATTTTGCAGACAGGCAGCTTGTTGTCGCAGAAGGCGACACCCTCTCCCTGGGCAAGCATGAGCTGACCTTCGTTACGGCGCCTATGGTACACTGGCCGGAAGTTATCGTAACATACGACAGCTGCGATAAAGTGTTGTTCTCTGCCGACGGTTTCGGAAAGTTCGGCGCTCTGGATATCAACGAGGAATGGGCGGATGAAGCCCGCCGCTACTATATCGGTATCGTAGGGAAATACGGCGCACAGGTTCAGCGTCTCCTGAAGAAAGCATCCACACTGGACATCCAGACAATCTGCCCGCTCCATGGGCCAGTCCTTACGGAGAACCTGGGTTATTATCTCGGGCTCTACAACACATGGTCCTCCTATAATGTTGAGACGACGGGAATCGTCATTGCCTATACTTCCATTTACGGCAACACCAAAAAGGCAGTGGAGACTCTCGCAGAAAAGCTGCGCCGGAAAGGATGCCCGGCAGTAATCGTTCACGATTTGGCGCGCTGCGATATGTCGGCTGCAGTGGCAGACGCATTCCGTTACGGTAAATTAATCCTTGCCACAACAACATACAACGCTGACATTTTCCCGTTCATGCGCGAATTTATCGACCACCTGACCGAACGGAATTTCCAGAACCGTTTCGTCGGGCTGATTGAAAACGGTTCATGGTCTCCTCTTGCTGCCAAGACCATGAAGCAGATGTTGGAAGGCTGCAAGAAACTAACCTTCGCAGACACCACAGTTCATATTCATTCTGCACTGGATGATGAGAGCAATGCGCAGTTGGATGCACTTGCAGACGAGTTCTGCAAGAATTATCTGGCACAGCATGATGAGACTGCCGATAAGAACGACCTGACCGCACTCTTTAAGATTGGGTATGGCCTTTATGTCGTAACGTCCAATGACGGAAAGAAAGACAACGGATTAATCGTCAACACGGTGACGCAGGTAACGAATACGCCGAACCGGATTGCCGTGACCATTAATAAGGATAATTACTCCCACCATATTATCAAGCAGACCGGCATCATGAACATCAACTGCCTGTCAACAGATGCACCGTTCAAGGTATTCGAGAACTTCGGGTTCCAGAGCGGACGGACTGTGGACAAGTTCGCCGGATGCGCTCCGCTGCGTTCCGATAACGGGCTGGTATTCCTTCCAAGATATATCAACTCTTTCATGTCCTTGAAGGTTGAGCAGTATGTAGATTTGGATACACACGGAATGTTCATCTGTACCGTCACGGAAGCCCGCGTAATCTCCAACGTGGAGACTATGACGTACAATTATTACCAGAGCAATGTAAAACCAAAACCGGAGACTGAGGGCAAGAAGGGATATGTATGCGTAGTCTGCGGATATGTCTACGAAGGCGACGAGCTTCCGGACGATATCGTTTGCCCGCTCTGCAAGCATGGGGCAGCGGACTTCGTCAAAATTGAGTAATCCATAAGCAAGCTACACATAAGATATAGATGAGATTGCATAAATCTCATCTATATTTTATATAACCACACCTATTTCTTCAAATCCCCAGTCGCCGGATTATCCAACAATTTTCCGAACCCGTCAAACCGTGAACCATGGCAGGGACAGTCCCAGGAATGTTCCGTCTTATTCCATTTCAACGCACATCCAAGATGGGGACAGCGTTTCCCGGAAACCGTAAGCAAGTTCTTAACGGCCGTAGCCCCATTGACGAACAACTGGGGCTTTATCATATTCCTTGACGGGTTAAAAACCTGCGCATAAGGATTCTCCTTTTCCAGAATCAAATCCGTCAAAATCGAAGCCGCCGCCATAGACGAAGTCATTCCCCATTTATTGAACCCTGTCGCAACATAACAGCCCGGCAGCCCACGGGAATACCGCCCAATATAAGGAATCCCGTCCAACGTCATGCAATCCTGCGCCGCCCAGTAATATTTTTCATCCAGATTGGGATAATATAACCGCGCACAATTCCTGATTTCCTCCCAGTTGCCCCCCTTCTCCCCGGTTCTGTGGCTGCCGCCGCCCAGCAGCAGATACTCCCTGTAACTCCGAAAAGACATGCCATGTTTCGCCTCGTCGATGTACATTCCATTCAACGGTTGGGCGTCCTTTAGAGCAATCACATAGGACCTGTGCTGGTACATTTTCAAAGGATACATGCCATGCTTATTATCAATTGGAAAATGCGTTGCAAAGATGAGCTTCTGAAATGTAATTTCTCCATGTTCTGTGACTGCCTCCTGTTCTTTCAGCTCCTTTACAAAAGTATTTTCGTAAATCTTTAGCCCTTTCGCAATCCCGCTTACAAATTTCAGCGGATGGAAACTTGCCTGTTCGGCAAACCCTACCGCGCCAACCGTTTGGAACGGAAGCTCGCACTGGTCTGTAAGCCTTGGCTGAAACCCGATTCTGGTCAGGGCGTCCGCCTCATCCTCCAGCTTCTTCCGGTCATTCCTGGAATAGACGTAGGCATGTCTGACCTCATAATCACAATCCATCCTCCGGCAAAGCCTGGCGTACTTACGCACCGCATCCTGATTTGCGTCCAGATACATCTTCGCCCGCTCAGTCCCAATGCTTTTTAGCAGTTTCTGGTAAATCAACCCATGCTGGGATGTAATCTTGGCCGTAGTGTTTTTCGTAATCCCGGAACAGATTCGTCCGCCTTCCACAAGCGCATAATTAACCCCTGCCTTCTCCAGAAAGTAAGCGCACAAAATCCCCGCCATCCCTCCGCCGATAATCAGCACATCCGTTTTCTTGCTGCCCTTGAGCTGTTTAAACTGGGGCAGGCTTATATTTTCTGTCCAGATAGAACGCATTTCCACCACTCTTTCTTTCCTCCATACAATTCGATAACGCTAGTTTTTACCATATTTCCAATAATTATACCTTATTGGACGAAGTCCACCCGCCCTGTAAGGGGCATGTATTACGGTGTGCCCTTGGGTATACTCAACCGTTTTCCAAAGCAGATATAAAAATCAACTGAAAAACTACACTAAAATTTCCCGATTTTTTCTACCATTGTAACAAATCAATTTTTATGAAATCATGATATACTTTTAGAAAATGGAAATATTTAGGAGGACAGTAGGACTTATGGGAATTATTTATAACGAAACATCAAAAACCATCACCTTACACACAAGACATACGTCTTATCAGATGAAGATTGGCAATCTGGATTATCTCCTTCATCTTTATTACGGACCGTCTATCCAAGATGCGGATATGTCCTACCAGATTATGCAGTATGACCGTGGCTTCTCCGGCAACCCTTACGAATCCAGGAATGAGCGCACCTTCTCGCTGGATGCCCAGCCTCAGGAATTCACTACGCAGCAGCAAGGAGACTTCCGTACTGCAAGCATTGAAGTCGTCAACGGAGACGGCAGCTATTCTTTCCACGGGAAAGCCGCCGATTATAAAATCAGCAAAGGAAAATATCAACTGGAGACTCTCCCTTGCGTATTTGCCACAGATAATGACACGGTGGAGACCCTTAAAGTAACCTTGTCAGATACAGTCAGCCATGTAAAAGTGGTTCTGCTCTACAGCGTTTTTGAAGAGGCTGATATCATAACAAGGGCAGTGAAAGTCATCAATTCCGGCGATACGTCCATTCATTTGAAAAAGATCATGTCCGTCTGCCTGGACTTTTTGAATGGGAAGGACTTCGACTTAGTAAGCCTTCCGGGACGGTACGGCCAGGAGCGGCAGGCGGAACGCCAGCACATGACCCACCACATCCACACCATCGGCAGTGTGCGAGGCTCATCAAGCCACCAGCAGAATCCGTTTGTAATCCTCTGTGATAAGAATGCCACGGAAGATTATGGCAAATGTTATGGTTTCTCCCTGATGTACAGCGGCAATTTCCTTGCGGAAGTTGAACTGGACCAGTACGACCAGCTCCGGCTGGTAATGGGAATCCATCCCAAGCAGTTTGTATATGAGTTAAAACCACAGGAGATTTTTGAAGGCCCGGAAGTCGTCATGGCGTTTACTGAACATGGATTTACGGGGCTGTCCCATCTGTACCACGATTTCTACCGGACAAACCTCTGCAAGAGCAAGTTCGTACAGGATGTGCAGCGTCCCGTATTAATTAACAGCTGGGAAGCAGCGTTCATGGACTTCGACGATGTGAAGCTGGTGGAGATTGCCAAGGCTGCAAAGAACATGGGCGTTGACCTGTTAGTCATGGACGACGGCTGGTTCGGCAAACGTGACGACGATAACAGCGGTCTTGGAGACTGGTACGTGAATCAGGATAAGATTAAGTGCGGATTACATAAACTCGTGGAACAGATTAATGACCTCGACATGAAGTTCGGCATCTGGTTCGAGCCGGAGATGGTGTCCGAGGACAGCGACTTATACCGGGCACATCCTGATTGGGCTATGCAGATCCCGGGACGCCATGCCGTGCGCAGCCGTAACCAGATGGCGCTGGACATGAGCAGGCGTGATGTACAGGATTACCTGATTGAACAGGTCAACGCCATTCTGGACGACGCCAATATCTACTATGTAAAATGGGACATCAACCGTTCTCTGGCGGATATCTGGTCGAATGAACTGCCGCCCGAAAGACAGGGGGAAGTCTATCACAGGTATATCTTAGGTCTTTACCGGGTGATGGACAACATTATTAAGACCCACCCGGATATCCTCTTCGAGGGATGCTCCGGCGGCGGCGGACGGTATGACGCGGCAATGCTCCACTACTATCCGCAGTACTGGGTCAGCGACAACAATCACCCCATCGACCGGTTAAAGCTCCACTACGGCACTTCCTTTGTGTATCCGGTCTGCACCATGGGCGCGCACATTTCGGACAGCGGCAAATTCGTTCCGATTAAGACGAAGGCTGTAGTAGCCATGTGCGGGACATTTGGGTATGAGCTGGATGCCACCCACCTTTCCGAAAAAGAGCAGGAAATCTGCAAGGAGCAGAGCGACCTATTCCGCAAATATTATCCGTTGATTATCAAAGGGGATTACTATCGGCTGACGAATCCTTTTGAGATTGGGAATATGACGGCATGGCAGCATGTTTCCAAAGACAAGTCGGAATCCTTGCTGAGCGTGGTTGTCACCAACCTGACTTGCAATGGGCCTCAGGAATATATCCGCGCCAAAGGGCTTGTTCCGGATGCTATGTACAGCGTCAATGACGGCAAAGAATTGTACTCCGGCTCTGCGCTTATGAACGCAGGGCTTCCGATAAACCGGGAAGTGGATGACTACAGTTCATTCCAGTTCTATTTGAAAAGACAGACGATTTATTAGAACGGAATAACCGATTTAGAATTAGGATAAAATTGAGGGGTTGTAGGAAAACTACATTTTCCAGCAACCCCTTAAAGATTATTTTTTATATCTTGTAATTTTAATCCAACTATCCCCCATAAGATAACGGAGTGCAATTACCACGGAGAATAAACCAATTTGGTTACATCATTTGTATTTTTCTTGGTCAATGTATACCTTATTGGACGAAGTCCACCCGCCCGAAGGGCATGCATTACGGTGTGCCCTTGGGTATAGTTTCTTGGATTAAGGTATTCTTGTTGTCGTTCACCATATTTTTCACAAAAATAATAAGAAATCATTGATTTCATGGCAAATATAGTATACGCTTTTTCTTACAAAAAATGCTCACCGCTGCCTTCTCATCATCTCTATCATCTTCTTCGGGCTTGGCGGATTCCCCTTATAGAGAGACATCATCTTATAAACCTTCCCCGCCGCTATCGTAATCAAAGTCGCCGTCACTACCACAATCCCAAGGGAAAGAGCCGCCTCCGGTATACTCATCACACCCAGTAGAATCTTCGTCGGCGCCACCAGAATCGACGTGAACGGCATCCATACCTGCCAAGTGACCGCATCCCAAGGCACATCCGAACCCGCGCCTCCTGCAAACATCGTGGCAAAGAAGCTAACCAGCAGCACCATCACAAACAGCATATTCGTGCTGGACAAATCCTCCGGTTTCTCCGCAATCGCCCCTCCAATCGCCGCAAGGGAGCAATAGAGCAGCAGTCCCGCCGACAGCATCAACAGAGCGAGAATCACCCCTGAAACCGTGAACATCCCAGAAAATTCGCCAAAGGACTCCACCAGCTGAATTAAAATCATATCGGTATTCGGATTCACCATTTTTGTAAAATGGATCCCGAGGGCAAATCCCCCGAACAGCCCGGCAAGCCATATAAAGATCTGTAAGACTCCGCTTGCCGCCATCGCAAATACCTTGCCAAGAAGCATCTCTCCCGGCTTCACAGACACCAGAAGCAGATCCATGAGCTTCGACGTCTTCTCCATAATCGCAGAATTTGCCGTTCCCTGCCCATACGCAAGAATCATAAAATAGAGAATCATAATATTCAGATATGGCAGTATGGTCGCCATGACTTCCTTCGCCACCGCATATTCGTCGCTCTCATCCGCCGAAACACTGCTGTCACGCACCACCGTCTCAATAGGCATGGTCATCTCTGCAATCTGCGCAGCTTCAAGATTCGATTTCTGAATCAGGATATAACGGAATGCGCCTGAGAGGAATGTCTCATATGCATTCGCATCCTTCTTATTCAGCTTCGTTTCATCCGGAAGGAGCACATTGAGCTGATATGTGCCCTCCTGATGTCCGACGGCAAGCACCACCGAGTGCCCGTCTTCTTCCGCCTTCTTTGCCGCATCTTCTACATTTTCAGCCATTTCATAGACAACATCCGTAAACTGCGCGGCATCCACGCTATTGAGAACTCCATAATCCGCCTTTCCCTCCGTACTGCTGTCCGTCTCGACCACATACACTTTATCAATCTTACTTACGTATGTTTCATCCTCTTTAAAATATTCGATTGCAGGCAGAATCACTGCCGGAAGCAGCAGACACAGGACAGCAACCACGACGGTCACATTCCGATAGCCTTTTTGCTTCACATGCTGGATAAATGTAAATGAAAATATATTCCCAAGCCTTTTCATCTGCTCTCTACCTCCTTTGCACGGTTCTGGCGAAACATCGTAATCCACCCGCTAAGCTTCATACGGTTTCCCCGGTACATCATCAGGGCACGGTAGATTCTTGCACACACATATGCAAGCGCCAAAATCACTGCCAGCTGAATTGCCCATGATAACGCCAGCATTCCAAACCCGATATCGCCAATGATATAGCGCACAGGCGCACAGAACATAGATGTAACCGGACACAAGGATACCACTGCTGCCAGCACCGGATTACTGCCTCCCCCTACCGTCAAAGTCGCGATCATATATCCCGCCATGACCAACAGGACAATCGTCATGTTGGCCGGCTCCACATCCTCCGTAGTAGAACATCCGGTTCCAACAAGCCCGCTGATAATCGAAACCTGCAGATAGCCAAGCAACAGCGAAACCACCAGAATCAGAGCCGTAACGGGAGATATCTGCAGCGTTTCCGAAGAAATTCCGGAAGCCGCAATCTGCTGCTGCAATACCGTAGTATCTGCAAACTGACCGGTAATCACATAAGAAAGACCCATGACCGCCGCAAGGCTTCCGACCAGCCCCAGGATATACGTCATCACCGCAAGTATTTTCCCAACCAGCATCGCAAGCGGACTGACACTAACCATCAAAAGCTCCGCCAGCTTTGACGCCTTTTCCTCTATCACCTTCTGGATAATATACGAAGAAACAAACGTACACACAATCAGGAGAGCCACAGAATAAATCATCTGCACGCCAAACCTGGTGTCAAAATCATCCGTTTTCTCCTCCAGATACTCCGATACACTCTCCACCTTCGTCTCATAAGGACTGGTCAGGGCGGCAATCTGCTCGGGCTTCGCATTCTGCTGTGCATAGCGGGCTTCGTCCAACAGGCCGGACAGCATGCCCACACAGGAATCCAAATCCCCGTCCGGGAATTCTTTCTTCTCCAGCGCATAAGCTCCGATGGTAAAGCTCATCTTTTCCGTGTCTTTCCTAAGATGTATATACGCTTCTGTCGGCTTCACCATAGACTCATATGTATCTTCCGACCAATCTACATCCATCAAATCCGTATCTATAAATGCCGTGTCAATAAATATGTCATTTCTCTGAGGGATACTTCCCAAATCCAGCTCATATCCTGTCTCATTCTGAACGTACACCGCCGTAATCCCTAAAGAGGCAGCCTCATCCGCAGACGCAGTCTGCTTCCCGCCCATCATCACCGTCATAACCGGGATACTAGCGGCCGCAAACAGGAAAAAAATCAGCATGGTAATGATATTTGCTTTCCCCTTCACCATCTGCGATAACGTAAAACGGAACACCTTTCCCGTCCCGGTAAAATCACTCTTCCTAAGCTTCATGTACATCACCTACTTTCTCCACGAAAATCTCATGGAGAGACGGCTCGCGCAGACTGAATGTAACAACAGTAACTCCATTCTCGATCAATAGCTTTAAAAATCCGTTGGCCTGCTCATCCCCGGATACCTTAATCTGATACTCGGTCTCTTTTGCCGAAACCAGCGTAAGCCCCTCCTGCCTGATAAGGTCTGTCACATCCGTCTCCGTTTTCAGCAGAAGGTTAATACGCCCATAGCTCTTCTTGATATCATTCAGATGCCCGGCAAGGACCGTCTTGGAACGGTTCAGTATAATAATATCCGTACAGAATTCCTCCACGGTAGCCATCTGGTGGCTCGACATGATAAGATATTTCCCTTTCGCAATCTCATCCCGAATAATTCCCTTGAATAAATCCGTATTCACCGGGTCAAGGCCAGAAAGCGGCTCATCTAAAATCAGCAGGTCAGGGTCAGGCAAAAGCGCCGTCATGAACTGAATCTTCTGCTGATTTCCCTTGGAAAGCTGATCCGCCTTTTTCGGAGCCTGGGCTTTCGCGCGTTTCTTCTTCCCGTCTTCTGATTTTGGAGCCTGAGGATACAGGTATTCTTCTACCTCCAGCCGCCCGGCCCAGTAACGGATTCTCTTCTTTGCCTCCGCCTTGGATATCCCCCTAAGGCCGGCAAAATATATAAGCTGATCCATCAGGGTATACTTGGGGTACAATCCTCTCTCCTCTGCAAGATAACCCACATTACAGGTCGCCGTATCAAGAGGCGCGCCATTCCAGAGTACTTCCCCGGTATCCCGTGAAAGCATATTCAGCATCATACGGATAGAAGTGGTCTTTCCGGCTCCGTTTGTCCCCAGAAGCGCAAAAACACCCGGGTTCTTCATCTCAAAGCTCAGATTTTCCACTACCGTTTTCTCTCCGTATTTTTTGGATAAATTTCTTACTTCTAAACTCATCTGCTTATCTCCCTTCTTTGCTGGTAACAGTATAGCATAAAATAGGAGATTTTGTTTCGTTTTTGCGTGAAGTGTTCTATTTTCGTCTTCAATGGAACGTTTCTAATTACTAAAACACCAACTCCTGCTGCTCCATCACTTCAATCTGAGAAACGATCATCGTCTCCGGCTCATTCCCCCGTAAATGGTCTGCCTTCAAATACTGCATCCCGCTTCGTAAATTCGCCGCAATCAGATTCAGCACATAAATATTATCAAACCGGTTATAAATCGAGTCCCCGCCAAGCCCTGTCAGGCACACAAGCTGCGTGTTCGTCTTCTTCGCCACATCCATCAGCGGTTTCAGCAAATGGGACGCATTCGTCTGGGCGAACGGATTATCCATGACCAGAACCTTCCCCTCATTCTTATCCGCAAATATATCCGTATCATCCTTACGCATATAATACAAAAGGCTCGACAGAATGACAAATGCTGACAGGAATCCTTCTCCTCCGGAATTCCTCGCCACTTCCGCCCAGGTAATCGGATACTCCCTCTGCGCCTCAATCTTATACAGCCGAATCTGCACATTCCCAATCCCGACTACCGTATCATACAGGTTTCTCGTGGTAATCTGGGTTCCGAAATATTCCTGCGCATTTTCATTCTGCTCAAATAACCTAAGCCCCTTCTGCGTGATCTCGTCAATCATATCCTGAAGCCTGATCTGATACAGGTTCTCATTCTCTTCCCACTCCGGCAGCCCGATTTTCAGCATCTTCACAGGCCTCTCCCGAATCGCAATCGTAGAATTATGGTCAATCCTGCCAAGATTCTGATGCACCTCCCGGACATAATCCTCCATAAGCTCCACGATTTTGTTCTTCTCCTTCTCCACAAGGGAAATGTCTACCAAAAGCTTCTCCATCAGGCTGTCATAGGATTGTATCGTGGTAGTAAGCTGCCGCAGCACGGCAGACCCATCCTTTGTAAGCTCCAGCATCGACTCCAACGGTTTTCTGTAGAAATCCTCCTGAAACTGCTCCATGCGTATCGTACGGTTCAGGAGGCGGTCAAGCATATCCTGCGCCTCCCGGCAGTCCCTAAGCATCTGATTATAATCCCGGATTAAGATGCCCTTGAAATTGCGGAGGCTCTTTGCATCCATCTCTCCAAAGTCCTGCTCCCATACGACCTCGTCAACGAGCGGGAAGTCGCTGTATTCCGAAAGCGCCGTCAGGTTCTCCCCATAACTGCGCAGACGTTCCCGAAGGGCCTCCGCCTGTTTCCCCGCTTCCTTCTCCTCATAACGGAACTGATTCTTCCTTGCGTCAAAATCCTGGTTCTGGATTTCCTCCTCAGGCAGAGGTTCTTCCTCGCCGCATTCCGCCTTCATCCGTTCCAGCCGCTCACGTTTCTGCTGGTTCACCACGGCGATTTGCTTATCCTCGTCGTTCCAGAGCCTTTGCTTTACGGCAATCTTACGTTCACATTCGGAAAGCATGATTTCCTGATGTGATTCCTCCTCACGGTTATAACTTACCTGCTCCAAATTCTCGCCGGAAAGCCCGTATTTACTCCGTAAATGCTCCAATTCATCCACTGCATCCTGATAACGGTTTCCGACGCGCTGCTCCTGTTCCTCGAGTTCCTGAATTTCCTGAGACATATGTGAAGTAATTGCGGTATACCGGGCTTCCATTTCCTGGATATTCCAAAGCTCTTCTGCCGTTACTTTATTCTGACCTGCCAAGCCTTTCCGGTCCTCTGTCTTTAAGCCCCCTTCTGCCAGATCTGCATTCTCTTTCACAGTTTCAAAGCTATTCTTCACTGCTCCAGACATCTTTGCCTTCTCATACCGCTCGTACTTACGCCCTCTTTTACGAATCTCCTCGCCTTCCCGAAGCAGGTTATTTCTCTCAATCTCCCCTGTCTTCTGCCGGCCCCTTAACTTCTCTTGCTGATTCTTACATAATTTCTGCTTCTCCTTGAGCTTTTCCGCCTCTTTCTTACAACGCATGCTCTCCTTTAGATTCTGCTCATACGCCTCATACTCCTTGTACAGCCGCCCAAAATCCTCAAGCCTTCTCATCTGGCGGTTCACCTCGCGGTCAGCGCTTAGGACATCATTTTCCAAACTCTCTATCTTAGCTCTAAGTTTGGCCAACGCTCCCGTTCCTTCACGGATTTCACGCTCCTGCCGCCCGATCCGCTCTCCAAGCTCCTTTCGCAGTTTCTCATTTGCTTCCCAGCTCTCTTTGCTGACCTCCTGATTACGAATCATCTCCTGACGTTCAAAATACTCCGTGTACTCAGCCTGCCGGATGGCAATAGACTCCCTTTTCTTCTCAATCTGCCGCTCCTTCTCCTGCACCAGATTTCTAAGCTTCTCCTCATTCAGCAGATTTTCATTGAACCAGACATAGAAACTGACTCCCTCAAGCCGGATAATCCCACTCTCCCGATTCGCTATATTTTGTTCCAGCATCTCCCGCGCCACAATCGGAATCGGAAATGAAGTATAGATCCCGCCCATATTCCGGGACAACTTACGTACCTCCGCCTCAGAGAGGATCAGCGCATAGGGCAGAAACGGGTGGGCGCGCACCAGCTCCAAATTCTGTGCTTCCGAGTACCCGTTCTTCCCAAGCCACTCCATGCCATAGACCACATGGATTCCAAGATTTTCAAGCTCCGTTTCCAGTTCTTGCGGCAATTCCAACACTTTCCCCTGTGTCAAACGCTGATACTCTTTCTGCAAAACGTCCTCTTCCTTCTCAAGGTTTCTGCGAAATGCCGCAATCTCCCTAAGTTTCCGCTTAGACCCATGCAGAATCTTCTCCCTGTCGAAAATCACATCCTCCGACAGGTCCAGATACCGCAGCACAACTTTCCTCGCCTCCAGCTCCTCCTTATATTCCTGCCCCATGCGTTCCTGGTGCTCAAGGTCCATTTTCCCTTTCAAAAGCTCTGCACGCATATCTTCAAGCCCGCGCTCAAGGCTGCGGCTTTGCTCATTTGCCTGCTCCTGCTGTTTTAAAAGCGCCAGGCGTGACCGTTTGACCCCTTCCAACTCCTTCTCATAATCTTCCCGGCGGATTTCTAATGTGCCCGGCTCATACACGCCGAGAATATTACGGATAAACTCCTCCCCATAACGCTGGTTATACTCATCCTCTACTCGGTCATAAGACGCCGCCGCACTCCTAAGCCCTCCTGAACGCGCCGCATTTTCAATCAGAAGCTCGGAAAGCTCAGAAAGTTTCCCTTCCACGCCAGACAGTTCCGATATGATTGCCGCTGCCTCTTCTTCATTTGCCTTCCTCTTCCTCGCATTTTCCTCCAAAAGTCCTTCATAATAACGCCGCAGAGTATATCCCAGGCATTTACGTTCCGGTTCTAAGTCTTCTTCTTTCTGCTTCGATACCAGGAGCTTCTGGCGAATCAGCTCCAGTTCTCCCCGTTCCTGCTCTGCCGCCTTCCATTGTTTCGCACATACCAGAAGATGCAGCGTATGCCGTATCCCTTGGGCATCCTGCTCCAAGTCCTCCTTCTCGATTTCAATCATATCCCGGTTGCTCAGATGAAACCTAAGCTCTTCCCTTAGCTTATGAACCTCACTGGACAGCTTCTCATACTCCACTCTTAAAAGCTGTCCCCGAATCGACTCGATTTCCTCAAGTATCCCTTGGTATTCCTCCTCCGTCACATCATGAAGCCGCGTTAATTCCGCGATAAAATGTGCGATTCGGTTCTCCTGCCGTCCTGCCTGGCTGCTCTTAGCCTCATAATCCTCTGCCTCCTTACGAATCTTATCTGCCCAAGCCTTAAACTCACGAATGATGTCGCGCCTCTTAATCTTCGTCTGGTTATCCTTATACTGCCCCACATATTTCTCAAGAATCGTCTGGAATTCCTTCATCCGGTTCCGTTCCTTATTCAGTTTGCTTTCCACGGCATCCAGAAACCATTTCTCCACCAGCCCCTTCTCATCCCGGCAGTCTGCAAACAAATCCGATAATCCCGACTCTTTCAGATTCACCTTTTTGATAATCGTCTCCCATTCTTTATAGTGAATTTGATACTCCGTCAATTTATCAAAATACTGTCTGGACTGCGCCGCATTCATCATATCATAATAGAAGAAGCTCATAGACCTGTCTTTCTTATAGGACTCAAACATCTGCCTGCACGCGGCAAAATTTTTAAGGACAATCTCCTTCTTCCCCTTCTCCACCACAGGAAGGTGATGGATATCCTGAATGCAAGACTCCCGGTATTCACTGATGATGTTGACCATCTCCAGATTCTCCCCGTTCCCCTCTCCCGTCTCCTGGCTCCTTCGCACCATCATCCCTGTAAGGACATAGCCTGCCCCGCCGTCCAATGCCCACTCCACAAGGATAAATGAGGGCTTATTCGTGGTAAAATAGCTCTCGAACGGCCGGTCTTTTGCATCCCGGTATCTCTTATGCACGAACGGAGCCGTCAGCATCTGGACAAGCACGGATTTTCCGCCTCCGTTCCTTAAAGACAACAGCGTACTCTCACCATTCAGGTGGAAACACTCGTCGCTGATACGGATTGCATTATTGTTATAATTGATATTAATCAATCTGACAGCATTTATTTTACTCATTCTCTACCCCCAGTACCCGCAGCACTCTCTGGTAATGATTCTGGTTCAACAGATTCCAGTCCATAAAATTATCCAGCTTCTTCGTCGTCTTGATCATCTCGTCCGCTTCCACATACTCAATCAATCCCTGCTTCTGTAAAAATACCAGAATCGAATGAAGGAAACCTTCCTTCGTCGTCTTTGCCCTGGAACCTTTGTCATCCGAACGCAAAGCCTCGTACGCTTCAAGCATGTTGGAAAACGCAATCCCCGACTGTTCCTCCTGTTCCTCATCCATACCCTCGGCTCCCTCCTTGAGACGGCTAGAAATGCAATTCTGCAGTTCTCCCACACGCATGTATTCCCGGGCTTTACTGCTGCTTCCCTGTCCGTCGAAGAATTCCACCAGAAGCGTCAGCACCACGAACTGGGAGAGGTAATAATCCTTATCTGTCCCGGAGGATTTACAGAGCGCCGCTTTTAGCTGTGCCTTAGAAAAACCAAGGAAATGATTCTCCTCTTTTGGAATCAGATATATCACATTCCCATACCGCTCAATCCGGCTCTCGGCAATCTCCCCCTGAGATTTCACTAAATTCTGTATCTCTTCCTGCTCCGTATACGCCCTGTAGAGCTGCATTTCCTCATCCTCGCAAAGCTCATGGTGTTCCAGGAGATAGTAGAAAATCTCCTGGCTTGTCCGGACTTCATCTAATTCATAAGCCATATATTTTTACTCCTTTTCCACACGAATCAACACATTAGAACACCGAATCGTCTTCCTCACCTTATCCTCATTCAAAATCCCTTCAAACGTAACGGCGCTCCCATCCTCTATCCGGTAAGTCCCCACCCTCCGGACATTCCGAAACTTGGGGTATTCCTCCACCAGATGAAGCAGCATCTCGTTCAGTTGGAACTCCCCCGGTACATCCTGGATATACTCACTGCGCTCCCTTAAAAGCACGGTAATATCAATCTCCTGATTCTTAATCAGCTCCACCATGACTTCCTTGAAGATCTCCACATTCGGAATCAGTTGTTCCCGTTCCTCTTCCTGCTCCTTTACAGCCGTGCTGATTTCCCGAAGGGATACCTCCCCTGTCTTCAAGGCATAACCAAGGAGCCTTAAAAGGCACACCTCATACCTTTTCAGTTTCTCCTTGCGAAGCCTCTCCTGCTCACGCATCCACGCTTCCTCGTCAAAATCCAGTTCCTCCGCAATATCCTCCTCCATGCGTCTTCGCACCGGGCGCTGTAACTGGAACGCCTTATTCAGGTTATAGACCTTATCCGGCTCCTGATTAAACAGCGGCCGCAGGAAATAATCCAGATTCTCAAGAGCCTTAGGATTCTCAAGCACCTTGTCATACAATTCAGTCCTAAGAGGGAACCGTCTGATCAGTGACATCTGCGTCAGCGTCTCCAACTCCTTCGTATATAATGCTTTCAGATCAAAATGGCTGTTCAATATCTTCTGATGTTCATCAATCGTCCGGTTCAGGTATGTCTCAATGACCCGCAGGTGGGAAAGCCGCTCCTCATCCTTCTCACTGAGCCTCTTTACATTAATATTCTCCTCCTCCAACGCCTGCGCCCGGCTCTTCACCATCTCCCTGTAATTCTGGAACTTATCCTTCGTGTCGCTGATGGTATCAAGGTTCCCAAGCAATATCTCCTCGTAATCCTTCACAGAATAATTCAGCGCATTCCTCCGAATCTTACCCATCGCCTCCTGAATCTTCTGTAACTGAATCCGCAGCAGATTGAACACATTCTTAATCTCATCCACGGCCTTGTCATAACTCTGCTTCTCAAGATGCATCTGGAAAATCATCTCATGAATCGTAAGCTTCATATTATTTTCAATCTCCAGCGTCGCCAGCAGAAGATTGTACCCATCGTCCGTCAAATAGTAAGAAGTACGCTTGAATTCCTGGTCTATGTAAATAATCCGGTTCGCCACATAACTGATATGAAGATTCTGATACTTATTTTCTTCAAAATCAAACCCTTCAAAATACATAGCCCTCCCTTCGTTGGACAGCACAATATTTACCACGAAATCCCCGAGCTGCCTGCACTCGTCATAAGACATACTTTTCCTAAAATGCCCGGTATTGACCGTGTCGATATAAGCGCCTACATCATCCATAGTGCAGCGCTCCTCTTTCAAGGACTGCTCCATGATATAGAGCATGACAGCAAAAATCAAGTTCAGCTGCTCCCCCAGAGTCAGGAAACCGAACTGCTTCCAGGTTGTCTTCTGGGCGCTGTTCTGAATCAGCAGCGCATAAAGCCCCACATTCTTCATCCTTTTGGGGAAATTTTTTAAAAATTCGTATTGCATTCTAATCCTTTCTTTCAAACCTTATTGAACAGGCCATAAGGAAGCTCCTCAATCCCGCGGCTCCTGCTTAGAAATTCTTGTATATTTAAGAAAATAGTATCATATTGATTGACATGTTTGCCAAAATCCTTACTCTTTGAAACCTGATAACCAGAAAATAACTCTCTGGAATCACAGCCGCGGCTATAGTACGCCGTCAGCATATTTGCCGCCATCGACTTCCCAAAACGGCGCGGACGGCTCACGCAGACATTGTCCTGCATGGTATGGAGGACGGAATTCGTATATTCTATCAATCCTGTCTTGTCAATATACACAGCCGAATTCACAGCCTCCTCAAACTTACGATTATCCGGGTTCAAATAATTTCCCATTCTATTTCACCTCCCGTTTCCGACGTCCCAAACGGTCACTGCCGCATACCAAAGCCATTGATACCCGCTCAAAAATCAGTAATATTCAAGATCTCCTGCGGTATATACTTCCCGGATTCCAGCACTGCCTTCATCCTGCTTACCGTTTCCTCATGAAAATGCGCGAAAAAATCCTCCCTTATGTTCCGGTTCTGCTGTTCCTTCGTATCCGGCAGGTTCTTTACGCCACACGTCCCATCTGCCTTTTCGAGCATGGCTGCATATGCCTCCGTAAAAGGAAGAATCTCCCACCTGCCTGAAACCATTTCCGCAAGGCTTTCGTAGATTCCGATTCCCTCATAATCCAAATCGCCGAAATAATAGATCCGATTCTCACCATTCTTCATATAAGGCTCCACACACAAATCAAAATCCAAAAAGGAACGCAAAATTCCCTTCCCAGCGCCATAAATCAGCGTCCCAATCTCCATGCCAAGGACTCTGTCCTTCCCTTCCCGGGGTATCTTATCAGCAATTTCCGCAGCCTCCCTGGAGCTGCCTTCCATCAGATGCCGACGCATACTGTAAAAAGTATCCTTATTCTCTAAAATTAAAATATTCTGGGGCACTTGTCTTGTCCTGGAATAATAAGCCAGTGGTTCCGTCGTCTGATATATATTAAGGAAGCCTTCCTCCAGGCCACAATTCTTCAAAATCCGCTTCCCCTGCCCGCGGCTTAAAAACTTCTCACGGCTCCAGATTTCAAAACTTCTCTCATTCGTAGATTCCGTATATTCCAATTTTTCCCTATGCTTCTTCAAATATTCACTCAGCATCAGAATCCACGGCCTGTCCTGTTCATAGTTCGCAAGATGTGATAAATAATAATCAATCGATATCATAGGATGCAGCCGATATTTCAATTCCTCTTCAAATATACTATAATCCTTTTCCTGCTCCGCCAGCCAGTATTCCCGATAGAGCGCCGGATGCTTTCCATTTGTACCAGACGCTTTCACAGGTTTCACCTTTCCTTCGGAAATCAATTCCAGAATGTATTGATATTGCTGCTCATAAGTATTATTCTGCCGAGAGTGGAGCAGCTCTTTTAAGGATATACGTTTCATAGAGATCATCCGCCTTCTGAGAACTATATTCTTTTTCATATTAACATAGTTCTGTTCTAAAATACAGTATGTATCCGTTTTAATGTCCATAATGCCCATAAGATTAAAAAAGAGAGATTTCGGAAAATGCCATACTTTCCGAAATCCCTCTTCTAAATGAACTTATCTCTTCTTTTTCTTTCCCTTTTTAGACTTTATCTGTACGCCGACAATAACTGCCACACATGCGGCTGCCAGAACAATCCATACCAGAAGCTTGCTGGTATCTCCTGTCTTAGGAAGAAGGGTGGAAGCGGCAGACCTGACTGCATCTGCAACCGTACCTGTACCGGTTCCCGTCCCCGTGCCGTTAGTGCCATCGTCACCGGATCTATTTGCAGTGGTTACTTGCCCAGTTCCATCGCCTGTTCCCTGACCATTATTGTTATCATCTCCGCCAGTAGTGCCGTCTCCGCCCGGATTATTGTTATCTCCGCCTGGATTGTTGTCTCCACCCGGATTATTGTTATCTCCACCCGGATTGTCGTCTCCGCCCGGATTATCATCACCACCCGAATTATCGTCTCCGCCTGGATTATCATCTACTCCATTGTTATTCGGTCCACCCGGTACTGCCGGTGTCCATGCGATTGCAAGTGGTGATGTGCTTGAGATCTTAAAGCGTAATCCATCGCTGCCATCGTCAGTCTTGGTCTTTGTAACCGCCACATTCTCCCAATGCTCTACCTCACCGATAGAATCACCGGATGCAAACATATGAGCTATCGCAAAGTCATAATCCTTTATATTGGTGCCTTCTGGACACTTAACCGTAACGTCAAGACCTCCCTCTGGGAAATCATCCGCCGTTGCCGGCTTATAGGTGACTTCGTTATCGGTGCTGATTTCTACCACAAGGTCATAGAATGCTATGTTCTGATATGTGAAATCTCCCGGCGCCCCGATGTCGGAAAGTGTTGCTGTGAGTTTTGCAATAATTTTCTCAGTCGCATCCTTTTTGTCCGGAGACTCCAGTTTTTCCATCAGCTCAGGTGCAATATTATTCTTCTCATGATCTACGGTGTCTAACTTTGTAACGCCAGTCCTTGTGTATACAATGGTTTCAACCTTACTGATCGTAGCTGTTGCAATCTCACTGTCCGTCATTCCTTCCTTAACTGCAATCGCTTTAATAGTAGCTGTTGCGTTAATCTTGAAAGGCTCCTTATATTCATTGCTGTCTGTTGAAGGATCGGTTCCATCTGTCGTATAGTAAATGGCCGCATCTTCTGTTTCACACGTAATCTCTATGGTCTTCGATCCGCTGAAAGTAGAACCGTCTTCCGGTGATATCACAGGCTTCTTTACCATTAATCCCGGACAAGTCTGAGTATCCTTTGCTGCTTTACTTGCTTTGTGGGTCGCTGTCGCCGCATATCTTACGTAACCGGTGTATTCCGTATTGGGTTTACAATCCGTCTTGATATTCGCGTCTTCCTCTGAGGAATATTTTGACGCTTCCTCATCTTCCGGGCTGCTGAAACGATATTCTAAAACCCTGTCAGAATTAGTTCCCGGTTTTTCTGGCTCGCCCGGTTTTTCTGGATTGTCCTTATCATCCGAATCATCCGGATTATCCTTATCGTCCGGATCTCCGGTTTCATCTTCGTTATCCGAGTTCCCCGGATCTTCCGTTTCGTCTTCATTATCCGAATCTTCTGAAGCTTTGGCCTCTTTCTCATCGCCATTGTCCTCGGAATCTCCCGTATCCTTTGAAGCAGCCGGAATCGTAGCGGTAAATGTCTCTCCGTCTTCATTCTCCTTAAACTCTAATTTGAAGCTTGGAGGAACGATTTCCGTCTCAAGTTTTTCAAATACAACTTCCAACTCGCCGATATCACTCTGCAGCACGTTCAAAGACTCTTTTGACTGTGCATAGAATGTATGGGTTGATTCCGGATCAATGTTGTCAAAGACCGGAGTATCCGTCCATTCTCCGTCGTCCATCTTGTACTGATACTCAACGCCCTTTCCGGCATTCGTGATATCCAGTGTGTAGTAGAATTTGTCTTTAAATTTCGAGCTGACATTGTAGTTTCCGGTAAGTTCCGGTTTATCAGGCGCTTCTGCCTGGCTGATTACGACCGGAGTCGCGAGCTTTAATTCACCGCTTATCTCGCCCAATGAATAGTTTTTACCTTTGTCGCCGCCAAGTACCGGATTCTCAAGCGTGACTGTCGAATAAGAACCGACGTCCACTCCTGAAATCGTCGCCTTTGTCTCTAATTTAACGTCATTCTTATCGGCAGGCAGGACTCCTACAAATTGTACATTTGACAGTTCCACTTCGTTCGTGCCGTCATATGGTCTGTTTACTGCCGAGAGATTGTTCACATTGACCGTAACCGGCAATTTTTCAATCTCAAAAGTTGTCAACGGAGCGGCGTCCGTATAATTACCTGTTCCTTCTATTGTATAAGTTACAGTGCCGGCACTTACAAGATCACCGGAGTCGGCTATGGTGTAATCAACCCCTTGAATTAAGACCTTATCGCCCAGTTTAACCGTAACCGTAGGCGTCTTCTTTGTGCCGTCATATTTTGCAGACGCCGGTTCCACCGTTACCTCTGCATTGGCTATAGATGCCGGGTTAATCGTAAATGTCTGGTCTATCTCGCCTGAATAATTACCGTTATTTCTTGCCTTGATTTTCGCAACTGCCGGTTTATCGGCAGTTGAGATTGCCTTATTGTTCTCATAGACTACCGTGTAATCAATGGTCTTATCAAGAATCATTCCGTTGTACTTGATGACCACTTCTGGTTTAATCTCTTCCCCGGTATACGACTGGCTGTCAATGGTGCTGACCATTTCCTTTTCCAGCGGCTTTGCTGTTACAGTCACTTCTTTTACAATATCCGGATATCCGTCTTTTGAATAGGTTATAATATAGGTGTGTGCATCGCGAATAATATCCGCCGTACCGCCGCCCCATATTTCAATCGTACGGTTCCAGCTATCCGGGCTGTCTACGATATAGTCGTCCCCGAACGGATTCTCACGGGTATCATTAATCTGAATCGCTTCCTTCGTCAGATCCGCGCCTGTATAAACCTGATCTACCGTATTAATATCATCTTTAGATAAAGATACTTTCAAAATAAGGCTGCCGCTTGTCGTTCCTCCTCCATTCCCCAGTTCATCCGCATTAATAATACTTCCGCTTCCTATAATCTGGCTGCCCATTCCATTTACCAGGCCGCCGTTCGGAGGGATTGTCAAAGAACTATTTGGAGGGATATTCAACGTCTGGTCAAGCAGGCTTTCATTCAATACCGCATCTCCATATACAAAACCAATCTTTTTATTCTCATCCCAGATAATTCCATTCAACTTCGTGGCATTTTCATATTTAACGGAACTTGCAATGATTGTTGCACTTCCGTCTCCGGATGACAAATTCTTACATGTAATTCCGCTGTTCTTAGGGCTGACAGACGGAGGATTATTGAGTCCGCCGACTGCTGTTACCGTACCGCCGGAAATGATAATTTCACCGCCGCTCCCGCTTCCGCCGCAGCCGATTCCAGAACCGCCTGTGATAACGCCCTTCACGCCATCTCCGCCTGTCGCAGTAACATTACCGCCTGTAATCGTTATCGTGCCTGCAGAACCTCGTGCAGCGCCGCCGATTCCGGCGCATTGGGCGCCGCCTGTCGCATTAATGTTACCATTATGGATACTGATACTACCGGATGGTAGCCCATAACCCTGGGCGCCGATTCCGGCAGCGCCGCTTCCTCCTGTTACATTGAGCGTACCAATCGGGTCCGTATCACTGTAGATATTCAGGTAAGCGCCTGCCGGAACCAAGATTCCAGCTTTACTTACCGCACTTGTAAGCGTGTTCGTACCCTCAAGATACAAATTGACCGTTGCCCCTGCACAGATTTCAAAAGCCGGAACGTTCGCACTTGTTCCGTCCACAGTTACACCCTGTAATATAATATCATGAGTTCCCTTTGTTACTTTAATAGTCCCCGTCCCGTTTCCAGTAATCGTGTGCTTAATACAAACGTCGTCTGGACATGTAAATTCTGTAATTGTCACGGTCCCTGCGGATACATCCGTATTACCTTCTTGTCTCACTGACGTTTGCGTTCCGCCAGCGCCTCCCGCACCGACAGACGGGGCTGCCGTGCCTGTGTCCCCTCCCGAAGTATCGCCTGATCCACCCGGAGTATTCCCGTCTGGAGTAGTACCACCGCTTGTATTCGCAGACGGATTTATATCTGCCGCCGTGACCGTCGATGGAGCAAAAAACATCATCGTACATGCCATTAATGGAATTGCAAATAATCTCAGATTCTTTTTTCGCATCATACTAATTCCTTTCTATATATTTATCAAATCGTTAAATCTATGGGCAAAATGGAATTTTGACCTTTAGATCAATCTTTATATAAGTATACTTCAATCTTCCAGGAAGTTCAACGATTTTGTAACTGGCAAGATATACTTATATATGGAAAAGTTTGCTTCTAATGTCATTATATTCATATAGGTTGTCTGAAATATCTGACATTAGGAAAGTTCTTCACCTGATTCTATCCGGAAATACGCTCTGACTCCAACGCTCAGCCGCCTGAGCATACGCTCCACCCCCTGTTCCATCTTTTCAGCTTTTTCCAGATATCAACACCGGTATCCCGGTAATATGTTTCTAACTTCACCTCGTCTCCACCTCTTTCCATGATACATTTTGATTCTGCCCCGTATCGCCTAAAGAGAGCGTCTTATAATATATCGTCAAAAAAACGATTTTGATTAGAAAACTTGAGAAGATAGTTTCAAGTTTTCTAATCAAAATCGTACTGCACCATTTACAAGTATTTCTTCATATCTTCCATAAGCTTCTCCTCGCATTTCACTAGTTTCTTTGCCAGAGAAATGCTGTCATGAGACGCGTCCGGGCATTTATTCATACATTCGCTGATTGATTGAATCCCCATATTGCATCCGTTCATAAGAATCTTCGCAATCTGTGTACTGTCATCTTTTACCAACAGTTTTACCTCGGTTGTAATCCATGAAAATGCGGATGCAATCTTATCCGGCTGCTGACCGCACTCTCCCATTTCCGCCAGAAGTTTTGAGGATTCCTCTTCCAGTTTCTTATGCTGCTCCTTGTATGCCGTCAAAGTCTGTTCTAACTCTGCGTTCATCAGGAATTCTTTGATACGGTCTATACTGCTGACCGCCATTTTACATCCGGCATTACATTCCTTCAAAAGTGTGACTGTCTGTTTATCCATATTTACGCCTCCATTGTATACATTTTTATATAGTCTTTAGTAAACAGACGGAAAATATACTTTTCAGACGATTAAAAATTTTGCTGTTACAAATACGTTAATCTTTTAGTGTAGAACAGTAAATTTTGCAAAAACAGACTAATAATTTACACTGTTTGCTGTTATTCTATTTCAAAAGCAGAAAAGGAGTTGAAAAAGAAAAACCTGAATTTTAGTTGCAATGCGGAACAATAAATGTTCTTTCACGCAACATTTGGTAAAATATACCAAAAGATAACTATTTACAGAAAAATACAAAGGAGGAGAGCGTATGGCTTTTGACAAAAACCTTAAAGCGTTACGTCTTGAAAACAAAATGACACAGGAAAATGTCGCTCAGCAAGTGAATCTTGCCCGTTCCACCATTGCAGGCTATGAAACGAAAAACCGACAGCCCTCTTATGAAAAGTTATCGGCATTTTGTAAACTCTTCCATGTGTCTATGGACGATCTTCTTGAAGATAATGCGGCGACTTACAGCACACCCAATGAATCCTTGAACATATCTGACGACGAAATGGATTTACTTGAGAGATTCCGCCGTCTGCCGGACCATTTGAAGAAAGACATGCAAAAGTATCTCGAGTCTCTGGAGAATCAGTCAGAAATAAAAAATCTACAACAAGAGCCGTAAGTAAATCAAAAATGGTGTTAGGAATATTTTACAAGGATGTTCCGGACACCATTTTTTGATGCAAATTTTCTAATCTGAGATAGTACACAAATAAATCAATCGGAATTGTACAACTCTTCTCTCCAAATCCCAATATATTGCGATATCTATACGCAAAAATTCCATTTGTCCAACAGATCCTATATATAAAAATGACAAATTTTCAGAAAGGAATTAGTATGATGCGAAGAAAGAAATTACTATCATTAACGGTATTTTTAACAGCATTTACAATGTCGTTTTATGCCCCTTTTGCCGCTTCTGCAACGGATAATCCGAAAGAAAAGCAAAACGTCCCTCAGGCAAGATTTAATCACAACATCACGCAGGGCGACATTGTGATTGCTACAAGCGGAGAACCGCCAACTCAAGTATGTCCCGGCGGCGATGCCTGCCAGGGGCACGTAATCAGCGGTACAACAGGAAAGAACGGAGTGGATCCCAATACAATCGTAATAGAAAGCGGTGAACACAATATCACTTTGTCTGACCTGAAAATCTATGCAAATGCCTATACAGACCCAGACGACCCCAACGACTCCGGCGGCTCTGATCAGTCACAGGTCTGCGCATTCCGTATCCAGGACAATGCCAAAGTCAACCTGACCCTGGAAGGGAAAAATATATTGGCAAGCGGTACGTCCTGTGCCGGATTGTTTGTTCCGGAAAAAGCTTCGTTGACCATAACCGAAGAATCCACCGGAACCCTGATTGCCAACGGCGGCGGCGGCGGAGCCGGCATTGGTTCCGATGCAGTTGGTCCCTCCGGAGAAATCACCATTAACGGCGGCACCATAAAAGCGAACGGCGGCATACGGTCTGCAGGTATCGGCGGAGCTCCCAATGCAGGTTTCAAATCCATTACCATTAACGGCGGCACCGTAGAAGCTACCGGCGGAATGGGAATGACCGGAGGAGGAGATAACGACGCGTACAAGGGCGGCGCAGGTATCGGCTGCGGGGCGGGAAATACCGGCGGAAGCATTACCATCTCGGGCGGAAACGTAACGGCGCTCGGCGGGGTACGGAGTGAAAACGACCCAACCCGCGCTGCCGGAATCAACTGTATGAATCTCTTAGCCGATCCTGGAAGTAGCGCTTCCATCGTCGCAAGCAACCTACATCCATCTGTAGGAACCAAAAATTTTAACGGCATCATTTGGGATACCAGAAAGAAAGAAGGAAAAGTCTATGGTCAGGCGACAATAAAGGAAAATTTAGACGCCCAGACTTTAAATATCGGCCCCGAATGTATTTTAACGATTGATCCCGGTTATATAAATGCTTTCCATGGCTGTGAACTAAAAGGAAGCGGCAGTATTGTCAACTACGATTGTCTGCGCACGGACGGTACGCTTGTCCCTTCTCCTACCCTGGAGCGAAGAGTATCCTTAATCGAAACTGACGTCACTGCTAAGAATCATATCTTCACTGGCGATAACTTAATTGACGAAGTGATTGATATTGCCGAAACACGTACGGACAACAAGGGAACCACCGATCCCACAGATGATGAAGAATATGTCATTGACGACCCCAAAAGTTGGAAGACTACAATTGTGTTCAACTATATACAACCTGTAGACGAAGTAATCAACGCCGGTCATTACAAGATTACATATGAAAAAGACGGCTACACTTCTTTTGATAAGGAATTTGAGATAACGCCGCAACTGCTGCGCGCGAATGAAGTGAAAGTCGATCCGGTTCCCAAACAGACTTTTAATGGTAATAAAATTACGCCGGAATTTAAAATCACCTATAATGGACATTCCGTTGACCTGAATACAGACTATATTATAACGAAGGAAGAAAATAACGATAGAGCCGGTAATGCAACAATAACGATTGGAGCAAAGAAGAATGGCAACTACACAGGCGACAGGCCAATAACGTTTACCATTGACCCAGCGTCTCTTGAAAAAGCAACTGTTACGTTAGATTCTGAATCCGTTCCTTACGATGGCGCCGAGCATCTTCCTAAAATTGCCGTAACGATGGATGGCACCGCCAAGCCTTTAGTGTTAGATACGGATTATACGATTGAATACTCCAGGGAAGGCAATCCAAGCGCAGATTTTACAAGTGCAGGCGAGATTGAATGCGTCGTGAAAGGGAAGGGGAATTATAGCGGAGTAGCCGCGGCGCTGACATTTACGATTAATAAGATACCAATCACGATTAATCCGAATGTCCTTCCTGTTGCAAAAGACAGACCTTACGATGGAACAGATCAGGTGGAAGTTGATGTGACGTTCAGCGGCGTATTGGGCGATGATGATGTGAAACTGGCTTCCATGGGTACGATTTCAAGTCCGAATGTCGGTTCTTATGAAACCGTTGACCTGATTGACCCGGTACTTGGCGGAGACGAGGGGCAGAATTATGAGTTAGCACCTGTAAAAGACCAGAAATTAAAGACCCCTGTAAATATCGGACTAGGTCTTGCGCCCAAGATTACGGTCAATTACGACGTCACTCCCGAAGATGTGAATACTGATAAGAATACGTTTGATTGTACCTTGGAAATCGCAGGCAGCAGCGATACTGGCGATGATGCATCTACAATAAAGTATATGTATAGCATGGACGGAAGCGAGCCACAGGAATCTCCTGTATTTGCTTATCCAGCATTTGTAATTGAGCCTGGCTCCACCCATGTTTTTGAAGCTTACGCTGTAGGAAATGACAATATAAAATCCAGTGAAACAGGCACCACTGGGGATTATCTCTTTAAATTGCTTCCAAAAGCTAAGCCAGAATTCAATTCGGAAGAAGCCAAGTTACAATTTACGGTAAATGAAGAAAAGCAGACCATTGCAGCCGCTCTTCCTGTACTTGAAGGCGCTGAATATAGTTTTGATTTGAACGGGGAATTCTCCTCCGAAGAAAATGCACATATCAAAACGGACTGTGAATCAGACACCGAATATACCGGATATATCCGATATGCGGCAACGACGACTCATGAAGCAAGTGAAGCCGTCCCTATCACCGGGATTGCGCCAAGGCTGGCAGTGCAAAAACCAGTTGCCTCTATACCGGGAGGCGGCACCGAATTTGTTGGTTCTACAGAGGTTACGCTGACTACCAGAACGAAGGACGCTGTAATTTACTACACACTGGATGGAAGCGATCCTAAGGATGAAGCGAATCCGGAACGGATCAAATACTCTGAGACAGATACAATCAAGATTGACAAGGATACGACAATTTATGCGGCGGCCTTCAAAGATCCGAATATGGATTCAAGCGAAGTAGGTATTTATGAATTTGTTAAATTCTTCCCGCCGCTAAACGAGCCAGTGATAACGCCAGAGGATGGTTCTACTTTTACCGGTTCTACGCTGGTAACAATCGAGTACCCAGTAGAAGATGATGAAGAAGTAGACGAAGGGATTGAGATTTATTATACAACAGACGGAAATGCTCCTGATAAGACAAATAAAAAGCAGAAATACAAGGAACCTTTCAGAATCAATAAGTCAACAACCATCAACGCGATTGCAGTCAAGAAAGACATGGGTGACAGCGAGATGGCTACCGCTTCTCTTGAAAAGCTAGAGAGTACGGTAAATGTATATTCCAGCCTTGCGTCATTTGCCACGACAGGAGAAGAGACTGAGAACAATCCTATTTCTGATGAACTAATGGCAAAACTCGGGACGAACGACAAGAAAACGGCCAGTGAATCTATCGTCGCATCATTGACTTCTGAACTTTCCGTCATTGGAAGCTACGGTGATTTTACCTACGATAGAATGAAGTTCTATGATCTGGTATTGAAAGTAAAAGTTGACAGCGAGCCTCTTCGTGACGCTACTGCCGATGATTTCTCGGAAGGCGGTCTGACCGTTACTGTACCGTATCCGGAGGGAACCAGCTTAGAAGCTAACGATTTTGCTATTGCTCATATGTTTGGCTCTGGTGAGAATGCTGGAAAAATAGAGACATGGCAGAATGTAACTGTTACCAAGACTCCCGGCGGTCTGCAATTTACCGTTACAAGCGCATCGCCTCTTGCAATCGCTTGGACGACTGCCGTTCCAAACGGACCGAACAGCAACACAGTCGGCGACGGTGGCAATATTGTTGATCCGGATGATCCTAACGGTGATAACAACGGTGACGACAATGGCGATGACCCGGGTGACAATAATGGTGACAATAACGGCGATAATAATGGTGATAATAACGGCGATAATAATGGTGATAACCAGGATGATAATAATGGTGACTTCACTGTAACCACCAATCCCCAAGATGGTTCTTCGGGAAATGGCTCCTCAGCAGGGGGCACGACTACTACAGGAACCGGAACGGGTTCGGCTATTGACGCCGTCAGATCCGCCGCTTCTTCTCTCCTGCCAAAGACAGGCGATACCAGCAAGATATTCATATGGGTTATACTGGCAGCCGCATGTATTGCAGTTATTGCAGGAGTAATGATTAAGTCCAAAAAAGGAAATCGAAAATAGCGGAAAAGTTTCTATACAGCTATACCCAAGTCCACTGCCCCGTAAGGGGCATGTGCCCTTGGGTATATTTTACGATACCACAGAATGAATAAGCCTCACTACCATATTATCACATTCCGTTTTTAGATATTGCCACAACTCCTCGTCATTTTCATAGTATTCTTCAATGAAATGCTTCACAAGTTCGCGCATCCTCTCCTTCGCTTCTTCTTTCGTACAAGTACCGAGCATCGCCTGTATTTTGCTTTTCTCCCCTTTCTCTATCCTTTTGCTGTCCAACTGTTTATTCAATAAAATATGGTATGCTACATCTGCAAGGACAATCCCACAGAGATTCTCAATTATTTCCTCATACCTTAATGGACGCATTCCACCCTGAACATGTTCTTCTGCGTAATTCCGTAATACTTGTATCACGTATGTCTCAGGGAATTGATTCAGAAATCTCTGCTCGATACAGATGCATCTTACATATTCATATACAGCGTCAATCCCAGTCCTGCCAGACGCTTCCCCTATACCTGCCAGCAGCGGATAATCCAACGTCAGAATCGTATCCTGGGGCGCATAACGAATATCGTACCATTTCAAGAATTCTGGGATTGCATTCACAGTATCCTTCAAAACGATATTTCCATAGGAACAAAAATCTCGAAGCAAAACATGATACATCTCCATCATCTCCCGAACTTTCTTATCCACAAGACGATATCCCAATTTATAAGCCTCTTTTGCAGGGACTCCTTCTGCGGCTAATGCATTACCACCAGACTGCTCATACTCGTGGATACAGTAGATTACGGCTTCCATCAGTTGATTTGCCTTCTCGTAGGTTATTGATGTACTCTCATATCCCGTGTACTGCTCTGACAATTCCGCAACAATGGGAATCAGTTCTTCCATCTCATACATCATTCTTTCCATTCTCTCCCTCCGTCTTTTCATACCATTTGTCCGTTCACTGTAAATCTTTCAACGCTTCCAGATAGAGCTGTGGGTCCCACCGTTTCACTTCATCGAATTGTCCGTATTCTCCTCTCCCTTCCGTCCGTTTGTATCCCCGATATCCTCTCCGCACTGCCTGAGCAAATACCTCAAGACAGGTTCCTTCCAGATAATCCAGGTCGCCGTAACAGACTGACTCGAACTGTTCCTTCATAAAATGAAGCAGTTCATCATCCGTCAATTCGTCCAGCATTTCATTCTTATATAGGTAGAAAATCTCCTGAATTCTGACCAACGTTTCCACGTAATTATCCTGATTTATATAGTAGGAATCGCAGAATTCATAGATCAGCCTTGGAAGTATGCCCTCCCCAAATTCCACTCGTTTCTGCTCTTTCAGTGTATTCTTGCGCTCTGCTAACATAATCTGTGCATCCTCCTCGCTCAACGCAAGACCATATTTCTCTGTGTATTGGTTTGTCGCAAGAACTTTTCCAATTTGTGTCTGATTTGCTACTGCTTCTAACCAGTTTCCCTTGCCCATAGCACATTCCTCCTGTTAGACATCCTCTTTTTGGTTCATTCATTTACTTGGATTTATGATTATAGCATCCCTTTTCGGCATATACCAGTCTTGGATTTTTAGCTTTTTTGTGGTATAATAAAGACAAGAAAAAGAGTTGGAAATTAATATCTTCCAACTCTTTTACATCGTTACTATAACATTACAGATGCGATGTTCCGGCAATCGAGTAGGGAAGATCCATCTTCCCCTACTCAACCAGTGACTCCAAGGGGAATCGAACCCCTTAAACTCCCAATTAAGGCTTTGTAATCTCCTTACCTTAATTGGGAATTCGCTTGTAATGTAATCTACAAACTTTATCTTGTAGTCGTCTTGTCGACGTCATACTAAAGACGTTTTTTGCAAACATTCACGGATAAAACCATTTTCAATTTTTCAAAGATACTTTTTGGAAATTTCCGGGCTAAGATTATACTGCTTTTGAATTTTACTCAAGATTGTCTTCGTGGGAATACCTAACTCCTTTAACACAGTGACCATTCCCCGGATTCCTTCTTCTCTTCCTTCTTCTCTTCCTTCTTCTCTTCCTTTTTCTTCCGCTTCTTCCCAAATTTCCTGTTCTCTCATCAAAAGCGTCACGTATTCCAACCTCCATTCTTTACTCGCTTTTACTTCTGCCACTCTGTCTTCAATTTCTTTTACAAAAGGATTATCACTTTTCCCACCGTTTACATACTTAAGAAATTCCCTTAACTCATCATCTTCTGCATGGATGTAATCTTTTGCATTGAAAAAAATCTTCTTCGCCCCATCATCCAGTTTCAACTCTTTATCTTCTATACAGATATTCTCGAATGTATACTGGGCTTTCCCTTGATGGAAGGGATCAAATGTACAGATAAATATGACATAACTTTCTTTCAGCTTCTTGTAGTTCTCGCCCATTTCTATGGTATTCAAATCTATCATTCCCTGATAGTACCGGCTTCTTTTCGGCAGATTACGCTTATTTGTTGTCTGCATCTCCAAATTAAAGACCCTGTTTCCATCTTCTATATATACATCCAAACGTATACTTTTCGCATCCTTTTCTATATCTATCGATTTCTGCTCTTCCAGGTACACGATATCCTTAATCTTGGTTTGGAGAAGTCTTTCCAAAAGTTTCTTGCAGAGTTTCTTATCACGCATTACCTTAGCAAACATAAAATCATCTTTTATCTCTAATTTTTCCCATGCTTTTATCGCTTCACGCATTTTCATTAGCAATCCTCTCCTTTCTATTATATTATCACGCTTTATGCTTTCATTCAATCTAAATTACTCCGTCCAAAGAAAATCAAGCGTTACTGTTCACACGTCAGCTTGATTAAATCAAACCGATGGCTTAAACTATCTATAGTGAGTTCAGCCATCGGTTTCTCTTTTATCCAAATATTCTGGATACTCTATTGAACACATTTGTTTCTTCATTTTTGCGCATCATAAACAGCATGCTCATGCACTGACAGAGAAACTCGATACTGTCGAAACTCCGGAATGACACGGCCTGCGCCTGTTTCCTTTTATATACCCTGAGCAGACGCTCTGCAAGATTATTTGTTGCAGGTACTCTCTGATCGTGAAGGAACAGCAAATGATTACTCATATATTGCTCCATCCTCCGGTACAGGTTATATCCGTCCCGGTAATACTTGTCTGGCGGAATGTACTCATACTCTTCCTTTGCCTTCTCAAGTATCTCCCGGTAGCGTCCCTCATATTCCTTTCCTTTGTCTGCGTCCGGCTTTTCATCATCTGAAAGCCCATTCTTATAATGGATCATCTCCTGCACCAGTGAACGCATTTTTTTGTTCCATTCACGGTCTGGTTCATTCTCTATGCTGCCTTTCAGATACCGCAGGACATGGGCCAGGCATTCCTGATGGCCGCTGCCATACTTATAAAAGGTACTTTCGTGATCGTGGACCAGAATTCCCTGGTAATTTTCGGCCACTGTACCCTTTACTCCTTCATGCCCTTTTTTCTCCCGGGCGAAATATATCGCATCTCCATTTGGTGCGGCACAGATAAATACATAGGCATTCTTCCCGTTGACCCTGGCATTCGTGCAGTCCGTATGCATCACCGGCGCCTTCAGCATATCCGCATAGCTTCTTTTGATTTCTTTCTCCGATTTCTTTGCGAATTCTCTGCCAAGCCTGCTGATCATTCCTTTGGAAATGTCCAGCTTCCCTTCCGTCAGGTCGTACAGGAATCTCCTGCATTTATCAATGGATGTGCAGCAGTCATTATTAAGCAGGAACAGAAAGGCCTTTATGTCCCCTGCATAATTCACATCATTAACCACTCCTGGCGGAAACGGGGCATGGATACGCTCTCCGGTTTTGGAATTATAATAAACATCTGCATGGTATTCTGTCACATCCAGAACCAGGCGGATGCTTACAACCTGCTTTTTTATGGTTTTTGATGTCTTCCGGAAATCCGGATCCTCCAGCACTTCCTGCGGCGGCGGCAGCACAACCACGGGCCTGGTGGGAGTCTGCTTTTTCCTTCCATGCCCTTTGTGCCCCGGCTGTCCGCCCGGTTTCCTGCCGCTCTTTTCCCGGCTGTTGGAAATTTTCTTCTTTTTGATGGTTTTTGACGACGGCATGGAGGAATTCTCATAATCCCGGTTCATCTGTGCCCGGAGCTTTAAATTCCTGCCTTTTTCCTCTTCAAGCTCTGTGGCAGTCTCATACAGCTGGCGGCGCAGCACGGTTATTTTTCCTAACGCCTCATCCCTCTGGCATTCAGCCTTTAAAGCCCGGTTTTCCAGCTCCCGGTTTATCTTCCGGAGTTCTTCCAGTTTCCTGTCGTATTCTTTCTGCATATCCTCAAAGATCTGAAACCACTGGTCGCGTATATCAATGGCGTTACTGTGGGCGCGCGAAAGCTCTGCCTGCAGCTTCTGGACTTTACGCTCATAGGCATGGATGTCTTTCTGATGCAGGAGTTTTATCTGCCTGTATTTTTCACCGGACTTAAATGCCTGCACTTCTGCCTTTAGGGCTTTAAACCGGCACTGGAGTGTTACATAATCAAAAGAATCAATCATGGCTGTGCTTCCTGTAAATGGGTTATACGCTGTTAATGATATCCGTTATTTTAGAGATATGTTCCTGAAGGAACTCAATCATTTCCTTCTGTTCCTCTATCAGTCTGCTTTGGAGCCGGAGTTCCCTTTCCTGGCCTGCAATCAGTTCATCGCGCATGGCAATTTCTTTCTTTAAATCCGAACTCATGGCATTCCCTCTCTTTCTGGTAATAGTATATCAGAAAACCGCTAAACTGGCGAATTCCGGGGAATTTCCATATGGGCAGTTTGACTATGGATAACTTCTTTTTTTTGAAGCGGGCATGTGGATGAAAGGATGGATAAATGGCCGTTTTATATAGAAAAACACCTGTTTATGTAAAGATTTCTATGAAAAAAAGATTGGCTGGAAAACTATCAACACAGTCTTTCCAGCCACAAAAAGTTATCCACAAAATAAAATTTTAAATTTCGTCATTTTTCACAACTATTTTTTCAACCTGTGAACAGTAACAATCAAGCATTAATTTTAGAAAATTCTTCTAATCTCACCATATCCTCAAGCATTTCTTTCTCTGAGGATGCTGATACCGTTACATACTTTCAATCGTGCTGTGACCGCCTGTGCCTATCATAGATAATTCACTGAACCCTTCTATAATCCGGCATGAAGACAGATCGGGTAGGAGGCTACCCATTAGTTGAGCAGCCGACCTCCCACACCACTATACGTACCGTTCGGTATACAGCGGTTCAATAGTTTTCACGATACTTTCAGATAATAGTCAAGCATGGAGATATATCCTAGCTTGGCTATTATTTTATTGGTGAGGGCGACGCTTAGCATCTGCGCTGTCCTCCAGTAACCCTTCCGGCTGTTGGCTATCTGATGCACCTGCCATTCTTCAAGCTTTAACGCTCTTAGGTTTCGGTACCTCGTTCTCACCTTTTTCCATTGTTTCCAATAGATTGCACGTATCCTGCGCCGGAGCCATTCATCTGTCTCCAACATCAGTCCTTTCATGTCTGCATGTTTGTAGTAATTTATCCACCCTCTGACATACTCCGCAAGTTTCTGTCGCCGGTAGTCGTTACTCCACCCTTTGTTCTTCTGGGTTATCTCCCTTATCCTGCCTTTCATCTTTTTGGCGCTCTTAGGGTGTACCCGGTATCTGCACTTCCCTCTGTTCCTGTAAAATGCGTATCCCAGGTACTTTATTTTGCTGACATGGGTTACTGTGGTCTTCGTCCGGTTCACTTTTAGGAACAGTTCTCCCTCTATAATTGGGATGATGTTTGCAAGCGTCCTCTTCGCACTTTTCCTGCTTTTGCAGAATATCAGCGCATCGTCCGCATACCTTACGAACCGGTGTCCCCTGCGTTCCAGTTCCTTATCCAGTTCATTCAGCATCACGTTCCCACACAACGGGCTCAGCGGACCGCCCTATGCAAAGCAGAAGACTATGCAAAGAATGTACTGTTTTTCCTTATAATAAAAGATTCTCTCAGATTTTACTCTGCATAGTATTCTACTTATAGCAATTACAACTCGGACAGCCACGCCATCAGGTCACTGTTTTCGCTCCAGTCCGGCAGATTGGAATCTACCAGTTCCGGATAAGCGTTCTCCAGGGCTTTTCGCTTTAGTTCCGTATCGGCCCTTGCGTAGATTTCTGTGGTCTTGATATCGCTGTGGCCCAGAAAGTCACGGATATAGATCAGGTTTACACCTGCCTGCAGCAGATGGACCGCCTTGGAATGGCGCAGCATATGGCACTTTACCTTTTCCGGTACTTTGTCAGATATTTCGTGTGCCATGATGGCGTATTTGTTGATGACATAGGCAACCCCTTCCTTCGTCAGCCTGTTGTGCTGTTTATTCGTAAAAAGCGGGTAACTGGCCTTATGTGCCAGATCCAGCCTGTTTTCGGAGATATATGTTTCCACGAGCGCAGCCGTATTCTTCATGATGGGGACCCGCCGTGTTTTGTTGCCCTTTCCGGTAAGGATCAGCACAGGGCTGTTTCCTGGAATGAAATCCCTGACAGAAAGGTCGATGAGCTCCTGGACTCTAGCGCCGCTGTCATACATCAGGCTTATCAGGGCAAGGTCCCGCCGTCCATGAGCTGTATATTTATCCGGCTGCTCCAGCAGAAGCCTGATCCCTTCCGGGGACAGATGCTCCACTACTGCCTGCCGTTTCTTCTTTACTGGGATGGCCAGTACTTTCTGGTAGTGGTACAGGGATTCCGGTGATTCGGACTGGGCATACCGAAAAAAAGAATGGATCGCTGTCAGCCGCAGGTTCCTTGTAGAAACTGAACTTTTCCGTTCTGTTTCCAGCCAGTTTAAGAACCGCTCGACCAGATCGGAAGAAAGCCTCTTCATGGTGATCTTTTCCACTGGGAGTGATTCCTCTTTTTCGCAGAAAAGAAGGAGGAGCTTAAAGGTATCCCTGTAGGATTTTATCGTGTTCCTGCTGACATTCTTCTGGACAGGGAGATAGTCAGACAGGAAAGCTGTAAGGTGCATGGAGAAATCAGTCGGCTTCACAGGCGGTTCCCTCCATTTCCGGAATGATGTCCTTATAGCACTTTTCCAGCTTCACCCGGATATCAGGAAAAACGTCTGCCGTCCATCTAAGGTAATACGCTGTTTCATGAAAGGTCTGGTGTCCTAGGTAAGTGCGCATCATAGGGATCAATACCATGAGGTCCCGATCCTGCTGTGCCCACTGTTTCAAACGGTAAATGCAGTAGGCGTGCCGGAAATCGTGGACTCTGGGGCCGTCCCCGGTATGGGAGATGCCGGCCTTCCAGAGAAAGCGCCTGAAGTTTTTATAGATATTCCCCAGTGTCATCGGCTTTCCGCCGTAACCTGGGAAAAAATATCCTGAAGGTTCTGGAAAAGGATGGACCTGTCCGGCATACCTGCGTAGTCTCAAGGTCATGGATTCCGGCATCGGGACCAGGCGGCTGTTATGGTTCTTTGAATCACGGACCGTCAGTATCCCCTGATGCAGGTCAACGTCCCGTACCGTGAGCAGCCGGGCTTCCGAACATCGTAGCCCGCAGGAAAGGAGCAACCTGAAGAACTCCGGCATCACCAGATGCCTGTAAGGAACTTCCGGGCACAGGCGGCACTTATCTGTTTCTGCAAAGAAACGCCTGAGTTCATCCGGGGTATAAATATGCGGCACATACTGCTGGCCGGCAGGATAATAATTCCTTGGAAGTATCCATGCGCTGGTCCCAATGCTGTCCAGGTACTTTGAAAACTGGCGTACCACCGAGGCCCGTGAACAATGGTTTGCGGTCGATTCGTGCATTGTTCTGGAGCACCAGCCGGTCACAGCCTCCCTGGAAAGGGTAGCCGCATCCGGATATTTTGCAGCAAGGTAGCTGTCAAAACGTTTTAGTATGCCAGGCTCTGTGTTGTATTTGTATCCGACAGACCGTTTGAGGGAGATGAAGTCTTCCATTTCTTTCCGGAAAGGACCTGTAAAAGTGGGCTCAGCCAAGACGGATCACCTCCTCAAAGTCCAAGGGGCATTCCGCCAGCCGTTCCATATCCACCTTGAGATACACGGCGGTGGAATTCGTGTCCAGGTGTCCGATGATATCGGAGATGACCGGGAGAGGGGTGTCCTTCTCCAGAAGCACGCTTGCCATGGTATGGCGGAGGCTGTGCATCCCCCGGTGTTTGCCGCGCATGGGGATATGGGCTTTTACCATATATGCTTTGATCAGCTGGTCCAGATGGTCCCCTTCCGCAAAGGGAAGGAATGGAGCCATATGGCGGACAAAGATACGGCTGCTGTCAACCTTTGGTCTCCCATATTTCAGGTAATCAATCACTGCCCAGCCCACATCCGGGACAAGAGGCAGTTCCATGGGCTGCCCTGTTTTGGACTGGGTAAAGCAGAGTTTTTTCTCCGTCCAGTTGAAGTTTTCAAAGCACAGATTTTTGATGTCTGTGCAGCGCAGCCCCAGACGGCACGCGATCAGGATGATGGCATAGTCACGTCTGCCTTTCGGGCTTCCCCGGTCGATGGCTCCGATCAGCTGTTTCAGTTCTTCATGGGTCCAGACCGAGGGGATGGCAGTCTGCTTCCTGGCTTTCACCATGAGCATTTCTGCCGCAAGGTCATCTGACATGATACCTTCCTGGTACAGGAAACGGAAAAAGGCACGCAGGGAACAGATATGCTGCTCCACTGTTTTGTAGGAAAAGCCTGCCAGTGTTCTGATATAGGCATTGACCGTATCCAGAGTGACAGCTGTGAAATCATTCATCCCCTGCGCGGCCAGATAATCCATCAGGTAGGAAGACTGCTTCACATAATGCTCCGTAGTCACCTGGGAATAGCCCTTTTTCTCACAGGAACTCCGGAACCGGCTGCGGATATCCACAAAAAACGGGGTTGTCAGTATTTCCTTATGCTTGAGGTAACGCCGCAGCACCGCATGGTGGAGCTGGAAATCCCCAACCATACGGATCACACGGATCTCCTGTGTTTCTGCCTGTGGCAGGGTCCTTGAAAAATCCTCCTGTGTGTGTAGCCCAGCAAACTAAAGTTCCTATCTCCCGCACAAAAACATCAAATTATAATCTCAGTTTTTAAACACTGTCTATAAAAGTGTGCTGCAGGAGGCGGCACGTTTTCCTCTTGACCATCCCATGTCATTCCGATATAGTTTTTATGGAACG
>CAJTDD010000031.1 GCA_910574885.1 Lachnospiraceae bacterium | reverse complement strand
CATCGGCTTTCCTTACGGTCGGCTTGCCCGTCTGGGCGAAAATACGGAGTTGACACGTTCCGCCTAACCAACAATTGATTGATAGTTTAGGTCCCACCTCTCCTCCAGCAGTCATTACGTCCGTGTATCCCCACTATACAAAAGGATAACCGACTGCACACCTTTTGGTTCAAGCCTGTCAGCTACTTTGGCTTGTTCGCCTTAACGAAGTTTATCAGTGGTTCAGTTAATTAACCATGCTATCAGTAAGCCTGCACCCTAACCGCCTTGTAGCTAGCAGTTTCATCTCCACCTCACGGTTTTGATTCCAAGTAGGGTTACTTTTATGCCCGCTTCCGAACAGTGCCATTGCTGGCAGAGCCGGGGACAACGGCTTCATCCAACGGAATGGATGGTTTGGTCTGTAATATTACATCCAAACAGTTAAATTAAGCGACTTCGTGTCGCACATAGAGGTACGCATCAAATGTCTGCTCCGTCACATAGCGGTAGACTTCCACCTCTGGAAACATATTGCCCTGCCTTTCCAGACGACCTTGACGCTGTTCCAAGCACGACGGCTTCCACGGGCAGTCGAGGTTATGAATGGCAATCAATCTGTCCTGCACGTTTGTACCTGCGCCCATCTTCTGGGTAGAGCCGAACAATATACGCACCTCGCCGCTCCTCACCTTTGCGAACAGCTCCTTTTTCTGTGCGTCAGTATTCGCTTCATGGATGAAACGCACCTGCTCCGCAGGGATGCCACGCCGTATCAATTTTTCCCTCATGTCATCGTAGACGTTGAACATACCGTCGTTTTTCGGTGTGCTGAGGTCGCAGAACAAGAGCTGTGCCGCCTTTGTGTCGGCGTGTCCCTCCCAGATGCGGTACATATTTTCCACGCAGGCGTTGACTTTGCTGTTCGGGTCGTCTGGCAGCATCGGGTCAATCAATCTCTGGTCTAGGGCAAGCTGCCGCCCGTCGTTTGTCACTTTGAGCATATTATCTGTTTGTGGCTTTACCAGTTTGGCTCGGATTTTCTCTGCCCGCTTCGCAAGCCCCGCCACCATTTCCGTCTGGATTTGGCTCGGCTTTGTCTTGACATTGTGGTAATTGACCTTTGGAACGGGCAGCTTTAACATATCGGCGGTCTGGATGTCCGCAACCTCACGGAACATCTGCATAAGCTCTGGCAGGTTGTAGAACTTCGCAAACCTCGTCTTGGCTCGGTAATTCGTCCCCTCTGGGGCGAGTTCCAGAGCCGTGACCGTTTCGCCGAACGTGGAAGCCCAACTGTCAAAATGCTGCAACCCATTCCTTGCGAGGGTGTCATACTGCAAGTACCTCTGCACGGAGTACATCTCGACCATCGAGTTACTTATAGGCGTTCCCGTTGCGAATACTACGCCACGGTTTCCCGTGATTTCGTCCAGATAGCGGCACTTCATAAACAAGTCGCTTGACTTCTGGGCTTCGGTCTGGGCGATGCCGCCCACGTTCCGCATCTTGGTAAATAAATAGAGGTTCTTATAAAAATGACTCTCATCTATAAAGAGCCTGTCTATGCCCAATTCCTCGAAGTTTATCACGCTGTCTTTCCGTTTGGTGTCGTTTAATTTATCGAGCTTCGCCTTAATCGCTTTCCTCGTTTTCATGAGCTGCTTGACCGTGAACTGTTCCCCGTGGGATGCCTGCACGTCGTCAATGCCACGCTCAATATCGTCAAGCTGGCGCATGAGCTGTTCCCTCTGGCGTTCCTCGCTGATGGGGATTTTCTCGAATTGGCTATGCCCGATAATCACCGCATCATACGCCCCCGTCGCAATCCTGCCGCAGAACTTCTTGCGGTTTCCCGTTTCAAAATCCCGCTTGGTCGTGACAAGGATGTTGGCAGATGGATAGAGCCTTAAATACTCCGACGCCCACTGCCCGACAAGGTGGTTCGGCACGACAAACATGGATTTCTGGCATAAGCCGAGCCGCTTGCTTTCCTGTGCGGCGGCGACCATCTCAAAAGTCTTGCCTGCCCCTACTTTGTGTGCAAGGAGCGTGTTGCCGCCGTAGAGGATATGGGCGATGGCATTCACTTGATGCGGTCTTAGCTGGATTTCTGGGCTGATGCCGCCAAATGTGATATGGCTTCCGTCATATTCACGGGGTCGGATAGAGTTAAATGTGTCATTGTAGTAGCGTACAAGCCTGTTCCTCCGTTCTGGGTCTTTCCAAATCCAGTCCCCAAACGCCTGCTTTATCACCTCCTGCTTTGCCTGCGCCGCCGTGGTTTCCTTATGGTTCAGCACCGCTTTTTTATTGTTGTGTTCGTCATAAACATAGTCAAAGATGCGGGTGTCACGGAGATTCAAGGTGTCCTCCATGATGCGGTATGCGCTCGCCCGCTTCGTGCCGTAAGTGCTGTCCGCCTTGACATTCCCAATGTCGGAACTCTTATTCTCAATGAACCAGTCGCCGTTATATGCCGTGTAGCGTACTTTCAATCTGCCCGCCGCATAGCTTGACGGCGTTAAAAGCTCCACCATGAATTGCTGTATATCCTCCTGCGGTATCCACGTCGTACCCAGACGGACGGAGATTTCGCTTGCGGGCAAATCCTTCGGGATGACCTTTTCCAGAGCCGCCACGTTGACTGCAAGCTCTGGGTCTGACTTTGCCGCTATCTCTGCGACTTTCAGTTTCTCCCGCACGTTGCCCGACAAATATTCATCTGCGGTCACATACCTTGCAGGCTCACAAGACGGGACTTTATAGATAACTCCCTGCAATTCCTTAATGATTTCTTCCTCCGACCTGCAGGTGAGCCGTGCCATATAAGATAAATCGACATGGGCTTTCTCCCCGATGGAGAGGGCGAGGGCTTCGCTGGCGGTTTCCACAAAGGTCACTTCTCGGTGGGGCTTTATCGTCCGTTTCGTGAACATATCAGCCTTGCGTTTGAATTTCCCCTCGTCGTCAAGCACTTCAAGGGAGCATAAAAGGAAGTAGCTTTCGTCTGCTGCAAAAGCGAGGTAGTTCCCCCTGCTGTTGATTAAGCCGTACTTTTTTTTAAAGGCATCGTATAATCGGTTTAGGTTTTCCTGCTCGGTCTGTATCATTTCCTCTGGGCAGTCGTCGGTCTGGTACTGGATGAGCTTCCTCACGCAGTCACGGATTTCCAGCAGCCCCTTGATGCGGTTCTCCGCCGTCATGGACACGTTAGCGGGGGTCATTTCGTTATTCTCTCGGAAGTAGACCTTGCCGCCCACAAGGGCAAACGAGAAGTTCCGCACGTTCGGGTCAGCGGGGATGACTTTCTCCTGTTCGTCAGAGATACGGTCAACCTCATTTTCAATCTCTGGGATTTCGCCGTCTATCCGCTGCATGGCTTCATGGAGAAGCCCCGCAAGCGGCATATCGGGGTAGGCTTTGCAAACGCTGTCCATGCCGAACCTTGTGCTTTCCATCCTCATCTCGCCAAGCACCATCTCTGGATGCTGGACAAAGTAGCTGTTCATCGTGACACCGTTCCCGTCTGTGTCGAGGTGTACCCATTCTGGCTCTATCTCTATCATGCGGTCACGTTTCTGTAAAATAAGGATGTCGCTCGTGACCTCCGTGCCTGCGTTTGCTCGAAACGTGTTATCTGGCAGGCGGACAGCACCTAAAAGTTCGGCTCTCTGTGCGATATATTTCCGCACCTCTGGGCTTGCCTTGTCCATCGTCCCCTTAGAGGTGATGAACATCACAACGCCGCCTGCCCGCACCTTATCCAGAGCCTTTGCAATAAAATAGTCGTGGATTAGGAACTTCTGGGCGTTGTAGCGGCTGTCGTTGACTTTGAACTCCCCGAACGGGATGTTGCCAAGCACCACGTCAAAGTGGTTATCTGGGAGCTTTGTTTCCTCAAATCCCTCAATGGCGATATTGGCTTTCTGGTAGAGCTGCTTCGCAATCCTGCCCGATAACGGGTCAATCTCAATGCCGTGCAGCTTTGACTTTTCCATGCTGTCGGGTAACAACCCTAAAAAATTGCCCGTGCCACAGGACGGCTCTAAAATATTCCCCTGTGAAAATCCCAGACGGTCAAGGGCTTCATACATCGCCTTAATGACAATAGGCGGCGTATAAAAAGCGGTCAGCGTGGATTCCATAGCGGCATGGTATTCCTCATCGGAGAGTGCTGATTTTAATTCCTTATATTCATCTGCCCAAGCCGCATTATTACCGTCAAACGCCATCGACAGACCGCCCCACCCAACATATTTTGCAAGGGTTTCCTGTTCTTTGGGCGTGGCAAGGCGGTTTTCTATCTGAAGGTCGTGGAGAAGCCTTATTGCGGACATGTTGTTGCGGAACTTCTCTTTTGCGCCGCCAACGCCTAACGCATCATCAGTAATGCGGTAGTTGCGGCGGTCATGGGAGAGGGCAGGGGCGGACGGTTTCGCCGTAATAGGCATTTCTATTGTCTGCCCATGCTCTGGCTCGTCAAAGCGTATCTTCTCCACCACAATGTCATAAGGAAGCCCGTTCTCCACGGCGGGATATTCCGCCACGGTTTCCGTGGTCGGTTCAGCGGGGGATTCTGATTTTTCTTCGGGCTGTGGTTCTTTCTCTGCCTGCTCCAAGAGCCTGCGGACATAGCTCACTTTCTCCACACGGTTTATCGGGAAGCCCATGTTGTTCTGAAATGTGATGTCACGCATGGAAACATCGCCGCTGATTTTCCCGACGCTCTCGATAAGATAACGGCGGTTGTCAATCATAAGCTCTTTGCCGATAAGGTCAGAATTATCCTGCTTTTCATCCGTCCCAGACGGGGCAGGCTCTGATTTCTGCTGTTCCTCACGCTCCGCATCTTTCGCTGCAAATAGCTCCGTGATATGCTCCGCACTGTTTAAGGTGTCGGCGTATTCCTGTGCTTCTTCCTCGGTTTCAAAGGTCTGGTAGATGCCGCCTACGTCGTAATATCGGTCGGCACTGTCCTCTGGGGCTTCATTATTCCGTATGATAAATGGGTCAGCAAAAGCATCGGAAGTCTGCTCTACCGTGTAATGGGGCTTCTGTTCTGTTTTATCAGAGATGATGTCTGGGCTTGGGTTTTCAGCCGCCTTTTTGTTTTCCTCCCGATAGAACGGCTCAAGCTGTTCCTCCGTCAAGGACACTAAATCGTGGTAGTACAGATTAGAAAGTGCGTTCTGGATAAGGTCTGCAAGGTCATTATACTGCGTATATTCTGCAAGAACGCCGTCCACATACGTTTCCATGCGATACTGCAAGAGGTTGGCGGATGCCTGTATCCCGTGCAAGCCGTCCTCGGTATTCTGAAAGGCAATCTTGACGTTGGATAAATCCGTATAGTCCACTTCGGCATCGCCGCCAAACTCCGCATCGCAGTATGCGTCGATACAGCCTTTCGCCTGTTCCAGAAGTTCTTCCTCGGCAGGCTCTTTCCTCCTGTGAAACCAGTCATCCTCGATAGCCATTATCTCGCCAAGCCGCTTTTCATCCTCTGGGGACAGCTCGGTGTTTCGCTCTAAGAACGGGATAAACACGTCATGCCCCAGATGCAGGGATTCCATTTTCTCTCGGTAATAATCTTCGCCCTGCCGTTTCCATTCTGGGATAAACGGGCAGTCGGGGGAGAGGGAATATTCATAAAAATTTCGGATATGGGCGATTAAATCCCCCTCGCCGTCGCCGATGTCAAACCGCCCTTCATAATTAAATTCCTCGCCGCCGATGACGGCATGGATTTCAAAATCGGTCTTATGATACCATCCGACATGGTTCTCCTCATTCTCCCTTTCACGGTTCTGTTTTTCGTCCAGAATGCCGAGCAGTTTATTTCCCAGAGCGAAACTCAAATCCGTAAATCGGTCGTTCAGCTCCTTGTCATAAAAAGCGGGATGCTCGGAGAAGCCGATTGAGAGGGTGATGCTGTCGGGCTTTTCCTCGGCAAGTGTTTCTGTTTTCTGGCTTTCGGTGATGACCGTTTTTAAATGGTCGTTCGCAGGGTTCTCCTTTAATTTCTGCTCAAAATCCTCCCTGCTAAACTCTTTTCCGAACAACGGGAACTCCGCATTTCGCAGGGACACGGCGTTCTCATCAAAGGCGGTAATCTCATATTTGTCCGCCCCGATATACACCACGTCGCCCTCGTGGTAGAGGTAGCGGAGAGGGTAAAGCTCTGTAAGCTCCTGCGAGAAACGCCACGCATTGCTGCGGCTGTAAACGCTGGTCGTCTTTTTCTGCACAAGGGAGAGGAAGTCTAACATCTCCTGCACGTTGTCTGGATGCTGTAATGTCTGTTCCATAAGGTCAGCGGGCATATCCGCAAAATCCCTACATCCAATCACGCCCAACAAGTCTTTCTCATAGCCGTCCAAGTCACGGATAAAGTCAGAAAGCCGCAGGGCGAGCGTGTCCCGCTTGTCCGCAGGGGGCAGTTCCCTTTTTTCCTCAATAAAACGCTGCCTTGCCAGTTTCCTCTGGGTGTCGATTTCATACTGCGGGGCAGACACGCTTTCCAGATAATCGGCATAATGGTCTTTTTCTTTGGGATTGAGGTAGCGATTATCCTTAACCAGCTCACGCAGCCGTTTTTCCGCTTTCGACCAGCTCAAAACAAGGTCGTGTTCGGTGGAAATGCCGTCACGGTCAATGGTGATGCCCTTGCCGCTGTACCACACATACCCCTCCGTGCCGTCTGAAAAATCAACGAAAAAGCCGCCCGTGCCGTATTCCCTTTTCAGAAAATCAATGTTCTTCTTTTTATCTTCCTGCTTCTGGAACTGGTGGTAAATACGGTATTTCCCGTTCGCAACGCTGTTCCCTTTTACAAGGACGGCATCAATATCCTCCTGTGAAACGGCAAAAGCAGAGGCTTTCTCGTCCTCTGCTTCAGCTATCCTTTCAATCTGTTCGTCCACGGTCGGGAGATTTGCGGCAACTTCTTCCTCATTGGCAACGCTGCCTTTTTCTGTCTGTCCTTCTGGCTCTGCCGTCTGTGCCGCAGCTGCTTTTTCTTCCTGCCTGCCGCCGTCCGACTGCGGCTCTTGTTCTGAATTTCCTAATTGTAAATCAGTTCGCCCAAGATGGCTTCCTCCGCTTGGCTGCGGATATTGTTCATCATGCCGAGCCACTGCATCGGGGCTTTCTCTTTCAGTTCCTCCGTCACTCCCTGCTCGGCTGCTAACTGCTTCGTCAGAAGCTCCAGCCGCTGCAACGCCGTCTGCTCGGTCTGGTGTAAGTGTGCGTTCAGCCTGCCCGACGTCAGCAGATTGAGATAGGTCACTCTTTTGTGCTGTTCCAGATAATCCCTGTGCATCAAAGCGTACCTGCCAAGCGGAAGCTCTGGCTCTGTCGGTAATGTCAGGTCGGGTATAAGGTAGTCCGCCTGTTTCGTGTAAGTGATTTCGCTCATTATTTTCGCTCCTTTCGGGTTGTTTCCTGCCTTTATCATACTGGCTTGCAATGTTCCTTGCAAATGTGCGGTTCTGACATTTTGCTTCGATTTGCACATTTCGGACTGCCGCAGAGATTTCCCTTAACGCCATCTCGGAAATGTCACTTGTGGCGATGCCGATGGCGTTCAGCGTCTGGGGCGTGTTGAAATTTATAATCTCCGCAAAATCCTCACGCTCAAAATACCCGTCCGCATCCAGTCCGCAGCGGCTCAACAGCATATAAGCGACGCTGTTTGCGGCAAGCCGTCTGTAAATCACTTCTATATTATAGTCGTCCAGCTCCTCCAAAAAGCTGTCTTTCATGCAGTCCTTTAGCTGTGAGAGGTAATCGGGTAAATTGTCCTCCACGGCGTTCTCCGCCGTCCCTATTAAAAATGTGGCAAAATCGCCGCCCTCCGTGCCGCCGAACCTGTCCGCAAGCCGTTCCATGACGGGCTGCTCGTACCGCTTATCCATCCGCCATATCGGGACGGGTCGGCTGCCATAATAGCCCTCATGGGTGTCGGAAACGTCAAAATAATATTTCAGCGTGTTCCTGCGTCCTTTCGGGTCAAAGACCGCTATGCCTTTGCTGTCCTTATTCACCCACCTTTTAAAAAGCCTGTTCCATGTGCCAATCTCGGCTACGGCGGTTGCGTCGGGGCGTTGGGCGTAAATCAAGAGCTGCTCGTCAAAGCGGCACTTGTAATTGTGGCAGGCAGAGGATAAAAAGCCCTGCCAAGCCTGCGGGTTCTTTGCGACCGCCATCCCCGTGCGGCGGTACAGCTCCGTAATAAGCTGGTACTTTGCAGCCATAGGCTTACACCTCCTTATCGTTCCATATCTTTGTTTTTCTGTTTCCTGTCGTATTCCCCGCATCTTTCAGCGATTTCGGAATACATCTTTTCCCGCATGTCCCGCTCATAGGCTCGGTATTCCTTTGCCTTTTCCGTGGGCTTGTACCAGACGCTTTTCTGGTCGGCTTCGTCCATCTGCCCGTAGCGGTCGTCTATCTTATCCATATATTTCTGATAGACGGCATGGGCGGCGGGGGCGTCCTTTGCGTAGCGGTAACGGGCAAGGCTCTTATGAGAGCCACGAAGTTCGGCATACTCATAGAGCATACGGATAACCTCACGGTCAAGCCCTTTCTGCCCCTCGGCATCATAGATTTCCGACAGCCCCTTGCACCTCCATGAATGGTAGGGAGAGGTGTCGTTGGAGCTGTGGGAAGACACATACACGCCGTCTTTCTTTACCGTGATGCGGTTGATTAGCTCGGTACTCACTTCATACCACCGCCTGATAAAACAGTTTGTTCCATAAAAATATCAATCCTCCTCTTTGTCCATGCCCGCCTTTAGGCAGGGGCATAGCTGATTTTGTTTTGTTCCATCCTCCGTGCAAACTCCCGAACGGCGTACCTTACGCCGTCAATCTCTGCATGGGCTTCGTCCAGATAACGGCAGACGGCAAAATAATCCTCCCCGTTCCCGTAAAGCATACGGATGATGCCGCCATCGGGGACAGAAAAAAGCGTCCTGCCTTTGCTGTCCGTCATGCAGACCTGCCTTGCTGCGTTCACTCCGTGCCACCTCCCAGAAATGAGATGACCTTGTTCCCCTTGATGCTTTTTTGCAGCTCGTTGATGAGCGTGATGTCCGCCACCGTGATGCCCTGCATGGTGAGAATGTCGTCCATCGTCATAGCGGCAATGGCTTTTTCCTCGGTAAATCCTGCGTCCAGAACCTTGTTTAAGGCTCTGACGGCTTTTGGGTTGACTGGCATACTAAAACCTCCTATCGTTCATGGTCTTTGTGCTTCGGGGCTTTCTGTGCGGACGGCGGCTCTTGCGGCTTCGGTTCGCAACTATGCCCGTTCCTTTCCATACGCTCGGCAAACTCGCAGATGTGATAGAGGTTGCTGCCCACCTCGGTATGGTATTCGTCAATGAAACGGCAGCTTTTTTCCGCCTTTTCTCCCCAATCATAAGTGATAATGATTTTCCCGCCGTCTGGGATGCGGAACAGCTCTTTGTAATGGGGGTCAATAAAGCGGATTCCCTGTTCTGCTCTGGATACATGCCTGTCGAGCCATTCTTTCACATAGCAGTAGCAGTAAAAATTGTAATCGCCCTTTGTCGGGTTGCAGCGGAGCAGGAAAGCGTGCTTGTCGGTATCCGCACGGAAGCCGTACTCGGTACAGTAATTACCCTTAAAAGCACTTTCGGGATTCTCCCTCGCAAACGCCGCCATGTCATAGCGGTTGTGCAGAAGCCCCTTATCTTCACGCAGGGCATTGATAACTTCGTCCAGCCCTGCCTTAAATTCATCAGTTTTCCATTGCTCCCTCGTATCAGTCCAAGAAGTATAAAAGCCATATCCAGAGGGGGCAAAATCACCTCGGAGATGACCGATACATCCCGTCTGCCCCTCAAGCTGCATACTCTGTGCGTAAGTGTATTTCTGTTCGGATTGCGTCAAAGTCCGTATCTCCATCAGCGTTCCTCCCTGCTCTTTGATTTCTTCGCCTTTTCCTGCGATTGGATTTTTGCAAGTGCTTCCTTTGCCCAGACGGGCATCTTCTCTGGCTTGATTTCCCCAAGCACGTCACACCGTTCCCATCGGGCGTGCTTTCCGTCCGCAAGGGAAGTGCCGAACACCGCCTGCCCCCTGCCGCCCAACGCACCGTGACCGCCGTCTGCCAGTACAAGCTGATAGGCAGAATGACGATATTCATGGCGGTTGACCTCGGCGTTGATGACAACGACCTTGCCCACAATGCTGCCGCACTTATCGTCTGGGATGCAGTCGTCTATGGTAAACGGGGTCATGTCAAACTTGAACTGTGCCTGCTCAGCTCTTACACTCTCTATCTGTTCCCGCACCCTGTCGGTAAACATCTGCATGGCTTCCAGATAGTCGTCAGAGCCGACCGCATCCGTCACCCATTCTGCGGACAGCGGATTGTCGTAAGTGCAATAGCAGACAAGATACGGGTATTCCTCTTTCTCATCTATGCCGAACACGACTTCCTTTTTTCCGATGTGGATGCTCTGCGTGACCTCGTAGGAGCTAATCATCCGTTTTTCTTCATTCTCCATCGGGGTTCTCCTTTCCCTGTTTTTTCTCCCTCTGCCAGTCTAAAATTTTTCTGATACAGACGTCGCAGAAGATGACACGGCTGTCCTTATATCGGGGGTAAGGGCAGTCCGTGCAGTTATATTTCTTGTCATTTTCATTGTTTCCCGTGCTACCGCTCACGCCCATCGTGCTGCTTCGCCTTTTTATCGTGCTGTTGGTTATATGGCATCTGGCACTCAGACTGGTAGCGTTCATTCAGTTTCTCCCTTGCCGCTTCAAGGGTGTTGCAGTAGCAGCCCCAATAATAGTTGTCGCCGCCTTTGCAGTACCAGCAGACATATGGGTTCGGGGCTTTCGGGTGATGCCCGATGACAAGCTCCGTGTTCCCGATAGTGCAGCTCTCTATGATTTCATAGCCCTGATTGGAGCGTGTTTCACCGTTCATAGGCGTTCCTCCTCTCTTTTTGTTTCTCGTCCATATATTGCTGCAATTCATACTGGCAGGGGACGTACAGCCTGCCGTTCTCCACGCAGCGGAAAACATCGCATTTCTTATCCGTGGATGCAGCATAAAAATCATCATAAGAATAAGGGAATTTCTGGCTTCCCCTGCCGTAATAGTCAGCGGCAAAAAATCCTAACTCCGTATCACTCCGAAGCCTGCGGGTAATCTTGAAAAAATCATCTTCCCGCTTTGTGAACCGCCGCTCTGGGATAAAATGATGCCCTCCGTATTCAAAAGACTTATCCTGCACCTTTCACCTCACGATTCTTTCGCATATCTACGGTATGCCTTTTCGCCTTTGGCTCTGTTTTTCTGCATCCGCACACTCCCTAAAAGTTCTGGGTATTTCTCCTGCAATTTGCGGCGTGTCCTGCCCACGCTCTCAAAGCTCGGCAAGCCAAGCTCCTTATGGTTCAAAAGTATTCGGGCAAGCGGCATAGCTCCCGCATCTTTCAGATAAAGGTTGCAGAGGGCAAGGTACAGCACCATATCGTCATTTCTGGCGTCCTCATTTTCTTGCAGGACGGCTCTGACTTTGCCCTCAATGGTTTTCAGACTGTCCATAAATTCCTCCGTTCTGTGTGTTTCTTCGCACAAACACCCTCTATAAATGGAAAGAGGGTGGTCATTCTGAACCGCCCCAATCCCATATCAAAAACCTCCTAATTTATTTCTTCCTGCGGAAATGCAGCCACGCAGCCGCACCGCCGATAAATGCCACAAGCACAATAGCAATAATGGTTTTTTCTCTCATCCTGTTTAATCCTCCTTTTTCTTTCTTCCGCTCTTATAACCGACAAATCCGAAGATTCCTGCACCGACAGTAAATGCCGCCGCAAGGCTTACCCACAAACCGAGGTTAAAGTCATCGCCTGTTTTCGGGGTGTCCCGTAGCTCGTTGTGCATGGTGACGGTCGCCGTTTCGTCTGTTTTGATTGTCACTTTCTGGTCGGCAGGCAGGATATAGCCAGAGGATGCCTTGTCGCTGACCTCGGACACGGTGTATTCGCCGATACGCAAGCCGTTAATGGCGATTTCGCCATTTTTGTCCGTCTTGAATGTCTGGTCGTAATCTTTGCCGATGACACGGAAAGAGAAGCCCTCCACCTTGCCGTCAGAGGAAGTCTTAACGATTTTGAGTGAGCCTTTCTGCGCTTCATTCAAGAAGCCTTTGCCCGCTTCATTCTCCACGTTGTAGGTCTTGCCGTTTTCCTCAATGGATACGAGATAGACGTTCTCATCAAGCACAAAGCCCGTCGGGGCGGTTTTCTCACGGACAAAGTATTTGCCGTATCTGAGGTCGTTCATCTGGTAAACGCCTTTCTCCACCTCGCCCATCTCGCCGAGAAGTTCATCCTTTTTATCCAGTTTTCCGTCGCCGTCCGTATCAGAGTAAACCTCAAATACCGCACCTGTGAGCTTGTTATCGGGATAGTCCTTGTCTACCTTAGTCAGAGCGATATTTCCCGTAATAAAATAATTGACAAGCTCAATCTCCACAACTTTGTCAACCTCGCCGATTGTCACGTTGATTTCTTCCTTGGAGAGTACATATCCTTTCGGGCTTTCGATTTCACGGATAACCCATGTGCCATACGGAACTTCCGCAAAAGAAAAACTGCCGTCATCTTCGGATGTGGCAGTCGCAATCGCATTTTCCTTTGTATATTCTGTTGTACCTGTCTTAAAGATGCCAATTAACGCACCTCCTAAATCTTCGCCGTCCTCGTTGGACTTTTTACCACTGACAGAACCGTAAATCAGTTCGTTTTCAATGGCTTCTCCCTCGTTTGCCGTGATATTCACGATAGCTGTTTCCTGCCCTGCGTACTCGAAGTCAACAGGGTACTTCTCATCGCTGATAAGGTAGGCGGCATTTGTGCTGATTTCCTGCACATAGTAGCTGCCCATCGGCAGGTCGCTGATAGCTTTTCCGTGACCGTTCTCATCAAGGAAAATAACCTCAATCAATCCATCGGCAGGGATAACAGAGCCGTCGGCTGCGGTCAGCTCCTCGGCTGCATACAGACCGAACGTGACGTCTTTGATTTCACCGTTGTTGCCCACGCCGTATGCTTCATCCACCTCAAGGGTTTTGTTGAGGTCGATTTCCACACGCTGACGCTCATTGTAAAATTCCGTGCCTGTTTCCGTCACTTCAATTTCCTGCCCCGCATACACAAGCTCGACCGCATGGATTTCATCGTTTAATACCATGCCAAACGGGGCGGTCACTTCCTTTACCTCATACTTACCGAGATAAAGCTTTTTGCTTTCCGCCGTGCCATCTTCCCCTGTGGTAAGCGTGTCCACGACCTCGCCTTTTTCGGCTCTGACCGTGCCGTCGGTTGTGATAATATCCTCGGCTGCGGTAATCTCATAGACCGCTCCCTCTAAATTATCCACGGCAAAAATCGGCTGGTACAGCCCCTTGTTTCCCGATACCCTGCTGAATACCTCCCCAGACTTGGATACTGTAATCTTGCCTTTCTGTGCCATATTGGAGCGTTCCACCTTGACAATGGTGACGCCGCTTTCTTCCTCGGAATTTTCCTGCTCCACGTCAAAATAAACTGGCTCGGAGTCTAAAACATAGCCGTATGGGGCTTGCACTTCCACAAGCGAATATCCCTTGCCGTATTCAAGTGTCTGCGGCGTGATAAGCCCGCCGTCTGCGGTAGTGTAGAATGTGTCAATCTCCGTCACTTCGGGATAAGTGAATTTCATTGTTACAAGGTTTCCCTCTGGGTCGTAAATCTGGAAGCCTGCACCCGCATACGGGATGACTTTGCCCGTTTCTATATCCTTTTTCACAATCTTGATATAGCTCTCAAAGTTGGCGTTGTTAATAAGGTAGCGGTAAGTCTGGCTGTCCTTGCAGATGAACACGTCAAAATCTTTCATCAACTCCCGACCGTCCCATCCAGAGGTCTGATGCACGGTATAGATGCCGTATGGCATATCCTTTGTCTGGGCAAAGCCGTTTTCGTCACATATCAATGTGTCACGCTCGGTTTCCTCCGCCGCATCGAAACTGCCTGCGGATTTCAGATATACCTCAAAGACAGCCCCCTCCTCTGGTGTTTCAATCTGGGTTTCGCCGTTGTCTGTGTGCTTGATGATGGCAATATTGCCTTTGATGACCTGCTCATTCACATCATTCTTTGCAGAATTATATTCCACGGTGTAAAGCTCTGGCTCTGCGCCTACATGGTGTACGGTCGTGTCTAAGAGATAGCCCTCGGACGGGGTAATCTCACGGACGCTCCAATCGTTTCCGCAGATATAATATTTTGTTGTGAACTGCCCGTTTTCATCGGTGGTGTAGGTGTCCACAAGCTCCTCGCCCTTATAAATGCCATAAACCGCACCTGCAAGGGTGGCGTCGCCCTGCGGCTTCTTGCCCGTTTCCACGTCGGTCTTTAATACCGTGACATTGAATTTCTTTAAAATGTTGTGGAAGCTGCGGTTTGTAACTTTCTTCCACTCAATCGGGGCGGTCTGGGATGCAGGGACAACATAACGGATTGCCGTATCCACTTCCTCAAGAGTATAAGGCGTGCTACCGCTGATAAGGATGTTCTCAAACTTTGCCAATCCATTCTTATCGGTCATAGCATATTCATCAACTGCCAATCCGCTTAAAGAAGTGCCGTAAAGGTGGAACTTCACGCCCTCCACAAGATTATCCTCGGATGTTTTTACAACTTCCAGACTGCCACGTTTTAAGGCATTGCTGAATGTGACCGTTGCTGTTTTTCCGCCGATAATCGTCACGGTCTGGGTTTTCTGCGGCTCATAACGGTCAATGGACTGCTCCGTGATGGTATAAGTGCCAGGGAATAAGCCCTCCACCGTGATGTTTCCGTCTTTATCTGTCTTTACGGTCTTGTTGAAGCCGTCGCCCTTGATGGTAAAGGAAATCCCCGCAACAACGCCGTCCTCGGAAGTCTTTTTCAGTGCGACCGTCCCTGTCGGCGTTTCCACGTTGATATACGCCGTCATGGTGTCCACGTTTTCCACGCCCGTGATAACGTCCTGCAGGTTCGGGTCGCCGTATGCAATCATCTTCGCCCCGCTGCTGACCGTCGGCGTGTTGTTCCTCGTTGCGGTAATCCTCGCCTTGCCGTCAATCGCCTTTTTTGACGTGATGGTGAGCTTGTTCCCAGACTTTGACACTTTTACATTGCTGTCGGAGCTGGTAAAGGAATACTCGGAGAGGGAATTGTTCTTATCCGTCAATGTCAGGCTGTACTTCCCGTCCTTATAGGCAAGTTCTTTTGTAATATCTTTCTTGCCCGCCGACATGAAGCTTGGAATCGTGCTGTGCCTTGTCATGAATGACACAATCTGGTCATAAGCCGACCTTGCCCCGCTGTTTGCATAATTCGAGCCAAAGTGCAGGCTGTAAACGGTCGTGCTTGTCTGGCTGTACGGGCTTGCTGAATTACGGCATCCCGTGACGAACTCCCATACAAGGGTCTGCGTGGCAAGCCATTTCTCGTCATCGCTCCCAGACAGATTCCCGCTGTTCCCCTGATAGCCGTAAAGCAGGGCAAGCCCCACCGCCTTTTTCTGGTCTGCGGAGAGGGCGTTCCATGTGTTGGAAGACGCCTTTGCAAGCGTATTGCCTGTTTTTAAGGGTACGCCCGGCTGAAGGCAGAACGCCGTTTCCCCGTCCACATACATGCGGTACTTATATTCGCCCGTGCCGCCTGCGGTATGACCGCCGATGTTCGCACTGGAATTGTACCTTATGGCGTTCCCTGCACCGTCGTAGGTGTGGGTAAAGCTAATCGTTCCGATGTCGCCCGCTGCGAACGCTGTCGTGGCAGGGACGGCGGACAATGCCGTGACCGCAGCCAAAGCAAACGCCGCAGCCCTTTGAAATAATTTACGAATCTTCATTCGTTACCTCCTGTTCGTTCTCATGTTGATAGTTGCTCATTGATTTACTGACAGAAAAAGCTGCCCCTCTGGACAGCCTTTATACCGAATAACTCATAACAAGGCACAAGTCATTCGGCTGTCGTGGCAGTCGCCAAATGTCCGTGCAAGCACGTCCGCTTGGCTCGTTGCCTACGCATATTTCTTTTCTCGGATAGTTACTGGCAGTATCAAGGGGGAGAGGTGTGGAGAGGGGGAAGCCGAAAAAAATTTGCTGTCCCTCAAAGGGGCAGACTTCTCCTTCGGCGTTCCATGCCAAAATCCCCATCTTGCCTGTTCTACCTCTCGTGAGCCTTGCTCCGCTGCAAGTGGCGGTTATAAAACTCCAACGCCTTTACGACAAAATCCGTTTCCTGCCCTCTGGGGATGGATTTTGGTATGAGCTTGGTTATCCGCTCGTCCTTAAAGGCGGGCTTCTCTTTCTGGTTCGGCTTTTCCTCCTGCATGATGCTCTGGATAACCCCGTCCGTGAGCTTTCCCTCCTGCATGAACTTTTTCATCTTGATAGCCTGTGCAAGAGAGGGCGTGGCATCATTGTAGCCCATCGCTTCTAAAAGCGTATATTGCTGTTCCTCGGACAGATAGGAGATTTCCACCGCAGGGCGGAAAGCAATCTGGCGTTCATCTACCATTTGCAGGATTTCGGGTACAAGCTCGGTCAGACGGATATAGCGACGTATCTGGTCTTTGCTTTCTCCAACCAGTTCGCCTAATTCTTTATCAGAACGCCCACTCTGTAACTTAGTCGCCACTGGCGACGAAGTTAAATCACTTCGCTGTCCCTGCCGTTTCATCGCTTCAAGCCGCATCTTATACGCAAAGGCTTTCTCACTCGGCAAGATAGTAGTCCTTTGGAGATTGCTCTCAACCATGACAATGATAGCTTCGTCACGGGTCAGCTCCTTAACCTCGCATTTGAGCATTTCAAGCCCTGCAAGCTCACAAGCCTTTTTCCTCCTGTGACCGCTGATTAGCTCATACCGCCCGCCCTCTTTCTGGCGGACAGTAGCAGGGGTCATTACGCCGCTCCGCTTTATGCTGTCCACAAGCTGCTCCATGTCCTCATCCATCAAGACCTTGAACGGGTGGTCTGGGAACTCGTCAATCTCCGCAATCGGGATTTCCCTAATTTTGCTTAGATTCGCTTCCGCACGGCTCTCGTCCGTTTCAAAGAGGTCATCGTATGCGGTCAGCTCGATTTTGCTTCCTCTGTTTTTCGCCAAGCTCTGCCACCTCCTTTCCGAACTGCTCGTAAGCGGCGGCTACCTTGCCGCCTTTGTCGTAGGCAAAAATGCTCTTGCCCTCTGCGGTGGCTTCCACGGCACGGATGGAGTGGGGTATCTGGGTATCAAACACTTTAATCCTCTGCCCGTAGGCACTTTTAACCGTTGCCGTGATTTCCTTAGAGATGTTCGTGCGTGGCATTACCATCGTCATTAAGATACCGTCAATCCGCAGATGGGGATTGATTTGCCGTTTCACTTTAGACACGGAGCGAAGCAACAGCTCTAAGCCTTTGGCGGAAAGATAATGGGGCTGTGTCGGGATAACCACGCTGTTAGCAGCCGCAAGCGCATTGATTGTCAGCATCCCCAAGCTCGGCATACAATCAACGAGGACAGTATCGTAATTCTTTTTCACCTCATTGATGCAGGTTTTCAGCACGCTTTCACGGCTTATGGCGTTTATCAGTCTTACTTCCAGCCCAGACAGCTCAATGTTGGACGGGAGTAGGTCAACGCCCTCGTCATGGTGCAGGATGCTTCTGGAAACATCAACGGGTTTATCATCAATGATGTCCTGCATGATAGTCGAGAGCGTATCGGGCAAATCGTCTGGTCGGCTGTAACCGAGAGACATGGTTAAATTTGCCTGTGCATCGGCATCAATCAGCAAAACTTTTTTGCCCTGCTGTGCCAGAGCCACACCCAGATTGACCGCCGTGGTGGTCTTTCCAACGCCGCCTTTCTGGTTGGTTAAAGCGATTACTTTGCAATTTGACATAGGGTGCGTCCTCCTTTCGCATAGATTTAGCCACTTTGTCAAGGTGGCTATGTAAGAGTACCAGAGAACGCAAAAAAGCCGCTTACTCTTAAAAAACAACAAGAATAAGCGGCTCTGTGATGTGCCTTAGACATATTCAATTTTCATTCTCTTGACGGGTGCGTTTACAACCTTAAATATCAGTTCGTCAACGCAGTCTGTATATCTGCCCTGCTGTATGAGCTGGTTTTTCAGTTCCACAAGGCTATGTAACAAAATGCTCCGTTCTTGGTTGTCCACATATAAATGATTTCTCTTTTCTCTCATAATCAACACCATCCTTTCATGGTTTGATTATATAGGAATACGGCTTTATGTTCAAAGGTGTAAAAAGAGTGTTATGTGTGGGTATTGATAAAAGGTGTAGTTACGCTTTTCTGCTGATTCTATACGGTTTTCTGCTCTCCACCAAAATGACAACTCCAGAGACGATGACCTGCAAGGCGAAAGTGCCAGTATCGCAAACCAGCGTGATATGCTGGAAAAATACTGCGAAAAGCAGGGATGGGAGGTTGTGGCAGTCTATCAGGACGATGGCTTCACAGGTCTTAACATGGAGCGTCCTGATTTACAGAGGATGTTGAGAGCCATTGAGCGCAGGCAAATCAACCTTGTTATCACGAAAGACCTCAGCCGACTGGGGCGGAACTATCTGCAAACCGGGCATTTGATTGAGGACTTTTTCCCAAGAAACGGTGTCCGCTATATCGCCATGAATGATGGTATCGACACCCTGCGGGATAACAACGACATCGCCCCGTTCAAAAATATCCTGAACGAGATGTACAGCAAGGATATTTCCAAGAAAGTCCATTCCTCTTATCTTCTGAAAGCGCAGAAAGGACAGTTTACCGGGTGTCTTGCCCCGTTTGGGTATCGGAAAGACCCGGAGGACAAAAACCATCTGCTCATTGACGAGGAAACCGCCCCGATTGTGCGGCTGATTTTCGGATATGCCCTGAACGGTCATGGTCCGAACTATATCCGCAGACGGCTGGAGGAAGAAAAAATCCCCTGCCCCACATGGTGGAATCGGGAACGGGGGCTTCGCAATACCCGCACCAAATGGGAAAAGAAAGACCCGGAAAACGGGCGGTATATGTGGGACTTCTCCGTTATCAAAGACCTTTTGATGAATCCCGTCTACACCGGGGCGATTGCTTCCCAGAAAAAAGACTACCGCTTCAAAATCGGCACGATTGGGGAAAAGAAGCCGGAGGACTGGATTGTGGTGGAGGGACAGCATGAACCGCTGATTGACCGCATGAGTTTTGACATTGTGCAGAACAAGCTGAAATCCCGCCAGCGTCCGGGGCAGACCAATGAAATCAGCCTGTTTGCCGGACTGCTAAAATGCGGCGAGTGTGGGAAGTCGCTGACGATACGCTACACAAACGCAAAACATCCCCAGCGGATATACTCCTGCAAGACCTACAATGCCTTTGGAAAGAACCACTGCACCCAGCACCGGATTGATTATGACACCCTTTACAGCCATGTGCTGCGGAAAATACGGGAATGTGCCAGAGCTGCCCTGATGGACGGGGAAGCGGTTGCCGACCGCCTGACCAATACCTGTGAAGCCGAGCAGCGGGAACAGCGGGAAGCAATGGAACGCTCCCTTACAAGGGACGAGGAACGGATTGAGGTTCTGAACAAAATGGTAATGCGGCTTTATGAGGATATGATTGCAGGGCGTATCAGTGAGCAGAACTTCAACACCATGCTGGAAAGGACACAGACCGAGCAGACGGAGCTTAAAACAAAAGTGTCCGAGGGCAGGAAGCGGCTGTCCGATGAAGTCCAGCTTGCCAATGACGCAAAACAATGGGTGGAAGCCATTCAGGAATACGCCAACATCACAGAGCTGGACGCAGCCACCCTCAACCGCTTAATCAAAGAAATCGTCGTGCATGAGCGCATTGACGAAAATAAAACAAGACACATTTCTATCGAAATTCATTTTAATCTCAAACCCATCCCGGAGGTGGAACAGGTCACTGCCTGACCTGTCCCGCCGGGACGGTTCTCTTAACAACACCATATAGATTTTTTGTACGCCGCCGCCCGCCATCGAGCAGAGTTTTTACACCTAATTGGGGATAAAACAGCTCATGGCGGGCGGCGGTATCATCCTTTTGGGCACCACGCTAATCCCCCTGCTGTCCGGCTTGTTCTAAGGAGGGCTTATGGATTTTCTCACCGACTGGCTCGAGGACTGGATACGGGAGCTCTTGGTCGGCGGCATCATGGGGAACCTGGAGGGGCTCTTTGATACCGTCAACGCCAAAGTCGGAGAGATTGCGGTACAGGTAGGGACGACCCCGGCGGCATGGAACGCCGGGGTTTTCTCCCTCATCCGCCAGCTTTCCGAAACGGTGATCTTACCCATCGCCGGGCTGGTGCTGACCTTTGTTGCCACCTATGAGCTTATCCAGATGCTTCTTGAAAAAAACAATATGCACGAGTTTGATGTGGCGAATATCTACAAATGGGTATTCAAAACCGCCTGCGCCATCCTCATTCTCTCCAACACCTTTAACATTGTAATGGCCGTGTTCGATGTGTCACAGAGCGCCATCTCCAGTGCGGCGGGGCTGATCCAGGGCTCCACGGATATTACCCCGGATATGCTGGCCGAGCTGGAAACCACGCTGGAGGCGATGGATTTAGGGCCGCTCCTTGGCCTGTGGCTCCAGTCCTCCATTATCGGCGTGACCATGCAGATCATGGGGATCATTATTTTTGTTTTGGTGTATGGCAGGATGCTGGAAATTTATTTGCTGACCAGTTTAGCCCCGCTCCCCGTTGCCACCCTTGCAAACCGTGAGCTTGGCGGCGCAGGGCAGAACTATCTAAAATCCCTGTTCGCCGTGGGCTTTCAAGGAATGCTCATTCTGGTATGCGTGGCCATCTATGCGGTGCTGATCCAGGGCATCGCCACAAGCGGCGACCCTATCGGGGCGATATGGGGCACCATCGGCTACACGGTGCTTTTGTGCTTTATGCTGTTTAAGACTGGCGGCATCGCCCAGCGCATCTTCGGGGCGCATTAAACAGGACTTCGGGACACTTTGTCCCAAGGCCGGAAAGGAGGCGGGATATGCCAAGACGGGCCCCCACCCGTTACAAACCAGGCCCGGACGGGGAAATGCGCCGGACATGGAACGGCAAGCTCCCGGAGGAATTTACCCAGCGGGACACGCTGGCGTTTATGGCTGATACGGACTTGCTTTTGAATGGCAGGGTATCAGCGGAAACCCTGTCCGCGATCCATGCGGCAGGCTATGAGTATGAGGGCGGGGCTGTCATACCCACGCCCGGAAAGGAGGAAACAGGACTGAGTAAGGATGTAATACTGACCCCGGAACAGATCGCCGCAGAGGAAAGACGCTGGCTTTTTGAGGTTCCGATTGCGGAGCTGGCCGAGGTCAAAGGCGTAACCATAGACGAGGCCGTGAAAATGAGGACGGACGCCATGCTGAAGGAGGCTGTTCCCATTGAAGTATCGGTGCGGCCCATTGAGCCGCAGGGGAAACTGATCGGCTTTGCCAGCGTAACCATCGGCGGTGTTGTGATTGACGATTTTAAAGTGGTGGACGGGAAAAACGGGATTTTTTTAGGGGCTCCCTCAAAGCCCGATCCCACCAGCAGGACGGGCTACCGCTCCACGGTGCGGGTTCCAGACCAGGCCACCCGGGATCGGATCAATGAGATTGCCGCCCAAGCGTACCATGTGGCCGTGGAAAAATTGATTGCAAGAGCCGAGGCGGTGCGGCCTGCCCCCATAAGGGAGCAGATGGCCCAGGCCGCAAAGGAGGCGGGAAAGGAAAACGCCGCCCGGCCTGCCCCGGCAAAGAAAAAGGAGGCCCGGGATGACCGCTGAGAGAACTTTGGGACAAAGTGTCCCGAAGTCTGCGGAGCTCTCCGAGGGCCTGTTCCTTATGAACGGCATCGAGGGCCTGCGCTCCCTGCCGGAACACTCGGTTGATATGCTCTTAACCGATCCGCCCTACGGCACCACCCGGAACTTTTGGGATGTGCCCCTGCCGCTCCCGGAGCTGTGGGAGGCGGTCAAGTGGGCCGTCAAGCCTAATGGGGCTGTGCTGTTCTTCGCACAGTGCCCCTATGATAAAGTGCTGGGGGCATCCAACCTTGCCATGCTCCGCTATGAGTGGGTATGGTACAAAAGCCGTTGTACCGGCTTTCTCAACGCAAGGCGGGCCCCCTTAAAGCGGACGGAGAATATTTTGGTATTTTACCAAAAGCTCCCCTATTACAATCCGCAGTTTGAACAGGGCAAGCCCTATAAGAAAATCTCCCGGGAGGGGAGCAACAGCCCCAACTATGGAAAATTCCTGCGTTCCAGCAGCGGGTCGGAGGACGGCCTGCGCTTTCCCGGAAACCTGCTTGCCTTTTCCTCGGTACAGCGCACCGTCCATCCCACGCAGAAACCCGTGGAGCTGTGCGAGTATTTCATCAAGACCTACACCCGGCCCGGGGAGGTGGTGGCGGACATCTGCGCCGGGAGCGGCACTACCGCTGTTGCCGCCCTCAACACGGGCCGCCGTTTTGTATGCTTTGAAACAGCCCCGGCCTTTTATGCCGCCGCCAGCGAGCGCATCCATACCGCCCGGGTGTCGGTGGAGTCCGGGGAGAAAGGAGTGTAACTATCGGAGACTATTCTATCATTTATGCCGATCCCCCCTGGCAGTACCAGCGGAGTAAAGTCCAGGGGGCGGCACAGAACCATTACCCCACAATGGGGATCGATGAGCTTTGTGCGCTCCCAGTGGCGGATCTGGCCGCCAGGGACAGCGCACTTTTTTTGTGGGCCACTTTCCCCCAGCTCCCGGAGGCCCTGCGGCTTATTAAGGCGTGGGGCTTCCAGTATAAGTCCGTGGCCTTTGTCTGGCTGAAAAAGAATAAAAAGGCGGACAGTTGGTTTTACGGGCTGGGCTTTTGGACGAGGGGAAACGCCGAGGTCTGCCTGCTGGCAACAAGGGGCCATCCCAGACGGCAGGCGGCAAATATCCATCAGTTTATCATTTCCCCCATTGAGGCCCACAGCAAAAAGCCGGACGAGGCCCGGGAAAAGATTGTGGCCCTTATGGGCGACCTGCCCCGGGTGGAGCTTTTTGCCAGACAGTCCCCGCCCGGCTGGGAGGTGTGGGGAAATGAAGTGGCAAGCACCGTCCCGGACTTTGGGACAAAGTGTCCCGAAGATACCGGGGCCAGAAAGGAGGTCAAGCAGTGCCTTATGTAAATGTCCCCAACGATTTATCCAAAATCAAAACCAAAATGGCCTTTAACCTTACCAAACGCCAGCTTGTCTGCTTCGGCAGTGGGCATCCCGTCCTACCTGTTCGCCCGCGGTTCCATCGGCAACACCGGGGCCATGTTCGCCATGCTGGTGATCATGCTCCCCGCCTTTCTGCTGGCCATGTATGAGAAAGACGGGCTTCCGGCGGAAAAAGTGGTAAAAAACATCATCCGGGCCCGGTTTACCCGTCCCGGGATAAGGCCCTATCAGACACAAAACATTTACGCCCCGTTTACCGGGCGGGGCCCTGTGAGAAAGGAGGATGCGATTGCAGACCACAAAACAAAGACAGCGGCGCAGGGCCGCCAAGGGCAGAAAGCGGGCGGCCCTGTCCGCCCAGCAGTCAATCCCTTATACGGTGATGCACCCGGACGGGGTGTGCAGGCTCCCCGGCGGGCTTTACACAAAAACCGTGGAATATGAGGACATCAATTATTCCGTGGCAAGCACCGAGGATCAGACGGCGATTTTTGGCGGCTGGAGCTCATTCCTCAATTACTTTGACAGCTCCCTGCCGTTCCAGCTTTCTTTCATTAACCGCCGTTCCCATTCCCGGAGCCGCTACCGGGTGAATATCCCCCAGGGGGATGACGATTTCAACAGCATCCGGGAGGAATATACCGGGATGCTGAAAAACCAGATCGCCAAAAGCAACAACGGCATTGAACGCTCCAAATATATCACTTTTGGCATCCCCGCCGAGGGGATTGCCGAGGCCCGGCCCCGGCTGGAGCGGGTGGAGGCTGATGTGATGGGGAATTTTAAGCGGCTGGGCGTTCCATCCGAGCCGATGGACGGACGGGCAAGGCTGGCCTTACTCCACAGCCAGATGCACCCGGGTAACCGGGAGCCGTTCCGCTTTTCGTGGAAAGATATTCCGCAGACCGGGCTGGGGACAAAGGACTTTATCGCCCCGGACAGTTTCGACTTCCGCCAGTCCCGCTCATTCCGGGTGGGCCGGTATTGGGGAGCCGTGTCCTACTTGCAGATTTTAGCGTCCGAGCTCTCGGACAAACTGCTGGCGGAAATTTTAGAGCTGGATGCGGAAATGACCGTGACCCTCCATATCCAGACCGTGGATCAGCTAAAGGCCATCAAAACCATTAAGGGAAAACTTTCCGATATTGGGAAAATGAAAGTGGAGGAACAACGGAAAGCCGTCCGCTCCGGGTATGATCCCGACATCCTCCCGCCCGACCTCATTACCTTTTCCAAGGATGCGGCGGAGCTCCTTGCCGATCTCCAGTCCCGCAACGAGCGGATGTTTCTTCTCACTTTTACGGTGGTAAACCTTGCCCCTACCCGCCAGCGGCTGGAAAACGATGTGTTTACCGTGGGCGGCATCGCACAGAAATATAACTGCGCCTTAAAACGGCTGGACTGGCAACAGGAGCAGGGCTTTATGTCCTCCCTTGCTCTGGGATGTAATGAGGTGGAAATTAAACGGGGCATGACCACCAGCTCCACGGCGATTTTCATTCCCTTTATGACAAGGGAGCTTCGGATGGACGGGCAGGCCCTCTACTACGGCATGAACGCCCTTTCCCACAATGTCATTATGGCCGACCGGAAAAAGTTAAAATCGGCCAACGGGATGTACCTTGGCTCAACTGGCAGTGGCAAAAGTTTTGCCGCTAAAAGAGAGCTCTTAAATGTATTTCTTGTTACCCATGACCGCATTATCATTGTTGACCCGATGGGCGAATATGCCCCGCTGGTGCGGCGGCTGGGCGGACAGGTGATCGAGATTGCCCCGGACAGCCCCCACCACTTAAACCCGATGGATGTGGAGCTTAACATGACCGCCGGGGAGAGCCCGCTTTCCATGAAAGCGGATTTTCTTTTGTCCCTGTGTGAGCTGGTGGTGGGAGGCCGTGACGGGCTCCAGCCCATTGAGAAAACCGTCATTGACCGCTGTGTGCGGCTGGTGTACCGGGAGCAGGCGCTGGGGCTCGAAAACACCAAAACCCCGCTGTTGCAGGATTTATACGAGGAACTTCTCAGACAGCCGGAGCCCGAGGCCCGGCGGGTAGCGACTGCCCTTGAGCTCTACTGTACAGGCTCCCTCAATCTTTTTAACCATCCCACCAATATAAAAACTGATAACCGGGTGGTGTGCATTGTCTTAAAAAACATGGGGGAAAACCTCAGAAAAATTGCCATGCACATCACAAACGAGTTTGTCTCCCAGGCGGTGGACACCAATTTCCGGGAAGGCGTGGCGACCTGGTGCTACTTCGACGAGTTCCATGTCCTGCTCCGTGACCCGCTGACCGCCAGCTACTTTGTGGCCGTCTGGAAAATGCTGAGAAAGAAAGGCTGTGTTCCCAGCGCACTTACCCAGAATGTGAAAGACCTTTTGGCCAGCCGGGAAATTGAGAACATTTTAGACAACACCGACTTTATGATCCTGCTGTCACAGGCCCAGAGCGACCGGGCGATACTGGCAAAACAGCTTGGCATTTCCGAGCACCAGCTTTCCTATATCACTCACTCTAATTCCGGCGAGGGCCTGCTGTTCTATGGGAATGTGACCATCCCCTTTGTTGACCGTTTCCCCAAAGGTGAGATTTACAACCTGCTCACCACCCGCCCGGAGGATATGAACAATGAAACGAAAACCGAATAAACCACGCCCGGAGCCTTGGGCGCAGACAGGCCGCACTGACCCCGGGGGCGGGGCCGCCGATCCGGGCGGTTCTGCTTTTGGGGCTGGCTCTGAAAAGCAGTCCGGGCCCGGTGAGGCGGGAACTTCGGGACAAAGTGTCCCGAAGTCTCCCAAGTCCAAATTCCGGCAGAAAAGCCAGCAGGAACAGGCGGCGGCATCCAAGCTCCGCATGGAAAAGCAAGGCAGAAAGGTAGAAAAGGCAAAGGAAAAGCTGGCAAGACAAAAGCCGCCGAAAAAGCCCGGCCCGGTAAAGCGTGCAGGCCGGGTGGCCAGCGGCTCTGTTCATGGTTTTGTACATGGAAAAATTTTCGAGGTGGAGCAGGAAAATGTGGGCACCGAGGGGGCCCACCGCTCCGAACTTGTTGGCGAGTCCGTACTGCGGCATGGCTCCCGGTTTGTAAAAAGGAAAATCCGGGAGCACCCGGCCAGGGCGGTACAAAAGGCCGAGGCCCGGTATGTCAAACGGACAGCGGACTATCACTTCCACGCCGCCGCCCAGGAGCACCCGGAGCTATCCAAAAACTTTTTCGCCCGGTACTGGCAGAAACAGCGCAACCGAAAGCAGTACCAAAAGCGGGCAAAGGAGGCCGCCAAACAGGGGGCAAAGGCCGCCGGGAAAACCGCCGCCGCCACGGAAAAGCTGGCGGTAAAGGCGGCGGGCTTTGTGAAACGCCATCCCGCTGGCTCCGTCATCGCCCTTGCCTGCATCCTGCTGGTCTTTCTGGTGCAGTCCTGCTCGTCCTCGCTGGTAACGATTGGAAACGCCGGGGCCGGGGCTTTAGGGGCCACCACCTACCCGTCCGAGGATGGGGATATGCTGGGGGCCGAGGCCGCCTATACAGGGCTGGAGGCAGAACTTAAAAACTATCTCGATACCTACGAAAGCACCCATGACTATGACGAGTACCACTTCGATCTGGACGGGATAGAGCATGCCCCCTATGTGCTGATCTCCATCCTGTCGGCTCTCCACGAGGGGCAATGGACGCTTTCACAGGCGGCAGGCACCCTGCAGATGCTCTTTGACCGCCAGTACATTCTCACCGAGGAAGTGGTGGTGGAGGTGCGCTACCGCACCGAAACCCGGACGGACAGCGAGGGCAACGATTACGAGGTGGAAATTCCCTACAACTATTATATCTGCTATGTAACGCTGGAAAACAAAAACCTGTCCCATCTGCCTGTGTATTTTATGAGCGAGGAGCAGATGTCCCGGTACGCCATCTATATGTCTACTGTGGGAAACAGGCCCGACCTGTTCCCGGACTCCCCCTATGTGGACAGATACATTACCAACCCGCCCCAGGGCTACGAAGTTCCGGGGGAATATCTGGACGATGAAACTTTCGCCGCCATGCTCTCGGAGGCGCAGAAGTACATCGGCTACCCCTATGTGTGGGGCGGGAGCTCCCCGGCCACATCCTTTGACTGCTCCGGCTATTTATCGTGGGTTATCAACCATTCCGGCTGGAATGTGGGCCGCCAGACTGCCCAGGGGCTCTATAACCTGTGTACCCCGGTAAGCTCCCCCAGGCCCGGCGACCTTGTGTTTTTCAAAGGCACCTATAACACATCGGGCGTGAGCCACTGTGGGATTTATGTAGGGGACGGGCGGATGCTCCACTGTGGAGATCCCATCGGATACGCAAACCTAAATACAAACTACTGGCAGTCTCATCTATACGCCTATGGGCGTCTGCCGTGATTGGAGGTGTCCAGAAATAATAAAGTTGGATAATTTTTAAAACAAAGTTGTATATTTTACAAAAAAGATTGATAAGAACACCAGAGGAATAATTTTGTAAAAAAGTCTGATAACATTTCGGAGAAATTTGCAATAAGGTTTGATAATTTAGTGACAGCCACATCAAAAAAGTGTGGGTAAAGAGCAATGATTTAGGATGCAGAAACGATATAAAAGTTCAAGCATCTTTTTCTTTACCCAAATGAGATATGGTGATGTACTTGACTGCATTTCGGAGTGGAAAAATATAAGACTTAATTACAAAAAAGGTATTTATAATATCCAACTTAATTGCAGATGGACAGGAGGTATTCTATGGCAACAACCAAAAGTATGAAAATCCAGGCCGAGATTGATAAGGTCAAGGCCAAAATCGCCGACCAGCAGGCACGGCTCAAGGAGCTGGAGAAAAACAAGCTGGAGGCGGAAAACAGCGAGATTGTGGACATCGTGCGGGGTATGAGCATCCCACTTGCGGAGCTCCCCCTGTTGTTTGAAAAGCTGAAAAGCGACGGGGCTTTGGGACAAAGTGTCCCGAAGTCCGAGCCTGCGGAAAAGGAGGAAAACTGAATATGAAACGATTTCGAGTCTTAACAGCGGCGCTCTTTGCCGCTGTTCTTTTATGCGGGTTTAGCGCCACCGCCTATGCCAGGGGCGGCGAGGAATTTATGGACGGCACAGGCGGCTATGACCCCGATCCCCCTGTGGCGGAGGAGCCCGAGCCGGAGCCGAACCCGTTTACCCCGGAGGGCACCGGGACGGTGGTAGACAATGCCACGGACGGGGACGGCAAGGAATTTTTCACCATCACCACGCCCAACGAGAACATTTTTTATCTGGTGATTGACCGCCAGCGGAGCGACGAAAATGTGTATTTCCTCAATGCCGTTACTGAGGCCGACCTTATGGCACTGGCTGAGATCATCGAGGAGCCGCCCGCTCCCCAGCCGGAGCCGGAGCCAGAACCTGCCCCAGCCCCGGAGCCGGAACCGGAACCCGAACCCGAAAAGAAAAGTAATTCCGGGATGCTCCTGCTGGTGCTGGGCCTTGCGCTGATCGGCGGCGGAGCTGGCTGGTATTTTAAGGTTTACCGCCCGAAACAGGAAAAGGCCGCCGGGCCCGTGGAGGGCTATGACGAGGAACTGGAGGACTATGACGATCCCGGGGACGATCTGCCCCCGTGGGATGAAGAGGATGAATACACGGAGGACGATGAATGAATTTTACAAACAACCCTTTTGAAAAAATGATGAAAGAAAAGCCCCGCCCCAAAGCCCCGGCTGAGAGAAAACCGCCCCGGGGCTCGGCCTGCTGTGGCTGTTCCTACTGGCGGGGCGTTGGATGCGTGGCCTGCTACAAAGAGCTTTTGAGGGCCCCGGCTGGCGGGAGGTGATGCGATGGCCCGTGAGCTGACCCGGGAAGAAAAGGCGGCGATCCGTTCCCTTGTGGCAAAGTGGTGTGCCAACTATGACCGGGAATATGGATGCCTGCCTTTAGACTGTGAGTGCTATATGCTGGGGAAATGCTGGACGGGGGCCCTGTGCCGCTACTTCCGGGAGGCCGTCCTCCCCCTCAATCCTGTATTGGAGGCCGCCCTCACCACCCAGGGGCCAAGGCCGGATTTTAAGATATGCCCGGTATGCGGCGGGGCCGTTGCCCCGGACAGGCGGCAGGCGTACTGCTCGGAGGCGTGCGCCTTAAAAGCCCACCGCCGCCAACAGCGGGAATATATGCGGAAAAAACGGGGCCGGACTGTTGACAATTAGGCCCTTAAAAACCCGCTTGTATCAAGGCTCTTACAGGCTGTTTCCGGGGCGGGCCGTATCTTTCTATGGCCTGCCCCGGATTGGCCCTAATGCTGTCAACATCTTTATGGCGGAGCTTCGGGACACTTTGTCCCAAAGTCCCCGCTTTCTGGAAGGAGGTATTATGGACAAAAATCAAGGCTATTCCATTTTGAAGGCTGTGCAGACCGAGGCCCCCGGCCTTTACAAGTATTACTCTACCCAGCGGCCTGTGGACATCGGAACATTCCCCAAGCCGCCCCATAACGCCCCGGATGAGATCGTCAACTACGATCAGCGTATCCCTGTGGAGGGCGGCGCATTTCTGGCGTGGGGGCATCTGACTTACACCCGGCCTTTGACAGAAAGGCAGACGGCAGATTATGAGCTGCGGCCTGCCCCCGACAATCCCGACAGGCCCCGTCCGATTGCCCAGCAGATGAAGGAGGCCGCAAAACTGGCCGGGGCTGACCGGGGCGATCCCGTCCACAAGAAAAAAGCCCCCGCCCGGGAGGAGCGATGACAAAGAAACGCCGCCGCCCTATCCATCTCCATGTGATGGTGTCGGAGGAGGAGCAGGCCCTTATCCAAGAACGAATGGACGAGGCGGGCATCCGCAACATGGGGGCCTATATGCGGAAAATGGCCCTCAACGGCTATGTGCTCCATGTTGACCTTTCGCCCGTCCGGGAACTGGTGTCGCTCCAACGGCGGTGCTCCAACAACCTAAATCAAGTGGCGATCCAGGCGAATACCTACGGCGGGATATATCCCGAGGAGATCGCCAGCCTGCAACGGGACTATGCGGCCCTGTGGGAGCCGCTGGCCGACCTACTCAAAAAGCTGGCCGCCGTGGTGGAGCTTTAGCCTTTCCGGGGAGTGGCGTGTGTCGCTCCCCGGTTTTCTCGACTTTGGGACAAAATGTCCCGAAGTGATCAGCTTTGACGCTTAAAAAATTTTCGTAAAAAAACCTCCCATTTTACGGGGAAATACGAGATAATAGAATTAACGACAAACTATTTTTTCGCAGTACCCATAAAAGAGAGGAGGTTTTACCATGAAGCGAGAATAAAAATCACAAGAAAAGAAGCTAGGGAACACCTGGAACAGTTTCATCTTGCCTGCGAATTAGCCAAGCTGATCCGACACCATTTTCCAGATCTTTTGTCATTGTTAAAACAATTACCAGATCCCCGGAATCAGAGTTATATTACCTATCCGGGTGTGATACTTCTTATGACCCGTATTCTTTCTTCTCTATTTTACATCAGTAGTATGCGGAAAACAAGTGAAGAATTCAATTCGGAGATCATGATAAAAAATGTCTGGAGCTTGTGCAAAGAAGAAGCTGTAGTGGATGAATTGCCTTATTGGGAAACCATCAACCGGTATCTGGAAAAACTGGAGCCGAAAAATCTGCAGGATGTGATCAATTGTCTATGCCGCAGATGGTTGCGCAGCCGGGTATTTGAAGATATGCGTATCAGGGGAAAATACTGGCAGGTAATCATAGACGGGACGCAGCTTTGCAGTAGCCGTGGGGAATTGGACGGGAAGAGTCTGCACCGGATTCATAACAAAGGGACGGGAAAGGAGTACCAGGAGAATTATTATTATGTGTTGGAGGCGAAACTGGTATTACACCCGAAAATCCTCATCAGTATCCAAACAGAATTCGTAGACAATGAAGATGGGAAGGAGATAGAGAAGCAGGATTGTGAAAGGAAAGCGTGCTGGCGTTTGATGGAGAAGCTGAAAAAGGCATTTCCAAGGTTGCCAATCTGCCTGTGCGGTGACAGCCTGTATGCCTGTGAAGGTTTTTTTAAGAGATGCAAGAGAAAAAATTGGAAATATATTCTGCGTTATAAGGAAGGGAGTATCCCAACAATCGGAACGGAATACCGGAAATTGAAGGGAATAGAAAAGAATTATCAGGAACGCAAAAGAGAGACGGGGAAGGAATGGCATGATTACGTAACAGAGATAGATTATAAAGGGGATAAGGTGAATCTGGCAGAATACGGGGAATATCAAGAACAACTCAGTAAAAAGGGGAAGAAAAAAGGAAGAGCAGAAATCATTCAAAAAGAATTCTGGTTTCTGACGGATCTGCCTGTCACCCGAAAAAATGTGGCTGATCTGACGGAGAGGGGAAGGATGCGCTGGAGGATTGAAAATGAGGGATTCAATGCACAGAAGAAGCATGGATACTATCTGGAGCATCTGTACAGCAGGAATTACCAGGCGTTGAAAAACCATTATTACCTGATTCAGATTGGACATATGATCGGACAGTTCCTGGAGGCATGGGAGCGGATATGGAAGAAAGTAAAGCAAAGTTTGGAGCAAAAGCATAAGCGGATGATGGAATCCATGAAGGAACTGCTGCTAGAGAAATATAAGGAAGAGATAAATCAGAAGATACAGATACGGTTTATATAGAAAGCATTAGGGAGAGGTGGTGATGGAAGGATAGACGATAAAGAAAAAACGTACGGAAACAGGGCGTAGGGATTTTATGGCTCAAATCGGATGTTACGATAAATGGATGTGAGAAAATGGAATCCAATGTGCTCTAAGAAAGTAAACATAAATTTAAGCGTCAAAGCTGCGAAGTGATAGTATTGATAGACAGGATGTCTGCGATATGCTACTATGATACAAAAACTCCTTTAGATTGCGAGGAAACTATTATGCGGAAATGGACAGCTCCGTTGCCTAATCATACAAAATTGGATTATTATGAGTGCTATGCTAAAATAGCTCTATCTCAACTTTTATCCAGAAACTATAAAAATCTAATTGTAAAAGATAAACCAGATTTACAATTTTCTGATGGGTCAAGTGGAATTGAAGTAACTCAAGCTATTGATCCAGCTCAACAAAGGGCAGAAAGACTTTATACAGAGATTGTCTATGGGTTAGTTCGTAGTAAAGAAGGAGCCCTACAAGAAATACGAAACTGTGGCTGCAAATATGAAAACGGAATTTTGATGGGCAAGACAGGGACAGATTCCTTTAACCTTATTCTGCAAGCGATAAAGGCAAAATTAGAAAAAATAAATAAAGGTGGATATGATTATTTTCATCACTATGATTTATTTGTTTTTTCTGACATCTACGCTGACGATATAATGTTAAAAAATGCTTTGTCATCAATGCTTGCGTTATCGGGAAAGTATAATCTATTTTTTGAAAAAATTTGGGTATTAGTACCAGGTAGTTTGTATGTCTTTGATTTGCTATTAGAGCAAACTCAAGTCATAGACTGCTCAAGTGAATTACAGTACGAAATAGCTTGCCAAGCCAGAGAAATGGTCGAGGCGGCTGAAAAGATAGAAAAATGAACTTTGGGACAAATTGTCCCAAAGTATCTGCGGTGGCTATGATGAATAGTTGCCGCTTTTTATTTGCTGGGAAAGGAGGTGCAATCACGGCAACCACCAGACTAATTACCCACCATATCAGCAAGGGAGAAACCATCGCCAGCTCGCTCAAGGATCGTCTGGACTATGGGAAAGACCCGGATAAAACCCAGGACGGCCAGCTCATTTCTTCCTATGAGTGTGACCACCAGACCGCTGATGCCGAGTTCCTGCTCTCCCGGGCAAAGTATAAAGCGGTCACAGGCCGGGAACAAAAGCGGGAGGCAGATGTGCTCTGCTATCAGATCCGCCAGTCCTTTGCGCCCGGGGAAATTACCCCGGAGGAGGCAAACCGGGTAGGCTACGAAACAGCCATGCGCTGGACGAAGGGGAAACACTCTTTTTTCGTTGCTACTCATACGGATAAAAAACATATCCACAATCACATTTATTACAATTCTGTTTCACTGGACTACACCCGGAAATTTCGGGACTTCTGGAGATCGGCTGGAGCTCTGCGGCGGCTTTCCGACCGGGTATGTCTGGAAAATGATTTATTGGTTATCCAGCATCCAAAGCTCCACAGCAAGGGCCGTTTCCTACACTATGGCCAGTGGATCGGGGATCGGCCCCCGTCTGCCCAGCAGAGGGTACGGCTTGCCATCGTTGCGGCTCTGAAACAAAAGCCCGCCGACTTTGCGGAGTTCCTGCGGCTGATGGAGGAGTCTGGATTTACGGTAAAGCATGGCCGGGGCGGTGTGATTTCGTTCCTTGCCCCCGGGCAGGATAAGCCCACCCGCCTGCGGGCATCCACCCTTGGGGACGGCTTTGATCCCGAGGACATCCGGGCGGTGATTGCCGGGGAGCGGCCCATCCCGGAACTTGCGGACGAGGCCCCGGCTCCTGTCCGGCGGGTTAATCTCATTATTGATATTCAACAGCGCATGGCCGAGGGCAAGGGCCCGGCTTATGAACGGTGGGCCAAGGTTTACAATCTAAAACAGATGGCCGCCGCCCTCCAGTATCTGCGGGAGCATGGCCTTACAGACTATGAGTCTATGGCGGCCAGCACCGAGGCGGCGGTGGAGCACTTTCACGCTCTGGCCGGGAAACTGCAGGAAATGGAGGCGTCCCTCGAAAAGACATCCGGGCTTATGGCGGCCACGGTAGACTATGCCAAGACCCGGCCTGTATTTGATGGCTATAAGGCGGCCCGGTACAGTAAAAAATATCTTGCGGAGCACGAGGCGGAGCTTGCCAGCTACCGGGCGGCGAAAGCGGCATTGAACAAACTCTTAAACGGGGAGAAACTTCCCAAAATAGCGGATATGAAAAAGACCCGCCAGGAGTTGGCGGAAAAGAAAAAGGCCTTTTATGCAAAGTACCGCAAGGCCCAGGCGGATATGCGGCAGGCTGTGGCGGTCAAGGCGAACATTGACCATCTGCTCGGCCACACGGACGGGCGGGAAAATAAGGCCCCGGAGCGGTAGCCCGGGCCGCAGACAATAAGCGTAAGCGCCGGGACTTTGGGACACTTTGTCCCGAAGTCCTGCGGGTTTGGGGAGCTCCCCAACAAGCATTTTCGCAGGGCCAGCGGCACAAGAAAATAGCAGGTGTGGGCACACCTGCCCTGCTTGCCGTTTTGTGCGATTCCTCTACATGGCGCAAAAAACGGAGGTTCTTACTCTTGAACCTCCGTTTCTCTGGCTTTTTTCAATCCTTCTGCTGTGGCTTTCATAACAACGAGTTCTTTCTCGTCCATTGAGTTCAGCATGACATCAATAGATTTACGGCAACTGTTCTCGCCCCGGTGTCCTTCCGTATAGAAAAATTGGTCTACGGAAATATCAAACATAGTGACTAGCTGGAAGAATAAGTTAAAACTGGGGTGCTGTCCTTTGTTTTCAATGCTCATAATTGTGCGATCAGTCTTTCCAACTAACTCCGCAAGATAAGCCTGTGTCCAACCCCGTTCTTCTCTGGCCTGCTTAATAGCCAAACCCAAACCATGAAAGTCAAATCGTCTTTCATCTTGGTTCATTTTCATATCACCCTATATCATTCTACATTTCGGGTTAAATTATGTGAATGAAACATAATTTCAGTTTTAGTAGTATTTAATTTCGTCATTTTTTCATTGTTGACAATTATAATAAACAAAAGTATAATATGTTTATAAGAAAGGAGAAGAAATATGGACTACGGAAAAATGACACTTGATGAAATCAAAAAAGGGTATAAGTATGACAAGGAGCAAGATGCTTTTGTCTGCAATCATTGTGGGCAGGTATTTAATATTGGCCAGGTGTTTCAAATTGAGGGAAACTTTTTTATGGCTGAACCTGCGGTAATGAAACACATTAGTCAGTCCCACGATAGCAATTTGACACAGTTGCTTTGCTCGGAGTCAAAGTATAATACTCTAACCCAAAACCAGAGAGATTTACTTGCTATGTTCTATTCAAAAATGTCTGATAAGGATATGGCAAAAAAATTAAATGTAACAGAGGCTACAATTCGTAGACAACGCTTTACATTTAGGGAAAAGGCAAAACAGGCTAAATTCTATTTAGCCATGTATGAATTAGTGTTTGAGGATGAACCAACAACCACTGAACAGATCATTCCCATTCATAATAATGCAATTTATGTGGATGATCGCTATCTTATCACAGAGGATGAAAAGCAACACATTGTTGAGACTTTTTTTTCCAGTATTCAACCTCTTGTACTAAAATCTTTTTCGCCCAAAGAAAAGAAAAAGGTTGTTATCCTTGGAAAAATAGCTGAACAATTTGAATATGGAAAAAAATACAGTGAGCAAGAAGTTAATGAAATTCTCAAGCCTATTTATGCTGATTATATGACTATTCGACGATACCTTATTATGTACGGATTTATGGAGCGTACCAGAGATGGCCGACAATATTGGCTCACAAATTAGAAGGAGGAAAGGATGAAACCGATTATTGACCATATTCAAATTACGGTTAAAAATATGAAGATCGCAGAGCCGTTTTATGACAAACTTATGCCCATTTTGGGATATAGTCTGACGGACAAAATAAGCGCCGTTATTGAAGAACACGATTTATATGTGGTTGAATATTTGAACGAAAGTTTTGATTTTGCTATATGTTCACCCCGTACAACTTTCAAAAGTGATACTATACACCGAAGAAAACCAGGAGCATTTCACCATATGGCATTTAGAGCTAATTCAAGAAAAGAAGTGGATGAGCTCTATTTGCGTATCAAAGAAATAGGGGCAAATATAATTTATACTCCACGAATTTTTGAAGAACACGGTCCCTATTATTATGCGATGTTTTTCAAAGATTTAGAGGGGATCAAATATGAAATTGTGTTTAACAAACCGGAAAGTGAGGTGGTTTAATGTCTGGACGGGTATGGTTGTATTGTCCAGTGTGTAACAGCAAAACCCGCATACAACTTAGAGCAGATACTATCCTTGAAAACTTTCCCTTATTCTGCCCAAAGTGTAAGCATGAAACTGTAATAAGTGTAAAATACCAAAAAATCTTAACACTAAAAGAGCCAGACGCATTGACGCAGAGCCGATAAATCGTGAACCTTAGCTTTGTCACGATTATCGGCTCATTTTTTATTATCTTATATTTGTTTTATCTGCCCAGCGGCAGAAAAGAAAAAAACCGCTGATAGGCAGACGATTTCATATGTCCATTTAAGAGCAAAAACAGCGGTTTGAGAAAATCAAAGCCGCTGTTTTTTGATAGGATGAGGCATCCCCTCTACCATGCTATTACAACGGCTTGTGTGGGAGGAAGTCGCTGTAATGCAATATATCACCGGAGCAATTTGACATTCTACATGAAATAATTTTTCGTTTATCATACAACTATATTTCATGCGCTTGTATAGCTTTGTGCTGTGCAGGCGTTTTTTGTTATCCGCACTTCGAGACAAAGTGTCCCAAGGTTCGGGGCGGCTCCCCGGGATGCCGCTCCCCAACCAGCCCCGTTTCGGTCACTCGTTCACCCAAACACCGAAACGGAGGTTTATTATGACTACAATTAATCTGAAAGATTTTTATTATTGGCACACACAGGATCAGTTTATCGAGGTTTCTGACGAGGTGGCCGAGGTATTTTTGGCCGATGCCCGTCACGAAATGGCTTATCAGCGGCGGCTTTCCCGGCACAAGGCGCAGTATTCTCTGGACTGCGATGACGGGATCGAATATTCCGCCTGCCTGCATGAGCCCACCCCGCAGGAGCTGCTGGAGCGTATGGAAATGTTCTGCTGTCTGTGGAACGCTCTCAACTCCCTGCCCGAAGTCCAGGGCCGAAGAATCGACGCCCACATCATTCTCGGAAAAAGCATCAAGGAAATTGCCGAGGCTGAGGGCGTACATGAGGAGTCTGTCCGCCAGTCCATCAAACGGGGGCTTGAGCGCATGAAAAAAACTTTTTAATTTTTTCATTTTACCCACTTGGAAATGATGAAAAAATGTCTCGGTTTATGAGAGGAGGTTTTCTTCTCAGCACAGATGAACAGGAGCGGCCCCGGGCATAGTGCGGGGAGCCGGGCGGCGGGTGCGCTGTGACTTTCTCCATTGGGAAACGAGCGAACAACACCAACACCGCAAATGGGCCGGGCCATCCCAGGGCCACGATCCGCCGCAGGACAGGCTGGCCGCCTGTCCCTCCGGGCCGCCCTCTCATCCGTGTGGGATCGCCGTCCCGAGTATCGTTGTCTTTGGACAGGTCAAGAAAATGTGGGCGGTGATCCCGTAATTTTAGGAAAGTGAGGTACAGTCTATGAACTATGATCCAGCAGAATTGGCGGCCCTGTTATCCCAGCCGTGGAGTAACGGTTCCTGCCGGGGCTATATGATTATGGCGATGGAAAACTGCGGCTTTGCCGGTGATGACATCCGCCGTATCATGGCCGAGCTCCATGAGCTGTTTGACTTCGTTTCTCTGGAGGAGGCCGAGGCCCACTACCAGAAAAGCCCCTACTGACTTCGAGACATTGTGTCCCGATGTGGAGCAAGACAAGAGGGCGGCACTGTTCCGGTGCCGTCCTCTTGCGTTTCCCCACAGGACAGACGGGAGGCGGTTTATTGATTTGAGAGGAGGTTTTACCGTGAGATTAAATGCACAGGTATTGGAACAAATGAAAAGCGTTGATATTGGCGCAGTGGCTCCCGAGTCCCTGGCTGATGTGAGCGGTATGACCTTTAACAACGCTCTCCCCAAAGAGGAGCGCATCGCCTGTTTCCTGCAGGCTGTTAAAAATCCATACTGCTTTTGCATTGGCGGTGTCGGTGTAAAAATTGAATTTGCGGAAAGCGGGCCGTCCTTGCAGGACACGCTGACAGACTTTCTGCTCCGGCAAAAAAGCGGGCTGTAACTTTGGTTATGGCCTGTTTGCTACTTCGAGACAAAGTGTCCCGATGCAAAGGCATCCTTGTTGTCCTGCCCGGGCAGAGTTATAATATAGATGTAATGTGATAGGGAAGGAGGAACAATGGCACGAACAAAAAACAGAGGATTTCAGCAGAGTTTCTCTCCCTCTTATGCTGTCCGCCGCTGGCGGCTGGGCGCATACATCCGGCTCTCCAAAGAAGATTTGAAAAAAGCCCGGGAGGGTAAAGACGACAGCAACAGCGTAAAAAATCAGCGTGACCTGCTGGGAGACTTTTACTTCAAGCACCAGGACGAATTTGAAAGCATTACCGAGTATGTGGATGACGGACACACGGGAACAGACGCCAACCGGGAGGATTTCCAACGGCTCCTTGCTGATGTTATGAGCGGCAAAATAAACTGTGTGATTGTGAAAGACCTTTCCCGTTTCGCAAGAAATTACAGTGACGCTGGCAGTCTGATTGACAACCTGTTTGTACAGATGGGTGTTCGCTTTATTAGCCTTGCCGAAAATGTGGACAGTTACCGTGACCCGGACAGCGTTTCCAGTATCATCGTCCCGATTACGAATGTAATGAACGATCAATACTGTTATCAGACCTCAAAGAAAATCCGGCAGGTATTCGATTACAAGCGGCGCAACGGCCAGTACATCGGCTCTTTTGCTCCCTATGGTTATCTGAAAGACCCGAAAGACAAGCACCAGTTAATCGTCGATCCCGATGCGGCTGAAATTGTAAAGCTCATTTATGATTTATGCCTGCAGGGTATGGCGAGGCGGGCTATGGTTTATTATCTGAACGATCACGGCATCCCAAGCCCCACAACATACCGCAGGGAAAAGGGCCTGCCTGCCAGTTCAACATCGGACAATCCCCTGTGGGGCGACAAAATTGTAACCCTCATTCTTACCAATCCGATTTATACCGGGGATTTGGTACAGGGCCGCCGCCGGGTGAAAAGCTACAAAGTACACCAGATTGAACAAGTGCCGGAGGAGGAATGGGTGCGGGTGTCCGATACCCACGAGGCTATCATAGACCGGGAAACATTTGAAAAGGTGCAGGCCCTCTTAAAGCGTGATACCCGGACGGCTCCCCGGAAAAAGGAGCTCCACCTGTTCAGCGGTTTCCTCCGCTGTGCGGATTGTGGAAAATCCGTTACCCGGAGCCAGAGCGGGCAAAGCTACCGTTATCTTTGCTCTACCTACAAAAACCGCTCCCGGACTGCCTGCACCATGCACGCCATCAAGCATGAACGGCTGGAGGCCGCTGTCCTGTTCGCTGTACGGCAACAGGTACATCTGGCGGTTTCCTACTCCGAGATTATTTCCCGTATCAATTCGGCTCCTGTCAAAAAAAGCCAGTCTTTCCGGCTGGATGATCTGATAGCCGCCAAGGAGCGGGAACTGGCAAAAGTTACCCGGTATAAGCAGTCTCTTTATCAAGACTGGAAAGACGGGGAAATTACCCAGCAGGACTACCGGGATATGAAAGCCGATTATGAGCGGCAGGCCGCATCCCTTTCGGATATTCTGACCCGGCTGACCGCTGAACGGGCGGAACTGGCAAACGGTGTTGACAATGAGCATCCCGCTCTTGTAGCCTTTATGAAATACCAGAACATTGAAACACTTAACCGGGAAATTCTGATTGAACTTGTAGACCATATCAAGGTTTATGAAAACGGCAATATCAGCGTGAAATTTAAGTTTTCTGATGAGCTCCGCCGGATTGCCGAGTACATTGAAATTAACACCACTCAAAACCCCGCTGTGGCGGGCTGATTCCCGCCACAAACCTTTCTGACAGTGAGTATTCTTAAAAAGAAACATTCATAGGAAAAGGGTACCCTTTTCCGTAAATCTGCCCGTCCGCGCTATGGCTTGCCGGACAGATTTTGCTTGTTGGGAAGTTTCCCAAACCCTCTTGAAAATCCTCTCATTACCTACAACACCGCACAGGGCATTTTTGACAAATATTTGAGAAAAATTCTTCAAAAAGTTTTCCTTGTTTCTTAATACGGGGAAGTTTGGAAAATGCCAATGTATTAGAAAAAATTTCTAAAAATCTTTCTTATCGGGGTAGACTGTTGTATACTGGTAAATACTTGCCTTAAAACCGTAAGATATATGAAAAGCAGAATGAAATATCCTGCTATAATGCGGAGAGAAAGGAGGAAGCTGCAATGCCGGGGAATATCAAAAATGTAATGGCGGCAATCAACTATATCGAAAGCCACCTGCATGAAAAACTGGACTTGGAAACAGTTGCGGGGGCTGTACATTATTCAAAGTATCATCTGCACCGAATGTTCACAGGTACGGTAGGGGTGACAATCCACGATTATGTACAACGCCGCCAGTTGACCGAAGCCGCAAAACTGCTTGTACTTTCCGACAGACCAATCCTTGAAATTGCGCTTTCTGCCGGATATGAGAGCCAGCAGTCTTTTACGGATATTTTCAAAGCCATGTATAAAAAAACCCCTAACAGGTACAGGGAGGAAGAAGAATTTTATCCATTGCAGCTAAGATATGTCTTGAATGAAAATCCTACAAATTTAGAGGAAAAAGAATGGCAGGATAAAATCGTCTTTGCAACACAGGAAGATATACCCAAATGGATAGAACTGGTTCACCTTGTCATTGACGGTTTCCCTCACTTGGACGAGAAACAGTACCTTGCACAGTTACAAGAGTATATCAAAAATAAGCGTGCATTGATTTTGAAAGACGCTGATACGGCAATCGGGATTATGGCATTTAACGAGGTGACGGGGAGCATTGATTTCTTTGGGGTACACCCACAGTACCGGAAAAGAGGGATAGCAAAAGCATTTTGTGAAAAGGCATTGTATGAACTTGCACGTTCTGCACAAATCAGCGTGACGACTTTTCGGGAGGGTGACAAGGCAGACACAGGCTATCGGGAGATATGGGGAAGTCTTGGCTTTGCCGAAGCGGAACTGCTAATTGAGTTTGGCTATCCGACACAGCGGTTTATACTTCACAGAGAAAAATCGGAGGGCGGGGACAATGAGTGACCTAAATCCACTATCACAGAACTTTACAATAAAATCGTTGCTGAAATTTGCATTTCCCACAATTTTGATGATGATATTCATGGGGCTGTATACAGTCGTTGACACAATTTTTGTTGCACGATTTGTAGATACAAACGCACTTTCGGCATTGAATATTGTCTGCCCTGTTATCAATCTGATTGTCGGTCTTGGAACTATGCTTGCAACAGGAGGAAGCGCGATAGTAGCCCGCAAAATGGGAGCAGGAGAACATACAAGGGCGGCACAGGATTTTACGCTGATTATTTCAGCGGGCATTTTGTTAGGTGTGTTGATTGCAGTGTTGGGAACGGTTTTTATCGACAGGATTGTATGGGGACTTGGAGCAAGCAGTATTCTATTTCCATATTGTAAAGAATACCTTTTCATTCTGTTATTATTCACGCCCGCAAGTATCCTGCAAGTGCTTTTTCAAAATCTAATCATAACAGCGGGACGCCCCGGAATGGGTATGGTGCTTGGCGTAAGCGCAGGAATCGCTAATATCTTACTGGACTATATTTTTATGGTGCCGCTTCACATGGGTATTAAGGGGGCGGCGTTTGGTACGGGAATTGGCTATATGATACCGGCGGTGATTGGATTGTGGTTCTTTTCCACAAAGAGAGGCAGTCTGCATTTTAGGAAGCCAGTCATAGATTTTTCCGTATTGGCTGAAAGCTGTACGAATGGTTTTTCGGAAATGATAAGTCAGGCGGCAACAGCGGTTACAACATTCCTTTTTAACCGCATTATGATGAAACTGCTTGGAGAAAATGGAGTTGCGGCAATCACAATCATTATCTATACACAGTTTTTATTGAGTGCCCTTTACATAGGATTTTCTATGGGAGTAGCCCCTGTTATCAGCTATAACTATGGGAAGCAGGACGAAAAACAGTTAAAGAATGTATTTTCTATTTGTATGCGGTTCATTGTCTTTGTTTCGGTCACTGTTTTTGCAGTAGCTTTAATTTTTGGTTCGCCGTTGGTTGGTATTTTTGCAGAAAATAGAACACCTGTTTATGAAATTGCACGAAACGGATTTTTAATTTTTCCCTTTAGCTTTTTGTTTTGCGGGCTGAACATTTTTACCTCTGCCACATTTACAGCATTATCAAACGGAAAGCTGTCAGCAGTATTGTCGTTCCTACGGACTTTCGGACTGATTACAGTGCTGTTGCTTACATTGCCGAATATTTGGGGCGTAACAGGGGTATGGCTTGCGGTACCGATAGCAGAGCTAATCACTATGGCTGTAGCATTGGTTTTTCTTTATAAGAACAGGGAAAAGTATCACTACGCATAAAAAGAAGATTTTCATGCCGTCCGGCGGTTAATAAAAAAACCGTTGTGTGGCGGCAAAATCATCATGCGCCAAAACAGAATATGAGTGGCTGAACGGCGGTTTTGAAATAACAATCAAAGCCGCCGTTCTTATGTGGCACGAAAGTTTTCATAGATATGGCGGTATTGTGAGGTACTGCAATGTCTGTTTTTTATTTCATGAGTAGTTTTGGCTATGGTGAATTATCAAAAAAATCCTGTCTTATGGAATGGGATTTTCTGCCTATGAGTATGAACACACATATCATTTAGTATGTCTTAATAACTCGTATTACCCCAATGCCTGTATTGCTTCATGCTGTATGGGCGTTTGCTGTAATAGCCCCCTACTGGGAAGAAAGGGGGTGAGAGAAAATGAGATATTCTGAACAATTCATGGAGCATATCGAATATGCGTTTCATGCGTTCTGTAAGATTGTCCTGCGCCATGAAGCCATTAACGCATGGCGGGATTTGAAGCGGAAAGAAGAACGGGAAATATCCCTCGACTATCTGATGTCAGAACGATTTTTTGAACCGTCTGCTATGGACAACTATTTTGAAAAGCAGGACAAGCCGACTGTATTTCTTGTGTTGGGAAAGGAAGTTATCGTTGATGATGAACGGTTAGCAACAGCATTGTCAAGATTGCCGCAATTAAGGCGGGAAGTTCTGTTGCTTTATTACTTCATTGGCTATCGTGATGAAGCAATCGGCAGATTGTACGGGTGTTGCAGAAGTACAATAAACAGTCGGAGAAATGTTGCACTGAAACAGTTGCGGAAAGAATGGGAGAGATTGGAACATGAGAAACAAGAAGCTGATACATTTCCCATCGTAAGGAGTTGAAGAAAGAAAAAGAGAGAAAACTGGGGCAGGGAGAAGAAATTTCTAATGAAGGGAAGAAAAGCCTGACTTCCGATGAATTCCTGAGTGGTTTTTGGGAGGATGACAGGTTAATTCCTTCAGTGACCGTAACAATTTACTTTGGACCGGATGAGTGGACGGGGCCGATGAGCTTATTTGATATGATCGAGGTGAAGGACCCGAGAATACTGGCATGTATGGACAACTATCATTTAAGGTTGATTGCACCGGCGCAGATGCCGGATGAAGAGCTCATGAAGTTTCAGTCTAGCCTTCGGGAAGTGCTTTTGTTTATTAAATACTCCAAAAATCCAGAGAATTTAAATAGGGTACTCAAAGATCATGAAAAGCGGTTTAGGGAAATGGAACGCAGAGCAGTAGATGTGATTGAAGTAATCACAAATACTGGATTAAAATATGAAGAAAGAGAGGAAAAGATTGACGTGTGTGAAGCGATTAAGGAAATTAGGATGGAGGAACGTCGTATAGGAGAACTAAAAAAAGCACAGGAATCAGCAAGAAACTTTTACAATTTAGGAGTTGATATAGAAACCATAGCGAAAGGTGTAGGTTATACTGTGGATGTTGTAAAAGGATGGATAGGCTTATTACCGGATGTATAGTAAACTATTAGAAGAAAGAAATTATGGAAAAATGCCCTTCGGTGTGCGAGCGCACCCGTTGGTAGAGCACACGGCTGTTAACCGTGGGGTTGTTGGTTCGAGCCCAACTCGGGGAGCTAAGTAAATAGATTAACGAAAAAAATTGGAGACGCAATGTTTGCAGGTTTTTGTATATTCTGATTAGAATATGCAAAGAAAAGGGCACGAATAAACATGGTAACCGTAATGAAATAAAGCATGTAGGCAGCTTGGCGAATTTTATGATATAGAGCATTAGAAAAGTGATTTTAAAGAAATTGAATAAAAGAGTGGGTAAAAAAATTAAAATCAAAACGGGATCGCGCTATTTTTCTTATTCTAAATGTCTGATGATAATTTATGCTTATTGAATTGTGAATATTCGATAAAATATATTTTTACTGTCAGGTTTTTAGGTACAAAAGTTGAAGTGGTTTGTTTACGAGCTTTATGTAATATGTTATATTAAATTAAAAAAATATGTAACTAACATGGATTTTTGATAATTATTATTTTGCAATACTAAGCTTTTGGAGGAAAACAGTGGCAGAAAGTCAAAACATTGAATATAAAGAGTCATGGAGAGATGAGTATTTAAAATGGATATGTGGTTTTGCAAATGCCAGAGGAGGCTGCATCTATATTGGCATGGGCGATGATGGCAAGGTTGTGGGAATTCCTAATAGTAAGAAGCTTCTTGAGGAACTTCCCAATAAAATCAGGGATACAATGGGTATTATTGTAGATGTAAATCTATTGGAAAAGGATGGGCTGAGTTATATTGAAATCATTATAAAACCGAGTACGTATCCTGTTAGTTATCGTGGTGAGTATCACTATCGGAGCGGCAGCACGAAACAGCAGCTTCGTGGTTCAGCGCTGACGGAATTTCTTGTTCGTAAAACAGGGTATCGTTGGGATGCAGTGCCTGTGGATAATGTGACTGTTTCTGATTTGGATATAGAGAGCTTTGATATTTCCACAAAGAAGCCGTTCGTACTGAACGTATGACAAAGAGAGATGTGGAATGTAGTAATGAGGAACTTCTTGAGAAGCTGGGACTTACAACAGATGGAAAACTAAAAAGAGCTGCTGTGTTATTATTTTACAGAAACCCACATCGTTTGTTTACCGGATGTTATGTAAAAATTGGGAAATTTGGAGTTGGATCAGACCTTCAGTATCAGGATGTCATTGAGTGTTCACTGATATTGATTGCAGATAGGGTTGTTGACTTGATTTATCTGAAATATTTGAAAGCAACAATAACCTATGAGAAAGATCTTAGAGTAGAAACATATCCTTTTGCAAGAGAAGCAATTCGTGAGGCTGTCTATAATGCGTTGATTCATTGTAAATGGGAAGATGGAATTCCGATTCAGATTCGGATTGATGATAAAAGCATGTATATTAGTAATGCATGCGTATTTCCAAGTGATTGGACAACGGAAAACTTGATGAGAACTCATAATTCCAGACCTTATAATCCTGATTTGGCGGGAACGTTTTATCGTGCTGGATATATTGAGGCATGGGGGCGTGGAATTCAAAAAATATGTGAGGCATGCGAAGAGTTGGGTACACCAATACCCGAGTATATTTTGTTGGGCGATGATTTGACAGTGAAATTTTCGGCTCTTGAAAGTGTTGCCTTATCTGATTCTAAGATACCAAAACGCCAAAATGGCGGATTAGATGGCGGATTGGCGGATAGGATTATTGCGATAATATCGTCTGATAAAACAATTACAGTCGTTGAGATATCGGATATCCTAAATGTTCCTAAAAGGACAGTTGAACGTGAAATAAAAAATCTTCGTGAAAGAGGAATGATTGCACGTAAGGGAGGAAGACGATATGGATATTGGGAGATTATGTAATTATAATAAAACGAATAACCTTATATTTGCAAGAGATTACGATACATGATTGGATAAATGAGGGCATGGCAAAACAAATGAATAGAAATATTGATATTAAAGACAGAAGAGTACAACAAAGTGATAGTAAATTAGATAGTTTTTTAAAAGCAGAGTGTATTTCTGAAAAAAATTATCTGGAATATTATGCGGGGATGGGGACGTTAGATAAGGTGATTTGTATTATGCATTAATTCTTTTTCAAGAAGTTATTGTAGAAGTTTTAAAAAAAATAAATAAATTTATATTTTTGTCAGAAGCAAATTTTCCGGTATGAAACCGTATCAATGGTAGAGCACGCGGCTGTTAACCGCGGGGTTGTTGGTTCGAGCCCAACTCGGGGAGCTTGAAAAACCTTGTAAACCTCGGGCAAGAGGAATTTGTGATTATCAAAGACCATCATGAGCCGATTATCTCCCGTGAGCTTTTCGATAAGGCAAACCGCATTTTGGATGAAAAATCGCTTTCACAGGAGGGCAAAACGAAACACAGCAACTGTTATCCGTTTTCAGGCAAAATTAAGTGCGGCAGATGTGGCGCAAGCTATGTCGCCAGATTTAAAAACCGAAAAGACGGCAGCAGATATAAAGCATGGCGTTGTTACGAAGCGGCAATAAATACGAAAGAAATTCCCGACAATATCACGGACAGAAATGAACAGCTTGAATACTTGTCGCCCCCATGGAATCATGCGCCGCACGGTAACGCTCTCAAAAGGCTGGTACAAAGATGCAATCGGAGCAATGCTGGGAATCCGTAAAAGTGATGGGATGGTTGTGGCGCTTATCCCCGCGGGATTTTCAGGTTATCGTTACAGGGATATGGAAACAGGAAAACATGTGAAAATAAACGGCAAAAACCAGGAGCTTTTCGAGGAAGAAGCGATAGCTTTTTACAAGCCGCTGCCGCTGAAAGAGCTTGGAATTTCGGATTTGATGCGGTATATTCTGGGAACGCTGTCCCCCGCTGATTTTGTGATGACAGGTGCGTCAGCGCTGGCGGTGACGTTGAGCGGAATGTTATCGCCGAAGCTTAATAACCTGCTGTTTTCACGTGTTATCGAGGACGGCAGCACACAGATTTTGCTTGCGATTACGGAGTTTATGATTTGCGTGACACTCAGTTCCCTGCTGATAAACGGCGTAAAGTCGCTGATTATAGCGCGGATAAACACCAAAATGAGTATTTCGGTTCAGGCTGCAGTCATGTCCCGCTTAATGTCGCTGCCCGCAGGTTTTTTCAAGAATTACAGTTCAGGAGAATTATCTGCGCGGGCGCAGTGCAGCAATTCGCTGTGCGAGATGCTGGTGTCTGTAGCGCTGACAACAGGGCTTACGTCTGTATTTTCACTTGTATACATATCGCAGATTTTTGTGTACGCGCCCGCGCTGGTAATACCGTCGCTTTTCATTATGCTTGCTACAGTGGCGTTTACAGTGATATCGGCATTGGTACAGATGAAGGTCAGCAAAAAAAAGATGGAGCTGTCTTCAAAAGAGAGTGGAATGTCCTATGCACTGATATCGGGTGTGCAGAAGATTAAGCTTTCGGGAGCGGAAATGCGTGCGTTCGCACGGTGGGGAAATCTTTATGCCGAAGAAGCGCGGCTTACCTACAACCCTCCGATGTTCCTGAAAATAAACAGCGTTATTTCAAGCGCCATCTCGCTTGCAGGAACGCTTATGATGTATTGGTTTGCAGTATCGTCAGGCGTGTCCGTAGCGGACTACTATGCATTCAATACCGCTTACGGAATGGTTTCCGGGGCATTTATCTCGCTTGCGGGAATCGCGTTGACTGTGGCGCAGATTAAGCCGGTTATGGATATGATAGAGCCGATTTTGAAGGAAGTTCCGGAGATTTCCGAGGGAAAGCAGATGATTACGCGGCTTTCGGGCAGCATCGAGCTGAATAACGTTTCCTTCCGTTACAACGAAAATATGCCCCTTGTGATTGACGATCTGTCGCTGAAAATCCGTCCGGGTCAGTATGTGGCAATCGTGGGCGCAACCGGGTGCGGGAAGTCCACGCTTTTGCGGCTTATGCTGGGCTTTGAGTCGCCGCAGAAGGGCGCCGTCTACGTTGATGGCAAGGATATTGCGGCGGTGGACTTAAAGTCTTTCAGGCGCAATATCGGCGTGGTAATGCAAAATGGCAAGCTGTTTACGGGAGATATTTTCTCGAATATTATCATATCTGCACCGTGGCTTACTATGGATGAGGCTTGGCATGCCGCTGAATTGTCAGGCATTGCAGAGGATATTCGCCGTATGCCGATGGGGATGCACACAATGATTTCCGAGGGCAGCGGCGGAATTTCGGGCGGGCAGCGGCAGCGGCTGATGATTGCCCGTGCTATCGCACCGAAACCGAAAGTACTGATGTTTGACGAGGCGACTTCAGCCCTTGATAATCTCACGCAGAAAACGGTCTCGGAATCGCTGGACAGTCTGAAATGCACGAGGATTGTTATCGCGCACAGGCTCTCTACCATCAAACAGTGCGACAGGATCCTGGTGCTTGATAAGGGAAAGATTATCGAAGACGGGACATATGAAAAGTTGATACAAAGGGGAGGTTTTTTCGCAGAACTAGTGGCCAGACAAAGGGTTGACGATACCGCAGAATTGAGGGCATGAAAATTTTTTGGAAATTTATTGGCTCTCGGCGGTTTTGATTCGTATAAAAGAATAAGGGCGTAAATCACGTCTATGATTATCAGTTTTTATACTGTAATCTGTAACAAAATGTAAAGGTAACTTAATATTAGGAGGAAAGCGCTATGGAAAAAAAAGACCTTACTGCAAAGACAAAACAGACAAAAATTGACGAAGAACTTATTGCAAAGGCAAAACAGGTAAACTCTGTCGAAGAGCTTATGGCTCTCGGAAGGGAAAATGGTTATCCGGTGGACGAGAAGGAGGCAGAGTATTATAAAAAGCTTCACAAGACGGGCGAGTTATCGGATGATGAGCTTGACAATGTAGCAGGAGGCGGATGCGGTCCTAATCGTTGTAAATTCTGCGGAGGTGACCTTAACGCCGTCGAAAACCACACGTATCCTCCAAATTTGATTTGCCCATACTGCGGTCAGTGGGGGGATCTCTAGGTAATATCCGTATTTTGCGGCAGTTTCCGCAAATAATGATAAGGAGTGAACAGGATGCGGAGGATTTGACTTCGGACGTGTTCGTCAAGATTTTTAAAGGGCTTTCAGGATTTAATGAGACAAAGGCTTCCCTGTCAACATGGATCTATAGGATAACGCAGAATGCCGTTATTGACTATTATCGGACGGCGAAATCTGTTTACGGGCTTCCGGAGGAACTTTGCTTTGAGGGAAACATTGATGAGGAAATGCTTAACGAGGAAATGCTCAAAAGCCTTGCAGACGCTCTCGGGCAACTCCCCCAGCGGGAACGCGATATCATTATCCTCCACTATTATAGCGGGAAAACATTAAAAAGTATCGCAGAAATAATGGATATTTCATACAGCTATGTAAAGCTGCTTCACACAAGGGCTTTGAAAGTTCTGCGTGAAATAATATAGGCTCAAACATCCTGACAGACATACTTCTAGTATGATAAAGGCACTTGGCGGTATTGAATACCATCAGATGCCTTTTTCTTTTTGCGTATTGTCTGGTATAGCGCCCTCGCGGCTTTTGCTATCAGGCGGACAGCGTCCGTTTCGCACAAAACAGTCTCATGAACGCTATGAGATTTTAATGGGGCTTTTGGATGAGTTTGCGGGTTTTGTCTGTCCAAAGATAAGAGAGAAAAAATTTGGAAGGCAATAGATTGTTAACCAAAAAAATTTGCGGAAACCTTGTATCAAATTTATGCAGGTTTTCTTTTTTGCATCAAATAATTGAAGATAGGATGAGAATAGATTATAATATATGAATAATTAAATGAGTGAAAGCAGGAAAGAATAAAAATTAAGAGGGTGATGAATTGGCTTTGCTAATAACTGAATATGATGAGAAAAGCGGCCTGCCTATTGATCATGGATATTTAGAGTGTGGATTACCATGTTTTTTACAGGAATCTATAGAACAGATGAAAAAGGCATGGAAGAAACTAGATGCAGGTGAAGAGTATCTGCAATGGGACTGTGATTTCTGTAATCTACAAAGCGATATCAACACAACCGAAGTAAATGGAGTAATAAACAGTGAACAGGCATGGTATTTACGGAAAAAATATCTGCGCATGGAAAAACCAGAATTTATTGAATGATAAAAAGAAAGGAATATGATGTTTGGATATGATAGATTTTACAGAATTACCCAAAAGGAATAAATCATACGCAGGGGCAAATGGAAGCAAAATATCGGTTGTATATCATGGGGAACAGTATATGCTTAAATTTCCACCACATGCAGTGAAAAATCAGGATATGAGTTATAGCAACAGCTGCATTTCGGAGTATTTAGGATGTAAAATATTTGAAAAAGCAGGAGTCCCTGTGCAGGAAACGATTCTTGGAACATATAAGACGAAAAAGGGTGTGAAGAAAATTGTTGTCGCATGTAAAGATTTTACTTCTGTTGGAATTGAACTACAGGATTTCGCGTCTTTAAAAAATCAGATTATTGATTCAGAGCGAAATGGATATGGCACAGAACTTGCAGATATCCTTTCTGTATTTGATGAACAGACAGCAATGGATCCAGAGAAAATAAGAGAACGATTTTGGGATATGTTTATTGTAGATGCTTTTATTGGCAATTGGGACAGGCATAATGGTAATTGGGGTTTTTTGTATCATGTACAATCAGACACATTAACACTGGCGCCAGTTTTTGATTGTGGCAGCTGCCTGTATCCACAAGCAGATGAGAAAATGATTATGAAGATTCTTGCAGATAAACGGGAAATTCATCATCGTATTTTTAATACCCCGTTATCCGCTATTCAGAACAATGGAAAGAAAATTAATTACTACGAATTTATTTCTGCGTTGGACAATGAGGAGTGTAATAGAGCATTGTTACGAATTTTATCACGGATAGATATGAAGGAGATTTTTAATATAATTGAAAAAACGCCATTTATCAGTGATTTGCAGAAAGAGTTTTATAGAACAATGTTGATGGCAAGGAAGGAACGTATCTTGGATTACTCTATAAAACGAATGTCTAAGCAAGTAAGCAAATGTGAAATGGAACGATAGCATCAGTTTGATTTTTCGGTGTGCGACCGTGTCAATGGCAGAGCACGCGGCTGTTAACCGTGGGGTTGTTGGTTCGAGCCCAACTCGGGGAGTTTGAGAAAACCTGTAAATATTAATATTTACAGGTTTTTTCATTGTGTCACAGTAAAATGGAGAAAATTAGATTGAGAGAATACAGGAGACATGGTAATATATTTATAAAGAAAATAGCATCCATAAAGAATTATTTTAATTGAGTTTATTTCTCATTATAAAAAGTGAGAAATAAAGTATACCCAAGGGCACACCGTAATACATGCCCCTTACGGGGCGGGTGGACTTCGTCCATTAAGGTATGAATACGGAGACGGCACTTTACGGAGGAAAAATGGAGAAGGAAACTGAATTAACAAGAGAATTAAAAGAATTGCTCCGGGCAGAAGGCGCAGATTTAGCTGGCGTTGGTGATTTAACGGAAGTGCCGGCCAACGGCAAGATTACGTTCGGAGAAAGGGTTTGGAAAATGTGAAGAGCTTTGTGGGAGGTGTATAGAGATCTGTCCTTATACAAGAAAATATCTGAATGAAAAATAGAAGCACGTTTACAAAGCGTTTGGAGGTACATAAGATGATTTTTGACATAAAGAATTTGACAAAATCATTTGGCGCGCATACTGCGCTTTCCAATCTAAGTTTAGAGATACGAGAACCAGGGATATACGGGATTTTGGGACCGAACGGCGCTGGAAAAAGTACATTTTTAAAACTGATGCTGAAAATTTTGAATCCCACCTCCGGAGAAATCTATTACAATGGGACGAATATTAAAAATATAGGAAATAGTTACTTCAATGAGATTGGGGCAGTTTTGGAAGGCAACCGCAATTTGTACTGGTTTATGTCGGCACGAGAGAATTTACTCTATTATGGACGTTTGATGGGAATGGCTGACAGGGCGATTCGGGCAAGGACGGAAGAACTGTTAACAGTTATGGAACTGAAAGGACACGAGGATAAAAAAGTAGGGTATTGTTCCAGAGGAATGCAGCAAAAAGTCGCTATTATGGCGGCGCTGATACATTCGCCCAAGATACTTTTTCTGGATGAACCCACCCTGGGGCTGGATGTAACGATAAAAGCCAGCCTTGTCTCTGAAATCCGCCAAATGGCTGATTCCGGCACCACAGTTTTTCTTACAACCCACCAGATTGACGTGCTGGAACGGCTTACGGACAAGCTGTTTATTCTGGAAAACGGAAAATCCACCTATCAGGGAAGTGTTGATTCCTTGATCAATTCACAAAAGAGCCAGCAGAGGACAGAGTATCTCTTAGCCGCTTCTGACGGGAGCATGGACGTCCTTGCTTCTGTTGTTTCTGCGGAAAATGTGGAGATAGAGGAGAAGAAAGGACAGCTCCATATCAGAATCCCCAATTTGGATGAGGCCGCTCAAGCCCGGCTGATGCAGGTATGTGTGGAGAACCACCTGAGGATTATATCCATTGTCCCGGAAACTCCAACGTTGGAAGAAGTACTGATTCATTTTTGGAGGAGCCATCATGCGTAATATCAGACGGCAGTTTGCTGCTGAATTGAGAAAATATTATTTAGAAGTAAAATGCTATTATCCGGACCATATTGTGAACCTTGTGGTCTTATTTATCATGTTCTCCGGGTTTTTCAAGCTTTTTACCAATTCCGATGTGATACCGGATTCTGCTTATTACATTGGATTTGTGTATTGGTTTTATGCCAATGGAATCATTGGAGAGTCTTCTGTTTCGATTTCTACGGAGAAACAGAGCGGAACCTTTGAACAACTGTTAATAAAGCCGTCGAGCCTTTCGAGTATTTTGTTTTACAGGTCTGCTTGCTGGCTTTTGTTTCAATCCGCAGAAATCGCAGTGGTGATGCTGGCGCTGCATATGATTCTTTCTGTTCCGATGTCTTTTTCCTTATTGATTATTCCAGTGTTTATCATCACGATGCTGGGGCTTATCGGAATCTCGTATCTTCTTTCGGCGCTGACATTGGTTTTCACAAAAACTGCATCCTTCACCACTATATTCAGCTATTTGCTTCTCTTCTTTTCTGGTGTTGCGGAAGGAGTGGGGGAACGGGGCGCGGCATATTATCTGCTTCCTTTGTCCCAGGGAATCGATATTTCACGCCGGATTATTTTAAAATTAGACGTTACAGTTTTGGATATCGGATTATTGGTGTTCAACACCATTGTCTATCTGCTTCTGGGCATTGTAGTATTCCATAGCATTATGAAGAGTGGGCGTAAAAAAGGAATCAGTATGGAATATTAGGCAATTACATAAAAAGATAAAATATGGAGGATAAGGAGGATAAGAAAGATGGAAATGAAAGGATTAAACACAACAGACTGCCTGGCAAAAGGATTTGGTACAAAGAAGGCAGAAAGAAACGTTTCATCCAATGCTATAGGATTCATGGAAACTGTAGCGGAGAAAGCGGCACAAGATAAAATTGATTATGATGAGAAAGCCTTTGCGTCAATTGGCGCTAAGGCGCCGGCGGAAGTGAAGCAGGCATGGATGGAGGCTGCAAAAGAAACGGGGGCGAACGGGCTTGGAATGTCCGGGAGCGGGAAGCTGACCCATCTCTCGGCGATGATGGTGAAACAGATGGTAAACAGGATAAGCGGCGCCGGCAAAACTAATGACTTGCTTGGAAGTACAGTGCAGTCGGCAATCAGGGCGACGGAGCAGGCGCTGTTTGACATAGACAATCCTAGCCCCTTAGAGAGCCCTAAAAGCATGGAAGTGCTGAGGCAGTATGAGAAAGAGCGGGCATTCTACCAGTCATTTTTAAAGAAGCTTAACGCCCTGACGTAACGGTTGAAATTAAAGTATATGCACAAAAAATGTAAAACTATAACTTTTGGTTTTGGACATAATTCACAAATATTGCGACGTTAATTTTGGTGTTCTGCGAATTGAATAAGTAGGTAAATAATTATAAAATAAGTTTATCTCTTAAAAAATGAAAGGAAAAGTTCAAAAATGAATACCAGAATGGAAACTATGGACAATGTGGATACGGGGAAGGAAAGCTACCGGACAGAAGAGGATTCGATAGGGACAAAGGCAGTCCCGGAAGGCGTCTATTATGGAGTCCAATCCCTGCGTGCTGCTGAGAATTTTCGTATTACAGGGCTGAATATGCATCCTGAGATTATCAACAGTCTGGCATATATCAAAAAAGCCGCCGCAATCACAAACTGCGAAGTGGGAATCCTGGACAGGAAGATTGCCGACGCTATTGCCAAAGCGTGTGATGAGATCCTGGAAGGCAGAATGCACAAGGACTTTATCGTAGACCCTATACAGGGAGGCGCAGGAACATCCATTAATATGAACGCGAACGAGGTCATTGCGAACCGCGCTATTGAGATTTTGGGCGGGCAGAAGGGGGACTATTCTATTGTAAATCCCAACGACCATGTAAACTGCGGGCAGTCTACCAATGATGTTATACCGACCGCAGGAAAGATGACGTCGCTGCGTTTGCTGAAGAACCTCAAAGAAGAACTGCTGCGCCTGCACAAAGCCCTGGTGGCAAAGGCAGAAGAATTCGACCATGTCATTAAGATGGGGCGTACCCAGATGCAGGATGCCGTTCCGATTCGTCTGGGACAGGAATTCCGTGCATATTCCGTAGCAATCATGCGCGACATCCGCCGCATGGACAAGGCTATGGAGGAAATGTGTACGCTTAACATGGGCGGTACGGCTGTCGGGACAGGCATTAACGCCGACGCATCCTATTTGAGGCGGATTGTGCCGAACTTGGCAGAATTATCCGGCATGGAACTGGTACAGGCTTTCGACTTAATTGACGCTACGCAGAACCTGGACTCTTTTGTCGCGGTATCCGGTGCGATTAAGGCTTGTGCGGTTACGTTGTCCAAGATTGCCAATGACCTCCGGCTGATGTCGTCAGGGCCAAGGGCTGGATTTGGGGAAATCAACCTGCCTGCGCGCCAGAATGGCTCTTCTATCATGCCTGGAAAAGTGAATCCGGTAATCCCGGAAGTAATCAATCAGGTTGCTTTCAATATCATCGGCAACGATGTGACCATCACCATGGCGGCAGAAGCGGGGCAGCTCGAATTGAACGCATTTGAACCGATTATTTTCTATTGCATGTTCCAGTCGATTGACACCCTTGCCTATGCGGTGCAGACTTTTGTGGATAATTGTGTGACCGGCATTACTGCAAATGAGGGCCGCTGCCGCTATCTGGTGGAAAACAGCGTAGGTATCATCACGGCAATCTGTCCGCATGTCGGATACCAGAAAGCGGCGGAGATTGCAAAGACGGCTATGAAGACGGGTGAATCTGTGCGGGCGCTGATTCTGAAAGAAGGCCTGTTAAACGAAAAAGAGCTGGATGAGATTCTGGAGCCGCTGCATATGACTGAGCCGGGGATTTCCGCCAAGGATCTTCTAAAAAAAAGAAATGAAGGGATATAAAGTCAAGATGAATTTATTAACCGACAGAGATTATGAACTGATCGAAAAAGCCCAGAAAGCAATCCGTTCAAATTACGATGCAGTAGATTTCAACCATACGGTAGGAGCTGCAATCCGATGTAAAAACGGGAAAATATATGTGGGCGTAAACGTCTATTCCCTGCATGGGGCATGTGCAGAACAGGTCGCAATCGGAACAGCAATTACGCAGGGAGAAAGGGAATTCGACACGATTGTCGCCGTCGGTGGCATCGTTGACCGACGACAACGTGGCAGATGGAAATTCAGACAAGTCATTTGACGAAATGTAAATGTGTCAGCACACTAGGGATAAGAGGGCATGAAATCATGCCCTCCCTTGTAATGTATTCCGGTATTTGGTCGGCGCCATATGATAATTTTTCTGGAAATATCTGCTGAAATATAATAATACTTTCCCAATCTGCCGGACTATAGAGTACTGACAGACTGGGATGAATTCTTTCTAGGGCGACCACGTGGGCGCTTTGGCTTCTGCTCATACTGATCTTTGGGCTTGGGTTT
>CAJTDD010000030.1 GCA_910574885.1 Lachnospiraceae bacterium | reverse complement strand
GAAAAAAAAGAGTAAAATCGCGTCTTGCTTCAAGGCATACCAAAGGTATGCCTTGTCACCATGCACAAAAACACCAAAGAAGAATTGTGCAAAATGTAGAAAATAGATAAATGCAACTAAAATTCTAATTTCTTCTTGACTTTTTCAACATTTTTCAATTCTTTTTAAGCCGCTATATCATAAGAGAACTCTTTAGCCGCAAAAACTGTCTGAATCGCTTCAGACAGTTTCCATGGCAAACGGAGAAGGAGGGATTTGAACCCTCGCGCCGCTATTAACGACCTACTCCCTTTCCAGGGGAGCCCCTTCGGCCAGCTTGGGTACTTCTCCATAACTGCTCGTAATCTCAAATCCGAATATTACTATACAACAAGATTTACGAATTGTCTAGTCCTAATTTTTACTTTTTTCAACTTTTTTTATCTTCCCCTACTCGCCGCACGACCCGTGCGCCGCGCCTAGGCGGCATATTTTCTCTGCACAGGTCTGCGCATAAAAAAGGATTTTGCGAATACAAAATCCTCAGGAACGGAGAGGGTGGGATTCGAACCCACGCGCCCTTGCGGACAAACGGTTTTCAAGACCGCCTCGTTATGACCACTTCGATACCTCTCCATTTATCTAACTGTCTCGCCGCTTTCTGACGACATGAATTATTCTATCACATAATAATTCTGTCGTCAATATGTATTTTTATTTTTTTATATATTACTATCGAGTAATTTTAATAAATTAAAAAACTATACCCAAGGGCATGCATTACGGTATGCCCTTGGGTATAGTTATAGAAGCTTACTTCCCCCTTAAATGCGTTAGCAATTTCAGAATCAACCTCTTCCAATGCGTCTTCAGCATCGGTTAATATGCTCTCGATGCCCTGGATAGTCTCCGGGAAAGCGTCTACCCTCTGCTTGATAGCATTAACAGCCTAAACGATTTCATCTCTCTTACCGCCCAAAAATGAAGCGGAATCCCTAAGCTCCTGAGGAGTCATTCTAATTGAAGCCATGTCTTTTTCATCCTTTCTACTCAATATTTATATCAAAAGCTTTCGCTCTCAATAACGAATCATGCTGTGCCGGCATCACTTTTCCAGTAGGCATACTTTAAGTCTGCAATTTGTTTTTTTAGATTTCCTCTAAACAATAAATGTTACTTTTTGCATAAAAAAATGCCGTACAGCTTTTCTGTTGTTTTATGTGTTAGTCTTAAAACATATACAACGGAAAATTTTTTGTACGACAAATTTATTATACAACGAAAATAGCTCTATAGTAAGCTCAATATAACAATTAAAAATTTAATTCCCGGATATTCTTAATCGTCTGTCCATACGTCTGCTCCTTACCAAACAACAATGTCGTTCCAAGTACAAAACCCTTGACCCCCTTCGGGGCAAATTCTATAATCTTGTCCGCACTACAGGCCCCATCCCAGTAAATGTCAAAATCCATATCTTCCGTCATTGACAGAAGCTTCGTAAACTTCTTTCCTACATATGGAAGGTACATTTGTCCTGCATTGCCTGGATTCACGGACATTACGAGTACCTTCTTCACAATTCGCAGCATCTCCATCACCGTTTCGACGCTTGTACCCGGATTAATAGCAATGCCAGGTATCATTCCTGCATTAATAATGCTCTGTAGAGTAGTGGACGGATGGTACTCAGCCTCCGGATGGATATAGACGGTGTCCCCCTTTCTGAGATATTGCAGAAAGAGCTGTATCCGGTTATTCGGGTGCTCAATCATCAGATGAACATCCAGCGGCTTCTGGGTAGCCTTTGCTATGTAGCGCATATCGTTTAACGACATGGCAAAATTAGGAACATAACGACCGTCCATGATATCTATATGGAAAGAGTCGATGCCGCCCTCCTCCAATGACCTTACTTCCTTCTCTAAATTTCCGTAATCCGCACACATCATAGATGCCATTAATTCAAAATTCATACCAACCTTCCCCATCTGCTTTTTAAATTCCCCATAATACATCCTCAATAGAAATGATTTCCGCAGTTGTCATTTCTCTCAGACTTAAATAAATACTATCAAAATAATGCGGCGCTGTGACAACAATCACATCTACTTCCGGCATTCTAGAAGACGGTTCTACGACAGGTATGTCCGCACTTATTTTTCCCGCATTCCGGTCAATTGCATATCGTACCTGAATCCCTTCCTGCTTCAATTCATAAAGCAGAAGCTGGCCAATCTCCTTCATTCCATAGAGCGCAGCCGTTTCATAACCATTTTCACAAAAATATTCTGCCAGTACCCTCTGGTTCTGCCGCAATTTTACCCAACGAACCAGAATATCATAAAATTCAAGGCCTTTATGTACCTTATCAATTTCATTTTCTATTCTTTCCTTCTGATATCTCATAAATCTGAACAGTACAAATATCACGACCCACTGAACCACAACGATAAACAAAAATAAAAGCTTCATAATGCGCTCCATTCACTCACTGACAATCTTCGCCTAAAGATCTCATAACATCTCTGACTGCATATAAATATTTCTTTCCATATTTTTTATCCGGTTCCAGATAGGCTCCCTCTCCCCATTCATTCCATGCGTTCAAAAATACAAACTCATGATCCATTCTCTTCCCCATCTGGACAAGCCGTTTAAAATATTTCTTAAATTTCTCGGGCGAAGCTCCTAAATATAAGGAAGCATTCTTTCCTTCTCTCGGTGTTTTGTCAAATTTTACAAAACCGCCCAGAAACGTCTTACGTGAACTTTGAATCTGCCTGCTTAATATTTTTTCCCAGGTATGGCGGTAAGAATAGATCAGTGGGATCTTTCTTCCTTTTTCCCTTTTCTTATATACATACTCGTTCACAATGCTTCTCCAGGCTGTCGGATTTTTCACGGAATATGCCGGTTCAAAGATCACATTTGCTTCTATATAAGGATTCTGTACATCCCAGTCATTGGTGGCAATAATATAGAGACCGGCAAAGCCAGATTCCACCGCAAGCTGGTTCCACATTTTCAACATGGCATGCAGACATTTGATCTCCCTTGGTTTATATAAAATCAGTACAGGCTTATGATCTACCTTTATATATCTTTCGTCTTGAAAGAAAGGCAGAAAATACATAAAATGGTCATGCCACTCGCTTCGGTCTCCATACTCCTGCTTCATCAGTATGCCCTGGGTCTGCTGCGGCATTCCCTCATCATAAACCACATTCCATGAATTTCCTTCCTGCCTGCTCCATGTTCTTTTCCAGGTTTCATTTGCCCAGGAAAAACAGAAGTTCATCTGGATATCCTTATTTTCCAGAAGAAGCTGTGCGGGCTTTTCCAGAATCAGCTTCCGGCCAAACCAGTAATGATAAAAGCAAAATCCATAGATTTCGTTTTCTTTCGCAAGTTTCGCCTGCCACCTTAAAGTTTCTGGATTTGTCAGATCATAATAATTGTCACTGGTCGGCTCCGTAGGCTGGTAGTGCCCCGGATAAAGTGGCCTAGCTTCCCGCACGCCTACCCATTCTGTATAGCCTTTTCCCCACCATCGGTTGTTTTCCATCGTCTCATGAAACTGTGGCAGATAAAATACCATCACTTTCATATCTCTTCTCCTGTCTTTATCTTACTTTTACTGCCTGCCCAAGTCCAGCTGCAATGATGGACAGTGACCGTCTCTTCTGTAATTTTCAGCCTGTCACTATAGAGACTTTTGGCATTAAAATACATGACCGGATAGACGCTCATCCCGCTTACAATCTGAAAATTACCATTCCGTTTCAATCCATGCCTGCTCAAAATGCCAGTCTCATAGATCGGACACAAAATCATATCATCTGGATTTTCTGAATCGATAAATTCTATATTTTCATAATAATCTCTCATTTCTCCAATTAACGGGAATCCTTTTTCTGCTCCGAAACCTGACCCAGTATTTACGGTGGAAAGACGTTCAAAACCGATGAATGCATTATTATATAACAATTCGTCCGGTCTTCGTATCATTTCCACATCTGTATCCAGATAGATACCGCCATTCTGGTAAATGATGTCAAGGCGGGCATAGTCGCTGACAAAACTCCATTTTTTATTTTTATACGCTTTATACATGTAAGGATTCTTTGTAACATCATAGTTCTTCTCATTCCAGAGACAGATCTCATAATCCGGGCATAACCGTTTCCAACCGTCTATGTTTTTCTGAAGCTCTGGCGGGACTGGATTTTCTGAAAACCATATGTAATGAATCTTTCTGGGAATCACTTCGGTCTTATTTTTTCTGTATCCTGCTGCCGGACATTTTGCCGACCATGCCATGGCATCCAGAAGCGGCTCTACTTCGCAGTAGTTCAGCTCCTTAAACTTCGCATTTTTTTCCAGTTGTTCTGTCATCTCTTTTTTATATGTGCTTGTTAAAATCAGAAACACGGTAGAAATATCCTCCGTACATAGTCTTTCCGGTAAATATACTTTTTTTATCTGTCCGGCAATCTCCCGGTCTGTTCCATGTAACCCCGGGTTATTGTCCATAATATATGCAATCCGATCAACCAGCTGCGGAATGTCACTGCAGATTTCATCCAGTTTTCGTCCTGCTCCGAAACAAATGCATTTCTTATCTTTTAATTGCCGGAAAAACTCTTCTATAGAATTTATGCTTTCTATCCTGTTCATACATTTTCCTCCTGATTCTCTATGAAGTTTTCCAACTTCCTTTACAATGATGGATTGCAAGCGTATTCTCCGTAACAAGCAGCTCTTTTCCCAGGACACTTTCTGCCGCCATGATTTCCGGTGCGAGAATGAGCAGGCCTTCTATATACTGCATGGTAAAATCCTGCAAAAAGCCATAGTTTCTAAGCACTCTGGATTCATAAAACCCATTCTGCACCATGTTCAGACTTCCGTTTGGATTCAGAAAAGAAATATATTTTCTTGGCTGATCCCGCATCTCCTTCACGATTGAAAGCCCTTTTACACATCCCATCCCCGCCCCGCTGTTAACCGCCGGCCATTGTCCATAGGCAATAAATCCCTTTTCCCCTAAAAGTATGTCTAATGTGTCTAACAGTTCCACGTCTGTATCCAGGTAAATTCCTCCATGCTGATATAGAATATCAAGTCTGGCATAATCTGAGACATATGCCCACTTCCTGTTTGCATAAGCTTCCAGTATATATCGGTTTTGGTGTATGTCATAGTTGTCTTCGTTCCACTCTATGATTGTATAGTCTGGACATTGATCCTTCCAGCTCTGTATGCATTTCCTATGTAATTCTGCTTTTTCTCCTTTCCCAAACCAGCAATAATGAATGATTCGGGGGATTTGAGGCAGCCTGCCGGGAATCCGTTTCAAAGTAGATTTCGCCTGTTTCAGTAATTCGTAATTAATCCTGATATAGATGTAACAATGAATATCACGCCATTCTTCCACTTTCTGAAGCTGTTTTAATACAGGGATAAAGTCCTCACAGGTAATCAGCATGATAAATTCTTTTACCTTCTTTGTTCTAAAATCTTCTACTGATATAACGGGTATTTTTCTTTTTTCTCCAATCAATGTACCCGCTTTTTTTTCATCATTATCCAGGAAGTACAGGATTCTGGGCCATATGGATAATTGGGTAAACAGCGGTTCCATCAGCCAAGGGATTGTTCCCGCGCCAAAACATATGACCTGCATTGTCCCCTCTTTCACATCATCTGCAAATTTTTTCCATCCCTCCTGCACAATCATGCTGCCAATCATTCCTTTCTCCGCTTAATCCAAACCATTGTTAAACTTCAGTATTTTTCCTTACACGCTCCACATCAATAAACTCTTTCACGAACTCCGTCTGCGGCTCTGTGCAGATTTCCTCCGGTGAACCAATCTGCTCGATTCTTCCATGATTCGTAATAATAATCTGATCCGCCACTTCCATGGCTTCCTCCTGGTCATGGGTCACAAAGATACTCGTGATCCCTACTCCCCGGATCATCTCTTTCAACCATGTACGAAGTTCCCTTCTTACCTTCGCATCAATCGCCGCAAAAGGCTCGTCCAGAAGCAGCAGCCTGGGATTCGGCGCCAGTGCCCTCGCAAAAGCTGTTCTCTGTTTCTGTCCTCCCGATAACTGGTGAGGATACCTCTTTCCTAGATCCTGCATAGAGATCAGCTCCAGAAGTTCATCGACCCGGTTCTGAATCTCCTTCCTGCTCTTCTTCTGTACTTCAAGTCCAAAGGCAATGTTCTGCGCCACCGTCATATAACGGAACAGCGCATAATTCTGGAACACAAAACCTATCCCCCGCTTACTGCCCGGCAGATGATTCACCCGTTCACCGTTAATCAGAATGTCACCGGAGTCCGGCACATCCAGTCCCGCAATCATTCTCAGGATGGTAGTCTTTCCGCTCCCGCTGGGTCCTAACAGCGCTGCCAGCCGCCCCTTTTCAATTTCAAAGCTTACTTCCTTCGATGCCTGGAATCCGTCAAATGTCTTATTGATATTTCTCATCTCCACATACATGGGCGCTCACTTCCTTTTCCATTCTATAAGATTCCTCACCACCAGGATCACCAGCGCCATCATAACCAGAACCGATGATACTGCAAAGGCTTCCGTCGTATGAAACTCATTATACAGAATCTCCACATGGAGGGGCAGTGTGTTCGTCTTCCCCCTCAGATGGCCGGAGATGACAGATACCGCACCGAATTCCCCCATGGCTCTTGCCGCGCACAGAACCATTCCATACAGCAGCGCCCACTTCATATGGGGAAAGGTAATTCTTCTGAAAATCGTAAATCCTCCTGCACCCATCAGCGCCGCTGCCTCTTCCTCTTCCTTTCCCTGAGCATTCATCAACGGAAACAATTCCCGGAACACGAAAGGCAGGGTAACAAAAATAGTGGCCAGAAGGACTCCCGGAACCGCAAATACGATTTTGATCTGATGGGCTTTTAAAAAATCTCCCATCCAGCCGATATTCCCAAATGTCAGGATGAAAGACAGACCGGCAATCACAGGCGACACGGAAAAAGGAATGTCAATCAGAGCTGCCAGAATCTGCCGCCCCCGAAACCAGAACTTTGACAGCAGAAACGCCGCAAAGATTCCAAACACCGTATTGACTGCCGTAGCCGTTATCACCGCCAGTACGGTAAGGCCGAATGCCTTTACTGTATATTCATCCAGTATACTTTCTCTATAGACGGCAGCACCCTCCTTCAGCGCATTGACTGCCACCGCCAGCAGGGGCAGCACCAGCATGATAAAAAGAAACATCACACTAATTCCGATCAGAGTATATTTTACAGTGCAGTTTCCTTCCGTGCTGCGGGCTTCTACCACCTTCTCAAGAGAATAAATTCCGTCTCCCGTTATATCCTGTTCATAAGTCCTCTCTTCCTTTTCCTTCATACGCATACCGTTTTACCCCTTATAAAATCTCTGCATATATATCTGCAGGGTATTGATCACCAACATTAACAAAAAAGACAGAATCAGCAGAACCAACGCAATCGCCGTGGCCTCTGCATACTGGTACTGTTCCAGTTTCATCATGATCAGAAGCGGGGCAATCTGGGTCTGGTAGGGAATGTTCCCTGCAATAAATACCACGCTCCCATACTCCCCGATTCCTCTTGCAAAAGCCAGGCCGAAGCCTGCAAGAAGAGCCGGAGACACTTCCGGGAGGATCACCCGAAAAAAAGTACAGGTCTTTGTTGCCCCAAGCATCTTTGCCGCTTCCTCATACTGCCTGTCAAGCTTCTCAAGGACAGGCTGTACTGCTCTTACCACAAAAGGGATTCCTACAAAAATCATGGCAATGGTAATCCCGGTCCGCGTATAGGCAATTCGGATTCCGATCTTAGAAAACAGGCCTCCGATCCATCCCTGGTCTGAATACAGGGAGGTTAAGGAAATACCCGCAACCGCAGTCGGCAGGGCAAAAGGCAGCTCAATCAGTCCATCCATCAGCCGCCTTCCCGGAAATTCGTACCGGACCAGCACCCATGCGAGAATCATCCCCGCCGCTGCATTGACAACGGCTGCCAAAAACGCACAGGAAAGACTGACTTCATAGCCCGAAGCTACCTGACGGGATGTGACCACGTTAAGAAATTCTTTATAATCAAGTTCTCCTGCCCGAAGGAAAACCGATGCCAGCGGAATCAGTACGAAACAGCTCAGCATCGTAAGGGTCACTCCCATAGACAGTCCGAAACCAGGAATCACCTTAACGCCTCTTCGATTCTTTACTTTTACAATCTGCTGCTCCATGTCACCGTTCTTCCTTTATTCCGAATAAATCTGGTCAAATATTCCTCCATCATTAAAATACGTCTCATATGCCTTATCCCACCCTCCAAAATCATCGATCGTCGTCAGATTCATATCCAGTTGAAACTGCCCGGAAAACTCCTTCAGAATCTCTTCATTCGACGGACGGTAATAGTTCTCGCCAGCCAGCCTCTGTGCTTCGTCACTGTACAGGTATGTGAGATAAGCCTCTGCCAGCTCATCCGTTCCATGTTCCCGGACATTCTCATCGACCACGGCTACGGATGGCTGTGCCAGAATACTGACACTCGGGGTTACTATCTCATACTCCCCTGGATACTCCTCCATGGATAAGTATGCTTCGTTCTCCCAAGCAATCAGCACGTCCCCCTGGCCGTTATCCACAAAGGTATTAGTCGCACCCCTGGCTCCTGAATCCAGCACCAGTACATTCTCATACATTCTTTTCATATATTCCCTTGTTTTTTTCTCGTCCTCTCCATCCTTTTCCTGCCAGTAGGCCCATGCAGCAAGAAAGTTCCAGCAGGCTCCCCCAGAAGTCTTGGGATTCGGCGTAATCACCTCAACATCCTCACGCACCAGGTCGTCCCAATCCTTAATCTCCTTCTCATTCCCCTTACGCACCAGAAATACGATTGTAGATGTATAGGGGGAACTGTCCTGGTCAAATTCCTCGATCCATCCCGAATCAATCAGTCCTGCTTCTTCAATCGCCGTAATGTCATGTGCCAGGGCCAGCGTCACCACATCTGCTTCATTCCCCTCAATCACAGAACGAGCCTGGGAACCAGACCCGCCGTGAGACTGGGTGACTGTAAGTTCCTGTTCCTTCTCTTCCATCCAATACTTACAGAATAACTCATTATACTTTGTATAAAATTCTCTGGTAGGGTCATAAGACACATTGAGAAGTTCGGTTTTCCCTCCACGGCCAGATACAGAATCCGAATCTTTGCTGCAGCCTGCCGCAAAAGCTGCTCCCGCCATGATTAAGGCAATAAATACCATACTTCTTTTTTTCATAGATTTCCTCCGTTCCAATACTCAGACAAGCAGATTTTCAATGTGATTCAAGACATAAAAACCTTTCTCATTCCGGCTGTTCTGCCGGTTATAGTACATCGGCGTCCCGTCCATCTGCCGAAACAGCGCCCCTGCCTCCTCCGCAATACATTGCATCGCTGCCGTATCCCATTCCATCGTCGGATTAAAACGGTAATAGACATCTGCCTGGCCGCTGGCTACCATGCACCCTTTGAGGGAACTTCCTACTTTTACAAAATTCATAATCCTGTATTTTTCTATCAGCGCTTCCATCTCCTGACAGCCATGGGAACTGCTTACCACAAAACGAAGGGACGGAATCTCTTTTCGTTCTGATACTGACAGTTTCCGCTCTTTCCCATCCGGCGTTCTCATGTAAGCGCCGCCCCCTTCCCTTGCGTAATACAGTTCCCCGGTAACCGGCACATAAATTACGCCCATTACAGCCCTGTGCCGCCAAGCCAAGGCAATGTTGACCGTGAACTGACCGTTCTGTTTGATAAATTCCTTCGTTCCGTCCAGCGGATCTACAATAAAACAGTAATCGTTCTCAAGCCTGTCTTCCTTATCCTTTTCTTCCTCTGATAAAACCGCATACTCTGGGAAATCCTTCCGAAGCCTTTCTGTTATGATATCATTGGAAATCCTGTCCGCCCTTGTAAGCGGTGAATGATCTCTTTTATACTCCACATCCCAGGCTTCAGCGCTCTGGTAAATCTCCAGAATCTTCTTTCCCGCTTCGACAGCACACTGCTTTGCCGTTTCCAGTTCCTTATCCCACATAATTTTTTCTCCCGTCCGTCAGAAATCCATATGTTTTCAGCCTGCTGATGATCTGCTCTGCTGCTTCTTCTACCGTCTTCCCGTCTGTGTCAATCACGATTTCTGCATTTTCTGGCTCTTCATAAGGACTGGAAACGCCCGTGAAGTTCGGAATCCTTCCCTCTCTTGCCTTCCGGTACAGTCCCTTCACGTCTCTCTTCTCACATTCTTCCAACGGAGTATTCACATAGATTTCTATAAAATTTTCTTTTCCAATAATGTTCCTTGCATTCTCCCGGTCACTTCTGAAAGGAGAAATAAAGGAAGTCAGAACGATCAATCCCGCGTCGTTCATAAGCCTGGCGACCTCTGCGATTCTTCTTATATTTTCAATCCGGTCTTCCGGTTCAAATCCCAGGTTCTTGTTCAGCCCCATCCGTATATTGTCGCCATCCAGGAGCATGGTATATCTTCCGCTGATACTGATCCTTTTCTCGATCTCGTTTGCCAGGGCAGATTTCCCAGAACCGGATAATCCCGTAAACCAAAGTGTCACCGGCTTCTGCCCCATTTTTTCCGCCCGGACGCTGCGTGTGATATCTAGTTTCTGCCATACGATATTTTCCGATCTTCTTAAAGAATGCTCCACAACACCGCAGGCAGAAGTCATATTGCTCACCCGGTCCACCAGAATAAAACTGCCCATGCTTCTATGGTTTTCAAAGGTGTCATATACAACGGCTGACGCTGCGGCGATGTCACAGACTGCAATCTCATTTTTATACAGTTTCGATACAGCAATCTGCTCTCCTGTATTGACATCAATCTTGTATTTAATATCCATAACCGAAGCCGGAACCAGCCTTGTACCGATCTTCATCAGAAAGTTTTTTCCCTGTCTGAGTTCTATGTCATCCATCCAGAGAAGTTTAGCCGTGAACATGGAACTGACCTTCAGTTCCGTTCCTTTTACCAGGACACATCCTCTGGAAACATCCACTTCTCTGTTCAGAGAAATCGTCACAGCCTGCCCTTTCCGGGCAGACTCCGCTTCCTGGTCAGTCACCAGAATAGACTCTGCTTCAGCTTGTTCCCGGCTTGGCAGAACGGTAATCTGATCTCCTTTCCTTATGCTTCCTGCCTCGACCTGCCCCTGGAAGCCCCGGAAAGTATGATTGGGACGGCAGACTCTCTGCACAGGCATCACGAATCCTTCTTCCTCTCGTCCTGACTCTATATCTACCGTTTCCAGATAATTGAGAAGTGTCTTTTCTGTATACCACGGCATATTGCCGGACGGAAATGTCACCTGATCTCCCTCCGTAGCCGAAACCGGTATCACGGCTACATGAAAAAGTTCCAGGTCTACCGCCAGCTTTCTGACTTCTTTTTCTATTTTCTTATATTCCTTCTGACTGTAATGTACAAGATCCATCTTATTGACTGCAAAAACAAAATACCGAATTCCCATCAACGCACAGATCCTGGCATGACGCCTGGTCTGAACCAGGATTCCCTGGGTGGCATCCACAAGGATGACAGCCAACTCCGCAAAGGAGGCCCCCACTGCCATATTCCTGGTATATTCCTCATGCCCGGGGGTATCTGCAACAATGAAGCTTCTCTTCTCTGTGGTAAAATAGCGGTATGCCACATCAATCGTAATTCCCTGTTCCCGTTCTGCCATCAGTCCGTCCAGCAGCAGAGAGTAATCCACTTTTCCGTCCCGGCTTCCTACTCTGCTGTCCAGTTCCAGGGCACGCTGCTGGTCGGCAAACAGTAACTTCGCATCATAGAGCATATGTCCGATAAGAGTTGATTTTCCATCGTCTACGCTTCCACAGGTAATAAATTTTAATAAGCCTTTCATCTTAGAAATATCCCTCCCGCTTGCGCCTTTCCATGCTTCCTGCCGCCTCATGGTCAATGACCCGGCTTGTCCGCTCAGAAGTCACCGCTCCTAAGGTCTCCTCTACAATGCTGTCCAGATTATCTGCCGTTGATTCGATTCCTCCGGTCAGCGGATAACATCCAAGGGTACGAAAACGCACACTTTTGTACTGTATTTCTTCTTCCGGAAGCAGCCGCATACGTTCATCATCCACCATAATGAGATTGCCATCCCGATATACCACCGGCCGCTTCCTGGCAAAATACAGAGGAACGATCTCAATCTCTTCTCTAGCGATATACTGCCAGATATCTTTCTCTGTCCAATTGGACAGAGGGAACACCCGGATGCTTTCTCCTTTATGGATCTGTGTGTTGTACTGTTTCCACATCTCCGGCCGTTGGTTTTTGGGTTCCCAGGCCTGCTCCCTGTTTCGGAAAGAAAATATCCGTTCTTTGGCCCTGGATTTTTCTTCGTCTCTTCTTCCACCGCCGAAGGCTGCGGTAAATCCGTATTGGGACAAAGCCTGCTTTAATGCCTGTGTCTTCATGATATCCGTATAAGCCGCCCCATGATCGAAGGGGTTAATCCCCTGCCGTACTCCTTCTTCATTGGTGTAGACCAGCAGCTTGATTCCTTTTTCCTTCGCTATCCGGTCACGGAAAGAGATCATTTCTTTGAATTTCCAGGTCGTGTCAATATGCAGGAACGGGAACGGCGGCTTCTCCGGGTAGAATGCCTTTAGCGCAAGATGAAGCATCACCGAACTGTCCTTTCCGATGGAATAGAGCATTACTGGATTCTCGCATTCTGCAGCCACTTCCCGGATAATATAGATTGCTTCCGCTTCTAGGGCATCTAAATGCGTATATAATTCCTGATTTACCATCTTCAAAATCTCCCTATATAAAAGTTACTTTTCTAATATTCTCAATCTGTCAGTACTTTCCAGATTTTTCCCCCATTGCTTTTTCCTAGTCTCAACGTCTGATACTCATCTGTTTTTATATTTGCAAACATATTTAAAAAGTCTGAGATACGTGTATCTATGTTTTCTCCTAAGGTCAATCTTTCTATCAATATCTGCCGTTCCACATGAACCAGATATTCTTTTAATCTGGTTTCATTCACTACATTAAGCTGTATAAATTCCACATCATTTCTGCCTTCTGTATATTTTAACAGATGTCTTCCCAGTGGCAGAAAACCGTACCAGACGCCTTGATAAACCTGTCTCCACCAAAACTTATCTGCACGTTCTATGCCATATTTCTTTATTAGTTCATCGGCCGGGAAAAAGTCTTTACACTTGGATAATAAACTCCCATGAATTTCATGCCTTCCACTTATCCGTGTTACACATAAAGAGTTTATGTCCAGTTCAAACATGCAATTTTCTTTTTCTTCCGGAATAAGAAAAAGCTTGTTATTATCCAAAATTACTTTTTCTATTTTATAAAATTCCTCGGATTCATTTTTAAATTTTACTGAAACTAGAGATTTCTCTTCCAGATTGTAGATGTGTACATGTTTACTCCTCCACGGGCAAAAATAAATCCTCTTATTCTTCAAAAAAATTTCCCAGTGCAAATTTTTTGCAGAGTACTTTTCTCCATTAAAGCAGCCCAAAAAATAAGTTTTCCCTGTCAAAATTTCAACTTTAAATAGTCCATTATAAAACCAATTTGAAAAATAAGCAAAGCCATCTGCTTCAACATAATTATGACAACTGATTTTTTCTGTTACACGCATCTGTCATCTCCCAGCTTTATGTGTATTAATAACACGCAAAATACTCCTTTGCCAACACATAGCCGACCTCTTTTTTTAATCCTTCGTTTTCTAACTGATTCTCAATTTCTTCACTTTCTACACAGGTAATAATAACAAAAAAATCTGACCAGTTCTTAATATCTTTTGCGTATATGATCGGTATTCCTTTCAAACTTTTACCATCTTTTTCTTTATCATTATCCGCAATCAGGACAATTGGTAATTTTAATGTAAATAATAAATCTATGCATTTTTGCCCTGCACCGAAAAGTATTATTTTTTTCCCTTTTGGGACATTATTCTGTAATAACTTTTCAGCAAGATTATTTTCACGATTTATTAAACGTTGAATCTCTTTCCCCTGTCTGCATATCAATACGCCTAAAGAACGAATCATCTCTTCTTCAAAGGGTGTGCATGGACTCACATAAATAGGGATATCTTTTACATCATCAAAAAACAGAATACCATCTTCCCTTAGTAAATATTCTTTAGCAATTAATTCGTTTTCAAAAACAAACTGATCTAAAAATTCTTTTCGCTCCTCAAAAGTAAAATATCCTTTCTCTTCTTTCAAATCGCCAAAAATATGTGACAATTCTCCAAAAACAGTCCAATATTGTTGTAGTGCAGTCTCATTTCCTTCAATAAGTTGAAGAGAATTAAGTATTCTCTTTATTTCTAAATAATTTATATCCAATCTCAAATTTATATCACGGTTTTTATTCCATTCATTCCAATCTGGTTCTATTCCAAGAACTGATAAAAAATCCGATTCCGTACATCCTCCGGAAAGCTGGGATTTTTCATATACTCTTACAATCAGATTTTCTTTCCCAATTATCTCACTAATCTCGTCCAATTGCTTTTTATAATGATAAGGAGCACATTCTTTTCCATCATTCCAATGGATGAATTCTCGAAATGTCTGATGACACCCAACTGGGTTTTTCACCATCTGATTCCATATTGACTCTACAGCCTTGTCCTGACGTCTCAAATATATGATAACCTTTATATTATCATACTTTTCTTTTGCCGCAGCCAGTAATTCACTGGTGTTCCAGATACTTATCCTTTCTTCCGAAATAATTACATTTTTATTTTCCAGAAGTTTTAATATCAGTTCCCAACCTTTGATCCAATTTTCCGATTCTGTATCCAGATTTCCTCTTTCTTTGTAGAAAACACCTCCATTTATACCTCTTTGTGCTAAAGAAGGTATTCCAAATAATCTCTGGCTAAAATCCGGATAACACCATCCATATTCTTCTAATTTTTCCATATTCTTATATAAAAAAGCCTGCAAAGCGCTTGATCCCGTTTTTCGTATTCCTATATGGATCAATAATGTATGTTTACTCATTATCATTCATCCCCTCCATTTCATATATTTTTTCCAAAAGACTGTCTCTGTCACATTTTTCATAAGGTATTCCATAATAAGATAGCTTATGAAAATCTGTTACTTCTTTTATATACTCAAATCGACTTTTATCATATGCGCAGGCCAGCTCTCCCATTAATAGTTGTGCAGGATCTCTAAAAACCTTTTCGACCTTCTCCCACTCGTCAGGCAGGAAAAAAGCTATTATAGAGAAAAAAATATGCATCAAAAAATAATCGACCAATTTTTCTTCCTTTTTCCAATACTCGTTCAGCAAGCCTTCTAAAATCATTAACATTTTATTTTCTGGTTGAGAAGAAATTAGCCAGCTCGCCATAATTTTAGGTTCAGGACAGCTTTTCCAGTCTAACCAGCGGCTAAGCATAAACAGACTTCCTTTTTTTATATAATCCGGCAGTCTTCTCCCCGTAAAGTAAACTGTTGAATCTATCCATATTCCCCCATATATATTCAAAAGTCGAACTCTGACTATATCAGAAAAATGTGTATGGCTAATAATACCATCCTTCCACTTTTTCACTATATACTCCGGTAAATCAATATAATCAAAAATATTATTTTGATCTAACAGGAAAATCTGATCTCTTTTTCCCGACGCTTTTTCAATAGAATGAATGCACATCTTTACAATCTTTGGCGCAGCTTCCATTCCCTGAAGCCAGAGTAGCCATATTGGTCTTATATCTTCTTCCAGATCTACTTTTTTATCTATATTAAACTTCCAGTATTTTCTGTCGCATAAAACATACGCATACTTCCTTTTAAGAGATTCATAAATTTCCCACTCTTGAAAATAAAATCTTTGCGCAGGTCGTACAGTATATAGCATTTTTTTATAACTATTATTCAAATCTGTTCCAAATATACTTAACATATTTACTTCATGCAAATTAATTATCTTAGACAAAGGAAACCAATTTTCTTCATATATTCTCCTACGAATATCCCATTCCCATATACTTAATATGCATAAGTAATCTATATTCATTCGCTGTATATTCTGCGGTAATATTAAACGAAAACCTTTCCACAACGAATTAGATTCCACTTTTTCAAGACTCCCGTCAGTAAATACAATCATTTCAAACTGTTCAGAAATATTTTGTATCTGTTCTAAACTATTCAGCGCCGTATTACCAGTTCCCCAAAATGCAATCTTCATCTGTCTTATACCTCTTTCAAACTTTTTCTATTTTTAAATTCCCTCTGTCTGGGATTCCGCGTTATACACTATTTCACTGAATATTTCCAAATCTTCTCCAGTGTAGTAAATAGAAGAAGTCCTACTCCTTTTAAACACACTAATGTCTGTTCCACCTCTCTTCTTACTCTTTCATCCGCAATCGCAATGATAATTAACACATTTTTTTTCTTTTCAATTTCCTCAATATTTAAAACCCTTCCTCCCATAATATAATTTCCTTGTTTACAGTTATCCTTATCACAAAATTGAAACTTATGAACTCCTAAATCCAGTAACATTTCCGCCGCACGTACTCCATAATTTCCAGCTCCATAAATAATAAGTTCCTTCCTATTCAGATAATCTACATTGTGCAATACTTTATGATCCCAATTTTGATTTTCTTCTCTGTTTATATCTAGTACATATTGGCTTTTCCAAAATTGTAAATTTGCCTTCTGTACTTTATTTTCTAATAGTGTAGTATATAATTCTGACAGCAGCCCATATCCCAGATCGCCAACCGCATTTGGAGAATATATGGAATGTACATATCTTTGTTTTATAATATTCTTCACTTCTGAATCTACGATACTATCATATCTTACACAAAAAAATTCACTTAAAGATTCTACTGCTTTCAAATCTTTCAGTAAATTATTATAATTTATCATCAAATAATCTTTATCTGCTAAAAACTGTATAATATTAAGATTATAATTTATCCAGAGTAATAAACTATGACTTCGGCAGAAGCCATTCCTTTTTCTCAATGACTCACTTACTTCAAGAGGATTTCTAAATACCCATATATACTCTGCATCAATTCCTATTTCTTCCAGAATTTCTTCCCAAAGGGGCAGCAAAATTGCAATTCTTGGATCTTTAACAGCAACGATATCACTCTTTTCAAATAACTCTTTTATTGTATGTTTTAATTCATTTTTTGCAGCTTTTATCTCTGAACTATTACTATCTATCTCTACTCCCTCAAGGCTATACCATTCTCTGCCGCAGATGTGTAATACTTTATCATCAATACTTGTTATTTCTATATTTTCAAAATATCCATCCGGATTATTTCCGTCAGGAATTATCAATTCGTTTTCTTTTCCTAAATATGCCCCCATATACTGACATATTTGCGTCACTACAGACGTACCGCTTCTATGCATACCCAAAATAATTACAAGTCTCTTCATATCTTTCTCTCTTTTCTGTAATTCTATATATATTTCACTATATCCAAAATTCAAAATACAGGAATCTATGATGCATATCAAAAAAATTTAAAAAGATGGACGATCCGCAGACCGCCCATCCACGCAAATATTATTTTATTTACTTAACGTAAACTTAGCTGTAGTATTAGCTGTATCGTCAAAAGTAATTGTATAATCACGAGTCGCCTGAGTACTATTTACAAATCCATTTACAGCTGACCCTTTCAATGTTAATACCCCATCTGCATATGAGTATTCAGTATTACTAACCTGTTTTGTAGCTCCTGTCGGATTCACAAATGACAGAGAAGAAATATTGTCTGCCTTTAATGTACCGGAACCAAGACTAACATTTACAGTCACATCCGTATCTGCTACTGCTGTATAAGTTTTATTTGCATCCGTAATACTCGGAGCTGCATCTACGATTGGCGCCTTGTACAATCCATATGTACAATTTGTTTTTACTTTGTCATAACCAGTCTGAGTAATGCCTACAATGTCATACTTGATATGAACATTTGTGATATCTGTGGAAGACCATGTCTCCTGTCCGCCGGACAGATTACCAATGTACCGGAATGCAGCCTTTCCTGCCGCGGCATCTGCATCGCCATTTGCATATACATAAAGTTCGGTATGGGCATCTGCTATACTGGCTTTAGGAGTCGCAGAGGCAGCAACCGAATAGTAAACCTCACCAGTAGCCCAGGTATGTGATCCTCCCTTTGGCACCAATGTCAGCTCCTGATCATCTGCGGCTGCCCCTGTTGCAACATACACATCTCCGGCTGCAATCAAAACGTTTAATGCAGCCTGATCTCCAGCCGTCTCTGCCGTCAGTTCATAAAACTGAGCATAGGAAAAATCCGCCTTCTGGTTTGCATTCAGAAGCGTATATTTCGGAGTGGAAGCCTTCGCAAGATAGAAGGTCTGACCTGCAACGCCTGTGTTCGCAGCGCTTCCCGCAGTAAATGTAGTAACATTTGCATTTGCCTCGCTCAGATCCTTTAATGCAGTCGCAGCGCCATCGGCATAACTTCCACTGCCTGTCTGCGCTGCAACGGCCAGCCACGCTTCTCCGGCTCCTGCCGTATCTGCCGTAACCGCAGCCTTGGTTGCTGCCAGCTTGGTCGTAGCTTTCAGATCCGCAGTGGACTCGATATCCACTTTTACATCAATACCGCTGTTGTTCTCCATCTCAAACTCGCCGGAATGGATCTGAGTTCCGACATCTGCCATTTCAAACTGGTCAACTGCGATTGCCATAGATGTTGGAACGGATACTTTCAGTACGGCTGTCTTGGTTGTAACACCTACGTCAATCGTATCGCCGTCTGCCGCCATAGCCGGCACCGCCATTGTTGTTGCAACAAGCGCACTTGCTACAACTGTTGATAATAACTTCTTGTTTCTTCTCATACACTTACCTCCTAAAATTTATAGTGTGTAAAAATGTGTTATATATAACCATTGCATTTACATGATAATGCAATTGATTATCTGGATTAATTCTCTACCGTGATCGTCAGATTAAATCCTGCATTGCTGTAATCCGTGTAGGTGCCGTCCTCTTCCTCATCCAGCAGATAAACCATGCACACGGCATTGTATGTACCCGCATCCAGATCTACATCCAGCTTGAATGGCGGAACTTCTGTACCAACGGGAAGCACATCTGTGGAAAATATCACTTCATTCGTATCAGCCAGAAGCACTTCACAACGGATCGGTTTTCTGTTGTTTGGAGAGTTCCCCAGTACGGCATCCGTTGTCTCAGAAGTCCCGTCCGGGAAGGTCCATTCTCTGTTCATATATGTCTCAAAATATCCTTCTTCCACTTCATGTTCCATCTCTTCCATGATCTGTTTGTAATTTTCCTTTGTCATAACATCCTTTGGCTTCTTCAGCAGATATATGACGATTGCGGCAATGATTAACAACACAATGATGCAGATGATAAGAATGATCTTTTTCCGCTTTTTCTTTTTCGCCTCCTCCGGTGTCAATTCAGAAGTCTGTTTCTGCTCTTTCTCCGACATCTTCTATCCATTCCTCCTGTTCTTTTCCCTTAATAGCCTACTCCGTCACCCTTTACCCGTACATGATTTCATTCAGAACCCCAAAAACCCTGCTTATTCCTGCACAGCTCCATCCAGAACCCATGACCAGAACGCTTTCACCAGAATTTCATGTTCTTCCAGATCTTCGGGCTGTATTCCCTTCATTTCTCCGGTAAACCAAAATACCAGTTCCTCTCCAGGTTTCAGTTCCACTTTGTATCCGGTATATTCCAGGCTGTCCTTTCCTTCCCAATTCTCATTCTCTTCCTGCTCCTTCTGACTAAAGGTGACCTTTTCGCCATTTTTCAGTTCCATCTCTATATAAATGGCTCTGATTTCTGTGTCCTGCAGTTCTTCCCGCTTCGTCTTCCAGACAATCCCCCTCTGCTCCTGTATCTCACATACCAAATCCGATATAGTCAGTGTTCCCGCCGTCTCCCCTGTATTGCGCAGCACGTATTCTGCAGAAACTATCCGGCCATCTTCATCTGCTTCCCAGGTATCTGCCGCCAGGCTGGATTCTCCCGGTTCCAGAACTTCCTCGTTTGTCTTCCCATCCCCCGGCAGATTTTCTTCTCCATTCTCTTCCACATTTTCTTCTTCCTGCAAATATGTTTCCTCTTCATGATCCTGCCCAGTATCCAGGCTGCCGTCATTGCCGGAACCTGAGCTTTCCGAAACTTCTTCTGCCGTTTTTTCTGCCTCTTCCCTTCCGCTTACCTCTGAAACATTTTCCGTCTGATCACCCAAATCTACATTTTCATCTCCGGCGTCTGCAGTCCAAGAATACATCACCTCTATGGAAATGTCTTCATTCTCCCATTCTTTGTCAGCATATTCATTCACCGCCCCGGTAAAGCAGAACAGCAATTCTTCTCCTGGCTGCAGTTCCGTTTTATATTCTGCACTTGTTTCTGATAAGATAATCTTCTCTCCATTTCCAAACAGCAGTTCCATATAAACAGATTTCCTTCCCCCTTCATGGAGTCCGCTTCTGTCCGTCTTTACTTCTACTCCGCTCATTTCCTGCGGTCTGCAGGTAAGACGGGATAAGGTCAGCATTCCTGCATATTCACCTGTGTTTTTAATGGTATACTGCTGGGAATAAACCTGTTCTTTTCCATCCTGTTCCCATGGATCGATCACTACGTTCAGTTTCTGAGGAACCTGCAGGTCTTTTATTTCTGATGACGGATGTTCCTTATCTGTCTTCCCGGCCTGCGTATCTGTTTCTGTTTCTCCCATCCCAGCCTTTGTGGATTCCTCCTTCACATCTCCTGCGTTAAAAAGATCTGGAATCTGTTTCTCGAAACGGATACCTTCTGATTCAAAAAGGCTGACTGTTTCTTTCGGGAAATCCTCCGGCAGATAATCTTCCAGCCGATGGGCTTTACCTCTATTTTCTTCGCCGATCTGTCCTGCCATTACTACTGTTTCCGAGGAAGAACAACTGATTCCTATAATAGCGGCGGATATGGCCACCATTGTTTTCTTCATATATGCCGCCTCCTCTGCTCACTTTTGAAATAAATAATAATATACATATACTTTATTCATCGCAGACAGATATACTCTGCCATCCATCTGTTTCTCCTGCTGTCCTGTCATCTTTTTTATTTATTACCCGTCAGCAGAAATATATTAAAATATTATACATAAACCTTATTTCTGATTATGAAACTCCCTATAGAATCACACATCTTGCATTCCTGATTTTAATAAGGCATATTGGTCATCCCCTTTACAGGATGATGCGGATTCCTCCGCTTCGCTCCCCGCTACCTCATAATCCGCTTAGGCTTCCAGATCTCACTACCAGACACATGGCCCGCTGCATAATACCCGTCTGCTTTTTGCCTCTTATGTTCACAGGGTCCTGGCATACCCAATCCGCAGTTTTTCTCCTGCCTTCTAATGCCGTAACTGATTTTTATATCGCAGGCTTATCCGCCCGCTTTATCATGAACCCACCCCTTAGTCCCTGGAATCGCCCGGAATTTTCCAAGATTCCCTGGTGATCCATTACAGTAAACCCCCGGCTCATCACCGGAGCTTATCTAAACGGCTGTTCTTATGACCTAATACAATACCCCATCTCCCTGCCCCCGCTTCTTCACATTGCGGGCGGTATTGGTCTTCTCCTCTTCCTCGTATCTGCATGCAGGGCAGCAAAACTTTCCCTCCATCTTTGTCCCGGTCCCGCCGCACACACTGCACTCCCTGCTGATGTCTTTCCCCAGCACTTCCACAATCTCCACCGACTGCTCCCGACACTTCTGCGTCAGACGTTTCCGGATATATCCCCTCTGCCACCGGGCCACGGAATCATTGACCTTCCGGTCATATCCCCCCGCCCCCGGTTTCGGAAGCTTTACCACATAGATCGTCTCCGGCTTTTCCGTCGTCAGAAAACGATTCAGTTCCTGGTTGATGTAGCTGTGCAGCCGTTCCCGAAGCCGCCGCTTCTTCGCCTCATACTTCTTACGACCCTGGTTTTCTTCCGGATGATACCTGTAACGGTTCGTGTGAATCCTCACCCAATCCGAGTACTCCGACTGGTATCTCCCCAGTTCCTCCCCATAGCAATGTCCCTCATCCGTGGTCAGCATGGTATAGAACCCAAATGCTGTCCCCACCCGGTTCCGGTAGTCCCCGTGGCTTCGCACGGCAACGTTTACGGGAACCTTGAGTTCGATCCGGCTTTCCTTCGGGAATAACTTCACCCGCAACTGGCTCCGATACCGATTGTTGTCCGTCAGTAAAACAAACACCCTCTTCCGCTTCTCCTTGATGGAGATGTAGATCCCGTGATCCGCATAACGGTAGGCCCGTTCCCCTATGGAGAATACATCAGCCGTTTCCGTGTGTAGCTTCACATGGTACTTCCGCACCTTCCTGCACAGGTAACGGTGTAGCTTTTCCGCATCCACATGTCTGACCAGTTCCTGATACTGCTTCTGAAGCTTTGCAACTAGACTCACCGGCTTCCGGTTCACGACGGCCTCGAAAGCATTGCTTACTTTCAGAAGAAAACGCAGATAATGTTTCTCATCTTCCGTAAAACCTTCATTCTGGTTCACCAGCTTCGTAATCTTGGACTTCGTCCTAGTCCACTGGCTCTTAATATCCGCCAGTGCGTCAAAGACGGCAAGGTAGAAGTAAACAGAAGGAAGTTTCAAGATTTCCCGGTAGCCGTTTTCCGTCATCTCGTTCTGTACCGTATAACCCGGGTAGATCTTGGACAGGCTGCCGATCCCGCCGTACCGGACATACACATAGTTCTTCACCTTCCGGTAATCCTCTGCGATGTCCAGAAGCTTCTGCATATCCGCCTCTGGAACCGGAGCTTTATTGTACTGGTGGACTGTTTTGCATATCTTGTCTGGCGGCATATCTACTCCTTGTTCCGAATGGCAGAAACCTTTGAAAACACGGTAATTCCGTTACGAAAACCTGGTATTATGAAAAACTATACTTTTTCGTAACAAATTTCCTGAAAATTTTTTTAGACAGATATTACAAAAAATAGGGGTTAAGTTTATTGACGAATTGTCGATAATATATTAGAATGGTTAAGAAATCAACGGAAAAAAGCCATTACGAAAAAGTATACTTTTTCGTAATGGCTTTTTAGACTACAACAATATAGGTATAACACAAAAAACGGTTCAGACCCGGCAATACAGATCAGAACCGTTTTTCAAATATTCTATTTCACATTCTCACTTTTCCTACTCTGCCGCCTTCTGGACACAANCTGACAAAGAAAAGATTAAGCTGGGTGAGAAGGAGTATGAGGAACAGCTTAAAAAGATGGCGACGGATTATGGATATGAGGATGTGGATGCGTTGAAGGAGTCGGCGGAGGAAGATGATTTGAAGGAGATTGCGCTGAATAATCTGGTGAAAGACTGGCTGAAAGAGCATTGTGTCCAGAAGGCGGCAGAGTAGGAAAAGTGAGAATGTGAAATAGAATATTTGAAAAACGGTTCTGATCTGTATTGCCGGGTCTGAACCGTTTTTTGTGTTATACCTATATTGTTGTAGTCTAAAAAGCCATTACGAAAAAGTATACTTTTTCGTAATGGCTTTTTTCCGTTGATTTCTTAACCATTCTAATATATTATCGACAATTCGTCAATAAACTTAACCCCTATTTTTTGTAATATCTGTCTAAAAAAATTTTCAGGAAATTTGTTACGAAAAAGTATACTTTTTCGTAATGGCTTTTTAGACTACAACAATATAGGTATAACACAAAAAACGGTTCAGACCCGGCAATACAGATCAGAACCGTTTTTCAAATATTCTATTTCACATTCTCACTTTTCCTACTCTGCCGCCTTCTGGACACAATGCTCTTTCAGCCAGTCTTTCACCAGATTATTCAGCGCAATCTCCTTCAAATCATCTTCCTCCGCCGACTCCTTCAACGCATCCACATCCTCATATCCATAATCCGTCGCCATCTTTTTAAGCTGTTCCTCATACTCCTTCTCACCCAGCTTAATCTTTTCTTTGTCAGCAATCGCTTCCGTCACCATCGTCTGCTTAATGCTCGCCTTTGCCGCTTCGTCTACCTGCTTCTCAAAGTCCTCCACACTATATCCCATCTGCTCCTGGATAAATGTCTCGTAGTCCTGCTCATAATATTCAGCCGTTGTCTTATACTGGTCAATCAGCGAATCCGTAATCTCCTTAACCTTGTCCTCCGGGTACTTCTTCACTTCTGTATTGTCCAGTACCTTCTGCCAAACCGCCTGGCTGATGCTGCTCTCATAATTCTTCTCATTATCCTTCCCAAGCTGTTTCTTGACTTCTTTCTTATATTCATCCACATTCTTGGACTTCTTGGACACAGATTTCACAAATTCATCATTCAACTCTGGAACAACTTCTTTGGAAATGCTCTTCACAGTAATCGTAAACACAACATCTTTCCCTGCATAATCCGCATTCTTGTAATCCTCCGGGAATACTCCCTGCCAGTCATAAGTTTCCCCGATGCTACGGCCAATCACACTGTCCTCGAACCCCGCAATAAACTGACCGGAACCAATCACCACCGGATAGTCCGTCGCAGAACCTCCCTCAAACTCAACCCCGTCAATTCTTCCCGTAAAGTCGATTGTCGCGGTGTCCCCGGACTCTACCGGACGATCCACGATCTCTTCCTTGGTCGCATTCATTTGAAGTACGGACTGGATATAATTCTCCACATCCTCATCCGTAACCTCTCCCGGCTTCGCCACCTCGTTTATCTCAACCCCTTTATACACAGAGATCTTCAATTCATCTGTCTCTAACCCCTTGCTGCCGGAACACCCCGCCAGCATCATAGAAACCGTCAAAACCCCTGTCAGTAACATTGCTATTCTCTTCTTCATATTCCACCTCATTATAAACTTTTAATACGCACCATTATGTTATAACACATTTACTGAGACTTTCAAAGCATTTTCACACTAATTTCACGAATTCTTTATGAAAAATGTAACCTCTGAGCAAAACCCGTACAAAATCTCTATGTCCACTACAAAACAGGCGATAACAGACGGCAGAACTGCTCCTTAATCCGAATGATAAAATCCCGCTGTTCATATTTCTTACGTGTAACCAACGTACTCTTCGCAATATCACTCTCGAACGCCTCCATGAGCCGCTCCGTCGTCCTCGCACTGTAAATCACCGCATTCACCTCAAAATTGAGGCTGAAACTGCGGATATCCATATTCGCCGTCCCCATACACGTAACCAGACCGTCCACACACATACATTTTGCATGCAGAAAACCATTATCGTAGGTATAACACCTTGCCCCAGCCTCAATCATCTCCCCGAGATAAGAATACGTCGCCCAATAGACGAAGGGATGATCCGGCTTGCATGGAATCATAATCCGCACATCAATCCCTGACTTCGCCGCTATCTCCAAAGCATCCCGGATGTCGTCATCCGGAATAAAATAAGGCGTCTGGATATAGATATTCTTCCTCGCCATATGAATCAGGCGCAGATAATTATTGCGGATCTCCTGGCTCCTGGAATCCGGACCGCTGGAAATAATCTGCACCGGATCTCTCCCATTACGCACATAAGTCGGAATCTCGAACAGCCGGTCTTCCAGAAACAAATTCTCCCTTGCAGCATAATTCCAGTCCAGCACGAAACGCACGGCGAGAGAAGTCACCGCCGAGCCTTCGATACAGACATGGGTATCCCGCCAGTACCCGAACTTCTTATCTTTTCCGATATATTCCCGCCCCACATTAAATCCGCCGACGAATCCAATCCGTCCGTCTATGACCACAATCTTCCTGTGGTTGCGGTAATTCACACGGAGCTGCAGCTTCCCAAGCAAAGCCGGAAAGAATTCTGCCACCTTGATTCCCGCCTTCTCAAGGCGCGCCCAGTCGGAATGGTGCATTCCCCTGCACCCCATACTGTCGAACAGGACGCGGATTTCCACGCCCTGCCTCGCCTTGCGTACCAGAACCTCCTCAATCTCCTTCCAGAGTTCGTCGTTCTTAATAATATAATACTGCACATGGATATAGTTCCTTGCGTGATCCATCTCCGCAAGCAACGTCTTGAACTTCTCCCGTCCATCTGTAAATATACGGATATCGTTGTTATCCGTCAGCACAGCCTCCGCTTCGTTCAGATTATAGAGAATCAGCCGCTTGAAACGGTCAAGCTCCGGATCTCTCAGCCTTAACTTCTTCCGGTAAATGGATTCCTCCTGCCGGCGCACGGCATACTTAATCTCCCCCTCAATCTCCTTCATCTTGAACATCCGCTCCCTGCGGAAATTCTGTCCAAGAATAAGGTAAAGCACAAACCCCAGCACCGGAATAAAATACAAAAGCAAAAGCCACGCCCACACCGTCGTAGGATTCCTGCGCTGAAAAAATATAATCAGTAATGAAAATACGATATTAATCAAAAAGAGATGCTCCATCATCCATCGATATGCGTTAACGGCTCCATCTCCCACGAATTCAAACATCAACTGCCTCCCGCGCTGCACACCATCTGTCTTCTGCCCCTTACTATGCCCTGATATTTCCCAAAATAGACTGTACGTCCGTCGCCATCTGGCTCATCTTCCTGTAATTGGCAAACTGTGCCTGCTGTTTCCCTCTCGCAACGGTTGCTGCGCCGTGATTCCTCGCCTCCGATACAATCCTCTCGGCGATATTCTCCGGTTCCGGCTCTTTCTTGGCAAACATGGCTTCTATCTCGGTAATCAGCTTATCCAGCTCCTTCAGAAGTTCCTTCACAACAAGCGCCGTCTTCCAGAAATCTTCTTCCGCCTGTACTTTCCCTGCTTCCCTCAGTTCTCCGCCTTCTCCTTGGGCGTCTTGCGCCCAAGTCTCCCACTGTCCTACCTCTTTTTCTTCCACCTTGCCTTCTTCTGTCCTGCCCGGTGCCGCAGCCTCATTTTCCACAAGCTGTCTCGCAACATCCTCTGTAAGCCGACCTAAGGTCTCCCTGAGACGCCCAAGCTCCTCTTCCTTGGTAAGTTTGCGGTAACGCACGGCGTTGCCCCCAATCATGAACTCCACGCCGTTAAAATCGTCTCCCGTACTGGTATCCAGCGTCCATACTTCCCTCGTGCCGTTATCATATCCATCTACAATATTCTTATACATGGCTCCGTACGCATACGCCAGACTCTCAGCATAACTCTTCACATTCTTCTCTTCCTTGCCGGCAAGGGCTTCTAAAAACCGCTTCTCCATCTCGCCGTAGGCCTTACTGCTTACACCGTCCGTCCCGTCAAGGTCAAGCCGCTGCAGGATATAGCCCCTGCACACCCCGTCCATCAGCGACAGTCCGTCATCGGAAATCCGCACAAAATCCTCATCTACCGAAAAAGAATTCTTATCCCTTACATATCCCATGCCCTCCGGGGAAATGCTGACCCTATCCGGCGCAGACGCCCTCTGTTCTTCCAGGAACTTGTCTGCAAACTCCACGACCTTCGTGCCGTTCTGAAATACCTCGACCTGAGAATTGTTCCGAATGTTCAGCTTATCCAATATAAATGTATAATCGCCATAAATCTTCATAACCGCCCCTTTACTGATATGCACCGCCGGACAATCCCCCGCCTCCACAGATACCTGTATTACGGCATGCCCTTGGGTATCCCAAAAATTTACTCTTATCTTATACTATCGGCTGTATTTTTCTGAAAGATAAGACCAAATCCCCTTCAAATCTCTTGCACATGGTGTCAAACAATGGTACAATGTGTGTCATGGAATATAGAATTTAGGAGGTTTGCCCGTGAGTACATTTACCATTGTAATGATTGTCATTCTGGTGATTTTAATCGCTGCTTGTGTCGCATTATATTTTCTTGGGAAGAGGGCTGAGAAAAAGCAGGCGGAACAGCAGGCACAATTAGAAGCCGTTGCCCAGACCATGTCCATGCTGATTATCGACAAAGGGAAGCTTCGCCTAAAGGACGCCGGACTGCCAGCTATCGTAGTGGAGAACACGCCTAAGTATCTCCGCCGGTCCAAAGTCCCGGTAGTGAAGGCAAAGATCGGCCCAAGGATCATGACCTTGATGTGCGACGCAGATATCTATCCGCTGATTCCCGTGAAGAAAGAGGTTAAGGCGACCGTCAGCGGAATCTACATCACGGCAGTCAGAGGGTTAAGAGGTCCTCTTGAGACGCCGCAGAAGAAGAAAGGTTTCTTCGCAAGAATGAGGGACAAGACAAAACAGGCACAGAAGTAGACGAAAAGCATTGGCTCACTAATGATCCAATGCTTTTATATTCATCACAATATTGCAGTCTGCAATCTTCTCACTGTTTACATCCAGCGCATAGTTCACATGGACGTCAATCTTCTCGTCCGTCACGTCCAACTGCATGTCTTTCGTATGCGTACCCACCACCAGATCACCGTAAGGCGTCTCATACTGGGTAATATTCATCTTATCCCGCTCGAAGACCATATGGGTATTGGACAGCCCGCTCTTCATAATCTCCAGTTTCCCGTCGGCAATACGCACCTTATTCCGAATCGTCCCCGCCATCCCCTCCACGACTTCGTCGTAGATAATGTAATGCTTATTGTTCTTATAATAATAGGTCGCCGGAGTAATCACTTCAATCGGCTCATTCTCCTCATCCCCCGCCGCGTCAGCCACCTCATAGTGCAGACCGGAAATACTTAATAATACATCCTTTGTCATAATCTCTCCTAATATTCTTCTATATTCACCAGCTTCGTTGCCGCCACATCATAAGACAGGATGGTGTTGGCAAAATGTGTAAATTTTTCCGCAGCGTCGCTGACATAGAACTCATAGGACGCCGCTTCACCCGACCGATTCTCGTTCCCTCTCTCTCCAAGAACCTTCTTCAAATCCATGGCCGTCTCATACGCCGGGTTCACAATATGTACCTTATCGCCGAAAAACACCATAATCTTTGAGCGCAGCAGCGGATAATGTGTACACCCCAGAATCATGGTGTCAATCTCCGTCTGCCTCATGTCCGACAGGTAGATTTCAATCACTTCCTCGGTAATCCTGTGCTTGGCAAATCCCTCCTCCACCAGCGGCACGAACAGCGGGCAGGGTTTTCCGATAACGGATGCCTTCGGGTTCATCTCGCGGATGACCTTGGTGTAAGTCTCGCTGCGTATTGTGGCTTCCGTCCCGGCTACGCCGATGATCCCGTTCCTGGACGCCTGGACTGCCGCCCGCGCTCCCGGCGTAATTACACCGATTACGGGAATATCCGTCTCTTCCTTCACCGTCTCAAGAGCCAGCGCGCTCGCCGTATTGCAGGCAATCACGATGGCCTTCACGTCTTTTGTCTCAAGGAAACGGATAATCTGCCGGGAGAAACGGATAATGTTATCCCTGGACTTACTCCCATACGGCACCCTTGCCGTGTCTCCGAAATAGACCATATTCTCATGGGGAAGCTGGCGCATGATTTCCCTTGCCACCGTCAGGCCGCCGACGCCAGAATCAAAGACTCCTATGGGAGCCGTACCGCTTGAATTATTCTTCAACTCTCAGATTCTCCTTTCCCTATCTGCAATCATCATAGTATTGCCTGAATTCATATATCATATGTATGAACCATTGTACCGCCTAAATAACAGAATTTCAAGGTCAAAATCTGCTCCGTCCTATTTTTCCGCTATTCAGTTCTGTCCTTATTGACATCTATAGAAAACTCAACTAAAATTAGATAGAAAATTTACATGGGTGCAGTCTGCACATTGACAATATAATATACCTTAATGGACGAAGTCCACCCGCCCGCAGGGCATGTTATACGGGATGCCCTGCGGGTATACTTACCCGGGCAGCCGGGGGACGTGCTATCACCTGTTCCGAGCCTTGCGGAAGGTGGTGATACTTATGAGTACATACGAGGAATTCATGATTTTGCTTACATTCGCATCGCTAGTTGTTGCAATTCTGAATATGAAAAATAAGAAATAGCCGTCCTGTTCACTGGCAATGACCATACGGCTATCTCTATTAGCTTGATTTAATTATTCGCCGGGACGGGTGACTCGCACTCACCTTCCGACTGCCCTGTTAAGTATATTATAGTCAATCACTGTTCATATGTCAAACATTTTAGGAGGGAAACATGCCAAATACAGACATCCACAAGATACTTATTATCGGCTCCGGTCCGATCATCATCGGGCAGGCCTGCGAATTCGACTATTCCGGAACCCAGGCATGCAAAGCATTGCGGGGGCTTGGTTACGAAATCGTGCTGGTGAATTCCAACCCGGCAACCATCATGACCGACCCCGAGATGGCGGACGTCACCTACATCGAGCCGTTGAACGTAGACCGTTTAGAGCAGATCATCGCAAAGGAACGCCCCGATGCACTGCTGCCGAACTTAGGCGGGCAGTCAGGGCTTAACCTGTGCGCCGAACTTGCCAAGGCTGGAATCCTTGACAAATATCAGGTCAAAGTCATCGGCGTACAGGTGGACGCCATTGAACGGGGAGAAGACCGCATTGAATTCAAGAAGTCCATGGATGCCCTGGGCATCGAGATGGCAAGAAGCGAAGTCGCCTACAGCGTGGACGAAGCCCTTGCAATCGCTGACGGATTAGGATACCCGGTAGTCCTGCGTCCCGCTTACACCATGGGCGGCGCCGGCGGCGGCCTTGTATATAATAAGGAAGAATTGAAGACGGTCTGCGCCCGGGGCTTACAGGCAAGCCTTGTGGGGCAAGTATTGGTGGAAGAGTCCATTCTCGGCTGGGAAGAACTGGAATTAGAAGTTGTGCGGGACGCCGACAACAACATGATTACCGTTTGCTTTATCGAGAATATTGACCCGCTGGGCGTACATACCGGTGACTCCTTCTGTTCTGCCCCGATGCTTACCATATCGGAAGAATGCCAGAAAGAGCTACAGCGCCAGGCATACAAAATCGTTGAATCCGTTGAGGTCATCGGCGGAACCAACGTACAGTTTGCCCACGATCCCGTGACTGACCGTATTGTTGTGATTGAAATCAATCCACGTACCTCCCGTTCCTCCGCACTGGCTTCCAAAGCGACCGGCTTCCCGATTGCCCTGGTTTCCGCCATGCTTGCCTGCGGCCTGACCTTGAAGGACATCCCCTGCGGCAAATACGGGACTTTGGACAAATATGTCCCAGACGGCGACTATGTGGTAATCAAATTTGCCCGCTGGGCATTCGAGAAATTCAAAGGCGTAGAAGACAAGCTGGGTACACAGATGCGCGCAGTAGGCGAAGTCATGAGCATCGGCAAGACCTATAAGGAAGCCTTCCAGAAAGCAATCCGAAGCCTTGAGACCGGGCGTTACGGGTTGGGATTCGCCAGGGATTACCATACAAAGAGCAAAGAAGCGCTGCTTTCGATGTTAATCACGCCATCCAGCGACCGGCACTTCATCATGTATGAAGCGCTGCGTAAAGGCGCCACCGTAGAAGAGATTTTCGATATCACAAAAGTAAAGACCTATTTCATCACCCAGATGAAGGAACTGGTGGAAGAAGAAGAAGCCCTCATTGAATCAAAAGGCAGCCTTCCTTCCGATGATATGCTGATTTCCGCCAAGAAGAACGGATTCTCGGACAAATATTTAAGCCAGATTCTTGCGGTATCCGAGGATGCCGTCCGCAGCCGCAGGATAGAACTGGGCGTCAAGGAGGTCTGGGAGGGCGTGCATGTCAGCGGCACGAAGGATAATGCATACTACTATTCGACTTACAACGGCGCTGACAAGAACCCAGTCAATACAGACCGGCCGAAAGTCATGATTCTTGGCGGCGGCCCCAACCGGATCGGCCAGGGCATCGAATTCGATTATTGCTGCGTCCATGCGTCACTGGCGTTGAAAAAGCTGGGCTTTGAGACAATCATCGTAAACTGTAACCCGGAAACTGTTTCCACAGACTATGACACTTCCGACAAGCTGTATTTTGAGCCGCTGACACTGGAAGACGTGTTGAGCATCTATGAGAAAGAGCAGCCGGTGGGCGTTATCGCACAGTTCGGCGGGCAGACTCCGCTGAATCTGGCATCCGAGCTTGAGAAGAACGGCGTCCGGATTCTCGGCACCTCTCCTTCCGTCATTGATTTAGCGGAAGACCGGGACCTTTTCCGGGCAATGATGGACAAGCTCAATATCCCTATGCCCGAATCTGGCATGGCGACTACCGTAGACGAAGCCCTCGCAATCGCAGGAAATATCGGCTATCCCGTTATGGTGCGCCCTTCCTACGTCCTTGGTGGGCGGGGCATGGAGGTGGTTTATGACGACGAGAGCATGGAAGGCTACATGAAAGCCGCTGTCGGCGTGACGCCGGACCGCCCGATTCTGATTGACCGTTTCCTGAACCACGCTCTGGAATGTGAAGCCGACGCTATCAGCGACGGGAACCACGCCTTCGTCCCGGCGGTCATGGAGCATATCGAGCTTGCAGGGGTACACTCCGGTGACTCCGCATGTATTATCCCTTCCGTTCACATTTCCGAAGAAAATGTGCGGACAATCAAGGAGTACACGAAGAAGATTGCCGAGGAAATGCATGTAAGGGGCTTGATGAATATGCAATATGCCATCGAGAATGGCAAGGTATATGTGCTGGAAGCTAACCCGCGCGCTTCCCGTACCGTACCGCTGGTGTCCAAGGTATGCAACATCCGCATGGTGCCGCTGGCGACTGATATCATCACTTCCGAGCTGACGGGGCGCCCCTCTCCGGTGGCAGGGCTGAAAGAGAAAGCGATTCCTTACTATGGAGTGAAGGAAGCCGTATTCCCATTCAATATGTTCCAGGAAGTCGATCCGGTACTCGGGCCGGAAATGCGCTCCACAGGAGAGGTTCTTGGGCTTTCTCCTTCTTACGGCGAGGCTTTCTACAAAGCCCAGGAGGCGACCCAGTCAAAATTGCCGCTTTCGGGTACGGTGCTGATTTCGGTCAACCGAAAGGATAAGGCAGAGGTCGCGGAGGTTGCCGGTATGTTTGCAGAAGACGGTTTCCGGATTCTTGCCACAGGGAATACCTACGAGATTATCCGTGAGGCGGGCATCGAAGCCGAAAAAGTTAAGAAGTTATACGAGGGACGTCCGAACATCCTGGATATGATTACCAACGGGAAGATCGACCTGATTGTGAATTCCCCGGTGGGCAAGGACAGCGTCCATGATGACAGTTATCTTAGGAAAGCCGCCATTAAGGCAAAGATTCCGTATATTACCACTATTGCCGCAGCCAGGGTGACTGCCAATGGAATCCGGTATATGAATGAGCATGGCAGGGGGGATGTGAAGTCGCTGCAGCAGCTTCACAGTGAGATTTCTGACCGGTAGCCTGTTGGCAGACAAATAACGTTTTTGGAAGGAGATATTGCAAAATGGCTGTCCTCCATGTATAAGCCATATCCTGCAATATCTCCTTCCATTTATTTACCTATTTCTTACTTCTGCCTGTTCAGAATCAATGTGGCCATTCCGCAGAGCATGCCGCCGATAGGATAGACAAGCCAGCAGATTTCCCATAGATGGAACACAAGCCCGGCAATCAGGAATAGGATGGTAGCAAAAAGCATGATACAACCACACCAGACTGCCACAAGCGTATTTTTCTTATTTGCATTGGGATCATTTTCCCGGTTGTATGCTTCCACATCATATTCCTGCTTCTGCATTCCCGTGTAAATAAAAATGGATACGGCTACGGCAACCAAAAGCAGGAATATCCCGTAATAAAATTCTTCGTTCATACCAGAAGGCAAAGGAAGCCTTTCCGCGTTCATCCCCACCAGCATTCCAATCAAAACCACCCCAACCCCAGACGCCATTTTTGCGGGGAAATGGCTGTCAAATCTTTCCTTCTCTTCCATCGTGTAGAATACCTGAATCACCGGGTGCTTCTTCCGGTAGTCAGAATCCTTCAGTCCTTGTACCACCAGAATCAGAATACCTACGATGGCAATCATCATAAAAAGAGTATCCTGCATTGTTTCGTTGACTCTCCCCCATCCTTCCAGCAATTCATAGAAAGCAGCGTCAAAGATTAATACCGCGACTCCGCAGGTTATCCATCTCCGGAATTCTTTCATATGCTTTCGGTGCTGCTGATTGTCTTCTATCTCAGACTTACTGGCATCCTTCCTAAGAAGGGTATCAAGGCTGCACGAAAATAAATCGCATAATTGCAGCAATTTTTCCATTTCTGCATAAGATGTCCCTGCTTCCCATTTAGAAACTGTCTGTCTGGATACCTCTAACCGCTCCGCAAGCTGTTCCTGTGTCATATCATTCCGTTTCCGATAGTATAGAAGGTTATCTCCAAATAAACTCATAATTCTTCACCTTTTCTCTCTTTGAATTTCCTTTACGCGCTTCAGGTTGGGTCTATCTTATAATATTCCCCCTGTAAAATCTATAAATTTCGTGTTGCTTTTGAGGAAATCCATGTAAACTTTGAGTTGCGCGTCCAAAAATACGCCTAAAAAACAATGCAAACGCTTTACACAGGAACAAATATTCTATATAATAAAACCATCTTGAAGTTTACAGGAATCATGAAAAAGGACGGACAATACAATGGAGGCACAATACCGAGAATTAACCGAAAATGAAATATGCCGCGATTTATTCAGTCATTTTATCCGCCGCCAGAAGGTTGTAAAATGTTGGCGGCGGGATGGCGGAAAATGGGTGATAAAAGACGACCCGTTTATCGACGATTGGTCAGAAGCGGATTATGGGATTCTGATCGCATGCCTGAAAAACACGGCCGCCACGGGAGGATTCGTATATGGATTCTTCTGCGATGGTAAACTGAAAGGTTTCGCTTCCGTAGAGTCTGCTTTGTCCGGGACTGCCAGAAACTATCTTGACCTCACCAGCCTCCATGTTTCTGCAGATATGCGGGGCAAGGGAATCGGGAAGAGGCTCCTCCTTGCGGCAGGAAAATGGGCGAAGGAACACGGCGCCGGAAAACTGTATATTTCGGCTCATTCCGCCGTTGAGACACAAGGCTTCTACCGCGCTATGGGATGCGTGGAGGCACAGGAGTATAACCAGACACATGTAGAGGCAGAACCTTATGACTGCCAGTTGGAATATTCGTTATAGCTTAACGATTTGATTTGAAAGATTATTTCAATTTGTAACAGCTTCCCTTTAATTTCCCTTCTCTTTTCAGTATGCCAGCTTCGACCATTTCCTTTAGAATCTTCAAGGCACGGGAATCCTTGACATTCAGCAGACTCTGGACTTCTCTATTTGTTATCGTTCCCCTTTCTTCTATATATTGAATTAACTTTTTATGATTGTCATTCAGTTTATCCGTACTTTTTATCCGTACTTTTCCGTACTTTTCCGTATTTTCCATTACTTTATCCGTACTCTCCAGCACTTTCCCTGTACTCTTGCCAATTCTGGACTTATCAGGAAGCCGAAATAAATTGATACGAAAGTTCCCGGCAATTTCCATTAGTTCCGGCTCTTCCATCCCAAGTTCTTTGCACCGTCTGATAATCCTTGGAATCCCACTTCCCCAGTGCTCCATAATATTCATGTAGGTAAAAGCATACACCAGCGCGCGATTCCTGGGTATCGAAATACCTTCTTTGATATCCTTCAGCCTCAGGCTGCCGAACAGCATCCCAGGAGAAGTCACTTCCACCCGGTTATCATACACTGCGACCTGAATGCTTGACGGGTGGCCGTTTGCAAACGCGACCACCGTCTTCATATAAGTTTCGCTTTTTTCCGGTACCATCTGCTTGAATTCGAGATATTCTGATTCTCCGGACATAATTTCTTCTATTGTCATAAACCATCACCTTCTTTCCTTTTTACTGACATAGAATTTTCTGATTTCCCAACCTTTCATGTTTTCCGCTGTTTAGCTATAGCATAGCTAAACTTGATATACATAATGATATCATATCGTCTATGTCTGCACAATGAAAGTTTGTTGCTAAATCGGGGGGGGTGAAATCCTTTGGAAAATTGAAATACAGAAAAAGCCAACGGAAAATATTTCTTTCCCGCCGGCTCCTCATTCGCTATCACGTCTATATCCTATTCTTCAAACGCAATCACAGCCCCGTCATACTCCTCATCAATGAATTTCTTGATATCATCCGATTTCAGCACATTCACCAACGCCTGAACCGCCTCGTTTTCCTCGTTCCCTTCTTTGACTGCAATGACGTTCACATAAGTCTTCGCCGCCTCAGAATCGGATTTCTCATAAGCGATGGCGTCCGACTTCACAGAATATCCTGCCTCTAACGCATAATTCCCGTTCAATACCACAAACGCGACCTCGCCTACAACTCTGGACACCTGCGCCGCCTCAAGCTCTACAATCTCGACATTCTTCACATTCTCCTCAATATCATTCACCGTGGCGTTCAACCCTGCGCCCTCTTTCAGCGTAATTACGCCGTTATCCTGAAGGAGCAAAAGCGCCCTTGCCTCATTGGTCGTGTCGTTGGGCACAGCAATGGCATCCCCCTCTTTCAGCTCATCCAAGCTCTTCTTGGTTCCCGGATAGATACCAAACGGCTCATAGTGGATTCCGCCTGCATTTACCAGATGCGTCCCCTTCTCTTCATTGAAGCTCTCCAGATATGGGATGTGCTGGAAATAATTTGCGTCAAAATCGCCGCTCTCCACCACTTCATTCGGCTGAACATAATCATTAAATACAGTCACATCTAATTGATAGCCTTCCTTTTCCAGAAGCCCTTTCGCCTCTTCCAGAATCTCGGCGTGAGGCGTTGCAGACGCCGCCACCTTAATCTCCTTGGTTTCCGAAGATGAACCGGATTCAGAACCGGAAGAACCAGAATCTCCACCCTTATCAGAACCGCCGCAGCCTGTCAAAGCCGCTGCTGCCAACACTCCTGCCAACAATACCGCCAATACTCTTTTCTTCATCATACATCTCCTCCATTTTCTTTTTTACTTTCTTTTATCTAAATGAACAGACAGCTTCATACCAACCGTCTGGAATATTTGCACCAGCAAGATTAATAAAATGACCGTCACCGACATAATCCCGACCTCGTAGCGGTGATATCCGTAGCGGATCGCAATATCTCCAAGGCCTCCTCCGCCCACCGTTCCTGCCATTGCAGAATACCCGAGGATCGTCCCCAGAGTAATCGTTACGCCCACAATCAGGGACGTCCGCGCCTCCACCAGCAAAACCTTCGTCACAATCGTAAACGTAGACGCGCCCATAGACCTTGCCGCCTCAATCACGCCTGCATCCACTTCCCTAAGGGACGACTCCACCATACGAGCTATGTAGGGAACTGCCGCCACCACAAGGGGTACAATCGTCGCCGTAGATCCATAACTCTTCCCCACAATCAGCCGTGTAAATGGAATCAGCACAATCAAAAGAATCAAAAACGGAACGCTCCTCACAATATTTGCCACTACATCCATAATCTTATAGAGAACTGCATTGGGCTTAATTCCTTCTCTGTCGGATATGGTCAGCAAAATCCCCATAGGCAGCCCGAACAGATATCCAAACAATGTGGACGCCAGCGTCATGTACAGCGTCTCACCGATTCCCTTGATTAACATCTGAATTACTTCGCTGCTAAACATCCCCTGTCACCTCCTCAATCTCCAATCCCCGCGCACGGATATAATCCTCAATCTCCTTCTGAAGCTTCTCATCATCCGGAAGCCCTAAAATCATCTCACCCTTGGCGATTCCACCCACGTTCTTCGTATCCGCCCTCAGGATATTCACAGGTCTTCCTGTCTTGAGTACCATATTGGCAATCACCGGCTCAAAGGATGAATTCTCTGAAAATACAATACGGATCTTCTTCGCATCCATCAGCCTGTCCTGGGGCTTTGCAAGGCTTGCCGCCCCTTCGCCTTCCACATCTTTCAGAATCAAATCCCGCGCCTCTTTCGTCTTTGGATGGCTGAAAATCTCATCCACCAGCCCATACTCCTTAATCTCACCCGACGCCATAATCGCCACATGGCTGCATATTTTACGGATTACTGACATTTGATGGGTGATAATCACAATCGTAATTCCAAAACGGTGGTTAATATCCTTCAAAAGCTCTAAGATAGACGCTGTGGTCTGGGGATCCAGCGCGCTGGTTGCCTCGTCACAGAGCAGGATTCTCGGGTCTGACGCCAGCGCCCGTGCGATGGCGACGCGCTGCTTCTGCCCGCCGGAAAGCTGCGCCGGATAGGCTGACGCTTTCTCCTCTAACCCCACGATTCCCAACAGTTCCTTTGCCCTCTTACGCGCATCCTTCTTCTTGGTCCCCTGAATCAACAGAGGGAAGCTGACGTTATCCACTACATTTTTCTGCATCAGCAAGTTAAAATGCTGGAAAATCATCGCCATGTCTTTTCTCTGTTTCAGAAGCTCCTTCTCCGACATTTTTCCCAGTTCCCTGCCCTCTACCAAGACCTCGCCCTCTGTGGGCTGTTCCAGATAATTCAAGCATCGCACCAACGTACTCTTGCCCGCGCCTGACATACCTATAATTCCGTAGATATCTCCTTGTTCAATCTCAAGGTTGATGTCTTTCAATGCATCAACCCTTGCATCCCTTGAAGTAAATGTCTTCGTAAGATGCCTTACTTCAATCTGTGCCATCTGCTTTTCTCCTCTCTGTTTCTCGTATTCTCGCAACCATTCAGCTGCATGCATCCGTACATTTTCCATTCATGGCAAAATGATATTTGCCTGACATCTGATTCTCTGAAACAACCGAGTAGGGAAGAGCCATCTTCCCCTCCCCGCCGCGCGGCCCGTGCGCCGCCCAAGCGGCATATTTCCCCTGCACGGGTCTGCGCACAAAAAAGGAACAAGTACACGCCGTACCTGCTCCTTACACTCTACCCAAATAACAATAGTATGTCAAAAATCAGATATTCAGACGCATGCACTAATAAGCCATGTTCATCATGCACATCATGCACATATCAACACAGCCTGTCATCATCATATCCTGGATCATATTCTGATGAAATGTCGCCTTCATATCTGGTTCTCCTTTCTTGTAAACATAAACACTTTATTTCATTACAGTTCTATAGTATATTAGAACAATTCGTAAGAATTGTCAAGTGTTAAAAAAATATTATATCTCTCTTTTTAGATTCTATTTCTTAGTTTACTCAGTAAATCCTGTACTTGACGCTCAGTTACCGGTTTGTTCTTCTTTTCTTCATAGAGCCTTTTTCCTTCCTCCATAAATTCCCTGTTATCCTTAATCACTTGATAACATTCCCGTCTTTTCGCTTTATCGAGGACAAGATCTTCTAACATGTCTCTAAGATTTTTCACAGTCAAATCGGGAAATGCAACCCGTCCCATATTTCCTTCATGAAAAGCCCCGTCATTACTCTTCAAAAAGGGAATTTCAAAATATTCTGCATAAATTGCAGATACAATCTCACCTTTATGTCGTTCGTGCGGGTCATCTGCCAACCCAGTCTCAAAACGATTATCACATTCTACTAATTGTTTTTCTAAAAACTTACGATCCTCTTCTTCTATATCGCTATGATTAATAACAATTATCTTTTTGCCTTTTTTATATGTGAGAAATTTCTCTGCAATTATTTTAAACCTATCATTTTTCCTGAACTTTAATATTTCTTTTTCTACAACATCTGCCACTATAAGTCTATGATATTTATGAACCAAAGCACTATCCAAATCCGCCAGAACCGCATCAATCCAAATATCGGTATCACAAATGGGATATTGCGCTAAATCAATTTCATTATATATCATTTTTCAGCCCATCTATGACTTTTAAAAGTTCATATGCCTTTTCTTTAGAGATTCTTCCTTCTTTAATATTAAAAGAGATATCCTCCATAAATGTATCTGGTAAATAAATATCATTCGTGGCACGAATTAATTGCAAATCGCCTTGTACGGCTAATGTCTTCTTCTCAAGTTTTTCTCTCTGTATCGGAGTGCCCGCTGCAATCGCAAACCGATTTTGTAAAGATGCCTTATATTCCGGATATATTTGCAATATCCTAAGCAGCATTGCTGAATATCCAACCCTATAGTAGTTTTGCATACGAATAATATCTTCATGCCTCAAATATTGCAAAGAAATGTTGTGATACTTTATATATTTCCTTACACTATCCGTAGGCATCAAAATCATACCAGCAAATAAATCTGCCTTATATTCAACAGAATCCTGCTTGACCGAAGCAATATAACTAATCCCGCTTCCTTCCTTGGTATATGCATGATAACACTCATGCCAGCATGACATATATTGCCGGCCAAGGTTCTGTCTACTATTAATATAAATACAATCATATGGCTCTTTATGTATTGTAAATCCTCCTAAAGAAGTATCGCCACCGACCGCCGGAAACCTTAATAGCAAAAAACCCAACTGCTCTATCGTTTTGAATGTATCTTTTATTATTTCCTGATTACCAATAAAAGAGCTTCTAAATCCTAAAGCAATTGGGTAAACTTCTTCGTATAGCTTTGCTTTTTCATCCTCTGTCAAATTCTTCAAAAAAACACCGCCCCGCTAATTTATTCCGATTTTCCTCTGCATGATTATTTCATTAAAAATATCATTCGCTATCTCGAATGTAGCATGTACGCCAACTCCATTATCCTTTGTACGGTAATTTGCCGCGTTTACATCATCAACATATTCCGCAAGCAGTTCTTCCGAAGATAAGCCTAATATACTGCCGCAGATCTTGTAGATTTTAGGCGAGAAACTACAACTTACCGTCTCAATCTGCAACAACATCCTTTCCGTAATTTCGTATTTATTCGCAAATTCAGCGAAATTCATTCCACTGCTTTTCCTTTTATCCCTTACCATCTTGCCTAATTCATAACTGGTATATACTGGGCGGCGATTATTCGATTTAGTAACAAATCTATAAATATCTGCCATAACGATCCCTCCATCTACATAGACACATTAGGTTATCTATTAGTATTATAGCATTATTTTCAAATATGCAACAGATTTTACTCACATTTTCAACAACTTTTTTATTCTATTTTATCCTTCCTCCCTAACCTCACCTCTTCCATCTCTTCCGCCATTTTCTCATCCATATGGTCAAACAGATAATTCTTTCCTGTCTCTCTCCTGCTTTCGTACTCCTTGCGAATCTGCCGCCGGACAAGCTCCACCTCTTCCTTAAATTCCCGGGAAGAAATCAGCGTACCTCCCTGCCCTGCAGTGACAACCTGCTCTACACCGTCTGACGTTACCACCGTCACATGGTACTTCTTCCCAATCTGGTGTACCACCTTCTCAATATACTGATCTGCCGTTTCCGCCTCTTTTGTGTAAACCACATGGATATTGTGATATTTCTGGATCTCCAGCGCATAGCCCTCCACTTTATAGGCATCAAATACCAGAATAACTACGCATTTCCGGAATCCCTGATAATTACACAGGATGTCCATCAGCTTATTCCGCGCCGCTTCGATATTTATCTTCGCAAGCTCCTTCAAGTCGTCCCATGCAAATATCACGTTATATCCGTCTACCAGGAGAAATTCCTGTACAGCATCTTCCTTCTTGCACCGTCTTTTCTCCGGTACACTGGCGACTGTCTTAGACTCCGGAGGCATCTTCCGCTCAACCTTTCCATAAGTGCGGATAAATATTTCTTCTAATTCTTTCTCTTCCTCTGCACTGAAATTCTGCCGACGGCTTCTGCCGGTATTATTCGCTTTGCCTCTCATTTCTTGCATATCCTCCTCCTGTCTTGCTTTCTTCTCAAGCAGACTCTCTATATGCATATACTCCGGCACCTCATTCCACGGCACAACAAAACCCGCCCCATGGGCGCAGAACACCGACCCCGTCGGATTCTCCAAATCCCCCTCCGGGTCATATCCCTTCTCTTCTATGATTTCCTCCGCATTATGGCAAGGCTCATACCCCCTGAAGGTGCAGCTCAGCTTCCCCCTTCCTCTCGAATAAGCATTAACCTCCATCTGATAATCCCGCATGGTCGCCACCGGGGCCTTCCCGATCAGCACGGCAGACTCCCCATCCAGCTTTGGAGAATCAAACTCCCCCCACATCTTCCGGATATCCGTCATGGCTCGTCCCACCATCTCTGACGGCAATTCCAGACGGTAATCATAATACGGCTCCAGCAAAATACTGTCAGCCTGCATAAGTCCCTGCCTGACAGCCCGGTAAGTCGCCTGGCGGAAATCTCCGCCCTCTGTATGTTTCAGATGCGCCCGCCCCGCAATCAGCGTGATCTTAATATCCGTGACTGCAGAACCGGTCAGAACCCCGCGGTGTTCCCGTTCTGCCAGATGAGTCAAGATTAGCCGCTGCCAGTTCCGATCCAGCACATCCTCACTGCAATCCGCTTCCAATACCATCCCACTCCCCGGTACGCCAGGCTCTAATAACAAATGGACTTCCGCATAGTGGCGGAGCGGCTCAAAATGCCCGACCCCCTCTACAGTCTTCCTTATAGTTTCCTTGTATACAATATTTCCCGTGTCAAATGTTACCTCCGTATGGAAACGCTCCCGAATCATGCTCTGCAGCACTTCAATCTGCACCGCCCCCATGAGCTGCGCATATATCTCCCCCAGTTCTTCCTCCCACATAATCCTAAGCATAGGATCTTCTTCCTCAAGCTGCCGGAGTTTTCGCAGCATGATATGAGCGTCACATCCTTCCGGCAAATGGATTCGGTAACTCAGCACTGGCTCTAGTACCGGAGACTGGGATGCCTCTTCCGTTCCCAGCCCTTCGCCCGGATATGTGTGGTCAAGGCCTGTCACGGCGCAGACACATCCGGTTCCTGCTTCCGGAACCGCCTCATATTTCTCTCCGGAGTAGATACGGATCTGATTCACCTTCTCTTCCCAAGGTTCCGAAGCGTCTGAACCGGACGAAAGGATATCCTTCACTTTTAAGGAACCTTGCGTGACCCTCAGGTGAGTCAGCCGATTTCCCTGCCCATCCCGGGATATTTTAAACACCTTAGCGCCAAAGCATTGCCTGGCGCCTCGTTCTGCCCCGTCTTCATCCGCCTCTTTGCTCACGGCATCTGGATGCATATAACGTTCCATCCCTTCCATAAATTCCTGTACGCCGGAAAGCTTCAATGCCGAACCAAAATAGCACGGGAATACAAGCCTGTCAGCAATCAGCCTCAGGATGGTTTCTTCCCGCAGGCCGCCGTTTTCCAGATATTCCTCAAGCGATGCCTCATCGCACATCGCCAGCTCTTCATGAAGAATCTCCGCTTCTTCATCGAAAGCAATGCAGGAGCCGTCCAGTTGGGTCTTTAGCTCTTCCAGAAGCTTTTCACGGTCCGTCCCTGCCTGATCCATCTTATTGATGAAAAGGAAGACCGGAATATGGTATCGCCGCAGAAGACTCCAGAGCGTCCGGGTATGGCCCTGTACGCCGTCCATCCCGTTGATGACAAGGATTGCATAGTCCAACACTTGCAGCGTGCGCTCCATTTCCGTAGAGAAATCTACATGCCCGGGGGTGTCAAGGAGTGTTACCTGGTTCATTCCGAGAGTGAACACCGCCTGTTTCGAGAAAATGGTGATACCACGGCTGCGTTCCAGTTCATAGGTGTCAAGATATGCATTTTTATGGTCTACACGGCCAAGCTCCCTGATCTTGCCGCTTAGGTATAGGAGGCTCTCAGATAATGTTGTCTTGCCTGCGTCAACATGGGCAAGTATTCCTATACATATGTGTTTCTTTTCTGATAAACCGGCCATAAAAATGCCCCTTTCTGTGCTATGGTAATATCTCTATTATCATAACACAGAAAGGGGCGTTCGTCGATAAGCTAAAATTTCATCTATATTCTAAAAGCTTTTTTAATAATAGGTAATTTTGATGCTACGAGGCAAATGGCAAAAGATAGTACAGCTACCATCCCAAAATAACATAAAAGATATATAAAAGGTTTTTTGTTATATATAAGCACCTTTACAACAACCGTTTGACAAAGAGGATGAATAATATATACGCCAAAACTTAAATTGGATAAAATTTCAAAAATTTTTTTGTTCTTGAAATTCGGCTCTCTTTTAGGTGAGCCGTTTAATGCTATAAAGACAGAAACAGAATAAAGCAAGACAAGGATATTCATGTTTGAATATCCATTTGCAGAATCTTTTGTCATCTGCACATATATGAAAATTGCCAGTAAAGAAAATATGCCCAGACAATAAAATATCCATTTTTTCTTAATACCAATATGAACAATGTACCATCCCAACAGATAATATGCAGTAAAACCGCCAAAAATTCCCAAGTAAAACTTTTCTATGAATTTTAAAATAAACTGTCCCCTATATTTTATCGGTAATACATTCAGCACTGGTAAAGTAAATTGAGTTGCAAGCGCTGCTGCTATAAATAACAAAACCAACTGTTTGTTTTCTTTTTTTACAAATTCCCGAAGAAAAGTCGTAATCAAATACAATCCAATCATCATATAGAGATACCACATATGAAAATGACCGTTTTCTAACGAAACAATAATACTCGGAAAGTTTAAGGCTTCACCCTTTATAAGCGGAAAAATCACCTCATAAATGCTGCAATATATTACAGACCAAAAAATCAATAAGTAAACAATATTTTTAATATTCTTAGAGAGCAAGCTCTTTATTGTAATATTCTTTTCTTCATCCAACATCAATGAACCGGATATCATAACAAACAATGGAACGCCTATTCTTGAAATACTATCAAAAATATTCCCCCATAAAAATTCTATTGAGGATGTATCATATAAAGTTACAAATCCTGAACTCGTATGTATCATTATAACTGCCAACACAGCAACTATGCGTGTGATATCCAAAAAACTGTTTCTTTCTTTATTACTCACGTTGACGCCTCCAATTAAATCTATTGCAGCCTTTTCTCTTCCATATACTTCCTGGCATCCTTAATAAAACTCCAGATCATCAGAATCATAATCATACCAATAGGAAATGCACTGATAATACTCACACTCTGGATGTTGTTCATGCTACTTTCGCTGAATACCAATGCGATAGGCAGCACAATTAGCAGGATACACCAAAGCAATGTTATCATCATATGCGGCGTTTCATTCTCATCAAGTTTCTTATAGCTGTAGCACGCCGCTGTATACGCAATGGAATCGAAGCTTGTGGCATAGAAAGTGATCATACACAACAGAATCCACACAAGAAATATTTTGCTTCCCGGCATTGTATGGATAATGTCCATGATTAAACCATACAGGTCGCCGCTCTCCTGATACTGAACGATAAAGTCCGCCGCACCAGCGGTTTGAAGACCCAGGCTATAGTTCCCAAAAACAATGAAAGAGCTAATGGTTGAACCAACACCAAAGATATAGCCTCCCAGTATGGTCTGTTTAACAGTACGCCCCCGAGAAATATTTCCAATGAAGAACGGCGCTGCGATACACCATACCATCCAGTAAGCCCAGTAGTAAATCGTCCAATCCTGAGGGAAATGATTCGTTCGGCCGGGATCTGTATAAGTGCTAAGCCCGATAAAGTTCTGAACCATCTTGCCCAAGGACTCGACGCCATTCTCGATGATGAAACGTCCCTGGCCGCCAATGAGGAGAAAGGCGATTTGCAGGCCTAAGAACAGGTATATGCAGAGCTTGGCAAGGAAGCTGATTCCCTTGAATCCGTGGAGAACCGCATACGTATAAACTGCACAGGTAATGAGAAGAATCATAATTGTGACCGCCGTACGGCTGACACTGATTCCAAACAGTGAAACAATGATTTCTGCCATCAAAGGAGTGGCAACAGAGAAGGTTGTCGCAGTACCAGCCAACAGCGCAAAGAGAGCAAACAGGTCTATGATACGCCCAAGTGTACCATGTGCATGCTTCTTCCCAATTACAGGGAGACATGCCTCAGAATAGCGCTGCTTATCCCTTTTTCTGCAATGCAGCATGAACCCAAAGGCGACAGCAAGCACAAGATAGAATGCCCATGGGATGAAACTCCAATGGAACAGCGGGAAGACGCCAGCCCATTCAGTAATGCTTCCTCCCATCTCAGCAATATGCGGGTTGGAAGCATACATAACCCACTCGGCAAAAGAGTAGAACAGGATGTCGGCGGCAAGACCGCAGGTGAACATCATGCTGCCCCATGTAAAAAAATTGTACTTTGGCTTTTCATTCGATTCCCCAAGAACAATCTCACCATACTTGGAGAAGGAAAGGAAAATGGAAATGATTAGGACGCCAAGTCCTATAAGCAGATAGTAACTTCCCAGCGTGTCACCTAAGAAGAAACGTACCTGGGAGATTACCCCATTCGCCTGTTTAGGAAAGAGAAACAAATATCCTGCCAATCCCAGAATCAGTATGAAAGGCGCCATCGTTATCATCCAGTCTATTTTGCTCTTGTCTGCTGTCATATGATTGCTCATTTCACTAATCCTCCGTTTTTTCTGCCGAATTCGGCTTTTGATATGTTTGATAACTGTGGTCGATGGTTACAAGCTGAGCAAGATCGTCAATTTCAATGATGTCTCCTTTTTGCATCTCCTTAATGCCAAGTGTGTAATCCTTGAAGTGACAGAACATCACTACGTCATCCCAGTAGATATCTCGATTCCCTCTCTCGAACTCAAATTCCAGATGCTTTCTGAGTTTCTCTCCATCTTCTGCTGTCCAGCGGGAAATGGAATAAAGCTGCCATCCGTGTGCGCCTCCTGTCCTGGAACAACTTTGTATCACCCCGTCTTCCACATCCATCATCCATTCGTCTGTCTCACCTTCACACCAGACGGAGTTATATCCAGAAAGGGTGAAGTGCGGATCGAGAACAGACGAATTATAGATGATCTGGTCGCCGTCCAGGATGATGCAGTCGCCAAGATGTTCACGGGCAGCGTAAAGGGATGAAATATTGTTGCAGGTATCATAGTAAGGATTCTCAATTAATTCTACTCCATCCCACTCTTTTGACCACTCATAAAACTGCTCTTTTAAGTGTCCAATGACAACATAGATTTCATAGATTCCATTTTGGTGAAGAGCCTTAATAACCGTGTCGATCATCCGCACTCCGTTCACCTTAACCAGTGGTTTGGGGACATCAAATGTCAGTGGACGCATTCGCTTCCCGATACCTGCGGCCATGATAACGGCTCTATTTGCCATATGGGTTCCCGCACTCATTTCTTTCACCGCATAGCGGTAGTAATCTTTTGCAAAGCGGTACTGGCGAAGAGAGTATTCGCCGAATTCCACGCCAAGATTCCGTTTAAACTCACACCAGTTAGACCAGAGCAGTCCGCACATAGAGATATAACAGTAAATCTTCGCTCTGGTTTGGCGCTTACAATTATTTTGGAAGTAGATGTCAATCAGCCGATCTACCTGCTTTTTATGATAAAGACTGTAGATACAGAACATGGCGATATCCACATGCGGGTCTTGCATCCCCGCATATTCCCAGTCAGTAAGCTGGAGAAGTTCCTCTGTCTCCCCTTCCGGCTTGCAGAACAAGAAGTTATCCGGCACAGCATCGATGTGTGTAAGGCACCAATCTTTCTCAATCCCATCAATGAACGGCTTCAAACTCAGCACGTTGGCCTTGGTCTGTTTATAATCCTTATATATCGATGGGCGGCCTTCCCACAGCTTTTCATAGAATTCAATCTGACCAAAGATATCAAAAGTATGAGGAACAGACAATCTCATCCTATGAAAAGCTCTTAACATCTCCATACAGCGACCCACATCCAGTACATTTTCCGGATCACATACCCTTACCCCTTCCAGGAATTTCGTAATCTTATACCCATTTGACGGGTTGATATACACAGGGTCATCGCAAAGTCCATGGCCACGGATTGTTCTGAATACCTCTGCCTCTTGCGCACGGTTGATTAGCTGGGTGGTTCCCTCTCCCGGTATTCTCATGATGTATTTATCACCGTAGACAGAGAAAAGAAACGATCGGTTCGTCATGCCCTTCTTGAGAACATTGATATCCACAACATCCTCCGATTTGGAATGGAACACCTCAGTAATCACATCTAACGCGTCTGATTTCAGGTGATTGGATTCACTGTCCAATTCCCTCAACTGCTCATAAGTATTAATCTCGACCACATTTGACGCGTGAACAACCCGGGCTGGAATGATCATCTTATCGTCTTTATACAGAACAATCTCCCAAAAGTCCCCGTCATGCCTGCTACTTGCGCATACCCTATGGAGCTTCTCCCGTATAGTCTCTACATTCTCTTCCAGCAGATATGCAATGCCGACCATGGCGTTGCCGCCGGTATGCTCTCCGACCCTTACCAGCTCCATCTTCCGGTTCACACGGACGTTGCTCTCATTATCAACAATATCGCTCACCATGTACCAGGAATACATCTCATGTGTATTGAATGGATTTCTGTCACACCAGATATCCGAAGGGACGATATAGGTATTGGAAAGTCGGTCTGCAACGAGCGCCAGGGATGAAAGGTTGTTCTTTGCTGCATAGTCAGCATTAACCACCAACTCCACGCCATACTCATCAATCAGGTAATCAAAGCTCTCTTTCATAAATCCGACTACTATTGTGACGTCTTTCACCCCAACCTCGCGGAGCTGTTTTATTATTCGCTCAATCAACGGCTCGCCGTTTACTTCCAACAGACCCTTAGGTGTAGATAAGTTTATTGGCACCATACGCATTCCAAAGCCCGCCGCTAGGATAATCGCATTCTTTGGAGCTTTCGTGTTATACTCTCGTCTCGCCTTATCGGTGGGACAAATGCCCTCATCCAGATATCCTTCATTGATAAGGCTGCGTATAGACCTGTTCACCACACCCAGGCTATGGCCGGATGTCTCTGACAGGATGCGCTGGTTGATAAACGGCTCTGTGAAGATTGTCAGCAAAACATCTGATTCTTGTTTGTTCATGAACAGTTACAGTCTCCTTTCTCGTGAACTTGAGAAATCAAGTAAAAAGCCGAGGAGGCTTTGGTAAGCGTCCTCGACAGAATAACGTTATACATTTTCAAAATAGGTGTCCGGATGGTTGGAATCGAATATTTCATTTGCCCACATGACAGTGACAAGATTCTCTGTCTTTGATAGGTTCGTGATGTTGTGCGTATATCCCGGCAGCATATGGACTGCTTGTATTTTATCTCCACTCACTTCAATCTCGATTACCTCATCTGTTCCAATCTTTCTCTCCTTTATCAGACCGTGACCAGCAACTACGATGAAAAACTCCCACTTGGTGTTGTGCCAATGCTGGCCTTTGGTGACGCCGGGCTTGGAAATGTTCACACTGAACTGTCCGTACTCTGTGGTTTTAAGAAGCTCGGTAAAGCTGCCACGGTCATCACAATTCATTTTCAAATCAAAAGAAATTTTCTCCTTTGGCAGATAGGACAGATACATGCTGTACAGCTTCTTCTCAAAACTGCCATTGGGAAGCGCAGGCATAATCAGGTTATGCGGCTGGTCATGGAATCTACGAAGCAGTTCTACGATTCGTCCCAGCGTAGCTTTGTGGGTAACGGGAGCAAAGCAGTACCGGCCTTCCTCCGTCGGCTGCGGAGTCACCCCGTCATACTCTACGCCATTGATGATTTCCCCGCTTTTCGGGTACTCTGCACGATGAGGCTTTCCCTCCATGGCATCATACATTTCATTGAGCATGTCATCGATAAAAAGCATTTCCAGTTCAACCGACGGATCGTTCACGGTAATCGGCAGGTCGTTTGCAATGTTGCTGCAGAAAGTACCAACGGCGCTATTATAGTTAGGGCGTACCCACTTACCAACCAGATTCGGGAAGCGGTAAACATACACCGAAGCCCCTGTCTCCTCGGCATAACGAAAAAACAACTCCTCACCATCACGCTTGGAAAGTCCATACTCGCTGGTGCCAAAACGTCCGGCAAGTGTGGCTTGCAAAGAGGAGCTCAACATGACCGGACAGGTATTATTATGTATACGGAGAGTCTCCAACAGTCTGCCTGCAAAGCCAAAGTTGCCCTCTTTGAATTCAGCGGGATCTTTCGGTCTGTTGACACCAGCCAGATTGAAAACAAAATCACAGTCTGCGCAGAATCTCTCCAGCTCCTCCAAGGTATTGCTGCGATCATACTCATAAATTTTCTGAATATGGAGCGCTGGTCTTGTCCTGTCCTTCCCATCTCGAATATTTTTAAGATTTTCGACCAGATTCCTTCCAACGAAACCAGCCGCACCAGTAACCAGTATATTCATGACTCCTCCTTAAAATATTATGCTTCCACAGCGTGGGGCCGGCCTTCCAGTTCTTCTCTCACATAATCTGTGGTCATGATCTTTGCAACCACGCCGTCAACATCAAGTCGGTTTGTGTTATGACTTGTATATGCCTCATCACCTTCGGTCAGTACATTGCCTTCCACATAGAACTTATCATAGTTCAAACTTCTTCCATCAGGGCTGATTCTAAAGTAGTTTCCCATGTCGGTAGACCTAAGTCTCTCCTCCCTGGTCATTAACGTTTCATATAGCTTCTCACCGTGTCGGGTGCCGATGATTTTCTTCTCAGTCTGACCGAACACCTTCATGACACCGTCTGCCAAAACACCGATTGTGCTTGCATCCGCCTTCTGTATAAACAGATTGCCCGGCTCTGCGTGTTCAAAGGCGAACGCAACAAGGTCAACAGCCTCGTCAAGATTCATAAGAAAGCGTGTCATATTAGGATCGGTAATTGTGATGGGGGCTTTTCGTTTTATCTGGTCAACAAAGAGTGGGATTACTGAGCCTCGGCTGCACATGACATTACCGTACCGAGTGCATGCCAACACGGTTCCTCCGCGTTCAAATGCTTTCTGTGCTCTGGCAGCTACTACTTTCTCTCCAATCGCCTTGGTCATACCCATAGAGTTTATCGGATATGCCGCCTTATCAGTACTGAGGAACACAACTTTCTCAACCTTATTCTCAACAGCCGCTGTAATCACATTATCTGTGCCAATTACATTGGTTCTAACGGCCTCCATTGGGAAAAACTCGCAGGAGGGAACCTCCTTTAGCGCTGCGGCGTGGAACACATAATTTGCTCCATACATAACATTACGGACAGAATCAATATTTCGCACATCGCCCACGTAGAACTGAACTTTACCTGCTTGTTCCGGGTATTTCGCCTGCAATGTATGTCTCATGGTGTCCTGTTTTTTTTCATCACGAGATATTATCCTTATCTCCCCTATATCAGATGTGAGGAAATGCTTGAGGACGGTTGAACCAAAAGAACCGGTTCCACCTGTGATTACTAAGGTCTTTCCTTTGAATGCTTCTGTGATATTGGGCATTTTGTCTATTCCTCTCTTTCCAGCTCTCGGCTATGTTCTTTTGCTCTCGCAATTTTTTTACTCCACGGACATTCCGGTATAGATGAACTCTTATTGATTCTACATTGAATTACGCTCCACATGTAATCACCAACCGCTTCCATGGATATGTCAGGTGCAGCTTGCTCAGCGCACCGCTTCATTTTATCGATTGCTTCTTTATCCGTAATACAAAACATAATTGCATCTGACAGTTGTTTGCCGTCTCCACTGCTGACCACGATTCCCGACTTATACCGTTCTATTAATTCATCGCTGACACATCCCTTAGTTACTATACAAGCGATTCCAGCCGCGATACATTGCGCAGGCAGTGTATGATATCCTTCTTTCCTACTCGGTATGATGCACACATCATAGCCATGCAGGTAATGAATCATTTGATCGAATGGAATTTTCCCAACTTGTCTGGCATATTCACAATGAGCATCTATCCATCTATTCACATCTGCTGAATTAGCTCCATAGTTGCCAACAAAATCAATACTCCATTCCTTTCTACCCCCCCCCCTGTGAATAATGGTATCTAAAGATTTAAGCAGTATATCTACCCCTTTTAAATCAAATTCCAGCCTTCCAACATAAATAAATCTGGTTTTTTCGGTTCGATTACTGTAACTATACCCAAGGGCACACCGTAATGCATGCCCTTCGGGCGGGTGGACTGCGTCCAATAAGGTATATGTACGAATATTATAATGATGATTTGTGGCATACATTGTTGGGTATACATGAGTAAAACCTAGCTTTTTGAAGAACTCAGCACCCTTGGTTCCGTATGCGAAGAATCCATCTATCACATTGTTTAATTCCCTAGACAGTTTCTTATAATCAAACCATCTGATTAATTCCTTCACTCTTTTTTCAAGAGAATTTCCGAAAGCATTGTAACGTTCGGAGACGATAAATATTTTATTGTCTCTTTTACAATCTTTAAGATATCTTAACAACCTTCGGTTCATTGGAGTTAACAAACCGAAAAAAATATGAATTGTATCCGAACAATTTTTTACAACATCAACTGCCTCATCATATGTAGTATGAATCGCTGTATAATTCTGGAGACATAGGGAATACCCACAGGACTTTCTCTCTTCCGTCATTCCATTTTCATAAAAATTAACAAAAGAAAAATTATTCTTATTTGCAATATAGTCATACATATATGCATCTATATCAATCGGATTATAGCTCCAAATATAATGCTTCACCATTTTTTATTCATTCATCTCCAGAAATTTCTCTAAGCAATACATCTGCCACTTCTGGTTGCCCGTGAACCGGCGCATATCAATCCCCTTCTTAAACTCTGGTCTAACAGGCCCTTCCCAATTCTTGAAGTAATCATCTACAGGGCGGGGCATCGGATTCTTATTCGGTACAGTAAGTTCGGGGTATTTCTTCGCCATCAAAGCACGAATCAGATATTTGGGCTCGCCATGCCTGACACGATACAAATCCAACTCGTCTGCCATCTTTAGTCGTGCATACGGATCGTAGTAAGGCATCTTGGCAACGGCAAAAGCATTAAGATAAGAACTGGTGGACTCAATAGCATAGATTTCATCTATAAAGGACAGAAAGTCAATCTTATCTCCTTCCTTACGATATCTCTCAAAAACATACTGCATAGACTCCGGCTCAGCCAACACATCCTCTGGATTTGTGAAAATATAGCGGTCCATGAACTCATCAAAAGTCCAATCCTTCGCAAGAAGCCCATTCATTCCACCAAAGATTATGTCACTGCTCTCTCCAATAAACATCAATTCCACACCGTCATTCTTAGCTTGAAGAGCGGCCTGTAGGATCTGAGGCTCAATAGAATGTACAGGCGCCGCCTTGGCCTTCATAACCGGTTCGAGATGAGAGGCCACTGTATCCCAGTTTATATCTACATAATGAAGATTCAGTCCATAATATTTTGCATAGTATTTCGCCCTCTCTAGTTCCTCTTTCTGATACTCGCCGCCAAGAAAACGGAAGGTGTACGCATCTGAACCGGAAAGATAAGAGGCAACAATAGCGGAATCCATTCCTCCGGAAAGAAGAATACCTTTCTTCTTATCCTTAAACTGTTCCATCTGCTTTTCAATTTCCCGGTCAATGTCATCACTTGTATGCACGAGAATGCGCTGCTCGTCAGGAATAGGTTGAATATTACTGTGATGCATTCCCGGATAGAACTCCATATACTCCTTTTCGATATAACGGAATGCCATATAGGAACTCATGCAATATTTTTTATTAATCATTTTCATTTCCTCCATTTATGTATACCTTATTGGACGCAGTCCACCCACCCGAAGGGCATGCATTACGGTGTGCCCTTGGGTATACCTTATTGGACGCAGTCCACCCGCCCGAAGGGCATGAATTACGGGATGCCCGGAGGGTATGATTTTGTCCACCCCCGAACTTGTTTCAATGCCTCAGTTATCTTTGTACTGGAAACACCTTTGGTATATGGGAAGTATATTATTTTAATTCCTTCCTCCGCGAATTCTTCCTCATACTTTTTCCACTTCTCTGTCCCATACCAGTCGTCACCTACGAAAAGCATTGCAGCTCCAAGCGCCTTACAGGCTTTGAGTTTATCCATATCATACTGTGGAACCGCAGCGTCAACATACTTGCAGGAACGTACTATCTCAATTCGATCCTCAAATGGAATCATTGCGCTCTTGCCTTTGTACTGAACAAGTTCGTCAACTGTCACTCCAACAACAAGCTTATCGCACATGCCTTTGGCATTCTTCAGAAGGTTCAAATGGCCTATATGAAAAAGATCATACACACCAGCCGTATAACCTATTATCATTTCCATTTACCTCACTCCATCATCTTTTTTACAATTTCAGTATTGTTTTGGTAATATTCATATGGTTTATTTAAGTCAATCAAGCCCTTGTGATGACTTTCTCGCTCAACATCCGGCGGAAACTCCATATAGTTTCCAAACTGTTGAGATAAATAAGCGTCATAATTTTTCGGACATCTTATAAACGTATCTTCAAAAGGCAGATTAGTTGTTTCTGTAAAGTATTCTGTTTTGAATGTCAGCCGCTTTTGCTCTTCCAGTCTATATGGCCACCAGACATATCCCGTATATTTCGATTTATAAAATGGATTCGCTTTCATTATCTTAATCCATTTATTGGAGTAGTAATTGTATCCGCAAATTTTTTTCATAACGTTCAAATAACTATTTGCGATTTTCCCCTTGAGACTGGTAGTATACTTATCAGCTCTAAGTTTCTCGTTCATTCTCAGACAGTAAAACTGCATGTTATAAAATCTTTTTCTTCTATTTTCATCACACGGTATACCGCAGATTGGCATGATATCGACATAAACACCTTTATAAGATTTTGGATACAATATCTCAGATTCTTCAATAAAGGTTGTCGTTATATCTATGACCTTAATAAAAACATATCGAAACGTTTCATGGTTAGCGCAGGTATAGATTTTCATGCTGCCTGGCAACTGAGCATTTGCCATTTTGATAAAATAATCAAAATATTCTATGGGAATTGCTATATCCAAATCATCATCCCACGGAATGAATCCCTTATGTCTCACAGCTCCAATGCATGTACCTCCAATAGCAAAATACGGGATCCCATTATCATCGCATATTTTTGAGATTTGCTTAAAAATCTTTAATATGGATTTTTGTAATTCATTCATACTAAAGCCCTCCGCGCATTAACTTAAAAATTTCCTTTAAGTTATTTGGATTCAATCCATGCACCATTAGCCTGTTGTTTTCCCTAATAGGACTGAATATATAACCTGTAATAACATTCGTAAAAAATTGTGTCACAAGGGAGGCTATTGCAGCTCCATTGATACCCAATAGAGGAATCATCATAGCATTCATAACAACATTGGCTGCTGCACCGCACAAGTTAATAATCCATAAGTACTTTTGTTTGTTCTCCGCCAGTATCCATATATTTCTGACAGAACCAATGTATGAAAAAGTCGCATACCAAACGACTATTCTTAGGGCACCTACTGCCGGATAAAACTGAGCGCCATATAGGATTCCTATTATTATTTTGGAGAACGCGGCAATTACAATGCTCTGAATCAAGGCAAAGTATATGATTATACTGTATAGACGAGTAATATTTCTTGCAAACGGACCATCTCCACTCTTTTTACTCTCGAATATAGACGGTCTTGCAGAATCAATTATGGCTCCAAAAATAAAAGAAGTCATTCCAGCACATGTAACCGCAACAGAATAAAATCCTGTATCTGCATCTCCAAGCATTAATTTGATCATGATTCTGTCTGTTTGTGCAAAAATTGTGACCATCATACTTGAAAGGATATAGTGTTTACTTTTATGAAACATTCTTCTTGCCGTTGACATAGAAAAGGAGAATGTTTGACCTCCTAATTTTTTATATAAGACTATTAAAGTAATGGTAATGATTGCATAGTCAAAGGTCATCGATAGCGCAAACCAATAAATACTTTTTTGGGTAATCAACAAAAATAACCTATATAATGCAACTATAAAATAGGCAATCAGCGATACAATTGAAGTATACTTTGAAAGAAGCTTTGCTTGATACCAGTAAATAATCATTTCCAATGAATAAAAGACCATCACAATACTTGACAAAGCACATACAATAAACGTTTCTGCTTCTCCCTTGTTAGCTATCAAAACAAAGGCAAATATCCCCAAAATGGAAAGAATCCCAGAAATTATGCTCATCCCTAGAGCTGTTCCGATTATTTCTCCTTCTTTTTCTTTATTATTAACTAATTCCTGAACCAGGATATTGCTCAGTCCAAGCTGCATGATGGGTACTGCAAACGCTACAATTGACGAAGCATAATTTATTAAACCATAATTAGAAGGACCCAGAAATCTGGCAGTAATCATAGCTATAAGCATCCCAACTATGGACTGCGCAATCCTGCCCACGATGATCCATGAAGCATTTTTAATAACTTTATTATGAATTCTGATACTCTCCCTCATCAAACACCACTCTTAGAATGAGATATTTTTTCATATAATTTAACGTACTCCTTATACTTATCGTTCATACAAAACTCTCTGGCACGTTCTATACAATCCTGTCTGTCTATTTTCATCCAAGAACCACTATCTAAAATATGTTTTATATTATCAGTTGTATTTTCATTTGTAACAAAACCACAACTACCGCTTACAACCTCAGGACATCCTCCTGTATTGAAAGTTATCACCGGAGTTCCACAAGCCAGAGATTCTACATTCACCATTCCAAGCACTTCTTCTCTTGTGGGATTCACAAATACATCTGCAGCCGTATATATTTGGGCCAGTTCATATTGATTATTTGTCCTTGGTATACATATAATGTCATTTGGTATTGCTTTTTCCGTATTATCGTCTATTCCAACCAAGACTATTCTATAAGCAGAACTTAATTTACTGCGTAATTCTAAAAACACATCAAGGCCTTTTCGATAACCCCAATCAAATGCTGCCCCTAGAATGAGATATTTTTTCATATATTCTAACGTACTCCTTATATTTATCATTTTTCATGGTCAATACCCACTAACACAATTTGATATTTCGGATCAAGTTGTTGGCTAAGCTCAATAAAACAATCCAACCCCTTATAACTGCTCCACGAATCGGCAACTCCCAGAATCATGATTTTACCCCCCCCCCAGATTGTCCGAAAATTGTATTAATCTAACAATCAAATCAGAATTTTTGCACTAAAAAATCAGGTATTCCCAGATCCTCTCACGAATCTTTTACCTGACCTT
>CAJTDD010000029.1 GCA_910574885.1 Lachnospiraceae bacterium | reverse complement strand
AGCATAGGATGCTTTACGCTGGACATCAGACTGGAAACTCCCGGAAGAAGTGTACTCCCCGTAAGAGAGCTGCCAGATCCTCTGGATTTGGGAATTACTCATGGGAAACACCTTCCATCCGGTCAAAGGGGCTTATGGCAGTATGTGTACCGTTAGAAGCCAGGTGGACATAAATCGTAGTGGAATTTAAAGATTTATGTCCGAGCAGGGCTTTTATGGTAAGCAGGTCTGTACCGTCCTCATACAGATGGGTGCCAAAGGCGTGGCGCAGGGAATGGCAGGTGATCCGTTCTTCCCAGCCGAGTGAGCGCTCTACAGCATGGATATGCCGGGAAAGGTAAAATGTATCAATGGGTTTATCCGGGCAGGTCTGCTTTGGGAAAAGCCAGCCTCTTGGCCTGCCAAAGGCAAACCAGTAGGAAGTGAGGATATCCAGAGCCCTTTTAGAAAGGATGGCATAACGGTCGGAACGATTCTTTCCGTGACGGATATGGATACGCATATTTTTGCGTTCAATGTCCTCATACCGTAAATGGCAGACTTCGCCGATGCGCAGACCGGAGGAATACATGAGGGAGACCATAGCCTTCTGCTTGAGGTCGGGCATGGCGTCGATCAGGATGGAAACTTCCTCTTTGGAAGGGACAAAGGGGAGGTATTCATCAAACTTACGCATGGGAAGCTGGGTATCGTCCCATGGCTTANCGGTGTGATTTTGATAGAGTGAACAGGAAAAATCACAAAAGAGGTGGCGGGCGGGCAAAAAAATGAAATATAGAGTTGTTGAGTTTGAAAATCCATGATAATATAAACATAGCAGTTTTTGGGGTTATGTTTGCAGTTGTGTGTGGTAACTCAACAATACAACATAAACCAAAAAATTGCTACTTTTATTTTGAGAAAACGAAAAAATTTTGAAAAAGTAGTGGAATCACGTACCTAGGGCTAGCCACCGCGCTAGCGGTTTGGTACAATTAACCATTATATAAAATAAATTGTTTGTAATAGTTATATGCGTCCCCAAATGCTGTAGCAGCAGAAATAGACCAACCAAAACCATAATTTGAAGAGGAATCTATGGCATTGTTTTTTATAATACACCAAAAATAGAGGGGTTTATTGTTAATGAATTCCGGTTCTGGAGTTATTTGTAATATATAATTTGACAAAAAGAATCACCTCAATCTATAGTATGTATAAAAGGTGAAGAAATATGCAAGGAGAGAGAAAATGCTACCTGAAAAGTATAAAAAAGATTTGGACAAGCTAATAAATATTGCCCAAAACTACAGGGAAGGGACAATAAGTAATTCACTGCTTATTGATGTTTTGTCTTCTCAGCAAAATTTTAAGGAAAATATTGAATTATGCAGGAAGTATTTAGAAGAGAACAATATATCAGTGGTTGAAGAAGAAGAAGTGGAAGAGATGACAGATGAAATCAACTACACGGAATTGATTAAGCCATATGATACGACTCAGATCGATATTTCGCCCAAACCGTTATCGTTGGATATGATTATTTCGAGATTAGAAAACGAAGAAATTGATTTGATGCCTGATTTTCAAAGAAAGGCCGGATTGTGGAGTCCGGAAAAAAAGAGCCAGCTGATTGAGTCTCTGCTGTTAAGGATACCGTTGCCAGCATTTTATTTTGATGGGAGTAATAACAGCAAATGGGTGGTCATTGATGGCTTGCAGCGATTGACAGCATTGAAAGAATTTTTTGTAGATGATGAGTCCAAACTCAGATTGCAGGGCTTAGAGTTTTTAAAGGAGTTAGAGGGTGCCACCATTGATGATATGCCGCGGGCTTATGTGCGGAGAATGAAGGAAACGCAGGTCATTACTTATATCATAAATCCTGGCGCGCCTATCAATTTGAAATACAATATTTTTAAACGCATTAATACAGGAGGATTAGAGCTGGAGCCGCAAGAAATCCGGCATGCATTGTATCAGGGATTTCCGGCAAGGTATTTAAAAGAACTGGCAAATCTAGAAGAGTTTAAACAGGCAACAGGATATTCTGTAAAAACAGATCGTATGTTGGACAGGGAGTTTGTCCTTCGCTTTCTGACCTTTTATGGTTTGGGTGTCTTGGAATATAAGGGGTCTATAGATTTGTTCCTGAATGCAGGGATGGAGATGTTGAATCGTAAGGGATTTGAAAAGACGGACGCGGGACGTATAAAGATACGGTTTGTCATGGTTTTGAATGTAAGTAAGGAAATTTTTGGGAAATTTGCTTTCAGACGTATGCCTGATTTATGCAAGAGAAGACCGATCAGCAAAGCTTTGTTCGAGACATGGACTTGCATTCTGGCGGAATGTACTGAGGAAGAATTGGATTCTTTGGTGGAGCGAAAAAAGAATCTGATTGAAAAATATAGAGTAATGTGTTTGGAAGATGGGGAATTTATTGATTCCATTGGTAGTGGAAAAGTGTCATCTGTAAAAAGGAGATTTGAAAAAATTTATAATTTGGTAAAGGAGATAGTAAAGTAATGCTGGAAAAAATAGTAATTAAAAATTTTAAGTGTTTTGAATCTCTTGAATTACCATTAAAATCGCTTAATGTGTTTTCGGGTTTAAATGGGATGGGCAAATCCACGGTCATCCAGTCATTGCTGGTGTTAAAGCAGTCTGAGCAGAATAATTATTTGCCAAAAAGCATTTGTCTTAATGGCATTTATGTAAATGCCGGAATGGCGCAAGATGTTCTATATGAATATGCAGAGAATGATTTGATTGAATTGCAGCTTCAGGAAAGAGAGCGAAGTTTTATAACAAAAGTACATTATAAAAAGGATGCCGACGTGCTCGAGGCAGATAGTTCAGGAAATTATCAAAATATATCTTTATTTAATGAGCATTTTGAATACTTGAATGCAGAGAGAAAAGCGCCTCAGGTGATTTATCCAAAATCAAGTTACCATATAGATTCCCAAGCTCAGTTGGGAGTCAATGGTGAATATACTGTTCACTTTCTATGCCGATATCAGGATAAAAGTATAGCATGGGACAAGGATAGATCTTTAAAAGAAGCAGTGCAGTTTTGGCTGGATATGATTTCTCCCGAGGTGAAATTTGACGTTTCGGAGATTGAAAATACTGATTTGGCGAAGCTGGGTTTTTATTATGTGGATAGTACAAAAAGCAGACTGTTTCGACCAACGAATGTCGGCTTTGGTATTTCGTATGTTTTGCCGGTCATTGTAGCCTTATTGAAAGCAGAGAGCGGAAGTACTCTGATTTTGGAAAATCCTGAAGCACATTTACATCCTAAGGGACAAAGGCGAATAGGAGAGCTGATTGCTCTGTGTGCAGCAAATGGCATTCAAATATTTATGGAAACACATAGTGACCATATTTTGAATGGCATTAGGATTGCTGTAAAGCAGAAGGTCTTAAAGGGAGAGGATGCAAAATTATTTTATTTTTCCAGAATGGAATATAAAGGGAAAATGGTTCATTTAGCGGAGTGTCCGCAAATCTACGATAATGGAAAACTAAGTTATTGGCCAGATGGTTTTTTTGATGAATGGGAAAAAGCTTTAGATGAGATTCTATAAAGGGAGAATTTTAATATGCAGCTAATATTAAATGAGCTTTCTCTGTGTAACGGAGAAGTGCGTCAAAGCGTGGCTGAGCGAATATTTGAACAGTTTATAAATACGTATAGCAAGGCTGTAAAAGGAACCAGTGGGTTTGAAAGAACTATTCTAACCAGTGTAGATTTAAATTCGTTAGAGTTAACAAAAGGATATTATGTCTCGCAATGGAGAAATAATACGCAAGATAAAGATATGCTTCGGCGTTTTGTAAATATGTGCGATAGGCAGGAGATGCTGGATTTCAACCAGGATGAAGCAGAATTGACATGCGAAAAAGGGAATGGGAAAGGATTGCTTGCCGCATACGAAAATGAGTCTTTTAGCATCAGTTTTGTTTCCGAACCTTATTGGAATATGTTTGAAATACCATGTCAATATTATTCCTTAAAGGAAGATCATACTTTTTCTGTTAGTGTATATAACTTGTCTAATGAGAAACAACTCCAGGAGTATTCCGGTCAAATTTCCCAAATAAGGAAAAGAGATTTTTCAGGCATAAATACACCTCAACAGTTATTGGAACGTTTGGACGTCCTTTTTCCATCACTTATATTTCATCAGGTTGCACTTAATCAATTAGAGGGGCAGGTTCAGGTATGTCATGTAGGAACATTGTGCAATAAACTAATGAGTTTGGAAAGATATTTTTCAAAATGGGATGGAGAAAGATTTGAAGAGGAGGCGTTTCCTTCCAAAAGTGTTTCAACGCAATCAAAACAGACTTTAGAAAGATTTAGAAAGGGACATAACATTCCGGGAAGAATCTACTTTCATCCGGCGAATAAATTAAAAAAAGCATATATTTGCAGTTTAACAACTAAATTGCCAACAGTATCTGAGCCTAAAAAGCGTATTTAGAGGAAGGGAATCAATTTACTTTTACATATTGATATGTTATACTGACATAGGTATTAAGGCACTTTTTTTAGAAGGAGCTTTTACAATGTGAATAGGATTAGAACATAATTAAATTTGAAAGGCAAAAAATATAAATTAACAAAAATCATAGGAGATTAGGATAATATGAAATTAGGGATTGTTGGATTGCCCAATGTAGGAAAGAGTACGCTGTTCAATTCATTGACGAAGGCGGGAGCGGAGTCGGCGAATTACCCGTTCTGCACCATCGACCCCAACGTAGGGGTCGTCACCGTACCGGACGAGAGGCTGAACGTGTTAGGCGAGATGTACCACACGAAGAAAATCATACCGGCTGCCATTGAATTTGTGGATATTGCAGGACTGGTGAAGGGAGCTTCTAAGGGCGAGGGCCTTGGCAACCAGTTTTTGGCAAATATCCGGGAAGTGGACGCCATCGTCCATGTAGTCCGGTGTTTCGAGGACAGCAACATTGTCCATGTGGATGGGAGCATCAACCCGCTGCGGGATATTGAGACGATTAATCTGGAACTGATTTTTTCCGATTTGGAGATATTGGAGCGCAGGATTTCCAAGACGGCAAAGGTGGCGCGCAACGACAAGGCGGCGGCAAAGGAGCTGGCGTTGTTGGAGAAGATTAAGGCTCATCTGGAAGAAGGAAAACTTGCAAAAACATTTACAGGCGCAGAAGATGAGGAAGAGGAGTCTTGGCTCTTGGGATATAACCTGCTTACTTACAAACCTGTCATCTATGCCGCGAATGTGGCGGAGGACGACCTTGCCGACGACGGCGGGACCAATGAGGGCGTACAGGCTGTGCGGGATTATGCCAAAGAGGAGCTAAGCGAAGTGTTCGTCGTGTGTGCCCAGATTGAGCAGGAGATTGCGGAGCTTGAGGACGATGAGAAGAAGATGTTCTTAGAAGACCTTGGATTATCCGAGTCAGGGCTTGAGAAGCTGATTAAGGCAAGCTATCGGCTTTTAGGGCTGATCAGTTACCTGACGGCGGGAGAGCCTGAGGTGCGCGCATGGACGATTACGGAAGGGACGAAGGCCCCTCAGGCGGCAGGGAAGATTCACTCTGATTTTGAGAGAGGATTCATCCGGGCAGAGGTGGTATCCTATGACGATTTGATGGAATGTAAAAGCCACAGTGCGGCGAAGGAGAAGGGACTTATCAGGCTGGAAGGCAAGGACTATGTTGTGAAGGACGGGGACATTATGCTGTTCCGGTTCAACGTATAGGAAGGAAGTAATGGCATCATGCATAGAACCATAGATTTTCCCAATATCGGAATTCATCTGAAATCGGTAGGCGACCACATCACGGTATTTGGGTTTGAGATTGCTTATTATGGTATTATCATTGGGATTGGAATCCTGACCGGGATTCTGATTGCGGCATTAGAGGCAAGACGTACGAAACAGAACCCGGAGGATTATTATGATTTGGCAATCTACGCTGTGATATTTGCGATAATCGGGGCAAGGATTTATTATGTGATTTTCTCGTGGGACATGTATAAAGATAATCTCTTGAGTATCTTCAATATTCGGGAAGGCGGGCTTGCCATTTACGGAGGAGTTATTGCCGCGGTTATCACGGTTTTTGTGTTCGCCCATGTGAAGCATCTGTCTGCGCCTCTTTTACTGGATACGGCAGGGCTTGGCCTGGTGGCAGGGCAGATGATTGGGCGATGGGGCAATTTCTTTAACAGGGAGGCCTTCGGGGAATATACGGACTGGCTTCTTGCCATGCGCCTGCCGGTGGACGCGGTGCGGGGGTCGGATATCACGGAGCTTATGCGGGAGCATATGGAGACGAAGGAAGGGGTTTCCTATATTCAGGTACATCCTACGTTTCTCTATGAGTCCCTGTGGTGCCTGCTGATTCTGATTTTATTGCTTTTGTACCGTAAGCATAAGAAGTTCAACGGAGAGATATTTCTGATGTATCTGGCGGGGTACGGCTTCGGGCGTTTCTGGATTGAGAGGCTTAGGACAGACCAATTGCTGCTTCCGGGCATCGGGTTTCCGGTATCCCAGCTTTTGGCAGGAATCCTGGTGGTGGCGTCGGCTGCGGTGATTGCATATAACTGGCGGAAAGCAAGATATTTTGATTCATAGACGGAAAGAGTCATTTTGGGGAAAAGAATGGAATATTATAAAGATGGTAAGATTACAATCCGCGATTTGGAAGAGGCGGATGCAGAGTTGATTGCAGACGGGGAGCGAAAGCAGGGATGGGACGCGTCGGCAGACAAGTATCACACCCGTTTGAAAGACGCGGCCCAAGGCAGGGCGGTGGCGCTGGCAGCCGAGTATGAGGGCTGTGTTGCAGGATACATCAATGTCTATTTAGAATGTACCGGAGGAGCGTATCAGGGAAAGGGATTACCGGAGATAGTGGATTTCGGAGTCCTCCAAAAGTACAGGAGGCATGGGATTGGGACTAAGCTCATGGACACGGCGGAAAAGATTGCTGCAAGATATGGAGATACCGTCTGTCTGGGGGTAGGGCTTCATCAGGGATATGGGAGTGCCCAGAGGATGTATGTAAAACGGGGCTATGTTCCGGACGGTTCCGGGGCGTGGTATCAGGATAAAATCTGCGAACCTTACGGCGAATGCCGGAACGATGATGATTTGGTGTTATATTTTTCTAAAGAACTATAAGGTCTGCCAAGGGCATGAAATTTCTGTGAATATTGCGGGAATCATGCTCTTGGCAGACTTATTTTACGTATTTTTCTATAAAGCGAGTTTATATAGAGCAAGCTGGTTCAGGCTTACGCCTTCTTTCTCCGCTTCTATTGCTAATCGCTGATGCAATGATTTAGGCAATCTTACAACAAATTTGCCACTATAATTGTCCGTCGTTTCAGGTATTGGAATGGGGAGATGATTTGATAGTTTCACTTCCAAATATCCAGACATGGCTTCATTTAGATTTTGATACAACTCTTCCAATGTCTCGCCGGTACTCTGGCAGCCGTCCAATTCCAGAATTCTTCCATAGAAATAATCTCCGCTCTCATCATGCATCTCTTGTACTAACCTTGTATAGGGTAATTTCATATAATCATTTATTTTCATGCCAGGCACTCCTTTTCATCTTCTATTATATTCAGTTCAGGAAAATTATTCATGAATCCTGTTAAGAATATCTATTATGTATGCTTTCTTTAGCGGGCATTCTTGCTTTATTGTGACGCAATAGTATCACATATGATACTATTGCGTCAAGTACCAATTCGAGTAAATAAAAAAGAATAAAATTTTATAAATTACAGATAACTAAAGTACCCTCAGCGTATCCTTTTCATTTACGCTGAGGGTACTTTCACATATGGAAAGAAGTAACCTGTAATTGTGCAACATGACCAAAAATTTATCTCAAAAACACGCCCCAAACTGGTGTGTTTTGAAAATGATGAAAGAAGTTTCATAACATCACAAATCTATTGAAAATAAATTCATAAATGCGTATACTGTGTGGCAGAAACCAGGAAACAAACAGGAGCACAGACATTCTACGGGAAAGGAGCAAGCGTATGAAAGAATGTGTAGAACAACTAAAGGGCGGGCTGGTGGTATCCTGCCAGGCATTGCCGGATGAGCCGCTCCATTCGTCTTTTATCATGGGACGGATGGCATTGGCGGCAGAACAAGGTGGGGCGAAAGGTATCCGGGCGAACACGAAGGAAGACATCCGTGAGATACAGTCCCAGACAGCCCTGCCGATTATCGGAATCGTAAAGCGGGACTACGATGACAGCGGCGTCTACATCACCCCCACAATGAAAGAGGTCGATGAACTGATGGAAGTCAAGCCGGAAATCATCGCCATGGATGCTACCGGAGGATTAAGGCCGGGTAATCTGCCGCTGGATACATTTTTCGCACAGGTGAAAGAAAAGTATCCAGAGCAGCTCTGGATGGCAGACTGTTCAACCGTCGAGGAGGCCCTTCATGCAGACGAATTAGGGTTTGATTTTATCGGGACGACTATGGTCGGATACACAGACCAGAGCAGGGGAGACAGGATTGAGGCAAATGATTTCGAGATTATCCGGAAGATACTTGGACAGGCCAAACACCGGGTCATCGCAGAGGGCAACATCGATACGCCCGCGAAAGCAAAACGGGTCATTGAGCTTGGCTCCTTCTGTGTGGTGGTAGGCTCAATCATTACAAGGCCCCAGCTCATCACGAAAGCATTTGCAGACAGCCTTGCAAAATAAGGCAGACATCAGGATTCATGACATAAAATAACAAAAAGCGTATACCAATAAGAATAAAAAGGAGAAGAAACAATGAGAGATTTAAACAAGTACAAAGGAGTAATCCCGGCATTTTACGCATGTTATGACAAGGAAGGAAACGTAAGCCCCGAAGGAGTCCAGGCATTGACTCAGTATTTTGTAGAAAAGGGCGTGAAAGGACTCTATGTGAATGGTTCCTCCGGAGAATGCATCTATCAGAGTGTGGAAGACCGGAAGATGATACTGGAAAATGTCATGAAAGCAGCAAAAGGTAAGCTGACAATTATCGCCCATGTGGCTTGCAACAATACCAAGGACAGCATGGAACTTGCCAGACATGCCCAGAGTCAGGGAGTAGATGCAATCGCTGCAATCCCGCCAATCTATTTCCGTCTGCCGGAGCATGCCATTGCAAAATACTGGAATGATATAAGTTCTGCTGCGCCAGATACCGATTTCGTCATCTACAACATTCCCCAGCTTGCGGGCGTTGCGCTCACTATGGGTCTGTTTGAGGAAATGCGTAAGAACCCCAAGGTCATCGGTGTAAAGAACTCCTCCATGCCAGTACAGGATATCCAGATGTTCAAACAGGCGGCGGGCGAGGACTACATCATTTTCAACGGCCCGGACGAGCAGTTCATCAGCGGACTTGCAATCGGGGCAGAAGGCGGCATCGGCGGAACCTACGGGGCGATGCCGGAACTGTTCCTGAAATTGGAAGAGTATGTGAAGTCAAATGAGATGGCAAAAGCAAGAGAACTCCAGTATACGGTCAATGAGATTATCTATAAGCTGTGTTCCGCAAAGGGAAATATGTACGGAGTCATCAAGGAAGTCTTAAAGCTGAATGAAGGCCTTGAGCTTGGCGGGGTGAGAGCGCCGCTGCCGTCCCTGGCAGACAGCGACATGGCGGTAGTGGAAGAAGCCGCACGGATGATCCGCAGTGCCAAGGAAAGCTATATTGCTTAATTCGCAGCGCCAAGGAGAAACTATATCGCTTGAACGACTAAGTGTGCTGACTGCATTATATCCTGCAAAGTTTCGCTAGATATAATGCAGAAAGCACACTGGGGATTGAGAATATACGTACTCCCCGAGTCCGGGATTTGGGGAATACAAATGAGGAGGATAGAAAATGCAAGGATTTACAGTTATTGATTTAATTATATTAATCGTTTATCTGGCAGCGGTATTATTTGCCGGACTCCATTTCGCAAAAAAAGATATGAAGGGAAAAGAATATTTCAAAGGCGACGGAACCGTGCCGTGGTGGGTGACTTCCGTATCCATCTTTGCGACCCTGTTAAGCCCTATTTCCTTTCTGTCCCTTGCGGGCAACTCCTATGCCGGGACTTGGATTATGTGGTTTGCACAGTTGGGCATGCTGCTTGCCATCCCGCTGACTATCAAGTTTTTCCTGCCGATCTACAGCAAACTGGATATTGATACGGCGTACCATTATCTGGAGCTGAGGTTCGGGAGCAAAGGGCTTAGGGTGTTGGGGGCCGTGATGTTCATCATTTATCAGGTAGGGCGTATGTCCATTATCATGTACCTTCCTTGTATGGTATTGGGAAGCCTGACCGGAATTAACGTGAACGTATTGATTATCATCATGGGTGTGATTGCAATCATTTATTCATACACAGGTGGATTGAAATCCGTACTCTGGACAGACTTTATCCAAGGCTCAGTGCTCCTGATTGGCGTCACCTTCTCACTGGTGTTCCTGCTGGCACATATTGACGGAGGAATCGGTGCGGTATTTTCCACATTGACCACAGAGCACAAATTCCTTGCCACAGACCAGCCAATCTTTAATATTAACATTTTCAAAGACAGCGTATTCATCTTGATTGTGGGCGCAGGTTTCAACACTATGGGCTCCTATGTGTCAAGCCAGGATATTGTGCAGCGTTTTACGACGACGACGGATACCAAGAAGTTAAATAAAATGATGCTGACCAACGGTGCGCTTTCTATCTTTATTGCGACTGTGTTCTACCTGATTGGAACTGGGCTGTATGTGTTCTATCAGCAGAATGCGCTGCCTCCGGCAGCGGCGCAGGATCAGATTTTTGCATCCTACATTGCCTTTGAGCTTCCGGTGGGCATTACGGGACTGCTTCTGGCGGCTATCTATGCGGCGTCCCAGTCTACGCTTTCCACAGGGCTTAACTCCGTTGCGGCAAGCTGGACGCTGGATATACAGGCACGTCTGACGAAGAAAGAGCTGAGCTTCGAGAAACAGACGAAGATTGGACAGTATGTGTCCTTAATCGTAGGTATTTTTTCTATCGTGGTAGCGATGGTTCTGGCGAACGGAGGAGTCAAGTCTGCATACGAGTGGTTCAACGGATTTATGGGACTGGTTCTTGGCATCCTGATCGGAACCTTCATACTTGGGGCGTTTACAAAGGTGGCAAATACCTTCGGGGCAACGCTGGCATTTATCGCGGCATCCCTTGTCATGGTGGGAATCAAGTATTTTGTTCCGGCCGAGGCCGTCTCCATCTGGTCTTACTCGCTGATATCTATTGCAGTATCTTTGGCGGTGGGGATTCCGGCAAGTATCATTTACCGGAAGGCAAAGGGCGATACTTCCGTACCTGCGCCTAATACGACGATTTACAAAAATTAGTGTTGAAAAGGAGAAAAGAGTATGATATTCGGCAATATTCAGAACCTCAAGGAATATTTCTTTCTGGAAGACGGAGTGTTCGAGTGCTTCCGGTATGCAAAGGAGCATAATTTGGACGAATACGAGAAGGGAAGCCATGAAATAGACGGAAAACGGCTGTTCGTCAATATCGTGGAATACGAGACGGTGACAGCCAAGGAACGTTTCTGGGAAGCACACAAGGAATATCTGGATATCCATCTGATGCTTGAGGGCGAAGAGCAGATTGATATGAATTTCCTCCCGAATATGGATGTAAAGGACTATGTGCCGGAGGATGATTTCCTGCCGATGGAGGGCGGGAAGAACGGTTCCGTCATACTGCGGAAAGGGGATTTCCTGATTTGTTATCCAGGCGACGCCCACCGTACGGCGGTTGCTGTGGAAGAATCGGAGAAAATCAAGAAAGCGATTTTTAAAGTGCGTATTTAATGAATGAAATCTGACCGGATGTGTGTTACTGTTCACACCTACGGCGTTCACAGCACGGATGTGTACAGTAACACACATCCGGTCAGCGTATGACGTTTGTATGGATTGCGGAAATGATGGGAATATATTATAATAAAGAGGTACAGATATGAAGAGATATGTAAGCATAGATATAGGCGGGACGGCGATAAAATACGGGGTCTTGAGCGGAGACGGGGAACTGGTATGTCGAAGTGAAATGCGCACAGAGAGCTATAAGGGCGGCATGTCCATTCTGGCGAAAGCAGTCGGAATCGTGGAACGGTATTGCGAGACCGGGGCTGTGGACGGCATCTGTATTTCAACGGCGGGAATGGTGGATACCGAGAAGGGAGAGATTTTTTATGCCGCTCCATTGATTCCTGAGTATGCCGGAATCCGGTTCAAAGAAACCATGGAGAGCCGGTTCGGGATTCCCTGTGAGGTGGAGAATGACGTCAACTGCGCGGGACTTGCGGAGTCTGTGTCCGGCGCGTCCAAGGGCAGTTCTTCTTCCCTCATGCTGACAATCGGGACAGGCATTGGCGGATGCGCCATTATAGACGGGAAAGTGTTCCATGGCTTCAGCAACAGCGCGTGCGAGGTGGGTTACATGCATATGGCAGGCAGCGATTTCCAGACGCTGGGGGCGGCAAGCATCCTTTCAAGGAAGGTGGCGGAATGGAAGAACGAGCCGTCGGAGAGGTGGAACGGCTACCGTATCTTTCAGGATGCCCAGAAAGGCGACGCGCTCTGTATCCGGGCAATCGACGAGATGACGGATGTTCTGGGCCAGGGGATTGCCAATATCTGCTATGTGCTGAACCCTGAGATAGTCGTGCTGGGAGGAGGCATTATGGCGCAGGAGGAGTATCTGAAAGGCAGGGTAGAAAAGGCTGTTGAGAAATATCTGGTGGCAAGTATCGCATCCCGGACAAGGATTGCATTTGCAAAGCACAGGAACGATGCGGGCATGCTTGGGGCGTTCTATCATTTCATGCAGCGGCAGGAACAGGACAATTAGAAGAAAAGAATAAGGATGAAGTCACAGATGGAGTATTATGTTAAATCCGTAGTACCGATGATTGAGTCGAATTATGATAATTTTACACTGGTGGAGAAGACGATTGCAGATTTCTTTATACGGAACCGTAAGCGGATGGATTTTTCCGCAAAATCCATTTCCGAACTTTTGTATGTGTCAGAAGCCTCGCTGTCCCGTTTCGCAAAGAAATGCGGGTATCGGGGATACCGTGAGTTCGTCTACCAGTATGAGGAGACTTTCGTGGAGAAGCAGGAATCTATGACGGGCAATACGAGAATGGTCTTGAACGCATATCAGGAGCTTTTGAACAAGACTTATAATCTGGTGGACGAGACGCAGATTGCGCGAATCGGCAGATATTTGAACCAGTCGAACCGGGTTTTCGTGTGCGGCATCGGCAGTTCCGGGCTTACGGCAGAAGAAATGGAATCCCGGTTCATGAGAATCGGCGTTGATATTGATTCCATTAAAGATGCAGATCTGATTCGTATGCGGGCCGTGTTTCAGGACAGGGACAGCCTGGTATTCGGTATCAGTATCAGCGGCGAGAAGGAGGATGTTTTGTATTTGCTGAAAGAGGCTCACAGAAGAGGCGCGAAGACCATACTTTTGACGGCTAAGAACAAAGGGATTTTTGAGGAATTCTGCGATGAAATCATACTGCTTCCTTCCCTTAGGCACCTGAACCATGGGAATGTCATTTCTCCCCAGTTCCCGATTCTGGTAATGCTTGATATTATTTATTCTTATTATGTAGAACAGGATAAGTTTGCAAAAGAAATCCTGCATGACAATACGCTGCGGGCGTTGGAGGAAGGGAGCGGAAGACGCAGGCAGGTGTTGGAATAGGAAACGTCGTATGGAGGTAAGTTTATGATTATTAAGAATGTGAAGGTCTACACAGAAGAGAAGGAATTTGTAGAAGGAGAGATCGTCATCCGGGAGGGAAAGATTGAGGCGGCGGGCCCGGCTTGCCTTGGAGCGGATAGAGCGGCTTCGGAGGAGACGGTTATTGACGGAGAAGGGTGTTACGCCATTCCCGGCCTGATTGATCTGCATTTTCATGGATGCAAAGGCTATGATTTCTGTGACGGGACGAAAGAAGCCATTGAAAAGATTGCAGAATACGAGGCGTCTGTGGGCGTGACTGCCATTTCCCCGGCGACGATGACCCTTCCGGTCAATGAATTGGAGGATATTCTGTCGGTTGCGGCGCAGTACAAGGCAGAAGTAAACAGCAAGGCAACAGGGCAAAATAGCGGGGCTGACTTGGTCGGCGTGAATATGGAAGGCCCGTTCATCAGCGAGGAGAAAAAGGGGGCGCAGGATGAGCGGAATATTATTTCCTGTGATGCGGACGTCTGCCAGCGTTTTCTGGATGCCTCAGAAGGGCTTGTGAAGTTCGTAGGGATTGCGCCGGAGCGAAATAGGGATGCGGCGGAGTTCATACGGAAGATGAAGGGCAAGGTGCATATTTCCCTTGCCCATACCAATGCGGATTATGATACGGCAATGGCGGCGTTCGAGGCGGGGGCTGACCATGCGGTGCATCTGTACAATGCCATGCCGGCATTTACCCACAGAAAACCAGGAGTTGTGGGGGCAGTTTCAGACAGCGCCCATGTGAATGCGGAGATGATCTGCGACGGAGTCCATATCCATCCTTCTGTAGTGCGTGCCGCATTTAAAATGCTGGGTGCAGAACGGATTGTGCTGATCAGCGACAGCATGCGTGCCACAGGGATGCCGGATGGACAGTATACCCTTGGGGGACTGGATGTGAATGTTGCAGACGGACGGGCGACCCTTGTATCTAACGGCGCGCTGGCCGGCTCGGCTACGAACCTGATGGAATGTATGAAGACGGTGGTTCAAAAGATGGGGATTTCTCTTGAGACGGCAGTGGCATGCGCGACCGCAAATCCGGCGAAATGTCTGGGAATCCATGGGGAATATGGTTCTCTTGCGCCGGGGAAGAAGGGGAATGTTGTGCTCTTGGATGAGGAATTGAATCTGAAAGCCGTGGTGAAAGACGGTGTGAAGATTCGGTAGGGGATGCGATGCCTGCCCCTTTTTGGGGCGGCGGACTTTGTACTCTTGCCGGACAGAGTCCGTGTGCATTTTAAGAAAGTAGTTTGGAGGATGATAATATGGCAAGAAACGTAGGGGCATGTCTGGTGTGCGGCAAACCGATCGTATATTATGAGAAGGCGAAGAAGATGGAATGCGTCATGTGCCATGAGGAATTTGAAAGCCATGCAAGCTGTGAGGACGGGCATTATGTGTGCGACAATTGCCATGCCAGACGGGGGATAGAGGTCATTATGGAAGGGTGCCGGACCAGCACAGAGAAAAATCCCCTTGCCATTATGCAGGAGTTGATGGAGAATCCATACATATATATGCATGGACCGGAGCACCATGTCATGGTGGGCGCGGCGCTGCTTACGGCGTATAAGAACTGCGGCGGATACGAGGAGCGCGGCGGCAGGGAGGCGTTTGAGGAAGCCTTGGAGGAGATGCGGGCCAGGGGAAGCGAATATCCGGGAGGTGCATGCGGGCTGTGGGGATGCTGCGGCGCTGCGGTCAGTACCGGGATATTTATGAGCATCATTACAAAGGCAACGCCGCTTACGGGCAATTCCTGGCGTCTCTCCAACGAGATGACTTCCCGCGCCTTAGGCGCAGTGGCTAGGCTTGGCGGTCCCAGGTGCTGCAAACGGGATTCCTTTACGGCGGCGAAAGAAGCGGCCGGGTTCGTGAAGGAGAAGCTGGGGGTGGAGATGGAGCTGCCAGAGGAGATTACGTGCGGCTTTTCCGAAGAGAATCAGCAGTGTTTGAAGAAGCATTGTCCATATTACAAGTGTACTTAGGATTCTTTATGGAACCGAAAGATGAGACCGGCTGGGAATCATAAGTGATTCCCAGCCGGCCTCGTCTTTCGGTTATCCAATCAAAAAATCAATAATATCCCATCCGTCAGAATTCATCCGTTTGTACAATTCTGTAAAACCACAGCGGGTACAGGTGACGGTAGCAAATTTTTTATTCTGGATGTCAAATACTTTGGCAAAATTACCGCCGGTCGCCTGGAACTGGTCGCTTTCATAGTGCATATTTCCGCATTTCGGGCATACATATTGTTGTCTTTCCATAGTGTCATTCTCCTTTTCTTGTTTTCTTTTCCTTTTTTGAAATCGTTGCTTAATAAACTGTGGTGCCAAATGGCATCAGAGCCAGCTTGGCGAGCTTGAACTGTTGCATGCCAAAGGGGATACCGATTACTGTCATACAGAGTAAGACTCCGATGGCCGCCGATTCTACGGCAAGCCAGAAACCGGAAACCATAAGCCATATCAGGTTCAGCAGGAAAGAGCCGGTTCCTCCGCCGTAAGTAACTTCCTTCCCGAAGGGGAAGAAACACAGGCCGGCAAGCTTAAAGCATTGCATTCCCACTGGAATCCCAATTATGGTGACGCACCAGAGGCAGCCTGCAAACGCCCAGCTAAGGCCGCTTATGCAGCCTCCTAAGATAAACCAGAGTAGATTGCCCAGACATCCCATAGTATCATTCCTCCTTTCCTTTGTGTGCCGCAGATATTTTCCGTCATAGATAGTATATGACAGGTGCGGCAGACGTCATATACACCGTCAAAGAAAAGCCGGTGAAGCCATGAAATAATAAAAAAGACTTTTATCATGACATCTGCCACGATAAAAGTCTTGCACATCTCATTTGATACGGATACCTCTCGGTATCGGGTGACGCTTTCAAATACACCAATTATATGGTGTTCGGCTACTCCCCCTTATCTGCTTGTATAAAATATACTACGATTTGAACGGAATGTCAATAGGAATCAAAAATTGCCTTGACAAAAAGCTCCAAATACGTTAGGATTTTATTCAAGCGACAGACAAAAGTTCAGCCTGCCGCAGGACCCATACAGAACAAAGGCTTTGAAAAGAAGAAGTAGTAATCCCATACACCCATACAGAAAGCCGCCGGTGGATGAGAGGCGCATGAAGGAATGGATTATGAATACATCTTGGAGCTGCACACAGAAAGCATACATTGTAATACCGTTTTTTTGTCTCTCAGAGGCAGAGAAAGCAGGTTTGATATTAAGAAAGTGTAGGCGAGTAGGCTGTGACGGGACGCACACGTTACTGTGCAAAGGTTGTGAATACGCAACTGACAGAGGCGGGCAGTGTGAGCTGCCGGTGAATCAAGGTGGTACCACGGAGATAGTATATCCGTCCTTATCGATAAGCGATAAGGACGTTTTTTTATTTCCGGCAATAAAAAAGAAAGGAAGAAGAAATTATGGGAATTTATGAAGAATTGCAGGCAAGAGGATTGATTGCGCAGGTTACAGATGAGGAAGAAATCAGGGATTTGATTAATAACGGAAAGGCTGTATTTTACATCGGTTTCGATCCGACGGCAGACAGCCTGCATGTGGGGCATTTCATGGCGTTATGTCTTATGAAACGTTTGCAGGAGGCAGGAAATAAGCCGATTGCCCTGATTGGAGGAGGTACGGCGATGGTTGGAGACCCCTCTGGAAGGACGGATATGCGTCAAATGATGACGGAGGAGACGATTCAGCACAACTGTGAATGTTTTAAAAGGCAGATGAGCCGTTTTATTGATTTCTCAGAAGGAAAGGCCATGATGGTCAATAACGCTGATTGGCTGAAGGATTTGAATTACATCGAGGTACTGCGGGAGGTAGGAGCGCATTTCAGTGTGAACCGGATGCTGACTGCAGAATGTTACAAACAAAGAATGGAACGGGGGCTTAGCTTTCTGGAATTTAACTACATGATTATGCAGAGCTACGATTTTTATGCCCTGTTCCAGAAATATGGCTGCAACCTACAGTTCGGCGGCGACGACCAGTGGAGTAACATGCTGGGAGGAACAGAGCTGATTCGCCGGAAATTGGGCAAGAATGCATGCGCCATGACGATTACGCTGCTTTTGAATTCTGAGGGCAATAAGATGGGGAAGACGCAGAAAGGCGCAGTGTGGCTTGACCCGGAAAAGACATCTCCCTTTGAGTTCTACCAGTACTGGAGAAATGTAGCGGACGCCGATGTTTTAAAATGTATCCGTATGCTGACCTTCCTTCCCCTTGAAGAAATCGATAAGATGGATTCCTGGGAAGGTGCGCAGCTTAATCAGGCGAAAGAAATCCTTGCATTTGAACTAACCAAGATGGTACACGGTGAAGAAGAGGCCCAAAAAGCGATGGATGCGGCGAAGGCGCTGTTCAGCCAGGGGGCGGCGGCAGACATGCCTTGCGCCGAACTTACCGAGGCAGATCTTGCAGACGGAAAAATTGATATCCTGACTATGCTGGTGACATCCGGCCTGGTCTCCAGCAAATCCGACGCCCGCCGTGCAGTGACTCAGGGAGGCGTGACGGTCGATGGGGAGAAGATTGGCGATATCCATGCAGAATTTACGGCGGAAGATTTGTCCGGGGAAGGAATTGTTCTGAAAAAGGGAAAGAAGAATTTCCGTAAGGTAGTCATGAAATAATGAAAAATTGCCAAATATTAGTGGCGGAAAGTCGAAAATTGTAGTATATTGCCATATATAAGGATGATTAGGAGGCGAGAAAGATTGGAAAAAAGGTTACATGTCATCACACGTATTATGGTAATTATACTAATTGTTCTAATTATCGTGCTTGCAGCCGTGATTTTTTTCAAAATGAAGGACACTGACAAAGAAAAAGACGATGCAAAGAGCACGACCGATACGGAACAGGCGGCCGGAACAGATTCGTCTGTGGATAATCCCACTGCCATGCAGGCAATTACGGACATGCAAGCCGGTACGGTTGTAGACAGGGCGCAGGTAGACCCAGGGATGCTCGACCAGTATTTTGTGGCGAATGAAATCAGCGACGACATATTCCAGTTCATTTATGGAATGTCCTTTGTGGATAATGAAAGCATTGCCAGAGAGCAGCTGCGTTACCTCAAAGTCCTTCATTTTAACTACAATCATGAGGTACAGGTCGGAGAGCTGATTGTAAATGTCAATATTGCGGAGGATGTAAGGAATATTTTCCGGGAATTGTATGAGCAGGAGTATGAGATACAGTCTATGCTCTTGGTAGACCGGTTCTGGACGGCGGAGGATAACGGCGCTTCAACTGACAGGAATTCCATCGAGAATAACAATACGTCTGCATTTTTCTACAGGAACATTGCCGGGACAGACCAGTTGTCGAACCATGCCATGGGATATGCGATTGACATCAATCCCCTGCAGAATCCATGCGTAGCATATAACGAAGACGGAAGTTTCCGGGAAATCTATACGGACATGGAACGCTATATCGACAGGGCGAACGGTGAACCGCATATGATTGGGCATGAGGATATCTGTTATCAGATATTTGCGAAATACGGCTTTACTTGGGGCGGCGACTGGACAGACCCGATTGATTACCAGCATTTTGAGAAGAATCTGGGATAAAATCTACTGGAAAAATAGAAGAAAATGGTTGACACGCACGGCGCCGTATAATATAATTTAAAAGTATGACAAAAAGAGAAACAGTGAGGAACCAAAGCCCCGGAGCCTTATTGATTTCGATACCATAATATGCGTAAGAACTGCCTTTCGCAGATTGCTGCGTGTATGATTATCATGAATATGTTAATGTTTCACAGGAGGTAGACCGATGAAAACTTATATGGCGAATCCAGATAAGATTGAAAGAAAATGGTATGTAGTTGATGCTGCGGGATGTACGTTAGGTCGTCTCACATCAGAAGTAGCTAAGATTTTAAGAGGTAAGAACAAGCCGGAATTCACTCCGCACATTGATACCGGTGACTATGTAGTGATTGTCAATGCCGAGAAGATAAAAGTAACAGGCAAGAAGATGGAGCAGAAGGTTTATTACCACCATTCTGACTATGTAGGAGGCATGAAGGAGACTACACTGGCAGAGATGATGGACAAGAAGCCAGAGAAAGTGATTGAACTTGCTGTTAAGGGTATGCTTCCGAAAGGACCTTTGGGAAGAGCTATGATTAAGAAACTTCATGTGTACGCCGGACCAGAGCATAAGCAGCAGGCTCAGAAACCGGTTGAACTGAAACTGTAAGAGAAGGTTGAGAGGAGGATATTAAAGTGGCTAATGCAAGATTCTACGGAACAGGAAGAAGAAAAAAATCAATCGCAAGAGTGTATTTAGTACCAGGAACAGGTAAGGTTACGATAAATAAAAGAGACATCGACGAGTATCTCGGATTAGAGACATTGAAGGTCGTTGTGCGCCAGCCATTGGTTGCGACAGAGACAGACGGTAAGTTCGACGTGATCGTGAATGTAAAGGGCGGCGGATATACCGGACAGGCAGGAGCGATCCGTCATGGTATCGCAAGGGCGCTTCTTCAGGCTGATGCAGATTACAGGCCGGTACTCAAGAAAGCAGGATTCCTGACACGTGACCCACGTATGAAAGAGCGTAAGAAATACGGTCTCAAGGCAGCGCGTAGGGCTCCGCAGTTTAGCAAGAGATAATTCAAGAGAATATTGCAAAAGAGGGAAATTCCCCGGAAACAGCGTGTTTCCGGGGTTTTCTTATATTCTGAATTTCCTATGAGACAATACAAAATCACACAAAATTTCAACGGTAAGTAACAAGTAAGTAACAGGTAAGTGACAAATGAAATGTGGTCTTGTGCAAGACTTTTGAAATCTTGTGCAAGACACTTTTCCGCAATAAAAAAAGGACGAATCAATCGCCCTTTTTGCAGCAGTATTCAATGATACATGACCGGACATCCTTTTTCGTGCGACAATGGCACGAATGACCGTCTTTGAATATGATGTCATATCCGTCGTGCATGTTCCCGCTTATACCGGAAATCATTTCTCTATTCTTTTCCGCAATCTGCATCGTGTCAAACATTCCGCACTGGTCTTTCCGCACTAAGTCTTGAATATAGGAGTTGACCGACATCCCCTTGTCGGATGCGAGAGCCTTGATAATATTTTTCATCCCTTTAGGTACGGCAAGACTGATTCTCTCATAATGCTCTTTATAAAAATTATTCTTGTATTCAGTTCTATTCATGGCACACCTCACTATATCTTGTTGATTGCGTCGATTAGTTCCTCAATTTCAAAGTGGGTATATACAACCTCCGTCACACTCTGCCCTTTATGACCGACAATCTTTTTGATGACTTTATCATCGACCCCTGCGACGGTCAACATTGAAATGCAAGTGTGCCGGGTACAGTGTGGTGTATGGTCGATGTTTAGAACCTCAACCAATGGCGACCAGTACGAATCATAGTAATTGCGGTATATGAAATGTCCGCCGTCCGGGGTGCAAAGAAGATATTCACATTTGCTATGTTCATACCAGTATTCAAAAAATGGGAGAACCTTGTCGGCAATCGGAACAACACGGATTCCGGCTGCGGTTTTCGCCTGGACAATATTGAAATAATGTTCCTCAAGGTTGACATGTTCTTTCTTTAGGTCGAGCAGTTCCGAGATACGGCATCCGGAATATATCAACATGAGGATGACAGTGTAATATATATTTGATTCATGTGCATCCCAAACACGCTTGACCTCTGTTTTTGTGAAAGGTTTTCGGTCATAGGCGTTGGGATTCCCGGCGTTCTTAATGTTAAGATATTCAATCATGTTCCGCTCTTTTGGGATGATTTCGTGAATAATGGCGTACTTATACATCAGACCGAGGAGCGTTTTCAATTTCCTCAAGGTCGGATAGTTTTTGCCGGATTCATCAACAATCATCTGCAGGTGGTCTAGTTTCACATCAACAAAGCGCATCCGGGCGATTTTCCCACATAACGCCCACGCTGCCTTGTAGCCTTGAACATTTGAGTGAGAGACCGTCGGAAAGTGTTCATCACTCCAACGCTCATACACATCCTCAAATGTAACTTTAGCAGCGTTCACATCATAGGGATTTGTATTGAACTCCGCAAGGGCGTTCAATGCATCTTTGCGGGTCGGGTAATATCCGATAATTGTGAATATTTGTTTTGATTTGCCTGTCGCCGGGTCTATTTCCCAACCTTGTGTCTTTCTTGCAACATAAGGGTTGCGACGATTCCCGGACAGCTTGAACACAGACCCGAAACCATTCGGTAATTTCATAAATTTTCACCATCCTAAAAATGAGTATAAAAAATAAAACCAGTGCAAAAAGCACGGTTTTATGATAGAATGGTTATGTCGGAATCATTCTGTCGAGTGCTTTTTGCGGGGCATGAGATAGGAGTTTCACAAAGGCGGTCACTGTTGGCGCAGTGGTCGCTTTTTATGTACAAAAAGACCTCATATTGCTATGAGGTCTAAATGATTTCTGCCCGTAAAGGGCTGTGTCTTATATACTGCCCGTAAAGGGCTGTGTTTTTATAGAAATCATTATACCTCATTCTATGATTTTGTCAAGAAAATTATTCATTGTCCTGTATACAGTGAAATAATTTCATTATCAATTAAGTCTAATTTTTCATTTGACAGTTTAACACCGCTTAATACATCATAATTTGTTTTTGGGTCATAAATTCGGATTTTACTGATTGTCCGGATTTGATTGACCAAAGCAATACTTCCGGTTTTCATCCTTGAGAACTCTTTTCGTGTCCTTTGTAGTAATTCGTGTTCTTTTTGGAAACGTTCAAACCGCTCAAGTGTTGGGCGGAGTTCGTTGTCAGATGACAACAAAGCGGTTTTAAAATCGGGAACCGCTTTTTGTATTTCGGCGATGTCCTCCTCAATTCTACGGTCTAAAGTAGAAATTTTAGAACTCAAATGTATAAAAAGTTCGTTCCCAAGAAATACGTTGCCTCTATGCAATCTTTTTATATTGGTATGTGGTTTGACTGATGTAAGCGGGACAACAGTTACAACGGGCGAATTGATAGAGTTGGATTTGTCAACAACAACCGCATAATGCAATCCGCCCTCCTCACTACCTACGTTGAATCCGAGATGAACTTTTACAATTTCTCCTCTTTTGTATCTCCTAAGACTTGACGGATTAAAATGCGGTTCAAATGAGAGAAAGGTTGTCCAGTCCTCCATCCAGTAAGAGAGTTTATCGGCTTTTCCTTGTTGCATAAAATTTTCGGAGGAAATCAGAGTGTCTATATATTTGCCAAATGTTTTCAAAGCTTTTTCTTTATGTTGAATTAGTGCATTTTTATCAATAATGTGTGCTATATGAAACACCTCTCTTTCTGTGAAAGAATTTTGTCACCTGTAAACTTCCTTGTTAAAGGAGGCGAGCAGGATGAAAGTTCTTTTATGGGAAATGAGAACCTCAAAGGGGTTCACATTGATGAAGTTGGCGGAAAAATCCGGAATCGGAAAGAGTACGCTCAACAACATCGAAAACGGTAAGGTGTCGCCGACATTATTTCAGCTTGAAATGATAGCGATTGCACTTGATGTCAAAATCACCGACCTGTTTGAATCCGAATACAAATAATTGTACCACATCGCCCGCCGGATGTCGGCAGCAGGAGAGACGATTTCCATAATCATGGAAAAGTGGCGGGGGATTTCCACAATCATGGAAATCTGTGATACAATGTGTATCGGAAAGGGAGGTGGTGTTTCCCTTGAATTACAAAGAGGCTATCATCGAAATAGTCGGAAAGATACATAGTGAAAAAATCCTCAAGAGGATATATGAACTTGTCTTGTATCTTTACACTACGGAATGAGACTGTCAGTCGGAAAGGCTGTCAGTCTTTTCCTTTTTATCGTCAAAAAGTGATGCAGTATTTTTTATGAATTGCTTAATTGCAGCAATATCATTATCACTTGCATCAACCAAAGATTTAAAAAGAATTTTCCGGGTATCATCTTCACTTGTCATAATGCGGTCTATTTTTTTGCGAAATTCATTGTCATTCTCAACAAACATTTTGCCCTGTTCGGTTGTCAACCATATGTAATCAACATTAAATTCCCGACAAATGGATTTCGTCATTTGTTCAGTGAGACCACGTTCTCCCTTTTCGATTCTTGATATAGCGGTTTTTGTTACACCGAGTTTTTCGCCGAATTTTTCTAATGTGAGACCGAGTGTTTTTCTAATTTCTTTAATTCGTTCACCTTGCGTCATCGCTTTCACCTCCTCGTTCTCTAAAGCATAACACGAATGGAAATGAAAATCAATGAAAAAGTTACCAAAGGAAACAAAAAATAATTGACAAAGTGACCAATGGAAATTATAATGTAACCATAGACAACAGGAAGGAGGTGAAAAAGGTGGGAGATAGTAAGTCGAGGGTACATTATCTATGCGATGGCGAAAAAAAAGAATGTAGGAAAAGAAATTGTTATAAGACAATAGGAAATTATGAAACAGCTTGCAAGTATACAAAAGATATTAGACATGCAAAGAATTTTCAAAAGATGCTCCAACACATACCACAAGCAGATTTTTGGGAAAAAGAGACTGCGTCTAAAGAATTGACGCAGTCTCAAGACTAGAACGGTTTAAATTTTGCCACAAAATCAAGAATAGATTTCAAATTGTTTTTGAATCGGTTTTCCATATAGATGATTGTTTTGTCGGAAAGTCCTAATTCACTAACAGAATCTTCATCCTTATATCCGGAGATATAGCCTTTATCAAGTAATGCAAGACATATGTCTCCAACGTATTCAGATGAAAAATCGACACCAAGCAAAGGAATCAAAGAATCTGAATCAGAAAAATAGTTTGCGGAAACGGGGTCGAGTGTAGATTGACGTGAAATATATTCCTTGTATAAAGCAACAAGAAAAAACTGTTGGTCTTTTGTTAAATCTTCCATGATGTTCACCTCCTGTCATTTATAAGATGGTCGCACATTTATTATATGGCAGGAGGGGCAACAGGACAAGCAAAAGGAGGCGGTGACGGTGGAAATCGGGAGAATATTGCCGACCGAGGCTGCGATGATTTTGAATGTATCACCGCAATTTGTACGGATAGCAATGCAGCAGGGCAAGCTACCAATCGGAACGGCGATAAAAATGTCCTCAATATGGACTTATCATATATCGGAAAAATTGCTTGCAGATTATTCCGGAAAGGATATTGGAAAAGAAATAGAACGAATCAGAGGAGGCGGAACGTATGACAAGAGGTGAAAAAAAGAAAGTTATTGAGAGTATGGCAGAGCAGTTTATGAGTATCGGCGACAACGAGGGTAAATCAATGGTTATCATGGTTATATCTGCGTATATGGAGGGGAAAGCAGCAGGCAAACAAGAGGAACGTGCAAAATGGTTGAATCAGCGAGGGGAACGAAAAACACATAATATATCTGATTTGCGTGAAATGACTTGTAACTAAGGTCATAGCGGAGGAATCAAGATGAAATATTTAATGGAAAAAGCTGCGGAGTTCCTTGAGGAATTAGAGGGTGTAGAGGCGATATATATGAATTTCTCACCAGTACATACACATGGAAACGAGTACGAAAGTGGAGGTTTGACAGTTCAGTTTGAAAGTGGGGAAGATGAAGAACCAAAGCGAAAATTATATATATTTAACAAGGTAAAACAGGAGTGGGAATCTTACAACAAATGCGAGAAGTAAAAATGAGGAGGAAATGACATGAGATATAGAGATGCAATCCATGAATTGGTGGACAAGATTCAATCTGAAAAAACCTTAAAGAGAATCTACAACTTAGTTTTATATTTGTGGTCAAATAAAGCACAAGATTAACGAGCTAAAACAGATTTAAAAATATTGATAATATGCCGAAACGGGGCAGCAGTCGCCCCGTCAATGACCGGATGGCGACCGGACATTCTGACGATGGCAAGCCGAGAGACAAAGTCAGTGATACCGTGGGAAACATGGCAGCGGGTGAACCATGCTAGAGAGTTCATAGTCGGATGACAGGTTTTTCTTGATTTTTTAAGGTGAAAAATCAAAACACGGTAGACATCGCCGGGATAGAGGTGAGCGGTTTGAACAGACAGAGAGAACCGCCAACAATAACAAATCAGAGAGGATGTAAATAGGGAGTTATTGCGAAAGTATGGATTATAAAATGTCTTATATTAACGGAAAAAACAGAAGAGAACATAGGGTTGTTATAGAGAAAGCAGTCGGGAGAGAACTTTCGGAAGATGAAATAGTTCATCATATTGATGGAAACAAAAGAAATAATCGTATTGACAATTTAGAAATAACAACAAGAAGTATTCATGCAAAAACTCATTTTGCACAGATTGACAGGAGTAAACCTGTTGTTCAAATGAGCAGGAACGACACTTTTATAAAAGTATGGGAATCAGCAAGAAAAGCATCAGAACAAACAGGAACTCATTATACAAGTATTTCAAAATGTTGTCATGGATTTTTAAAAATCGCTAATGGATTTAAGTGGAAATTTTTGGAGGATGAAAGTGATTGATATAAGTGGAACGAAAATGGATTTAGAGAATTTTAAGAACGCTTATATTTATTGTGACTGCATGGACGGGATGAAACAGTTCCCGGACAAATATTTTGACCTTGCCATTGTAGACCCGCCCTATGGAATCAAAGTAAAAAATAACATGGGGCGGAGGCATGGCACAAAGAAAAGTGATTATCCGAAAGCGTATTGGGATAAAGTCGCCCCGCCTCCGGAGTATTTCGAGGAACTATTCAGAGTGGCGAAACATTCAATCATATGGGGCGGGAACTATTTTGACCTCCCTCCGGCGAAATGTTTTGTCATATGGGATAAACCGGATAAGTCTGAAAACGTGACTTTTGCGATGTGTGAATATGCGTGGACGGATTTTGATATGACCGCAAAGATATTCCGGAAATATGCAAAGGATGACTGCCGGATTCATGCCACACAGAAACCAGTTGAATTATACATGTGGCTCTTGAGGATATTTGCAAAAGAGGGAGACAAGATTCTTGATACACATGTCGGGAGCGCATCGAGCCTCATCGCCTGTCACAAGATGGGATTTCAATATGTGGGGTTCGAGTTAGACAAATATTATTATGACCTCTCAAACAAGAGGCTTGAGCAGGAAAAGGCTCAAATGTCGCTCTTTGATTTTATGGGGGGGGGGCAGTACAGAAACGGAGGCAAGACAGAGTGAAATTGATTTACATATGTTCACCGTATCGGGCGGATGATGACGCAATCTTGCAGCGGAATATTGAGTATGCAAGGGAATTGACAAGAGGTGTATTGCTGCAGGGCGGTGTTCCGGTGGCGACACACCTCTATATGACGCAGTGCCTGGAGGAATCCGTCGAGGAGGAAAGAAACACCGGACTGGCAGCAGGGCGGGAAATCCTCCGGAGGTGCGATGCGGTTTTCGTTGGTGCGAAATATGGTATTTCCTCCGGGATGAAAGCGGAGATTGAACTTGCAAAGAAAAATAATATCCCGGTCGTGTTTAGTGAGGTGATGCGGGAGGCAACTTGAGGACAAAAAAAGACGGCTATTGCGAGTAGCCGTCCGGTCTCAATCACGGTGTCATGTATGCGATTGATACTATAAATATTATAGCAAATCTGACACCGTAACGCAAGCGGTATTTTCTTTAAAAGACCGCAAAAATAAAGGGTTTTCGGAGGGTTTACCGACCTTGTAATGGATAGTAACAAGTCTACGAAAACCGGGATAGAGGACGGTGTCAGATGGAGCGGAAAGGAAAGACAGGAAAGAGGAAAAAGAGGGGGATGAATTTCATCCCGTATGACTATGAGGCAGCATTTAACAAAGCATTGGGGGATTTGCATGAGTGGATTGTTGAGCAAATGTTCTCCCACGGAAAGAAAATGGTGTATGCGCTCAAGGAGATAAAGGCGGGGGAGCAGTTTGAGGTTGAGATATATCCGCAGTTCAAAAGTATGGATGAAGTACCGGAGGAGGGGCGGAGCATCAAGAGGGATAATTCAAAGGCTCAAAGGAATCTGAACGATAAGAACGCCCGGAAATATGTTGAGAGGCTAATCAACCGCAATTTCGGTGATAAGGATTTATGGATAACGCTGACCTATGATGACGCTCACCTCCCTCCGGACGGGGATATTGATGCAGCAATAAAGAATATGCAGAATTTCATCCGCCGGGTGAACTATCAGCGGAAAAAGCGGGGATTGCCGAATTGCAAATATGTGTATGTCACGGAATACAATGAGGCTGCGGAAATCCGGTGGCATCATCATTTGGTGATGGATGGTGCGCTTGATATGGACACGGTTGAAAAGTGTTGGGGGCAGAGCAGCAGGAACGAGGTGAGGAGGCTGCAAAAGGACGAAAACGGTCTCTCCGGGATGGCAAACTATATCGTCAAGGAAAAGAAAAGAATCCGGTCGGAAAAACGGTGGAACTCCTCTCAAGGTCTCATAGACCCGGACATCCGGGTTGTCCATTCAAAGCAGCCGGAAAAGGGGAAAGGCAGCTATAAGAAGATAGGGAAATATGTTGACGAAATGGTGAAGAATCAGAACGTCATTGAGGGGCAGATGAAAAAGTGGTATCCGGATTTTGATTTCAAGGATGCAACAGTCTACTACAACGATTTTAATGGCATGTTCTATATACATGCACGAATGAGGAAAAGGAGGCAACAGACGAATGACGAGAGGGCAGAGGGAAAGACATAAAATGACGTGCAGGAGGCTCATTCTTGCGGTTTTGGTCGTTATAGTGGCAATTATAGCCACGGCAGCAGTAAAAGGCAATACGGGGCAGCAGGAGGGGCAGGAACGGGCGGAAATCATTGAGACGGGGGTTCAGCTTGAGGCAGAAAAGAGGGTGGAGGCATCCGGAATCAGCAAGGCAGCACCGACGGACAGATACGCCGTCTTTGATAGCATGTCAAGGGATTGGGGAGACGAGGAGGAGGGGTTCGTGTTTTATCAGATTCCTCCGGGATATGAGGAGAACGGCGGGTATTTCCCGGAAATCATGCAGATATATACATATTGCCTGTGCAAGCAGGAGGGCGTGAGTTATCCGCTCATTGTGGCGATGATTGAGAGGGAATCCGGATATAGGTTTGACTGCATCGGCGACGTTGGCGGGTCGTCCGGATATATGCAGATTATGGAGGTTTACCATGCTGACCGGATGGAGGAGTTGAATTGCACCGACCTCATGAATCCATATCAGAACGTGCGTGTCGGAATTAGCCTCATGAAAGACCTCATTGAGAAATGCGGAACGGTTCAAGATGCGCTTGCAGCTTATAACTACGGTGAGACCGGGGCGAGACGGCATTTGTGGAGCAAAGGGATATATGTCTATGAGTATAACGAGGGCATCATGAGGCGGATGCGGGAGATTGAGGAGGAACTAAAGGAATGAATGTAAAACGGATTCTTGAGCGGTTGTCGTGGATGTTCAAGGTCAAGGATTGCCGTCATGTATGCCTGTTTTGTGAATATTACGACATGTGCAGGGCGGAGGGAATACCGGAAAAGGAGGATAAGGTCAAATGAATATGAAATATGCAATGAGGAGCGAGGACACGGAACAAATCAATGTTGTCCAGTGGGCGGAATGGAACGCCGGGAAATATCCGGAATTGAAGTGGCTGCACCATGTTCCGAACGGTGGCAGCAGGAACAAACAGGAGGCGGTGAAGTTCAAGCAAATGGGTGTCAAGGCGGGCGTGTCTGATTTATGCCTCCCGTACCCAAAGGGGATATATTGCGGGTTATACATCGAAATGAAGTACGGGAACAACAGGCAGCAGCCGACACAAAAGGAGTTTCTTGCGGACATGGCAGCAGCCGGACATTTCGTTGTGACGTGCTATTCGGCGGAGGAGGCGACGGGGGTTATTGAGGAATATTGCAAGCTGCCGGGGAACATGCAGGGCGAGGAGTTCAAAAGGGTGTGTGTGATGGCGGGAATCAGCGTCAAAGACCGGAGCATGAGTTTTCCGAACAATAGCATCTTGAAAGATGGAAAGGTCAAGGGAGGGTGTGCGTGATGACGTTGGAGGATTTCGTCAAGGTGATTGAAAATGCGGACAGGTTGAGGATTCTCCAGGACGGGAAAGAGATATTTGTCGGATTTTTGGCGTTGTTAGTTCCGATTCACGGGCATGGAGGGCATGAGGTATATGAGAGCATCCGGAGGGCGGAGGTGAAGAAATTTAGAGCCGTTCCGGAGATTCGTCATAAAAAGTGGGAAGAACTGAACCTCATGAGACCGTTGCAGCCGGAGGAAACGCCGGAATTTAGTTTCAGTGACCTGCAGATGAATCTCTACTACACGATTCACATATAGAAAGGGGTGATTTGTGAAAATATGGTTGATTGTAGAAATTACAGATACCAAAATACTCCCAAAATGGAATGGTGCAGGGAGGGAGTAGATACATCATTTTGTAAATACGGAGAATATTGCCCGTTTTATGAAAAATGCAAGGATGAAGATGAACTGGAAGAACGACATTATCCGGATGAAATGTAAAAAGACGGGAGGTGAGGTCATGAGGACGACAGGAATGATTGCGGGAGCGGTCATCATCGGAACACTGGCAGCAGTCGCCGGATTTGCGTTCGTGCTTTACAAGGTCGGTGAGGATATGAACATGTATAGATGCGGATGCGGGCAGCAGGACAGAGGATTTTGAGAAAACAAGAGGACAGGAGGAAAGAAACCATGAAAATTATTGCGGTGATGTCACCAAAGGGAGGAATCGGCAAAACAACGACCGCCGATTCAATCGCTTATATTTTGGGCGAGGAACATGAAAAGAGGGTGCTTGTGCTTGACGGAGACCCGCAGGGAGACACCTCAAAGACATTCGGATGCTATGAGCCGGAGGGGATAGGAATGAGTGAACTGCTTGAGCGTCATGTGTGCGTTGGGGGAGATTATCACACGTCGGAACTAATTAAGGCGACGGAGTATTCACACATTGACATGATTCCGGCGAACGGGTATCTCATGAAAACGGATATGAACCTGCTCATGAAACAGGAGGAGAACCAAGTCACACGGCTGCGCGATGCGCTGACGGAGGTATCGGGGGCATATGATTATTGTATTTGTGACTGCGGACGGTTGCTTGACATGGTCGTTATCAACATTCTTTTGTCCGCATCGCTTGTCATCGCCCCGGTCAAGGTCGGCGGGTATGAAAACGAGGCTCTCCACAATTTAGAGGAGCAGGTCGAGAACCTCCGTGAGTTCAATCCGGAAATCCGGATAAAAGGAATAATGACGATGCGACAGAAAAACAAGACCTCTCTTGAGTTTGAGGAATGGTTGCGGGAGGCATCCGGATTCGATATGTTCATTACTCCGGTTCGGCGGTCAATCGTGGTCGAAAAGGCAACAATCGGGATGACCGTTCTCCCGAAATTCTCCCGAAACGGGATTGTGACGCAGGACTATCGAGAGATTGTCCGGGAACTTTTGGAGGAGGTGTAAACGAAAGTTTTGAAATGTGAGACGGTAAGTGAGGAATATATTTCAAATTGCATGATTGAGGCAATAAAAGCAAAAATCCATAATTCAAGTGTAAAAATATATTTTTGCAAACCACGCATAACAGAAAATGGAAACTTTCAAATGTGTCATTTTATGTGGAGCGATGGGAAACACAGTTATGATTTTTCGGATTCTGATAATGATGGGAAAAGATGGTACAAGACATTGCTATTTAAAGGCAGTATAAGAAAATTTGACAAGGATTTTGCAAAAGAATACTCAAATTATAGAAATCGAAAGAAAGGAGGCAGCAGGGCATGAAAAAGATAATGCAGACTGCACCGTGTAGATTTTGCGGTCAGATGGTTCAGTTTGAGGGCGAGGCGGATTTGACAGACCCGCAAAAGGAAGAACTGGCGACTATGACATGCGCATGTGACCGGGCGGTTGAGTATCAGAAAGAAAAGCAGCGGAAAGAAAAAGCATTGAAAAATGTTTCCGTGCTTTTCGGAGAGGATGCAGCATCGGAGAAAAGAATCGGAGAGGGCATTGTGAACATCCTGCGGGCAGCAGTTGAGGAGATTTATTCGGGAGGGTTGGCAAAGGTCACATTGAACCTAAGAGGAGGCGTTAAAGCCTCTATTTCACAAAATAGCAAAGGTGAGATAAACGTCGAGCGGACGGAAACCAAAAAGCAGAAATTGACGGAATAAAGGGAGGATGATGCAGTGTGACGGAACGGGAGATTTGCTTGTCATACCGGGAGGCGAAAAACCGAGACATGCAGTTGCAGGTATTGGCAGAATTGAACAGTATGAGCCGGGTGAGAATCATCGGAATACTTGTAAAAAATGGCGAAAAGGTGTCCGACAAGGTGACAAATCAGCTATATAAGCGGTTGGACGTTTTGGATGCACAAATCTCCGAGAGAGAACGGGAATATCGTGAAATCGTGCAAGCATTGAACGGAGGTATGTAAATAAATGGATAAAAGACCGAGGAGACCGGACGGGTCGTTATATCCAACGTGTGAAACGTGCGGAATATTGCCGGACACATGCAAGGGATTTTGTATTTTTCAGAGAATAGCGCAAGAGGCAGAGCAGGAAATGAACAGGAGGAAAGCGGATGGCGAATCTAAAAATATTTAAAGTGGATGATTATTCGTGGTATGTGGCACACAACCTCATGGAGTTCTTGAATTGGTATCATAAAAATGTGAACAGCATCGAGACGGAGGAGGATTTGCAGCAGCTTGAAATTACAGAGCCGGAGGACGGTCACATGTGGAGCAATACGGATATTACTCCGGAGGACATTAAAGAGTTAGGAGATTATGACGAGTGCTGCCGGGGCGGTGTTGGCGACCTAAAAAGAATGAGCGACGGGGAAATCTATAAAATGCAGTCATTTGCGGATGTTTTGGGAGACGAGGACATCAAAGAACCGTATGAAATCGCCTCAACGGAATGGTGAGGTGATTCGGGTGTATGTGTGGAAGAATAACGGAAGTACATATGAACATATGGGAGCAAACATTCAGAAAAGCATTAAGATTGACCGGGAGACGCTTGACATCATAAACGGATGTAGCGGGAGGAGCTTTTCTGATAAAGTGCGGAATATGGCGAAAGAGTATCGGGAAATGAAACGAAAGGATTCACGAATAAAGTAATACAAATTCCGGAAAAGGCATTACTTTTCCGGTCAAAGGATTGGAGGAATAGTCATGGCAACGGGATTCAGCGTCATGGACGCATTAAATAAAAACAGTAAAGCGGGGATTGATGAATCTCCGAAAGCGAGATTCCGGACAAAGGATATTTCAATTTTCAAGATGTACCGGAATGATATGAACTTTTACAAAGTGGCGGATATTGAGGAACTGGCGGGAGACATCCTCATTCACGGGTTGAAACAGAATCTTGAACTTGTATATGAACCGTGTGAGGTTGGCGAGTATAGAATCATTGCGGGTGAAAGACGGTGGGAGGCTCTCAAATTACTTGTCAAAAAAGGATATAAAGAATTTGAGATTGCGACGTGTAAGCTGACGACACCGCAGGATGCGGACGAGGAGCAGGTCGAGATTATCAGTGCGAACGCATACCGGACAAAGAGCATCGCCGACACCATTGAGGAGGAACAACGTCTCAAGACCTCTCTTGAGCGGATGCGGGCAGCAGGAAAGCAAATCAAAGGGTATGACTTGAACTCCGGGAGGCTGCGGGATGTCATCGCCTCCATGCTGCGGATGTCAAAGACAAAGGTTGCACAGATTGAGAGCGTAAGCAATAACTTGATTCCGGAATTTAAAGAGGAATTGAATAAAGAGCGTCTCACGTTCTCTGCTGCCTATGAGTTGTCGGGGATGACGGAGGAGGAGCAGCGGGAGGCGTTGGCAGCTTATGAGGAGACCGGGGAACTCACGCACAAGGATATTAAGACTATGAAAGGCGGAAAGGCAGCAGGGCAGCAGGATTCCGGAGAGCCGGAGGCGGTGTCTGAATCTGACACGGGGCAGCAGGAAACGGAAAACATCGGTATGAATCCGCCGGAGGAATTGGAGATAGAGGGTGAGAATTGGGAACGGTCGTCACAATCCGGATATGAGGAGAGCCAGGGCGGAGATTATGAGACCCCGCATCCGGAGGGAATCACATCAATCTGCTATTCATGTACGGAATATGAAACCTGCAATGTTAAGACCGGAACATGTACGAAATGCGACCAATACAAGAACCGAGCGGAGGCGTACAAGACCGAGGAGCAGAAATATTCCGAGGAGCAGGACAGAATTGACCGTGAAACGAAAAAGAAACTCCGGGAAATGGCTGACGAGGAGAAAATGAATAATATTCCGAGTGATGCAGCAGGGCAGCAGCCGAACGGAAAGAAATTCATGAGAGCAGCCGGGAACGTATTTGAAAGAATCATGAACGGAACACAAAGTTTTATGATTGTAAAGAGAGACGAGTATAAGGTCGGCGACGAAATCATAATTGAGAAATTTTCAGAGGGTAAAGCGACCGGGCGGATGCTTGCGGTGATGGTTTCGTATTTGGAAGATGATACAGTAACATCAGCACTTGAGACGGGGTATTGTATTATCAATGTTGTTAAGGTTGCAAAGGAGGCAGCAGGACAATGAATAAAAGCGCATTAAAGGCATTATTTATCAATGCAAAGTCGGTCGGGGCAAGATATATCGGAATGAGGCTCACACAAACAGGAATTGAAAAACCGGAGTTTCATATCACGCAAAGAGAGAATTTCGACAAGATGTTTGAGTATTTCATGAAAATGTATGATGATGATTTGATTTCCCTCACCAACAGGGAAATCAAAATCACGGGAATTGCACAGGGGAACACATTTGAGGATATTGAAATTCAGTTGTGCGGTATGGGGTTCGGGTGGAAACAACCGATTTCGGATGCAATCGAAAAATCATACAATAACATGATTTCAGAAACGCCCCCGGCATCCGAGGAGGAGAGATTGCGGTGTGAGGCAATGAAAGAGGCGGTCAAAGGGATGTTCCTCAATGAGAGCCGGACGGCAGCAGAGGCAAGGTTCATATTTGACAATATTGAGAAGTATGAGGAACTTTTCGACATTTGCATGAATGGCGATGACATTGAGTTCAAGAGAGGCTTGATAGAATTGCAACGCCTGCAGAATGAGTATATCCTGCGGGAAGAAAAGGACGAATAAAGGAAAGAAACGGAGGAATCAGAGTGGAAAAGGAAAAAGAACAGACGGTCATCGGAAAGACATATCTGTATCTTGAGAATTACCGGGAAATGGAGCGGTATATCAATGATGCGGTGTCGGAGGTCTCACAGATTCCAGATATAGACAAATATAACATATCGGCAGAAAAGGCATTCTTACAGTCAATTAAAGAATGTAAGGCGGAAACAATAATCTTGTATTACCATCTAAAACAGGCTCTTGCGTCATTGAAAGAAGATGCGGAGGCAGCAGGTGAGGCGTACAAATATGAGGCTCTTGAGGCTATATACATTAAAGGAAAAACATATGAGGATATTGCAAGAGAAAATAATTGTGGCAAAAATTCTCCGAAACGATGGTGTAAAAGTATGGTTCAGAAACTTTCAGTGAAATTGTTCGGCGCAAGGGCAATCATAGAGAAATTTTAAAAAATGCTTGACTTTTTGTGCGAACAATATTATATTTAATGTGCGAACAAAAAGTGAGGTGAGAAACGTGTCGCCACGAACAGGCAGACCTAAAACCGACAATCCGATGAATGATAGAATTTACGTTCGAGTTACAAAGGCAGAAAAAGAAGAAATAATGAAATTTTCATCTGAAAGCGGACATACAATTCTTGATTTGATTAGGATTGGAGTTGAAAAGGTCAAAGAAACAAAAAAGTAGGAGTAATCGACCACCTACCAAGTAAACCGATTACTCCAAGCAGAAGTTTCCTTCCGTGAAATATTCTATCATGATTGGGAACTTCTTTCAAGAACGATTTTGAAAGGAGAATGACGATGAACAGTAATGTGTGTGTCAACAAAGCGACGGAGGCAGAAATATATAGAAATGTAATAGTGGATATTATTAGAAAGATAAAGCCGGAGTATTTAAAGAGAATCTATAGTTTGGTTATATATTTATACTTACAGAAATAAGGGGAAATGTATAAAACAGGGTGAAATCAATGTAAAAAACGTGGTAAAACAGTGGTTTTTTTGTGGTGAAAAGATGGTGAACACAAGAGGGTTTAAATGTGGTATTGTGGTAACGTGGACAGTTGAGAGGGCGATTGCAGAGATGCAGTCGCTTTTTTCTTGCCTGTTCGCCCTCCTGTTATATGCGGGCGGTAGGGTGCAGGATTGCGGTCTATTGCCCGCCTCTTGTAAAGGCACAGGAGGCAGCAGGACGGAGAGGAGTGAGGGCACATGCTATTGAAGTCATGCAGGTGTGGAAAGTTGATTCCTCAATCGCTCAAGATGTGCGAGGAGTGCGAGGCAAAGACACCGTCAAGATACGTCGTGTATAACAACACACGGAGGGATAAGAGGGCAGCAGAGTTCTATGTTTCAAGGGAATGGAGGCGGATGCGGGAGTGCATCATAAGTCTTTTTGATAACGTGGACATATACGCTTTATATGTCCGTCATGAACTCCTCACATGCGAACCAGTACACCACATCATTGAACTTGAGGAGGATTGGGAGCAACGGTTGAATCCTATGAACTTGATACCGCTCAATCAATCCTCACATAGCATCATAACGGCTCTATACCAAAAGAGCAAAATAAGCATGAGGACAACACAAAAACAGTTGAGGTCACTCATTGATTACCATTTCCGAGAGGCAGGGGGGTATGAAAAAGTTTTATGTGATTCAAAATTAGTCACGCCCCCTCTTTTCCTTAGAGAAAACTCCCCACGGGAATTTCAGTAAACGGGGTACGCCGGAGGTGGTGTCAGAATGTGACACGAAACCGCTCTAACTCTAGGAGGAAAGGGGGATTGACGTTGCAATGGCAGGACAGAAACAGCCTATTGATTTGGTGGTTATGAAAGGCAAAAAACACCTCACAAAAGCAGAAATTGAGGCGAGAAAAAATTCCGAGGTGACTGCACCGAACGACAAAGTCAAGCCTCCGGCATATCTGACGGCAGACCTCAAAAAGAAATTCCGGAAACTGGCAAAGGAACTGCTTGAAATCAAGTTGATTGCGAATGTGGATTGTGATGCATTGGCAAGGCTGCTCATAGCACAGGAGCAGTATCTTGAAATCACGGAGCAGATAAGGGAAACGCCGTTGATGTTAGATGTTCCGGTATATGAGACGAAAAAGAATCCGGACACGGGCAAAGATGAACGTGTGCAGGTCGGAACAAAACAGGTCGTGAACGGTGAACGGGAGCGTCTCATGATTATACAAGACCGATGCATGAAACAGTGTCGGCAGGGGGCATCCGATTTCGGGATGACGGTATCGAGCCGTTGTCGGTTGGCAGTTCCGAAACCAAAGGATGAAAAGCCGGAGAACAAATTTGCGAAATATGCAAATTAAAGCATGGCGAAAAGTGAGAAGATAACCGACCGATGCACACAATACGCCCTTGATGTCGTCGCCGGGAAAGTAACGGCGGGGGAACTTGTCAAACTGGCATGTCAGAGGCATCTTGACGACCTTGAGAGGGCGAAAGCTGCACCATACAAGTATTATTTCGATGTTGAGAAATCCGAGGAAATCATCAATTTTGCGGAGGAACTCACGATTGCAGAGGGCGAGGAAAATGAAAATGTGACGGCGTTCCCGTTCCAGTGTTTCATTTTGGGGTCTCTGAACGGATGGAGGACAAAAGAAAAGTCATACCGCCGTTTCCGTACTTCCTATGTGCAATTAGGGAGGCAGAACGGAAAGTCATTCATCAACGGTATTCTTGCAGCTTATTACGGAAATTTTGACGGGTACAGATACGGAAAAATATTTTGCACGGCGACAAAGCAAGACCAGGCGAACATCGTATTTGAGGAAATCGTCAAATTTATCAATTCGGACGAGGATTTGTCGGAGTGGTTCAAGGTGCATGAACACAACCACACGATTGACTGTCTGATTACACACTCCGAAATCAAGGCATTATCCGGAGACACGAAATCACTTGACGGTCATCGGGCATATTTGGGGATTGTAGACGAGTACCACGCCCACAAGACAAATCAGATGTATAAACTGCTTGAGGGCGGTATCAAGAAATTAAAGTCGGCGTTGATTTCTGTCATCACGACCGCCGGATTTGACCTCAAATCGCCCTGTTACAAGCTATATGAATACTGCTGCAACCTACTCCGGGGAGTATTTGAAAATGACGCTCAATTCGTCTATATCGCACAGATGGACGCAGACGATGACCTATACACGCCGGAGAACTGGCTGAAAGCGAATCCGATTCTTGAATTTGATGCGGATGCTCTTGAGAATTTGATTCCGATAGCACATACCGCCCGTGACATGGGCGGGGAGGATTTGCGGGATTTCCTTGTCAAGCAATTAAACATGTGGATGCAGTGGTCTAATTCAATGTATATCAAAGACATTGCAGCATGGAAAGCCTGTGCCGTTCTGAAATCGCTGAAAGATTTCAGAGGGTCAAAATGTTATGTCGGGGTTGACCTGTCATCCGGAGGCGATTTGACCTCAATCGCAATCGTTATCCCGTACATAGTGGACGGGGTAAAAAAATATTTCGTTCACACACATTCATTCATACCAAAATCACGGGTGGATGAACATATCAAGACAGACAAGATTCCGTATGACCTATGGATTGAAAAAGGTCTGGTGACGGTCACGGAGACGTTGGGCGGAATTAAAACAGATTATAAATACATCATCAAATATCTTGAGGATTTAATCAAGGAATACGGGTTGAAACCGCAGTTGATTTGTTACGACCCGCACAATGCGTCGGCGTTCCTGTCTGACCTTGAGGCGTTAGGGTTTGATTCTGTATCAGTGACACAGACAGCGAAAGAGTTGAACGATGCGACCGTGGATTTCAGACTTGAGATTCTTGCGGGAAATGTGGAAATAGAGGGTGTCGAGGTAGGAAAAGAGGGAAATAAAAAGGTTGTTCCGGTGGATGAACTGTTGACGTGGTCGGTTGCGAACGCAAAGACAATTTCCAACAATTACGGGGAAATCAAGATTGACAAGGACATCACGACGGAAAGAATCGACCCGATTGACGCAATCATTGACGCATGGAAAGCAGCAATGAAAGAGGAGTACAGACCGGACGTGAATGAGACGGTGAGTGATTGGCTTAAACAATATGAGAAGTATATGCAGAAAGGTGGTGAATGAATGTGAATCCATTTCAGAGGCTTGCAGGGCGGTTCATGAACTGGTGGAGGGGAGAACCGCAGGACGGCGGGGGCGTGATGACGCTGAACTCCCGCTCATTCCTTGAAAGTTTGGGGCTGACGAGAAAAAGACCGACATCCGAGGTGACATATTTCACCTGCCTCAAAATGCTGTCGGAGACGCTTGCAAAAATGCCTATCAAATATTATCAGAGGACGGAGGGCGGAATCGTTGAGGCAGAGGCAACGGACACGTCAAAGCTGCTGACAAAGAGACCTAATCCGTTCATGACACCGACGGTATTTTGGAATACGGTTGAAATCAACCGCAACCATTACGGAAACGCATATGTGTATATGCGAAAGAAGTTCATCCGGAAAAAATACGGAGGAGAGTTCAGAATCATTGATTTGTGGGTGATGCAGTCAAATTGTGTTCAGATAGTTGTTGACGATGCGGGCATATTTGCCGGGGTGGGTCGGTTGTGGTACGTCTACACAGACCCGACATCCGGACGGCAATATGTTTTCAGCACGGATGAAGTGATGCATTTCAAGACCTCATTTTCATTCGACGGAATCACCGGACTGCCCGTGCAGCAGATTTTGAGAGACACGGTCAACGGGGCAGCACAGTCACAAGAGTTCATGAACAAATTATATGAGAGCGGGTTGACGGCAAAGGCAACGCTTGAATATACCGGGGAACTCAATGAAAAGGCAAAAGAGGCACTCATAAAGTCATTTGAGGAGTTCGGCAGCGGGGCAAAGAATACCGGGAAAATCCTGCCCGTTCCGTTGGGGATGAAACTCACGCCCCTGGACATCAAATTGACCGATTCACAGTTCTTTGAACTGAAAAAATACACGGCGTTGCAGATTGCAGCAGCGTTCGGGGTGAAACCTAATCAAATCAATAACTATGATAAGTCGTCATATAGCAATAGCGAAATGCAGCAGTTGTCTTTTTACGTTGACACGGAGTTGTTCATCATCAAGCAGTATGAGGAGGAAATCAATTATAAGATGCAGACGGAGGATGAACAGGACGACGGATTTTATTATAAATACAATGAAAAAGTGCTATTCCGCACAGATTCAAAAACACAAATGGAATATCTCAAAAACGGCGTGAGCGGGTCAATCATAAAGCCAAACGAGGCGAGGAGAAAACTTGACATGTCGGATGCACCGGGAGGCGATGAACTGTTTGCAAATGGCAGCATCGTTCCGCTGACTATGGCGGGGGCAGCATACACGAAAGGTCAACCAGTGACCGAGGAATCTGACGAGCCGGAGGAACAACCGGAGGAGCAGGAAGAAACGACCGGGGCAGAACCGGAAAGCAATGAGCCGGACGATGCGGACAACGCAGAGGACGAGGAGACAGAGGGAGGAGGTGAATAAAAGTGGCAAAGAAAAAAAGGTTTGACTTCACAAAGAAGAATAAAAGAACCGGGAAAACCGAGAACGTCGGCTATTTGGATTTAAGCATCGACGAGGAGCAGGGCAGATGTTCCCTATATTTCTATGGGGATATTGTATCGGCGACATGGGAATCCATGTGGTACGAGGAGGACAAATGCCCGCAGGACATTGCGGATTTCCTCAACCAGTTGGATGGATGCGAGGACATTGATATTTATTTTAATTCCGGCGGTGGTGATGTATTTGCGGGATTGGCAATCTATAACCAGTTAAAGAGATACAACGGTCACAAAGTCGGATATGTGGACGGTATGGCTGCGTCAATCGCATCGGTCATCATGTTTGCATGTGATGAACTCCATTTTGCGACGGGAGCGCAAGCGATGATTCACAAGCCTCTATGTATGGCATGGGGGAACGCTGACGATTTCAAGGCTGTCATAAAGCAGTTGAATCTATGCGAGGAATCTATTCTTGATGTCTACATGGAACACACCAAAGAGGGCGTGACACGGGATAAAATCAAGAATTTTATGTCGGCGGAGAAATGGTTCAACGGTTCGGAACTGGCGGAGTATTTTGACGTGGAAGTGGAGGAGCGGGCAGCAGTCGCAGCCTGTGCATCCGATTATTTCGACAAATACGCAAATATTCCGGAGCAGGTATCGGGAACGGACAAAAAGGACATTGTCGATGCGGTGATTGCGGAAATGCAGAACCGGGAAAAGGAGCGAATCGAGGCGGAAAAACAGGAGATTCTTGCAGATTTGGACGATTACGGAATCTGAAAAAGTAACACAAAAATCATGAAAAGGAGAAAATGACATGAACAAAGAAATGCAGAAACTTCTCAAGGCAATCAATGACAAAAAGAATGAGGTCAAGAGCCTTGCGAATGACGGGAAACTGGAAAAGGCAAAGGCAGCAAAGGACGAATTAAAGGCATTGCAGGAGAAATTCAACCTGCTCTGCGATTTAGAGGACGATGCACTTGATGGAATCAAAGACAGCTTAGAGGACGGAACGGCAAATGTCATCAGCGGGGAGAAAAAGCCGGAGAAAAAGAACCTTGTGAAAGCGTTCGTGAATATCGTCAAGGCGGGATTCATGGGAACAAAGGTCAATGAGGAGGATGCGACCGTCTACAAGAACGCTCTGACATCCGATGCGACCGCAAATGATGACGGGGAAATGGGAATCGGTGTCACCATTCCGGAGGACATCAGAACCGACATCATTGAGTTACGCCGTTCCGAGGATAATCTTGAACAGTATGTCAACACCGAGGGCGTGACAACCAAGACGGGCAGCAGGAATATTGAGGTTGATGCGGAATCCGTGCCGTTTGACAACGTGGAGGAGGCAGCAGATTTCCCGGAAATGGATGAGCCTGTGTTCAAGCAGATTAAATATACAATCAAGAAAAAAGGCGGAATCCTCAAGATGACGGCGGAACTGTTCGAGGACACGGCAGCGAATATCATGGCGTACATCAACAAATGGATTGCAAAGAAAACAAAGGCGACCCGGAATGCGATGATTCTCAAGGTATTAAACGAGATGACAAAGGGGAAAGAGGTTGTTGTCTCCAACATTGACAGCCTCAAGGATATTTTCAATGAGACGTTAGACCCGGCGATTGCAGCAACCTCAATCGTCCTCACGAATCAGAGCGGGTTCAACTATCTCGACAAGCTGAAAGATTCCGACGGGAACTATATTTTGCAGAAAGACCCGACACAGCAGACAAAGGGAAAATTGCTTTTCGGTGAATACCGGATTGTCAAGCTGTCAAAAAAGACGATGAAATCCACACCGATTCTTGACACGGACGGAACGACCGTCAAAGGGTACAAACATCCCATTTTCTGCGGTGACTTAAAAGAGGCGGTGACGCTTTTTGACCGGAATGTGCTGACGATTGACCTCAATGATAAAGGTGCGGGGTTGTGGGATAAGGATATGACGGGCGTGAAAGTCCGTGACCGTTTCGATGTGCAGCCTGTGGATATGGATGCGGTCGTCAAGGGAGAAATCACGGAGGTCGTGAACGGATAGCATGGGGCGGGGCGGTTATTCCGCCCTTGCGTTGAAAGCAGGTGAGGCAATGACAGACGAGGAGAAAAAGGAATACAGAGAGAAATTGATTGCGGATTTCAAAACGTATAATCACATTGACTATGACGACGACACGGAAATCATTGAATTGTTGCTTGACACCGTGCTTGAGGAGTTGGGTGATTTAATTCCGGATTTCGACCCGTACACCATGAAAAGCCGTCAAAGGCTGCTGGCATTGGTTTTCTTAAAAGAGTTATACGACAACCGGGAGAAGTATCAAAAGGACAGCAAAGGCGTGTCAAATGCGGTCGCCTCTATGCTGCTGAAAGAGATATACAAAGGAGGTAGCAAATGACCGAACGAATAAAGATAATCAGAAAGAAAACGGAGGTCATCGGGGGCAGGAGGCAGCAGGAAACATCGGTATTTTATGAATGTTGGTGCGAGGTTCAAAGTCTTGCGACAAGTGAAAAGTACACCGCCCTGCAGACCGGACTAGAGAACACGATTGTGTTCAAGGTGCGGAACTGTAGGAAGATGGAGGAAATCAGATTGAACTTGAAAGAGTTTTATGCGGAGTACAAGGGAACGGAGTTCAAGATTTATGATGCGTCACCGATGTTTGTTGACAATGGGCGTGTGCTGCTGAAATGCCGTGCCGGGGCGTAGTGTCATAATCTGACACGGAGGCGATTTTGTGAAAGTAGAAATGGAGTTTGAGGGTCTTGAGGAACTTATCAAGGCATTTGAAAAGGCAGCGAGTGACGAGGATATCAAGGCAACCAATAAAAAAATAATTGAGAAATCTCAACCAGTAGTTAAACGCATTATGTCGGCAAAAATCCCAAAGTCAGCAGATATATCAAAGAGCGGTCGAGGGTTTGGAACGAAATCTCATGTGTCGGCACATGCAGCGGACAGCATACCATTAGGAAAAATAAAGCATAAAGGAACGTCCGCATCCGCAGAGGTTGGATGGACATTAAAAGACCATAGCGATTATTTTTATGTAAAGTTTATAAACTGGGGAACGATTTATCAACCACCCAGGGAATTTATTTTTGCGACCGGGCGGGAGGCGGACGGCGAGTTGCAGTCAATAGCTGAACAGGAATATCAAGCGTATTTAGATAACACAATCAAGTGAGGTGAGGGCATGGGTTATCCGGACATTATCAAAGACGCATCCGAGGCACTTGAGGAAATCAGCGACAGGGGAATCACGGTCATGCAGGGATGGTATGACAAAAACATAAAGGATTGTCATGTGACCTTGTGGGATTTGGGAGAAACAGAGGATAACCATTCGGATGACGAGGCGGAGGGCGTGACGCTGTCGGTGCAGGTTACAGTTTTTTCTACCGAGGACGAGACAGTGTTAGCAAGGGAAATAAAGGCATTGATGAAAATACATGGATTCGATTTCGAGGGGAGGAACGGCGACGATTCCAAACCAGATGACGGAATCTATATGAAAGCGCAAAGATTCTCAAAATTTTATGAAATGGAGGAAACAGGCAATGAGTGAAACAGGGAAACAGATTGTGAGGAGCAGGACATGTGGATGTAAAGATTTTTACATTGCTAAATTGATTCAGAACACGGCGACGGCTTACAGTGCGGAAACTCCGGTCAAACTGGCAAGGGCAATCAAAGCAAAGGTAGATGAAAAGTGGAGTTCTGAAAAGATATATTCAGATGACGGAACGGAGGATGTCATCAATTCTTATGAGGGAACGGAAATTGAACTTGAGGTCAATCAGCTTGCACCACAGGACAGGGCAATTCTTTTCGGTCAGTTGTACGAGAATGGATTCCTCACAAAGTCGAGTGATGATGCTGCACCGGAGGTCGCCGTCGGATGGCGTGAACGTAAGCTGAATGGCAAATATGAATTTAAGTGGTTTTACTGCGGGAAGTTTGCCGAGGGAATCAGTGAGGAGGCGAATACCAAAGAGGGGAAATTGTCGCCGACGACAAAGAGCATCAAGGGGTCATTCTATGAGCGCAGTCTTGATAACATTTATGAGATTTCGGTCGATGAATCCAATCTTGTGGATGCTGACACGGACGCAAAGACGGCAATCACAAAATGGTTTGAAAAGGTGCAGGAAAAGGATGTAGCAGCAGCCTAAAGGATAAAAGGGAAGATATAACAGGAGGATGTTTCGGTGAAAAGAAAAATCATAGTGAATAACAAAGAGTACGCAATGCCGAGGATGGATGTTGACACTTATATGGAGTATTTGGAACTGTCGGAGAAAATCGACGGGAAACCGAGATACACACGGATGGATATTGAGGCGATGCTTTTATTTATTGTCAAGGCATACGGCGACCAGTTTACTGTTGAGGAGTTAAAGGACAAGGACACCGGGATTGATGCTGCGGGCATCGTCTTAGAGTTCCAGTTCATCGACGTGGGCGTTGCGGAAGAAATGGAAAAACGTATGGAGAAGATGGAGAAAAATTTTCAGAGTGGCAAGTGATTCCGGAAATATCAATCACTTGCAGCACCGGGAAAGTATTCATCAATTCCATTACGGTGGAGCAGTACAAGAAGTATGTCGTATTAATGGAAAAGAACGGATATGACAGAATCACGGACGCAATGTTTTTCAATAAAAAAATCACTCAAGAGATATTCGGGAATCGGATGTCTCTTGAGGAGTTGGGTGAGGCGGATGCGGTGGAATTTCTGACCGCTGCGAAAGGGATTCATTTCATCATGCAGAGCATTATTTCACAAAAGTTATTGAATGTCGTTGAAGTGGAGCAGGTTGAAAAAGAGGCATCCGCATTTGACGAATACGACATTGAAAACGGATATGAGGAGGAGCAGCCAGAGCAGGACACATGGAAAACCTGCGGGGAGATTATTGACCGCATTGTGAAAATTGCTATCCGGCTGCTGAAAAACTCATACAGTCAATGCATGAGGGAGGACATCGTCGCATTACTGGAATATCTGAAATTTGAGTTAGACACCATTGAGGAAAACGGGGGCTAAAGAGAGGAGGCGGACGAATGGCATATACAAGCGTGAAAATATCCGCAAGTACAAGCGATTATCAGTCGCAAATGAAGTCGGCAGCAGCGCAAATGAAAACGCTGTCAAGCGAATATTCGGTTGCAGCGACAAAGGCAAAGCTATTCGGTTCGGAGACGGACAGCCTCAAGGCAAAAGCGGAATCGCTCACGCAAAAAATCACGGTACAGAAGAATATTGTTCAGTTAAATTCCGAACAACAGCAAAAACTCACAACAAAATTATCCGAGCAGAAAACGAAACAGGAGGAACTCAAGTCAAAGATTGAGGCAGCGAAAAAGGCTCATGAGGATTCTGTCAAGGCGACGGGGGAGGATTCGGAGCAGTCAAAGGCTCTGAAAGAGGAACTTGATAAACTTGAACAGGAGTATAAAAAGAATGAGAGCGCAATCGGAAAGACCGAGACAGCTCTTGCGAATCAGACCGTAAAAACCAACAAATCAAAGACCGCTCTCATGGAAATGGAGGCGGAACTTGAGAATATAAATCAACAGTTAAAAGACCATAAACTTGATGTTTTTGCAAAAGCATGTGAATCCGCAGGGGAAAAGATGGAGACGTTCGGAAAAAGGATGGCAGTTGTTTCCGGAGGGATTCTTGCGTTTGGAACTGCGGTTGGGAAAAATGCACTTGATACTGAAAATGATTTAATGTCAATGCAAGGACAGTTGGGATTGACGGCAGATGAAACGGAAAAACTAAAGACAGTTGCACAAAATCTATATACAAATGGATTTGGCGAGGGATTGGGAGATTGCTCTGGTGCTATTGTAACATTAATTCAAAATATAAAGGGCGCAAAGGATATGTCCGTCGAGCAGCAACAAGCAATCGCAGAGCAAATGATGACAATGTCAGATTTGTTTGAGACGGAAAATGAGGAACTTGCAAGGACGCTCACAACGATGCTTAATAACGGAATCATTGATGACATTGGAGAAGGGATGGACATTCTCACAATCGGATTCCAAAACGGGGCAAATTACAGCGGAGAATTGCTTGATACAATGCGCGAATATTCTCCAAAGTTTAAAGAATTGGGGTTAGATGCTGATACTGCAATGGCGTATCTGATACAAGGAGCGCAAAACGGAGCATTTAATCTGGACAAAGTCGGGGATGCAATGAAAGAGTTCAGCATCCGGGCGGTAGATGGTTCAGATACTACGATAGACGGTTTTAAAAGGATAGGTTTGAACGCAGATGAAATGTCAAAGAAATTTGCAGCAGGTGGAGATACGGCATCACAAGCGTTTCATGAGACATTAGTTGCACTGAAAAATATGGATGACCCGATTTCTCAAAACACTGCAGGCGTAGAATTGTTTGGAACAATGTGGGAGGATTTGGGAAAAGATGTTGTATTGTCTCTTGCGGATGTCGAGGGAGGACTTGAGAATGTTGAGGGAGCAACTACAAGAGCCGGGGAACAAATCAATAATTCTTTTTCTACACAGGTAAAAAGTCAATTCAGAGAATTGCAGACCTCACTTTTGCCATTAGGAAATGAACTTTTAAGATTAGGAAAAGACATTATGCCGACCGTGAAAGCGGTTGTGGGTGACGTTACAAATGCGCTTAAAAGCATGGATTCAGAGACAGCGCAAAACGTAATAAAGATAGGTGCAGTTGTTGCTGCTATAAGTCCGGCGACCGTGGCGTTTGGGAAGATGACAAAAGGAGTGAAAACAGTCGTTGACGGATATAAAAATATTCGTGATTTTGGTTCAAAGGCAGCACCAGTAATAAAAACATTCGGAGCAAATGCGTTGAGCGCAGGGAAAAATGCTGCCACATTTGCGGTTAATTTGGGTAAGTCGGCGACAGGATTTGTAACATCAGCAGCAAAGGCGGGGATAAGCACCGCATCACTTGTGGCTCATAAGGTTGCAAGCGTGGCAGGAACGGCAGCGACAGGAGCAATGACGGCAGCACAAACAGCATTAAATACTGTAATGTCAATGAATCCTATAGCGTTAGTTGTTATTGCAGTTACGGCACTTGTAGCGGGATTCGTGCTTTTATACAACAAATCGGAGACATTCAGAAATGCAGTAAATAAATTGTGGACGGCGGTAAAAGAGGGATTCGGGAAAATCAAGGAAACCATACTAGGAGCGTTAGACAGTGCAAAGCAAAAAATCGAGGAGGTAAAAAATAAATTCCTAAATTCTGGAATAGGACAGGCAGCGTCAAAGATTTTTAATGGCGTAAAAGAGACTGTATCAAGGTTGACAAGCGCAGCAACGGAAACAGTAAAGCAAAATCTATCAAACATGAAAAAGGCATATGAGGAGAACGGAGGGGGAATCAAAGGTGTGGTTGCTGCCGGATGGGAGGGAATCAAAGGTTATTACACAGCCGGATTCACTTTTGTCGATAAGCTGACCGGAGGGAAATTGACCGAACTCAAGTCAAAGTTTTCCGAAAAGACAAATGAGATAAAAACAAAAGTCTCCGAGGGATGGGAGAACATGAAAACAACCGTCACCACAAAGATGACGGAATGGAAAACAAACGCATCTAATAAGCTGACCGAAATCAAGACGAATTTTACGACAAAGGTGAATGAATACAAGACGACGATTTCAAACGGTTGGGAAAATATGAAAACGACTATCACCACAAAAATGGGAGAATGGAAAAGCAATGCCTCCTCAAAATTGTCGGAGATAAAATCGAATTTTTCGTCAAAGGTATCGGAGATAAAATCAGATTGGTCGTCAAAGTTTACCAGTATAAAGGACACGGCGACAAATCTCATGCAAACGGCAAAGCAGAATGTTTCCATGAAACTGGATAACATGAAAGCTGCATATTCCGAAAAAGGCGGAGGGATGAAAGGCATTGTGTCCGCAACATTCACCGGAATAAAGGACACGATGAACAGCCTCATGAGTACGGCGAATACGCTGACCGGAGGGAAACTTGATAATATACGGTCGGCATTTTCGGAAAAATTGAACAGTGCGAAAAGCACGGTCTCCTCTGTCATGGAGAATATTAAATCGGCGTTTTCGTCAAAGATGGAGGGTGCGAAATCAGTTGTGTCCGGGGCGATTGAGAGGATAAAAGGATTCTTTAACTTTTCGTGGTCTCTCCCACACTTGAAAATGCCACATCCGAAAATATCGGGAAAGTTTTCGTTGAATCCGCCCTCTGTACCGTCGTTCTCAATCGACTGGTATAAAACGGGTGCAATCATGAACAGTTCCATGATTTTTGGGATGAATGGAAATACATTGCTTGCGGGCGGAGAGCCGGAGACCGGAGGGGAGGCGATTCTTCCTTTAGCACCATTTTACACGAAATTGAATGACATACTTGACAGAAAACTGGCAGCGGTGCAGCAGATACAGAATGTATATGTTGAGAACCATACATATATTGACGGAGACGAGGTCTCAAGTAGAACCGTGTCAAAAGTAGATACGAAAATGGTTCAGAACAGGAGAAAAGGGAGGTAGCCTGCCGATGAAAGTGAATGGCATTGATGCAAGGAAATATAATGCAAAACAACTCACTGTCGAGATACAGCCTCCTGCGGTGGCAGTAAATTATGAATGGATGACCGGGGCATTGCAGCCGACGGAATTTGAAACAGATGTCACAATGGGGCATTTGAAAATGTGCGTATATTTTAGGGGGCGGGATAGAAACGGTATTATCCGGACGATGTCGGAGTTCATGGCGAATTTCACGACGGCGTGTGATTTGGAACTTGACGGGTACAAAGGGAAATACCGGGGATTTCTGACAACGGATGATTTTGAAAAGACTATCACAAATAAGCGGTACAAAATCAATCTTGAGTTCGACGGATATTTTTATGACGATGAAATCGCAGTCACGTTTGACGGGGTAACATCCGGCAGCTTTTGCATGGTCGGCAGCAGGAAAACGCCCTGCATCGTGGAGGTATATGCAAAGAGTGCATTGACAAATTACGTAATCAAAGGAGTGGGAGACGATGACATCACGGTTCAGAGCCTTGCAAGCGGAAAGACGGTTATAATCGACGGAATCAAGGGTATCGTTACCATATCCGGGGCGAACGCATTTGACAAGGTGAGCCTGTGGGAGTTCCCGTCAATAAAGACCGGAGGAACGGCGTTGATTTTCTCAAATAACCGGGCAAGGGTAAAAATCCGGTATCATCCTATGTGGATTTAAGGGGGCGAGCGGATGCAGATATACGATGACAAAAAGAAAAGAATCGGAACGCTCACCGGGTTCAAAGGCAGGGCAATCACAAAGACATTAGATTCCGGAGACAAGGAATTGTCATTTGAATATCCGGCAAATGGGGCAATGGTTGACCTGCTGAAAGAAGAATATTATATCAGGACGAAAGAGGATGAATTTGTCCTCAAGGCGGTGGAGGCAGGTGAACAGTACAACAAGTACACGGCGACGCTCAATGTTGAGGAGTTGGAGGGGCAGTCATTTCCGTATGGGTTCGCATCACAGGAGCAGACAATCAAAGCGTGTCTCACATTTGCGTTTGAGGGTACGGGATGGACGGTCGGAACATGTACCGTCACCAAAAGGCGGACGATTGACATTGAGGAGGCAACAACGGCGTGGGGTGTCCTGCAGTCGTGCCTCTCAACATATCGGTGTGAGTGCGAGATTGATACCCTGCAAAAAAGAATTAATATCTATGCACAGATAGGGCGTGATCGGGGATGTTATTTCGTTGAGGGTCTAAACCTCCGGAAACTGACCGCAACCTCCGACACTTATGAATTTTATACTCGAATCATCCCGATAGGGAAAGAGGGAATCACAATAGAGTGGCTGCACGGAAAAGAGTATCTTGAAAATTATCAATACTCAAGCAAAGTCAAGACCTACACATGGAAAGATGAACGCTATACCAACACGACCAGTCTCATAGAGGATGCGGAGGCAAAACTGGAGGAACTCTCAAAGCCGTATAAAGTTTATGCTGCGGATGTGATTGACCTTGCAAAAGCGAATCCGGAATATAAAGATATTCTTGATTTCGGCATCGGCGACACGGTGATGATGGTGTCAAAACATCCGAGGATGCGGGAGAAACAAAGAATCGTCAAAATAGTGGAATATCCGGAGACGCCGGAAAAGAACACGGTCGAACTCTCAAATACGACAAAGACATTTGCAGAGGTGCAAAAGACGGAGACGGAGCTTGCAAAGACGGAGGCGATTTCGATTGCGAACAGCACCACAAAGAAAGTGCTGCAGGACTATTCAACGACGATTGAGATTGAAACAAAAATCACCGCATCGCAAGAATCTATTGAGTTAGGGGTCAAAGAAACTTTAAAAAGCTATGTGACAACAAAAACATATGAGGCAGAAATCAAAGTGCTGTCAACGGAAATTTCCTCAAAAGTTGCGGAGGATGATTTCGGAACATTAATCACTCAAAACGCCTATAACGTGAAAATTGCATGGAATAAGAACTCCAATTATATCCAGTTCGAGGGAACGGGAATCACGCTCTACAATGGAACGATTGAAGATAACCAAAAAAGAACTGTGTTTAATTATACCGGGATGCATTTTTATCTTGATGGTTATTATGTCGGGAAAATCGGAACTAATAGCATGAAAAATAATTCCAGTCAAAAAGGTCTTGTTTTTGATTTGGAGAATAGAGCAGCATATATGACATGGGCGAATGAAGATACAGAGGATGCATCGACCTATACAATGAAATGGTCGTATTGTTCGCAACAATGCGGGGGATATGAGGCGAATATGTTACATGCCGGAGCGGACATTGACATGCACCATTTCAAGATAAAAAATGTCTCATGGGAGGGAGGTGGAATCACGGCGACAATGGAATTTGTGCAGGTGCTAGAGGTGGACAGCGACGGTAATATCAAGAGGTGGGGGTCAAATGGGAAGATGGAGTTTACAAACGGAATATTGACAGATTTAACCTATTACAGAAAGTAAGTATCACATTTTTCATGAACGGGAGGAAACGAAATGGAGTTACTCATGCCGACGGGCGAAAAAACAGAAAAGACAGGAACACTGTTGACGGATGCGTCACAGATAGAAAAAAAGTTAAATTCGGAAATGTTGGAGCAGATTGACGGGAAACTCGATTTGCTATTATCAGCCGGGAAAACAGAAACGGAGGGATAAGGATGAACACGCCTATTGCAATCAAAATCGAATGTGCAAAAGGGGAAATCATGAACGCTATGCAGCAGATTCAAGACAAGTACGCTCTGCCTCCCTGCATCATCGACGGGGTCATTTCTTCTGTACTGGCGGAGGTGAGGGCGGAATCTAAACTTGAGTTACTCAACGCCACAAGTGCAACGATGCGGGAGACAGAGGAAGAACTTGAAAAGGCAAAGGCAGCAGGAAAGAAAGTCCTCAAGGCAGAGCCGGGGCAGGTGTCGGAACCTGACACGGAGCAGCAGGGCGGGCATCCGGAGGAATAGAAAAGGGAACGCCGGGAGGAGGTGAAAAGGAATGGCAGCACTGGAAAGACTGACGACACGAATCAATATTGAAATGACCGGAGACACAAAAAGATATTTAGTTTCTGCAAAACAGGGAGATAAGGCGACACGGTACATTATCGCAAAACTGCTCAATGATGGAACGGCGTACACAATCCCGACAGGTGCGAGGGTTGCGTTCAATGTTGAGAAACCGGACGGGAAACATGTCTACAATACATGCACATATTCCGGTTCGGAGGTTACGGTCGAACTGACAAATCAGACGCTTGCAGCAGCGGGAACGGCGTATTGCGATATTGAAGTCCGCACAAGCGACAACACGCAACTCATAACGACGGCATCGTTCACCATTGAGATAGAAAAATCCATGAGGAATGACAATGCTATCCTGTCAGCGAATGAGTTCACAGAGTTGGAGGACAGAATCGCCGGACATATTAAAAATATCAATGATACCGAGGCAGCGGTCAGACGGGCGGAGGCTGCACGGGTGACGGCTGAAAATGGCAGGGTGACGGCTGAAAATGGGCGTGTCGATGCTGAAAATATCCGAAATCAGAATGAAAACACAAGAATCCAACAGGAGAACTTGAGGCAGCAGAATACCGCCCAGGCAGTAAAAAACGCCCAGGACGCAACGGCAGCAGCGGGAAAGGCAACAAAGGAATGTCTTGAGGTCACGAAACGGGCGGAGGATGCTCTGCAAAATCAAGAGCAGCTTGAGGCGACATTAAACACGGCGGTGCAAATCCGGCAGGATGTGTCGCAAATGCAGTCGGCGGTGACGGCAGCAAAGGAGCAGGTCGAGCGTGACAAAGAGGAAATCGAGGACACGATTCAAAATTCCCTGCTTGCATCAGCGGAGCAGATTCTTGATAGCGTGAAAAGTTACTTTGAACGGGCGGAGTCTCTCTATCAGAGCATGTATTTTGAATGTGACGGTGAGACACCGTTCCTGCGGGTAGTGTCTCCGATATTCATTGACGGAGCGACACCTGCGGTCAGGAATATGGACATAGGCGTTGATTTTGACGGAGGAACGCCGACATCACGGTTACTTGCAGTATAAATTCCACGATGATGGAAAGAAACCGGAAAACGGACACAATAGCGTGATTTTGTGGTATATTCCATAATCACGGGGCAAAGGAGGATTGAAGAAATGGCAGCAATCAGACCATGCACCGGAACAACGGCGATGTGGCAAGCGGTGAAAGACACATTGATTCTCAAGGAAAGAGAAATCGGTGTGGAGATTGACACCAACGGTCACGCACTAATCAGACAAGGGGATGGTGTAAATAAATTTTTTGACCTGCCTATAATTGTGAATAATGCACGGTATGAGGAGATTCTAACCTTGACGCAGGGATATATGAATACGGTCAACAATTTTTCCCGGAATATGACGGAGGCGACAAATGCAGCGAACACGGCAGCATCCTCCGCAAATTCGGCAGCATCGGCAGCAAACGCCGGAGCATCAGCATGTCAAGGCATCGTGAACGGTCATAATACAATGGTTGACACGGTGACACACAAATCATGCGTCCTCTCCATTGAGGACGGCATCATCACAATAAGGGAGGCGTAAAAGATGGCAAGCGGAGATTTAATTGCACAGGTAGCAGACAAAGAGACACTTGACAAAACTCTTGCGAATACAAGCGCAATACTGGCAGCAGTCGGGGAGGATGTCAGAGTGAAGAACATCAAACGGTATGGGATGAAGATAAACAAGGCGGACAGCAACCCGGCGACACGCTGCACATACCTGTTTGATGCGGTAGGGATGACACCTGCCGGGATGAATTACACGTCCGGGGTGTTCGATTATGGCGATTGGGCGGATGTCTTTTTCGTCAAGAACAATTATCCGGCAATGGTGAAATATGACGGAACGGAGGAATATAAACTCTCACCGAACGACCAGACAAAGAAAGCCGACGGAACGACCGCATCCGATGTCTCGAATGTCAATTATGGCGGGAACGCTATGAGCGTATTTGACGGAACGGTTGACGGAAAGATTTGGCTCTCACAATTTGAGATAGGCAATTATGAATATATGATTATCTCAAATGAGAAATACGATGAATCATACAATGATGATGCGTATGTGAGGGAGGACGGCTCACACGCTGACAAACTCTATTATCCGATGTTCGGGGGTTCATACGACGGCACACGCCTCCGGTCACTGGCGGGGCAGACGCTTATGTGTAACACGAACGCATCAACGGAAATCACACGGGCAAAAGCAAATGGGAAAGGATGGAATATTTGTTCGTGGAGTAAAAGAAACCTGCTGAATTGCATGTTGAAAATCATGTCAAAGACAGATAATTCACAAACGGCGTTCGGCAGGGGGCAGGATTCCGGATATGTCAATGATGCGTCGCAGGACTATGGAAAATTAAAGACCGGAACTCTTGCAAGCAAAGGACAGTTTTTCGGGTACAATGACGGTACACATGATGTGAAAGTGTTCTACATTGAAAAGTGGTGGGGCGATAGATGGGATAGAATCAACGGTCTCATAAACAGGAACGGTCACATCCTTGTGAAGATGACACCGCCCTATAATTTGACCGGAGACGGGTTCATTGATACCGGGTTGACACCGTCCGGAACGTCCGGAGGATATATCAGCAAATCAAAGTCCTGCAGGTATGGGCGGATTCCATACGTCGCAAGTGGCAGCAGTACAACATACCAGTGTGATGGATTGTGGTTCAATAACGCTGCGGTGTGCGTCGCCCTTGTCGGCGGTAGCTGTAACAGCGGTCTGCGTGTTGGGGCGGATTGCTTGGGCTTGGGCGATGGTGCGGGCGCTGCGAACTGGAGCGTCGGTGCGTCCGTTTTCTTAGAACAGCCTATCGCTGCGTAGCAGCAAGGGGGAGGAACGGAGGGGGAACGCCTCCGCAATTCTCCGCCGACAGGCGGACGGTTTTTTATAAAATTTAATATATGGGATATAGGATGCGGTGTCGGGGGTGTTTCGGCTCTCCCTGCCCTTGTCGGCGGTAACTGTAACAACGGTCTGCATGTTGGGGCGGATTACTTGAACTTGAACAATGGTGCGGGCAATGCGAACTGGAACATCGGTGCGTCCAATTTCTTGTCTTATGTCGGAGCGTTTAATCAAATGCAGCCTATATTCCACGCCACACGGCGAAAATCATTCCGGTATAGGGTCGGTTGAGTAGGCAAAGGCACAAAAACCGATAGGAGATAAGAAAATCGACATGAGAAGTTATAACAACCTATACGAACCAATATTACAAGACGATTACATCCGGGAGTGTTTCAAGGATGCAGCAAAGAAGAAATCAAAGCGGAGGGATGTCAAGAAGATATTAGAAAACATTGACGCAGAGGTCGGGATTCTCAAAGGAATAATGCAAGATGAAATGTTCATCCCGGACTATCATGAGAAATGCGTCATAAATGAAAATAATTGCCATAAAACACGGAGGATATTGAAACCACATTACAAGTATGAGCAGGTTGTTCATCATCTTGCAATAGGTCAGTTCAGACCGATTGTGATGAATGGGTTGTATGAGTTTTCCTGCGGGAGCATACCGGGGCGGGGCGTTCACTATGGAAAGAAGTTCATGAAAAAGTGGATTGAATCATACGGAGGGAAAAAGATGTATGTTCTCAAGATGGACATTCACCATTTCTTTGAATCCATAGACCGGACGATTCTGAAAGGGAAACTCCGGGAAGTGATCAGAGACCGTCGGTTTTACCGTCTGTTATGCGTCCTCATAGAATTTGACCGGATAGCGGAGACCGTCAAGATACTGGAAGATGTTGCGACGGAAATGAGCGTCTCCGAGGTCAGAGAGTTGGTCTCATGCATCGCATTTGACAATGACGCAGGGGCATGTGAAATCCTGCGGGGTGCGGGTGTATGGAGAGAGAGGCTTGAAAGTGCAATGCGGGTGATTCGGGAGAGGAGAAAAGGCGTTCCGTTGGGGTATTTCACATCACAATGGTTCGGGAATTTCTATCTCAAGAAATTAGACCATTACATCAAACAGGAATTAGGTGCGGTTCATTACATGCGCTATATGGATGACATGGTGATTCTAGGAAAAAGCAAGAAAAAACTACATGCAGCACAAAAGGCAATCGAGGCGTATTTGCAGAAAGAATTGAAACTTGAGTTGAAAGCTGACTGGCAGGTGTTTCGGTTTGAGTATGTGGCAAAAGACGGAACGGTGTGCGGGCGGATGCTGGATTTCATGGGATTTCAGTTTCACCGTGACAGAATCACGATGCGGAAGTCCACAATTCAGAGGGCAAGGGCAAAAGCGTTCCGGATAAAGGCAAAGGATAAAATCACATGGTACGATGCAGCGGTGATGTTGTCATACATGGGATGGTTCGACCACACGGACACCTATGATTATTATTTGAAGTACATAAAACCGAACGTCAATGTGAAGAAACTCAAGAAAGTTGTATCAAAACATCAGCGAAAGGAGAATGAGCGTGAAAGACTGGAAAACGGTAACGGGAACACAGCCGGAGCGTCCGGCGGAGGTGGACAGGGAATCATCGCCGACAACGGTATATCTGCGAAAGGACATCCGGCAGGTGGAGCAGAAAGAGGCGGAGGATTCCGGGGAGACGGTCAGTGTGTGGCAGTATGAGGAGCGGGAATTGACCGTACAGGAGTATGAGAGCATGGTTCTCATGCAGCAGGTTGTATCAGAGAACGCATCCGGAATCGTGGCATCCGTGACACAGTTCCAAAGGGATGCGGTGATTGACGAGTACACGGAGCAGTTGATTGAGGAGGGATTGATTTAATGCGGACATTGGTTGAAAGCCTGAAAAGGCTGCATGAAAAGGGAAAGCTGACACGGGAGCAGGTTGCGGAGCGTGTCGCAAAGGGCAGTATTTCAGCGGACGAGTTTCAGCACATCACCGGGGAGGAATTTGTCGCCCGGAGGGGAGCGGGGAATGAGTGCGCTTGAGATAATTTCACGGATGTGTGAGGTGACAAATGTTCTGTCAGACATCGTGAACAAACAACAAATCATCATAGAACAGTCGAAAATCGAGGAGGCGGTGAAAGCTGACCTCCGGCAGCAGGTAGGCGAGGCGGAGAGGGAACTTGATGTCATCGAATACCATTCACGGAGATATTGCGACACCGACGACATCGAGGCGACGTTCGGAAAGGAGACCGCCGTTGACGATTGAGATTGCACTGTTGCTGTCAATTATCTCCGTCGGGTTCGGTGTGTTCTCTGCGGTGTCCTCAAAAATGAGGAATGACCGCAAGGACACAGAGAGCGAGGCAGAGGAAAAGGCAGGAACACACACACTTTTGATGACAAAACTCGAAAATATCGCCGATGATGTCAAGGACATCAAACGTGATTACCGGGAGACCAACATTGAGGTGCAGAACCTCCGGGAGAGAGTGGTTGCGGTGGAGCAGTCATTGAAAAGTTATCACAAGAGACTGGACGGGAAAACCGACCAATAACAGGAGGGCGGGAAACAGGCAAGAATCAACTCCACGAATGGAGGTAACAAAATAATGAGACCTATATCAAAAAAGGAGCGACGCAGACGCATCCGGCATCAGAGAAAAATGTACCGGATTGAGGAGCGGGCAGCGAAACAGAAAAACAAGGTCTCCGGTCGGTTCATGAACCGTGTTGTTATCTGTATGATTCTTGCAGCTTTTATCTTTACAGTCACGATGATAATTGTGTTTGTGCGAGTAGGTTCAGAACCATCGACATTGATTGAGAATGTATTCCGTTTCCTATCGGTAGAGGGCGGGGCGATGGCTCTGATTAAGTCCGTGAAAACGGTCACGAAAAGAAAGTCAAGCGGTACAGATAAAGAAACACGGCATGAGGACGAACCGGGGCATCATGAGGAGGTGCAGGGATGAATTTCATCACGGAAAACTGGTTTGTGCTTGTGGCATTGGCAGCGGTGGCAGCAGGGGGAGGCTATACGGTTTATGTGTTCCTCAAAATGCCGTCGGATAAACAGTTGAACAAAGTCCGGGAGTGGCTGCTTTATGCGGTCACGATGGCGGAAAAAAAGTTAGGAGGTGGAACGGGTCAAATCAAGCTGCGGTATGTATACGACATGTTTGTGACACGGTTCACATGGCTTGCGAGGGTCATCACATTTGAAATGTTTTCGATGATGGTTGACGAGGCTCTCGACAAAATGAAAACGATGCTTGAGAGCAATACGGCGATGCAGGAACTTGTGAGCGGTGAGGCGGGTGAATCCGGTGAGTAGGATTTCGGATTTCATTTTCGCAAACTGGCGGACGTTGGCTCTGATTTATACAATCGGGGCAGCGGTTGTATTTGTGGGAGTTCTGTTTTTCTTTTGGTGGATTTGCAGACTGGAGGATAAGGAACGGGAGTTGTGCAGGTATGAGGACGAGGCAAACGGGAGGATGACGGCGGTTATATCCGTGTTTATTGCGATTCCGTGTGCGCTCATGTGGTGCGTGATTCCTCTGATTATCCTTGCGGTATGGATATATTACGGGGTGGCAGAGAGATTCCCTCAAATTATGGGGCATATGGCAGATGATTTTGACGATGAAGAAAAGGAGGAAATTCAATGATTTCAAATTGCGGACATGATGAAAGAGGTAAATATTCCGGCGGGGCAGCAGGAGACCAGACGGGTACAGAATGGGCGGTCATCAAATGGTATAACAGACCGTGGAAATGCGTCCTCCGGCATCCGGACAAAAAGGTTCGGAGCATGATTGCACAGATGGCAAAGGCAGCAGCAAATAATAATATGGTCGGTTATGACCAGTCACATAGGTACACGTTTTGGGAGCATTTGAAAGCATCCAATTACGACCCGGCGAAAATCACGGTCAAGTGTGAGGCGGATTGCAGTTCGGGCGTGGCTGCGATTGTCAAAGGTGCGGGTTATCGGTTGGGAATCCAAAAGCTGAAAGATGTGAGTATCTATTGTTACACGGGCAATCTGCGGGCAGCTTTAAAGGCAGCGGGATTTGAAGTGCTGACAGATAGTAAATATCTGACATCGGATGCGTATTTGCTTGAGGGCGATGTTCTCCTCAATGATTCCTGCCACACGGCGACGAATCTGACGGCGGGTTCAAAGGCATCCGGGGGAACGGCATCATCCGGAGCGTCCGGGGCATCATTCGGAACGGCTGCACCGAAAGTCAAGATTGATGCAGCACAGAGCAAAGACAAAAATCTTGCGGGTACATATACGGTCACAGCATCCGCATTGAACTTGAGAGCCGGGGCAGGTACAGGCAAGACGATTCTTGCAGAAATGCCGAACGGGGCAAAGGTGCAGTGTTACGGATATTATACAAGTGTTTCCGGTGTGAAATGGCTCTATGTGGTCTATAAGGACGTCACCGGGTTTGCATCAAGTAAATATCTGAAAAAGTAAGGAGGACGAATCATGTTATACTATTTAGGCAAAGGAACGGAGTTCAAGAAAGAGGAGTGTAAAGAATACAAGACATTAAAAAATGCACTGGCAGCAGCAGCGAAAGACGAGGCTCTCTCCGTATGGGATGAAAACGGAGTGGTCGTCGGTGGATTGACTGACAATGTTCCGGAGGGGGCATTGAATACGAATCCGGACGGCAGCGTGAACGCTTATGACGAGAACAGGAGTCCTGCAGGAACGGTGGACGCTGCAACCGTGGCGGAAATGACCGGGAACGTGCCGGAGGCGGGCGAGAACGGCGGAAAAGAGGACGAGGCGGAGAATGAACCGTCTGAACCGGAAAACGCCGGAAATGAGGCAAATACGAGGTCGGAGGAGGCAGAGGACGGAATCACGGCGGGCATGGAGGCATGTGCAGCGATGGCAGCAGAAACGAAAGCACAGGAATCCGCCGGAGAGGACGCAGGGAACGCCGAGAACGGCGGAAAAGAGGACGAGACGGAGAATGAACCGTCTGAACCGGAAAACGGCGAGCATGGGGCAGATACGGGGGCAGAGACCGGGAAAGATGACGGAGGGCAGCAGGACAGCGTTATCATTCCGCAGGGTACAATGAAAGTAACCGTTGTGTGTGATGGGGCGTTGAATCTCCGGAGGTTTCCGGCATGGGGCAATGATAATATTTGCGGTCGTGCGGTACGGGGGCAGTCCTATTATGTGAAAGAGATTCACACGGTAGGCGGAAAGAAGATGGTGAGGACGATTGACGACCTCTATCTCTCCGGGCAGTCTGAACACGTCCAGTTTGAACAGTTGTAAAATCCGGAAAAAGTATTACAAAAATCATGATTCCGATGTATAATAAAACAATAGCGGAGCATATGAGACTTTTCCGGTAATAAACAGGTAATAAACAAATGCCTTGAAAATGCCGGAAAATAAGGGTTTGAAACTATGCAAGAGATAGGCAGATGAAATATCAGATACGGATTTCAATCCCCAGAATGTATGCGTTTTGGGGATTTTATCTGCTTTTTGTACAAAATGCCAGTAGAT
>CAJTDD010000028.1:1966-65662 GCA_910574885.1 Lachnospiraceae bacterium | reverse complement strand
GATCCATGGCCTTTTGCATTTCAGGCGCAAAACAATACCGACAACAACGTGCAGCATTTTTGACAGGATTGTGCATTTGCAGACAGCACTGCGCAGTCAATAGGATAAATGTCGGAAAAATAATTCGCTGTTTGCGTTTCCATCAATTTGACGTCCGACACTCGTCTATGCTTCTCTGAAATAATTTTTGCAGTTTAATCACTACATGTACGTTTGGTTTCTGTTCTCCGTACTCGATTCTTTGGTATGTCCTCAGACTTATCTCTAGTTTCTGCGAGAGTTCCAACTGGGTAAATCCTTGCGACATCCGAAGTTCCCTTAGCTTTATTACTTTATTATCACCTCCTTACACCCAGGGGATTGCAGAAAGCAATTTAATTTGCTGAATGATATGCGTATAAATTTGTAATATAACTTGCCGTAGTCATAGCTGCGTTGTAAAGGGCTGTTATGAGTACTGCCCGTATGTTGATTGCCTTACTGCCACAATTATTTATAGAATCTATAACAAAATCTATGGCATTTTTCCCAATCTTTTTATAAATCTCTTGTACCACCTCAGTCGGCTTATCTTCACGGTTAATGCGGATTGTTTTCGCTGTAGATGTCAGAATATCAACGGCAATCGAGACAATCTCATTTAAAAGAGTTCTGTCATACGGTCTGTCTGTCCATATCGCTTCATAATCTATCTGAGTTTTAAACTGCTCTTTAACGGTCTGATACGATTGGATTGGATGGATATCATCCTCTGTGTTAATCTTTGTTGTATTCCCACGTATAGTCTCTGTTGTAATCTTCTGAGTAGTCTCTGTATTTGTTTCTTTCCCGGAAGAGGAAACTCTGTTTTCTGAAATGGAGATATCTCTTTGGCTAAAAGCGGCAGGTATCTCTTTGAAAGGTGACACCCTCTCCCTTTGAAAAGATATAGCTTTCTTTTTATTTGTACCTGCCTGTCCCTCTGCATTTTCCGGTAACTCTGCCCCCTCTGCGACAACTTCTTTGCCCTCCGATTCAAGAGTCTGGAAATTACTGTAATCCTGCGGATATGTAAGCCATTTCAATATTTCTACATTCAATTCAAGATACAGCACGTTATTGACCACCAGGCCGTTTATATTGACAGTGCGGAATATCCTCTTTACCACGCCAAGTTTCTCTAAAAATATAATCGCATTTGTAGCCTCTTTCTTTGAAATCCCAAACTGTTCGCTGAGCTGTTGATAACTCCTTTGCAGCAGGTCGGCTTTAAACTTTTTCTTTACGGCAACCACCTGACCAGTATTTTCGTCCCTAAGTTCCGTAGGTTTATACCAATACACGATGTCTGCCAAAATAATGATTGCCGTAAGATTAGGCTTTCCGCTATCCCTTACTATTGTTCGATACCATATCTGAGGAATTACATTTCCGGAAATATTCAGTTTCGCATTTTCATCTACAATCGCATTTCCCGTCCTGTACCTGCTATTATTCATAACGTTTACCTGCCTTTCTGTGCCTTGCTCTCTCTGTTTGTACAAAAGAGAGTTTTCAAAACAAAAAGGACTAAGCCAGTCAGCAGAATCCAACAAACTTAGTCCTCAATATTAATATTTACAGTATACTGTTAGTCTGATTTGACCTTGCAGAAAAGACTATCTGCATGAAAAGATAAAGTAGTAGTTAAATTGGACTAAGCGGCCAGAACCCTATCGCCAGATGTCTGCGACTGTCCTATTCTACACAAAATCTATTCCCAGGCTATAAATTTTGAGTATTTTACGGTACAATGAAATAAGACTAAATCGGCGCAAACCCTTTATTTATAAGGTCTCTGCTAACTTAGTCTTATATTAACACAATCTCCATCGCCCGGATCGCCTTGAACTAACAGTTGCCGCTGTCGGGGCTATTTCCTTTTTCGTTGTCAAGTAAGTCTGCCACTCTCCGTTGCTGATTAGGATATAAATGTCCGTAGGTATTCAATGTAATGCGAATATCCTTGTGTCCTACCCTCTCTTTTATCAACAGCGGTTCTATACCCTTATTGATTAAGTACGCCACATGAGAATGTCTAAGGTCATGTACCCGGATATTCTTCACTCCGGCTTTTGCTATTTGGCGTTTCATCTTATGCTGTACCGCTTCCTGCACGATTGGGAAAAGTCTTTCATCGTCCGGCATACCATAATGACCGTCAACAAAGTCTTTAATCTCCTTTTTCAAAAACTCCGGGATTTCAACGGTTCTTACCGACTGCTTTGTTTTCGGTTCTGTAATAACGTCCTGCCTACCAGTGCGATAATAATTTTTGGTAATGCTGATTTGGTTATTTTCAATACTTATATCGCCTTTTGTCAAAGCTAATAATTCGCCAATCCTACAGCCCGTCCAAAAGAGGATTTCAAAGATTAAATAGTATCGTGTTCCCGGCTCTATCGTCTGAATAAATCTCTGATATTCCTCTGTTGTCCAAAAGTCCAAACTTCTTGAATCGGAATTTCCCATGCGCTTCACTTTCTTACATGGATTTGTGTGCAAATCATAAATGCGTGACGCATGAGTAAATATACAAGTCAACTGATTTTGTATCATTCTCAAATAGCTTTCCGAAAATCCCTTTGTCTGCATTTCGTTCTGCCACTGTATAATTTGTGAAGCGGTAATCTCACTTAACATCTGTTCGCCAAAGTACGGAATAATGTGTTGCTCCATCATATACCGTTTATTCTTCATGGTGCGGTCTTTTAATTCATTCTGCTTATCCTCAAAATAGACCTCCACAAATTCACTTAACTTCATATCCATGCTTCGACTACTGCTCAATTTCTTTTGCCGCTCATACTCTAACGCTTCTCTTTTTGTTTCAAATCCCCTCTTTCTTCGCTTTTTCTTCTCTCCCTTTGCCGTTGTTTCAAACCATTGCGCCGACCACTTTTTCGTGTCTTTCTCCTTATAAGCTATACTGTCACGCTCCTCTCTTTAGCTTATTGATAACTCATAACCGTACATTTTCTTTGCCCAAAATGCCCTCGGAATACGTCTTGCCATTGTAATATACCCCTGTCCTGCAAGTTCCCTGTTCAGTTCTTTTACAATCTTGTAGGCATGAGATTTTGAACAATTTAACTCTTTGGCTATATCTTCCGCACTCATCATATAACGGTAGTTTGCCACACGTTTGTCCTCCTTTCCCCTTTTAGAAATTCATTACAATATTTGTATTTCATATATGTACGAATTTCGTATATTCATATTATCACCTTATACATATAATGTCAACACTTCGTAAAATTATTTTACGAACTTCGTATTTACATTTTTTCTATTTTTCTCTTTTATGTTTTTCGTATATGTGGTATGATAATAAATAAGATTTATGCTTTTCGTAATTATTCAACATATGAAAATAGGAGGTCACTATGGGTGATGGAAAGAAGCTGAAAGAAATACTTGATAGTAAGAATACAAATGTCCGTCAGATTGCAAAGGCTACGGGAATTAGTGCTACAACACTATATTCTATTATCCAAAAGGATTCCAATATCCGATTTGACTTTGCTTTACGGTTGGCAAATGAATTAGAAATTGATGTGAATGAGATATGCGCCGCCAGTCCGTTCTCCGGCACTATTACTGAAGAAGAAATATATCCCACGCTCCCCGATGGACTGAATGGGGCTCTTGACGGAAACCGGGTAAAGGTATATTTAAAAAATTCACTATATCCGCTTATGTATCTGTTTGGAAAAAATAGTATGCCCGATGTGGATAACCTGTTGACTTCATTTTATCAGCTAGACGATGAAGCAAGAAAGGAAGTAGTGGAAACGATACAGTTCAAATTACAGTATCACAAAGATAAAGAACGAGCAGAACAGGTAAAGCAGATTAAAGGGTGGTAAAAAAAGGCTCCAGTGAACACTTATTTTCACTGGAGTTGTTTAAATGTATTATATTTTTTCCTACGGTCCTCTAATGATATCTCTATCAATAGAGATATCATACATAATTTTTTACTACTACCGCTAACTTTGCCAATGTCTTAGCTTGACTTTTTGATAATTGAATTTCCGTTTCTGATTTTTGAAGCAACGCATGATACTCATTTTCCCCATCTATGGGATCCGGTATAATACAAACTTTAACCAAATCACACTGTGAATCAGTTAATTGAATAACTGCTTTCAACTCCTCTCCACGCTCTCTCATCTCTTCATCAGATAACCCGTTTGTATACAAAGAATGCAGACGTTCTTCATCAGATATTATATCATTAATATTTCTGCCAGCATCTCTATCAACTGATACTCCTTTACTATCTTTAAATAGAGCTGATGATGGTCTACCATCTTTCATAAAAATCGGCTTACTTTTTACTCTGCGGAAAATTGCTGTCCAATCTCTTTCAACCATAAAAATCTACCACCATTTGTTTCATTTTATCAGTTGCCGAAATACCTTGTAAATTAAATTCTTCCTCTCCATCAGACAGAGTATCTAAGAAAACTTCAATCCTATCTTCATAAATTTCAAATTCCAAATAGTCTCCATTGTCCTTTTCATATTCAAACTGGATTGAGCCACAAGCAGTAGGACAAACAAATGGCTCAGCAGCCAACTGCATAACAATCTCTCTACACTTTTCAATCAATTTTGTAGAAAAGGAATTTGCACCATTACCATTCCAATTATCCTTCAATTTTTCAATTTCACACAGCGCTGCACTAGCCTCTACATAGTTTTTTTCTAATGAATTAATTCTAGTATATGCCATCGAATATATCTTTTCTAATTCCTCATATTTTTTACTATTATATCCAATAGCACCATTCTTCATTCCTGATGTTAGCTCAAATGCATTTTCTAGTCTTTCAAAAAGACCATTCATTGCATATGTAACAATACTCTTTACCTTATATGCATCTATCTCCCATACATATGGCTGACTCAACACTGCATTATTTGATTTATAATACATTCAGCATCTTTCCCTTCAACTTTTCAGCACATTTATTCATTGCATCTTTAGCCAATACACCTTGCTCACTTAATTTACAATCAGGTAAACTATTTATATCAAATATTATCTTATTCTCATTCTTTAATTCATTAATAATGATATACGTCCACACATTATATGAATCAATATTCTCCAACCATGATATATTAGCTTCACTAGAACCATTAAATTTCTCTATATTGACGAACTCATTCAATATATTGTGCAAATTATCAATGGACATTAATTCTGAAACCAATCCAACCCTATCAATAATAACCTCACATCCATCGAATGCCTTAGTAATTTTATCATTAAACTCATGCAATAATTGTTCCCAATTATATTTTGAAGGAATATTAAAAGAAAAATCTAATCTTAATTTATTAAACGTCAATGATGTATTAATATCATTCCAAACGCAACGAGGAACATCTGCAGGTGCATCGTCAGGAATAGGTATCGATTGCGGTTCTGTTTTAAAAACATCTTTCAGCTGATTATACAAGCTACTAATAAGTCCAAATGCTCTAATTTCACTTTTTTCCTTAAAAAAATAAGCCATCTGAACCTTGTAAATATTTACATTTGGGCTTTTCATTTTCTATTCCTTCCTTCTATGATTTAGTATATAAATTATATCAAATTTTTGGATTTCTTCAATACTTTTTTCTAAGTTTACAAATTTTTAAATTTTCTTGGCACCGTTTTGGCACCATTTTACACATTTTCACTGTTGCAAAGTTTCAAAAAGGGCCTCCCGATTTCTCGGAAAGCCCTATAAAATCTAGCTTTTTACTGATTACTCAACAATCGTAGCAACACGACCAGAACCAACAGTCCTACCACCCTCACGAGCTCTCGGAAATGAAATCTGAATGTTTTTCCTTGTTTTTGCTACTTATTATTCATCATATTATCTGATTTGACACTATATTTTTACTGTTCTGAAAAATTTTAGAGCCAAAATAGAGCCAGCAGCAAAATACCGATTTTCTCCTTATCCATCCTTATTACATGGTGCTAGCACCATGTATAAATAACATTAACAAGGAAAATATCAATTCGTTGTCCTCCACCACTCTAATCAACAAACCGGAATTTTCGTTTTCACCAGACTTATCGTTTCTTAACAAAATCAACTTTCCGCCAGTGCATCAATCAATTTCTGGATACTATGTTCAAGAGTGCTTTCACCCCAGCCAAGCTCCCATTCATCATTTGAACCACTGTCAGATACAACGTAGATCGCTGTTGCCTTGCGGGAACGGAAATTCGCGATTGTAAATAGTCCTGCTCCTTCCATCTCAACGCATTTCGCACCCAGATCGTTAAAATAATACCGTTCTCTCCATTCAGGCTGAACATATCCGCCATCCGTTGTCCAATGATAGCCACGAATACAGGATATTCCCTTTTTCTCCAGCTCCATACAAAAAGAGTCTGTCAAATCCTTTGTTGAATCGATTCGTTCCCCCTTAAATCCATATAACCTGGTAATAGAGGTATCGTTATAAGCCCCATCGGTAAGGACATAGTCTCCAATCTTATTCCCGCCGGCAAATCCTACATGAATCAGTTCTTTCACTCCTGCTGCATATAAATCCTCTGCCTGGGTTGCCAGTCCCGGTGAACACATCTCGCCCTTTGCAAAACCTAAATTGCTGTTATGATTTATTACATATATGCCTCCACCGACATCAAAGGTAAGCGTAGCAATGTTCTTTGCAAGCATTGTATCAAACAGGCTATCCGCCAGCAAATAAACTCTTTGGGGCACCTTTGTCTGATATTCATCAAAATCAAGTCCCTGCAATTCAATCTCTTTTCGGACAAGAACAGATGGGGCATTATAAAAAGCCGGGTCTATATCAAATTCTCTTTTCCGCATAATAGAATATGACAATAATTTTCCATTTGCAACGGAATGCTCCGCTTGTCTTAATAACTCGTATCCCCGTTTGCGATAAAATTCAACAGCTGGCAACGATGCATCTATATTTACATACGAATAATTCTTTATTATTTCTTTTTCCAAACAATCCATAAGCTTGGTTCCAATTCCCTCATGTTGATGATTCGGAGTTACATATACCCTTAAAATAGCGTTTTGATTGATTGTGCCTGTTCCAAGAGTGGCAGCTCCACAAGCAATCACATAGGTATTACCTTCCAAAATGTCCTTATGGATATTATCGTGATTATGTAATTCCAAAAAGAAATCCACCACTTCATCCGAATAGTATTTTGAATATATTTCTTTTATCGTTTCACTTACGACTTCATTAATCTCGTCAGTCTGATCTAACCGAGCTTTTTTGATTGCTAATTGTTCCACTCTTTTTCCCTCCATAAATTCCGATTTATCTATTCAATCCTCTATAAACCCTCTATTTTCAAGGCATATCGCCTATTAAATGTTCAAACCTTATGTATTTTCCCTTGTTTTTGCCCTTATGAGCCGAAACAAGGGAAATTTTTTATTCTTCGCCGATTACCTTATCCAGCAGTCTTGCGGAAGTACGCTTCGCTTCCCTTGTAGCGTGAGCGTAAATGTTCATTGTGGTACTGACATCAGCGTGTCCGAGAAGTTCCTGCACATCTTTAGGTGCTGCACCGTTTGAAAGCAGATTGCTTGTATAGGTGTGCCTGAGCATATGGAAGTGGAAATCCTCCAATCCCTCCACCTTTTTTCTTGCTGTCCTACACATAATCCCCACCGTACTCGGTGCTTCAAATGCCCCGTCAGGTCTAAGGCAGACAAAGGATAATTCCTTGTACCCCTCTGGGACTTCCTCCGACCTCGGCAGACTGTAAACCTCATAATAGGTGCGGTCTTTTTCTTTAACCTCCAAATAGTAATTAAGGCTGTACAGTTCCCCGTATCGGAAACGGTTTTTGTGCTGTTTTGCTTTTGCAGCTTTCAGGATTGCGGCAAGCGTATCGCAAAAGTCCACGGTGCGGATTTTTTTACGCTTTGTTGCCCCTATTTCTGTTTTGTGCCTTGCCCCGTTGTAACGCATGCTGCGGCGTACTGTCAAATATTGTTCTTCAAGGTTGATGTCCTGCCAAGTCAGACCGCAGACCTCTCCAATACGCAAGCCTGTATAATAGGCTATCTGTATAGGAAGAAGTGCAGGATTGTTTTTCTTTTTCAGGAAGTCCTCTAACCTCTGATACTGTTCGTAGCTGAGCGTTGGTGTGGAAGCAGTTTCTCCGTCCTCGTCCGAGAACAGTTCGTATTCTTCTTTCTTTCCCCGCCATACCACATACTGCATCGGGTTAAAGGTTATCAGCCTTTTTGGGAATACCGCAAAACGGAACGCCCCTTGTAAAACAGCCGAAAACAATCGGAGATACCCTTTGCTGAGTGCCTTTGCGGTTGTGCCGTCAGGATTTGTACCGCCAAAGCTGAGAAAGTCTATATACGCCTGTAAATGGTCGGCGGTTACGGTTTTCAGCTTTCGGTTTCCTATCGGGTACTGTTTGATACGGTTGACCGTTCCCTGATAGGACATTACCGTACCATTGCTGAGATTGCCGGGTTTCAGTTCTTCCTCCACCCACAGATCGAGCAGCATACCAACTGTGATGTTTTCAGACTTCGCAACGAATTTCTTTTCCTCATAGTCAGCGATTGCTTTTCTGAGCAGGGCTTCTGTTTCAGACTTGCTTTCTGTTCCCACAAACTCTTTCTGTACTTTTCTGCCGCTTTCATCTTCGATATAGAAGCGTGCGTACCACTTTTTACCTTTTTTTCTTACAGAACCTTTTGCCATAGATAAATTTCCCCTTTCTATCCGTGGCAATCGGGACTGTGACATATGGTGTGCGTAAAGTAATAAGGTTACTTATGCCGATGAGTGTCAGTCATCGTTTTCACTTGTCAAAGAGCCACGGAATTTTTCTTTTTCAGCAACCCTTTCTTCGGCTGCTGTCGCTATCCCGAACAGGTCGCCCATCTTTACAGCGGTGCGTCCCTCATCGTAGATATGTAAAATCCCGTCTAAAAACTGTTTCATATCCTCGATAGGAAGTTCCATTTCTTTACGGTAAACCCTTTCCATAATCGCCCCTGACTCAATCGCATAGCGGCGTAAGGACTGCTTTAAGCCTTCGTCCTCGGCTACACGGTCAACCTCAGCCATAGCGTCTGCAAAGTGATAAGTCATAACCGTATAGAGGTCAATCATCTTTCCGAGGAATGTCGTGAGCAGTTGTTGGTGCGGTTCTCCCTTTACCACGGAAGAAACCGTATCAAGATATTTTTTGATATGTTCCTCCATATCCCTTGCACATAAAGTGCGGCTGTCATATTCCTTATCTTCGGAAAGTCCTGTCAGCCATTCGGGAGTGGTCAGGAGTGCTTCTGCCAGCCCGTTGATAATCATTGTGCGTTTCGGGTCTACTCCGTCCGCTTCATATCTTTGAATGGTAGACTTGTTTACTCCGACACGCTTACCAAGTTCGGGCATTGTTAAGTTTAATTCTGTTCGGCGTTCTTTTACTCGTTCACCGACCTGTTTTGCGGTGAATGTAATTTCTTTTTTCAAGGTTTTCACCTCCTATTGCTGATAGTATAGCATAGTAAAATCTATTTTGCAACTATAAATTTAATAATAGGCAAAAATATTTCTTAATAAGTTGCAAAACGAGTTGACAAGAGATAGCAAAATAAGTACAATTACAGATACATAGTTGCAAAATGCGTATTTTGAAAGGAGGTTAATAAAATGAGCAACATCAAAATGGGTTTAACCATAGAAGAAGCAGCAGAATGTACGGGTATCGGAAGAAATACAATGCGTAAGTTGGTAGACTGGGGCAAGTTGCCTGTCCTCAAGGTCGGCAGAAAAGCGATTATCCGCAGGGATACTTTAGAGCGATTTATGAGCGTCAATCAGGGAAGAAACCTGCTCAATGAAAACGATGTCCGCAAAGTAGAATAAGCATTCTCCAAGCCCTCGGCGTTTGAGAGCGAAATACACCCCTCGCACAAATCTTCGATTTGTACTCTGAGTATTTCGCCCTTGCAGGGGGCACTGTATCACAGCTTCGGGCAAAGCACCGCCGCTATGATACAGAAGAAAACAGCCCTCTGTTTTCTTCGCTGTCCGTCTTCTTACGCCGCCGAAACAGCGGCAACCGATTTATCGGTTGCAAAAAGAGTATGCCCGTCACGGGAGGAAGGAGTATATGGCAAGACATTCATTTATACAAATGTCAAAACTACCAAATGTCAAGGGAAGAATATCCTATATCACAAGCCATGCAAGGCAGGAAAATCTCTATGCCACCTACCGCACCGCCGACAATGAATTTTGGAAGAACCTTGCAAGGGAAAGCCAACAGGAATTTAAGCGGAGCGGCACAGAGGGCAAATGTATCGAAGCAAGGGAATTGATTATCGCCCTGCCCGAAATTTATACAAGATACGAGCCACAGGAAGTCCTTGAAGATTTTACGGAGGAGTTCCGCAGGCGGTATGGTGTGGAGTGCGTGTCAGCCCTCCACCACAACAAACGCAAGACGAATTATCATATCCACCTCATCTTCAGCGAAAGAAAACTGCTTCCTGAACCTGACATCAAGATAGCCACACGCAGCGTGTTCTATGATGAAACGGGAAAAAGGGTACGCACCAAGAAAGAAATCACAGGGGAGGACGGGCAGATACGAAAAGGCTGCACCGTCATAAAAAAAGGCGAGGTTTACGAAAGCCACCTCTTTACCGTGAAAGATGATAAATTCAAAAGCGAGCCTTTTCTTCGGGAGGTAAAAGAGATTTACACCGGCCTTATCAATCGGCATATCTCCGATCCCGAACAGCAGTTAAAGGTCTTTGATAAGAACAGCGTGTATCTTCCCACCAAAAAAATCGGCAAGAACAATCCCAAAGCCGCCGAGATTGAAGCGGATAACGCCGCAAGGCAGGAATGGAACAGGACAGCGGATATGGCGTTGTTATCGGGTATTTCCGAAGCAAAGATTTTAGAAGTCAAGCAGACCGAGATACACGAAAAAGCAAGCCAGTCAATCAAGAGCAAAGGCTGGCTGCCTAATCTGTTCCGTGGGATTGTGGCAAAGGCAAAAGATTTTCTGCAAAACCTTATTCGGGAAAAAGATATGCCACCCAAGCCTACACTTGATATTGATATGGCAGAGTTCCGCCATATGCGAAACCTAATGATAAAAGTACAGGATAAGGCAAAGGAAATCAAAAACTTGCAGGACAAAGTTCTACCGCAGTTGAAACAGCAGCTTGCCGATACAAAGGGGCTTTTCAAAGACAAAGAACGAAAAGCGTTAGAGGTAAAAATCAAAGAAACCGAAGCGGAGATTGCCGACAGGTTGGATAAAATTCCCGATACGCTCAAAGAGGACGGTTATCCCGATGTACAAGTTTTTATGCGTACTTTCCGAGAAATGGAAAGCGTTGTAGAACAATACAACCGTGACCTTGCTGAGTGGGAATATCAAGTCAGCAGGAAATCGACAACCGCCGCTAAAGGACCGCACAGACCGCCCGAAAGGCAGAGCGTGTTAAAACATCTGCGAGAGATACAGGAACGAAACAGGCAGAAACCGCCGCTAAGACAGCGTAAGAAATCCATTGACAGAGATAGCCGATAGGCATTGAAAAACCGCCGTTATGGTTTTACCCATAGCGGCGGCATACATAATCATTTACTGACTGCAAGCGTGATTTTCATATCCTGAACATTGATGATTGTTTCTTTCTTGCACTTCGGACAGTAGAGAGGAAAGTTTTTTAATTCCGTATCTTCCCGTATCATAGTACGGGTTTTATTGCCGCATACAGGGCAATATATCCATTCTGAAATAATAGTTGGCATATAATATCATCACCGCCTATCATTATTTTCATATTCATCAAATTGTTTTGTTTTTTTCAATATCCACAGTGCGTAACTTAAGCTAATAATACATAATACTGCACTTGAAATAATATGAATCTTCATTGAAGAATTTTCAACAGCAAAAACGCTCGAAGAATTTACAAAACTATGTGCAATAATACACGGTAAAAGGCTCTTTCCTTTGTAAAAAATAATTGTAAAAAGAAAACCTATTGCGATTGCATAACAAACTTGTAAGAGTGTAGGTATTAAATCTTTTCCGTTCAGTAAGTTTACAATATGTCCAATTCCAAAAGTAACACTTGAGATAACAATCGCCAACTTTACATTGTCATTGTATAATGCTTTGAACAGAAATCCACGAAAAATAATTTCTTCAATGAATCCAACGCAGAGCATACTTAAAATATATAACACAGTTTCTAAAACAGACAGCTTCATCGTAACGCCATTCCATAGGTTAATACTCATAATTAGAAGTAGCGGAGTAAAATATAAGAAATTTCTAAGGCTTCCATTAAAAGAACACAGACCGTATTTTTCTTTTAAGTTGTGTTTACTCACAAAAACTAAAAGAAGCAATGTAAAAACTATAGCAACGGGTGCAGCAATTATTTTTTCAGTGCCAAGCGAAGCAGAAAAGCTGTCAGCAACACTAAACAAAACAACATAGGAAACAATCCAAACCAATGAGAAATTTAATTCATTTTTCTTATATAAACGATACATTATAATCCTCCTTTTAATGAATAAACTGTTCCGTCAAATACCAAGTCTAAATCAGATATAATCGTCTGTTCGTCATAGGCCATTTCGTTATTTGCAAACATACTTGCATATCCGTGTGCAATCAGGAATAATGAACGGAAAATGGTTTTCGCCTGTTCTGTATTGACCTCTACTTCTTTACTCAGTATAGCTATAATAGGCTGTAATTCTTCAGAATTTATCAACTCAGAAATATTTTTTCCTATAAACTCATTTGTTTGAAATAGAAACCGAAACAAATTTTTTTCTGTTTCAGCAAAGCGTATATAATTCAGTCCAATATCTTTCATCGGATTTTCACTCTGAATATTAGTTATATATTCGGAATGATACTCATCTGCCTTAACATATACAGTTTTTTTCAATTCCTCTATTGTTTTAAAATGATACATAACAGGTTGAGTGGAACAGCCTAATTTTTTTGATACAGCTCGTGCATTGATATTTTCTGCTCCCTCACTTCGTGCTATCTCAAATGCTGCATCTATAATCATCTCTTTTGTAATTTTCACCTTTGGTGGCATATTTTTCACCTCTCTGTCATTTTATAATTATTGTTATATAACATTAATTATAATAAGAGGAGAGATTTTTGTCAAGTTTCGTAACGAAAATATAGTAAAAATAAGCGACAGAGAATTTACTCCCTGCCGCCTTGTCTACTTATGCGAATATAATTTCCCTCTCCACAATCTCCATAGCACAAGCCCGAATGTTATTCATCTGTCCAACCCATTCTAAGGCATTTTTCGCCTTTAGGCGTTCCGTGATACCCTGTGCCTGCTTCATCTGTTCTACAAGTCTTTCAAAGCGTTTCTCCGCCTGTTTATCGACATCCGCAAGATAAGCATTCAACTTGCCACTTGTGAGTAGCGTGGCGTAAAACGCCCTCTTATGTTCCTGTAAATATCGTTTGTGTCGCTGCCCCCATAAACCGATAGGTTTGTTTTCTTTTTCGGCTGGTAAGGTCAGGCAAGGGATATAATAATCTCTTTGCAGTTCATACCAAAGACCATTGCTTTCATCATAAATATACTTGTTCATTAAAAAATCCTCCACTATAATATATTCGCACATATGTCACAGTTCTCCGATTGCCACACTCTGTTATATCTTGTTATGGGATTTTCTTTCCCTTGATTTTGCCCTTATAAGCAGTCAGGGAAAGAGTAAACTTGTGTGAAATCATATAAAGGGATAAGGCGAACACATTGCGATAAATCCTTTATTTTCAATGCTTTTGGAGGATTTTATTGATAACCTATGGAGAGCAATAATCACTCATAATTTTATGGTTTTCAAATTCCAGTTTGTCCATTTCATTATATCACTTCCGTTCCTCATTTACCACAAAAATATAGGGCGCAGCAACCACCGCGCCCCACATTTATTATCGTTCTAACGATTTCTCTATTTTCCACTTCTGCCCTTTCAAATCGGTTTGCTTCTCATACAGATTATTGCGCTCTTTGCAAAGTTCTTTCATGCGCTCCAACTGCGCCCGCACTCCCTCCCGGCAGTCCGGCTCTATCTTCTTATATTCCCCGGTCAGATTGCGGATTGTATTATTGTTTTCCTTTATCTGCTCCGAAAGGCATACCCAGTCTATCAGATTTTGCACTTCCTTGTCCGTTTCATAAAGGTCTGTTTCTGCTACGATTTTAGCACACAGCCGTATCATTACTTTCTTTTCCATATCCGTCATAATCCTATCAATCCTCACTTTCCTATCGGCTCATTTCAAACACACGTTTCGGGCGTTTATTTGCCTTTTCTATCTGTTCTAATGCCTTTGACCGTTCCAATATCAACTGTACCTGTTCTCTACCTAAATGACACTCCAAACGCCTCAAATCAGACGCTTTTTCCTGCAATCGGTCTATGGTGTCGCTCTGCTCCATGACCTTATCTGTCAAGCGACTAATCTGTATTTGTTGCTCGTCCACTTTGGCGGCAAATTTCTTGCTTTGCTCTGTAAGCTGTACGCATTTGATAGTCAGATTTTTTACCACCTCTTTTAATTTCTCCACAAGCGGTAAAGCCTTTTTGTCCCGGTATGCCTTTGCGCTCATCAATGCCCCCGGCTCTGACAACTGCCATTTTTCATCTTCATCATAGGCGTGTATATTGCGCTCCATGACTTCCTTTGACTGTACCATCTTGTTAAGTTCCTGCTGTAACTTTTTCTGCTGTTTTTCCAATTTCTCATTTTCAGACAGCAGCTTTTCCTTATCTTCCGTCAGTGTTTCCGTCTGCTCTTTCAAAAGAAGATTTGTTGCGAAAAGTTCCGATACTTCCTGCCGGATCGCTTCTCCCTCTTTCCGTATCTGCTCCGTTTCCTGTCCTGCCGCTATCTGCTGATGAAGAATAGAGGATAATTGCTCTTTACTGCCGGAGATTGTCTGTTCCAGTTCTGCAACCTCTTTCTGCCGCTCCTGCTTCTCAAAGTCGAGTACAGACAAATGCTTCTCATGTGTTCCCTTTTTCTCCCACTCAATATCATGCTTTAGCATAATCTCCGCAAGCTGTTCTTTCTCTGCCGCTACCCACTGGTTACGTTCCGTTTCGCTCCTTGTGCCGCCTTTGAAGCCGAGTTCTGCCAGTGCCTTTTTCAATGATACTCTTGTTTCAAGCCCTCTTTTGCTTCCAATCGTATAAGGTATGAAATCTATATGCAGATGTGGTGTTGCTTCGTCCATATGGAGATGTGCCGAAAACACTCTCAATGTGGGATTGCGCCGCTGAAAATCCTGCATATATTCATCAAGTATTTTTGCCGCAAGCTGTCCGTCCTCTGTCTTTGCCCCCATATCGTCCTTGTTGCCTATCTGTAAAATAATTTCATGGAATGGCTTCTCCTGCTTGCCGGAACAGATTTTCTCATAATAATCATCAATCCGGCGGTCACTTCTAGTCTGCTTCTCATTGTACCGGTCAAGTGCTTCATCAAATAATTCGTGGTAAACATCTTTGATATTTTCGTTGCAGTATTCCACATTCAGACAGCTCCGCTCCGGGTCAGTGTTCTTTGCGTGAAATTTTCTGCTATTGTGGTTGACAGAGCCTTTCCCTGTCATAACGCTGATAGTCCGCTTCAATCAATTTCCCTTTCTCCCTATCGGGTAATGAGCGCCGGAAACGGCGCATAGCCTTTGTTACTTTCTGCGAAAGTAACGCAAAAGCACTTTCGACACGCTCCGCTTTATCAAAAGTGCCTTTGCGCCCTGCCGGGGGCTTTCCGTCCTTACGGACGGTGCGGCTTTTCGCCGCCTTATTGCCGCCACGCTTCTAATCAAGGTGGCAAGATTACCCTATCTTTAGAAAAGGTAATCTTGCTATCTTCCTTTGTTACAAAGTCCAGTACCATTGATTGCCTACTTTCACGCTATCAATGTTCATTTCCTTTTTGGCGTTCCACAGCGTTTTCTTCTTAATACCCCTCTCCCTTGCCGCTTCTGTAATCTCATTACAGGACAACTGCCCCTCTGCCAAAATCTCCGCAAGAAATGATTTTGCGTCCTTTGTTTTCTGCCCTCTGCTTTCGCCGGAAAGTAATTCCTCAACCGTAATATCATAAACACCCTCCCAAGTAAAACCGTTGTCCTTATCCATGCGAAACGCTATTGAAGTTCCCTCCGGCGCAAGACTGCTCTTATCATGCGCTATCACACGCAAAGTCTTATCGTCCTTTATTCTGCCGACTACCAACACGCTCCGAGCAGTAGCTTGAAAATCTATTGAACCCAATCCCCGGTAAGTAGATTTACTTCCGCTTGCCTTATTCATGTGACCGATAAGGACAATCGCACACCCGTATTCTTCCGCAATATTTCCCAACTGCTTCAGCACTGGTCTGATTTCGTTTGCCCGGTGCATATCCACATCTGCGCCCAAATAGGCTTGTATCGGGTCTAACACAACCATTTTTGCCCCGGTTTCCTTGATTGCCCGGACTAGCCTTTCATCTGTCATACTCAAACAATCAATACTTTCATCAATTACCAACACCCGGTTACAGTCTGCTCCTGCTTCTAACAATCGGGGCTTTATGGTATCTTCCAAACTGTCCTCAGCGTTCTGATAAATTACATTGACTGGCTCTCTACCCTCTGCTGTTTCCTCACAGGGAAGTGCTTCGCCTTTTGTGAGAAGTGCCGCAAGGTGCAAAATAAAAGTGGTCTTTCCCTCCCCCGGATCGCCCTGCACAATCGTCAGCTTTCCATAGGGAATGTAAGGATACCACAACCAATTTACTTCTCTTGCTTCTACATCTTCCATGTTGATTAAACGATAATTTTTCTCTCTTTTTTCTTCCATTTGCGTCCTCCACTGAAATAATTCGATTGAGTTTCGGCAGAGCCTTTGTTATACTATATTTGCGAGATATAAATACAACAGGCTCTGCCTTTGTAGTGAAATGTCCTTGTCAATCGGCAGGGGCATTTTCATTTCTTGCGGCATTTAACATATCTGCCACTTTCTTTTGCTGATTAGGATATAAATGCCCGTAAGTATTCAGTGTGATTTTAATATCCCTATGCCCTAACCGTTCTTTTATAATCAAAGGTTGTACGCCTTGATTGATAAGATATGCTACATGGCTATGGCGTAAATCATGTACCCTAATCGGCTTTACTCCCGATTTCACACACTCACGTTTTAGCTTGTGCTGTACCGCTTCTGCCACAATCGGGAACAGTCTTTCATTATCCGGCAGACCATAACAACGGTTCACATACATTTCAATCTCTTTTGTTAAAAATTGCGGAATGTCAATCACTCTAACCGACTGTTCCGTTTTCGGCGTTGTAATAATATCCCTGCGTTCCGTTCTGTAATAAGTCTTAGTAATGCTGATTTGGTTGTTCTCAAAATCAACATCTTCTTTTGTTAAAGCCAACATTTCCCCCTCTCTGCACCCCGTCCAAAAAAGAATTTCAAATATCACATAATATTTGCTTTCCCGGTCAATGCCGCTGATGAAACAATCGTATTCGTCTTTCGTCCAAAAGTTCAGCTTGTCAGCGTCAGACTTCCCCATTTTCTTAACCTTTTTACATGGGTTATTGTGGAGATTGTAAATGTTACTTGCATGAGTAAACAATGCTGTAATCTGATTTTGCACCATACGCAAATAAGTCTGCGAATACCCTTTTGCTCTAATAGCGTTCTGCCACTGGATAATATCAGAGGGGCTTATTTCGTTCATTTGCTTATTCTCGAAATAAGGTAATACATGGGCTTCTATCATGTAACGCTTATTTTTTATCGTGCGCTCCTTTAGTTCTCCTGCCTTATCCCGGAAATACACATCAACAAATGCGCCTAACATCATATCCATATTGGCAGATGTACTTTTCAGAAATTCTCTTTCCCACTCCAACGCTTCTTTTTTCGTGGCAAAACCACGTTTCTTTTTGTGCTTCTTCTCCCCTTTCCAGTTTTCGTAATAGCATTGAGCAGTCCATTTCCCGGTCTTTTCATCTCTTGAAGCAGACATTCCTTATCCCCCTTTCATGCGGTTTGGTTCGGCTGATTGTAACCGTAAAACTTTGTTTCCCAAAATGCCTTTGGCACTTTCCCGGCAACAACAAGATAGCCTTTGCTCTGTAATTCTTCATTTAATTCTCTTATCAGTTTGTAAGCGTGTCCTTTGGAAACACCCAATGTTTCCGCAACTTCTCCGGCAGTCAATAAGTAGTTCTGTCCGTTCATGCAATCTCTCCTTATCATTTATTCCACTATTTATTAGTGTTAATGATATTCTAGCACCCTCTATCATTTATGTCAATAATTTTTATTTGCATTTTTTATATTTATTATTGTTGTCAATATTTATTGGAAGTGCTATACTATAAGAAAGCAAAAAAGAAAAGAGGTAACGGCATGGATAATACAATTCAGATAGCAGAACGGATAAAACAACTCCGTAAAAATCTAGGTTTGAACCAAAGTGAATTTTGCAAAAAGCTAGGCATAAAGCAATCCACCCTATCCAGTTATGAAAACGGAACGGTATCTCCGTCCAACGAGGTACTTTATGCCATAGCAAAACAATACCACGTTTCTTTGGATTGGCTTTTTGGCATTTCAGACAATGAATTTTCTTTATCGTCTATGGGCGATATTATCAGTTTTCTTTTAGAATTGAACGAATTAAAAGAATTGCGCTATGAACTGGAAATCAACGATAAATTTTTCAATGACATAGAAACCGAAGATAACCGTTGGTATGCAAACATTAAATTCTATGGGAACGAAAAAGGACATTTATATAATGCAGATATGTGTCAATTCCTTGCTTCATTGAATGAGAGCCGGGAAAGTTTTGAATCCTACTTTACGCCAAAGGATATGTTTGATATATGGAAAAAACAGAAAATTGCTGATTACTCCACCTTGCCAGTGACAAAGAAAGTGTATGAAAATATAGACAGTGCTACAAGAATGAAACTCCGAAATGAACATTTGGAGCGGCAATTTAAGAAGAATCAGAGTGACAGCGAATAAAAATAGAGCCATTTTAGAGCCACAAGCCATTTTCAATGAAATTTCGGCAAGTGGCTTTTCCTTTTGTTCGCTATTATTTTTAGGCATTAAGAAACCGCAACCCCTTGATTTTTCAAAGGATTGCGGTGCTTATTTTTATTATTTGGCTCTAATTACAAGATTACTCAATGATTGTAGCAACCCTTCCAGAACCTACTGTACGACCACCCTCACGGATAGCGAACCTAAGTCCCTGCTCCATAGCAACCGGGTGAATCAACTCGATAGACATCTCTACGTTATCGCCAGGCATACACATCTCTACGCCCTCCGGCAGATTGCAGACACCTGTAACGTCTGTTGTTCTGAAATAGAACTGTGGTCTGTAGTTGTTGAAGAATGGTGTATGACGTCCACCTTCATCCTTCGTCAATACGTAAACCTGAGCCGTAAACTTCTTGTGGCAAGTTACAGAACCCGGTTTAACAAGAACCTGTCCTCTTTCAATCTCTGTTCTCTGAACACCACGCAGAAGAGCGCCGATGTTATCACCAGCCTGAGCCTCGTCAAGCAGCTTACGGAACATCTCAACACCTGTAACAACCGTCTTTCTTGTCTCCTCATGGATACCAACGATCTCTACTTCGTCAGAAACATGAAGCACACCACGCTCTACTCTACCAGTAGCAACTGTTCCACGTCCTGTAATAGAGAATACGTCCTCTACAGGCATCAGGAACGGCTGATCTGTTGCACGCTGCGGATCTGGAATGTAGCTGTCAACTGCTGCCATCAGCTCCATAACCTTATCTCCCCACTCGCCTGACGGATCCTCAAGAGCCTTCAGAGCAGAACCCTGGATAATCGGTGTGTCATCTCCCGGGAACTCATACTCGTCTAACAGCTCGCGGATTTCCATCTCAACCAGCTCAAGAAGCTCCTCATCGTCAACCATGTCACACTTGTTCATGAATACAACGATATAAGGAACACCTACCTGACGAGAAAGCAGGATGTGCTCTCTTGTCTGAGCCATAACACCGTCAGTAGCAGCGACTACAAGGATAGCGCCGTCCATCTGAGCCGCACCAGTAATCATGTTCTTAACATAGTCAGCATGTCCTGGGCAGTCTACGTGAGCATAGTGACGCTTCTCTGTCTCATACTCAACGTGTGCTGTAGAAATTGTGATACCACGCTCTCTCTCTTCTGGAGCCTTGTCGATGTTCTCGAAATCTACTGCCGCATTACCTGCAACTCTCTCTGCAAGAGTCTTGGTGATAGCTGCTGTCAGAGTGGTCTTGCCGTGGTCAACGTGACCGATTGTACCAATATTACAATGTGGTTTTGTTCTTTCAAATTTAGCCTTTGCCATTTTGAATAATCCTCCTTAAAATACAGTGCGTTTAAAAATATTTACGTTTACTCAGCTAACATTGATTATATTTCAAATCATGCAGTTTTTCAAGCCTTTTTACTATTTAATTAATCATTTTTGTTCGATAATACCTTTTCCTGTACAGATTTCGGTACCTGCTCGTATTTTTCAAAGAACATGGAGTAATTTCCACGTCCCTGAGTACGTGAACGAAGGTCTGTAGAGTATCCGAACATCTCAGACAACGGAACATATCCGCGGACAATCTTACCGCCGCCAAGGTCATCCATGCCTTCGATTCTTCCACGGCGAGAGTTAATGTCGCCGATAACGTCTCCCATATACTCTTCCGGCATCGTTACTTCCACCTTCATGATAGGCTCACATAATACCGGAGCAGCCTTCTTCATAGCGTCCTTAAACGCCAGGGAACCGGCGATATGGAATGCCATTTCACTTGAATCGACTTCATGGTAAGAACCGTCATATACATTCGCCTTAACGCCCACAACCGGGAATCCTCCAAGGATACCGGACTGCATCGCTTCCTCAATACCTTCCCCAATCTTAGGAATGTATTCCTTAGGAATCGCACCGCCGACTACCGTAGACTCAAACTTGAAGGTCTCCTCACCGTTGATATCCATTGGCTCGAATTTAACCTTACAATGTCCATACTGTCCGCGTCCGCCGGACTGCTTCGCATACTTGCTGTCTACGTCTACCGCCTTAGTAAATGCTTCCTTGTAAGCAACCTGAGGTGCGCCTACGTTCGCCTCTACCTTGAACTCACGGAGAAGTCTGTCAACAATAATCTCCAGATGAAGCTCGCCCATTCCGGCAATAATCGTCTGGCCTGTATCCGGGTCAGTATGAGCACGGAATGTCGGGTCTTCCTCTGCAAGTTTGGCAAGAGACTCGCCAAGTTTGCCCTGAGAAGCCTTGGTCTTAGGCTCGATTGCAAGCTCGATAACCGGCTCCGGGAATTCCATGGACTCTAAGATTACCGGATGCTGCTCGTCACAGATGGTATCACCCGTCGTCGTAAACTTGAATCCAATCGCTGCCGCGATGTCACCGGAATAAACCTTGCTCAGTTCCTCTCTCTTGTTGGCATGCATCTGAAGGATACGTCCAACACGCTCTTTCTTGCCCTTTGTTGCGTTCAGTACGTAAGAACCGGAGTTCATCGTACCAGAATATACTCTGAAATATGCCAGCTTCCCTACAAACGGGTCTGTCATAATCTTAAATGCAAGCGCTGAAAACGGCTCTTCATCCGAAGAATGTCTCACCGTATCATTTCCGTCTCCATCAACGCCCTGAATCGGCGGGATGTCAAGCGGAGAAGGCATGAACTCAACGACCGCGTCAAGAAGTTTCTGAACTCCTTTATTTCTGTAAGCCGTTCCGCAACATACCGGAACTGCCGTACATTCGCAGGTTGCTTTTCTTAAAACTGCCTTTAATTCACTGACAGACGGCTCTTCCCCTTCCAGGTAAGCCATCATCAAATCATCATCTAACTCACAGATCTTCTCTACCAGTTCTGAACGGTAAAGTTCTGCGTCATCTGCCATATCCTCCGGAATATCAACAATTGAGATATCATCTCCCTTATCATCATTATAGATGTAAGCCTTCATCTCAAAGAGATCGATGATTCCCTTGAATTCATCTTCTTTTCCGATTGGAAGCTGGATGCAGATAGCATTCTTTCCTAATCTGGTCTTGATCTGCTCTACTGCACCATAGAAATTGGCTCCCAAGATATCCATCTTGTTAATAAATGCCATTCTCGGTACATTGTATGTGTCAGCCTGACGCCATACGTTCTCTGACTGCGGTTCAACTCCGCCCTTAGCACAAAATACACCTACTGCGCCATCGAGTACACGGAGTGAACGCTCTACTTCTACTGTAAAGTCAACGTGTCCCGGGGTATCAATAATATTGATACGGTGCTCTAATTCACCCTCTTTTGGCTTGCAGTTTTCCTGCAGCGTCCAGTGACATGTTGTAGCAGCGGAAGTAATCGTGATACCCCGCTCCTGTTCCTGGGCCATCCAGTCCATGGTAGCAGTACCTTCATGAGTATCACCAATCTTGTGATTAACACCGGTATAATACAAAATACGCTCTGTTGTTGTTGTCTTTCCAGCATCAATATGCGCCATAATACCGATATTTCTAGTTCTCTCTAACGGGTATTCTCTTCCTGCCATTGCTGCCTCCTAGAATCTGTAGTGTGCAAATGCCTTATTTGCCTCAGCCATCTTGTGCATGTCTTCTTTCTTCTTCACAGATGCGCCTGTGTTGTTGGATGCATCAAGAATCTCATTTGCCAATCTTTCCTCCATCGTCTTCTCGCCTCTCTTGCGTGAATACAATGTCAGCCAGCGAAGCGCCAAAGCCTGTCTTCTGTCGGCTCTTACTTCGATTGGCACCTGGTAGGTTGCCCCTCCGATACGTCTTGCCTTAACCTCGAGTACAGGCATGATGTTGCTCATTGCCTCTTCAAATACTTCGATTGCCGGCTTATCGGATTTTGCGGCAACTCTGTCAAAAGCTCCGTATACAATCTTCTGTGCTACACCCTTCTTGCCGTCTAACATGATGTTGTTAATCAGCTTTGTAACCACTTTATTGTTGTACAACGGATCTGCTAATACATCTCTCTTCTGGGTATGTCCTTTACGTGGCACGGTCCTTCCCTCCTTAAACATAATTGTGCAATTAAAAAATGCACTGATTAATTCATCGGTACTCACATGTGTCTTTCTAATGATACTGTGTAGTGCAATCTATATCCTTGCAACTTACTTAATCATAGTTCTGTTTGTGACTACTTGAAAATTCTTACTTTTTAGCGTCTTTTGGTCTCTTGGCGCCGTATTTAGAACGTGCCTGCCTTCTCTTAGCGACACCTGCCGTATCAAGCGTTCCTCTAACGATATGATATCTTGTACCTGGAAGGTCTTTTACCCTTCCACCACGAATCAGGACAACACTATGCTCCTGAAGGTTGTGGCCTTCTCCTGGGATATAGCTTGTCACCTCAATACCGTTAGACAGACGTACTCTGGCAATCTTACGAAGCGCTGAGTTAGGCTTCTTAGGTGTAGCAGTCTTAACTGCGGTACAAACACCTCTCTTCTGAGGAGCGGATGCATCCGTACTTCTCTTCCTTAAAGAGTTATACCCTTTCTGAAGCGCTGGAGCTGTAGACTTCTTTACAGACGTCTCACGGCCTTTCTTTACTAACTGGTTAAATGTTGGCATTCTCTTTCACCTCCTACGATTATAATAAGTTGCATTCTGTTGCCAATCTGCAGGCTGTCTATTGCCTGCCCCGTGTTCCGGGAATCCCCGATACACGCTAGATTAGTTTATTACGAATAACCACCCTTGTCAAGGGGTTTTCCGTATTTTTACAACTAATTATTATCTTAATACATCACCCCCAGCGTCATCTCGCTCATCCATTTTCGTTTCTGCTCCATGGAAGAATGAACATAACGATTCAATGTGATATTTACATTCGCATGCCCCAGAATCTCACTTAGAGTTTTGACATCAAATCCCCTCTCTATGCACCTTGTTGCAAATGTATGGCGTAATGCATGAAAATTTACAATATCCATATTACACTCCATTAAATATCTCTTAAAAACATTTTCATACGTTCTCGGCTCAATAAATTTTTTCGATGTACCTGTCAGTACAAACACATCATCATCCGAAGTCTTCAGACGTTCCAAACGCTCCATCATAAATTGCGGCATTGGGATATCCCTCACAGAACAAGCGCTCTTAGGCGAAGTGATGATGACCCTCGTTTTCCGGTTCTCCCTCCCCTTCCAATCTACCTCGGCATTAAAATTCTGGATTCTCTGCATCGTAGATCTCACTTGGAGGATTCCTTCCTTATATAAAATCTGCCCTTTCCGCAACGCGCAGATCTCCCCTAACCGAAGCCCCATGCACAGGCTCAGCAGGATTCCGGTTTTCCTCAGATTATAGACGTCCCTCATAAGGAAACGCTCCAGACGCAACTGGGTATGTTTGTCCAAAACCTGGATCTCGCTGTCATTCCCCCTGACCCGAATTAGTTCAAAACGGCATGGAATGTTAACATCACATAGAGCCGCATAACGGCAGATATCTTTTAATACAATCAGAAGATCCTTCACCGTTTTCTCAGCCAGGCCTTTGCCTTGTTTATTGCCTGCATTCAGCCTGCTCTGTACAAACTGCTCGATAGTGTCTGTCGTCAGGCGATCCGCCTCAATATCACCAAGTAATGGTAAGATGTGATTAGACGTCAGGTTCACATATTTTACATAAGTAGACTCCTTTACACGCATCTTTGAATTCTCCAGCCACTGTGGTACGATTGTCTCCAATTTCTGATTTTTTGTCATTTGTAATCATTCCTCTCTTTTTTTTAAATGATTATATAAGAAGAAAAAGAACGTGGCATTATGACACATTCAAATAAGACAAATAACAAGGCTGGACAAATGCTGCCCAGCCCTTTAAACTCTATATTAAAATAAATCAAGAAGACAAATCATGCCTAACAGACTCTAGCAGATACTGGTAATTGTCCCCATATTTTTCACGTATCATCGAAATCAATTCCGCCGTCTTGCTCTCATTTCCAAGAGTAAACCAACAAAAAAGCAGTGTAATCGCTTTCCTTCTATCCGCCAGATAATTCGCATCATCGGTGATCATCCGTACCACACTCAAAAATATAGCCTCCGCAGTATAGCTGTTCTTCTGACGGTATTCACATATCCCGAAATAGTACAAAGTAATCCATTCCATCACATTCGGATATCCCAGGCTTTCTTGAAACGCCAGGGACGCCCCTTTATAATCTCCAATCAACATTAAAAACTTGCCGTATACCTGGTTAAATAAATATCCTGGAACATTCTTCAGGTTATCACGCCCCATCTTATCCAAAATTATTTTTACATTACCCTGACGCCCCGGTTCACTGTATAAAGCAGGATTTTGCAGTAAGAGATCCGCCATAATATCTAAAGCCGGAAGAAATAACTCCCTCTCCGAAGACAGCGCAAATTCATGAATTGCGTCTGGGAAGTCATTCAGGGAATAATACGCCAATCCGCGTATATAAAAAAACTTAGGCGATTTTTTTCTGAACGTATAGGAGCGGGAAAGAATTTCCATAGCTTCCCTGGCGTCTCCACGCAGTCTTGCCGCCTCCGCTTCATAGAGATCCCTGTCTTCATTTCTGGCATATTCCATATATTCTCCCATACTCAGATAGTTTTTTGTTATCAGCCCCATGGCATAACTTGCATTCATAAGAGTTCCCGCGCCTGGATTTGCCCAACCCATATTAATTTCAGAATAAGTTTTATAGAGGTTATCTAAAAAAGTCCGATACCGTATCTTATTCTTATGTTCCGGAATCTGAAACTTGCGACAGCATTCCTGCAGCGCCTCCTGCAATTCTCTATATGATGTAAATCTATCCTTAGGGTCCGATTCCATACACCGCAAAACCAACTCTCGTACCCTGGTTTCCAGAGCATTCCCGCTTGCGTTTCCCTCCTCTTGCTTTAACAGACAAAAGGCAATCATGCCAAGCGTATAAATATCGCTGCGCTCATCCAATTCTTCCCCTTTTTTCTGTTCTGGGGAAGCCCATGCAGCCGTGTAACTGTGGGTAGAAAAATCCATTAGTTTGTATGTACGGTCTTCTGAAACTAAAATATTTTCAGGTTTCAAATCTCCGAGAACAAACCTTTTTTCCACTTTGGAAAGTTGTTTGCAGCAGTGTTCAAGTCCCTTACAGACTTGTAACATAAAATCCACGATTTCTTCTGTTTGAAAGGAATAAGAATTCATCCATCCATCAAAAGAATTCCCATAATGTGGATCTCCCTTCACCCACTCGCTGATAATATAAGGATAGCCCTGGATATTCTCCACAAGCATGAGGCTTGTTACATTGGGATGATAATCTATATGCATCCGTTCCTGTACTTCTTCCATAAAAAACTCAAACTTTCGGCGGCTGCCTCTGCCATCGCTGATCAGCGTTTTCATCGCAACATCATCCCTTAAAAATCTGTCATAGCACCGATAGACATCCCCCATATTCCCATGCATACGCTCCTTTACCTCATACCGTTCCAGGATTACATCTCCAACCAAAAAAGTATGCGCCGGCTTATACGATGGCGGCAGCACAAACGGAAATCTCTGTTTTTCTTCATTGGATTCACATTCTCTGATGCTTATCGCAGACATATCCGGCAAATAAACCGAGAAACTCTCTTCACTCTTTTCACTTTCCATAACGATTCTCTCCCTTAACTTACAATAAAGGCATTTGCACAAAATTCACTTCTGTGCCGTCATATAAAATTCTTTGCTTTATCATTTCAAATGTTTCCACTCCCAATTTTAGCTGTAATTGTTTCACCGTATTACTTCTGTCAGATGATAAAACTGCGTATGATAAAAGATTTTCTGTTATATACGGATATTTTTTGCGCTGCATCAGGGATTTTGCAAGCTCCAGCCCAAGCAGCGCATTCCATTCAATTCCCCAGTTAAAATGCATGCCGCAGGCTTTCTGTTCTGCATTTACTTTTTTATAGTAACTGCATAGATAATCGCCCAATGCCAAACTGCCGCTTTTCACTCTATACTGATCGAAACTCCTTTTCATGATGCTTCCTGGATATTGAAGCAAAAGAAGTAAGATTTGGGGCGTGTGAATCTGGACGTCTTCTCTTTCATAGTTCTGAACCCCTTCTTGGAAATGCTTCCAAAGTCTTGGTTCAAACCCTTTGAATTCATGATTCCAACCACTGCTTCCGCCAATCTGCAATACTCCCTGAGTTCCAAAATGAGGGTTGACTGCCCAATTTCCGCGCCATTCATGGGCAGTTACCTGGATGTCTCCGCCCGCTATTTCTCCTGTGGTAAATGCGGCGTCTACATCCTTAGAACTTCTGCAAATACAGCCGCTTGTTATTTGATAAAGACCTTCTCCCTGGCAGTCTTCATACAATTCATGGGCATCCCCGCACAGATAGAGTTTCACATTTTTCTCTTTGAAAATCGTTTTCAAGCTTCTTCGCTCTTCCGGCGCCAGCAGTTCCAATCCATGATGTCCCAAAGCGATGACTGGCTTCCCATTTGCCGATTCTAAATAGGATACATGTCCGGTTCCGACCAAAAGGCTTCCTCGTTCCTCATCCTCATTTGACAGTAACGCGGTATTCAGCATATAGATACAAAACTCTCCGCAGTCTTTGTAAATGTGTGGATTATGTTTTTGAAGAGAATGCTCTATGTAATCTACGCCATATACTTTCTGATATAAGCCGTTATAGTAAGAAAATCCTTGCAGCAAAGCTGCTAATTCCTCTTGTTCAAACACCCCTGCCATAGGATTGTAATTTTGTCGAATTCCATCTGTTAAGTATTTTCTTACATTACTTCTGGCAATGTCATGGTTTCCAGGCGCCATGCAGACTTGTTCTGAAATATCACTGAGCTTAACCGCATTCGCAATACGCCGAATCCAGTCCCATGCTTGCTCCGGCGTATTTGGCTGCCCGCAATAGCGGTAGTCGCCGGTCAGGAAAAGCCAATCTACCGGGCCCACCTCTTCCGCCAAATAAGTTAAGAGCTGTTCCCTGAGCCGTTGGGTATCCGCCCCAGGAATCAACTCAGAACCCATATGAATATCTGATAAATGGAGCCACTTCATTACTTTTTCTCCTCTTTGATTTCTTCTGCTTGCATATCGCACCAATGGGTATGTACTTCTGTCATATACTGCTCCAGTAACATGATATACCGCGAATGAGCGTTTTCATCATCAAACGGTTCTACTTTAGCACAATATAGGGAGTATTGTCTCTTGATATTCTCCGCAGCCGTCCGATAGCTCGTCCACTTATCGCGGGCGTTGAAAAGCGCAAGCGAGGACGCCGATAAAGAGGTACATGCAGAGAGTATAATCCCTATGTCTGAATCCTTTTTCCACGCCATGATAGCAGTACTCAGAAGAGGCAATAATAGGTTTACCATAGATAGGAGGTAAAATATACGTTTGTAGAAAATGGCTTTGCGTATGTACCATTCCAGACAATTCATAGTTCGGTGATAGCATATTTGTTCTGGTGTTCCTCCATATTCAATTAGGCTAGAAAAATCTTCAAATTCATAGCAGGGAATGTGTATTCTAAATAAGCGCCGCATATCGTTACCTTTCTTTTATCTTTTGCTGGATATAAAAAAATGGTAAGCAAATAAAGAGGAATTTCTTCCCCTTATCTCCTTACCATTGAAAAACTATGAATAGTTTACCACAAAATTCGATGGATTACGATATTTTTTTGAAAATATTTAATCATTCACCCTCTAAACCGTAAACAACACGCACCTAGAATTCTACAAAATATGAGAGAATATCTCTAATAGCAAACTGAGTATTCTCTTGCTTTGATGATTTTCTGGCATTCCGGTTCCCGCAAAGGTTCTGAAATATACCGTTGCTTCCATAAATCTTTCTACTAAGGATAAAATTTTCTCTGAGATGGTAGTCTATGGACTTTTGAATTATGAAGATGGCCTTGTTTTGATTCCTAATAGGGAACTAATGGAGAAATTCAACGATGCTCTTATGAAAGAACCTTCCTTAGGATATGTACACAGGCTTTCGGATCATTCTGAACGAATGCTGAGAGCTACAAAAGCAGGAGATACCGCAACGATGGCTGAGATTCTGGATTTAAAGGTTGATTGTACATCTCAACAGGCGGTGCGGCAAATTAAAGATAGTGTTTTCTTACGGTAAAGACAGCATACACTTAAAAAAAACTGATGTCTGATTATCAGCGGCCAAACATAGTGTTGATATTCCTAATCACAAGATGCTGATATACAATTACCAAAAATATAGATATCACCAAACACAACACAAAATAAATATTTTGATGCGAAATCATCCAGTCATATTGCCCCAAAGCAATCATTGGCAATCTATGAAGGATAAAAATCCCAAGCAAATTTTCTCCACACCAAACCAGAATAGGACTGTTTATTTGAACCTTCATCGAAACTATAACAACCGAAGTTACAAAAAAGATGTACTTTACCTGAAAATAATCATTATACGGGAACATATAGGACAAAAATAGTATTGCCATCATTATACTTAAAGTCACAAAATATATTTTACTATTTGATAAAAATATATCTATTTTATCCTTAAAAAAGGCAAACCATAAACCAACTCCATAGCAAAATACTGTATTATAATACCATGATTCCTTGCATCTACTTACAATCAGAACATACATTGCAATTAAAATGGTGGAAAGTATAAGTCCCATTATTTTTTTCTCACCAGCCACTTTAAATGCAATGTATGAAATCAAATACATTACTAATATTGCAAAAATATACCAATTACTATTACCAACACTTGTCCATCCTATAAATGATAAGACGACTTGTTCATATGACATGTCTATTCCTAAAAAAATATTAAGGATTATATATAATGTTATCGCTATATCAAATAACAGCAATGTTTTAAGAATTCGGTTCTTTGGCATTGTTTTTATATAGCTCTCTCCTTTCCACATAATAGAATGCATTACCCCATATCCCGAATAAAACAAGAATGTTGTAACCACCGTCTGCCCAAGTAAACTTTTAATAAACAAGTATATTATATCCATCATTGAATCCAAAACAATATACTGCGAAAAGTGCGACAAAAAAACAAACATAATAAACAAACCATTTATAGCCCGTGTTTGCCTATAGCCAATATATTCATCATACCCCCCCCCCTAAAATTTGTATTTCTAATCAAAATAATAAAAATCAAAGCCAATACTACATTCATTTTACATTCCTTACTCATAATAACAAAAATTTTCTGTTTATCCTGCTAAATTTGGGAAACGAAAACCTAATTACAAACCTTTATTTCTTGAAACTCATTCCTATATGAATATTCTGCCCTGTAACAACATCACATGCATCAGAAAGAAGATACAATAGAGTCGGGATTACTTCTTCGACAAACAGATTACGACCTAAAGGACTATTACTTGCACTTTGCTCTTTCACAAGTTCTGGAATGTCTACTAAAAATTTTGTTTCCATCATGTCTGGTGAAACCGCATTAACTGAGATTCTTTTTGATGCATATTCTACTGCAAGATTCCGCATCAAACCAAGTAATGCATACTTCACCGTAATATAAGAGCTTAAAAAGCTCGGAGGCATGCCTACCAAATATGCGCTTAACATAAAAATAATCTTCCCATACTTCTTTTTAGACATATAGGGAATAAACTGTTGTAAGATCATGATAATGGAACGTAAAGATATGTCAATCTCTTTTTGATAAGTTTCCCAATTCAGTTTGTGGAATTGCAGATTATGAACTCTAGGAGCCGAAAGATGTATAATATGATCCGGGAAATTACCAGAATCCCTAATCAGGTTTATCATACGTTCCGTACTCTCCATATCCGAAAAATCAGCCTGAACTGGTAGGATACTGTCACCAAACTCTTCTCTCAAGCATTCAATCACAGAATCTGAGCTCCGGTAATGCACCCAAATTTTCTCATAATTGGGGGTAATATTCTTAATTAAGCCAATACCTACATCCGATGAAGCGCCCGTAACAAGTAAAATCCTCTTTTCAGTCATCAAACACACTCACTTTCATGATACCACGCAAAACATTTTGGTTATTCTGATTCACAATTCTTACCCTAACTTCAACATAATTTAGAGCAACTTCTACTTTATAGACTTCCCCGGTGATCGTCAGACAATCTCCAATATAAACAGGTTTAGAAAATTTCAATTCAACTCCCTGAATCAAACAATTCCTCCCCGGAAGGAACCCTCCCCCCAACGTTGAAACCCACGATGCCGTCAACATACCGTATACGATACGTCTTTCAAATCCTCGCTTACGCGCGAAATCATCATCAACATGAAGTGGATTATTATCACTTGTAATTTCAAGGAATTTCTGCATCATATCAGATGTAATTCGATACTCAAATTCTTCCTTCAAGCCTACATGAAGCTCTGTCATTTTATAGCATTTCATCGTTACTTACCTATTTTCTTCAAAATATAATTTACCATTTCGCCAACATCTTTCATAGAATTCACTTCCTCAATATTAAATTTGATCTTGAACTCGTCTTGGATAGCAACAATAAGGTTAATCTGTTCAAGACTATCCCAATCTTCAATATCTTCCGCAGATGTTCCATCGGACAGTTCAATACTCTCATCGTCAAAATTATTCCTAAAAATCACTTTTAATTTTTGATAAACCTCTTCTCTTTTCACTCTGCTTCCTCCATTTGAATATGTATATTTTTTTCTATATAGTTATCTGTTACAAAAAATGACCAAACTGTGTTCCCACAATCGTTTGACTCCAATTTAAATCCCATGTCAGAATAAAAATCTTTTACCATTCCATTTTTGGTTGTCGGATAATAATATCCTATAATCTCATTAATCTGATTATCCTGGCATTTTCTTACTAGAGCATCCATCATGGCATATTCCATATCACGTTTTAATACTCTACAACTCATCAGCCAAAGTTCAATATGGCATCGTTTTTCCTCCACTCTCCCTATACAAACTGCTACCAAGCCATTATCACCAAAACGATCCACAAGTTTACCATATAAGGTTATGTAAGAACTACCTTTCTGTACTATACTTTCAATTTCACCATAAGTATACCTCTTGGTCGTTAAATTAAATTGATTACTTTTATTAGTAAGTTGAGCAATCCGTTCCATATACATAGGCTCAAATGACTTAATTACCGCCTTCATCTCCAAGGAATCCAAATACTCTCCATAGTCGGAAAAATTCGACTGCAATTTTAATCGTTCCACATTCTTCACATACATCTCATTTCGTTTGAAATCATCTGCTGAGAGATAAGTTGCTTCAAAATATCCGTTTCTATCAATGTTCTGTATATACTGATGTGATTCACCAATTTCCGGAACTGACACTCCTGAAATCTGCTCTTCTATTATGTGGCGTTCTGCCGGATTATCATCTATAAATACCATACTTTCCGGAAGAAGGTTTAGTTCGGAAGCAATACCAAGAAAATTTCTATCTTTTGAATCCCAGTTTGCCTTTATCACAGTAAAATCATCCGGCTTCAGCTCACAATCAGGGCGGTTTAATCCATCCAAAGCATTTTTTTCATCATTTTTGGAATTAATGTTCAGTAATATGCCTAGCTGCTTATGAGCTTTCACATAACACTGAAATTCTGCATATACCTGTCCTGATGATTCTTCTGGTCCCATTTTTATGTTTTCTACCCCATCATCCCCAACAATACCACCCCAAAGCGTATTATCCAGATCAAGCACGAATCCCTTCTTATTCTTTCCAAAAATAGACTTGATAATATTGGATACATTGAATGCAAGATAGGGAATAGCATTTACATTAAGAGCATATTTATACATATACCAATAAAAGGGATTCGCCCAATCCCTTAGCCCATAGTCTGCGCTAATATAATTAATATCACATATAAAAAAACTGTCATGACTTTGTGCATATTCATAAAACTTTAGATTCAGCCGTGTCAGGAAGTTAACTGCACCATGAATATCACTGGCATCCTTATTCCCAAGCAGACGGTAAAACGGCATCTCAAAATTATTTTGAATAATAGGACAATGATATTTCTCTGCAAGGCTGTCCCAAACAGAAATAAATTTTCCATACTCTTCTTCAATTCTTGAAGATATTATATCTGCATTATCTTTTAGCTCCGGAAAAGATGTAATATTTCTATTGCTTGTATGGATATATATAATATCCGGCTTAAATGTCGTTAACGCTCCATTGTGGAAAACTGCCTCCTGATAATATTGATTATATTCTGACTCATAAAAAAATGGTTTCAAACCATAATTTAAAAGAAATAGTTCAAGCATCTTCTTAATATCAGAAGTAGTTGAACCTCCTAAAATCGCAACACGAATCTCCGTCCATATTTTATTTCCATCCTCTAAAAGTAGTCTTTTCAACTTTCTTTTATTTCGGATTAGATACTCTGAATTAAATGGATATTCTAACTCTTTCATTATTATTCCCCAGCCTTTATCATCTTTCCATATTCGCCTACAGGGAGATTGCCCATATTCTTCAATAACTTATACCGCTTATGATTCACTACGAATGTATAAAGACGAAATCCCTCTTCCCGCATCTGACGGACAATATAACCTTCCAATACGGCGCCAAACATATGCCCTTCATAAGCTCGTTCAACAATTAATCCACCCGTTACTGCAACATCATCTAACTCCGCATATGTAGCAATATGCCCAATGATTTTCCCATCTTCCCGTATAATATAATTCCGTCCCATATCTGCTCTCATTCGCTCTACCAACTGGTTTGCAAAATCCTCAATCTCATAATAAGAACCAATTTCTTTATCGGAAGTAATCAGTCTTGCAATCTCCATTGCATCTTCTTCTGTCGCCTTTTCAACCATTTCATTTCCGCCAAAATCACAAAATTTTTTGTACTCAAAAATATGCCCATACTCTGTATTATATTCAAGACATACAGAAGGTGCGATTTTTTCTATTATAGATTTCTTCCCAGTAATAGAAGCCGGATTATACTCATGAATAATCCGGGAAATTTCAGATAAGGAAACCGTATCTCCCTCCATATGCAAACTTATACTTGTATGGTACTTCATAATAACAAGGTTAATCCGATTATTCTGATCCCTATTAAACCATACTTTCATTGCCGGATTATTGAGCCTATACTTCTTTATATCTATATACATATATAGACAATCTTGTACATTATTTTCCAAATATGAAATAATTTCATCAATGTCATATTCTTGTGCTTCTCTCATCTATTTTGATCCCTTTCCTCAGAAAAATCATGCATAATGTTTGCAATTTCTCTTGTAATTTCACTGCTTATATAATAATCTGATTTACCATTTCTTACTGCGTTTGCCAAAGCAACTAATTCATAGCGTATCCCTTCTCCATCAACCTGATAGAAGTATCGCTTGTTGTTTGCAGGATTCTCATAGCGAAGCTCAAAGTAATCCGTTTTCCACCAAGGCGCAGGTACGTATACATATCCCTGCGTTCCCGAAATAACCAGTTCTCCTTCTGACTTTACCCCAGTGCCGACCTTTATGGAAGCTGATGCTTGCGGATAAGTAAAATCAATTTTAGTAAATAGATCATATTCTGGTATAAACTCGTCCCTGACAGTAAAAATATGTTTAGACACATATTCCATACCTAATACCTGAAATACCGGAAGAAGCGCCGTCGGTCCCCACGACTCAAGAGATCCCCATCTTTTCCTATAATCTATACTATTAAAGTTACTTAGGCTCGTACATGTCGCGTCAACTGAAACAATATTTCCGATCCTCCCACTTTTTAGCAACAAAAGCATTCTGGAATAGGCTGTAATATATGCCGTACGGATGGCTTCCATTAAAATACAGCCATTTGCTTTTGCTAGATTTAACAGATTATCGCACGCTTCTTTAGACATCGCTACAGGACTTTCGCAAAGTACATGCTTACCTCTCAAAAGCGCTCTCCTACATTCATCAAAATGCTTTGCCGGATGAGAATGAAGATAAACAGAATCAACCTGCTCTAACAGTTCATCATAATCATCCGTTGCAAATTCAAGATTATCTTTTAAATATTCCATTTTTTGAAGATCGGTTGAGCATAACCCAACCACATCAACAGAATTAACATACTTAGACTCTCGATAGAATTTATTCAAAAATGCAGAATAACCTACCAGTCCCATTCTCAAAGTAGATTCTGCAGAACGAATCTTTGTACTTGAAATACCTTGTGTTCTTGGAAGATATACAACCTTACAATATTCTTCTAAATAGTCAAATACCCCTTCCCAATCAGAACCAACTGTAAAAATATCAATATTGTATCGCTTTATATCATCAATTTTCTGTCCTTCATACTCTTCTATAATAATTTTATCTGCCAATCCAGTTTCCATAACAGCAAAAATTCTTTCTTCCAACGATTGCCGGACATTAATTTTACCTCTCGTCTTATCAAAATCGTCTGCCGTTACACCGACAATCAGATAATCTCCTAAAGCTTTTGCTCTTTCCAAAAGACGTATATGACCATAATGGAGTAAATCATATGTACCGTATGTGATCACTTTTCTCATTCAACAGCCCTCCGTACCACTGTCCATGTCTTTCCGTTTAAAGTATGCCTTTCTTTTGTAGATCTATGAAAGCATCTACGAGTATTGAATTATCTTCTGGGGTCAGATTACCAATATGTCCGACCCGGAAGACAGACTTTTTCAACTCACCGCCATTTGGACAAACCCATATACCATATTCATCTTTCAGTCTCATAAAAATTTCATAAGCATCTGCATTGTATGGATGAAGAGTTGTCAGTCCATTTGCTGGAGATTCCGCTACGATTTCAAATGGCAATTCTCTTATCTTAGTACGAAAATCTAACGCCTGAGATGCAACCCGAGCGATTTCAGCCTCCACACCACCAGCAGACTCAATCTCCTTTAATCGTATATTTATTTGCAACAAAATCCCAACAGCAGGAGTGAATGGAGTCTGCCCTCTTTCGCCATCTTTAAGTGCGTCAACAAGATTAAAATACATGGACCTTACATCTATATTCTCTGCTTTCTTAATCGCTCTTGCGTTAACTATAATGACAGAAATACCCGGCGGACATGCAAGCGCCTTCTGCGAGCCCGTAATCATCACATCTGCATGGCATTCTTTCATGTTAAAAGGATCGGCGAGAAATGAAGATACACAGTCACATACATAAAAGATATCATTTTTTACACAAAACTCGCCAATCATCGCTGCATCATAAAGAACACCTGTTGATGTCTCATCAATATTTACCAGAAGCCCTGTAAAACCCATCCCATCATATCTGTACAAATTTTCTCTAGTCAGTTTTTGACCAGCGTTTAGTCTAAGTTCTGTATATGGAATTTTATGAATTTCACAAATTTGGGCAAACCGAGTGCCAAAGCTTCCTCCGTTAATGACCAGTACTTTATCTGCACCGGTAAAACAGTTCATTACTACTGCTTCCATAGAACCGGAACTCGAGCAAGTCATAAAAATAACTCTTGAGGACTCCAGCGCTCCAGCAAATTTTTTCATCAGTTCTTCATTTTGTTTCATTAACACCGAGAATTCCGGCGTCCTAAAATATGGAACTTGTTCAGCGCCTTGGAGCAATATTGACTCAAATGACTGAACAGGACCTACCGTAAAATTTAACATTGAATTTACTCCTTGTATGATAATGGTGTAATCAAGGACGACTACAAAGTTACTAGTTACATTTCAGCTTATCACATATAAAGTCAACTACTCGTTGCGTCGATTTAAAATCATGATAATCCAACCATTCATTTTTTGCCCACATCAAATCATCAGCATCAGGGTTTATCCCATCTGCAACATTTTTTAAAAAAGCAAAAAAATCATCCAAATTGTAAATATAAGAGCCTTTCAGATAGTCTTCATACTTTGGCAGAGCAAATCCTCGCGTTTTCTTATATTCCTCAATATCATCAATAATTAACCCAATTGGATTGTCAGTAAGAAGATAATCATAGTAAACAGAAGAATAATCTGTTATAAGCGCAGATGATTCTTTCAATAGTTTATATAATGTACTCCCTGCGTTAATAATATCTTCATCGTTCATAAAGATAATATTCGGACTACAGTACTTTTTAATTTCTTTTACATCCTGAGCTGGATGTAACTTAATTATTAATGCAATATTTTGCGCTTTGCAGAAGTTTTCGACTCTATCAAAATCTTTACTACTTTTTAAAAGCGGAACTCCCGACACATAGTTTGTACCATCACACTCATTATGCGTTTTGTGTTTTCTGAATGTTGGCATCCATAATACCACATTTTTAAAGGATAAAAGCCCTAATTTATGTAATGAATCATTCCTATATCCTAGGACATCTGTCCTTGGATATCCCAAAGAAATTATTTTCTTCATAGGGAATTCATACTCTTTTGCAACAAACTGATTAAGTTTATGCCCACTTGAAATAACATAATCACAAGTGTCATATAGTTTATACCCTCCTGCACTTTTTATTGGCATACCATGCATTAGATTCACAACCAATTGTCCTTTTCTAAGTTTGCTTTGAAATCTATTTGAAAATATAATACACTTAGATGTTGCCCTGTACCACTGCCATTGCATACGCCCCAAAAATGTTCGATAACTGTTATATTCCACAAATGAGACGTTTCTTATTTTATAATCTTTATATTTACTCTTATCTTCAACCATCCAAGCAAACTTATAATTCTTATTAATTTCTCGCCTAATCATTTCCTCGAAAACAGGCATCGTGTTGCATGCCATTTCAGGATTACTTTCAAATATAATTCTATTCTGCAGTGGAAATAAGGCAATTAATATTCGTTTAATCTTATTCATTTTTCCTCCATCCGCTTTTAGGCTTAAATTTGGTTACGATACTTTTTATAATTGCTTTCTCGTACTCGTTAAAAATAAACATCCAATACAAGACAAAATAAATACCACAAAACAGAAGTGTAAAGAATGTAAATTTTATCCACGATGTAACCGGCGAAATTCTCTTAAAAAAGAATCCGACACATACCATTATTGATACTGGTAAGACAAACGACAAACAATTCCTCCAATACTGATTGATATCCAAATGTACCTTTCTATAATAGAACCAGTTCATAAAAAGAATTTGACCAGCCAACGTTGCAATGGCCGTACCAATTGCAGCTCCAAGTCCAGATAACCTCATTGCCAGTGGAATGCTTATCCCTACGTTGACTATAGCGATAACCAAATACATATAGGAACGATATTTGTGAAGATTCATAGCCCGCAATATCGTAATGCCAATATTTTGTGTTAATGGAATAATAGAAGACAACATAATCAATAATCCAATATAATAAGCCTGAGTGTAAGCGTTTCCTACCCACAAATTAATAAATTCTTTTCCCAACAACACAAATCCCCCCAGTGCCAAAGATAAAATAGAAAACTGTAATCTTCCAATTTTTAAAAATATATCTGATATTTCTTTAATCTTATGGTCTTTTTCATATAACCCTATTATTTGCGGGAGAAAAACACCAGACAAAGCCGTCGAAAGTTCTTGAAAATATGATTGAAAATATATTCCTATCGTATATACAGTAACCGAAGATGTTCCGCAAATTGCCCCTAATATCAATTTATCTGTATTGTTATATAGAAAATCAATTATTAAGTTCAGAAAAATAAAAAAAGAAAACCAAAAAATTTCTCTGATAAATTTCTTATCGTATCCTCCAAATGAAAAATTTATTTTAATTTTTTTTGTACAATATATTACATAGGCTATTTGCATAATAATAGAAGAAAGTACAGTTACAATAGTGATAGCAACTACTTTATAACCAAGAAGCAATAACAAAATCAAACCCATATATTTACATAAAAGCGCTAAAAAATTTATTGCTTTAAGAAAGAAAAATCTTTCATATGCATTGATTGTTGACGAAAATACACACAACGGAAATGAAACAACTGCATTTACAAGTAAAATAGAAAATACAATTCTAAAAAGGTATATTTCTTGACTTGTCATCGTTTTACTACATAATGATGGATACAATGTCACTATAAAAATTCCAATAAAAATACTAATTATTGCAATAACCGAGTACATTGTCAAAAACAAGCCATTTAGTCTTGCTTCTTCATCTTTATTATTAAATGCCCTTGCTTTTGAGATATACCTAACTAAAGTTTGTCCTAACCCTAAATCTAATAAAGTTATAAATGAAATGAGCGATGAGGACATTGAATAAATTCCATATTCACCATCCCCCAGTTTTGAAAGCATGAATGGTGTATAAAATAAGCCTATGATTATGTTAAACACCATTATGCAATAAGTTAAAATAATCCCTATCTTTTTCTGATTCATAACTCACCATCTAATTGCAAGAATTTTCTTTTCTCTTAAACTATCTACACACCGCTCCTACCAGCAAAAGAATATCGAACTTCTTATTTGTAAACAGCACAAACACAATCACTTATTTAAATATACAATTTTATACAATTTTGCAAAAATTTTGGGGTTTATTGAAACCATAAAAGTTGCAAACTTTATTTTTATCGAATGTTTATTTATAAAAATATCTTTTTTATGCTTCTTAATCTCATCGCATAGTTGTGATATTTGTTCTGTACAATTACTGGATTCAAATATTCTAAGAAGAAGGTCGATACAAAAATATACTTTCCTTTGTGCTATTAATGAATAAATTTCCCCCTCACCTCTATATTCCTCCATCTGCATCTCAAATATCTTTAATGGCTGGAAATTATTACAGGATAAAGCACTTCTCATCGCCGAATCCGGGGTCTGATAGTAGTAATAAAAAATATCTTTCATAACAAATGCCTTTGAACTTTTCTGACAACAGCGATATACAAACAGACTATCTTCTCCTATCTTTGTTTCTGTATCAAACAACAATCCCTCAATCATACTTCTTTTAAAAATCTTATTACATACACTGGGCGAAACATCTCCTTTAAAATACGCAGAGAGTAATTGTCTATTTTCATAATAACTTTTTTCAACATTATCTTTATTTTCAATCTTTTCTTCTGTTTCATCCCTATAATTAATAAGGGCATAGGAACATTGTACAATGTCATAATCCTCTAAATATACAGATTCGCACATTTTTAAATACATTTTTTCAGAAATCCAATCATCTGAGTCTACAAATCCTATATAATCTCCCTTAGCAGACGAAATTCCAATATTTCTCGCAACTGATACTCCGGAGTTTTTTATATTTATCAATTTTATTCTTTTATCAATCTGTGAGTACATTTCCAATATTTCTCTACTGTTATCTGTACTTCCATCATTAACTACAATTAATTCCCAATTTTTATAGAGCTGTTTAATAATACTATCAAGACATCTCCTTAAACAAGATCCAGTATTATAGACAGGTACTATAATGCTAAGTAATGGTTTCAAATTCTTCACTCCCTATTATTATATCCTTAAATTCCAATTCTTAAAAAGTAGGTTTTCACAAGAATTATTCTTACAGTAAAATGATATTTGATAGCAAAAAATCATAGGTAACCAAAATGTTATTCCTTCATATCCATTTGTAAAAAATAAAGGAGTAAAAAATGACGCCATCATTGCAAGCATAAAATATCTATTTTCTCGCTTTACGCTTAAAATTCCCCAAAAACTGACTGTAAACAAACAAATTCCAATTATTCCTTGACCCGTTAGGATGTCGATAAAACAATTATGCGTAACAAATCTGGTAGAACTTCTGGAAAATGCTGACCCGGATTGCAATCCACTGCCAATTATCGGGTGCTTCCGGAACGCTTGTAATGCTTTTCCCCATATTACCCAACGAATATTTCCAGTATAAGATTCTGCATCCAACATTCTGGCAGCAAGTCTTGAATTCATTAGAATTTCATAAGCAAATAGAATTGATAACATTACTAAAAAAAACAATATTACCTTTCTTCCTGAAATTTTACCCGAAAAAATAATTTTTGACACAATTATACCGATTGAAAGGACTAACCCTAAAAATGCACCTCTTGACCCTGTGAAAAAAATTCCGCAAAATACCACTATAGATATAAAAAGTGTTTTAAGTCTTTTTTTCTCTGAAAATAAAAATGAGTAAAATAGATATGTAAATCCTGGGACTAAAAAAGCTGCTAAATAATTTGGATCTTTCATATTTCCCATAACAGTGATTGATACTCCACTACTCCACCCCAAATCGATCCCATTAACAAAATCATAAAGAATCCAAAGGCTTATACATAGTGTAATAATAGAATAAAAGCTCAATATTTTGCATATATTATAAGACGATAGATTTACCATTGTCATAAGAAAATATAGAATAATACATAATATTAAAGAATATCCTTCCTCTGACCAGGATACAACAGATGAAGTCACTGTTGGGTATACCGCTGAAATTATCAGACTTATTGCCAATGCTGCATTTTTCTTTTCAGCCACATTGTATTTTTGCTTAAAAATGTAAAGCACAACAAATCCAAATGCCAGACTAAATGAATATTTGATAGCGCCTACGCCAGCGCTAAATCTACTTCTGTTAATTATATCAACAATACTTAATAAATAGCATGAAAGAACCACCATATTAATTTTTAGGACTCTTTTTTCTGCGCTATTAATTTTTTGTATTTCATTCATCTGCCTAAACTTACCTTTCTTTGTTTCGGTACTATTAAATTAAAATAATTACATCATATAAGTGACCTAACACCAAATAATTTCATTAAATACATAATTGTTTTTAATCTTATTTTATATAGAGTCCTTTCATTCTTCCTCGACTTTAAAGTCCTATTAGCATCCAATACATCTATTTTGTTTTTATATAGCCGGATACAGTATAAACATTTCAAAATTATTCTCATATATTTTGGATATAGCATTTTCTTAACGATATAACTATTTACAATAATACATAAATCTCTTTCTTTCCCGTAAGAAACGATTTGCTTTTTAGGAAGATGTGTAACATTTAATTTACTGATTTCACGTACTTCATATCCTTCTTGCCAATAAACCAAAGAAGCATACAATTCTTCTGATCCAAATATCAAATTATTAGGATATAATCGTTTCATAGGATAGGCATGGCGTCTTAAAATATGTGCTCCTCCTATATAGGCAAGGGTAACAATTTTATCTCCATCCTGTTTTCGCTCTTTACTATTATGATCTACACCTGTTTCCGGTTCATCAATATTAACACTGGCTGCACCCACGATGGGATTTGACTCCATATATTCTACTATATTTTTAAAAAAATCTTTTGAAGAAATTATTGCATCATCATCCAAGAAGAACACATAATCACTGTCATCTAAATCCCAAATTTTATTTCTTCCGCCTGCCACCCCAAGATTGCTGCTTGAAAAATAATATCTTACTCCCAAATCATTACATATTTCTTCATTTTTTAAACTTAACGTTTTTTTAGAATGATTGTCCCATACAATGATATCTTCAGGATTTTTTATTCCATTTTCAAAGCAGGAATCTAATGCGCGCTTTAACTCATTCGGTCTATTATATGTAATAATGCCAACAGCAAGTTTCTTCATTTTTCATTCCTTTCATTATCCCTTTACAACCATGGTGGATAATTTTAAAACAGTTTTTTTTATCGCAATTCTCATTGCCTCAGGCGATGAGAAGACTGATGCGCAATATTTTAACCCCATTTTTATATTTTTATTTTTTAGATAAACATATCCAAGTTCATATTTATGTATCGAAAATACACACGCTCTCTGCCTAACAGATAATTGCGAAAGTATATGTCTAATCGAAAAGAAAAAATCCTTTTTTAATTTTAGTAGTTTATCTCCATCCGGTCTATTCTGCGTATCACTAACATCTATATTTAAGAGATATCTATCAACTTCCATTAATTTATATTTATATGTAAAATTAACTAAAAGCTGAAAATCCTGATGCCTTAATAAGTTTTCATCAAAATAACCCGTTTGATCTAAACAGCTATGTCGTAACAATAATGAGCATGTCGTAACATCTGTCATCAAAGTCAAAATATCAAAATAGATTTTTCCATCCCTATATTTTTTTGATTTTCCAATAATCTTTCCATCCCTATTTACCAAATGATACTTGCATGATGTGCCTCCCCAGGAATCATCCAGAGTCTCTAGCGCCTTTATCTGTTCCTCAATTTTATTCTTTTCCCACCAATCATCATCATCCAAAAATGCAATATATTCTCCCTTTGCTAAACGGATGCCTGTATTTCGGGCAACCGCACCATTAACATGCTTTTCCTGAAGGATTAAATGAAACCGAGAGTCAGATTCGTATTTCTTTACACGCTGCTTCAAATCATCCGTAAATCTATCCGTCGGTTCATTATCATTTACCAATAATAATTCTATATTGGAATAGGTTTGGTTAAGAACACTTTCTATGGCACGCGATAGTCTTTCTGAGCGTTTATAAGTAGGTATTATGACGCTTACCATTCCATATTGATACTGCATTATATTTTACTCCTTGCAAACTTCTGAAATACCCATCCTCTAACACAAGCGGGCATCAAAATCTGTATTATGAATCTTTTTACAATGTTGCTAACAAATGTGATGGTTCCAATCATTTGTTTTTTATACATATAATTCTGCAAAAACAGTTCGCTCTCAAAATACTTTTTTCCCCCACGACGCTTATACATATCTGCTCCTACTCTGACATTGACAAGCACGCTTCCCGTATTCGCCATTTGGCATCCTTTTTCTGTCATCCGAATCCACAAATAATAGTCTTCATTCCAAAATAAATCCTTATAACCGCCTGCTTTTAATACAGCTTTTTTTCTATACATGACTGTCGCGTGATTAAATGGGCAACGTTTCTTTACATATTTTTTTATAGCTTTATCGGACAGAGGTACAGATCTCCTTCCAACCCTATTTTCAACGTTTCCAATAAACTCAGCAATATCTCCACCGACTATATCTATTTCTTCATGCTGTACTAAAATTCTCATCTGCATTTCAAAACGATTCTTTACCGAAATATCATCGCTATCCATTCTGGCGATAATCTCATTGCTGCATTTATCAACCGCAATACTTAATGCCCTCCCGAGTCCCTTATTTTCAGATAATTGTATTATTTTGAGTAATATTTCTTTAGAACTACAAATTAATAAATACTTATCTATCACATCTTGGATAGTCTGTGGAATAGCCCCGTCTATTACCAGCACAATCTCATTTGGCTTTAAAGTCTGTTCAATAATACTATTCAATGCTGTATCAAACCACTTCTCATTGTCTTTTGCATATACAGACATAGCTACTGAAAAAGGAGGATATATAATGTTTTCTACTCCCTTATTTTGTTTTAAAATTGCTGATCTGTAAGCGAGCTTATCCATATCGTAACCTCATATTCTCTAAAGTCTCCAATACCTATATCCAGCAGCTTCTACCGCTTTTTTATTCATTATACTCTTCACATCAATCAATACCTTTTCATTATTATCTCCGTCTGCATACAACGAATCCAGTTCCTCCAAACTCATTTTTTTAAACTCATCATGAGCCACAGCTAAAATAATACAATCCACATCAGAAATGTCAGTTATTGGCGTTAATCTTACCCAATATTCATGAATAGCTTCTTTTTCGTTTGCCCATGGGTCTACTACAAGCGGCTTAATCCCATACTCTGTTAATCTATCAATAATATCCTCAACTTTACTATTTCTGGTATCAGGACAATTTTCCTTAAAGGTCAATCCAAGGATAACAACCTTTGAACTCTTTGGCGCTTTTCCAGCAAGAATTAATTGCTTTATCGCTGCGTCAGCCACAAATGCTCCCATCCCATCGTTTACTTTGCGACCAGCTAATATAATCTGGCTATGATATCCCAACTTCTCAGCCTCATATGTAAAATAGTATGGATCAACACCGATACAGTGTCCTCCCACAAGCCCTGGACGAAAACCAAGAGCATTCCACTTTGTATTCATCCCCTCCACAACCTCTGCTGTATCAATCCCCATACGATCGAATACCATAGCTAACTCATTCATAAAGGCAATATTAATATCTCGCTGGCTATTCTCCACAACCTTAACCGCCTCTGCTGTTTTAATTGTAGATACTGGATATGTGCCAACTTTGATAATCAAATCATATACATTTTTAATTTCTTCCAGCGACTCTGCATCCATACCCGATACAATTTTTTCGATATTCTCCAGTCTATGTATTTTATCGCCGGGATTGATTCGTTCCGGAGAATAGCCAATCTTAAAATCCTCTCCACACTTTAAACCCGATTCTTTTTCCAGAATCGGAACGCAAACATCTTCAGTCACTCCCGGGTAAACTGTAGACTCGAAAACTACAATAGATCCTTTCGTTAAATTTCTTCCAAGAACCTGACTTGCGCTAATGACTGGTGAGAGATCCGGAGTATGGTCCTGGTTTACAGGTGTTGGAACAGCAACGATATGGAACCTAGCTTTCTGAAGGTCTACAGCATCCCAAGTAAACTGTACGGTGGTCTTACTAATTGCATCATCGCCAACCTCATGGGTAGGGTCAATACCTTGTCTATACAAATTAACCTTTGCTATATTCAGATCAAATCCAATCACTTTCACCCCTTCATTTGCAAAAGCAACAGCAATAGGCATTCCCACATATCCAAGACCAACTATAGATACACTTTCTTTTCCTGCTTTAATTTTTTCAAATAAAGACATTTCTATAATCTCCTTTAAATCCCTTACAATTTCATTATTTCTCGCGCTAATTTCTGCTTCTCGTCATAAATCCCTCTATCTATTTTTCCTCTATTTAACAAATAATCTCCAAAACTTTCCGCTGTAGCCATATTTCCATCTGTAATCCCCTCTCGCTCTACAAATGCCTTTCCTACTGTTTCTATAATTATCCGCAAATCCCTCAGAAATCCTACTTTCTGTATGTACTTCAAATCCCAACTGAGCTTTTCTTCCCACTCGATATCATTTCTGCCATTTACCTGTGCAAGACCAGATAGCCCCGGCTTTGCTGTATGCCTTTGCCTCTGCTCATTTGTCATAAATACCATATCTTGCACAAGCTGCGGACGTGGACCTACCACCGACATTGTTCCGTTTAAGATATTAAAAGCCTCTGGCAGTTCATCCAAACTGGTGCTTCTTAACCACTTACCGAATTTCGTCAATCTAACCTCATCCGGTAGCAACTCTCCATTCTCATCTCTCTTATCCTTCATAGTACGGAATTTATACATCTTAAAGAGCGTCTCTTTCCCACCTTTTGTCTGTCCAGGTCTTTCCTGTATAAATAGCACAGGTGACCCAAGTTTTAGCTTTACCAGAGCGGCAACGGCGATGTAAAGCGGAAAGAATACAACGATTGCACATATTGCACATATCACATCCACAACTCGTTTTATATATTTCTCGTAAAATCCCATTTCTCGGTATATTACCGGCTCTACAGCATCAGCCCTATATATATTTTTTTCTGTTTTTATCCTCATAACATGAACTGTAATTGCTATAAACGACACAATCGTTCCAGAGAGGACAACAAATTTTTTCTTCTTATCCATAATCTTCAACTACTCAAAACAAGCCCTAATGACTTTAATGATTAGATTCTGCTGTTCCACAGTCATCTTGTTATCACTTGGCAGACATAATCCTCTATGGAAGATATCCGCTCCAACATCAAGAATATTACAGTTACTATACGCATTACTCCTTGCCCTTCCATTTCCATCTCTCACTATAAATGGATTTACCCGATATATTGGCTGCATATGCATCGGTTTCCATATTGGTCTTCCCTCTGCATTAATAGAATAAATTGCATGTAGGATTTCTGTCGGACATGATTTCCCATGCTCTGGTATATAAGCAACCTCTTTCTCTCCTCTGACTTGTAAACATACCGCTTTTCTATCTATAATTAAAGAACTTAACCATGCGTTCACATTGCTTCTTTCCGTATCATATGGACTCATAGATACTGGAATCCCCTTTAGACCCTCTTTATATCGCTCATAAATCTCCCTTTTTTTCGCCACATGTTCTTCTGCATGAGGAAATTGACCTCTCACAATACCTGCAATAATATTGCTCATGCGGTAGTTATATCCTAATTCTTCATGCTGATACCAATCAGCTTTTTCCCGGCTTTGTGTAGACCATTTTCTTGCCTTGTTAGCCCATTCCTCATTATCCGTAAGCAGCATTCCTCCAGAACTTCCAGTTATAACCTTGTTTCCATTCCAACTGACCACTCCAACATCTCCAAATGAGCCAGTCTGCCTACCGTCATATGTAGAGCAAAAAGACTCAGCGGCATCTTCAACAATTAAAGCGTCATGTTCTTCTGCTATCTGTTTAATTTCAGCAATTTTTCCTGGAGTTCCATATAAATGGGCTACAACAATCAACCTTACTTCTGGGTATATTTCAAATGCTTTCTTTAACGCCACAGGGTCCATATTCCAAGTATCATACTCTGTATCAATAAAAACCTCCTCGCCTCCCTCATATGTTACCGGATTGACCGTTGCATCGAACGTCATATCTGAGCAAAAAACCTTATGTCCTTCAAGAGTTCCATGACCTGTTTTGGGTTGTCCATACAATTTCTCGCCGCATAATTTTACAGCGAGATGTAATGCCGCCGTACCCGATGAAAGAGCTACTGCATATTTACATCCTATCTTCTCTGCGGTCATTTTCTCAATCTCATCTATATTCTCGCCAACCGTTGATACCCAATTTGTCCTGATTGCCTCATCAACCCATTTTTGTTCTTCACCATGCATTGTCGGGCTAGATAGCCATAATTTATTTTTTAATGGTTTAAAATCTTTTTTAATTAACATGCTGATTATTCTCTTCCTCTGCTTAATACTTATATTAAAAATGTGATTCCTCAGGCATATCTTTCCGCGCATGCCGCAGGCATCTAGCTAAAATTGATTGATATTATTGCATAAAAATAAGAGCTCTTTTAAGCTCTTATTTGTTATCGTTAAAATAATGTAGATAAATTCTAAATTTCTACCACTTCTCAGCCTTTCGCCACAATCTCCACCCCCACCTGCACCATTTGTACTCTCCCAAACATCGGAACTTCCAACCAAGCCTTCCTCTTATGCCTATCAATCTTCCTAATCATCCCTTCCATACCTACCAACGGTCCCGAAGTAATCCTCACACAAGACTGCTCAATCACGCCTTCCGACATTTCTACAATCTGCTTTTCTCCTCCAATCCCCTGCATAAATGCAATCTCTTCTTCCCTGAGCGGAACAATTTCCCGTCCGGTTCCAATTAGCTTCGTAAGCCCAACAACTCCATGCAGTTGGTCATAAAGCCTTTCAAGTTTTTCCGAAACCATAAAAACGTACCCAGGAAACAGGACTTTCTCCAAAGTAGTCCATCTTCCACGGATACGTTTCGATTCTTCATAATAAGGGATAAAGCAACGCTCCAGCGCTTCTCCGGACATGTGTTTCTCACACTGTATCCGAATGCTCTCTTCTGTACCTGTGCGCACCTGCACAACATACCACATGGCAATTCTCCTATTCTATTATCGACGACGCCCAATGGCATTGCCGTTATCCCTTGCCTTATTTACATACAATTAGATATGACTAGATTTCGATTCAATCTAACCATATCTAATCATACCTAAATTCTAATTTTAATTTTCTATTACCTAATTATTCTTTGAAATCTGCCATATGAAGCTGCATATTCGCACATTCTCATTTTCAGGCAAAATAAAAACTGCCCCTCAAAGACATCTTCTTGCTTCTACTCCTAAAAAAAGGGTATGCTTCGCCATTCTGTCTTTCTTGGGCAGATTTTAACTTCAATCATAACATCCCAACTTTCCAAACGCGGCAAGGCGACGATTTGAAACTTTAAGATTTTGTATATTAGATAATAACTTACTTTTTAAAATGATAAGTGGGCACAATCTCCGCCACAATCTCTTTAATCCTGGCTGAATCCTGTCTGCTAACCTTATCAAGCAGCTTTAACTTTTCTTCAAACCACTCGTCATCCATCTCTATAGGATGCCCGATATGAATCATCTCATTCGCCGTATCCTGAAGCCCTTCTTCATCCATAAGCAACTCCTCATACAGCTTTTCGCCGGGTCTTAAACCGGTATACACAATCGGTATATCGATATCAGGCTCATATCCCGACAACCGTATCAGGTTTCTCGCCATGTCATCGATTCTGACCGGATCTCCCATATCCAGCACGAAGATTTCTCCGCCTTCTGCATAGTAGGATGCCTGAAGCACTAAGGCTACCGCTTCCGGAATTGTCATAAAGTACCGAATAATATCTTTATCTGTGACAGTCACAGGACCGCCTTCTGCAATCTGTTTCTTAAAAAGCGGTATAACGCTTCCATTACTCCCTAACACATTGCCAAATCGCACTGCTACGAAATCCGTATCCGTCTTACGGTTCATCATCTGCACAACCATCTCACACAGACGCTTGGATGCTCCCATAATATTCGTAGGATTCACAGCCTTATCCGTAGAAATCAGGACAAACTTCTTCACTCCTGTTTTTGCAGCCGCCATTGCGGTCTTATACGTACCTAATACATTGTTCTTGATTGCCTCATTCGGACTGTCTTCCATCAACGGAACATGCTTATGTGCCGCCGCATGGTAAACAATATCTGGCTTATACGTATGCATGACTTGATTGATACGGTTACTGTTACGTACCGACCCAATCAGTACCTCCAAATCAAGCTGAGGATACGTCCTCCTTAACTCTTGCTGGATCTCATATGCATTATTCTCATAAATATCAAATATAATCAACTGCTTCGGCTTAGCCTTGGCAATCTGTCTGCACAGCTCGCTTCCAATAGAGCCTCCTCCTCCGGTGACAAGAACTTTCCGTCCCCGGATTGCCCGGAATATCTCGTCATTATTTACTCTGACTTGGGCTCTTCCCAACAGGTCCGCAATATCTACATCCCTGAGCTTGCTGACGCTGACTTCACCGTTCACAAGCTGATAGACTCCTGGAACCGTCTGAAGTCTGCATTTTGTCTCTTTACATATATTCAGAATCTCTTTCTGGTTCTTTCCGGTTGTCGCCGGAATCGCATAAATAATATGATTAATCTTATATCTGTCAACCATAGTCAAAATATCATCGCGGTTCCCAACGATCGGTATTCCTTCTAAGACTCTTCCTATTTTATTTGGATTATCGTCAATCACACAACATACTTTCGTGTGTAATCTTCTGCTGTTAACCAATTCCCTGATCAAAGTCTGTCCTGCAGCGCCGCCGCCTATCACCATAATACGGTTCTGCTCTTCTTCTTCCGTACCTTCCCGGTTTCCAAAATATGTCTGAAACATCCGGTAGGAAAAACGCAGAGCGGTTGTCATGCAAAAGCTGATAATGAAGCCCATGAAATAGTATGCTTTCGGCATTCTGAGTTGCATAAACATAATGCCAAGACCGTATACCGATAATAGCACGATGTAAGCGGCAATACTCATCTGTAGTTCCGAAATGCTCGCCAGCCTCCAAATGCTGTGATAAAGCCGGAACGCATAAAATACTACAATTGTCGATGCAATCCAGAATGGCATGGACCACAGGTATCCGCTCCGGTATGCCTCCGGAATAGATGAAAAAGAAAAGTCGAACCGAAGGATCAGCGCCGCGCCATAGGATATCACAACAAAAAGCGCATCCAGAAATGCCACCAGAATCGCCTGATGAACCCAGGGCACTCCTCTACCTTCCCATATCTTATTCATATCTGCTTCTCAACCTGTTACCAATCATCTTATTATTTCTTACAACAAAGATTACGACACCGACCAGGATTACGATACCTGCAGCAATAATAGCCCTCTGCGGATCAATTACATTCATCATCCTTCGTTCTCCCCCTCTACTTTTTTCATCCTTCTTGAAATATCTGAAACAACCGCTTCATCCGGCCACATTACATATAATAACTGTGAGCCTGATGAAAAACATGCCTGCTTGTCTCCACTTCCTGTTGCTGCCGTGGTCTCAATCTCCCATGCGGCACGTTCTGAGAGCTGCATATTAATAAACTTAGCCATCTCATCCCGTGTCATATTCGTCTCCACACAATCGGCAACATTATTCAATATATCATTTGCCTGGAAAAGAATATCCGGAAACATAATCCTCTCTAAAATTGCCTTTAGTATCGCTTCCTGATTCTTTCCACGCTGATTATCACCATCCTGAAAGCTATGGCGTTCTCTTGCAAATACAAGCGCCTGCTCACCGTTCAGATGATTCATCCCCTTTTCAAAGCTGTAACCGCCTGCTTCAAATGCATACTCAGATTCCACGTTCACTCCTCCAAGCGCATCCACAATCATTATCAGTGAAGTGAAGTTCACTCTTGCAAAATATGATATGTCGATGTCATAGATATTCTCCAGAGTCGCCATAGATCTGTCCACACCGTAAATCCCGGCATGAGTCAATTTATCCCTCGCCTCTCCGGATATTCCCGGGATCTGTACATAATAATCTCTCGGCGTTGTTGTCAGAAGAATCTTCTTTGTACTTGGATTCACCGTCATAATAATATTGACATCGCTCCGGCTGTTCTTTGTAATGGAACCAGCCACATCAATTCCACTGATATATATGTTAAACGATTTCTCGATATCTGTCTCTTCTATCTCAATGTCTGTCTCAATTCCATATTGATACAGAACCCTCACCTGATCCGAGTATCCTTCCACAGCCTCCTCGATTACACTTCCATAAGCTTCATTATAGATCGCTGCCTCTATTCGGCCTGCAAGGAGCGCTTCTGCCTCGTCTATAATGGTTTCCGTTTCTATCAGCTTAATCTCTCTGCCGACTTTAGCTTCAATATCTTCCACCATCAATGTATTGTTATCTTGATCCAGTGTTGTCTGGTATCCAAAACGATAGTTTTTTGCATCCTCTAGTTTCTCTGCCGGATCGTCATTCTTGACTACAACAACCATATTGTCAGTCTTATACGTCGCCCCTCCGACGTCTCTAAGTACCGCGTCCGCCTTTGCCAGATAGATAATCCCTATTCCAAAAATCAAATTCACAAATACACTGAGAATAACACCCGCGATATTGCCTTTCCTGCCTGCAAACTGATATCCAAACGCCTCTCCAAGCAATATAAAGAGTACTCCAAGCAACGCAAGCAGTACAATCACAGTCAATAACAAGAACTCTCCTGGTATCATGCCGCTCTTCCACAGAATCGCGGCAAATCCTACCGATATGATCAACTGCAGCAATAAAATCATCTTACCGATTATACTGTTTCTCTTCCTCCTGGTGAGGTAATACCCCATATATGTCCCCTCTATCTGACCGATATCTGTTTACGGCCTCCGATTCTGTCATAAATAAATAACTATGACAAACAATCGCTTATTCTACTCAACTGTCAACGTAAATATATGCGGTTCGGATGCGTTTCCGTCACTGTCAGTAACGTAATAACGGATCTCGTAGCTTCCTTCGGTTTTAGTATCATATATTCCATCCGCATGTATATTCTGGTATAATGTATTAATATCATCTTTATCATCAACAGCTCCCTGCACAACACTCAACGGGTCAAAATCATCTCCGACCTTGATTGTCATCTGATCTGTTGTGAGCGCCATAACCGGTTTAGGACCATCTGGTTCCAGCGGCGTTAGCGGAACAGCGCCGTTCTCACCTTCTGCTCCAGCTACTCCGGATGTTTCTTCCGCTTCCGGATCTTCCTGCGCAACGCTTCTGTATGTCACTCTTCTTCTTGCGGTCCCAATATTCTTATGTTCATCCATAACTCCATAATATACGATGGCCGAGTCATCGCCTGTAAGTACAATCTTACTTACAAATACCTTCCCCGTAAGATCTCCATCCACTTTATCCATCGCAGACACCCCTTCCATCAGAGCCTCATAACCATCGCCCTCTGTATAGGTAATGTCTCTTTCTTCAATCTTAATCTCCGGAGGCTTATTGTCCTGCCGCAGATATATAAATGCTGCTATCACTGTCAGAACCGCGCATGCCGCGGCCATTATAAGCGCTAATCCCCGATGCTTCATCCCTCAAACCCTCTATTCATCATCATCTTTCTTGTAATATTCTCCGTAATATGCACCGTAGTACTTACCGTAATATTTACCGTAATACTTATTCTGCTTCATATTCACCTTGTTAAGCACCACACCCAGAATCGGGCAGCCAGATTTCTCTAACTGGTCCTTTACGCCTCTTGCAAACTTATAACTAATCGTGTTTGCTGCAATTACCAGTATTGATGCATCGCAGAACTTAGCAATAATCGCACTGTCAATAACGCTTCCTACCGGCGGGGCGTCGATAATCACATAGTCATATGCCTTCTTCGCACCTTCAATAAATGCCTCAAACCGACGGTTGCCCAACAACTCTGCCGGATTCGGCGGTACAACTCCCGCGAGTACACAGAACAGACCGTTCGCCTGTGTCTTAGCAATCACATCCTTCGCATCAGCCTGCCCGGACAGGAAATGGCTAAGCCCCTTAATCTGCCCCTTAATCTGATGACGTCCCACCAACACAGACTTTCTCAAGTCCGCATCCACAAAGAGTACATTCTTATCCCCCTCCGCAAGCGACATTGCAAGAGACAGCGACACCGTACTCTTTCCTTCGTTCGGTGTACAGGAAGAAAATACGATTACCTTCTTATCCGCACCGGAAAATTCCACATTCGTTCGGAGAGTCTTATATGCTTCATTACTTCGATAGTCTTTTTCAACATTTTTTAATATTACTTCCTGCATTTCATTCTCTCCTCTTTATTTCTTCATATTCCGCAACAGCTTCTTGGCGGTCTTGCCTCGTACCTTCTTAGACTTCTTCGCTTTTTCTGCCCCTTCCTGCATCGGAATAGACGTAAGTACATTCAATCCTAAATATTGTTCTACATCATCCGGAGTCTTAACAGTATCATCCAGGACAAATATCAATACAATAATACCAATTGAAATGATTAATCCCAGGATACCCCCGATGAGTACATTCTTCATTACACTTGGTGAAGACGGAGCCGTAGCCAGATTCCCTTCCTGTACGGTATTAACAGCTTCCGCATCCATAATCTCCGTAATCTGAACTCCCACTGCATCCCTGACTGCATCGGCAATCTCCTTCGCAACTCTTGGATCCTCATTCCTTACGCTGATGTTCAGAACACGGGTGTCCGTCTCCGTCTCAACGCTGATCATCTCCGCCAGCCGTTCTACTTCTATGTCAAGGTTCAATACTGAGATTACCTGTTCCAACACAGGACGGCTCTTAATCAGCACCATATAGTCCTTGGTAAGCTGTGTACCCGTCTGCAAATCTGTGTAGGTAACACTGGAGTTGTTATCTTGCTTCGTCAATACATACATCTGTGTCGTCGATGTGTAGAGCGGCGTAATAAAAAGTTTCGTCCCTACAAACGCCAGCAACGCCATCAAAATTCCCGACAGTAATATGATATGCACCTCAGACCACAACACCATTAACAACTCGGTCAAATCTATTGTAATCTCGTCATTATCAAATTCCGGATTCGTCATCTTATCGTAACTCATTCTTCTGTAACTTCTTCAGCATCGTCTTTGCATTGCTAAAGAATATCCTCCTCATATATTCTTCACCGTATTTCTTTTTCACATAACCTGCCGCTTTCTTCATCCGGGGAGCGCGGCGCCTGCTGCTATGCGCATCGGTTCCAACACAAAAAAGCAATTCTGAATCCATCAGATATTTCACAAACTTCTTGACTTCCCTTCCGTTTTCACCGATAATGCTGTCTGCATTCACCTGCAGACGAATCCCCATCTCACATAACTGTTCTGCCAGTTCAGGTTCTTTTACAATACAGTTGTATCTCTCTACATGGGCAAGTATCACTTCATAGCCGCTTAGCTGTAACTGTTGAAGACTCTGCCGTATATATGCATAAGTATCGGAAGGTGAAAATTCCACAAGCACATAGTCTCTGCCGTTCATAGTCAAAATCTGCTTGTCCTGCAGTTTATCCACTACGTCCTGACCGAAAAAGATCTCCGTCCCCAGATAAATGCGAAAATGCTCGTCAATCTCATGAGCCGCATCTCTCAACAGCTTTGCCTGTCTTCGTAACACCTTTGGATTCTCTTTGCCACGCCTTGGGTGATGATGCGGAGTAGCAATAATACAGCGTATCCCTTCCTCATATGCGATTCTTAACATTTGTTTCGTCTCGTCGATATCTTTCGCGCCGTCGTCCACTCCCGGCAATATATGACAATGCATGTCAATATAGCCTTCCATATCTTCACACCTTTCTTGTTCACATGGCCTGTATTTAATAATACCCTCTCCATGTGGTTTTGTCAACCGCTTTGCGCCAATGCAACTGCCTTGAGCCTTGCCATTTTTTTGTTTTTAATTCACTAATTTCCAATCTGCTGCATTAACCCAGCATACATCCCTCCCCGTAAGATCTATCACTATGGAGCTATAAAAATCTTCGTAACTTCCATCTATCCGTACCCAAAGGGCATCCCGTAATTCATGCCCCTGCGGGGCGGGCGGACTTCGTCCATTAAGGTATAATTTCCGGCAAGCTACCAATTACTTCCTAATTATATGCTATATAGCATACAAAACCCAATCCGTCTCCCGCACTCTTTATACTTGTTGCTCCCTATAGGCCAAGTATGTCAGCGATCGCACCCATCTCTTCCAGTGCAACATCAATCAAGTCATCCAGGCTTAATCCGGTAAACTCTATAGACTCCATGTAATCCCGGTTAGCCCCTGCCGCAAAACGCAGTTCATTGAACCGCTTCATAACTGACTTATGCTTTACGCTTGCAATCTTCTTATCAGGGTAGATCTGTGCAACGGCTTTCACAAATCCACTCATCGGATCTGCCGCAAGGATCGCATACTGTAAGGTTGTCTTTGCTTTCACACCGCTCTTAGGATTGTGTGCACAGATTGCGTCAAACAATACCTTGTCTTCAATTCCTTCCTTTTTAAGTATCTCCACAGATGTAGGACCATGTACTCCCATATCATGCTGCCAGTCACATTGTTCTTCATCCAGATCATGAAGCAAACCGACGATTCCCCAATATTCAACGTCCTCCGGTGCAAGGCGTTTTGCTAGCCCTTTCATAATCGCCTCCACAGCATAAGAATGTGTAATATAGTTCTCTCCCTTCATGTATCTCATCAAGATATCATGTGCCTGCTCCCTGTTCATTGCAGCTCCTCCTTTATCTGATTCATCTTTCATCTGTATGTACGCATTATTTATTAGTCTTTCGTTCAAAATTATAATCTCTTTATCACCAAAGGTCAACCCATAAAAACAGTGTTTATGATATCTTTATGATATCCTTATCGTATTCTTAACTTATGCTGCCTTTCTACCATATAATCGTCCTAACATCTGTGCTTCTCTAACATCAATTTTCCGAAAAATGGAAGAATAGTCTATCTCATTCACTTTCTCCATCGCAACTCCCACCTTATGCAATATCAGCACAAGATATCCGGTCATAATATCATCAATACGCCCACTCTCCGCAATCGCGCAGAGTTCCTCATTCGACTTCTCATACATATTCACCATTAAACCTACGTATTCATTCTCCGTCTTCCCACGATTCATTCTATCACTCCTATTCTAAACTCTCCTTCGGCAACTCCTCCTGCCATAGAGCTGCCGCAAATAACGGTTGCCATAGAGCTGCAGCCAAATAATTACAACCATAGAGCTGCGGCAATAGCGTCAGCAATATAGTTACAACAATATAATTACAGCAATATGGACTTCAATGCCATAATAGCAGGACGATACTTAACTAATAAATTACATCTGAAAATTTTGTCCGAACCGAACAGATTACCCTTGAAATTCATAGACAGCCCAAAAGAACCATTGCTTTGTTCCCGAAACGGCTAAATCCCTAAAAATTAAAATGACTGGTAAAACACTCTTCACCCAACTGATTTCCTCACATCCCTATTTTATCAGATATTTCCCACAAAATGCAAGCCTTTGATGCCAAAAAACGCTATAATCCATCGACATGATTCGACATACCTATACCTTACTGGACGAAGTCCACCCGCCCCGTGGGGGCATGCATTACGGGATGCCCCTTGGGTATACCTTACTGGACGAAGTCCACCCGCCCCGTAGGGGCATGCATTACGGGATGCCCCTTGGGGGACCTGCGACCCATGCACCGCCTCAGCAGCATATTTCATCTGTACGGGTCTGCGCATAAAACAGGCAGGATAATCAATTCCTATCCTGCCTGCATCTTTATCCTATATCGAGAATTACTGCGCTTAAAACCTCTTTACTCCTCTGGTACTACGATCAGATCCTTCGTATAATGGTTCAATACCTCGCATCCATCCTCCGTGATAATCACAAGATCTTCGATACGCACGCCGATTCCTTCCTCTGCCAGATAGATTCCCGGCTCTACGGAAAAGCACTGCCCTACCTGGATAATATCTTCATTGACTGAAGATACATCGCCGAACTCATGATCCTCCAGACCGATAGAATGTCCGGTCCTGTGTGTGAAATACTGTCCATATCCCTTCTCTTCGATATAATTCCTTGCCGCAAGGTCAACATCACACATCCGGTTGCCTGGCTTAGCAGCCTCAATTCCACGTCTGTTCGCCTCTACAACAATGTCATAGATCTCTCTCGCCCGGTCAGACACTTCCCCGATAAATACGGTTCTTGTCATATCGGAAGCATAATTATCCTTGAACGCACCGATATCAAGAATCACACAATCGCCGCGCTTTCCTTTGGAGTCGTCTGTTACATGATGCGGGTCTGCCGCTCCCTTCGCATACGCCGTGATTGGGTCGAAAGATACATCCTCACACCCAAGCTCTTTGTAAATCTCGCGAATCTTAGCGTTCAGTTCCTTCTCCGTCAACCCCTTAGATACCCATGGAATCAGCTTCTCCATAGCGATATCGTTAAGTCTTGAAGACTCGCGCATCAGCTCTTTCTCTTTTTCATCTTTCACCATACGGATATAGTCGATAATCGGAGAGCCGTTCACGAACTTGCTTCCCCCGCCTAATTCCTGAAGACGCAGAAGGAATCTTGCCGGCCAAGTCTTGTCGATTCCCATCACCTTGTCCTTCTCCACGAATCTGCTCAAAATCTCCACACCGTCTTCGATATCATCATACCATACCAACTCTACTCCCAAATCCTTCTCCTGCGGGAACAATTTGTTGATTACCAGCTTATGATTACCGCCGACATTCAGATATAACGCAAGAAGCCTCTCGCCTGGTGCAATCCATTTGCCCGTAAGATAGAAAATCGCTACCGGATCCGATATAATCATCTGCGGGATTTCATGCTCTTCCATTGATTTTAATACTCTTGCAACTTTGTTCTGATCCATTGTCTTCCCCAACCTTTCGTTGATATATTTTTATTTATATAACAGGCTTTTGCAGCTCCTAATTATATACAAAGAAACTGTCCGGATTTGCAGCCTGCAGCTGTCAATCCTGACAGTTTCATTATAGTATTTCCTCTATGAAAAGTCAATTCATTCGCGTCTGTCCATGCCCGGATTTTTACCCGGACATGTCCCGCTGCAGCCGCTGCAGCCACATCCGCAGCCACCCCCTGCTTTCTTCTTTTTCCAGATGTTTCTCACAGCCAACGCTGCAATCCCTAAGACTACCGCTCCCACAGCCGTCGTCGATACCACACTGCTTGCCGCTAGCGCCATATGCATCCCTTCTTTCCTCGATTAATCCCTCAATAACCACTTACTTCCATCCATCAGGTATGCTTACTTTTTCATTTCCTTCCTTATTATAATACACTATACCATCCGTCCGGACAGGAATATCCCTCCTGTCCTTGCAAACACCAGAAATTGATTATGCTTTCGCACCTCTGGCAGCCACGCTTGAAAGATCCACACTAAGCGTCGTTGTTTCCCTGTGCGGCCGAAACAGCAGATACAGGAATCCTGCCAACACCAGTACTGCCGCGGCCGTACCGACTCCAAAACCACCGCCTGCTAAAAGTGTCCCAAACTGATAGATGCACAGAGACACCCCGTAGGCAAATGCACACTGATAACCGATTGCAAACCAAGTCCATTTCGCATTATTCATCTCCCGCTTAATCGCCCCGATTGCCGCAAAGCAAGGCGCGCACAGAAGGTTGAACACAAGGAAGGAATATGCCGCGATTCCGGTCATGCTCGATGCAAGCGTTCCCCAAATCTCACTTCCGTCTTCCGCAACTTCAGCAAAACCAAAAAGAATCCCGAAAGTCCCGACCACATTTTCCTTGGCCACCAGTCCCGTGACAGCCGCAACCGCCGCCTGCCAGTCGCCCCATCCAAGAGGAATAAAGATCCATGCGAACATCCTGCCAATCCCTGCAAGGAACCCGTCACTCAAATCTTCTGCCATGCCGAACTTACCGTCTATGATACCGAAGCTGGATGTGAACCAGATAAAAATGGTTGACAGAAGAATCACCGTGCCAGCCTTTTTAATAAAGGACCAGCCCCGCTCCCACATGCTCCTAAGCACATTCCCCACAGTCGGCATATGGTACGCCGGAAGTTCCATGACAAATGGCGCCGGATCTCCTGCAAACATCTTCGTCTTTTTTAATATGATACCGGAACAGATAATCGCTGCGATTCCAACAAAATATGCACTGGGAGCCACCCAGGAAGCCCCGTCAAACAGCGCGCCTGCAATCAAAGCGATAATCGGTAATTTAGCCCCACACGGGATAAATGTCGTCGTTATGATCGTCATCTTCCGGTCACGGTCATTTTCAATCGTCCGGGATGCCATGATTCCCGGGACGCCGCACCCTGTACCAATCAGCATAGGGATAAATGATTTGCCGGACAGCCCGAATTTACGGAAAATCCGATCCATGATAAACGCAATCCTCGCCATATATCCGCACGCTTCCAAAAACGCAAGGAAAATGAACAATACCAACATCTGCGGCACGAACCCCAGCACCGCCCCCACGCCGGCTACGATACCGTCAAGAATCAGGCCGCTCAGCCAGTCTGCACAGTTGATACTTACAAGGAAATTCTCAATCGCCGGCGGAATAATCTCCCCGAACAGTACATCATTCGTCCAGTCAGTCGCAATAGTTCCTACCGTCGTGACTGAAACATAGTAGACGATCCACATTACAGCCGCAAAGATGGGCAGGGCAAGCCATCGATTTGTAACGATTCTATCAATTTTATCCGAAATTGTCAACTTCCCTTTCTCTGCCTTTTTCAGGCATTTCTCCGTCACAGACCCTATATATTGGTAGCGCTCATTTGTGATGATGCTTTCCGCATCGTCATCCAGTTCCTCCTCTGCCCGGGCAATAATTTCCGATACGTCTGGCGCTTTGGGTATCTGCTCCTTGATCTTTTCATCCCTTTCAAATAATTTTACCGCACAGAACCTCTCCTGCCCTGTTGGCACATCTGTCAGCACCGACTCGATTTCCTTGAGGTATTTTTCTACCTCCGGGTCAAATTCATGAACTACGGAAGGTTCCTTCCGCTCCTGTGCAGCCTTCACAGCCTTCTGTGCAGCCTCCTTAATTCCCTCTCCCTTCAATGCGGAAATGGCTATAAGTTCACAGCCTAGTTTCTCTGCCAAAAGACGTAAGTCGATCTGGTCGCCGGACTTTTCTACTACGTCCATCATATTGACCGCCATGACCACTGGAATCCCAAGTTCCATCAACTGCGTACTCAGATAAAGGTTCCGTTCCAGATTCGTTCCGTCCACGATATTCAGGATTGCATCCGGCCGCTCTGTGATCAGATAGTTCCTGGCGACCACTTCCTCCAATGTATAAGGCGATAAAGAATAGACGCCCGGAAGATCCATGATCGTAACATCTTTATTGTCCTTTAACTTTCCTTCCTTTTTCTCAACCGTTACGCCCGGCCAATTCCCTACGAACTGGTTCGAGCCTGTGAGCGCGTTAAATAATGTGGTCTTTCCGCTGTTCGGATTCCCTGCAAGTGCGATTTTCACTCCCATTTTCCTGCCTCCTAGCTGTTATTTCCTACTGTTTCTCCATGCTCTTGCATGCTGTGTTTTCTCCAATTACTCTTTATGATTGCACTTCTATCATCTGTGCGTCCGCCTTCCTAAGCGAAAGCTCGTACCCTCTCACCGTCACCTCAACCGGGTCGCCAAGGGGCGCAACTTTCCTGACATAGACTGGAGTACCTCTTGTTATGCCCATGTCCATGATCCTACGCTTCGTCGCTCCCTCTCCGTGCAACTTTTTGACCACAACATTCTGGTCGCACTTTACATCCCTTAATGTAAACATCCTTATACACCTTCCTTCACAATTTGACGCCGCCCTTCTTTGGCACCAGGGCAATTCATACTATAATCTTATTCGCGATTCCCTTGCTTACCGCAACCCGGGAATCTTTCACCTGGACAATCACATTCCCACTGTTGCTTGATACGATCTTCACTTTCTCTCCCACGGTAAAACCCAGATTCTCAAGAAACCGTTTCGCCTCGTCCCTTCCGCCAATCCGTTTAATCGCAGCGCCTTCTCCAGAACTCAACATCGTCAGCGGCATAACATATCCCTCCTTCACAGATACACGACCATTTCCTTATGTATCAATCCCATATCTTCTAATAGCTGCACCATCCGATAGACAGTCGCCATGCCTACCTTCTGGTCTTTTTCTCTTGCGGCAAAATAAATCTCCTTACAGGAAGAGTACTCATTTTCCAGAATTATCTGAATCAGCAGTCTCCTTTGCGGTGTGATCCTATATCCATTTTCCTTCAACTGCCGGATTACGGCTGCAGCTTTCTCTTCCTTGCTCATATTTTACCTCGTTATTAATGATACTGATTATCATTTACAATGGTATTGTATTCCAAATGATATTGATTGTCAATAACATTATTGATATTTTTTTCTCAATAAGGGGTGGGAGTATTTTCTTGAAAAAGTGTGAAATGTAATAGAGAGTTGCCTATGGCAACTCTCCTTCCATTTTACTTTGTATATAATCTATATCTGGAAAAACAAAATGAATCCCTCTTCTATGCATAGCTAACACTTCCCGTAGTTTAACAGTCAGTTCCCTATTTAGCTTACTATGTATAATAATTGGCTTATTTTCAATCGTATGTATATGGTCAAAATACTTCTTTATAATCGGAAATGCATTTTGAATTAAAAAGGCATTGTCCTTTCCCGCAAATTTTCCTATGACGATTGTATTACATTTTCCATATTTTTTTATTTTCTTATCCATAATAATTTTATATTTTTCCACTTGCGAACTAATTGGAATCATCCAATACAATTCTTCATTTTTGTTATCTTGAATCGCCAAAAAATGCGGTCGGTAATTGCCGTTTTCTTTATTTCCCATCAAATATTTGTCCTGCACAAAATCAAAGAATTCATCCTTGATATGATAAGAATACCCCGGTTTTATTTCCATTATTTCTCCTAAAAAATCCCCATCAAAAATGACGGGGACTTATAAACAAACTATACTACTTATATCCCACCTGTATAGCAAGTGGCAAACATTTACATACCGAATCATTTTTACCCCACATCATCGGCAAGTGGCATAACTACCTGCTATGTTTCTTGTACCCCGTCGCATAGCCAACGGCAAACATTTACCTTTATTCATACCTTAATGGACGAAGTCCACCCGCCCCGCAAGGGGCATGCATTACGGTGTGCCCTTGGGTATACCTTAATGGACGAAGTCCACCCGCCCCATAAGGGCATGAATTACGGGACGCTCTCTAGATATAGTATAGCATAATTGCAAGAAATTACAATAACTTTTTATACTTTTGTTCGTTTTGTAAAGTCTATAATGTAATTAGAATTAAATATTGATTCTGCTACAGGGAAAAACGTACAAAAAAAGTTCACACGTCTGAACTTCAGAGAAAGGGGAAAGCCACATGAATAACATGAAAGTTTACAAGGTGTACTTAGAGGATACGGTTTCTGAGGATTGTACGATTGCATATGTACCTTCATTTTCAAAAGAATCTGCTATTGAGTATGTACAAGTTAATGGTGAGATTATTGCAATTAAAGAAACTAACGATTATCTAATATCAGAATCTAAACTATTCGACTCACTAAGGAACGCCGGATATAAGGAATCCGAAACATTAATTATTACAAGGGCGTTAAATCAAATCGGTATAACCAATTAATGGAAGACACTGACGGGGGTTCACC
>CAJTDD010000028.1:1144-1714 GCA_910574885.1 Lachnospiraceae bacterium | reverse complement strand
GTACGGGATATGTAAGGGTACACGACTTCATGTTTCACGAGTTGAACCAAGACACATACAGAAAGTATTTAAAAGAAAGAATCCTTGATTCCGATAATTTGCTGGAAAAAGTTTTAACGCCTGAACACTAAGCCAATTAAAAGCACAAGGGGGAAAATAACCATGACAAAAGCAACCAAAACAGGGACAACCGCTAAGACAGCAACCAAGAAGCCAAGCACCAAGGCAGAGCCTACTACAGCCAAGGCAACCGCTAAGACCGTGGCGAAGGAAACCAAGGATTCCACAGTAATGAACCCTCCTACAACTGACAGCATCACCAAACAGTTGAAGCAAGCGGAGGAAAAAAACAAAAAAGCTCAGCTTGCAGAGGATAGGCGATTGTACAAGCGTTTTAAATGTCAAATTGACAAAGCCTATCAGAACATGGAGAACAGTTACCTACAGACAGCTTTCGCCCTCCATGCAATCTATAAGAACAAGCTCTACCGACTGGACAACTTCAAGAACATTTACGATTTCGCAAAGGAGAACTATACTATAGCGCGCGGGACATGCAACAACTTTATC
>CAJTDD010000028.1:0-571 GCA_910574885.1 Lachnospiraceae bacterium | reverse complement strand
GAAAACAATTATGAAAATTTCAGTAAGCACGAAAGAACCTATTACAGTCATTGACAAATCAAGGAAGCCATGGGAAATGAACGGCAATAAAGGAGTTGTCTATAAGGCAATCTGCCACAAGAAGGTGGGGGACGAGGCACAGGTGGAGGACGTTCGTATCACAGAGGAAGTCTATAATGAAATCGAACCCATGCACAGATATCATTTCGACGCAACTATTGACGTGAAGAATTCTCGTATGGAAGTGACCCGTGCATTCCCAGTCTCCGACGGGAATCCAGTGAAAGACAACCCAGCCCCCGACGGGAATCCAGTGAAAGACAACCCAGCCCCCGACGGGAATCCAGTGAAAGACAACCCAGCCCCCGACGGGAATGCCGGGAAAGATAACCCCGCCCCCGACGGGAATGCCGGGAAAGATAACCCCGCCCCCGACGGGAATGCCGGGAAAGATAACCCCGCCCGGGGCAAGCATCCCGCCCCACCCAAATAGTTCACACGTCCGAACTTTATAACTGAATACCATATCCCTCCCTCACCGACACTAACTACCGTTACCAGTATTGTTACC
>CAJTDD010000027.1 GCA_910574885.1 Lachnospiraceae bacterium | reverse complement strand
GAAAAAAAAGAGTAAAATCGCGTCTTGCTTCAAGGCATACCAAAGGTATGCCTTGTCACCATGCACAAAAACACCAAAGAAGAATTGTGCAAAATGTAGAAAATAGCTAAAGGCAACTAAAATTCTAATTTCTTCTTGACTTTTTTAACTTTTGTTCGTTTGAAAACCTCTTAAATGATACGGAGCAGCAATCCCCAACAGACCACTGCTCCCACAATCTCATCACATTATTCTTCTACCAACTCCACAAACTCCTCTTCTTCCGATTCATAGTCTGCGTCGTCTTCCGAATCCAGCTCATCAGCTTCATCCAAGTCATCATACCCCAGTCCGGACAAATCCTCAAGCTCTTCTACATCCATCTCTTCGCTTTCCGCAAAATCATCCTGCAGCCCGGCTTCTTCATCCAGATCCACTTCATCCTCAAGCTCCTTGTCGCTGTCCAGCCGAATATCACGGTATTTCCGCATACCCGTACCAGCCGGGATATGCTTACCGATAATGACATTCTCTTTCAGGCCTATCAACGGATCTACCTTGCCCTTGATTGCCGCCTCGGTCAGAACCTTTGTCGTCTCCTGGAAGGACGCCGCCGACAGGAAGGAATTGGTTGCCAGGGATGCCTTGGTAATACCAAGCATAATCTGCTCGCCCAGAGCCGGCACAAGGTCTTCCCTCTCTAACGCCGCATTCACATCCTCGAATTCCAGCCTGTCTACGTTCGTACCCGGCAGGAACTCGCTGTCCCCAGCCTCTTCCACACGAACCTTTTTAAGCATCTGACGAACGATTACCTCAATATGCTTGTCATTGATTTCAACACCCTGCAGCCGGTATACACGCTGCACTTCCTGAATCATATAATCCTGCACAGCCCGCAGGCCCTTAATCTTCAAGATATCATGAGGGTTCACGCTGCCTTCTGTCAGCTCATCTCCCGCCTCTAACACCGCGCCGTCCTGAACCTTGATTCTGGAACCATACGGAATCAGATAAGCCTTCGTCTCGCCCGTCTCATTATTGGTAACGATAATCTCCCGTTTCTTCTTCGTATCGTGGATATTCGCCGTTCCGGCAAATTCTGTAATAATCGCAAGACCTTTCGGCTTTCTCGCCTCGAAAAGCTCCTCGACACGAGGAAGACCCTGTGTGATATCGTCGCCGGCAACACCGCCCGTATGGAATGTACGCATGGTAAGCTGCGTACCAGGCTCACCGATAGACTGCGCCGCAATAATACCAACAGCTTCACCTACCTGTACTGGCTCACCGGTCGCCATATTGGCGCCGTAACACTTCGCACAGACACCGTTATGAGACTTACAGGTAAGGATCGTCCGGATCTTCACCTGAGTCAGTGTATTCCCGTTCTCATCCACACCCTTCTTCATAATCAGTTCCGCACGCTTTGGCGTTACCATATGATTCGCTTTCACAAGGATATTGCTATCCTTGTCAACAATATTTTCACACAGATAGCGTCCCGTAATACGCTCCTGTAAACTCTCAATCTCCTCATTTCCGTCCATGAATGCCTTGACATACATGCCCGGAAGCTCGGCTCCCTTCTCCACGCAATCCACCTCATGGATAATCAATTCCTGAGATACGTCAACCAAACGTCTGGTCAAGTATCCGGAATCGGCAGTACGAAGAGCAGTATCAGACAATCCTTTACGCGCTCCGTGGGCAGACATGAAATATTCCAGTACGTCCAGCCCCTCACGGAAATTAGACTTGATAGGCAGCTCGATGGTACGTCCCGTCGTATCCGCCATCAACCCACGCATACCCGCAAGCTGTTTGATCTGCTTATCCGAACCACGGGCTCCGGAATCCGCCATCATGAAAATGTTATTATATTTGTCCAAGCCGGAAAGCAGCGCTTCCGTCAGTGCGTCGTCCGTCGCCTTCCAAGTCTCCACAACTTCCTTGTAACGCTCTTCCTCGGTAATCAGGCCGCGCTTAAAGTTCTTGGTAATCTTATCCACCGTATCCTGAGCCTGCTGAATCATCTCCGGCTTCTGAGGCGGCACGGTCATATCGGAAATCGATACGGTCATGGCTGCCCTCGTAGAATATTTATATCCAATAGACTTAACTGCGTCCAATACCTCCGCCGTAGCCGTAGAGCCATGGGTGTTGATGACCTTCTCAAGAATCTGCTTTAACTGCTTCTTCCCGACGTGGAAATCCACCTCCAGCAAAAGTGCGTTCTCTTGTGCCTCACGGTCAACAAATCCAAGATCCTGCGGAATAATCTCATTAAACAGGAAACGTCCAAGGGTAGACTCAATATTGCCGCTCTTCACAGTCCCGTCAGGCATCGTCTTCTTCGTGCGCACCTTAATGCGGGAATGGAGCGTAATTGCATCATTCTCATAAGCAAGAATCGCCTCATTGACATTCTTGAAGAACTTGCCCTCTCCCTTCGCCCCCGGTCTTTCCTGGGTCAGGTAATAGATACCAAGTACCATATCCTGAGACGGAACCGCAACCGGTCCGCCGTCAGACGGTTTCAGCAGGTTGTTAGGTGACAGCAGCAGGAAACGGCACTCCGCCTGCGCCTCCACGGACAGCGGCAGATGCACCGCCATCTGGTCGCCGTCAAAGTCGGCGTTATAAGCCGTACATACCAATGGATGCAGCTTAATCGCCTTACCTTCTACCAGAATCGGCTCGAACGCCTGGATACCAAGCCTGTGAAGCGTAGGGGCGCGGTTCAGCATGACAGGATGCTCCTTGATTACATCCTCGAGTACGTCCCATACCTCCGGCTGCACCCGCTCTACCATCTTCTTTGCATTCTTAATATTATGGGCAGTCCCGTTCTGCACCAGCTCTTTCATAACGAAAGGCTTAAACAGCTCGATCGCCATCTCTTTCGGAAGGCCGCACTGATAAATCTTTAACTCAGGTCCTACCACGATAACGGAACGTCCAGAGTAATCCACACGCTTGCCAAGCAAGTTCTGGCGGAAACGCCCGGACTTACCCTTCAGCATATCGGACAAGGACTTTAAAGCCCTGTTGCCTGGTCCTGTTACCGGACGGCCGCGGCGCCCGTTGTCAATCAGCGCATCCACAGCCTCCTGTAACATTCTCTTCTCATTCCTAACGATAATGTCCGGCGCGCCCAGCTCCAGCAGACGCTTCAGACGGTTATTACGGTTGATAATCCGGCGGTACAAATCGTTCAAGTCCGACGTAGCAAAACGTCCGCCGTCCAACTGTACCATCGGACGCAAATCCGGCGGGATGACCGGGATTGCCGTCATAATCATCCACTCCGGTTTATTTCCGGATTCACGGAAAGCCTCAACAACCTCCAAACGCTTCACGATTCTTGCCCGCTTCTGCCCGGTCGCTCCTTTCAAGCCTTCCTGTAATTCCTCATAGTCTTTATCCAAGTCGATAGACTGCAAAAGTTCCTGAATAGACTCCGCTCCCATCCCCACACGGAAAGCGGACCCCCACTTCTCTCTTGCCTCCTGATACTCCTGCTCCGAAAGCACCTGCTTGTACTGCAGGTCACTGTCCCCTCTGTCCAGCACGATATAGGATGCAAAATAAAGCACCTTCTCAAGCGTCCTTGGCGACAGGTCAAGAATCAGTCCCATACGGCTAGGGATTCCTTTGAAATACCAGATATGAGACACAGGAGCCGCCAGGGCAATATGCCCCATACGCTCACGGCGTACGCTGGACTTTGTAACCTCAACACCGCATCGATCACAGACAACGCCCTTGTAACGAATCTTCTTGTACTTACCGCAGTGGCACTCCCAGTCCTTGCTGGGTCCAAAGATTCTCTCACAGAATAATCCGTCCTTCTCCGGCTTCAGCGTACGGTAATTGATTGTCTCCGGCTTCGTCACTTCTCCTCTGGACCATTCCAGAATCTTCTCCGGCGACGCCAGACCAATCTTGATAGCGTCAAAAGTCATTGGCTGATACGCTTGTTCCTTATTGTTTTCCGGCATACTGGCACCCCTTCCTATTCATCATCCGACAAGTCATAAAAATCATCATCGGGTTCATATTCCATATCATCAAAGTCTTCCTCTTCAGGTTCCTCTTCAATATCAATAAGTTCCTCCCCCTGGAATTCTTGTTCGGTATATCCATGCTCCCCAAGGTCGTCATCCTGATGATATTTCCTGTCTCCTTCAATCAGTGAGCGGAAATCTGTCTCTCCCATATCAGCAGTCTCGATAATCTCGACTTCCGTATTGTCATCACGCAGCACACGCACATCCAGTCCCAGAGACTGCAGCTCCTTGAGCAATACCTTGAAGGACTCCGGGATACCCGGTTCCGGAATATTCTCGCCCTTAATGATCGCTTCATATGTCTTCACACGTCCGACCACATCGTCAGACTTCACGGTCAAGATCTCCTGCAGCGTATAGGACGCGCCGTATGCCTCCAGCGCCCATACCTCCATCTCTCCGAATCGCTGTCCGCCGAACTGTGCTTTACCGCCCAACGGCTGCTGCGTAACCAGTGAGTAAGGACCGGTAGAACGGGCATGGATCTTATCGTCTACCAGATGATGCAGTTTCAGATAATGCATATGCCCAATCGTAACCGGGCTGTCGAAATACTCTCCCGTTCGTCCGTCGCGCAGACGCACCTTTCCGTCTCTGGAAATGGGAACCCCCTTCCACAACTCCCTGTGGTCTCTATTCTCAGACAGGTATTCCATAACCTCCGGAAGCAATTCTTCCTTATGCTTCGCTTCAAACTCTTCCCAGCTCAGATTCACATAGTCATTTGCCAGGTCAAGGGTATCCATAATATCATTCTCATTCGCACCGTCGAATACCGGCGTCGCAATGTTGAATCCCAATGCCTTAGATGCAAGGGACAGATGGATCTCCAATACCTGCCCGATATTCATACGGGAAGGCACACCCAGCGGGTTCAGTACGATATCCAAAGGACGCCCGTTCGGCAGGAACGGCATATCCTCCACAGGCAGCACACGGGAAACAACACCCTTGTTTCCGTGACGTCCTGCCATCTTATCCCCTACAGAAATCTTCCTCTTCTGTGCAATATAAATGCGGACAGCCTGGTTCACACCCGGAGACAGCTCATCGCCGTTGTCCCGGGTAAATACCTTCGCATCCACGACGATACCATACTCACCATGGGGTACTTTCAGAGAAGTATCCCTTACCTCCCGGGCTTTCTCTCCGAAAATCGCCCGAAGCAGACGCTCTTCCGCCGTAAGCTCCGTCTCTCCCTTAGGCGTCACCTTGCCCACAAGAATATCTCCTGCGCGCACCTCCGCACCAATCCGGATGATTCCTCTCTCATCCAGATTCTTCAGGGCGTCGTCTCCCACACCCGGGATATCCCGCGTGACCTCTTCCGGTCCAAGCTTGGTATCACGGGCTTCCGCCTCATACTCTTCGATATGGACAGATGTATATACATCCTCCTGCACCAGACGCTCGCTCAGCAGCACGGCATCCTCGTAATTGTAGCCTTCCCACGTCATGAACCCAATCAGCGGGTTCTTACCAAGGGCCATCTCGCCGTTAGACGTAGACGGTCCATCTGCAATCACGTCGCCTGCCTCCACCTTGTCTCCTTTGAACACAATCGGCCTCTGGTTATAGCAGTTGCTCTGGTTACTTCTCAAAAACTTTGTAAGCTTATATCTTTTCAGATTGCCGTCCGTCTGACGGATGGTAATCTCCGTAGAGGTAGAACGCTCTACCACGCCGCCTTTTTCCGCGATCACACAGACGCCGGAATCCACCGCCGACTTCTCCTCCATACCGGTTCCGACTACAGGAGCCTCTGTCATCAGAAGCGGCACTGCCTGACGCTGCATGTTGGAACCCATCAGCGCACGGTTCGCATCGTCGTTCTCTAGGAAAGGAATCAACGCCGTTGCCACAGAGAACACCATCTTAGGGGAAACGTCCATGTAATCAAACATACGTCTCTCATACTCCTGCGTCTCTTCCCGGTAACGTCCGGATACATTCTTACGGATAAAATGTCCTTCCGCATCCAGCGCCTCATTTGCCTGCGCTACATGATAATTGTCCTCTTCGTCCGCGGTCATGTAGACGACGTCCTCCGTGACCACCGGGTTCGCCGGGTCGCTGTGATCGATCCTGCGGTACGGGGCCTCGATGAACCCATACTGATTAATCCTTGCGTAGGTCGCAAGGGAGTTAATCAATCCAATGTTCGGACCTTCAGGCGTCTCAATCGGACACATCCTTCCATAGTGTGAATAATGGACGTCCCGGACCTCGAAACCTGCACGGTCACGGGACAGACCTCCTGGTCCAAGTGCGGACAGACGCCGCTTATGGGTCAGCTCACCCAGCGGGTTGTTCTGATCCATGAACTGTGACAACTGTGAAGAACCGAAGAACTCCTTCACCGCCGCTGTCACAGGCTTAATATTAATCAACGACTGGGGAGAAATTCCTTCCAAATCCTGGGTGGTCATTCTCTCCCGCACGACTCTCTCAAGTCTGGACAGACCGATTCGGTACTGGTTCTGCAAAAGCTCCCCTACAGAACGGATACGCCGGTTGCCCAAGTGGTCGATATCGTCGTCATTTCCCAATCCATACTCCAAATGGATGTTATAATTAATGGACGCAATAATGTCTTCTTTCGTAATATGCTTAGGAATCAGGTCGTGGATATCCCTGCGGATAGCATCCTTCAATTCATCGACGTCGCCGCCTGTCTCCTCAAGGATTCCCTCAAGGACAGGATAATACACCTGTTCCGTAACCCCTACTTCCTTAGGGTCAATCTCCACGACAGCGTCAAGATCCACCATCATGTTAGAGAGCACTTTAATACTTCGCTCCTCCTCCGGCCGCTCAATCCAAACAAAAGGAACCGCCGAATTCTGAATCCGATCTGCCATCTCCCGAGTCACCTTCGCTCCTGCCTCGGCAATGACCTCCCCCGTAATCGGGCTTGCCACATCCTGCGCAAGCACCTGCCCGGTGATACGGTTCTTGAGGGAAAGCTTCTTATTGAACTTATACCTTCCCACCTTCGCCAAGTCATAGCGTCTCGGATCAAAGAACATACTGGTAATCAGACTCTCTGCGCTGTCCACCGCCAACGGCTCACCCGGACGGATCTTCTTATACAGTTCCAGAAGACCTTCCTGGTAATTCGTCGCGGCGTCCTTCTCGAAACTTGCCATAATCTTAGGTTCTTCACCGAACAGCTCGGTAATCTCCGGATTAGTCCCGATTCCCAGCGCGCGGACTAACACGGTAATCGGCACCTTTCTCGTTCTATCTACACGTACATAAAAAACGTCATTGGAATCCGTCTCATACTCCAGCCATGCGCCCCTGTTCGGGATGACGGTGGAGGAATACAGCTTCTTGCCTAATTTGTCATGTGCGATTGCATAATAGATACCTGGCGAACGCACCAACTGGCTTACGATAACACGTTCTGCCCCGTTAATCACAAACGTACCTGTACTTGTCATCAACGGCAAGTCGCCCATGAATATCTCATGCTCGTTGATCTCATCTGTCTCTTTGTTATGAAGTCTCACCCGTACTTTAAGCGGCGCCGCGTAAGTGGCATCACGTTCTTTACACTCTTCAATCGTGTATTTCACGTCTTTCTCGCACAAAGTAAAGTCAACAAATTCCAGGCTCAGATGACCGCTGTAGTCGGTAATCGGGGAAATGTCATCAAATACTTCGTTCAGTCCTTCATCCAGAAACCACTGGTAAGAATCCTTCTGGACTTCGATCAAATTCGGCATCTGAAGAACTTCTTTTTGTCTGGAATAACTCATGCGTGAACTTTTTCCGCTTTTAATGGGACGAATTCTGTTTTTCTCCATATTGACGTTTCACTCTCCTCACAATTTTTTGGAAAACAATATTGTAAAACCATTGGAAACAGCGCATTCCCCACTGTCCCCACGCGATATTATGGCAGAACTTTCCACAATAGTGCATTTTTTACTATACCACACACTTACAAGGCTTGTCAATGAAATTTTGGCAATTTTTCACGATTTTTTTGAAGATTTTCCTAGAATTTTCTCGAATTACGTATGTATCCCCCATAAATCATTTTATCAGAATTGAATAACATTTGCGCAAAAAGGCTGCCCTTTCCAGGACAGCCCTCTCTAAAATTACTTCGCTTTTGCAGTTCCTTATTTCAGGTTTACTTCTGCACCCTCAGCCTCAAGTTTAGCCTTAATCTCCTCAGCCTCTGCCTTAGAAACAGCTTCCTTCACTACCTTCGGAGCTTCATCAACTACTGCCTTAGCCTCTTTCAGACCAAGACCTGTAATCTCACGCACAACCTTGATAACCTTAACCTTGGAAGCGCCTGCAGATACTAACTCTACGTCGAACTCATCCTTCTCTTCTTCTGCCGGGCCTTCTGCTGCCGCTGCAACTACGACGCCTGCTGCTGCAGATACACCAAATTCTTCTTCACATGCTTTTACTAAATCATTCAACTCTAATACTGATAATTCTTTGATTGCATCAATAAATTCAGCTGTTGTCAACTTTGCCATTCTATTTTCCTCCATTTATTCATATTATTTTTGTATCTTCCTGATACATAAAGTTCCTTTGAACAAGCTCATGCAGATTACTCTGCCGGAGCTTCTGCCGCTTCCTCTGCCGGAGCATCGGATGAAGCCGGTGTGCAGTTCGCCGCCCCTCCCTGCTCTGCGATCTGATTGAGAACGCGGGCAAGGTTGGTGATTGGCGACTGCAAGCTTCCAAGCAGCTTGGACAGCAATTCCTCCCTTGAAGGAATCTTAGCCAGCTCATTCAGTGCGGCGCTGTCATATACCGTACCTTCAACCACACCTGCTTTCAGCTCAAGAGCCTTCGCATCCTTCGCAAACTTGCAGAGAATCCTTGCCGGAGCAGTTGCATCATCCTTAGAAACCGCAATCGCGCTCGGCCCTTCCAGATGCTCGTCCAATGCCGCAAGGTCGGTTCCTTCAAAAGCTCTCTTCATCATTGTGTTCTTGCAAACCTTGTAGATGATTCCCGCTTCCCTTAACTGCTTACGCAGTTCCGTATCCTGTGCGACAGTAAGACCACGGTAGTCAACCAGAACGACGCTCGCCGCATCCTTGACATCATCCGCAATAGCCTGTACGATTGGTTGTTTTAATTCAACTTTTGCCACGAATGGTACACCTCCTTATAAATTCTGTTCGACTGCATAATCGGAAAAGTGCCGTATACAAAAAACCCCTGTATCAAAGACACAGAGGTATTGTTAATTCATAGTCAACGAATCAAACTTTCCTCGGCAGGCGTTGGTTTGCTTACGCTCATACAATCGAGCACCTGCTGTCTTCGGCAGCCTTTTGTTACTATAGCATTCAGGGAAGTTCCTGTCAACCGTTTTTTCTATTTTTATAAAACTTTATCAAACTTTTACTTGTTTCCCTGGCCAGCCTGCAGTTCCTCCACATACTGCTCCGGAACCATAATTTCCAACTGCTTATTCAGGTTGTCAATCACCACTTCGTCATGCTCCCCGCCGAACTCCCCGTCCAGCGTCCACGGAATCTCTTCCAATGACTCGAAGGTAATATGCCCCGTCTTGAACGTATACATATGCTTCGTGTCCACCTGTTCAATCAGGAGCGACGCAATAATCTCCTGCAAGGCAATCGGATTCGACGGTTTCTTAATCAGCGTGACCTCAAACAACCCGTCGTCGAACACCACCTGCTTTCCAATCATATTGCGGAAACCTCCGACCGAGCGGGAATTTGTTACCATCCCGAAGATAAATTCATCCTCAATCACTTCTCCGTCATGCTCCACCTTAATTCGGTAAGAAGGCACATTGAACAACCGTTTCGTCCCCTCCAGCACGTACGCCAGATGTCCCAGGATATTCTTTACCTCCTGCTTCGTCTCATAGGAAACGTCTGTGAAAATGCCGAATGCCGCAACATACACAAAAATATCCTCATTAAAACGTCCCACGTCACAGGGAAACAGCACACCGTTCACCGCATTGTCTGCCGCCTTCAAAAGCCCTTTAGGAATATGCAGACTGTTGGCAAAATCATTGGTAGTCCCAGTAGGAATATACCCAACCGGCGTCCTCACATTTCTGTGCATCATCCCGGTCACAATCTCATCAATCGTACCGTCTCCGCCGCTGCATACCACCAGATCATATTGGCCGGCATCGTACTGCTGCACTTTCTTATACGCATCCCGATACGCCTGGGTTGGATATACGCCCACTTCATATCCCGCCTTCACAAAAATATCAATAATATCCGAAAGCTGCGGCTTCAAAAGCCCCTTTCCTGCCCGCGGATTATAGATAAACAACAACCGTTTCATAGCACATGCATCTCCTTCCAAAATGCTAAAGAACTGCCGCCAATATCCGCAGCAGTTCTCCGACCAAACCTACTATGTATACCCAAAGGGTACCCCGCAATGTATACTTATTCGGATTCCTCTCATCACATACCCGTCCAGCAAACAGGTTCTCCGATTCCATACAACTAGTTACTTGCGACAAGGAACCCTTCAATCCCTGCCACTGCCTCATGCTCATCCTGTCCTTCAGCCACTACCGTAATACATTCACCTTTCTGTAACTTTAGACTCATCATCCCCATGATACTCTTCGCATTGATCTTCTTGTTATCAATCTCAATGAACACCTGGCTCGCATACTGGCTTGCCTCCTGTACCAGGTGTGCAATCGGACGGTCTTCCATATCCATATTGTTTTGAATCGTAACAGGTCTCTTAGTCATAAAAAAATGCTCCTCCTTGCTAATCCCTTAACTTTACCGCTATTTCACTTAATTTCCTCAGTCTGTGGTTGACTCCCGACTTCCCAACCGGGTCTTTCAGAAGCCCTCCCAACTCCTTCAAAGTTGCGTCCGGGTTCTCAAGGCGTGTAAGGGCGACGTCCTTTAAACCTTCCGGCAACTTGTCAAAACCAACCGTATCGCGTATATACTTAATATCCTCCATCTGCCTGACAGCAGCAGACACAGTCTTATTGATATTCGCTGTCTCACAGTTCACTTTGCGGTTCACACTATTGCGCATCTCCTTCACAATTCTGACATTCTCAAGTTCCAGAAGCGCCACATGAGCCTCCATCACATTCAGTACGTCTACAATCTGCGAACCTTCTTTCAGGTATACCACATAGGTCTTTTTCCTCGCAACGATCTTCGCATCCATATCAAATGAATTCACCATTGTCCTAAGATATTCTGCTTCTCCCCGCGTGTCACAGACGATCTCAAAATGATAGGATTTGCCCGGATCACTCATGGAACCCGCTGTGATAAATGCACCGCGGATGTATGCCCGCTTGCAGCATACAGCCTGTACCATCGCTTTCCTGACTGCCAGTAATTCCTCTCCTTTGGCGTATATATCGTAGCTTGTACTTCCTTTGGTCATATTCCTGCGTATTGCGATACTTATTCCTATATTAAATGTTTTTCTCAATAATGTAAAGCATTTTCTTGCAACTGTAAAATTTTCCGTATGGACATGGACGCAGCATACTCCCTTCCTGTCCTCAGAAAATTCCCCTGACATATGAATCATTGCAGATAATTCCGCTAGATTGCAGTGCCTTGCCTTCGCATACTGCCCTGCCAGTTCTTCCTTTATTCTGCCCGAAAATGACATCTCGCACCCCTTTCGGTTCACTCATTTTGCCTTCGTAATCGCATCTTTCCCAATATCACGGTGTTCAACCCGGATACCGTAATTTTCATTCTTGCTCAACGCCTCAAACAGTTCGTTTGCCAGAGTGACCGAGCGATGCTTCCCGCCAGTGCAGCCGATTGCAATCACAAGCTGCGTCTTCCCTTCCTGGACATAGTTAGGAATCAAAAATTCCATCAGATCTGTCATTTTATCTAAAAACTCTGCCGCTTTCTCATTATTCATGACATATTCCCTGACTTCTCTGTCATTACCGCTCTGGGGACGTAATTCTTCTATATAATATGGATTCGGCAGAAACCGAACATCGAACACAAGATCGGAATCCGGAGGGATTCCATACTTGAACCCAAACGAAAGCACAGAGATATAGAGGTTCTTATATTCTTTATTCTCCACAAATATCTTATTCAGCTCCCGCTTCAATTCTCTGGTGAGCATATGGCTGGTATCGATCAGATAATCTGCCCGTTTTTTTAGAAATTTTATTCTTTCCCTCTCCTTGAGAATTCCTTCGTCCACACGGCCATCGTTGCCCGAAAGCGGATGGAACCGTCTTGTCTCCTTGTATCTTTTAATCAGGACATGGTCGGCAGATTCCAAAAACAAAATCTCATACTTCATTCCTGCATGATCCAGCTCATTCAGTACCTTTGCCATCTCCGCAAGACTCTGCCCGCTTCGGATATCCACGCCAAGCGCCGCCTTATTCAGTTCACTTCCCGGCACCAGAAGCAAGTCAGCCATCTTAGGAATCAGAGGTACAGGCAGGTTATCTACACAGAAATACCCCACATCCTCTAACATTTTCAGTGCAGTGCTCTTGCCTGCCCCCGACATTCCTGTAACAATTACACATCTCATCTTTAGAACTCTCCCAGCCTCTTCACCTCAGGTTCCAGCCTGACGCCAAACTTATCCTCCACGATTTCCGATACCCGAATCATAAGGTCTGACACATCCTTTGCCGTTGCTTCGCCTCTGTTAATCACGAAACCGCAATGCTTCTCGGATACCTGAGCCCCTCCGATGGCAAATCCCCTAAGCCCTGCATCCTGAATAAGCTTTCCTGCAAAATATCCCTCCGGTCTCTTAAATGTACTTCCAGCGCTGGGATATTCCAAAGGCTGCTTGCTGACCCTTTTTTCTTTCAATTCTTCCATCTTCGCCCGGATTTCCTGTCTGTCGCCTTTTTTTAACTGCATACAAGCTTCCAGCACAATGTACCCTTTCCGGGCGACGACGCTGGTACGATAGCCAAACTCCATCTGCTCCTTAGGAATCCTGATTATGTCTCCTTCTGGCGTCAGCGCCGTAATCTCCGTCAACACATCCCGCATCTCGCCGCCATAGGCCCCTGCATTCATAACACAGGCTCCGCCAAGTGTCCCCGGTATCCCAGATGCAAACTCGAACCCGGTAAGTCCCGCTTCCATCGCCCGATTCGCTACAACGGACAGTAATGCGCCCGCCTGGGCCGTCACCGTATCTCCCTCAATTCGGATTTCTCCAAGTTCTTTTCCCACTCGAATGATGACTCCCTGATATCCCTTGTCGGAAACCAGAAGGTTGCTTCCGTTTCCTACAATATAATAAGGGATGTTATGGGTCCTGCACACCCCGACCGTTTCCTTCACCTCGTCAAAAGTCCCCGGCGTCACGAATAACTCCGCCGGTCCTCCGACCCGAAATGTGGTGTGGATGCTCATCGGCTCTTCCCTGCGGATTCTCTCTTTGGGTACAATCTCTGATAATTCATGATATGTGCTCTGTTCCATTCTAATTCTCCATCTGTTTTTCAATTTGATTCATGTACTAGGGTATCATACACTAATTTAACAATAAATTCAATGTACACTTGCAAAATCTATCCAAATGCGTTATATTAGTTCCAAAGGAATTTTATCCTAGTATTTTTATGTAAAAAAGGAGTGAACTAATCAATTGGACTCGAGTGACGCCACACGACTCATTATTCTGTTTATTTTATTATTGTTGTCTGCATTCTTTTCATCTGCGGAGACAGCGCTGACTACCGTTAACAAGATACGGATGCGAACCTTGGCAGAGGAAGGAAGCAAGCGCGCCAGGACAGTTCTTGCAATCACGGACGATTCCGGCAAGATGTTAAGCGCCATACTGATTGGCAATAACATCGTGAACCTGTCGGCAGCATCCCTGACTACCTCCCTTGCTTATAGCTTTGGTGGTTCTATGGTTGCAATCGCAAGCGGTATCTTAACCGTATTAATCCTGTTATTTGGGGAGATTACCCCTAAGACTATGGCTACTCTCCATTCGGAGAAGATGTCATTGCTCTATGCACCGGTTATCAGTATATTTATGAAGGTCATGACACCTGCAATCTTTATCATTAACGGACTTTCCATCGGCGTACTGTTTCTTCTGCGTGTCGATCCGAATGCCAAGAACAATGTCATGACAGAGACAGAGCTTCGTACCATCGTGGACGTAAGCCACGAAGACGGAGTCATTGAATCCGACGAGCGGGAGATGATCAACAATGTATTCGACTTGGGCGACGCCAGGGCAAAGGATGTCATGGTTCCCCGTGTCCATGTAACATTTGCAGATGTCAACAGTACCTACGACGAGCTGATCGAAATCTTCCGGGAAGACAAATTTACAAGGCTGCCGGTATTTCGGGATACGACGGATAATGTGGTTGGTACTATTAATATGAAAGACTTGCTGTTATATGACAATACGAAGGGATTTCATATTCAGGATATTTTGAGAGAGGCCTATTTCACCTATGAATACAAGAATATCTCCGAGCTTTTAGTAGAGATGCGCAAGGCTTCTTTTAATATCGCAATCGTACTTGACGAATACGGAGAGACCGCCGGGCTGATTACTCTGGAGGACATTCTGGAGGAGATTGTCGGAGAGATTCATGACGAGTATGACGAGAATGAAGAAGACTTTATTCAGGAGATAGACGAACGTGAGTATATTGTAGAAGGCTCTACGAATCTGGATGATTTGAACGACCGGCTGGATTTGGATTTGAACTCGGAAGAATACGATTCACTGGGTGGATTTATTATCGAACGGCTTGACCGGCTTCCGGAGGCAGGTGACAGTATCCACACAGAAGATGGGATTCATATGGTCGTTGATAAATTAGACAAGAACAGGATTGAGCTTGTACACTTGTACCTTCCCGAGGCGGCTCCCGACAGCAGCGAGACGCCGACGTTTGATATATAATTTTCGCTGATATCTGACTGCCAGTATTATAAGACGATTCATATTGGCAAATCAGTATTCAGAACATCCACAATACAGAGATGGCATATCACTGAAAAAGCAGGTTTCTATCGAAACCTGCTTTTTTCATCATTCAAAAATTGCTATCGATTAATACAGCAATTTCTGAATCCCTTCCTCTTCCAGGTTCTTCTTCGTAATCCACACATACCCTGTGTCTACCACAGCCTCATTTCCCATAGAAAGAGCCGCTCTTGCAGATGCGATGACCGCAGCATACCCCATCCCAAAAGGATTCTGCAGCACCAGCGCATCTACTTTTCCTTCTTCCAGCGCATCAAGCTCTTCTTGATCCGCATCAAAGCCAATAATAGAAGCCTTTGCATCATTACGCTCCACCGCTTCTACCGCCAGCTTCACGGCGTCTCCATTCGTAGCATATACTCCTTTGACCTCCGGATGCTTCTCAAAGAGATAGTCAATCACTTCTTCTTCCGAAAACATATCTGCCGGGACAGCCTCCCCCCCTGCTGAAACGCTCTCTCCGCCCCCATCCTGCGCCGTCTGGGCATCCTGACTATCAATCCCGGCATCTTTTCCCGCCGTTTCTCCGGACTGGCTTCCACCTGCTCCGTCAGTCCCCGCAGCATCTCCCGGCTGACCGCCGTTCATCTCTGCCGCAATCCTTTCCTGCATATCGGCCAACTGATCCATATAATAAACTTCCCCAATCCTGACCTCCGGATAATTCGTTTCCAGCTCCTCCCGAAATGCCTGCTCCCGGCTCATTGCCGACTCAGATTTCGAGTCATGTATGAACAGAATCACTTCTCCCTTCTCTTCCACCGACTCCGCCAGCCTCTGCGCCGCTTCCCGAGCCGCCGCCCGGTTATCCGTCGATACCATCGCCATCAAACCCTGATAACCGCTTCCTGAGTCGAACGCTACCACAGGGATATCGCTCTCCGCCGCAAGGTCGAACTGCACTTCACATGCCTTCGTATCCGCAATCGCAATCCCAAGAGCCGCCGGATATCTCGCCAGTTCTTCATCCAGGATATTCACCTGCTCATCTACGTTGTCCGGCGTACTAGGCGCACTGTATGTCACCTTCACCTGCTTCTTCCCCTCATATCCCAGATTCTCATTGATATCCTTAACCGCCTGCTCCGCACCGCGGCGAACTTCATCCCAGTACGGTACGCCTTCCGCCTTGCCTATGATAGAAAGGGAGGTTCCTTCCTCAAGCTCAAGGCCCATTACGTTATCATAAGCGGATGGCTTAATCATATCCAGCTTCTTCTGATATGCTTTTTCTTTCTTCTCCTTATTCCCTTTATTCGTCTCCGAAACTTCCGGTTTCTCCTCTTTTTCACCGCCGTCTCCTGCCGAACAGCCGCATATACACAGCGCCGCACACAAAGTAACGGCAGCCCATCTTTTCATCTTCTTCATCATAACACTTCTCTCCCGACACTCTGTTATTAGTGTGAAACATTTCCATGAAACACTATACACCAATTTTAATGGAAAATGTTAAAGAATTTCTTAATTTTCCCCTACTTTTCTTAATGCCTTTTCATTTCTATTAAAAAGTGGTATAATAATTCCCATATATTTTATCTTTTAGAGAACATGAGGATGGTGAGGATGGGCTGATGTTAGAAAAGAAAAGTGAAACCGAAAAGCTGAAACTACGCGGACAGTTAAAAATGTATATCCAGTGGCCGTCCATCATGGCGGTGCTGCTGATTGCGATGAACATCTGGGTCTATATCATCGACCGGCGGGCAGGAAGCCTGATGGGAATCTTCGTCGTGATTTACAGTCTGATTGCCCTGGGACTTTATTTCCGAAGCAAGACTGTCCTCTTGAAGGATTTGGTGGAATTTGCGGCACAGTATGGAATTGTCCAGAACACCTTGTTAAAAGAGCTGACCTTGCCCTACGCAATCCTAATGAGCGACGGGAAGACTATCTGGATGAACGACCTGTTCAAGGAGATCTTAGGATGCAAACCCAGACGGGACGTTCCAATCAGCAAGTACATTCCTGAACTGAACCGGAGCATTTTTCCTAAGGAGATTCAGGATACGGTAGAGATGGACGTCTATTTCGGCAACCGGGAGTTCAAGGCAGAGCTGCGGCAGGTTTCCGTGGAAGGATTCAACGACACTGGCCTGCTCCTTCAGATGCCGGCGGAAAAAGAGTATTTTATCGCTGTCCATCTTCAGGATGTAACGGAATTGAACCGCTACATCAAAGAGAACGAAGAACAGCGTCTGGTTGCCGGCTTAATCTATATTGACAACTATGACGAAGTCATCAACAGCGTAGAAGAGGTTCGCCAATCCCTGCTGATGGCGCTGGTAGACCGGAAGATTAACCAGTATATCGCCAAAGTTGACGGTATCGTCAAAAAGATGGAGACGGACAAATATTTTATCGTGCTCAAGAAGCAGTATTTCAAAGAGTTGGAGGCTGACAAGTTCTCATTGCTTGAGGACGTAAAGTCGGTGAATATCGGAAACGGAATTCCGGCAACTTTAAGTATCGGTCTTGGTCTTAGCAACGACGCTTATTCCCAGGGTTATAACTACGCCCGGGTCGCCATCGACCTTGCCCTGGCAAGGGGCGGAGACCAGGCAGTCATCAAAGACAGCCATGGTATTACATACTATGGCGGAAAACGTGAGCAGACTTCTAAGAATACCCGGGTCAAAGCCCGAGTGAAGGCAGAGGCGCTCCGGGAATTCATTACCTTGAAAGACAAGATTTTCGTCATGGGACATAAACTGACGGATGCGGACGCTTTTGGCGCCGCAATCGGAATCTGCCGTGCGGCGGCAGCCATGGAGAAGAAAGCCTACGTCGTAATCAACGAAGTATCGGCTTCGCTCCGTCCACTGTACGAGTGTTTCGTGAAGGATTCCAACTATCCGGAAGGACTGTTCCTCAAGTCCGCCCAGGCAATCGAGATGGCAGACGAGAATTCGATGGTGGTAGTCGTGGATACGAACCGCCCTAAGATGACAGAATGTGAAGAATTATTGAAAAAGACCAAGACTATCGTCGTACTCGACCATCACCGCCAGAGCAGCGACAATATCGAGAACGCCATGCTGTCCTATATTGAACCTTACGCTTCTTCTGCGTGTGAGATGGTAGCTGAGGTTCTGCAATACATTGTGGACGACATCAAGATTCCTAAGATTGAAGCAAGCAGTATGTATGCGGGGATTATGATTGACACCAACAACTTCGTAAACCATACGGGTGTGCGTACCTTCGAGGCTGCGGCATTCCTGCGCAGATGCGGGGCAGACATCACCCATGTCCGTAAGATGTTCCGGGATGACATGGAGTCCTACCGGGCAAAAGCGGAGATTATCAGCAGCGCGGAGGTTTACCACAAGAAGTTTGCCATTGCAAAAGGAACGGCGCTCGAGATTGAAAGCCCGACCATCGTAGGCGCGCAGGCGGCAAATGAGCTGCTGGACATCAGCAACATCAAGGCTTCCTTCGTACTGACAGAGTACAACGGAAGGATTTATGTGAGCGCCAGGTCTATTGACGAGGTGAATGTGCAGATTATCATGGAACGCCTTGGCGGAGGCGGGCATATGAACGCATCCGGCGCACAGTTTGACCACACAGACATGAACGAGGCAATTACTACCCTCAAGAAAGTAATCGACGATATGATAGAAGGAGGAGACATCTAATATGAAAGTAATATTGACAGAAGACGTAAAATCCCTTGGGAAAAAGGGTGAGATTGTAGAGGTAAGCGACGGATACGCCAGGAATTTCATCCTCAAGAAGAAAAAGGGCCTAGAAGCGAACAGCAAGAACTTAAACGACCTGAAACTCAAGAAAGCCAACGATGATAAACTGGCGCAGGAACAGTACGAGGCGGCCATGGAGCTTGGGAAGAAGATTGAAGCCGGAAAAGTGGAGATGTCCATTAAGACCGGCGAAGGCGGCAAGGCCTTCGGCTCTATCGCATCGAAAGAGATTGCCGCAGAAGTGAAGGAGCAGATGGGGCTGGACGTAGACAAGAAGAAGATTCAGCTCAAGGAAGCAATCAAGACCCTGGGAACCCACAATGTGCCGATTAAGCTGCATCCGAAAGTTACCGTAGAGTTGAAAGTAATTGTAAGCGAAGAGTAAGGAGTTCATATATGGAAGAGGCGCTTATTAAGCGGGTAATGCCCCACAGCATCGAGGCAGAGCAGTCTGTCGTCGGCGCTATGCTGATGGACCGGGACGCCATCACCACATCTTCCGAAATCATCAGCGGCAGCGATTTCTACCAGAGCGCCTATGGCGTCGTATTTGACTCCATGGTGGAGCTGTTCAACGAAGGACAGCCGGTAGACCTGATTACATTACAGGAGCGTCTGCGTTCAAAGGACGTTCCTGCTGAGATTTCAAGCCTTGAGTTTGTCCGTGATCTTCTGAACATGGTATCGACCTCGGCAAACGTAAAATATTATGCGCAGATTGTCGCAGACAAATCGGTCATGCGCAAGTTAATCCGCCTGAACGAAGAGATCGCCAACATCTGTTATGCCGGCAATGACTCTCTGGAGGCGGTACTGGAAAAGACGGAGAAATCCGTCTTTGAATTATTACAGAGACGCAACTCTAGTGAATTTGTACCCATAAAGCAGGTGGTTTTAAATGCACTGGAAAGAATCGAGAAAGCGTCCAAGAACAAAGGAACCGTCACAGGTATTCCCACAGGGTTCATAGACCTGGACTACAAGCTCTCCGGGCTGCAGCCCTCAGACCTTGTCCTTATAGCGGCAAGGCCTTCCATGGGGAAGACCGCTTTTGTCCTGAACATTGCCCAGTATATTGCCTTTAAGAAGGACAAAAGTGTTGCCATCTTCAGCCTTGAGATGTCCAAGGAACAGCTTGTAAACCGTCTGTTCTCTCTGGAATCCCAAGTGGACGCCCAGGCGCTTAGGACTGGAAACATGAAGGATTCCGACTGGGAGAAACTGATTGAGGGCGCCGGAATCATCGGCAAATCCCGCCTGATTATCGACGACACGCCGGGAATCTCTATCTCGGAACTACGTTCCAAGTGCAGGAAATATAAGCTGGAGCATGGCCTGGATGTCATCATCATCGACTATCTGCAGCTGATGACCGGAGGCGTGGGAAGAAGCCAGGAATCCAGACAGCAGGAAGTATCTGAGATTTCCCGTTCCTTAAAAGGGCTTGCAAGGGAATTGAACGTACCTGTAGTCACGCTGTCCCAGCTAAGCCGTGCGGTAGAAAGCCGCCCGGACAAGCGTCCCATGCTCTCCGACCTGCGTGAATCCGGGGCGATTGAGCAGGATGCGGACGTCGTCATGTTTATTTACCGGGATGAGTATTATAACAAAGACTCGGAATTCAAGAAACAGGCTGAGATTATCATTGCAAAACAAAGAAACGGTCCTGTAGGGACCGTTAATCTGGCTTGGCTGGGCGAATACACCAAGTTCGCCAACCTAAGCAGGCAGGAAGAATCTTTTTAATTTTTCGATTGGACCAGTCTCCGCCGCGCTCTTCCGATAGGATTGCTGCTGACGGATGAGCTGGTCCAATCTGCGGAAGGACTCTTCTTCCCGCCGTTCTTTGGCATCCAGCATGAATGACATCTCTTTCGTAATCATGGACAGCAGGACTTCGTTGTTATTCTCCAGCATCCGTTTCATATGTAACTGGTCCCGCGTCCTCCTCAAATCCGGAATCAATGCCTTTAACTCAGAGAACGGGACTCCCTGTTCGTATAGTTCTTTGATGCAGCCGAAAAGCCTCGCATCATCCTTGGTCTCCCTCTTCAACTGTTCTAATGCGTTACTGCTCATGGTCTTACCCCCTTATCAAAAACTTGTCCCAATTATCATAACACGGTGCTTCTGCGAAACAAGTAAAACGGTGTCAGGAACGCAAAAAAAGCACGGCATCTCTTTTCACAGAATATGCAGTGCTTTTTTCGTATCTTTTCATTGCCGGTGTATAACGGAACTGAGAGTAACCCGCCGGCGGTTCCTTCACAATCCCGGTACAACGGATAATTGCATAATGGCTAGTTATATTCGATACTAGCCCTGAGAGATTGCTCCTGTAGGACACTGAGCTGCACATGCGCCGCAATCAACACAAGCGTCAGCATCAATCTCATAATGATCTGCCCCCTGAGAAATTGCGCCAACCGGACATTCAGCCTCGCATGCTCCACAGCTTACACATTCATCACTAATTACGTGTGCCATAGTATGTACCCTCCTTTTTTAGTATATAGGCTTGGACATGAATCCAGCCTGTTATTATCATAATACAAAAAAGGAAAATATACAAGAGTAGATTTCCACAAAAACAGCCGCACCCGTGAGAAACTACAGGTGCGGCTTCACATTTCTATATCTGATTCAATCGGCGGAAATGATTAAACCAATTTCATCGGATTAATCTTTACGCCAGGCCCCATTGTGGAAGTAAGCGTCACGCTCCGTAAGAACTGACCCTTTACTGCCGCCGGTCTTGCCTTAACGATTGCGTCAATAAGCGTCTGGAAGTTGTCCGTAATCTGCTCCTCCGTAAAGGATGCTTTTCCTAACGGCACATGGATAATGTTCGTCTTGTCAAGTCTGTACTCAATCTTACCGGCTTTGATATCCTTGATTGCCTTCGTAACGTCCATCGTTACCGTACCAGCCTTGGGGTTCGGCATCAGGCCTTTTGGTCCGAGAATACGTCCAAGACGTCCAACGATACCCATCATATCCGGCGTAGCAACGACTACGTCGAACTCAAACCAGTTTTCATTCTGAATCTTAGGAATCAGTTCGTCTCCTCCAACATAATCTGCTCCGGCTGCCTTCGCCTCCTCAGCCTTGGCGTCCTTCGCAAATACCAGGATACGTACCTTCTTGCCGGTTCCGTGGGGAAGTACGACCGCGCCACGGATCTGCTGGTCAGCGTGACGTCCGTCACATCCGGTTCTGATATGAGCCTCGATTGTCTCATCGAATTTTGCAACTGCAGTCTTCTTAACTAATGATACCGCATCCGCAACGTCGTAGAGTGTTCCTCTGTCAATCGCTTTTGCAGCTTCAACATATTTCTTTCCTCTTTTCATCTAAATAACCTCCTTGTGGTAATGTCGGGATAACCCTCCCACTTACTCGTTTACATTTATCAAATGTCCTACGCCTCTTCTACCTTTACACCCATGCTTCGGCAAGTACCTGCCACCATGCTCATAGCCGCCTCAACGGTCGCCGCGTTCAGATCCGGCATCTTCGTCTCCGCAATCTCTCTCAACTGAGCCTGCGTAATTGTTGCAACCTTCGTCTTGTTCGGAACGCCTGAACCAGACTTAATGTTGCATGCCTTCTTGATTAAAACCGCTGCCGGCGGTGTCTTGGTAATGAAGCTGAAACTTCTGTCACTGTAAACGGTGATAACTACAGGGATGATCAGATCTCCCTGATCTGCCGTCCTTGCGTTGAACTGCTTTGTAAACTCAACGATATTCACACCATGCTGACCAAGAGCCGGGCCAACCGGTGGAGCCGGAGTTGCCTTTCCGGCAGGAATCTGCAACTTAATGTAACCTTCTACTTTTTTTGCCATCTCAATTACCTCCTTGTGGTGATGTCGGGAAATGGATCCCTCCCACTGTTTTTGATTTACAACTTTTTAACTTCTGAGAAACTGATCTCAACCGGTGTCTCGCGGCCGAACAGTTCAACATTGATTGTAAGACTCTGCTTGGGCACGTTCATAGCCTGAATGACTCCTACGGTCTCCGCCCACGCCCCGGCAATTACCCGGACCGTATCGCCCTCCGCAAAATCCACCAGAATATTCTCCTGACGGATTCCCAAGGGAGCCATCTCCGCATCCGTAAGCGGAATCGGCTTAGAGCCTGGACCGACAAAGCCGGTGACGCCTCTGGTGTTCCGCACCACATACCACGTGTCGTCGTTCATAATCATATGAATCAGCACATAACCGGGAAACATCTTCTTCTGCGCCGCCTTCTGGACGCCGTTTTTAAGTTCCACGACGTCCTGCATCGGAACCCGTACCTCAAGGATCTGCTCTTCCAGATGCCTGTTCTCAATCGTCTTATCAATGTTGGCTTTTACTTTGTTCTCATACCCGGAATAGGTATGCACTACGTACCATTTTGCCTCTGACATAAACTCACCTTTCTTGCCTGCAGATTATCAGTCTATCTTACCAATAAATCTACTCCGTACTGGGCGATAAAGTCAACGATTGCAATGATCGCTCCCAATATTACGGATACGGAAACAACTGCTGCCGTCTGTTTTGCTACTGTCATCTTGTCTGGCCAAATGACTTTCTTGAATTCTCTGTTAAGACCCTTGAACCAGCTTTTCTTCTGCGTCTTTTCGCTCATGACAACCACTCCTTTACGGCGACTACTTCGTTTCCTTATGCAATGTGTGTGATTTGCAGAACTTGCAATACTTCTTCGTCTCCATACGCTCCGGATGTGATTTCTTATCCTTCGTCATGTTGTAGTTACGCTGCTTGCATTCTGTACATTCCAATGTGATTCTTGTACGCACAACTTCCACCTCGCTTTACGTTTTTGCATTGACGTGTTACTTGGTAGCTTGCGAGGCTACCCAAATATTTAGGCATAAAAAAAAGACCTACTTCCATTCGCTATGATATTCTATCATAAGCAGAATGGAAATGCAAGTCCTTCTTGGCAATTTTTCAGTCTATTTATCTCCATAATGATACCGACACGCCAAAATATATATGTTATCTTTATCTATTCTATAAATCAACCTGTCTTTATCATTGATGCGCCGACTCCAAAATCCGGCTAAGTTTCCACTTAATGGCTCCGGCTTTCCAATTCCATCATTACCATTCCTAACAATGTCATTGATTAACTGATTAATCTTTTTCAAAGTTTTACGGTCTTCTGTCTGCCAATACACATAATCTTCCCAACCAGTATCAGCAAATACCTTATTCATTATCTTCCGCCTCAAACAGTTCATGAATAGCACATTGCCCACTCTCTAACTGTGCTTTCCCTTTCATTAACCAGTCGTAATTTTCTTTATTTCCCATAACATAAATATTTTCCATAAGATTGTTATATGATTCTTCTGATATCATAACCACATTCTTATTATCTTTTCTTGTAACAATCATAGTTTCATAATCGTCTGTTACTTTATCCATATACATTTTCATATTATCACGAAGATTTGTATAATTTACTGCCAACATAGCAATCACCTCCAAATTATAAGTACAGTTTTCCGTACTTATATTGTACCGTACAATTTTCTGTACGTCAATATTTTATTCCATATTATTACAGAATAAACGTAACAGTTCAGCCTGCAGCTGCCAGGAATCCACCTCTTTGCCGCAGGAAAACTTTAAAATAGGCGGATTTTGTAACACCTCCGTAATTCTGCGCATATTCTACTGTACACAGCATTTTTTCTCTAGTATAATAAAATTGATGCAGAATATCCACAGGATTGCATAAGATTGCATCAAAAATGAAAGTTGAGGTATATTTATATGATTTATAATAATGTGTTAGAAGCAATGGGACATACACCCATTATCCAGCTAAACCGAATGGCAGGACCGGATTCTGCCCGGATTCTGGTGAAGTTCGAGGGACTGAACGTGGGCGGCTCCGTCAAGACAAGGACGGCAGACAGCATGATCCGCAAGGCGGAAGAAGACGGTATTTTAACAGAGGACTCTATCATCGTAGAACCAACCAGCGGCAATCAGGGAATCGGGCTTGCCCTTGTCGGGGCAGTGAAGGGGTATGAGACGGTCATCATCATGCCGGATTCTGTAAGCCAGGAGAGACGTTTTCTCGTAGAGCATTACGGCGCAAAGGTGGTTCTGGTACACGACGCCGGGAATATTGGGGAATGTATCAATGAATGCGTAAAGACCGCTAACCGTATGGCGGCAGAGAATCCCAGAGTGTTCGTGCCGCAGCAGTTCGAGAATGAGGCAAACCCGGCGGCACATAGAGAGCAGACAGGACAAGAGATTTTAGGGCAGGTGGACGGTCCCATCGACGGGTTCTGCTCCGGGATTGGAACCGGCGGGACAATCACCGGCATCGGTGAGACACTGAAAGCCGCCAACCCGGATATTACCATCTGGGCGATTGAGCCGGAACATGCGGCAATTCTCTCGGGCGAACATGTGGGGACGCATATCCAGATGGGAATCGGCGACGGCGTAATTCCTAAGGTGCTGAACCAGAATATCTATGAGGACATCGTGATTGTTACAGATGAAGAAGCCTTACAGACTGCGAAGGACCTCGCAAGGCTGGAAGGGCTGATGTGCGGGATTTCCAGCGGCACGAACGTAGCCGCCGCCTTGAAGCTTGCGAAAAAGCTTGGGAAAGGGAAGACGGTCGTGACCCTTCTTCCGGATACGGCGGAGAGATATTTTTCAACGCCGTTGTTCGGGTAAAACTCTCCACCCCGGTTACGCCGGATGTTTACGGACGATTTCCAAAATAAATGGAAAAATACCGATATCTCCCATATTGTAGGGTTTTATCGGTATTTTTACTATCATTAATATTTTTTTGCAATCTTATAAGTGTAATAAATATCAATGGGGAGGGAGACAAGCAAGATGCCCATCCACCACAGATAGCAGGCAATCCCTTTTGTAAAACAGCAGACCAATATCGTAAGGATTCCGGCTATGATAAATAAATTCCCGCCAAACCGTTGGCTTTTCTTCCACGTTATCTCGTTTTTCATACTCCAATGAGTTCTCAGCCCGATAACGGAATTCTTTTGAAGTTTCGGCATAATACTTCCAATGACAATCATGAATATACCTAAAAGACTGAAAATAAGTTGAAATATATCAACGGGAACAGAGGACAAATTCTCCACTTTATTAAAATCCGTATATAGGAAATAACCTGTCATGGCATTGAAAATCAAAAGCGAAAAAATACCTGCCGTTATACAGGCTTTTTCATTGTTTTCCCCTGTTTTTTCTCCTGATTTAGAAGAAACTTTTGAACACTCAAGCATAATCAACCCAAATATAATTGTAATGACTGGAAAAATGAGTGTTTCGTATTTACTGCCCCAGCGGGTTACTTGATTATCAAAACCATAATGGGCAGGAATCTGGTCTGGCAAAAACAACAATGAAACCAGGGTTACAGGCGCGGGCAAAAACATTAAAATATAAAAAATAGTTCTCTGCTTCTTCATTATTTGCCCTCCCCTCCCAGAGCGTGTTATAAAATTATGCGTTCAGCAGTTTCTCAATGCTCACCAGCTTCACGCTGAGAACGAATATCTTAGAAGCAATCTCTAATTCCTCCACAGTCGGGAAGGACGGTGCAATACGGATATTGCTGTCTTTCGGGTCCTTACCATACGGATAGGTCGCTCCGGCGTCCGTCATCACAAGCCCAGCCTCTTTCGCCTTTGCCACGATGGCCTTCGCACATCCTTCCATAGAGTCAAAGGAGATAAAATATCCGCCCAACGGCTTCGTCCATGTCCCGATGCCAAGGCCGCCAAGTTCCTTCGTCAAGACTTCGTCTACCTTCTCGAATTTCGGGCGGAGAATTGCCGCATGTTCTCTCATATGCTCGTAGACTCCCAGCATATCCTTGAAATACCGCACATGGCGGAGCTGGTTCAGCTTATCATGCCCGATGGTCTGGTACTTCATATAACGCCTTGCGTCCTCAAGATTGCCCCTTGACGCTGCTAACGCCGCAATTCCGGAGCCTGGGAAGGACACCTTCGACGTAGAAATAAATTTTATCACAATATCCGGATTCCCGACTTTAATGCACTCGTTCAGCAGTTCCAGCACGACTACCCGCTTATCGTCATACAGATGATGGATGGAATACGCATTATCCCAGAAAATGCGGAAGTCTTTCGCCGCAGGCTGAAGCCTTGCGAATCTCCTGACCGTCTCGTCAGAATAGGAAATCCCTGTAGGGTTCGAGTATTTCGGCACACACCAGATTCCCTTGATGGACGCATCCTTTGAAACCAATTCTTCCACCATATCCATATCCGGTCCTGTCTCAAGGAGCGGTACGTTAATCATCTCTATCCCAAAGAATTCTGTGATGGCAAAATGACGGTCATACCCCGGCACAGGGCACAGGAATTTTACCCGGTCGAGCTTAGCCCAGGGCGTACTGCCCATGAAACCGTGGGTCATGGCGCGGGAAACCGTATCGAACATGACGTTCAGACTGGAATTTCCATAGATAATGACACTGCGCTCCGGTACTTCCGATAAATCCGCCAGAAGTTTCCTTGCATCGCTGATTCCATCAAGAACGCCGTAATTCCTACAGTCTACTCCATCAGAACTTACCAGGTCGGACTCACTGGTCAGGACGTCCATCATCCCAATCCCAATATCCAACTGCGCCTTGGACGGCTTACCGCGGGACATGTCCAGATGAAGCCCCTTTTTCTTGATCTCCTCGAACTGCTTTTCAAGATCGCTTTTCAAAGTCTTTAACTTCTCTTTGCTTAACTTGCTGTACGGTGCCATATTCAAAAACTCCCTCCTGTTTTATGGCGGCTTGCGCCGCCGTCTTCCATATCTTTGATTCATTCAAAAATAACTATATGCTATTTTAAGGACTATCAAAAAAAAAGTCAAGATGTTTTTGAATTTTTATTTCTATTTTCTTTCATTTTATATCCATTTTAAGCGATACTTTCCGTTTCTATTTGTCGTAAATGCAATTTTCTTCTTAAACACTTGCATTTTAATGACTTTCCTGCCCTACTCCACCAATTCAAACCTTAACAAAACCGGATTATGGTCGCTGTATCCGAAATCCGTATCAATATTCTCCGCTGCCGCCTTCACATTATCCGACACAAGAAAACCATCCACTACCGTCGTATAATTCACGCCTTTCGTATAAGGGATATCTGCCCCGCGGCAAGTCGGCGTCTCAAGCTCATTCTTGGCACGCACGATAGAGATTCCATCCGCCATCTCCTCCTGCGTAAGGACAGACACCCACGCCGGGAATTTCTGCTTTGCCGGGAACCCTTCCGCCACGTCTTCCCCTAACGCATGGTTAAAATCTCCTCCCACGATTACATAATTCCCCGCCTGATACTCTTCTTCCATTACAGCGTTCAAAAGCTCCAACTGCTGCGCGCGGATCTGCCCGCCCTCGTCATATGCAGACATGTGGCTGTTGATAAGAACCAGCTCTTTTCCTCCTTCTACCGGAAGGCGCATCACCGCAAAACACCGATCCAAATCAGTAAATTTCGTGACAAAGCTATTGTCCACAGGGTAGCTCCTGCGCTTTGCATCACCGATCTGGTAACGGCTGAAATTCAAAAGCCCGGCGTCCACGGCTCCGTGGGGATCAGAAAATGGGTAGAATAAGTATGCAGAATGAAAATTATATGCAAAAACATTTCCGTAATCTGGGAAACGGTTTTTCAGCTTCTCCATCTGGTTGATATGGTAACTCCGGTCTGCGTCTACGTCAACTTCCTGCAGCAGCATAAAATCCGCATGTAACTGCTCAAGCTCTCCCGCTGCGCCTTCCGTATTCGCCTCCACAGACTCTTTGCTTATCGCCTTTCCATATTTTCCCGTTGTCGGGGTTCCGTCATCCATCTCGCCCGTGTCCATGAAGAAACTATAGTCCGGTCCATATGCGCCGAACCCGATATTGTAGGTTACAGCAGTGTATGTCTCTCCTGTCTTCAGCGTCTTCTTCTGTCCATTCTCCACCTCAAGCTCTGCATAATCCTCAATCCTGTAGTAATTTGCCTGCATGTAGACGACATAGCCCACTATGCATAGAATACAGAGCAGCAGCAATCCCGCGGCAATTTTTACTATGACAGGCACGCGAAACCTGCCCTCCCTCTTCTCTTCCTTTCGTCTTACCCAATCCTCTCCCATAATTTCACTCCTACTGCCTTTACTGCAGCCACTCTATATCTATACTCTCTATTCATACCCAAAGGGTATATTTACCAAGCATATCTGTCAGCATCTTCTTCATCTCTTCCCGCATCTCCTTAGGACGCAGCACTTCCACCATACTCCCCTGAGTCAGAAGCCACATCAGCACACCCCGCCCATAGACTTCCGCCTCAACAATCCACCCCTCCCCGTCTTCTGACACAACTTGCGCAGTGGGCAGGCGGTCTAAGACGGACGCAAGGCTGTTTCCGGTATACCGAAACTGCAGCTTGACCAACCGTCCCATATACATAAACTGTATGCGCTTGCGAAACTCCCCTTCTTCAAAGCGGTCCCTGTATCGGATCTTAAATTTTCTGCCGATGCGCCGGTATTCCTGAATTCTGTCAATCCGGAAAACCGCCGGATAGTCGTATTTCTGCACATACTCTCCCTTCTCGTCCTGCTCTACGATATACGCGTTCAAATAGAAATAGTATTCGGAAAAAAGCAGCGCCAACGGCTGAATCGTCCGCACAACCGCCTCTTCTTTCATTGACTGTTTCTGATAAACGATTTCCAGAAGATTACACTGCCCAATCTCGGAGCCAATCTCCCACAGTTTATCCTGAATATAAGACTCATGATGTATCTCAACATAATGAAACTTCTCGTTTGAAATCAAATCGGCAACCAGCTTCATATTCTCCCTCGGAGCACAGCCGTTCACCAACTTATCCAAAATCCTTCCAACCTCTTCCTTTGTAAACGCCCGGCTTTCCAGCAAAATCTTGCTCACAGCAAGAATCTCGCTGTTGGACATCACTGTATCCCCCAGCCCAGTCATAACAAAGCCCCGGAAGGCACGGTTATAGACAATATCCCGGATATCGGAAGAATCCGCCACTCTCTTCTCATCAAGAAATGCCCTGATATCGTTGATGTCGCGCTGGATGGAACGCTCGCCAACCCTGAACCGCCGTGCTTCCTCGTTTTTATGAATCACCTTTCCTTCACAAAATCTCATGTAAATGTCTAAGATTCTCCTGCTTTTATCCCGTCTGCCCACTACTTTTCACTCCTTTGACGCACCCCAGTTCCCGTTCCGGCGTACAACCGATTTAATACAAACTCTCCATAAACATTTTCACATCTTTTTCCGTCGAAAATGTATCTCCTGTTTCATGGTCCCAAAAAACAACTTCGCATTTTCCTAAATCAAGACAGATATAATTCCCGAAGGCATCAATGGCAAAAGGCATCAACTTCCGATCCTCTATCGCCTCCAACGCAGTAAAAACCGTGTCCGTATCCGTTTCTTCCCTATTAAAAGACAGGATCGCCCCCAACACCTTCTCTGACGTTCCCAGCATAAATCGGTATTTCTCCGGCGTAGCTCCGTTCCCTTCCTTCACCAAAGCCCTCAGCTCTTCCGGAATCACAATTCCTCGCTCTCCCTCTATCACAGCAAAAATATCCTTATCCGCCAGGTCAATCTTATAATTCCATTTCATATCCTCACACCCCTCTTACCTGCATCCTGAGCCGCCGCCCCATATACTTCTTCCGCCTGTGTGCCTGCATTTCTCGTGGGTTTCGGCGTTCACCAACTGCATCTTTCCCGGTATCTCACTGTGATGCCATGTCAGCCCCGATATCCTTGGCGCTCCCTCTCGAATCTGCTGCAGCTGCCTTGGCGTGAACTGTTTCGCAAACTCCGGGTCCCGCTCAATACGCTCTTTTAATCTCTCCGTACAATACTTAAACTGTTCCATGTCCGACCCATTCCACAGACTCTTAGGCAGGCTCGTGTCAAATTTACTCTCAAACTGGGGAAACACTCCTTCTACCCTCTCCCCATTTACCCGAAGCACACGTCTCACATACAAAACGTCTGTCTCCGGATACGTCTGTCCCTCCAAGTCCTCCCGAATCGTATGTATATGCCTCGGTTCCCCGATTTCCTTCAAACTGTTCTCAAAAGCCTTTAACTTCTCTCCCACTTCTCTTGAAACCAGATTCTTCAATTCTTTTACTTCGCTAAACGGATTCATCAGACCACCTCCCCTTTCAAATATCGATGCCAAGTTTCAAGATATTCTCCGGGTCTGTCATATCTGACGATCTGTTCTCGTAAAATACATTCTACAATTCTATTTTGCACCATTTCATCGAAATCTGCAACAAAAGAATTTTCCGAATAAATCAGGGCATTCTTCCACTCTTCCATTGAATCCGCATTCTCCGCTTCTTTTTCCGACTCCGGTGTGCATACCATATCATAAACGACTCCGCTGATATCCTCCAAATCCACCCTGCCGTTTACTTTCATCAGCCGGATAACATCCGTCTTAATCCTGGACGGAAGAGAAGCCGATACCACTTCTTTCATCAACTCCTCCATATTCATGTCAAACCGTTCGCCCGCCACTTTGCCAAACAGCCGGCTTAATACCCTTCGCTTCGAGTCGTCCGAAACCATCGGCCCACATCCCTGATTGCGGTACGTCCCTTCTGTTTTTTCATAGGCAACCTTACACAGCACCGGTTCCAGCCAGTTATTCTGATAGACGGCGGCTGCACCCGTTGGAATCTTCGCCAGTTCCTTTATCTGATCCTCCGATAAATTCGCCGCTTTCCCAACCAAGTTTCTATCCTCGGCATCCGGCAGCCTCATAATAATCTTCGTATTCGTATTCCGGATAACGCTCATATCCAACAGTCCCGGCGCCTGATCCGCAATCACAAACCCCTCTCCGTAGGTTCGGACTTCCGCAATGGCATTCGCCAGCATTTCCACCGATTTTCCCAATAAATTAGACGACTCGCTGCTCTGCTCTGTCGAAGTCTTCTTTAACAGGTTATGGGCTTCTTCCAGAACCGTAATATGGCTCAGCTCTCCATTCATCACGCCAGACGTCATACGGTATTCCAAAAGCCGCATAACCAGAATCCCCATTATCATCGACTTCGTCTCCACAGAACCGACACGGCTGAGGTCAACAATCACATTTTCATCGAAAAGCTTTTCATCGCCTAATTCATCATTGCCAAACAATCTCCCGTAGATTCCGTTTGTAAGAGACTTTATCCTCGTTGCCAGGGAGCCTACGTAATTATCCTTCACCTCCTGGGAAAACGCCGATTCTTCCACCACTCGGTTAAGCTCAAACAATACGTCTGCAAACGTGGGGAAAAGCTCGTCCGAAAACGAATTCTCTGACGTTTCAAGGTTCCAGCCGGCGCTTATGTAAGCCCTCTCCACCGAATCTTTCAGCACGGCCGGCATTGCGGCATACATCGGCCAGCACACGTTGAAAATCTCGATCAGCCTGTCTATGTGTTCCAGCACATGAATCCCCTTAGGAAACTGAAAAGGATTCAGCTTTAACATCGGCGCAATATAAGGGTTCGTGCCATACACAGACGCACAGCCGTTTCCAAACACATGCTTATACTCCCCCTTTGCCGGTTCAATCACGAGAAAATGTACGCCCTGCCGATTCAGCTCCCTGAGCATCTGATACACTGTATTCGATTTCCCGGAACCTGTAGAGCCCGTTACAAAGGTATGCATGGCAAGACTTTTCAGATTCAGAGATACGGACGCCTGCTGCCGCGTCCCCATATGATAGATGTCTCCCAGCTTTATCTGCCTCTTAACTTCTTCAGATACGTTTGTCTCGAACACATTCCTGCCGAATGAAGCCATTTCCAGCACCGGCAGGCCATTGATTGACTTCTTTGGCAGCCCCATATTTACAGCCAATTCATAAGAATTAGAAATAGACGCCGGGCTCAGCACCACATCCTCATTGGCCGGATTATGGAATAATGGATGCGAAAACCTGGAAAGATAAGCCTTCACCCTTCTTCCATTGGCTTCATATGCGCTCCAATTATTAATATACGCCGCCTGCAAAGAAGAATTATCCCCCCGCATCAATGCATTATATCCACTTGACACAATCGCATTGGTTTCCGGGTCAGAGGAAATGACATAGGTCGCGCAGTGAAACGCCCCATAGGATTCACATTTTTTCAGCCTGTCTATCTGCTTGTCTATCGTATCCAAGAGATTTTTCACCGTCTTATTTTCATTGGAAAACTGAAGCGTCTTTCCCTGGGTTGTCCCTTCTGCTTCACTGCTGCTATCATTCTTCTGCACAGATGTGGAAAGATTCCTCGAGAGGGTATTTCCCGATGATTCTGTCGTACTGCCGGTCTGCGTCACGGTCTGATTCGTATTCCTTCCCGACGAACCCACCAGACCGCCTACCACCTGTGACACGGCGCCTCCGGCTGCGGCTGCTCCAACTGCAGCAATGGCAGCAGCACCCCCCGATATCAGCGTTGCCGCAGCCGTTATCCCCGCCCCGGCAATGGCGCCCGCCAAACGCCCTGCATCCCTGTTGCTGCTGGTTCCACGGCTTGTGCTTTCACTCCATCCGCTTGTTTTCGAGTAATTCTGTGTCAGTGACGTACTCTCTCCAAGCGATTCCGTAACGCCGTCCGTATGCGACTTGGTCAGCGTAATCGATTCGGATTCATTAAAGCTGACGGATGTCTTTAAAAATGGCGATAACTGGGTATAGAGAGTCTCATATCCCAGCTTTGTATCCGCAATCTCCTGCGCACCCACCGGGTCTGCCACCACGACTACGCTGTACTCCCGTCCCTGAAGGGAGTCCACCAGATGCTCTATCCCCTGGACAAACTTCTCATAAGAATGTTCCTTTTCATTCCTCACAGAAGCGATTCCTGAAATAGCCGTCATATAGTTATAGACAAATGTGTTGTTCAAAAGCCTTTTCTTAGCCTCGCCTTTTACTGCTGTCATCTCTAACCCAGGAAAGTTGCCCGTCAATACTCCCTTCAAAATTTCGCCTTGTGTTTCGATTGCCTGATTCGCCTGGCTGATATCTTTACTGACCACCCCTAAATAGTATTCTGTGCAGTCTTTACTCCCTACAATCAAGGTAACGACCGTTGCATTGCAGGAGTATGCCGCATTCAGGACCGTTACCAGCTTATCAATCACACTCTCCTTTTTATCCGTAACCATTTTTGTAAATCTAAATATCCTGGTATACTCGGCAATATCCAGTTTCTTTAGTTCTGCCGGCATCTCGGCGACCTGATACTCTCCCAGCTTATACAGATAATCTTTCGTAATCACATCTTTCGCCAAATCCAGGGAAAGCGCAAGCTTATTCATATCCCGGACTTCTGTCAGTTTTGCTTCCATCTACACTCCTCCTTCCGATAATTTTTCCAGTTCCTTTTTTAAGTTCTTGTCATAGGCGTCTCTCCATGCTTTGTAATTCTTCTTTGCCGCCTTACTGCAAATCTTATATTTGTTACATTTCTTTAATTTGCACAGAGCGCCTGTCTCGCTGCATCTGTACCGCTCCCCAAGCAGTCTGTTCCGTTCCCTTTTATATCCGCGATAGCGTTCTGCCTCTTCTCTGCTGCAAGTCTCATTCTGCCTACATTTCACACATCGGTGTATCTTCGTACACCCGAACTCATTCTTTACTTCTTTAGAAGTAAGAGTACCACTAACACGATAATCATCAGCGCCGCCAGACCTGCCAGGAGCAATACGCTGTTCTTCTGACGGCTTTGCCGGTTTGGGCTTGTACCACAATACACCGGCTCTTCTTTCTTAGGCTGCTCTTCCAAGCCGTATAGTTTCTTCCCGATGATTTTTACATCTTCAATCCTTTCATCACAAAAGTTCTTCTTTAACTCAAAAAGCGCTTTCGCGAAGTCACCGTCTTCAAAGGTATCTTTCTGGCTGGAAATCAGAGGCTCCCCAACCAGCCTGTCATCCTTGATACGGATTCCTTTGGATTCTACATATTTCACCATATCGTCAAACTCTCCGCTGGAAAAATCCCGGCTAGTGTAACAGATGCTTCCCAGCGCCTCTCTCAACGCTTTTATATCCTGATTCGCTATCCCATTCTCAATTACGTCATATCGCTGCATACCATACCTCCTAAAATGTCAGTAACGTCTGAATCTCCCGTTCCTTGTTCCCAATCCACTCTGCCATTGCTCTGTTTTCTTTCACCTTCTTCTCAAGGGCTTCCGATTCCCTCGTACTCTGCTCAAGCTCATTCAGCATATCTCCTATTTTACAGTCCAATGTATCGATGTTTTCATAGAATGCCATCTTGTACTCTTCAATCTGCTGCAAAGACTGGCTGAACATACTGCTGATATTTTCCTTAATGCTTGCTGCAAATACGGACATGATATCAACGATGATATTTTTCACATTCACATCCACGCCGTCCTTTACCGATACCGTATAAGAGATCTCCTTAGGTTTCCAGAATTTAAACCTTCCAAAAAATCCGGACCGTTCCGGGTTGTCCTTCCACCGCGTCTCATCCCGGAATCTATCCTGCTCGTTCCTCTTTTTGATATCATTAATATTGGATATCCTAATTTTGTCAAATGAATTAATTTTCTTGAAATCATAGCCTTCTATCTCAATATCATCTAAAATCCTACTGACCATGGCCGAATATTCCTCAAGCATTTCACTGCATTTCCGGAATATCTTAATGTCAATCTCCCTGTTGAGCTTCCCTTCACATTCCCGTTGAAATTTTTCCAGCTTTTCCTGGAACGACGCCACCAGGCTGTCTGCCTCCACCTTGTCAACCTTCGTCTTTCCGTCATATTCCTTCAACATCGTCTGCAATTCCATCTCTACTTCAAATTGCTCATGATCCTCGTTCAGCGTGTCAAGCTTAAAGTTGTTAATCTTTGTCTTATAATCATGATAGACTTTCTTACTCTCGGCATGCTTTTTCTGCGCCGTTCCAATCTGCGTGCGCACCCGTTGAAGCTTATCGCCGTTGCTTGCAATATTGGCCTCAAACTTCGCCCGCATATCCAGCTCATTCAGAATCCCGACGATATCTTTCATCGCGTCCTTGAGTTTCATAGGGTAGGCGTATTTATCAATATACTCGCAGATGGTTTGCTCCACAGCCGGAATACCTGTGTGGATTAACGCCTCCAAATCCCATGTCTCTTCATCTTCATGATACTCCATTGCGTCCTTCTGCAATTTTTCCCGCACGGTCGGCGTCAGCGTCGCATATTTTTCAAAATGCAGCAGCTCGCTTTCCACGAAATCATTAACCTGGGCTAACGTCTGCCGCTCCATCCTTGACAGCTTCTCCCCTTTCCGGTCTTTCCTTATCAGAAGGGCAAGCCTGGCGCTTGTAGGGATTAAGGTCGGTTCCACAATATCAAAGTCTTTCAGGTACTCTCTCACATCATTTAACAGACTGTCAATCGTTTCCCCCTTTTGCTCATCAAGGGCGTCGCATTTATTAATGACGAAGATGAACCTGTCTCTGGACTGTTTGCCGGCTCTTTTCATCTCACTGGAAATATCCTTCAAAAGCTGCTTGTCGTCCTTAATCCCAATCTGTGTGGCATTCATTACGTACAGGACGACTGCATTCGTTCTCTTGATAATCGTCCTGGTCAGCCTCTCGTGGTTTTCATCCCTGGAATTATTCGGTCCCGGCGTATCCCGCAGACATAACCGAATCTTATTGCTGGGGATTGCAGGCACGCTGCCCTCTATGTCAATATATGTCACATTCTCATCTGCATTGTATTCGCGCAGTATTTCAGAAGTCACGGCAGCGCGGGGATGAATAACCGTTTGATTATCCGCTGCGTAGCACTCCGCTTCATAGCCTTCCATACTGTCATTATCTAAAATCCTGGCAATCGTCGCCGTACAGGCCTTATTCTCCGAAGGCAGTAATTCCGTATGCAAAAGGGAATTAATCAAAGTAGATTTTCCGCTGCTCATCGTCGCTATCACGCTTACTTCAAAAATTCCGTTTTTCACTTCCTCGTATGCATCGAAAATGTCTTTTCCTTCCTCATTCTCTGTATTGAATTCTGGAATATTCTTTTCTTTGATGTCGCTGAAAATCCGGTCCAGTTCTCGGATAACATCCGAGTCATTCTTCGATTCTTTAAACTTCAAAGAAAATGCCACATTTCCTCTATATAACCCAACCGCGTATTTAAGGTCGTCAAAATCAATCCTCCGCCCTCTAAAAAAAATTTCAACCTCATCGTCATCACAGGCAATGGCAATTTCCTCCAAAAGCCCCTTCCAATTGACGGATTCGCCTAAAAGAATCTGGAGCCTTTCACCTGATTTTGCTCCAATCTTATTGTTTGAACTTAATACCTTATTATTTTTCTTGAATATACATTGTACTAAATAAGGATTATATTCAATCGTAAACTTTGTCATCGTACTTTTCCTCCATTATTTTATCCTGACTGAATTCACTAATTTCCCGCCGCTTAATATCTGTGCCTTCTGTATATTTTCTTCCAGAAGCCGAATTCCAGTATTTTCAATGGCACGCACAATGTCGGCGGCCCGGTATGTCTCCCCCCTCACTTTGATTTCTTCAAACTGGTTCGGCAGTTCCTCTGTAACGGCGTAGGATTTCATATTGTAATCTTTCGGCATATAGAGTTCATAACACCCTAAAAACGACCGGTATTCACTTCTTGTCAACGCTTCTCCATTCAGCGCCTTTTTAAAAATACTCGCCGCCTGCGCGGATACCGGGATTATGACCGGACATTCAATACCGTTGTCTATGAGATAATTTTTTGAATCTATCACCATCTGCTCGAGGGATTCCTTTTCCGTATCAATCAAATCCACTTTATTCATCACGAAAATCACCCTAGACTTCTTGTGTGTCTTCAAATATCGACATAGCCGCATCAACAGAGACTTATCATCGTTAATGCCCATCTGGGTGGCATTCATCACATACAGAATCAACCCTCCGTTTACTTTGTCCAGAACGTCCTCCATAATCTTCCCGTGGGTCAAATCTTGGGAATTATTCGGGCCAGGCGTATCGACAATCAGAAGCGCCTTATCCGTATTTAAGACTCCTTTCACCTGCCCCTGTATAAAAATATCTGAAACACGGTCATCGTTATTGGCACGAAAAAGTTCTTCTGCCAGATTCTCTTCTTTCATCGTCATATTCCCGTCCATATCCGTAATATAAAGCCTGGGCTTTTCACTTAGGTCGTCGTCTAATATGGAATATGTTTTCGCCGTACACGCTTCGTTTTTGCTGGGTAAAATCTGCTGTCCCAGCAGCGCGTTAATCAGGGTGCTTTTCCCACTTGACATGGTTGCTATGACAAGCATCGGAAAAATCTTTTTTGTATCGATTTCGATTCCTTTTGCAAAAAAGTCTTTTGATATTAACATCGTCGAAATTACCCTCCCTCCACCTCTATTCCTGTCCCTCTGCCCCGAACGTCCTATCCGCAGGCATTCGGAAATGTTTCTCTCTCACCAGACATTCCTCAATCCTATCTATCTGGTAAATGACGGGTTCCGTGTTGTCGGTATCCATCACATAGGCCACAAGGTAAAATCGAAATTCTAAAAACATTATCTGCATTGGCCTTAGAACCCATCCCGCCCGTCCCTCGTCTTCCCGTCCGTCATACATGATTTCTATATACTTCTGCCCTTTTACTGCCTGTTCCAATGTCCAGAGCTGGTCTATCAGTTTCTTGCCATGCTCAGGTTCTATGTAATGCTGCATTCCATTTTGCAGCAGATTTTTCACAACCGATACATTGGCGTCGTCACTGCATAATGCGGCTAAGCTCTGTATGATTGGAAATAACTCCGCTTTTATCAAAGCCCGGCTCTCAAGCAGAATCTTGCAGACGACCAGCGCCGCTTTCTCGCTCAGATATTGGCTTCGTTTCGTTTGCAGAAGGTATCCTCCTGCTTGCTTATCAAATATAATCTCCTGGATGCTCCCTGTTTCCATGCATTGATCCTGCAGAAAGCACTGGATATCCGTGATATCTCGCTGTATCGTTCTCTGCGAGACTCCATATGTTTCGCTCATCGCCGCCTTCTCTACAATCTTTCCCTGCCTGAGCCTGGTATAAATTGCCAGAATCCGCTTCGCCTTATCTTCTGAATAGTTCTCCATCTTTTTTGCCTCCCTGTGTTCTTACTTCTCATTATTATAAAAGAGCACATGGACATATCCTGTCATCACGGGAATATTTTTTTAATAACCTTCGCCAAATCCTCCTGGCTTATATCTCCATATACATTCATGTGTACGCGTGCCCTTCCGTCACTGAGCGAGACATTCATTTCATTGATTAAAATTTCTACATCGTATTCTGTTTTTTTACGGAGTATCGCTGTGACAAGTTTTGAAATAGCATTCCTCGTAAGACCATTGGCAATCCTCATAGATACGTCATCTCCTTTTTGAGTACTATTATAATCATGTACATGGACACATTTTGTCATTCACTACCATTATTTGTCTTATTATTGAGAAATTTCCAGAAAAAGGGCAAAAAAAATACGCCCTCCTGGGAAACCCTTGAAAACTGTTTCCCAGGAGGGCGTATTTTAGAATTCGATTCCTCTGCCCATGGCGTCTTTGAGATAGGTTACTACATCTTCCAGCTTGTGGACCATCTCCATCTTCTCTTCCCACTCTTCACCTTCCATATCCTTATTCACCAGACATTGTTGAATATGTTTTACTTCTTTAATTAAATCGCCTGTCATTGTCATTTCCCCCTTTTTGCTAAAATGCTCTAGTACTCCATCCAGCACGCCTCTTCGAGGCTGGCGGACTTCGTCCGACAAAGTGCGCCTTCTGATTATAGTATACCACATTTCTCCATCATTTGAATATCTAACTATAAATTCCTCTGCAAAAATCTTCCACGTATCTGCAAAGGGTTTCCTCCACCTCTGCCGCCTGTGCCCTGGTCTGTGGATTGGAGTAGGGAATCCGCCCAAGCAGCCGGGCTACGTAATTATTTTCCCGAATCATCTCCATGGATACTCTGTAATTAATGTCGAAAAAATATGCCATATAAGACAGCCAGTAATCCATCTTCGTCCTTCTGGTGGAGGCGAGAATGGATTCTTTTCTTCGGAACTGTTCCATTACTTCCGGACTGACCGTGGTCTTCCCTACTTCACTTGCGGATACGCCCAGCATAGTTTCCATCGTGTCTTCTAATTTCACACGGCAGTTATCCAGCTTATCGGCGTCCCGGATGATACGGGCATGCATCCCTTCCCGGTCATCTCCCGCTCCCTCCAGCCGATAATCGCTATGTTTTGCGATTGCCGTGCGAATGATTCCATCCCATCTGTCATCCTCCACAAAATCACGTATCATTCCCTCGTCAAACAAAATCTGCACGCCAAAAGCGGCATGATCCATTGTGTGCGGCTCGAAGCTGTGAAACCGTTTTAACTGTTCAAATCTTCCGATATCGTGCAGTATCCCAATCAGTTCCGCAAGTTCCTGGTCCTCCCGGTCAAGTCCCATCCGCTGTGCAATCCTGCGGCTGCATTCTGTGACGCCATAGGTATGTACAATCTTTAACCGGATCTTATCATCTTCCCTGTCGTAACCGTCCAGGTAATGTTCAAATTCTTTCTTTGCATGTTGTAAATCCATTTTCTTATGTCTCCTATTCTGCAGGAAGTTTTATTTCTACCTTGTAAATACATATATTTGATTTCTTCTTTGACTATATCGGTTTTGCACAGTATAATATTATGAGAAACTTTCATTCCGGTACGCCAGTAAAGTTTTGAAACAATGGAGGTAAACTATCTTGAATATGAATTTTAACCAGATTGCCATGATCCAAAAGCTGAAAGGATGTATGGACCGTTTCCGTATGAACCATCCGAAATTTCCCTTATTCTTAAATGCCGTTTCTCAGGATGCACTGATTGAGGGGGCAGTGGTAGAAATCACCGTTACTACGCCCCAAGGCAAGAATTATTGCTCGAACCTCAAACTGAAACAGGAAGACCTGGAATTCATCGAATGTTTAAAGGTGCTGAGGCAGAGCTGACGCGGTCACTGCTTCGCACCGTGCTTTGCGCAGACATCATTCAGGCTTTACGCCGTGCTTGCACAGATATCATTCAGGTTCACACCGGTCTTTGCGCAGATATCATTCAGGCTTTACGCCATGCTTTGCGCAGATATCATTCAGGCAGCAGCGGTCGCAGTATGGCTTCGTCCTTGCCGTGCAGACATCCCGCCCGTGATAGACAAGTCGATGGCAGAAATCGCTTCCTTCTTCGGGTGGGATGATCTTCCACAGTGCCATCTCTACCTTTTTAGGCTCCTTAATCCCGTCTACAAGACCCATGCGGTTTACCAGACGGATGCAGTGGGTGTCCGTCACAATCGCCGGTTCTCCGAATACGTCGCCCATAATCAAGTTCGCACTCTTGCGTCCCACGCCCGGCAGTTTCAGCAGGGCATTGAAATCCTTAGGTATCTTGCCGCCGTATTCTTCTTTCAGCATCTTCATGCATGCGCTGATATCTCTTGCCTTACTCTTTCCAAGTCCGCATGGTCTGACAATTTCCTCTATATCTTCCGGCTCTGCCGCCGCTAATGCGTCTACATCCGGGTATTTTTCATACAGTCCCTCTACCACAACGTTTACCCTTGCGTCTGTACACTGGGCTGCCAGACGGACACTGACCAGTAATTTCCATGCCTGGTCGTAATCCAAGGTACAGCCTGCATCCGGGTATTCCTTCTTTAACCGTTCTATAATCTCCAACGCAAGTTTCTTCTTTGTCATGCTTCCTCCTTGTGTTTCTTAATCTTAGTATTTTTCTTAATCTTGATATTTTCTTATGAGTTCTAAATTCTTGTATTCAATGATTATAGCATCTTCATTGTGACATTCCAACTATTTCATTAATATCATTTTAAGAATCTTTCGATTTGTTTAAGGGAATGAACATATTTTAGACACATTTTTCCTTTATACTAGGAGTCAGATAGTTGAAGAACATATCAACTATCTTCCCCCCTCACAAAGTATAGCACCTCGGGATTTATCCCGGGTGCCGCACTTTACTCTCATTCCTTTTAGATAACTATAACTACAACGAGAACCCCACAATTCATTGGATTGTGGGGTTCTTGCTGTCTTTGATGATACTGTTTACTCTGAAAGATGGTAATGTGTACTTCTACTTTTGCCCTCCTGAACAATCTGGCCGTTTCCAACCATCTGCTTTAATAACCGCCCGCATGTTGTCTGGCTGATTCCCAGCATTTTTTCCACATCTTTTCTTGTGAAAGTCCCCTGCTCTTTCGCCAGAGTAATCACCGCTTCTTCCTCTACACTGCCTGTCAGCTTATCAGCAATCGGTTTCTCTTCTCCCGTATGTGCGTTCAGATTGGGAAGAATAATCTTAAAGGCGTTATCAGACGTTTCAATTTGCGGGTTCTTCCCGGTTCCGGCATAAGCCTCCATAATCTTCAATATCCCTGTTCCATAGGCCTCTATCAGCTCCAGGCGGTAAAATACGTTTGCCAACTTTACATTCCGACACACGGAAATTCCCATCATGACGTCCTTTAAAGTAACTCCGCTTACAAGTCCTCCGATAGATGTAAACTCAATTCGGTCTGTATAAAAGCTGATGAACGTACTGGCGCGAAAGGAATATTCACGGTGTACAAGTAAGTTTAGAAGCGCCTCCCTGACCGCCACCTCTGGATAGTCCCGTTGATCAATCCTCCGCAGTTTTTGAAAAGTGGAATGAGTCTGGTTACGAAAGTCAATATAATCATAGACCTCATCCATCTGACGAAACAGGGAGCCGGAAAATTCCTTCCGATCCTTAAATTCGTTTTGGGTCGTTCCCTCAAAGACCGCTGCTTTAATCGTATGCATACACTGTTCGGATAATAAAAGCCCCAAGTTAGTATAAACGCCATCGTTGGTCATAATCCCTAATGTTTTCATCTGAGCTTCTCTAAATAGGATATTTCTTTCGGAAAATTCCTTTTCTGCCGTCTCAAATGTCAACTCCTGCTCCAAAGAACGCATTTCTTCAAAGTGATCTCCATCCGTTTCTTTAATCATGCGCCGAATCACCGTATTGGTAGCCGGCACAGACGAATACCCCTGTCGGACAAAAACCCCCTCTGGGCGCAAACCTTTCTTTGCAATGTAATAAGGACGCTCTGTTCCATGCTGAACATCAATGACAACGATCTGCTTTCCATCTTCATTCAAGGTACTATAATGCAAGAACATAGTAAGATCTGGCTTTATTGCATCCCGGACCATGTTGCTGACCTGTAAAGCTGCTCCATCCGGATCGTCCAATCCGACTACTGTTCCATCGTCCTGAACGCCAATATACAGTTTTCCGCCTTCACAGTTTGCGAACGCTATAATCTCTTTCTTAATATCGTCCACTACAATACTCTTCAATTCTACAGTCTCACTTTCCTGAAAAACCATCTGATCGCCTCCTGAAAATATTCTAACCAAATTCTAATCATTCTAACCATTTTTGTCAACTTTTGATTAGAAAAATGATTAGAAAAGGCAGTTTTTAAAATATCAACTCCCGAATATTCCGCAAAGTCTCCCCATAAGACTGTTCCTTCCCAAACAGCAGCGTCGTGCCAAGCACAAACCCAGCCACTCCCCTGGGCGCATATTCCAGGATCTTGTCTGCGCTGCACGCCCCGTCCCAGTATATCTCAAAATCCATATCTTCCTTAATCGCCAGAAGCTTCGTAATCTTCTTCCCCACATAAGGCAGATACATCTGCCCGGCATTCCCAGGATTGACGGACATCACAAGTACCTTCTTCACAATGCGAAGCATCTCCATTACCGTCTCCACAGAAGTACCCGGATTAATGGCAATGCCTGGTATCATCCCGGCATTAATAATACTCTGTAATGTGGTAGACGGGTGATACTCCGCCTCCGGGTGGATATAGAGCGTATCCCCTTTCCGTAAATGCTGTAAAAACAGATCAATCCGGTTGTTCGGATGCTCGATCATAAGATGGACGTCTAAGGGTTTCCCGGTAACACCGGCTATATACTTCATGTCATTCAAAGACATGGCAAAATTAGGGACATATCGTCCATCCATGATATCTATATGAAAGGAATCAATTCCACCCTCTTCCAGGCTTTTTACTTCCTTCTCTAAGTTCCCGTAATCGGCACACATCATGGATGCCATTAATTCAAACTGCATATCTGTAACCTCAACTTCCTGTTCTTATGTCAAAAATCTGCACCCTGCATGCATAATATTCAGCCGTTTCTTCTGAGACAAAAAATACAAGGTTGCAAGAGTTTCTCCCACATAGCCTATATAACGGTCCGACCGCTTCCCGCTTTCCGGAATACTGAGTTCTTCCACCCGCTCCAGAATGGGAAACAGCCATCCGCAATAATCTGCCAGGACCTCTTTCCTTGCCAGAATGATATTGTAATTATAAAAGTATTTCTGCTTCAAAATACGGGGGAATTCTCCGGCATATTCCGGTTCTGCCTCCCGAACTGCCCTCTGCACCGCCTCCCAGTCTTCCGTCTTCAGATATCTCTTAGGATGCTCTTCAATATTCGGCTCATAAAGCAAAGGATAGGGCAAGACTACATCCACCTCATTATCTGCAAGCCTCAGCACATCATCCTCCGTAAGTTCTAAAATCCTCCTGTAATGCGCCAAACCATAATATTCGGTTTCCAGGCTGTCAGACGGATACAGCAGACGGTTCTTCCAAATCCAATAGAGTGCGGTGAGTTCCGAATAATTCCCATTCTTAGCGGAAATATTCTCTCCGTCACAGTCCAGGATATTCGCAACCCGTCTGGAGCTTTGCGAAGCGCCCACCTGGATTGGAGTGATCCATTCAGGCAAATCATACCGTCCGGCCAGCGGCTTGTCTAAATGGAACTTTGCCATGAAGACATGCATATCGGCTCTGTGATAACCGACTGGCAGCGCCCTGAGAGGCATATACTCTTTATCGCATACATAATAACATTTCATTAACTCCGACCATCTCGGAGAAGTGAGGCGGACATGACAGGGAAGGCCATGTTCCTCCAGGCTGGTCTCGATTCCCGGCATCATATTCTCCGGCGTCGCAATTAGAACCTCAATATTCGCCTTTTCTTCCGCAGATAATGCTTTCGCAAATGAATCTAATTCTAACACTGGGATTCCGGATAAATGTTTCGCATTGTTTCCCCTCTCTGTAACCAGGAAACACCGGATGTTCCTGATTGGATACAGGTTATGTATCGCTTCCCAGGCGCCAAGAGCCATGCCTTGGGCGCCGAATATGGCTAAATCCATTCCATCCTCATCCCTTCCTTGATAACCTTCCAAATTACAAATTTTAGAACTATTATGGTATTATCCTGTAAAATGCTTCCTTGCATGGACAATTTTATATTCATCCACATGACTCCGAAAATAAACCGACAGTAACCGCTCTGCCAAAAAACCAATATAGCGATTCTGATATGCATCTTCCTTTGTCTCACAATGCGTCTCACAATAGTCCAGAATTGGAAACAGCCACTCACAATAACGATCCAGAATTTCTTTCCTCGCAATCAACATGTTATATCCATAATAATAGTTGCCATTCTGTAGCTCTATGGCTGCTGCCAGATACTCTGGCGCCAGTTTCCTGACTGCTTCCAGCATAATCTCCCAGTCCTTTTCTACATGATCATGCCGATATACTTCTCTTACGCTTGGAAAATTTAGAATCGGTATCGTCAATACCACATCTATATCAGAACATACCAAAGCCTCCAGAATCTTACTGTCTAGTTGAAAATGCCTCCGATAATGGCAAAGTCCGGTATAATCAGAATGATCATGTTTCCAGATCCAATACAATGCCGTTAATTCACAGTATTGTCTGTTTTTATAAGAAATATTATCTCCAATATTGTCCCTGATTCCACAAATCTGCCTTCCACTCAAGGACGCTCCTGCCTGAATCGGGATCTCCCAATGATGACAAGAAATCTCCGCTCCCTCCGACTTATCCATATGAGATCTGACGGTATAGATTCTGACAATAGGTTTACCGACTGGGTTACGCCCTGATACTTCCGTCAATTCCTCCTCCAAGGTAAGATATGGCTTTTCTCCCATCAACCAATGTTCCCTATAATAGTTTCCCTGAAGTTCACTCCACAAATCGCTTTCAAATGTCACTGGAATGCTGTTTGAAAAGCCATATCTACGCAGACTGTCCTGGATTGAATTCCGATGCTTTTCCATTGTTGCAATCAATATCACCGCATCTTTCCGTACATTATATACTGCTTCTTCCAAACCAATCACCGGTATACCCGTGATATAATTCAGATTTTCTTTCATATCTGTAACAATGCAATAGTCAATCCGTAATTGATATGGTCTGCTCATCATACAGTTTGCAACTTGAACAGCAACAAGTCCGGCTCCAAAAATTACTACCTGCCGGCTTTCCTTTAACTTTTTTATCGTCCGTTCCGCATTATACATAAATCTGCCCGCTCCTCCCAGCTTTGTAATTACCCCTATACTCCGTGCTGCCCAGGATCAATCATCACGCTCCCCCAACGGCACTATAGATCCGGAATAATCACTTTCTTCCTGTCTATCCCCGCAAAGGATAACGTTTCTGCAATCTCACAGGCAGTTATTCTATTCTGAATCGCAATTACCAGGTAGTCAAAACAATATTCCTTAATTTCGTCCGGGAGTATCCCCGGAACATTTTCAACTATTTCTGGAATCTGTACGGGTTTTTGGTCTGCCCAAGCAATGATACCACAATATTGAGTCTGAACAATTTGTTGGTAAAAAGCCTTTCCAACTTTCCCCATCCCATAAAGAACTATACCTGAACCCTGTTTTACTTTATCATAAGGGAAAAGAAATGAATTCACTTGCAGGTATGCTGCAGGATCCTTTTTCCAAACCATACGGCGCATGTAATAATCTAACTGTTCTAATAAAATTGTATTAAATACACTTTGTGTAAAACACTCATATAACTCTTGATAAAGATACGACGCATTTAGATACGCATCTTTCCTATCCGTTAATGACGCCGTTCCCTTATGATATAGATAATGATATTTACATTCATCCGTAAGGACTATTTTCTGTGATATCAAAAGGTAACGATATACAACCGACGCATCTTCCCCGTCAAAAATACGCTTATCTGACTTTTCCAGTATAAGCTGCAGAATATCTCTCCGAAACATTTTATTACAGATGTATGGCAGTACGCCAAATCGGTATGGCTCCTCACTGTAAAGCATTTTACCATAAAGTTTCTGCCTATCAGGAATTTCTTCGTACTTCCCGGACGGCATTCCATTAAACTCGTAAAACGCCTTTTCTGCCGTATCCACTACCTCCCTTGCGATACCTGCCGCAACAATATCCGCCTCTTCCATGTGGAACAACATTGACGATATATAATCGTTTTCAACCCAATCATCTGCATCCACAAATACGACATACTCTCCTGATGCCTTCTGGACACCCGATAACCGCGCACGAGAAACGCCGCCATGATGACAATGCCCTACTTTTATAAAATTCTTATAGCATTGCTGATACATATCACAAATAATGCCTGTTGAATCCTCAGAACCATCATCAATTATAACAATTTCTAAGTTTTTACAGTTCTGGCGTATAAGGCTGTCCAGGCAGCTTTCAATATACCGTTCGGCATTATATGCCGGCACAATGACGCTTACCTTACGAATAAATCTACTGTCCACGGTACTGTCTCACTTTCACAAAAATCTTCCTTAAAAAAAATTCCTCATTATCACATATTAAGATATTCCTACGCTCTGCCCCAAGCTTTAGAAGCTGTTCCTTCATCTCCACCGCATGACTGACATTCGCAATAATATATCTTCCATACGGGAAACGAACTACAAGCTCCTCCGGCTTATACACTGCCTCTCCCATCATCCCATGTTGCTGCAAAAGAGTATTATTGTCCATCATAAAAACTTCTTTGTTACACAGGTACAAAAACTGTTTTAAAATATTTCCAATATGCCCCGCCCCAAACAAGATAATTGTTTTATCATTTCTAAAATAACTATCGATATACTCCAAAAGCTCCCCGGCATTGTCCGTCTCAGACAATATATCTTCTGTAAATGTTGATTTACTGCATAAAAGAGCTTCCGCAAGATCCCTCACCGTTTCCATTACTTTATTTTCATCGTATTGTTCTTCTTTTCCCTGTTCCCTTAAATAACAATATATTTTTTCTGCGTTAAAACTTTTTAGCTCCCTGGGTAATTCTCCAAGAAACCATCGGTAACTAATCAGTTCCCAACTAAAGAACATATTTTTGTATTCTTCCCATAGTCCTTGAATTTTCAGCCGTTTCTTTAATTCTTCATATTCCTTTATATGTAATTCAATCCCACGCAGCGAATTGACTGATGCATTAGGGTTATCAATCCGATAGCAATAAAACGCATCCTTCATAAACCAGATTCTCTCCGCATACAGTTGTGTCAGAAAAGAAAAGGAAATATCCTGATAAGCTGCCCCTTCCGTTTCATTCATCCATATTTGGTTATCCAATAAAAACTGTCTTCTATAAATCCCATTCCAAAAGCCGTTGATCCCCTGTTCCAAAAAAAATGTATGTTTCTTTGAAATCATCACTTTCTCAGTAAATTCATCTTGATAACAAGATTTTAGTTTAAATTGATATTCTCTATCCTCTATATTAAAAATCTGGTAGTATCCCCCTCTTATTACATCAAGCCGATTCTCATCAGCTAACCGATACTGCCTTTCATACATTTCCGGAAGTATATAGTCGTCCGCCTCACAGATGCCAATATACCTGCCCCGTGCCTCTCTCAATCCCAGATTAAACTGGCTTCCTACACTGGCGGACGAATGGAACAATCGAATCCGGCTGTCTGACTGTTTCAATTTTTCAATGATTCCTAACGTACCATCCGTGCTTCCCCCGTCTATCACCAAAATTTCTATTTCTTGAAGCGACTGTTCCATAACGCTTCTGACGCATTTTTCTATGTAATCTATCGTATTCTTCACGTATATGATTACAGACACCTTGATTTCATTCATTCTTCTTTTTTCCTTCTGCATAGTTTACAACATCCGACACTTGCAAATAATGCCGCAATGCACGGTATATATATTGGTCAAACATTTGGAAATCTCTCACTCCAAGCTGGTTCAATGTCTTCTGCATAGCCATCCGCGCATCATAAGCAATCACAGATACGATTACCTGACCAGGCTTCTCTATTGCCTCACTGATTGGAAGAACCGGAATATTATTCAGATTTAAAAAAAACTCAGGTTTTCCGCTTGTCGCATAACACAACACCTTCCCACTCAACCCCTTATCCTGCAAGAACCGGAAAAACATTCTTCCCACCTCCCCAGCACCATAAAGAATAATTCCCTCGCTATCTGCAACAAGCTTCTCTAATCCACTCAAAACTACCTGTTCATTCACTTCTATCCGATATTTCCCCAATTCCATTGTTTTCATCAACAATATGTCTATCGGTTCTGATTTCTCATCGGACGGCTCGTCAATCCGAAATTCATCCATATACTTTGCATGGGATGCAACCAATGAAAGATACTCTGTCATGGGTTCTTGCAGCCTTACTCCATACTTTCCATACAAAATCAACAGACGCAAGATTTCACGGTACACAATCAGTCTGCTGCGTACATTTACCCACCGTACGCTGCTAGTCATAATTGATTTTTTTCTTATTCGATATATATAAAATTTTTCCGATAAATGTGCCATTCTGCCGGCATTCAGAAAGCACTGCATACAAAACAATGAATCTTCATAAAGAATTCCTGGATAAAATAGAATCTTCTTCTTCAATAGCCATTCCCGGTTAACAAGTAACATACATGCAGAATCACAATACTCCTGGTTCGACATCATATCGATAAAAAACTCCATTCCTTTCCGAATTCCTGGATAAGTATTTTTTTTATAATAATAAAAATCTTTATTATCTATTTCTTTCATATTGCCTTCATATATAAGCTCCGTCTCGAAGCTTAACAGTTCCAGGTTTCTCTCCTCTGCGTTCTGATATAACTTGGCTAAAACGCTGCTATCCGCGAAATAATCATCCGAATCCAAAAAAACAAGATATTTTCCCTTCGCTTTTTGTATGCCGACATTTCTTGTCCCCGCAAGCCCTTTATTTTTTTGCCGTATCAGTTGGAAACGCTTATCTTTATCCATATAGCATTCAACAATTTTGTAAGAATCATCCTCAGAACCATCATCAATACAGATGAATTCACAATCCATATGGGACTGTGCCAGCAGGCTGTCCAAACATTCTCTAAGATATTTTTTTACATTATAAATTGGTATGATTACAGAGATGTCCATCCTGGCATTCCTCCAAATATTTTCATATAAAGACCTGTTTATTTCAGGCGGTACTGTAAAGTTTTACAGCCCTATTTATAATTAGAACCTTTTATTTTCAAGGGTTACACCACTTTTTGCAAATAAAAAAGCAATGCCCCCCTTTTTCGTGTATAATGAGTTCACCACAAACAACAAAACACAAAAGGAAAATCATTGCTATGGATAACATTATACTCTATTTACTTAAAATCATTCAAGAACAATATCAGCAAATCTGCTGGCTTGTTCTTTTTATCTGCAGATACATCCCTCTCAAGCAGTGGGCCCATGAGGAACTCCACAGCCCTAAATACCAAAAATTCCTCACGGACAAACTCCCTGTCATCAAACCTTTTTTCAAACAGGACTGGCAGCTCTGGAACGAATACTACCTCCTCCGCTACGGCAAAGCCGTTAAACCCGTCAAGCCTCAGAAAGGCAAGCCCCGTAACGTTCCCTCAGACACCGTCTGTCCTCTTTGCGGCGCCCCTCACGACTACCTCTATGACAACTCCGGCGGCCGCGGACAGTTTAAGTGCAAGATCTACGGGCAAACCTTTGTCAACGGTGATAAAGTAACCTCCCCGTTAAAACTACAGTGCCCTTATTGCGGCCATGCACTAAAGCCCGTCAAAGACCGGAAACATTTCCGCATCCATAAGTGTGTCAACGACAACTGCACTTACTATCGGCGGAATCTCCGAAAGCTCCCAAAAGGGCTTCCACAATCCGAATACTGGAAATACAAACTGCGGTATCTTTACCGCGAGTTTTCCGTAAACTTTTTTGATATGGAACTGAACCAGCTCCCAAAGTGGGCAACCTCTTTCCGGTATAAGAAAAACAACGCCTATATCATGGGACTGTGCCTTACCTACCGGGTAAACTTAAAGCTCTCCCTGCGGCAGACCGTACAGGCCCTGAAAGAAATCCATGGCATTGACATCTCACATACCATGGTCAACAACTATGCCAAAACAGCCGCCGTCATCATCCGTCCCTTTGTCGATTCCTATGATTACAATCCTTCCAACGAACTTGCCGCTGATGAAACTTACATCAAGATCAAAGGAGTCAAAGCATATGTCTGGCTCATCATGGATAAAATGACACGCTCCATCCTCGGCTATCAGGTCTCCACTTCAAGAGATGTGGGGCCTTGCATTCTTACCATGCGTATGGCATTTGATAAATTTAAGGAATTCCCCGGCAGAACCCTGAAATTCATTGCTGACGGATACAGCGCGTACCCGCTTGCCGCCCAGCAGTTCAAGATTGAAAAAGGCTGGGACGTATCCATCACACAGGTGATCGGACTTACCAATGACGACGAAGTATCCAAAAAATTCCGGCCATTTAAACAGTTGATCGAACGCCTGAACCGAACCTTCAAGGAATCTTACCGCGTCACCTGCGGTTACGGTACGGACGGCGGCGCAATACACAGCGTTTCTCTCTGGGTAGCTTACTATAACTTTCTGCGTCCTCATGAAAAATCCGGCGGCAGGGAACCGCTGAATAAAGTGGAACTGCTGGAAGGCGCCGGAAATATGCCCGGTAAATGGCAGCTCCTGCTCTACCTCGGCCAGCAGGAAATCTTAAAGCAACAACAGGGCGAAGCCCATATCTGTTCTTAGATTCCGAGCCAGAGGGAAGGACCTAGCCATCCCGAAGGGACCTGCCCTTGATGGCACGCCAAAACAATGCTACAATGCTGTGAATCAGACGGAGAAACTGGTATCTGTTCTTGAGTTCTTCGCCGTCGGTAAGACGTTCAGAGCATTGTTTTGGTGTGCCGTCAAGGGTGGCGGACACTGCCAAAATCTATCGTATCTACAATTATCAAGGTTCTAATGGAGCCTATTTTTTTGACTCTAGTTTTTCATAGGCTACTTTACACTACCAAAAACAATCCGCTTTTCGTTTTCACAAAAATATCCATACTGTACCAGAAACCCTCTTTTCCGTTTCGTTGTAGGCCATAGTCAAATGATCCACGCAGATTTTTAATTCCTTGAGCATATAACCGATGTAGAAATTTTCAACACAGACGCTTCATGAATGAGAACAGGATTCGATATTCTCTTATATGATGCCTAAAAAATATATCGGTCAGGAGTTCCCCTGCATATCCCCATATTCTCGGTACACTCTGCCTTTGCGTCTCTTTATAGATTTTTTCACATTCTCCAATTACCCGAAACATCCAGTCATAATATTCGCTGTAAATTTCCCTTCTGGCCAAAACAATATTTCCCCCACAAAATAGTTTTTCCGAAAAAAAACGTTCGGCAGAAACAATATATTCCGGCGATACCCTATGAATTGCGCCTAAAATCACATCAGCATCTGTTTTATACCTTGTTATTAGTTCATACCGCCTCACAACAGGCAGCGGCAACACAACATCCACTTTTTTTCTCACGATATCTTCCAACTGCCCGTCTGTCAGAGACAGTCCTCTGCTATAATGATAGAGCCCGACATAGTCGTGGATATGATCATTTTTGAAAATCCAGTATCCGGCCGTCAGTTCGCAGTAATTCGGATTCCACTCCGATATATTTTCCCCGTCGGCATCGGTCAGGCTGCAAAGTCTGGTTTTGGTAAGTTTTGCTCCCGCCTGGATATATTTGACATAGTGCGAATGGTACCTCTGATTGCTTTTATGCAGATTCGCAGTAGACGTAACTGCGTAAATACACAAATTAACCCGGCCTCCTGTCTGTAAAGTATTCTCCTTGCTTTGGGGAACCATCCGTATCGGCCCTAATATCGACTCGCGGTATCTCGATAATTCCTCCGTTACTGCCGACGTTTCCTGTACGATACTGGGAATCATATTTTTAAATCCTGCCTTAAGCAACAACGTTTCCATAGCGTCAGTACTTTCCCATCTCTGCGATATGATAACCAAGGCGTTTTGTTTTAATTTTTCTTCTATTTCATCAAACACTTTTACTGGCTTTTGTTCTAAGCAAAACGGATTATTCCGCCTTTCACTTACAATAAAACAATCGGGCTCCGCATGACACGCCTTCATTAAGTGATAAGTAAGCTGGGCGCAGAATGTTGCGCCAAAAATCAATAGGTGGTCATACGCCATCAACTTCTGAAACCATTCTGTATCTTCAATTTTTATCAACAACTTTCCGAACCTCCTGATAATTTTCTACGACCTTTTTGCATGGATCCTTCATCCAAAACGATTCCCATAAGCTTTACACCGAAATCCTTCTTTGTTACATAAAACAGGGCATTATAATCTCTTTCCATGAATTAAACGTTATCACCATCGCTATAAACATCTTCTGGCGCAAATCCTAATCCAGTCATCCTTTCTCCTTGTTCTTCCATTCCACTGTATCCAAAAGCCCCTCTTCCAGCCCAACCCGCGCCCTCCAGCCGATACGCGCCAGCTTCTTTCCGTCCAGCACTGCCTTCGTAGCCGCGGAATACCCTTTCTTTTCCATTCCCACCGGCAATTCAAACCTCACCTTCGTCCCCACCACCTCCGCCAATCGTTCCGCCAGTTCCTTCAAAGTCCGTTCAGAGCCTTCGTCCGTGACATTATACGCCTCCCCAGAGTCCCCAAAAGCCATCGTCCAGAGAATTCCCACCGCCGCATCGGTCACATATACATAAGAATATTTCTGTCCTCCCCTGCTTTTCAGCACAATATCCTCCCCTGCCAATGCCTTTCTTATAAACTGAGAAATAGCTTTGGAATCCGTCTTTAACATCGTAGGCCCATACACACGGCTCAGCCTGGGAATCACGAAATCCACTCCATATTTCTCCCTGTAAGCGTTGCACAGGGCTTCCCCCAGACGCTTGCTTTCCGGATACCCGGCACGCAGCGTATTACAGTCAAGATAGCCGAGATACGTCTCGTCAAATTTCTCCCTGTCTCCTCTGTTCTCCCCATAGATTTCCACAGACGAGACAAAGCAAAACTTTTCCATCCCATGAGAAACCCCATAGTCCAGCAGATTTTTTGTCCCAAGAATATTCGCCGTAATGGTTCCTACCGGATCCCCTGCATACTGCTGCGGATGAGTGTTGCTTGCTGCATGGATGACAACGTCCACGTGCCCACATTCCGGTATCGGCTCATTGACGTCACAAGGCAGATACCGGAAAAAGCTGCTGTCCCAATACTTCCCCAGCCGCTCCTTCGCCGCCTGTTCGTTTCTGCTTACAGCAATCACATGGATTTTCCCACGCAGCAGAAACATCTCTGTCAGGCATCTTCCCACTGTCCCGGACGCGCCTGAGAGCAGAACTGTCTTTTCTTCTAATTTCTCCCATATCTCGTCCCGGTCCAGCCAATAATGCAGTTCTTCTTCATACTTTGCCATACATTTCCCCTTCTCGATTTTTGTAACCAATTTGCGCAGCAAATTGATTGCCTTCTTGTCCGCCATCTGCGAAGCAGATTTTTAATGCGAGCAATACCCGTATCATTTTTTCATACGATACTTTACACTACCTTTCAGGCACTCCCATATTTTTGAATTTTCCACTCCATCACAGCATGCCTCTGCCCTGTTATATGTGACCATTTTCAAATATCCCTTCAGGCTGTACATCATAGGTTCTTTAAATTCCTTCCTGTACATTTGCTGAATCCACCAATAATAATTCCAGTAATTTTTCTTTGAAAAGCTTTCGGAATAGTGCAGATCTCTTTGTCTATATTCTAATGTGTCCAAATCAACAATAAGCAGAGCATATTTACACTGCATAAAATATATTTGATTCTCTGATATCATGTAATCCCAATAAGCCCCTACATAAAGTGGTTCCGGTAACAAATGACCAACTTCCGGTTTATCAGAATTTATATATTTGAAACACTGCATATATTGGTCATATACACTAATAGTACTCCCCTCTCTCGGCAGTAAAAAAATATATCTTGGGGTCGCAGCTAAACGTACAAACTCTTGTCTTATTTTCATTGGAATTCTTCCCAGACACTTTCCATCCGTATCTATCCTGTACAGATTTGTCCCTCCCGATGTCAATACCCATCCTTCATCGCCATAAAAATCTGCGCATCCTGCCGTCTCAGGTATGTCTAGCATTATCGTTTTCACATCTCTTCCATTTATCCGGCATAGACAATTAGAATCACGCATTAAAAAGCAGATGCCATTTCCCAAAACAGATGCATTCCATATTTCAAAAGGACTTTCTGTTTTTTCTCCCTCATAAAAGATATCAAGCCGAGCCATACACTGCATTGTGTCCATATCCAGTACCAGCACAGGTTTATCTGAAACGAAAGGCACGCAGAAAGCCTGTGTTCCTACAATAATCGTTTCCTCTGAGAAATATGGAAACGAAACCGGATGGATGAAACGGATTTTTTCTGTTGCAATATCATAAACAATCCATTTTCTGTTTAATTCTGTTGGCAAAATTAAAATTTTATCCCGCCAGCATAGTAGCTTCCTTACAGAAAAGAAGCCTTCCTGATACATCTGCCGCGGCGACACCACACATCTTATTTTTCCTGTAAACTTATCTACACGATGCAGTCCCCCAATTATGACATCGCAGCACCAAAATGCCTCATCATTCTGGCATACAGCACAAACGCACAACTTTTCTGCCATATTCATTAACCGTCTTTCACAACATATTTCATTCTGCATATAAATCTATCCAATTGGCCGCACACATTATTTTATCTTTTGGAAATCCATTTCTTCTCAACTCTAAAAAAACTTCCCTTCTATATACAGGCGTCGAAACCATTACATATACGTTCCTGTCTATACAGTATAATTCCTTCGGAGTCATCACCCTTTTCCCGCAAAAATAGAATGCTTCTTTTTCCGCACGACGATCGCAAAACCTAACCTTCTTCATATATTTCTCACCCAGAAGCCCTGCAAGCTCTCGGGCATTCTCCCCTATTCCATACATCACAACATACAAATGTTTTTCAATAAATGCCTCCATGGCCTGTAAATATTTTCTTCCCTTATCCGATAATCGGGAATTTTCTTTTTCCCATAATTTTACTTTCAGTTCTTCAAGATGTCCTTCTATATACCTATATGTAGATTCCGGAACTAGGGATTGAATCCTGCCGTAATTACCTGTCCCAATACATTGACGAACCAAAGAAGCGCTGATTACCTGGCTTTCGCTCTCTTTTCTCGGTATCTCAACAACCTGAATTCCGTATTCGGGCAAGTATTCTTTCAATTGTCTATTATACTGCGCCGTAACTTTATCTAATGGTTCCTCCCCAACAAATCTTTTCCTGACATGAAGATGCGGAGCTACATATTCGGAGAAAAAGAAAATATCCTTCGACGCATCCACCTCCCTCTCATCGGTTTTCTCACGCTCGTAATAATTTCTAAATGTATTTTTTGTAGCCAAGAATTTTCCACCCGGCAATACAAAAACATTTTTTAAATGATTCGTCCCTGCTTTTATCAGCGCAATTCTTGCTTCAAAAGAAAATAAAAAAGCATCCTCTTGAACCACAAATATGTACAATACATCCGAATTTCTGCTTCCCCACTCCACTAAATATTGATGTCCGTATGTAAAAGGATTTCCCGTCATTACAATTGCCGCTACATCCATTTTTGCAGAATCTGAGGATACCAGACTGTCAATTTCTTTCAAATAGTGTTCGATCCCTTCTTTTTCTCTGCTGTTTAATTGCCTTTTACCATGTTGCAGCACAATATTATCGTCTTGTGAACGACTGTTTGTACACTCAGGTAAAATAATATATTCCATAAGCTTGGAAACAATCAGCTCGTTTCCCTTTCGGGTCGTATGAATCGGAACATCGGTATATAGCCAGGCATATCCGGAAGCGTCTTTAAATGCTTCCGTCAGGTCAAAATCATATTCTGTTATCGCTTCATCTAAAAAGATAACGATATCATTTTTACAAATGTCATATTCTAAAATTTCTTCATAGGACGTATCATATTGAAACCATGGTCTGCAAACTTTTATCACTTCATATTTAATTTTTTCCTTCCTCAATGCTTCTGACAATAATACTGCCAGTTCATCTTCTGTAAACACCTCGTCTCCATTAACAATACATGGACCGACCAGATATATTTTCCTTCTAGCGCTTCCCACGCTTTTTGTCCACTCTTTTCCATTTATCCACCCTTTTGATTCTTCGTAACTTTTTGAAGTTATAAAAGGCAGTATTTCTCTAACCTTCTCCTCCATATAATCTGTCCACAGAAATGCATCCGAAAAACAATGAAAAAAAGGACCATGCTGTAATACTTCTTCTTCTGACGGAATTTTCACATAATACGCCTCTACTCCCTTCATTCTCAAAGTATTTCTAAGCGCTAAAATATTGTTACAGCGTTTCGCCTTATCCGTAATTGGATATTCGCAAATAAATTTACAGCGATTTGAATTTATTTGCGGTTTTTCTGCCAATATAAGCCGTATTCTTGGATGCCTGTCAAAAATTTCCTGCACTTCTTCATCAATTTTATCTTTCCAGCCATGGAAACATTCATAAAGAAAATAATATTCTAATTCTTCCTGGGTACAAAAGTTACGGATTTCATAAAACGAAATGATAGTAAAAAAATATTTCCCATCATATACCGCAAAAGCGAATTCATATTTTTCCAAAAAATTATATTGCCCATAAAATTGAATAAAAAAATCTAATTGAACATCTCTAAGCTGTATGACCTTTGTCTCTAACTCAATTAATTTAGTCCATGAGTTTATTTTATTTTTAACACAATTTTCTTTTCTTAGCATCCTCTCCATATATTTCCTTTCATTAAGAGCTACAATTCATCGCGGGATTTTTGCGTCCTCTAGTTCCTCAATCTATCCTGCTTTAACATCAATATCTGGTTTTTCACTCTGCTCTACTTCCATCCCCTCATCTTCTTTACCTTGTTCTGCTTTCATATCCTCATCTTCTTTCTTACCTTGTTCTGCTTCCACACCTGCATCTTCTTCCTTACCTTGTTCTGTCTTCACTTCCTGTTCGGAGTTTTCTTTCTGCTCCTCTTTTTTACCGGAATCTAACTCTTCCTGTTGCCCTGCCTCTCTCCTAAACACTGGCAGTCCTGGCAAAAGCGCCATATCCTCATCTTCTATGGATTCCTGCTGTTTTTGTTCTTCTTGTACCACATCTTCTTCAATATTTTCAATTTCATAATCAAACGAAATCTGTACTTCTCCATCCTCCCAGACAAGCTCCGGATTGGAATTTAACGTCCCTGTAAAATAGAATGAACCTGTACTGCCGTCGCTTGGCCCTGCAAAACTACCGTTTTCATCATATTTCGATGCCTTTAAGAACAAAACGTACTTATCCGAAATTCCTTCCAATACATTCAATACCCTTTCCGTTTTTTCAACTTCATTCTTCCACACGACATCTACGTTCAACTTTTTTATATGTGAATGGTGATCTGAAACCTTCTCTTCTGAAAATTCATACACATCCTCTGTTGAGCGATAATATACTTCTATATTTTTTATTTTAATAGCAACATCTGTGTTCCCATAATTTTCAACTTTAAAATCATCCGAAAAAATCTGCCCTCTACCACTTAGATTATCGGGATCTAAAAAGGCCTTCGTACCTGTCGGAAATGCTACATTATATATACATGATTCTTCCGCTTCGTTTGTTATGTCATCTTCTTCGGTTTTTTCATCTTTTTCAGATTTTTCAGTCTCTTCACCATTTACAGCTTGTTCAGTTTCCGGCGCTTCTTTTTTCTCAGCAACTTCATCCACTGCATTGTTTTTTTCCGATGATGGGGTTTTTTCTTCTTTATCCAGACCTTTTGCCTCACCATCTTCTTTTATATCTTCTATATCTTCTGCAGCTTTTACGACCGTACAGTTTGAAAACACGTTATCAACATCAGTAATTCCATTTTTCCAATATTCCCCATTCAATTTGTTTATACAGCAAAATAGAATAACTATTAAAAATGACGCCATCTTCCTCTGCATTCTAACACTCTCCCTAAATACACTTCCAGCTACTTTGAATCATCCTGTCTTACAAAGAAATAATCCTCTGCCATGGATATTCTCCTATACCAGACACACAACTTTATAAAACTTTATAAAATTTAAACTCCAACCCGCCTTTTCAGGTGAGTTGGAGCGCAGGTGTGGCAGAAACACCCCTTTTTCTACATTATTTTACTGTCAATGTTGATATAACGATACGACCGTCAGATAACGCAATCACAAGATCCTGCTTATTATCTTTATAGTCTTCGCCAGTTAAAAAGTCTAAACCGCCGTCCGTCTTTGGAATCTTGATTACAGCTTTACCTGCAGTAGAATAATCCACACTATATGCACCATCTTCCCAGATATAATCTCCGTAAAGTCCAGCCCCATCATTATGAAGGCCAATGGCTGATACGGTAGCTTCTCCAATGTTTGGAACCTCAATAGACACATCTGCAGCGCTGGTTCCTGATGTAAATTCTGGAGCCGTAGCAATCTTTGGTGTCGTAATTGAGCGAGCCTTGCTTGCCCTTACCTCGTATGTGATATTTACTGCGATATCATCCTTTTTCCAATCTGCGTTTGCGTTTGCAACACCTGTAACTGCAAAGGAACCTACCGCTGCTTTTACCTTAGTCGGATCGGATGTAAACTTTGTTGCAGGTGCTGTTGCGGAAGTATCTCCAGTTGGAGCAGCAATATCTACGGAAAGCAATGAACCATATTTTGTAATCGGCACACTGTCAACAGGTGTTGTATAAACTGCCGGTGTCTTTGTTGTAAACTGTGCAAAATTAAGCTTTTTATTTGCATCAAAAGCCAAAGTCTCACCCGCCTTGGCGTCTATAGCTGCCGGTGTTTGAGCAGTCGTAAGATTCAGGTTAATTTTCTTACTGGTCGAATTCGCATTTTCAGTAAATGTATTATACTCCGTGATAACATCACTCGCCTTAGACGTGATCGTCGCCTTAACCGTAGCATTTACTGGAATACCAATGTCTTTCTCGGCATCTACGGATGCGTTCCAGATATCAATGCTTTCTGATGCAACTGAAAACTTCTTTACATCTGTAGCAGTGCTGTCGGCAAACGGGTTAACCTCGATATTAGCCGCCAGCGGGACCTGAATCGTCAGAGCCGGTGAGTAAACATCAAAAGATGTGTCAAGTGTGCCGCTTGGCTCCGATGCCAATGCAGATGCCGGAGCAAACATTGTCATTGTCAAAGCAACCGCCGTTGCCTTCGTCAATTTAGATTTCATAATGCGTTATACCTCCTATTAATTTAATTTCTGATTTATGTATATCACGAGTGATGCAGTAATATCTGCCATCTTACCACATCCACCCATGGACATACCCATAATATTGATGAAAAAATTCTTATCCTACTCTTTCACCACCATGAGACTTACGGTAAATGATACAGCACCAAGTTCTTTGTCGGGGTCTTCATCATCTAATATGTGATAAGTACATACAGCGTCATGTACTCCATCCGGCAGCACTTGGTTTAACTCCAGCTTCTCCAATTTTTTTCCAACCGGCAGAACCGGCGAACTATAAAGCAACGTCTGTTCTTCATTATCAAGGTATACCTCGAAATAGCACTCATAACTATTACTTACAGAATTCCCAATCTGGGCATTAGTAGAAACTGCGCTTCCGGAAGGAAACGTCCAAATCATATTCATGTCAGTTGTAAAAGTCGCATTCGCGGCTTTATCATCCTTGTCGCCGACTACAAGCCCTTCCGAAACATTTCTCTCTGTCTTTTCCTCAGACTTGGTTAATAGAAAATAGATTACAGCGCCCAAAGCAACAACTATCAAGAATAAAATTATAATAAGTATTTTTTTCCACTTTGAATTGTCCTTTTCCTTTTTTTCCATTTTTCTCTCCTTATTAGTAAGCTATTGTCATCGTTTTTACTTAAATAAAATACATAAACCTTCTCTGATATCATTACTGATTTTAATAAGGCATATTGGTCACTCTCCTAAGAGAATGATGCGAATCTCTTCGCTTCGCTCCTCGCTACATCATGACGTATTATCTGAGCTTATCCGATACGAACAGTTCTGCATTCTCTGTCCTACATTTACACATTCCATCTGCACTCATCCATCCTCATGTTCACAAGGTCCTGGCATATCCAATCCGCAGACTCCAAGGAATCCCCCTTTTACCCGCCTTCTAATGCCGTTTTAATATGTATTGATGCATTACCTCTAACCCAATACACTTCTTTTTATATAGCAGGCTTATCCTGCCTTATCATGAACCTACCTCTTAGTCCTTTGGAACCATCCGGCTCCTTTCGGTAAAACCTCGGCTCATCACCGCTGCTTATCTAAATGGCTGTTCTTATGATCTTGTTTCCTATTCTGACAAATTAGAGCTGCCTCATAATCCGGCTAATATAGCACCCCATCACCCTGCCCTCGCTTCTTTACATTGCGGGCAGTATTGGTCTTTTCTTCTTCCTGATATCCGCAAGCTGAACAAGAGAACACTCCTGCTGTCTTCGTTCCAAGCACACCGCACATACTGCACTCGTTACTAATATTCTTTCCAAGTACTTCCAGAATCTCAATTGACTGTTCTTTACATTTCTGTTCCAAACGCTTCCTTATATATCCTCTCTGCCATTGAGCAATGGAATAGTTAATCTTCTTATTGTGTCCACCGGCCTGCGGCTTTGGTAGTTTCACAACATAGATAACCTTAGGCTTTTCCTCTGCAAGAAAATAATTCAATTCGTGGTTAATATAACTATGAAGTCCTTCTTCTAACCGCCGCTTCTTTGCACAATATTTCTTACGTCCCGGATTATCTCCCTTATTTCTTCTATAACTACTTGCCTGCTCCCTCACCCAATCCGAATATCCGGTCTGATATTTACCTAATTCCGTTCCATATCGATGCCCTTCGTCTGTTGTCAGCATTGTATTGAAACCAACCGCCACCCCCACCTGATTTACATAATCCATATGACGTCGGACTGCAACATTTACCGGAACCTTGAGTTCAATGCGATTCTCCTTGGGATATAATTTCATTCGCAGCTGGCACTGATATTGGTTATTGTCTGTCAGCGGTATAAAAATCCGTTTACGCTTCTCTTTAATGGAAATATAGATTCCACCGTCGGCATAACGGTATGCTCGTTCCGCTATGGAAAATACATTCGCCGTGTCTGTATGAAGCTTTACATGATACTTTCGCACCTGTCTACATAAATATCGATGCATTTTTTCGCTATCCACTTCTCCAGCCAACTCACAGTATTGTCTGTTTACCTTTGCAGCCAACTCAATCGGCTTTTGGTTCAATACTGCCTCAAATGCATTATTTACCTTTAATATGAAGCGAAGATAATGTTTTTCTTCTTCCTTGAAGCTTTCATTCTTATTCACCAGCTTTACAAGCTTCGTTTTTGTCCTTGTCCATTGACTCTTGATATCTGCCAGTGCGTCAAAGACTGCAAGATAGAAGTAAACAGCCGGCAATCCCAATGTTTCCCGGTATCCGCTTGCGGTCATCTCATTTTGCACGGTATATCCCGGATAAATCTTTGATAGGCTTCCTATCCCGCCAAACCTGTCATACACATAGTTTTTGACCTTCCTGTAATCCTCAGCGATATCCAGAAGCTTATGCATATCTGTATCGCTGACTGATTCTTTATTGTACTGATGGACTGTCTTGCATATCTTATCTGACGGCATTCCGCTCCCCTTATACGAATGATTCTTGTTTTCTTGGTAATTTGAAGCTATTACGAAATACTATACTTTTTCGTGACAAATTTCCTGGAAATTTTTTTAGACAGATATTACAAAAAATAGGGGTTAAGTTTATTGACGAATTGTCGATAATATATTAGAATGGTTAAGAAATTAGCGGGAAAAAGCCATTACGAAAAAGTATACTTTTTCGTAATGGCTTTTTTGACTTTTAACGCATTATGTATGCTCTCCTATTTGGGGAATCGAGTAGGGAAGAGTCATCTTCTCCTACTCGCCGCGCGGCCTGTACGCCGCCTCAGCGGCATATTTCCTCTGCACGGGTCTGCACATAAACAAAACCTGCAAACACTAATGTTTACAGGTTTTACCAAACTCAAAGCTCTTTCCTGAGGTGTCTCTGGGCAATCTTCATCATAAACAACTGTTTTTCTCGCCTCTGCAGAAGCAGTCTTTTCATCTTCTGAAAAACCAGAACAGATCAACATATTTCTTTAATACTTTGCGTCGTCTGTGTACTCTCCGAAGGTATCCTTACCTGCACCAGATGTACTGTTGCTGTTGTGTTTCACACCAGAATCCCTATAAGTGGATGCGCCTCCAAAGCTGCTGTTATCCAGACGAAACCGACTGACCAGCTCCTTGAGCACATTAGCCTGTCCTGAAAGTTCCTCACTTGCGGCGGCAGACTCTTCAGCGGTAGCAGAGTTCGTCTGCACTACACTGGAAATCTGGTCCACAGCCGAGGAAATTTGAGAGAGAGAATCTGCCTCTTCTTCGGTGGCGCTGGAGATCAGGTTAACAGCCTCCAACACCTTCTGGGAACTTTCCACCACGGTCTGCAACGCCTGACTCGTCTCTTGGGACAGGTCAAGCCCTTCCTTAACCGCTGAAACGGTGTCTTCAATCAGCACAGCAGTACTCTTGGCCGCCTTGGCAGACTTGCTGGCCAAGCTACGGACCTCATCCGCAACCACGGCAAATCCCTTACCTGCTGCGCCGGCGCGCGCAGCCTCAACAGCGGCATTCAGGGCTAAAATGTTAGTCTGGAACGCAATATCTTCAATGGTGTTGATGACCTTGCTGATCTCATTAGAATGGGACTCAATCTTACCCATGGCATCCATCAGAGCATCCATGTCTCCGGAACAAACGCCAATCTGCTGGTGGGTATGATCATTCTCAGATTTGGCAGTTCTGGCATGAGAAGCGGTGGACTCCACCTGCCCGCTCACATCCTGGATAGTAGCGGCCAGTTCCTGCACGGAGGAAGCCTGCTCCGTAGCTCCCTGCGCCAACGCCTGCGAACCGCTGGATACCTGGTCTCCGCCCGCATTAACCTGATCTGCCGCAATCTCGATCTGACTCAGCGTGTCGCTCATAGACACTTTCAGAATGCGCATAGCCTTCAGAATACCTGCGTAATCGCCAACGTATGCTTCCCGCTGTTTACTGACCACCGTAAAGTTGCCCTGCGCCAGCTCATTCATGCAATAATCGACGTCTCTGACAATATCTCTCACGATTCCAGTTAATTCCCGCATATGTTCCGCCATTTCCCCAAGCTCATCAGCGGAATGATAGGTGATATCCATATCCATCTGACCCTTGGCCATATTTGCGGCCACCTGGCGAATTTCTTCCACCGGTTTACGAATACTATTACTCATTGCCAAGGCCAATATCACACTGACCGCCACCGCAAGACAAATTATCACAATCACAATAATATTGGAAATTCCAGCCATTCTGGCGCCATCTTCTACTTTATTCAAAGCGTTCTTCTGAGCAGTCTCGCCTACACTGACCAAAATATCCCGCGTCTCGTCCATGTACGGCTTGTAACTGCTCTTATAAAGAGCCACCGCTTCATCGTCCTGCTGCTGTTTTGCTAAATCTGTCACCTGGGACAGGCTGGGCTCTGCACTGTTCAAATTCTGCTCTATCTGGGTGAGCTGAGACATATCTCCCTGATATGTCTCTTTCAGTCCATCCAGCAGGGTGTAGAGACTCTGAAACTCGCTTTTAGCAGAGTCGACGGTATCTTCGTTATATTCTACAATACTAGATAGGACATTGCCCCGAACAGAAAAAACTGTACGCCGCATATCCAATGCATTTTCTACCGTTTGAAATTGTTGATCATAGAATTCCTGCAATTTGCTGCTCTCCTCTCGAAGCATGACAATCGAAACAATACCGACAATCAGCAACAGAACCGTAATGAGCAGATAGGATATCAACAATCTGCTCCGAATCTTCATATTTTTTAACATTTGACATTTCTCCTTTTTGTTCCATCGAAATACTTTTTCATCTTTTATCGTTATTCAATAATCATGAGATAGTACTCATCCTCTCTCTGCGCCTGTAACTCATCCACCCTCCTTTCTCATAACGCTCAATAGTTATATGCCTCTCGTAATACTTCTCTCCCCTCCTCTATTGTAACGTCCCTGCCACTTTGAAAACCAAATGGCATTTTTCGACTGTGGTTTGTAAAACAAAAAAGCCTCTATTCCCACAGATTACTGCGAGCATAGAAACCCTGTGCCGTCATATAAAATTGAGTACAAAATACTGGATCTATTTAAGGCAATAGCACAGGAAATTCCATTTATCTAGCCTTCTATCCCCTAATATATATTAATTATATCAAAAAATTATCTCCAAAACAAGTGTAAAACAACAGTTTTACACTTCCAGAATAAACTTATACCTTAATGGACGAAGTCCACTCGCCCGCAGGGCATGAATTACGGGATGACCTGCGGGTTTAAGATATTACATGTAATGAAAGGATTTTATTTTGGAAAGATTGAGATCTTATTTTATATAAAAAAGTTCCGCAAACACTAATGCTTACGGAACTTTTATTAACTCCCCGAGTTGGGCTCAAACCAACAACCCCACGGTTAACAGCCGTGTGCTCTACCATTGACACGGTCGCACACCGAAAAATTAAACTGATGCTATCGTTCCATTTCACATTTGCTTAGACATTCGTTTTATAGAGTAATCCAAGATACGTTCCTTCCTTGCCATCAACATTGTTCTATAAAACTCTTTCTGCAAATCACTGATAAATGGCGTTTTTTCAATTATATTAAAAATCTCCTTCATATCTATCCGTGATAAAATTCGTAACAATGCTCTATTACACTCCTCATTGTCCAACGCAGAAATAAATTCGTAGTAATTAATTTTCTTTCCATTGTTCTGAATAGCGGATAACGGGGTATTAAAAATACGATGATGAATTTCCCGTTTATCTGCAAGAATCTTCATAATCATTTTCTCATCTGCTTGTGGATACAGGCAGCTGCCACAATCAAAAACTGGCGCCAGTGTTAATGTGTCTGATTGTACATGATACAAAAAACCCCAATTACCAATAAAAGCATCTACAATAAACATATCCCAAAATCGTTCTCTTATTTTCTCTGGATCCATTGCTGTCTGTTCATCAAATACAGAAAGGATGTCTGCAAGTTCTGTGCCATATCCATTTCGCTCTGAATCAATAATCTGATTTTTTAAAGACGCGAAATCCTGTAGTTCAATTCCAACAGAAGTAAAATCTTTACATGCGACAACAATTTTCTTCACACCCTTTTTCGTCTTATATGTTCCAAGAATTGTTTCCTGCACAGGGACTCCTGCTTTTTCAAATATTTTACATCCTAAATACTCCGAAATGCAGCTGTTGCTATAACTCATATCCTGATTTTTCACTGCATGTGGTGGAAACTTAAGCATATACTGTTCCCCATGATATACAACCGATATTTTGCTTCCATTTGCCCCTGCGTATGCTTTATTCCTTTTGGGTAATTCTGTAAAATCTATCATATCCAAACATCATATTCCCTTCTTTTTATCATTCAATAAATTCTGGTTTTTCCATGCGCAGATATTTTTTTCGTAAATACCATGCCTGTTCACTGTTTATTACTCCATTTACTTCGGTTGTGTTGATATCGCTTTGTAGATTACAGAAATCACAGTCCCATTGCAGATACTCTTCACCTGCATCTAGTTTCTTCCATGCCTTTTTCATCTGTTCTATAGATTCCTGTAAAAAACATGGTAATCCACATTCTAAATATCCACGCTCAATAGGCAGGCCGCTTTTCTCATCATATTCAGTTATTAGCAAAGCCAATTCATCATCCTCCTAATTTTTATTCTTTCCTGCTTTCACTCATTTAATTATTCATATATTATAATCTATTCTCATCCTATCTTCAATTATTTGATACAAAAAAGAAAACCTGCATAAATTTGATACAAGGTTTCCGCAAACTTTTTTGGTTAACAATATATTGCCTTCCAAATTTTTTCTCTCTTATCTTTGGACAGACAAAACCCGCAAACACTACTGTCTACGGGCCTTTTCAAACTCCCCGAGTTGGGCTCGAACCAACAACCCCACGGTTAACAGCCGTGTGCTCTACCATTGAGCTATCGAGGATTATTCTCTATTCTTTTAATCTAAGAAAACACTAACTATATTATACCTCTTCGTATCTTATATAACAAGTGTTTTTTCATGTACCCTCAAAACTGCATACAAGAAATTTCATCCTCTTTCCTATCCACCTTTGGTCATGCCCTCGACCGATTAGTTGCGGTCAGCTCCATACATTACTGCACTTCCACCTCCGCCCTATCTACCTTGTCGTCTTC
>CAJTDD010000026.1 GCA_910574885.1 Lachnospiraceae bacterium | reverse complement strand
GTTTTCAAGGTACATTATTTTTATGAAAATCACTCGCTTAATTTGCGAATGCATCTACCTATTAGATTAATTCATCAACTTATTAGTTTTCGGACAGTCTCCCCCAATCGTCAATAAATTTATCAAAAAAATCATAGTCCATGCGCCGGAAAAGGTGGACGGGAAACGGGTACAGAAAGTAGATATTGTTTTCAACTTTGTAGGGGAAATCAATTTTCTTTCTGCCACGCAACCGAAACGGCAAGGTGCATAGGAACTCGAAAAGACGGTACAGCCCTTGCAATCGGGGCTATATCGCCTAATCTGAAATTACTTCCTTATCACCGCAATCATTACTGTCTACGGGCTTTTTAAGCTCCCCGAGTTGGGCTCGAACCAACAACCCCACGGTTAACAGCCGTGTGCTCTACCATTGACACGGTCGCACACCGAAAAATCTCATATACATTTATCTTATTTTTACTGATTAATCGGCTCATTAATCGGCTCATTAATCGGCTCATTAATCGGCTCATTAATCGGCTCATTAATCGGCTCATTTTCGTTCATAATATGAACTCCTGCCAGCGCTTTTCTGTTCCAAAATTCCAATTTCACACAATCTATTGAAATAACGCTTCGTCGTTGCTACTGATTTTCCTAACAAATCACGGCCTATTGCATTAGTAATTATTGAATTATCATCCAAATATTTCAATATCGGAGCCATGCGATCTTGCTCTTTTTGTGACAATTTTTCTAATTGCACATTAGACAAAAATTCTTTTCTACGTCTATCTTTCAATAATTTATTATATTGCTCACAAGGTTTACACAATACCATAACTCCCCTGGAGTTAACATCAATATCAGGACAGGGAGCTTTCTCCTTTTCACATACCTCCATGATCTTATCAAACCCTATTCCCCATGATTCAATCTCCCCAGCTTTGTAGAAAACATCTGCTATTTTAGGATTATATGGTATAGATGAATGCTTCTTATATATCTCATCCATTGGCAAATTTTCTGGCCATTTTCCATCATTCCAAACATATATTTTGTCTTCATAAATGCTAATCTGAATGGGAATTCCGGTACTATAATCTTTATGATTAATGGCATTCAGCAATATTTCACGAAATCCCTCCATCGGAAACATATATGTTTCTATTCTCTGCAAACCCTCATAATCAATCAAAGCCTTCATATACTTTGTATAAATCAACTCTATCGCTTTATCCGCTTGTAAAATTAATGGCCCGTGAACTTCATCTTGATACCTTAAATCAGAATCAGAATCTCCGAAATATCCAATTTTTATATATGCGCCTGTTACCCATTTTTCTGGATCAGGATGAAACATTAAAATTGCCGCTCGTATCAAATTCTCTCCCTCAAATAATTTTAAATTCTCTAACAATAATTTGTCATTGACCTCTACCGCAATTTTACTTAACCGTTTTTTATAAACAGATTTTTTTCTGAACTCTTGTAATGCTTCCTTACTCAAAGAATCTACGGTTTCTCCTGGTATAGGTACGCTATCCCATGTTTTTCCTTGCTTCTCATAAAGGAATTTTAATAATTCAATTCCTTTTATTTCCTGCATGGTACTACCACTACGATAATATTTCAAATATTCATCTTTCCAAATTTCCTTCCATTCAACGCCTTGATGCTCTAACTTTTTTCTTTCCTGCTTTCACTTATTTGATTATTTCTATATTATAATCTATTCTCCTCCTAGCTTCAATCCGTTCATACAAAAAAGAGACCCCGTACAAGTCAATACAAGGTTTCTTTAAATGGAAAGCCACAGCTTTACCCTCGCTTTCGTACATTCCTTTGTGTAAAACACCAGGCTTTTAACAAATGTCACTATTTCATTGAGTTATTAAGGCTTGCCTATCTCGGTTAACAGTATATTGCCTGCCAAAATTTCTTCTCTCTTATCCTCGGATATGAAAAGCCCGCAAACACTACTGTCTACGGGCCTTTTCAAACTCCCCGAGTTGGGCTCGAACCAACAACCCCACGGTTAACAGCCGTGTGCTCTACCATTGAGCTATCGAGGATTATTCTCTATTCTTTTAATCTAAGAAAACACTAACTATATTATACCTCTTCGTATCTTATATAGCAAGTGTTTTTTCATGTACCCTCAAAACTGCATACAAGAAATTTCATCCTCTTTCCTATCCACCTTTGGTCATGCCCTCGACCGATTAGTTGCGGTCAGCTCCATACATTACTGCACTTCCACCTCCGCCCTATCTACCTTGTCGTCTTCAAGGGGTCTTACTGCTCTACGCAGGGATATCTCATCTTGAGGGGGGCTTCACGCTTAGATGCCTTCAGCGTTTATCCCCTCCCGGCTTGGCTACTCTGCCATGGCCTTGATTAGCCAACAGATCCACCAGCGGCCAGTCCATCCCGGTCCTCTCGTACTAAGGACAGCTCCTCTCAAATATCCTTCGCCCGCGCCGGATAGGGACCGAACTGTCTCACGACGTTCTGAACCCAGCTCGCGTACCGCTTTAATGGGCGAACAGCCCAACCCTTGGGACCTACTTCAGCCCCAGGATGCGATGAGCCGACATCGAGGTGCCAAACCACTCCGTCGATGTGAACTCTTGGGAGTGATAAGCCTGTTATCCCCAGGGTAGCTTTTATCCGTTGAGCGATGGCAATCCCACTTTCTACCACCGGATCACTAAGTCCTACTTTCGTACCTGCCCCACCCGTCGGTGTCGCAGTCAAGCTCCCTTCTGCCTTTGCGCTCTCCGAATGGTTTCCAACCATTCTGAGGGAACCTTTGAGCGCCTCCGATACCCTTTCGGAGGCGACCGCCCCAGTCAAACTCCCCACCTGACATTGTCCCCCAGCCGGGTCACGGCTGTTGGTTAGAAATCCAATACTGCAAGGGTGGTATCCCAACAGCGGCTCCATGGCAACTGGCGTCACCACTTCCTTGCCTCCCGCCTATCCTGTACATGCAATACCGAATCCCAGTATCAAGCTGGAGTAAAGCTCCATGGGGTCTTTCCGTCCTGGCGCGGGTAACCAGCATCTTCACTGGTACTTCAATTTCACCGGGTGCATTGTCGAGACAGTGCCCAAATCATTACGCCTTTCGTGCGGGTCGGAACTTACCCGACAAGGAATTTCGCTACCTTAGGACCGTTATAGTTACGGCCGCCGTTTACTGGGGCTTCAATTCAAGGCTTCGCTTTCGCTAACCTCTCCTCTTAACCTTCCAGCACCGGGCAGGCGTCAGCCCGTATACTTCACCTTTCGGTTTCGCACAGACCTGTGTTTTTGCTAAACAGTTGCTTGGGCCTATTCTCTGCGGCCAGGTCTCCCTGGCACCCCTTCTCCCGAAGTTACGGGGTCATTTTGCCGAGTTCCTTGACAATGCTTCTCCCGTCGGCCTTAGGATTCTCTCCTCATCCACCTGTGTCGGTTTACGGTACGGGCACAACCCAAACAATAGCGGCTTTTCTTGACACATGGCTCACATGCTTCCCTACTCTTACTTCGGTCCGCATCACGTCTTCGGGTTGATATACGGATTTGCCAGTATACCCCCTACCTCGCTTGCACCGGTCTCTTCATTCCCGGCTCATGCTTTCCACGTGTGTCCCCACAGTTCTGTTGGATTGTGGTACAGGAATTTCAACCTGTTATCCATCGACTACGCATCTCTGCCTCGCCTTAGGCCCCGACTTCCCCAGGGCAGATCAGCTTTACCCTGGAATCCTTGGATATTCGGCCGGAAGGATTCCCACCTTCCTCTCGCTACTCATTCCGGCATTCTCTCTTCGATACCGTCCACAGCTCCTTCCGGTACTGCTTCTTCCAGTATCCAATGCTCCTCTACCAATCATTTCTGATTCCTAAGCTTCGGCAGTGTGTTTCAGCCCCGGACATTTTCGGCGCAGGACCTCTCGACTAGTGAGCTATTACGCACTCTTTGAATGTATGGCTGCTTCTAAGCCAACATCCTAGTTGTCTCTGAAATCCCACATCCTTTTCCACTTAACACACATTTTGGGGCCTTAGCTGTAGGTCTGGGCTCTTTCCCTTTTGACTACCCAACTTATCTCGTGCAGTCTGACTCCCATACACCATCTTGGCGGCATTCGGAGTTTGATATTCTTCGGTAAGCTTTGACGCCCCCTAGGAAATTCAGTGCTCTACCTCCGCTAGACTTGTATGAGGCTAGCCCTAAAGCTATTTCGAGGAGAACCAGCTATCTCCGGGTTCGATTGGAATTTCTCCCCTATCCACACCTCATCCCCACCCTTTTCAACGGATGTGGGTTCGGACCTCCATTGCCTTTTACGGCAGCTTCATCCTGGACATGGATAGGTCACCCGGTTTCGGGTCTGCTCCGACTGACTCTGGCCCTGTTAAGACTTGGTTTCCCTTCGGCTCCACCCCTTCGGGGCTTAACCTCGCCAGCCGGCGCAACTCGCCGGACCGTTCTACAAAAAGTACGCGGTTCATCTCATACGGATGTTCCACAGCTTGTAAACATATGGTTTCAGGTTCTGTTTCACTCCCCTCCCGGGGTTCTTTTCACCGTTCCTTCACAGTACTATGCGCTATCGGTCACTAAGGAGTATTTAGCCTTACGGGGTGGTCCCCGCATCTTCCCACAAGGTTCCACGTGTCTCGTGGTACTCTGGATTCCGCCATGTCATCCGTCTTTTCGCTTACGGGGCTTTCACCCTCTCTGGCTGGCTTTCCCAAAACCATTCTGCTAAGACTTCTGAATCAAATTTGCGGTCCGAACCCCGGGATGCACGCATCCCGGTTTGGGCTCTTCCCATTTCGCTCGCCGCTACTTTGGGAATCGATATTTCTTTCTCTTCCTCCGGCTACTTAGATGTTTCAGTTCACCGGGTTCCCTTCCTTAACTTATGGATTGGGTTAAGGATACTTGAGGTTCCCTCAAGTGGGTTTCCCCATTCAGACATCTCCGGATCGTAGGATATTTGCTCCTCCCCGAAGCTTTTCGCAGCTTATCACGTCTTTCATCGGCTCTTAGTGCCAAGGCATCCACCATACGCTCTTTCTAGCATGACCAACTGACTTGCGGAAACGGGATGTCCCGTAAGTCCTCACCGATATAGCGTTATCGGCGTTGGTTTCATAGGTTGTTTTTTTGATTCGTTTTCTCGAATTGGATGTAATCATCATTACATAACCAGATGTTACTCTGCTAATAACAATTACCTCGGATGTCTTGATTAAGATATTTCTCTTATCATATTTCTTGTATGCGGTTTTCAAGGTACATGTTGACTGAATGCTTTCTTGTTTTTATGCTTTATCAGTCATTAGAAACNAAGTCTTTTTCCTTAGAAAGGAGGTGATCCAGCCGCACCTTCCGATACGGCTACCTTGTTACGACTTCACCCCAGTTATCGGTCCCACCTTCGACGGCTCCTCCCTTTCGGTTAGGTCACCGGCTTCGGGCGTTACTGACTCCCATGGTGTGACGGGCGGTGTGTACAAGACCCGGGAACGTATTCACCGCGACATTCTGATTCGCGATTACTAGCGATTCCAGCTTCATGTAGTCGAGTTGCAGACTACAATCCGAACTGAGACGTTATTTTTGGGATTCGCTTGCACTCACATGTTCGCTTCCCTTTGTTTACGCCATTGTAGCACGTGTGTAGCCCTGGTCATAAGGGGCATGATGATTTGACGTCATCCCCACCTTCCTCCAGGTTATCCCTGGCAGTCTCTCCAGAGTGCCCATCCTAAATGCTGGCTACTGAAGATAAGGGTTGCGCTCGTTGCGGGACTTAACCCAACATCTCACGACACGAGCTGACGACAACCATGCACCACCTGTCTCCTCTGTCCCGAAGGAAAGGCAACATTACTTGCCGGTCAGAGGGATGTCAAGATCAGGTAAGGTTCTTCGCGTTGCTTCGAATTAAACCACATGCTCCACCGCTTGTGCGGGTCCCCGTCAATTCCTTTGAGTTTCATTCTTGCGAACGTACTCCCCAGGTGGACTACTTATTGCGTTGGCTGCGGCACCGAATGGCTTTGCCACCCGACACCTAGTAGTCATCGTTTACGGCGTGGACTACCAGGGTATCTAATCCTGTTTGCTCCCCACGCTTTCGAGCCTCAACGTCAGTCATCGTCCAGCAGGCCGCCTTCGCCACTGGTGTTCCTCCTAATATCTACGCATTTCACCGCTACACTAGGAATTCCGCCTGCCTCTCCGACACTCTAGCCTTACAGTTCCAAATGCAGTCCCGGGGTTGAGCCCCGGGCTTTCACATCTGGCTTGCAGGACCGTCTACGCTCCCTTTACACCCAGTAAATCCGGATAACGCTTGCCCCCTACGTATTACCGCGGCTGCTGGCACGTAGTTAGCCGGGGCTTCTTAGTCAGGTACCGTCATTTTCTTCCCTGCTGATAGAGCTTTACATACCGAAATACTTCATCGCTCACGCGGCGTCGCTGCATCAGGGTTTCCCCCATTGTGCAATATTCCCCACTGCTGCCTCCCGTAGGAGTCTGGGCCGTGTCTCAGTCCCAATGTGGCCGGTCACCCTCTCAGGTCGGCTACTGATCGTCGGCTTGGTGAGCCGTTACCTCACCAACTACCTAATCAGACGCGGGCCCATCTTACACCACCGGAGTTTTTACCTCAGAACTATGCGGTTCTGGGGTCTTATGCGGTATTAGCAGTCATTTCTAACTGTTATCCCCCTGTGTAAGGCAGGTTGCCCACGCGTTACTCACCCGTCCGCCGCTCAGTCACAATTATCTTCATCCGAAGAATCCAATCAAAGTGCTTCGCTCGACTTGCATGTGTTAGGCACGCCGCCAGCGTTCATCCTGAGCCAGGATCAAACTCTCGTAATAAAGACTTGAGTTCGGTCTTTCACGAACCTTAGTCGTATTACGCTTCACAATACTTAGCAAGGTCTCCCACGAGCTTAGTATTGTGAAGCATCTTTTAGACGCTTCGCAGTTCTTAGCGAGGTCTCTCACGAGCTTAGAACTGTCGAAGCATCCTTAAAATAATCAAGTTTAATCTCGGTCAAGAAAAATGCTCGCTTTTTCTTTTCCCGTTATTACTGTTTATAAGGTTGGTCTTGAATTTCCAAATCTATTTAGCCTAGCCAAACTTCTTCATCCATTCAATTCCACGTTCTGAAATTTTCTCTCAAGAAATTTTCAGGGTTGTTGTCTATTGTTTAATTATCAAGGTTCTTTGCCGTTGTATCTCGCGACAGCTACATTAGATTATCACATCTTTCGTCGCTTGTCAACATTTTTTTCAAGTTTCTTCAAACTTTTTTCGCTGTCATGTTTTGTATTTCCTTGCTCATCTGACAGCTCAATTAGATTACCATATCTGTCATATCTTGTCAACAACTTTTTTGCACTTTTTCGACTTTTTCGATTTTTTTCGACAAAAGAAAGATAGGAGCTCAGCCTGCCCTTAATTAGGATGTATCTATCACAGGCCGGAATCTCCATCTCCTTCCCCTCTTAATCCTTCGTAAGCCTCCCCTTGTCCACATTCGGAGCAATAAACTTCTGGTACGCATATTCCCACAAAGCCTTAGACCCCTCTGCCGTGTTCTTGTTACGTCCCATAACCTGGCTCAACCGAATCCCATGCTCCTCCCAGCTCTTGCCGTCCGTCGCTGCGTTCAGCATCAGCGGCTGGATATGGTCCATGGCATGGGCGAACTTCGCCTCTGCCGTCTCTCCTGCCTCAAACTCATCCCACAACCCGCGCATCTTCTCCCCCTGTTCTTCCGGGAGAATCCCGAAGATTCGGTCTGCCGCTGCAAGTTCCCGTACCCGTTTCGTTTTCTTTCCCTCTTCGTCATAAGCATATGTATCCCCAGCGTCAATCTCCACCAAATCATGAATCAGAAGCATGGTTACTGTTTTTAGCACATCAATCTTCTCATTAGAATACTCGCTTAGAAGAATCGTCATGATTGCCATATGCCACGCATGTTCCGCATCATTCTCTTTCCTTTGTGCATCCGTCAGATACGTCTGCCTTCCAATAAATTTTTCTTTGTCAATCTCCCGAAAAAACTCAAATTGTTTGTCTATCCTGCTGTCTTCCATCGTTCCCTCCGTACCACGATTCTCTATCTCAAAACTACAAAACCAACATTTACCTGCCCCTTAGCGCCCTGCTATTTTCTACCGCACAGGAAATCGCCTCATTATAAGTGGGATGTGCCCGCATCGCATACATCAACTGTGAAGAAGTAAGCCCATTTGCAATCGCCGTCGCCAGCTCCCCAATCATATCCGTCGCCCGCGGACACATCAACTGCGCCCCCAGAATCACATCGCTGTCCGCCGCAAATAAAATCTTAATTACCCCTCTCTCTTCCTTAGAGATAATTGACTGCCCGTTCCCGTCCATCACATATCTGCCGCATCGTATCGGTACGCCTTTCTTTCTGGCTTCTTCCTCCGTAAGCCCCACCGATGCAATCTCTGGATCTGTATACAGACAGCTCGGCACGATAGAAATCGGTACGAACAGACAGCTCGGCACCATCTCAACGATAACGGACGCCGGGACGTCATTCATCCTCTCCACCACATAGGTCGCCTGCGCCGACGCCACATGTGCAAGCTGAATCCCACCTATTACGTCTCCCACCGCATAGATTCCCGGAATGTTCGTGGCAAAGAAATCATCCACCACAATACGCCCGTTTTCCATTCGGATCGGCACATCCGCATCGAAGAGTCCTTCCGTATTCGCCGTCCTTCCCACGGATACCAGCACGGCGTCCACTTCCGCCTCCTGGTTCTTCCCATGGCAGACATAGCGGCAGCTCAGACTATCCGTCTTCTTCGCCACCTCTTCTAAAATACTCTCTTTATGAATCACGATTCCCCTGTCAGTCAAAATCTCTTCCAACGTATCCGAGAATTCCCTGTCCATATTCGGGAGCAGACGGTCAGACACCTCCACAATGGTCACTTCCCCGCCAAGGGCATTGAATACCGTTGCCAGCTCAATTCCTATCACACCGCCCCCAAGAATCAGAAGCCGGCGGTAGCGGCTCTCATTGGACGTCAACAGCTCCTCGCTGGTCATCACTCCCGGCAGGTCCATTCCCGGAATGTCCACCATCCGGGCTTTGGCGCCTGTAGCAATCAGAATATATTTTCCCGTGAAATACTCTGTCTCGCCGTCTTCCCGGGCAACCCGTACTCTCCGGTCATTCTGAATCGTGGCAATTCCCCGCACGGACACGATTCCCAGCTCCTCAAACTCCTGCTCAAGCTCTTTTTTCATTCTTGCCGCAGACAAATCCTTATATTCGTAAATCTTTTGCAGGTCGAACCCTACTTCCTTGGCATATAATCCAAACTTCCCGCACTCCGTCATATCACGGTACAGCGTTGCCGTATGAATCAACGCCTTTGTTGGGATGCAGCCACGATTGATACAGGTTCCTCCCACATCCCCCTTGTCAATAATGACAACCGACATCCCTAATTTTGCCGCTTTCTTCGCCGCCACATATCCGCCCGGCCCTGCGCCGATAATGATAAGCTCATACTGCTTCCCCATTGTCTTCCTCCTGAATACTAATCTTCCTGAAGCCTAAACCCTCTCCTAAGACGCCACTTTCCTGTCCGTCTAGTCAATCTGCCAGTCCACTGGCTCTACTCCATGAGCCTCCAGAAAAGCATTTGCCTGACTGAACGGTCTGCTTCCGAAAAATCCCCTCTGAGCCGAAAACGGGCTGGGATGGGGGGACTTTAATATCAAATGATTCGGATTCGTCAGCATCTTTGCCTTCCGCTGTGCCGGCGACCCCCACAAGATAAATACAATGGGGCGGTCTTGACGACTACACGCCGCAATCGCCGCGTCCGTGAATTCTTCCCAGCCAATCCCCTGATGAGAGTTCGCCTGATGTGCCCGCACAGTCAGCACCGTATTCAACATCAGCACGCCTTGCTCGGCCCATTTCGTCAGGCATCCGTGATCCGGAATCCTGCATCCCAGGTCATCGTGGAGCTCCTGGTAAATGTTAACCAGAGACGGAGGAACGTTCACTCCTTTTTTCACCGAAAAGCATAATCCATGTGCCTGTCCGTGATTGTGGTAGGGGTCCTGCCCAAGAATCACGGCCTTGACTTTATGTAGCGGAGTCAGATGGAACGCATTGAAAATGTCGTCCGCAGGCGGAAAAATCAGCCTTGTCTTATACTCCTGATTTACGGTTGCAAATAGTTGTTTATAATAAGGCTTGTGAAATTCTGCTTCCAGAGCTTCCAGCCAGTCATTGTTGATTGCTGCCATATTCTCTCCCTCATTTTTGCCTATCTCTTAAATTACAAACGCACCGCTACGCCCTTCGTGCGCAGATACTCCTTCACTTCCCTGATTTCCAGCTCCTTATAATGAAACAAGGACGCCGCCAGCGCCGCGTCTGCCCTTCCTTCCGTTAAGGCTTCATGAAAATGTTCCAGATTCCCGGCGCCGCCCGACGCTATCACAGGAATGGATACGGCGTCCGCAATGGCCCGGGTCAAATCCAAATCGTATCCGGCTTTGGTGCCGTCGCAGTCCATACTGGTAAGGAGAATCTCTCCTGCCCCTAAACGTTCCACCTTTGCCGCCCACTCCAATGCGTCGATGCCCACGTCAATACGTCCGCCGTTTTTGAAAATGTTCCAACCGCTCCCATCTGCCCGCCGCTTTGCATCAATCGCTACCACCACGCACTGGCTGCCGAATTTGTCCGCAGCATCGCTGATAAGCTTTGGCGTATTAATTGCAGAAGAATTGATGGAAATCTTGTCCGCCCCTTCTCTCAACAATGCCTTAAAATCATCCACCGTCCGGATTCCGCCTCCTACCGTAAACGGGATGAACACCGTCTCCGCCACCTTGCGTACCATATCCACCACGGTTCCCCGCGCGTCAGAAGAAGCCGTGATATCCAGAAATACCAGCTCATCCGCCCCCGCCTTGTCATACGCCCGTCCGATTTCCACCGGATCTCCTGCGTCTTTCAAATCTACGAAATTCACCCCTTTGACCACACGTCCGCGGTTCACGTCCAGACATGGGATAATTCTTTTTGTATGCATGTTTTATATCTCCCTTCATTTTTTTATGCCCTTGGACATCGCATTCCTGCTCCCATACAGGAAATAATTACCGAATCTCCAACTATAAAGACACAAAATTCTTCAATATCTGAATTCCTACATCACTGCTCTTCTCCGGATGGAACTGGCATGCGAACACATTTCCCTGCTCCACAGAAGCATGAATCTTCGTACCATACTCCGTGACTGCAGTCACGATACTCTCATCTGCCGCTTTTAAATAATAGGAATGTACGAAATAGACATAAGATTCCTTGGGCAGCTTCCGAAACAGCCTGCCGTCATTTTGAAATTCCAATGAATTCCAGCCCATATGCGGAATCTTCAACCCGGGCGTCTCCGGAATCCGCAGAATCTCACCCTTCAAAACCCCAAGTCCTTCTACGCCCGGCGACTCATCGCTCCTCTCAAACAACAGCTGCAACCCCAGACAGATACCAAGGAATGGCGTCCCATTATCCACCACTTCATGGATCACATCGAAAAGCCCGTACTGGCAAATCTTCCCCATGGCGTCTCCAAACGCTCCCACGCCGGGGAGTATGACTTTATCTGCACGGAGAATTTCATCCCGTTTTCTCGTAATCGTTACCTCCTGCCCCAACAACTGCATTGCCTTTTCCACACTCTTAATATTGCCGGCATCATAATCAAGAATCGCTATCATCTCGCATTTATCCCCCTCTTCTCAAATCCCTGAATGGAAATCATTCACGAAATCATTGTACATCAAGTTCAAACCAGAATTCAACACCATTGTCGTAATTATTTACACCATATTCTTGATGGAAGGACTCCATAATTGCCTTTACGATGGACAGACCAATTCCATTTCCCCCGTATTCCCGGCTATGGGCCTTGTCCGCCTTATAAAATTTCTCCCAGATATGCTCCACATCCTCCCCGGCAATCGGCGTTCCCGTATTGAAGACTGTCACCCGGGCTTTCCCATCTAAAGTTACAATCTTAATCTCAACGACCTTTTCCTCGCCTGCATGGTGGAATGCATTACTGACATAATTACGGACGACCTGTTCCACCTTGAACTCATCCGCCCACACATAGATAGGTTTCTCCTGCCGGAAAATCACCTGAATTTTCTCCTGCTCCGCAAGAATCTCCATGCTCTGCAAGACTCCATTTACCAATGCCGCCAAATCAAACCTTTCAAACACAATATCTTCATCCCCGAACTCCAACTGATTCAGAGTCAGCAGGTTCTTCACCATCTGGTTCATCTTCGCCGCCTCGTCCATGATAACATCGCAGTAGAACTCTCTGCTCTGGGCATCGTCGCTTACTCCCTCCTTGAGTCCTTCCGCATATCCCTGAATCAACGCGATTGGCGTCTTTAGCTCATGGGACACATTTCCCAAAAACTCATTACGCATCTTCTCTAATTGCTCTTTCTGCTCAATGTCCTCTTTCAGCCGATTGTTAGCGCTCTTCAATTCGGAAATGGTACTCTCAAGCTTCTCCGACATCCGGTTAAAATTCGCCCCAAGTTCACCGATTTCGTTGCTGCCTCCGCTTTTATATTTGGCATTAAAATCCAAATCCGCCATCTGGTCGGACAACTTGGCAAGCTCTAAAATCGGAGCTGTCAGACGCCTGGAAAAATACCATGCAAAGGCGACCGTCAATAGAATCAAGATACTTCCGATAGAAAGCAGGAAACGGTTGGAAATCTTCGCACTCTCCTTGATTCCTTCCAGCGGACTTCTAAGCAGAAATTGGCTTCCATCCGCAAGCTCTCCCCACATCTCGATATAATCCGTCTGGTTCCATGGATTCCAGGACTGGTTAATCTGATATTCATCCGTCCCCTCCAGAACCTTACAGTCCTTCTGCGCCTGATTCAGAAGATACCCTAATAACTGGTTCTTGAGCTGTTCCTTGTCATGCACATTGGTTAAATAACCGCCCTTATCGTCTGCAATCAAAAAGGAAATATTATTCTTCTCTGCCTGAAACGCAAGCCTGCCTGCCATTTCTTCATCCATAAGCCTGCCATCTTTCAGCGCCCCATTCTCTACTGCAAGATTCAGTTCCTCGTACATGCCGATGAACTGTGTCTTTTTATTTCCCAGATAATAAGGCTCCAGAAGCCAGAGATTGATTAGGAAAAGCGCCGCTACGAAACTGACCAGAAGCCCCAGAAATACCGCAATCATCTGCCGTTTAATCGAATGTTTCATGCTATTCCACCTCGAATTTGTAACCCATTCCCCAGATTGTCCGGATATAATTCCCCTTCTCGCCAAGTTTGCTTCTTAATTTTTTAACATGGGTATCAATGGTCCTTGCGTCTCCGAAATAGTCATAGTTCCATACATTGTTCAGAATCTTCTCTCTCGAGAGGGCAATCCCCTGGTTCTCGGCGAAATAGGACAGAAGCTCGAATTCCTTGTAGCTGAGTTCGATTTCTTTGCCGTCAATTTTTACCTGATGCGCCGCCTTGTCGATGCTGATTCCCCCGGCGTCGATGACTTGTCCGGCATCCAGCGCATTGACCCTTCTGAGGATTGCCGTGACCCTTGCTACAAGGATCTTTGGGCTGAATGGTTTGGAAATATATTCGTCCACGCCCAGTTCAAATCCTTGAAGCTCGTCGCGTTCTTCGGAACGGGCGGTCAGCATGATAATTGGTACTTTGGAGGTCTGGCGCACCTCGCGGCAGACCTGCCACCCGTCCATGTTGGGCATCATCACGTCAAGGATGATGAGGGCGATATCCTTGTCTTCATAGAAAAGTTCCATTGCCGCTGCGCCGTCTGAGGCTTCCAGTACGCGGAAACCTTCCCTCTCAAGAAAGTCCCGAACCAGCTTGCGCATCCTGCTCTCGTCGTCCACGACTAAGATTTTGATTTTATCCATATGATATAACCTCCGTTTGGGAATAATGTGTTTATAGTATAGCAGATAAATATGGATATTGTGTGAAAAAAACTCTGAAACATACTTGCTCCAGAGCTTTCATGTGTCTGTATTCATTTTACTATTTTGCCGCCATTAGCTTATAGCATGCAATCCTCGGCTCAAAACAATGAGCCGCTCTCGGTTTCATTCGCTCTTTTCGTGATTTCCACCAGTCTGATCGATCCTTCTTCCCGATTATCGATTAGGATTTATATCGTTTCCCTTTTGAATTCAAATCAACCACTAAATGCCAAATTGGTATATTCACTATATTTCTCGATACATAAATAGAATTTGGACAATTATTATATATGCGGACATTCCGAAGAGTTTCCTTTGTTAAATTTTCATTGATACAGTAACTCCAATTAAAATTCCCAACATCTATTCCTTTCTTTAAAAATTTATCTTTAATCATTCCGTCTGCGTCTAACACAGAATACCTATTCCACACGATACATGAACGAGGACATTCAAACTCGTTATTAATATCAAATATAGAACTAATTCTTAAATTAAAATCATGCATAGTATTATCATTCATAGCATTATTTTCTTCCTGAACTCTTATAAGTTTTATTTTATTTAAATCCAGTCTTTGAGGAACAAACTTCTTCTTTGAAGAAAACATTTTACTGCAGACTTTATAAACTAATTTCATGATTTTCACATAAAAATTGCAACAAGATAACTTAATAATAAAAATTTTTGAAAGGAAAGGAAATTCAATAAAATACTTGTAATCGAATTCTTTATTATAAAAATCGGATTTTGTATATTCAAGCAAAAAAGGAATTTGTTTAATTTGTTTAATTGCCTTATGTTCAGGTTCACATGGTAACAACATATAACGCTCATTTATAAAATCAACGAATCCTGAATTCATTTCATTGATAAATAGTTTCCCGCCTTCGATACAAGTAAATGGTTTATCGAAAGTATATGCTTCAATAAAGGCATTACATAATGTACCGAGTTTAATATTATCAACAGAGCTTTCTTTTCCATGACATAAATCTTCAAATAAAATCACATTATGTTTTCGGCAAACATCTGATACGTTACTATAGTCAAGGCAAGGTATCCCCTGATAACATGTCAAAACTAAAATATCTATCTCATCAAAATCGACATCTCTATAACTAATAGATAAATCTTTTAAGTTAATGTCATAAATATAAGCTACTGAATTAGAATCTATTATAGCATCAAGCATACTCTTACAAGTAAACGCCTGTATTGCAACTTTAGGAGTCTTGTTATAATATAGGCTAAACGATTCCAAAAAAAATCTAAAAGCATTGCTTCCGCTATCTAGATATAATCCATCTTGTATATGATATTCATAACTACTCGAATCATTAATAATATTTAAAATATCTACACCATCCAAATATTTTGGGCGAGTTCTACAGATAGTCATATCAACCTCCTAATTACCTTAGCGGGATTTCCATAAGCCAAGCAATCATCTGGGATATCTCTTGTAACATTACTGCATGAACCAATTATGCATCTGCATCCAATGCGAACCCCCGGATGAATAACAACAGATGTACCAATCCAAGAATCTTCACCTACAATAATAGGTTTTCTTTTTATATAGCGTTCTGCGTATTCTTCATATTTGAGGCGGCTATTATTGGGAGATGAAGAAGTTATAAAAGTAACATAAGGAGCTAACGCAACACGATCTCCAAGACTAACGTTAGGTCTTAGTTCAGGTGAATCAATTAATATTATATTATTATTGATATAAACATCTTCTCCGATTTCATTACCTAATTTAGTCCATATTCTTCTTCTAATCTCTAAATGAGAAGTAGTTTTAAGAAGATTTCTTAACATAGACGTTGGAAACACCTTTACTTTAAAAATAGATATCAGTTTATCAATACGTATTATTACTCCTTGGATCGTCATCATCAAATCTCCTTACCCTAAAATTGGTTTATCATTATCTTGTCTTTCTTTTTATTAACATACGTATGAAATCGAAAATTTTATATTTAAGACTGTACTTATAAATATTATAATGTACTTCTAATTCAGGATTCCAAGAGGAATTAAATTCAAAAACTCCTGGTATCATACTACCTTCAAAGTCGAAAATTAACCCTTGATTACAACAATTTGTTATAGCGTCATATACCGCATAGCTTGTTGCATTTGAATGTTCGTTACTCAATTGTGTTCCAAACTGATGATACATTCTAAAAGAGTCCTTTAGCACAATATTCTCAGCCACCAATTTCCTATCATAATCATAAACACAACGAATCTCACAAGAGTCATGAGAAATCAAAGCGTCCAATAACCTTTTAAATTGAACTGAATTGTAGCTAATTTCTTTATCTTTAGAACAATATGTACTTTCAAAAAAATTCCAATAGTCATCTATTTCAATTTTATCAGCCGAAATAGTATAAATCTTTTCTGCCTGATTTACGCGCTTTCTTCGATACTTTGAAATTGTACTTTTAAAATCAAAATCTTTTACTTCAGCAGAATTCACTATTGATGTATATAACGGTCTACATTCAAATCCTTTCCAATAAAATGGATGCCATGTCCATAAATTATTATTGAACGTGATATTAAAACAATCACAAGTCGGCAGCTTTGACAATATAGCATCTACCATATCCCTCAAATAATTAATCGCTTTCTCTTTATTTGAGCGTTCATAACTTCGTAACCACAAACCAGCACAAGGAACTTGCCAAGGTAATTCGATAAATATCAATCCTTTTCGTTTATCCAAAACAAAAGGAAAGGCTGCTTCTATTTCATCATTTTTATTATATACACATACGACATGCCATTTATCTTTACTTTCACAAACAGCGTCCCAATACCAATCCTTCATATATATCGGTATTAGCTCTGAATAATTCGCATTAAGCGTACGCCAATCATTCATATATTTTATAAATTCATTATTCTCCAATGTTTTGCCTCCCATATTTGTAGGTATGTTTTTGAAATATAGACCATACGAATAATTAGCCGAAGACAATTCAATGCATAAATTTTAATATGGCTAATTGTATAAAATATGCTAATATAAATGGGATAACGATAAGTCTCACCACAAAAATTACATACCTTCTCAAATCAAAACCTGTATAATAGAAAAAAAAGCCTTTTTCAAAAATACGTTCTATTGTAAAAGATACCGACATTACAAATAAAAACGTCCATTCCGAAATACCCGGAAATATATTTACCAGTGCAAACAAAAGTATGCCAATTACAGCATTAGTAGAAGCAGAAATCAAACTCCATGAATTTTTTCCAATAATCACAAAACTACCTGACAAACAACTACTACAGAATCCAATAAGAAAATATATTCCTAATACTGCGGCATATGCACCAGCTTGTTCCCATTGCGCTCCTAATACTATTTTAAATATCCATCTCCCAAATACCATCAATATCGAAATTGGTAATATCGCAATTTTAATATTTGATTCAAGTATTCTAAACGAAAACTCACCTATATCATCACCCTCCCTATATCTTTTACTTGCTTCCTGAAAATAGACACGATTAATTGGAACAGCAAGCAAAGATGTAGGTAATGACATTAATTTATGTACCATAGAATAGTATCCTAAAACAGATGAAGAAAATGCAGTACTTAATATCTGGAGCGGTATCTGATTTGCTATACTAGATACCAAATTCGAAGGCATCTGAAATTTCGGGAACCTACTATAGGACTTCAATAACTTCATATAACCTATCTTTTTGTTATCAGGAATTTCCGAATAAGGATTTGCATGTTTAATTACATGAATGATATTTGCTAATACAGATAGTACACTAGCTACCGTGTACCCTATAAATCCCAGTCCCATAATACCAAACAGGATTGATAATCCCATATTAACAACAGCGCCGATTATTGGATTCCAAAATAACACTTTATATAACTTCAAGCGATTTGCATAGGCATAACAAATGTTATTAATTATATATGACGTCACATAAATCCATAATACAATTAATGCAACTGAATATGAAACGCCTTCAGTATTAAGTAATTTCCAATACGGAGATATCAGATAAAGAAATACTACACAAATTGAACAAATGATCAATGAACATAACGTGACTAAACGGCATAATTCCCTAGCTTCTGTATCTTCTTTAGGAAGCATAAATACAGTCAGCATGCCTAGTACTGAAACAGCAATTATAATATTGGCATTGGATACTATTAATGTGTAGTCTCCCATATCAGAAGCTGTATAAATTCGACCAATAACAGGAGTTGATAAAGTCAAAATCACCTGACCTACCAGCCCTCCAGAAGATAAAGAAAGCACACTTTTTATAAAAGAACTCTTTTTTATCCTGTTTATCCATTGCTTTACTATATCTAAAATCATATTATTCCTCTTCCATTTGCAGAAGTAAACCTAAGACTCTGGAATACAGTTTTCTGTGATACGAATTTGCTTGTAGAGAAACAGAAGGATTATGCCACAGCAAAACAACTTCGCCGTTATGTCTCTTCACTTGTTCTAGTAATTTCCTTATTATGAGGAACGCCTCGTCTTCTTCCTTTATATTCATATAATGAGTACCGTCTAATGTGGCATCCATCGCTGTCATTGGATGTAACGTTAAAGTTGTCAATTTCATAGTTATAGGATTTATCCACTTCACCGGACGGCACGTCCCCAATCTAAATCCCACATTATCTGCAAAGCCCATTGTAAAATCATCTGTTATTCCATTCTCGATTAATATTTCAAAATCCTCTGGCTCCTTACTTGCCAAATAATGATTTCGTGACAATTTTATATTTTCACCTGACAATTCTTCTACAACTTTAATCTCACCACCGCAACGTGACAAATCATCTTTCGCGCTATAGCTTACATGGTATCCAATATCTGATATAGGTTTTAGTGAATGAATCAGCTTTCTTGTGGTTCTAACGTTAAAAGCATATCCATTATCAAACTTTGTTCGTTCCTGAGCGCCCATTATAAAATATATAACCTTACATTCTACGCTTAATTTATCTTTTAAGTCGTTATCAATTTCAGCAAGCCATGGAAATGTATAAATCGGGTCATTCTTTTCATAATTAATGAAAGCCTTATACGGCAGCATAAAATTTTTTTGTTTAGTCATTACCATCTTGATTGCAGACCTGGTTGCTGAATATATAGAATTCCAAGTTCTATAATTATCTACATCATGCGTTAAATATACATGGCTAAATGCTTTTTTGCAGCTTTCTATATTCACGCCTTTCTCTCGTAAAAGACACCTGAGTAACTCTCCATATTCATCCACAAGACATTTATTTAAGTTATTTGTTTGATAAAGAATTGAATTCTTAGCTAAAAATCTTCCGTGAATATCTCTATCGTTTATTTTTATACATTCTTCATATCTTGAAATCAAAAAATATGTTGAAGCAATAATATCTGCATATATAATTATTTTCCCATTTTCTTCCAACATTTTACCTTTGCCAAATAAAACTGGAATCCCTCTCAATTCTGTTAACGGCAGTGAAGGAAAACTCTTTCCAGTTAAATAAACTGAACTTTCAAAAAAATCAGATGGAATAATCACTATCAATGCTTCTTCTTTATATCCATAGGAAATATACTTGTTGTATTGCCCCTTCTCATCTCTAAGCAGAAACCTTATAATATAATCAATACATAGATTTAAATTTTCATTCATTAATTCTATAATCTCCAGAATCTCATTCCAGACGCTTTAAGCTCGTCCATGCGATACAGGCTCTTTACATCCACAAGAACCTTCTCTTCATCAGAAATCTCAGCTCTAAACAACTCTTTCAACTGCATCATAGACCTGGAGCGGTACTCATTATGGCCCACAGCAACTATCACACAATCGGCCTTCGGGATATCCTCCCAGGGTACCAGATCCACACTATACTCCTGCTTTGCCACTACTGGATCCGCCCATGAATCGGTCACAACAGGAACGATATCGTATTCCTTAAGACGATTAATAATATCTACAACCTTGCTGTTTCTTGTATCAGGGCAATTCTCCTTGAAGGTAAGGCCAAGAATAACTACGGTAGCTTTCTTCGGAGCCATACCTGCTTCAATCATCTCTTTAATAGCCGCATCTGCAACAAAAGTTCCCATAGAGTCATTTACCTGACGGCCGTTCAGTATAATCTGGCTATGATAACCCAGTTTTTCCGCCGCATTGGTAAGATAATACGGATCTACCCCGATACAATGGCCGCCGACAAGGCCCGGCTTAAATCCAAGGGCATTCCACTTTGTATTCATTCCTGCCAGTACCTCGTCGGTATCAATATGCAGCTTATCACAGATAATTGCAATTTCATTCATAAATGCAATATTGATATCTCTCTGGCTATTCTCCACAACCTTAACCGCCTCAGCTGTCTTGATATTAGAGACAGGGAATGTGCCAACCTTAATGACGATATCGTAGACCTTCTTAATCTCTCTTGCGGACTCTTCATCCATGCCTGAAACAACCTTACAAATACTAGTCAGTGTATGTACTCTATCGCCAGGATTAATTCTCTCAGGAGAATATCCAATCTTCCAGTCGACTCCGCACTTAAGCCCAGACTCCTTTTCAATAATTGGAATGCAGATATCTTCGGTAACACCGGGATATACTGTAGATTCAAATACAACGATTGACCCAGGAGCAAGGTTCTGGCCTACAGTCTTAGACGCACCCGCCACTGGACGAAGGTCGGGGCTATTATCATCATTAACAGGAGTCGGTACAGCCACAATAATAAATTTGGCTTCTCTTAGCCGAGTTGGATCGGCAGTAAAATCAACAGTTGTATTCTTGATGTTATCTCCGACTTCATTCGTTGAATCAATTCCGTTCCTATATTCATTCACTCTTGTCTCATTAATATCGAACCCAATAACCTTCACATGCTTTGCAAATTCCACAGCAATAGGCATTCCCACATAACCTAAACCCACAAGAGCCAACTTCTCTTGCCCAGAAATCAATCCATTATAAATCGTATTAAATTCCGTCATCACTTTCTCCTTCTTTATGCCAGCAATTCTCTGCAAATCTGATCCACGGTTTCCTCAGTCAAATACGGGTGCATAGGTAAACTCAAAACTCTCTTCGTAGCCTCAATCGTATTCGGATACATATCATCACTCAAATCCATCCATGCATATGCTTCCTGCTGATGCAGTCCTCTCGGATAATAGACCATAGACGGAATGCCCTTGGCTTTCAAATTAGCCTGTATAGCATCTCTTTCTTCCTTAGTGTCTAAAAGAATCGTGTACTGAGCCCAGCTTGAATAGAAACCGTCCTGAACAGTGGGAATAACAAATCTGTCTTTCAATCTTTCTGTATACCATTTTGCCGCCTTATTTACTGCCTCAAGCTCATAGTCCACAAATGCCTTGAATTTTGGAAGAAGGACGGCTGCTTGAATCGCATCAAGCCGACTATTCATACCGATCTCTCTATTATCATACTTGTCCACAGGAGACTTGCCCTGAACACGGAGGGAGCGAAGCCGGGCATTAATCTCATCATCATCAGTAAATATGGCGCCGCCGTCTCCGTAACAGCCCAAAGGCTTAGCAGGGAAGAAAGAGGTTGCTGACAAATCCCCAAAGGAACCGGCCAGTTTTCCACGAATGTTACCGCCAAATCCTTGCGCGGCATCTTCAAGAACCTTCAAACCATACTTCTTGGCAATAGGAAGAATCTTATCATAGTCGGCAGGCTGCCCGAAAAGATCCACCGGAACAATCACCTTAGGAGTCAGCTGCCCCTTTGCAATAACCCTCTGAATTGCTGCTTCAAGAGAATCTGGATCCATGTTAAACGTAGCCAGATTAATATCCACAAAAATAGGCGCAGCGCCAAGAATAGAGCTTGTCCCTGCGGATGCAAAATAAGTGAAGTCCGAGGTAAACACCGCGTCGCCATGGCCAATCCCCCAAGCCATCAGTGCAAGCTGAAGCGCATCCGTACCATTGCCGCAAGACACACAATGTTTTCTTCCTACATAATCCGCTAACCTGCCTTCCAATTCAGTTACTGGCTTTCCAAGGATGAAGGCTGAACTGTTAATTACATTTTGGATACCCTCGTCAATATCCTGTTTTAGAGCCTGATACTGGGCTCCTAAGTCTCTAAACTGCATTATTTGATTTCCTCCAAACCATTTTCTGTCGCTGTATATTTTCTGCCGCACTTCCCACATTTCAAGGTTTCGCTCAATAATTCACCGCATTCACAGACCCATCCGGCTCTTCTGGCTGGGACGCCAAGCATAAGCGCATGGGCCGGGACATTTGATGTAACCACCGCGCCGGCGCCGATTAACGCCCATTTCCCGATTTTATGGCCGCATACAATGGTAGCATTTGCCCCAATTGAGGCGCCTTCTTCTACTATTGTCTTTTTATATCCCGCATGTCCCTTTGGATATTTCGCTCTGGGAGTAAGGTCATTCGTAAATACGCAAGACGGGCCGCAGAACACATAATCTCCAAGCTCTACGCCTTCATAGAGGGAAACATTGTTCTGCATTTTGCAGCCATCGCCTACAAATACATTATTAGACACATTCACATTCTGCCCAAGAGAGCAATTTTTACCAATCCTGGCGCCAGACTGAATATGGCTGAAATGCCATATCTTCGTACCTTCTCCTATCTCAGCCCCATCATCAACAATGCTTGTCGGATGTACCGAATAATCAACCATCAGTCAAATCTCCCCTCAAAATCTGTAGAAGCAACATCCTTAAGAGGCAGCTTAACCGGCATTCCGGTTGCAGCCGACTGATAAATAGCCAGTATCATCTCCACGGCATTTCGTCCTGCAACAGCATCTATGTACGGAGACCTGCCTGAATTGACGGCGTCAATTACGTCAGCGTAAAGGCTGGTATGGCCGTTCCCATAGACATTGCTGGTCTGTTCCTGTAACCCCTTATTTTTGCTGTCTTCCTCACTCTCATCCGCAAAATTCCAGACATCAATGTTATTTGTAGATGTTCCGCCTATCTTAACAGTTCCTTTTTCTCCAAACAGACAGAGCGTCTCTTCCAGGTTCCTAGGGTATACATTAACAGTGCCCTCGATAGTGCCGACAGCGCCATTCTTGAACTTTACAACTGCCATACCTATATCTTCACATTCCAGATAATCGTGGAATTGCCGCTTCGTAACTCCGTATATTTCTTCAACCTCATCCCCCATCATCCAACGCAAAAGATCTATACCATGGATACACTGGTTAAACAGACACCCTCCGTCAGAAGCCCACTTACCACGCCATAAAGCCTGGTCATAATACTGCTTGCCACGATTCCATCGAACATGAACAGACCCATGTGAAATACGGCCGAAACGACCGTCTTCTAATGCCTTGCGCATCTCCTTAACAGCCAGATTAAAGCGATTCTGATGACATACTGAAACCTTCACACCCTTCTCCTGACTTCTTCGGATAACTTCCTCTGCATCTTCCATTGTCATTGCCATTGGCTTCTCAACAATCACATTTACGCCCTTATCAATACAATAGAGCGTAATCTCTGCATGGACTCCGCTGTCTGTAGCAATTGCCGCAAGTTCAATCTCAGGGTGCTCAGAAAGCATTCGTTTATAATCTGTATACCGCGCGATAGTCTCATCCTTTTCCAAACCATGATTAGCCAATAAGTTCTCGATTGCCTCTGGCAGTAAATCACATGCGGCAACAAAATCAAGACTATTATGAATCACTGCTTTCACATGATTTGCCGCGATTCGGCCGCATCCTATAAGTGCATACTTCAATTTAATATCCTCCTACATCATAATTTATTGATATTCTCCACTTTTATGTGAATTGTTAACAACGAATCCAAGAAACAGCCAAAACATATAAAAGGTTAAATAACTGCCCGAAAACATGAGTGGCATAAATCCGCAAAATACAAATCCCCAAAACAATAATTTTTCTTCATATACCGTACATTGTGAATACTTTTTAAGAACAGTTTTTAGCAAGAAAAATAATATAAGCACGCCAACAGGCAAACCAAATTGCATAAAAATTTCCAAAAAGAAATTATGGGGATAACTGCCTATCGAACCACCTAACCCAGACAGATTGCGTGACAATAAAACTCGGTCATTTAAAATTCCGCATCCTACTATCGGATGTTCCTTAATAAAAGAAATTGCATAGCCATATATGAGATTTCTTCCACTATCTTGTAGAACGCTGCCATTTAAAATCCTGCTAATTGTTCTCATGCTAAAAGTTCCGCCTGAATGCAAAGCAATCCAATAGAGTATTGTTTGATAATTCAAAAAAATCATTATCGCAGCTGCCGCAGCCAGTATATATATGACAATATGACCGCGTCTATTGAATCCGCTCAGCATAAATCCAACAATTATCATCAGTACACACAGCAAAAACGGGCCTCTAGCGCCTGTCAGAAGGGCTACTATAACCGTGATAATCGTAAGAGCAATATCATATATCTTATGTTCTTTGAAAAGCGGGACATACAGTAAGGCCAATGCATACAACAAACTATACCCGTCATACTGGGAATAGCCGCCAGTTAGATTTTGTATATTTGAAGTATTAAATAATGTTGTCAAAAAAATAATTAAGAACGAAATTCTTAAATACCAATTTGTTTTCTCGCTTAAATGAAATAGTTTTACAGCATAATAAAGCAGCAAACCTCGGAAATATATACTACCAAGGGCATCAAAAACTACTTTCGTATCGGAATAAAAACTAACAGCTCCAAGTAAGATTGATATTCCAACAAACCCCAAAATACACAGATCAATCATTCTGATAATCTTAAGAAGCTTTGGCAATACCTTTAAAAACATCACAACAATAAGCACATATGTGATATAGCGTCCAATTGCAGAATAGTCGGCTGCAACCGCGCCAAACAAGCGTTCCATTAACGAAATGATATAAGTTATGGTGTATACAAAACAGAAAAATAAATTATCATATTCAATTTCACCTAGTTTTATAACCATTACACCTGAGCTTTTCTGCTCATTATGAAAACTCCTCATTACAATCCCTTCCGAGAAAATCTGTTATTCAATATAGGAAACCTTCGTAAAATTAATCTACAAGCAATCTCTCAAAACAGTTTACTAATACTACCTTTTCCTTTTCCCAACACATCTCGTTCTTTGCCCTTATCAAATTTATTTTGCACTTATTATAAAATTCATTATCTGTCCTCATCTTATTGACAGCCGCTTTAATAGCATTACTATCATTCGGATTGCAAGTAAGCCCAATCTGATAATAATCAATAATTCTTTTCATTTCCGGAAAATCCGAAGCTACTATTGGAGTTAATGACTGTATGCTTTCAAAAAATTTATTAGGCAAAGAATAGTAGTAACTCTTTACTTTTCCCTGAATCATCATCAGGCATAAATCCACAGCCCCTACATATTTATATAAGTCAGAGATAGGCACGGCAGGATGAAATAAAACCCGGTCGCTAACGCTGTACTTTTCAGCTAAAGCATGAAGGAACTCTACATAATTTATTTCTCCGTCCCCTAATATAACGCCATATATCAAATCATTGAATGATACCTGTTTTATCAGTGTTTCAATTCCCCTGCCTGTGGTCAAGGCTCCATGATATAAAACTAAAAATCTGTTATCTTTTCCCATGAGCCTTACCTCCTCTACCGAATTCATTAAACAATTCCGTTCTTGTCCTTAAACATTCATCATTATCTATATTCCATAAATTGGGAGTGCTTCTAATGACAATAGGCCTGTTCTTTAAGTTGTGTATTCTCATAACTTCATCAGCAATTGTGTCGTTAACCATGATTGAAAATACACATCTTTTCATCAAAAAGCCTTCCCACCATTTAACTAATGTTAAGGCAGCTTTTCTTCTCTTTACATTTCTGCCTAATTCAAACTCATGGGAATCATATATAAGTTTCACTTTCTTTCTCATAAGCAGGGAACCCATCCACCCAATAGTAAGTCCCGAAAGATCATGACCGGATATAATGTCTGGTTGCATTTTTTTTGCAAAATATGCCCAAGTAAAAATCGATACGATTCTGTTTAGCGCATTTGGTATCTTAGAGCCTAATGGACGAGTAGAATATCTGTAAACCTTAAACCCATCAACTTCATCCAATCTGCCCGCATCATCCACATTACCCTTAGCCAAAACGGCCACATCTGTTCCCATTTCTTTGTATACGGACAACTCTCTTTTATCTCTGCTTGCATTTTTCCACTCTGAAGCGCATATTTTTAAAACGAAAGACATTTGTAAAGTCTCCTCAGTTCTTTGAATTCAACTTCCCATGTATAATGTTTTTCAACAGCTTCTCGGCCCTTAGTTCCCATATTCTGCGCCATATCAGGGTTATCCAGTATTTTATTTATGGCGGCCGACAACTCTTTTGGTGAATTCGGATTAATGCAAACGCCCGCTCCGCTCTTATCTGTGAGCGCCTTCCATGCCGGAAAATCGGAACATATATATGGGAGGCCCGCCGCCATATATTCATACATTTTTATAGGTTGGGAGTCGATATAATTTGAAGCTGGCTGAAGAACACAAAGACCAACCATCGCTCTTCCATAAAGATTATTAATACCTTCTCTGTCTAGCAATCCAATATATTCAATTAACCCCTCCCCAGCGCCAATTTGCCCAATTTTATGATTACCGGCTAAAAACAATGTGCCATCCACATCCTTCATTGCTTCGGCCATCACTTTTTCTCCGCGAATTTCGCTAATACCACCTGCATAACAAATGACACGTTCTCTTTCGCTAAATGGTTTGGTCTGATATATGATGTCATCGAACTTAGGATAATTATTTACAATTATGACTTTTTCGGTTCGGTTCTTAAAAGTCTCGGCAATATGTGGAGTTGCGGAAACAACTGCATCAAATTTCTTAACGGCATGTGTTTCATAAGCCTTATAAATTGAAGATACAAGTCCTCTTATTATTTTAGGAATCCAAGGCTTATCTTTTATTTGGGCCGAAACATCTTCATGGCTGTCAAATATAACTTTCTTTCCCGCCTTCTTTAGCTTAATGCCATATGGAAGAAGCTCCGGATCATGAAAATGATACACGTCGCAATCCAACGCTTTTGCTTTTAGATATACCATCTTTGCAAACTTGGACATTCTGGTCAGTCTTCCTCCAGATGGATTACCCAGCCCAACTACAGTGACATTATTCTCAATCCTTGAATCGCCCTTAGCAACTAGGTAGACCTCATGGCCAGCATCCGCTAATGAACTACATTCCTTTACAAATACTCTTATATCATCACTTGGATGAGCGCTTGTGAAGTGACAAACCTTCATTTATATATCTCCTCAAAACGACTGCCGTTATCAGCAGCTTTCGATAACAGAAATAAGTCTTTCAGTTAAACGTGAAAAATCATATTCCTTTGCGGCTGCTTGTGCATTCCTGGCATAAACTGAAATCTTATCTTTATCCATACCTGCCATCCCCTTTATCCCGTTGGCAATTTCAACAGCAGTATTTGCTTTTGTTTCTACTCCGGCTCCATAGCCAAGCACGGGATTATACTCTCCATGAAAATCTACCAATATAGGCTTTCCAGCGGCTAAATAGTCAAACAACTTGTTGAGGCTAAGTCCAAACCTCATGATAGGCGTCTCGGAATTATGGATGATGTTTAAATCGGCATGACTGGTGATATATGGGATATACTTCTTTTCAACTCTGCCCTTAAAACATACGTTACTTATATTTTCTGATTCTACCCTCTGCTTCAACTCTGACAACTCATCGCCGTCGCCCCATATAAGAAATTTAATTTTCTCATCATCTATCAGCTTCGCTGCATCAAGCAGCAATCCGACATTATTCACCTTCCGAATTGCACCGGCATAAACGACCTTGAAGAGCTCGTCATCTTCCAAATCTTCATCCGAGACAGGATTCTGCGACACATTTCTCTTAAATCCATCCAAATCGATTCCGTTGTTGATAAATGCAGCCTTAGATCTTGGAATATCTTTTTCCCAGCGCTGCTCAACTATGTAGTCATAAGCTCCCTCCATGGTAAAGACAATCCGGTCTGCTGATGTGTAAATCTTTTTTTCAAGTTGTCTCAATATGCGGACAATCGGATTCTTTGAGCCTGCCACGCCATAAGCCACCAATGTTTCAGGCCACAAATCAGCTATTTCTGCAACAGCCTTTATACCATTTTTCTTAGCATACTTAATTCCTGCATAACATGAAATTGGATCAAATGATGTGGCTACAATTACATCCGGCCTTTCTAATTTCCCACAGACAGATTTCAGCTTCCATGCAAATTCCAATATGTTTATAACTCTCTTTACTCCATTGCCTTTATATGAAGAGCACTTAATATATACATAAGGAACTCCGTCAACAACTTCATGAACATACTTCCGATGATCTTCGATTAAATTAACATCCGAATTATGGACAGAACTGGCAGCTATAATCGTCGCTTGATGCCCCATTTTTATTAAGTTCTTTGCAAATAGAAATGGCCTTGCCAAAGGATAGTATTCTGGCGGTACGCCATAATGATTGATAAGCCAAATCTTCATCTCATTGATCCTTCCATTTAACTTATATCTCTCCTTATCTCCTCCATCTGAAGGAGCGAGTATACCAAGCTTCCTAATTTCTTATCTTTATTTATCCAATTTCTAATGGGGTACAGCATGCTTACCGCAACGCCGACAGGAAATCTATACCTTATATTCAGCCTGCAGTAGGCTTTCCTAAACTCAAAGTATTTCTCCAGATAATCCTGGAATGATGTCTCATGGCGAATTGATCTGGCGCCGTCGCAGATGTAGAAGTCTTTGCTCAATCTATCGTTATAATCTTCCACAATTGCTGCCACCATCGCAGCATTGATCCCAAATTTCTCTGCATGTGGATCTGCTCTTAGAACCGTAAATTCTATATGATGTTCATATTCTGTAAGACAGGCATAAGCAACAAGTATACCTATATCCTTATCAAAACCTCCATACACAACCTTTTCATCCCAGCTCGCCAGCCCAGCTTTAAACTTCTCTGCATCCACTGTCGGTCTATATTTCTCAGGCCATCCACTGAATGCAGCTATCTGTACATCCAGAAGTTCATCCGCATAATCCGCCGCCTTTATCCTGCGGACATCAAAGTTCTTCTTGCCTTTATTAATTTCATAACGTCTTTTGGCTTTAAGTTTTGATATATCAAAAGATGTATCTTTAATTACATACCACCACTGTGTTTCATATCCACAATCAAAATCTGAGGTCCATCTAGCTAATAGAGGAATCCCCCTCCCCTCCCGAGATTTCCAAATCATGCCATTCATTATTGGCTCTAAATCTACATCTTCATGTGGCTCTGTGGCCGGTATCATTGCGTAATTGTAATATTTCCATTTCATCATGCTGCCGACACCTCGTTTCCGAAATGTCCTGCACGATTCTGCACGGAATCCCTACGGCCGTAGCGCCTTCCGGAACATCTCTGTTCACTAGAGCGCAGGCGCCAACCACGGAATTCTTTCCAAGAAATACCCCCCCCCTTCGATTTGTTCAGAGAGTTCTTTGAAATAATGCTGGCTCTCATACCTATGTATACTCCATCTTCGATTTTTATGGGATAATGCCCCTGATTCTTTCCATGGCAGGCTAAATACACACCATACGAAATTGTTACGTTATTTCCAATCTCCAAAAGATCGCAGCACATATCGTCCAAATAACATTTCATCCCGATAAATGTATGTTTTCCTATTTTAAAGCCACAGAGCCGATATATGGCTACACGTAAGTTGTTGAATACAACATTGGGCGCTACCACCTGTGCCAAAAATTTTCTGATAGGCTTTGCCGCCACTGTAGACATGGAATAGTCGTAATAATACGGAGCCGGTTTACCATTTATCTTTTCATATACAAACTTCAATATCTTCATATATTCTTCAGCTTCTCCTCAGCTTCTGCTTGCTTTAGGTCATACTCTTCTTTGCCAATTCTCCCACGGCTCAACAAATAATCGCCAAAGTCCTCGGCAGTCGCCATATCGCCCTCAGTGATTCCTTCATGCTTTATGAATGCTTTTCCCACTGTGGCGAAAATAATCTTGATATCACCGATAAAAGTAATATTCTCTATATACTTCAAATCCCATGAGAGTTTATCTTCCCAGCTGATGTCATTGCGCCCATTGACCTGTGCCAAACCAGAAAGTCCAGGTTTTGCAGTATGCCGCATTCTCTGCTCCGGCGTCATGAATACCAGGTCTTTCACAAGCTGCGGCCTAGGACCGATAACGGACATCGTGCCGTTGAGAATATTAAATGCCTCTGGCAGCTCGTCCAGAGATGTTGAGCGCAGCCACTTGCCATACTTTGTCAGCCTGGCTTCATCCGGCAATAACGCTCCATTCTCGTCCCGCTCATCCGTCATAGAGCGGAATTTATACATCTTAAAGATTTTCTCGTCCTTACCCGGTCTAGGCTGTGTGAATAACACAGGTGAACCCAGCTTCATCTTGACCAAAACCGCAATGATTGCGTACAGCCAGCCAAAAACGATAATAGCAAGAAGAGAACACACAATATCAAATAACCGTTTTATGTATTTTTCATAGAAGCCAATCTTCCGCTTAGCGCTTACCATAATCGACTCCTACTCAAAACAAGCCCTTATAACTTCTACTACCCTATCTACCTGCTCCATATCCATCTTGTTATCAGATGGCAGACACAAGCCTCTGCTAAAAATATCAGCCCCAACATCAACTACATCCCCATCTATATAAGCGTTACTCCGCGCCCTTCCATTCCCATCCCTTACAATAAATCCATGGCTTCTATAAATAGGCTGCATATGCATCGGTTTCCAGATTGGACGGCCTTCTGCATTAATACTACTTATCGCCTCTAGTATCTCGGTTGGACAGCTTTTCCCATGCTCCGCCCTATACAGGGCTTCTTTCTCCCCGCGCACCTGGACGCACATTGCCTCCCTGTCAACCAAAACACAACTTAGCCAATAGTTCGGCGATCCGTACAACGGATTCATCTTTACCGGCAGACCTTTCAGCCCATCTCTGTACCTCTCATAAATCCTCTTCTTAGCTTCAATATGTTCCTCCAGAAAGCCCATCTGGCCTCTCACCACGCCCGCTATTACATTACTCATCCTGTAATTGTAACCAATCTCCTCATGCTGATACCAAGGGGCGTTTTCACGGCTCTGTGTGGACCATTTCCGAACCTTGTCACTATCTTCTTTCCTATCCGTCAGATATGCTCCGCCGGCAGAGCCTGTTATAATCTTGTTGCCATTAAAAGAGATAGCAGAGAAATCGCCGAATGTACCGGTCTGTCGGTTATGGAGCGACGCTCCAAACGACTCGGCTGCATCCTCAATGATTAATGCCTTGTGTTTCTCACAGATGGAGCGTATCTCATCCATCTTTCCGGGAGCGCCGTAAAGGTGAGCAAGTACGATGAGCTTAACTTCCGGGTAAATGGAGAAAGCCTTCTCCAACGCCGCCGGATCCATGTTCCATGTGTCATACTCCGTGTCGATAAACACAGGGATTGCCCCCTCGTATACAACAGGATTCACCGTAGCGCCAAAAGTCATATCAGAGCAGAATACTCTCCTTCCTTCCAGAGCGCCATGTCCCGCCTGCGGCTGTCCATACAGCCTCTCGCCGGCCAACTTGGCCGCCATATGTAAAGCGGCTGTACAGGCGGAAAGCGCTACCGCATATTTACTCCCAGTCTTCTCACAGATCAGCCTCTCAACCTCATTGATATTATCTCCGACTGTGGACATCCAGTTGGTTCTTATCGCTTCATCTACCCACTTCTGCTCATCCCCATGCATCGTAGGTGAAGAAAGCCACACTTTGGACCCAAACGGTTTAAAATCTTTTCTTACTAACATCCCTTTACTCTCCCACTTTTGCTCATTTCCATGCATAACAGGGGATGACTTTTCTGCCGTTCGGGCATTCTATACGGACTTCTCCGTTATCTCAAGTCCTGCCGGAATATAACGGCACCATGCATCTTTTCTATAATGCCTCAAATCATCTGCTATGCCCGCGATCTCAATTTTCGCCAATCGTTTATGCCGGTCAATCCTACGGATTCGGTTTTCCATTCCTTTCAATGGTCCATCTGTGACCTGTGCATTGCCTTCACGAATGATGCCTCTGGACATCTCCAGATGATGCTCTTTCCCGCAAAGGTTTCTCAGGATTTTTTCTTCCTCGGCGCCGATTCGAACCAGATATTGTTCTCCCCAGGCAAAAGCACAGCATTTCTCAAGCTCCTCTAACAAAACTTCCTCATTTCCACTTTCCAGAATTACATACTCTGGAAATAAAAGATGTCTTTCTAAATGCCATGCGCCTTCATACTGCCGCATCCTGTCATATGTTAATACAAAAATATCCCTACACGCTTTTGGAGACAGTTTTTCCTTGCATATTGTCAATATTTTCTGTTCTTCCTGCTTTTTGCAGGTCAATAAATACCAGATTCTAATCCCTTCTTTCGTTGAGTAGGATACTCTGCGAAAATTTTTAGAACAATTACTGTGAAAAGTAATAGATTTTTAACCAAAGATACAGAAATCAAGTAATTTGGATTGAAGTAATCAGATTTTATCTTTTATTTTCTTTCGTGATTTTGCACCAAATTTTTACAAAAGACAATTTAGTATTGATTTATTGATTTGAGATAGTTATAATAGATATGCTGTTTAGAAAAAAAATCGCAGAGTATCCTACTCTGCGATTTTTATTTATAAACCTATCAATACCATGAAAGGCAAGCGCAACACGCGCCTGCCTCCCAACGTCAGATTTCACTCTCTTATTTCACCAATTCCCGATAACGCCCTTCCTTCTCATACTCTTTCGTTACCCCGTCATCCTCATAGAGCATATACTTTGCCCCTGTAAATCCGACCATCTCCATACGTCCTGTATCCAATTCCTCCACGCATCTCGCCGCCTTTACAAGAGGAATACATCTTCCTTCCCGGATAAACAGCGGAACCTCGTTAAGCGCCACTTCCACAAAATGATGCCCTTTCTCCAGAACCTCTTGCGTATACTGCCCATCCTCCGCGAACTTCACAAGCATCATCCGCTCAGGCAGATAGACATACCGTCCCTTCGCGTTCTGGGTATACACCGGCGCAATCATCGCCTCATCCCCCAGCATCACCTGGTCTTCCACATTTGCCGCAAACGAATCCTTTGAATACACGAACGCCAGCGGGCGGAAATACATATCATCGTTCAGCGCAGCCTTCACATATTCACTGTATAAATAAGGAATTAACCGATACCTCGTCTCCACAATCCCGCGGAAATCCTCCACACGCTCGAACTGGTAAGCCTCCTGCTCTCTGGTCCCAAGCGCCGCATGATTGCGCATGAGCGGCGTAAATACCCCAAGGGCCATCCAACGCAGCACCAGGTCCCTTGTGGCATCCGCGTCAAATCCGCCCAAATCCGCCCCTGTGTACAGGAACCCGCACATGTTCAGCGACGGCATCATTTTTAAATTCAGCAATATATGCGACCACCAGGACTTATTATCCCCCGTCCAGATTCCGCCATACCGATGCATACCCACATAAGAAGAGCGTGAGAACAACAGAAGACGCTTATCTGGCGCTATCTCGTCGAAAGCCTCCCCGGCCGCCCTTGTCATATTGTAACCATAGAGGTTATGCACCTTGTCATGGCGAATCCGTTTTCCGTCCACACAATGATAAAATCTGCTGTAATCCGCCGAAGCGTTGGAAAGACCCGTGACTTTCCCCAACTCTTCCAACGGAATCCTGTCCACGTCTTCCCCTGCGTACTTGCGAAGAGTCTCCAAAAGCCCGTCCATGCCTTCACGGGAATAGAAAATCGCCGGCTCGTTCATATCATTCCAGAATCCCTCAATCCCCTGATCAATCAAGAAGCGATACTTTCCTCCAAACCATTTCCGGGCATCCTTATTCAAAACATCAGGGAAATGGGTATCCCCGGGCCAAACCGCCGCCACGAATTCACTGCCGTCCTCCCGTTTGCAGAAATACCCCTGTTCCACGCCTTCCTCATACACAGAATATCCTTCTTCTACCTTCACGCCGGCGTCGATAATCGGGACCAGACGAATCCCCTGAGCGCGCATCTCCTGTACAAACGCCGGAAAGTCCGGGAAATTCTCCTCATTTACGGTAAAGTCCTTATAATCCTGCATATAGTCAATATCCAGATAAATCATGTCGATTGGGATATCATTCTTCCGGTATCCTTCCGCGACTTTCACGAAATCTTCCTTCGTCTTATATCCCCAACGGCTCTGCCCGAACCCAAACCCGAACTTAGGCGGGATGTAGCTTCTGCCAATCATCTTACGGAACTGCTTCACAACGTCATACGCCGTCTCCCCTTCAATCACATACAGGTACAAATCCGCCGCTTCGCAGCTCACCTCCAGGAAATCCGACCTTGTATAGCCGATGTCAAATGTAAGCTTAGCCGGATAATCGAAGAACAATCCAAAATTCTTCTCCCCGGAAACCACGATAAAATTATGCGCGCCATACAGGGAACGCTTATCCTCCGTGTGGTTCGGCTCGTCCGTACAATTACTGATATAACAGTATCCCCTCTTATTCAATCCCCGGTTCGCCTCGCCAAGCCCATAGACAATGTCATTTTCTGCCATCTCATAAGAAAATAAAAATCCATCTTTCAGAGAAACCTGTCCGATTCCCAGCTCCTCCTGCCCTTGCTTTGCCTCCATCAACTGCACTACGGCTTCTGTCTCAAACGGCTCCCCATACACATATTTACGTACCATACGATATCTTCCTCCTTGCTCCCATATACTAAACTCTATTATATTATAGTTTCTGCGTTATTTCTAACACTATCCATACGCAAAACACTATTATTTTGACCTTTTGCTCATTTACAAAGATATCCCCGACATGGCATACTTCCATGTGCTTCTTTACGGACGTGGATTTTTTCCCGGAACCTGCGCAAGGATAATCGCCGCGAACATCAACACACATCCTATGGATTCCCGCATAGAAAGCCGCTCTCCTAACACAATCCAGCCTGCCAGTACGGAAAAACAAGACTCAAGGCTTAAAATCAACGATGCAATCGCAGGGTTCATATCCTTCTGCCCGATAATCTGCAAGGTATACCCAACGCCGCAGGACATCACCCCTGCATACAGAAGGGGCAGCCAGCCATTTAGCATTGCCCCAATCTTAGGTGTTTCTAACAGGAACATAAAGGGCAGCGACGCGATTCCGCACACAAAGAACTGGATGCAGGACATTTTCACCCCGTCAACCTTCGGGGAAAAATAATCAATCACAAGAATATGCAGGGAAAATACCAACGCACAGGCAAAAATCAGGACATCCCCTTTCCCAACCGTAAATTTCTCCGTCATACAGAGGAAATACAGCCCGGCAAGCGCAATGGCCACCGCAGCCCACACCTTCCATCCAATCTTTTTCTTTAAGAATATGCCCAGCACAGGAACGATTACGATGTAACATGCAGTAATAAATCCTGCCTTTCCCGCCGTGGTAAATTGAATTCCAATCTGCTGGAGGCTGCTGGCGGCAAACAACAGCAGCCCGCATGCAATCCCTCCGAAAACCATATCTTTGCGTTCCTTACGTACATCACCGCTCCCCGGCTCTTTTCCTACGCCGTCCTTTCGGTTCATCTTCTGGAGAATTGCGATACACGGCAGCAGCGCCGCCCCGCCAATCAAGCTCCGGACTCCGTTGAATGTAAACGGCTCCAGATAATCCATGCCCACGCTCTGGGCTACAAATGCCGTTCCCCAGATAAATGCGGTCAACACTAATATCAATGCATTCTTTGTCTTCATACTTTCCTACCACCTCACAAAAATTGAAAGACCTGCCGCAGATAACCTTGACAGCCCTTTTACACATGCCTTAACATTATAGCATACCTTATTGGACAAAGTCCACCCGCCCGCAGGGCTTGCATTACGGTGTGCTCTCGGGGTATACCTTAATGGACGAAGTCCATCCGTGATGTATGCACCGCCTGTCACAGGGCAAAAATACGAATATGACTTCTTAGGAGATTGACATGAAAAAGCATAGCATAGAATATAAAAAATTCCTATTTTACTGTGGTATTCTGATGTTATTAAGCGAGCTATGGAAACAATTCTGCCTTACTTACATCGTGAATCACGGAACATATAGTTGGTGGCATTTTCCGTTCCAGCTGTGCAGTATCCCAATGTATATCTGCCTTGCGTTCCCTGTTATCCCATCCGAACACGCCTGCCGTCTGATGCTGACATTTTTAATGGATTTCGGGCTGCTTGGCGGTATCTTCACATTTTTTGATACCACAGGCATGTACTACCCCTACTTTCCTCTGACTGTCCATTCTTTTGCATGGCACATCCTGCTGATTCTCATCGGAATCTACGCCGGACGAACCGGGAAGGCTGACACTTCCTTCAAAGGATTTGCCCAAAGTGCAGGAATCTTCCTGTCCTGCTGCCTTCTTGCTACTTTATTCAATCTGATTTTCCACCCCTTAGGGAGAATCAACATGTTCTATATCAGCCCTTACTACCAGATGGGACAGATTGTATTTCGGAAAATTGCAAGGATATGGGGTAATACAGCCGGGATTCTATGCTACCTGATTGCAATCCTCGTTGGTGCAGGACTTCTCCACCTCATATGGAAGCAAGTTCTAAAACAATCTCTAAATACGCCAAGCCCTTGATTCTGCCGCCGAAGATTTGTATAATGGAAATAACAGAAAATCACTCAAAATAGTGGAGGTGCTCGAATGATAACAGGACAATTATTAAAATCCCCCGGATTCTTATACCAAATCGGAAACACCTATTACTATCTCGGCAAATGGATTTGCCGGGAATGTACGGAAGTAGACGCGACCGACTGCGTCACCATGTACAATATGTGCCGCAGCGGGCAGGAGGAGCCGGATACCGCCGTGTATTTCAATAAGATCCGCGCCTACAGTGACTTCGCGCTGGAAGTCCCATGTAACCCGGCAAAGACAAAAGCTGACATGACGGCCCTGATTGACAGCCTTCCGGACGCATCCCTCCAATCGCTGAAAACACAATTCCAGCATTTTGAGGAAGACTATTCAAAATATTGCTAAACCGGCAATACCGAAAGGCATCCTTAGAAAACGACAGGGATGCTCTCCAACAATCCCTAAGAGCATCCCATTCTTTTCTTTTATAATCTCTTTTCAAAATTCCCGACCACCGCAGAAACTTCCGTCAGAATCATAAATGCATTCGGGTCAATGCTGTGTACGATATGCTTAATCTGATTCACCTCGTATTTGGATACCATGACAAACAGAATATAAGACCGCATCTGCGTATAAGCGCCCTCCCCGTCCCAGGTAGTCACGCCACGCCCTGTCTGCTCCATGATTGCCTTGGATATGCCCAGTTTCTTGGTAAATATCATCACACTCGTATTAATATTCTGAATATGTACCTTATCAACCGTCAATGCAAATACGGTCGCATAAATCAGAGAATACACGACAATCTCAATATCGAACATAAAAAGACAGATTCCGTATACCACCAGGTTCAACAGGATATTGACCTGTCCTACGCTAATGTTCCGATATTTCTTCGCACAGCACACGCCAATAATATCCGGGCCTCCCGCAGTCCCGCGTCCTCGAAGAATCATACCGCTTCCGGCTCCTGCAATCATCCCGCCGATGATACATGCCGTCAGATAATCCTCAATAATCGGTGCAGCCGGCACGGGAACCATCACCAGAAAGATACTGATAACAGTCGTACCGAACAGGGACTTGAGAAAAAATCCCTTTCCCATCACCCGATACCCCATAATAAACAATGGTATATTCAAAATATAATAAATCCCACCGGCAATATCCATCCCCGGCGGCATCTGGAAATGAAGCACACTGACCAGGAATGTACGAATCAACTGTGCAATTCCCATAAATCCTCCGTTATACAAATCTAACGGCGTAATCAGCATATTAAGGCCCACCGCATAAGTCAGGCATCCAATCACAATATACGCTCCCTGAGTCAGGTTTTCCTTCTTCTTCCCATTCATCTTCTCCAACATGTTATACTTATCCCTCTCTTTTTCACATTCATGTTTTCACGCTCCACCCTGAACTGCAGCTCTGTAATGTGCTCCTCTACCCTCTCCGACACATGGATGTCCACCCACAGAATCTCATACACGTCGCTTGCCATCCGATACCCATTCTCTCTGGCATAATCCAGGAGTTTGGGCAGGAAATAATAGTTCTGCCCACAATCCCCACAATAGCTAAGGGTCAGATAGTCCCCTCCCCGTATCACGGCGTCCCCCTTTGCATCAATGATGAACACCCCGGAATATTCCCTGCATCGGTTATTTCCGGCGCTTTCTTTGGGAATCACCGAACCGATACGGTTACTTCCTATAATGTACAGGGTCTCAGGACTTTTATTCAAAAGCTGCTTAATGAGTACGTCCATTTCCTCATCCTGCCGATAGCCCTCCTCAATATAATGGCAGTTCCTATCTGGCAAATGGCAAAGCCTCACCTTTCCCATCTCCTGATGGCCGCACTCTTCAAGCATACGGACACGCTCTTTGACATTCCTTTGAAGCCGCCTTAATTCCTCTTGTTTCTTTTGAATCATATGCAGTTCTTCTTCCAGTAACGCCTTGGTAGTACTCACGGTATGATCCTTGAGGTATACCCCGATTTGTTCCATCGAAAATCCTAATTCCCTCAGCTCCCGTATGACATTGAGCCGCCAGATATCTTCTGTGCGGTATAGGCGGTATTGGTTCTCTCCCCGTTTTGGCTTTAGGATGCCAATCTTCTCATAGTACCGCAGAGAATCTGGACCGATATGGTACAATTTTGATATCTCACCGATTTTAAAATATTTCTCCATATTCCTTTTCCCATACCCTCTTTCTGACCGCCCTTGCCAGATATGCCCCATACACAGCCTGTATCAAGCAAAATACTGCCACAACACAAATCCATTCCCTGCACTGCTCCCAAGCGAACCGAAAGCCGCCGCCCTCTGCAAAGAAATGATACTTAGAATTCTGAAGAAGAAAGACTGCAAGGATTTCCAAATGGCAGATTACCGCCATGAATATTCCAAACACAGCAGGAATCCAGACGAGCTGCCGGACTTCTTTTCCTATCTCCCTACGCATTCCGATTTCCGTCATTCCAATATCTGACAAGAACCGATATTTCTTTTCCAAATCCGGAATCTCCGAGAAAAACCGAATACTGAGCATGGAAAGTCCCACGATTACAAGGAGAATCCCACAGAATCCATAGATTGCGGATGAAATCTCATCCACAAGCTTTTCTGTGTTCAACGCCTCCTTCCTTGTGAGGAGCAAAGCCTCAGGATGCCCTTTCCGAAATTGCTCCTGCTTATCCAGTATTACGTCCTGCTTGCCTTCCTCCATATCTTGCAGCAACAGAATACGGGACTTTCCCATCTCCCCAGCTATTTTTTCATAATCTTTGTCTGCAAATACAATCCCATTCACATTTGCCCTGCCTACGCCAAGATCTCCAATGGAAAATATTTTCACATCCTTCTTTTTGATGGCAAATTCTTTTGCTGCTCCTTCCAGACGGATTGGAATGGAATCCTCGCCCGACCAATCCGCCAATGCATTAGACGCATCCGTCTCATCGTGCTGGATGCACAGCAGGATTTCCCCGGTCTCAAGGGCAACGCTTTCGTCGGTCATCCTCTCATATTCTGAAGCCGCCATGCCAATAAAATACATGCCTGTCTCACTTTGCAGTTCCGTATAAGGAATCATTTGCATCCCTTGCAGGGCGTCTTCCCTACGGCAGACTCCTTCCCACTCCCTTGCTTCCGTCCAATCCATGCTTCCAATCAGGTCATGGGGATATCTCCATCCATATACTTGCGGATTGTTGTCCGCGAATATCTGTATGTTGCCGCCCACATAATAGAGCGCCGTATAATGAATGAGCAAGACTGCGAAAATAATATTCCGGTAAGCCGATACACGAAAGCTCATACTGCGGGCGGAAACCAGATGTTTGACAAAGCGCTCCGGGTTTCGCTCCATATATGCCAGCACAATCGACATTCCGGAGGATAACAAAAGATAGATTCCGGCTATGTAGGAGAAGAATTCTAGAATTTCCTTACTCACAATCTGTTTTAAAAACACAGGCCAGTATGCTATCGTAAACCTTACTGTCAGGCTTAGAATAATCAGGCATATCCCCAATATCCCGGTCCGTATGCTGCTCTTTCTGCTTTTTAATTTTTCCGGCTTTGCCGTCTCATTGGCAAGTTCGGACAAGTCCCGGTTCGCCGTCCTGATTAACAGATAGAACACGGCACAGGCAATATAACCAAGACTTAAAGCCGCCGTCTTTGCACATACCAGGCACATATCCATCCCCCAACTGACCTCTCCTACAGGAAATCCGGCACTTTTCAGGATTATGTATGCAACGGCAGTCAGCGCCATACCGGATAAGACCCCGGCAATGAAGGTGATGCCCCAAATGGACAGATACTCGGCAACAAGAAGCAGGAACATTTTCTTCTTCCGAATTCCCAGAATCAACAATAATCCGTACTCCCTGAGACGATCTTTCATATAAGGAAGGGTCAGGTTCAACGCCAGAAACAGTCCGGAAATCATTCCTACGGCAGTAAATGTATGGATACTGGCAGCCAGGCTTCCATAATTGTAAGCAATCCAAAGTGTGGATGACTCCTCGATTACAGTTCCAAGAAACATAAGAGAGAAAATGAATGCAAGGCTGAATATAATTCCAGCCAGCAAGGGAGCGTGATTGCGTATATTGGTTTTCAGGTTCTTTAATATAAATTTTCGATAAACCATGGGATTTTCACCTCAATTTCCTTAAAAACGCCCCTCCGGCCACTTTCAATAAATAAAGTATATCAGAAAAATATTTAAAAATCTACTGTCTGCACCAGAAACGCACATCACTATAAACCTAATAATAATCTTAATTTTCGATTGGATCTTGCCGATAAATATATATAGTATACCATCGAATATTTTTGAGCGTGGAAGATGACAGGACTTATGGTTCTAGGAGGTGAATATTTTGAATTTTTTTATGATGCAGTCATTAGGCACATATACAAAAAATATGGCAATGCAGATGAAGTGGCAGCAAAAGAAAGAGAATAATGACTTCACTGCTGATGGAAGCACAAAGCTGACTGATCCAATTGCACGGCAGGCAGAAGAGATCCGAAGGGCACAGGCAGACGGCTCATCCAAGATTTCTTCAGAGATCAGGGCGAAGCTGGCAACCGGCAAGAAGCTGACGCAAGAGGAGATGCAGTATCTCCAAAAGAATGATCCTCAGACCTATCAGAAAGCGAAAGCGATTGAAGAAGAACAGAAAAGTTATGAGGAAGAACTAAAGAGATGTGAGACAAAGGAAGACGTCCAACGCATTCGGATGAATCGTACGGCTGCTTCCCTAAGCGTAGTGAATAGTGTTAAGAGTAATCCCGCTATCCCTGAGAGCGCAAAGCTTGGCATCATCTGGCAGGAACTCCAGAAAAATATGGCTTTGGAAGAAACTATAAGCGCTTTTATCAAAAGCGGTAAGTATTCCCAACTTCCCACAGAGGCAGAAAAACTTGAGGCCGAGAAAGCTCTCAAAGAAGCGAAAGACACCGAAGCAAAAACCGAAGTTCCCGCAGAAAACACTATTGAAACGGAGAAAAATGAAGCGATTTCAGATGATGAAACGAAAGACGTTACATTTGATGAATCTGCGCAAAGCAGCCGTTTTGCATTGCAAGAGCGCAGGATGACTCTTACGGAGGCTGAAACAACACCGGAAGTTCTAAAAGTAAAACGGGCAAAAGCCCATACGGCGTACAAAGCGAATCAACTTGAACCGATTGAGCAAATTATGGATTTAAAAATTGAATAAAAATGCCGAAAGCTTGTAAAGGACAAAATTTTTGCCTTGACGGGCTTTCAGCATTTTATGCAAAATATTCAAACAGTAACAAAGGCAGGCAAATTGCCTTGAAACAGCACATCTTATACAATTTTATTCATTTCATATGGATTCATCAAGACGTAAAAACGGAAGAACAAAAAAATTGTGCGGATGCTTCTGAAATCTCTTTTGCAATACCCAAATTTATAGTTCTACTCAATTCAGATTTTTCTTTTGCATATCAGAAACACCTGTCAAAGCACAGATATCCCCAAAATACCAGTCGGTACATCATGCCCGCCAGATTCTACTCTTGCCTTCAAACGCCATACATTGATCATTGGATCTGCTGTAAGAATATAATAGCAGCGTATAAAATACCCTTTTTCCTTTGCCCTTTCTAACAATTTTAAATTCCGCTCTGTTGACAGCACCGTTTCAAAGCAAAATTCCCTCATCTGCTCCATATGCTCTTCCCGCTGTTTTTCGGCCAATTGTGCAGCTTCTAAATCGGAACACTTTAAGTATTTCTTAATTTCATCTGCATTTATATAGTCTATTGGAGGTTTTAGCAATTGTGTATACGTACTCTTACCAGAACCGTTCGGACCTGCGAAAACAACGATTTCAGGCTTCTTTTGAAACTCGTTCACCGTAACGCTCCTTTCTCATCCTTTTTCCTACTTCCGTTCGGGTTCCATCCTCATTTTCCCGATATATGATTTGGCTTTCCCTGTCATATATAACCGTTGGAATTCCTAATGCTCTGTTCTTCTCTAACTCAATTCTTACTGCCGCATTCGCACGCTTGATAACTGTCTCATCAGATATATATTCTTCTCTCTTCATATCCTACACCTTCTTTCCTCGTCAAACTCCCTTTACAGATCCTGAACATCTATTGTTCGGTTTTGCAGACCATATTTTTCAAACTTATATCGAATATAATCTGAAAAATCTTCTTCATGCGTAGACAAAATAAACTGGTATTCTTTAAAATCTGTCCTTAAAACTTCACAAAAAGATGCAACATTCAGTTCGTCCATAGTCTGAATCGGATCATCAATAAATACACATCTTATACTGTCCTGTGCGTATATTTTATTTAATGTAAGAGCAATAGAGATAGCCACAGCAGATAATTATTCATCCATATGCCCAAGCCACCTTGAAAAGCAAAATCACGAGTTACTTCTATTATTGCCCAAGTTCCAATTCCCTTTCCTCTCTCTGTCGTATGGTAAGGGCATTAATTTTAGTGTTAATAATTTTCTACATCTTCATCTTTAGCAAGCCGAATTAAATATCCATCTTTTTCACTAATCATATCTCATTTAATAATTCCTCCTACATTTTCCACTTCACCTCTATACACATTATATCATACTGTTATAAGCATTGTCATTTCTTTTCTGCCTTTGAAAATTTACTTATCAGTCCATGATTTGTAAAGGGTACTTTTCAGCATTACTTACGCAACAAGCCCATGACAAACCATAGACTAATAAGTTTTGAAATAATCAAGTAGGATATCCTTTACAGACTATATACCTTACGCACTCCTCTCAAACTGCGAATTGTAAAGCTCAGCATAGAACCCTCCCTTATTCAGCAGTTCTTCATGGTTCCCCTGCTCGATGATATCCCCGTCCTTCATCACCAGAATCAAGTCTGCATCCCGAATCGTAGACAGCCTGTGGGCGATAATAAAACTGGTCCTCCCCCGCATCAGGTTATCCATCGCCTTCTGTATCCTTACCTCGGTACGGGTATCTACTGAACTGGTGGCTTCATCCAGAATCAAAATCTTCGGGTCTGCAAGAATCGCCCGCGCAATGGTCAACAACTGCTTCTGCCCCTGAGAAACATTGTTCGCCTCCTCATTCAGCTCCATCTCGTAACCGCCTGGAAGTGTCTGCACAAACCGGTCTACATAAGCCGCCTTTGCCGCCTCCACCACTTCTTCGTGGGTTGCGTCAAGCTTCCCATAACGGATATTGTCCTCAATACTCCCCTTAAACAGCCACGTATCCTGTAATACCATCCCGAACATTTCCCTAAGCTCGCTCCGGTTGAAATCCCGGATATCATGCCCGTCAACCTTAATAGAGCCGCTGTTTACGTCATAGAAACGCATGACCAGCTTCACCATGGTCGTCTTTCCCGCCCCGGTAGGCCCGACGATGGCAATCTTCTGCCCTGGCTCCACCTTAGCGCTGAAGTCATGGATAATGGTATGCTCCGGATTGTATCCAAACCGTACATGTTCAAACTCAACGCGGCCTTCCAGTCCCTTGATGGAAACCGCATCCGGCACAGTCTGGTCTTCCTCCTCTTCCTCTAAGAATTCAAACACCCGCTCAGAAGCTGCCGCCGTAGACTGGAGCATGTTCGCCACCTGGGCGACCTGCTGGATTGGCTGGGTGAAATTCCGCACATACTGGATAAAGGACTGGATATCCCCCACCTCAATCACATCCTTTATGGCAAGCCATCCTCCAAGGATTACCACAGCCACATAACCCAGATTTCCTACAAACTGCATAATCGGCATCATCATTCCGGACAAGAACTGCGACTTCCACGCCGACTCATACAGGATATCGTTATCCCTGTCAAACTCCGCAATCACGTCTGTTTCTTTATTAAACGCCTTCACGATGTTGTGTCCGCCGTAGACTTCCTCCACTTGTCCGTTCACATGACCAAGATACTCCTGCTGGTTCTTGAAATATTTCTGGGAACGCTTCACGATTACGGAAATCAACCCCACGGAAACCGGAAGTATCAACAGCGCAATCAGCGTCATAAGCGGGCTGATGCTCAGCATCATCACAAGCACGCCGATAATCGTCGTCACGGAAGTAATGAGCTGCGTCGCACTCTGGTTCAAACTCTGGCTCAGCGTATCCACATCATTGGTAATCCGCGACAGGACCTCCCCATGGGGCTGCCTGTCGAAATAGTTCATAGGAAGACGGTTAATCTTCTCCGAAATCTCCTTGCGCATCCGATAGGTCAATTTCTGGGAAACACCGGTCATAATATAACCTTGGATAAATGAAAATAACGCGCTGCACACATACAGCCCCATGAGCAGAATCAGGATTCTGCCAATCTTGTCAAAATCAATTCCCGCTCCGCCTGAAATCTTTCCTACTAATCCGTTAAAAATCTCCGTCGTAGCCTTCCCCAAAATCTTCGGTCCCAATATATTAAATATGGTACTTCCTATGGCAAATATGGCTACAAATAGAAATGGAATCTTATACATTCCAAGATACGACATGAGTTTCTTCATCGTACCTTTGAAATCCTTTGCCTTCTCTCCCGGCATACCATGTCCGCCATGTCCCATACCCGGTCCTCTGTGTCCCATACCTCGTCTCGCCATATCAGCCCACCTCCTTCATGTCGTTTTCCAGCTCCTTCTCGGATAGCTGTGACGATGCAATCTGATAATATTCCTCGCAAGTCTTCAAAAGCTCCCTGTGCGTCCCCTTGCCCACAATCTTTCCGTCGTCCAGCACAAGAATCTGCTCCGCATGAAGAATCGTGCTGATTCGCTGTGCGACAATCAGTACCGTACTCTTTGCTGTCTTTTCCTTCAGCGCGTTCCTAAGCTTTACATCCGTCTTATAGTCAAGAGCCGAGAAACTGTCGTCGAAAATATACACATCCGGATGTTTCGCAATGGCTCTCGCAATGGATAACCTCTGCTTCTGCCCGCCTGATACGTTGGAGCCTCCCTGCGCAATAGGGCTTTGGTACTTTTTCTGTTTCTCCTCGATGAACTCTGACGCCTGGGCAATTTCTGCAGCCTTACGCATCTCCTCCTCACTCCCCTCTGGATTCCCGTACAGGATGTTGGATGCGATATCACCGGAGAACAGGACGCCCTTCTGGGGCACATAACCAAGCCTCTCCCTTAGCTCTCTCTGGGAAATATCCCGGATGTCCACGCCGTCAATGGTAATCTTCCCTTCTGTGACATCGTAGAAGCGCGGGAGCAGATTGACCAAAGTGGATTTGCCGCTTCCCGTACTTCCAATCAGAGCCGTGGTCATTCCCGGTTCCGCCGTAAATGAGATGTCATGCAGCACATCCTCCTTGGCCCCGGGATAACGGAAGGAAACATGGTCAAACCTTACCTCTCCGTTACCATTTTCCCCAAAATGAACCGGATTATCAGGGTCATGGATCAATGTGCTGCTGGTCAGGATTTCATCCACACGGTCTGCCGAAACAGCCGCCCTTGGCAGCATGACGGATATCATACAAATCATGAGGAAGGACATGATAATCTGCATGGTGTACTGGATAAATGCCATCATATCCCCCACCTGCATGCTTCCGTCGTTGATGCTGTGTCCTCCCACCCATACAATCAGTACGGCAATGCCATTCATAATCAGCATCATGAAGGGCATCATAAAGGTCATGGCGCGGTTCACGAACAGGTTGGTCTTCGTCAGATCCTTATTTGCGCCGTCAAAACGCTTCTCCTCGTACTTTTCCGTACTGAACGCACGAATGACCTGAAGCCCCGTCAGTATCTCGCGGCTGACCAGATTCAGTCGGTCTACCATACTCTGTACAATCTTAAACTTTGGCATTACCACGGCGAACAGGACGACAACGACCATGACAATCAGCGCGACTGCAAGCGCGATAATCCACGACATATCCACATTGGTACGGAACACTTTGAAGATTCCTCCCGCCGCCATAATCGGCGCATACAATACCATCCTGAGAATCATCACCGTCAATAACTGAATCTGCTGGATATCGTTGGTGCTTCGGGTAATCAGGGAGGCCGTGGAAAATTTATCAAACTCGCCGTTGGAGAATCCCACTACCTTGCGGAATACATCCTTTCTCAGTCCCCGCCCGACCTTCGCGCCTACGCGGGACGCCATCAGGCCTACGATAATACTGGCAAGCATTCCCAATGCCGCCAAGGCAAGCATCTTCCCTCCTGTCCGGAGGATATAGCGCGTTTCGATCCGGTCGGTATCAACTCCTATTTTCTCGTAAGCATTTTGAATATAGATTGCGGCGGACTGCTCTACCATGGTTTCTGGCATGGCGGAAAACTGCTCTTCAATCTCTGCAACAAGGGAATCGCGCTGAGAGCCATCCATCTGCTCCTTCATCTGGCGCTCCATCTCCGCCGTGGATTCACTGCCGGAATCAAACCCGGCGCACAGAAGCATAGGCTTGCCAAGAATCTCCGAGAGTTCTTCCATTTTCTCTCCATCTTCCCTGATATCCTTAGAAAGCTCCATCACATTTCCCTCTGGACCGCTTTCCCCAGAGATATTCCTATCATAAGCATATAATCCGGAAGAGCCAGAGCCTGGCTCATAAGCCTCCCTCACCGTTTCCTGCCTCTTTGAAGGCACGAACAACAATAAATGATTAAAATCTTCCTCACTGATTACATAGGGAACCTTTTCGTCAATTCCTTTCTGCTGTATCCCTACATTGACAATATCCGATGTATATGTGGGCAAGGATAAATCGCAGTACGCCTGCACCATCAATACGCAGAAAATCGCTATGACTGAACCGGCAAATGGCCTTAAAAATTTGAATAACTTTCCCATATCTCACCTTTCCTTTCCTAAAAATTGCCAGAATCAAAAATCATGCCGCATAGGCGGCGCTGTCTTCTCAATAATCGCTTTAAAATCCATCCCCTTAAAATCCTTGGAATTCAGCAGATTTTCACGCATCGCAAGAAGCAGCCGCCGAAACAGCAGTTTCTCCTCCACAGAAAACCCCTGATACAGGATTTCTTCCATCTCATCCATAATAGATTTTAATTTCTCAATGCATTCTTTCCCCGCCTCTGACAGGCGGATGCGGATGATTCTCTGGTCTTTCTCATCCGGCTCCTTGTGAATAAACCCAAGCTCCTCTAACTTCCTCAATGTCACGGTCATGGACGGCGGCGTGATTCCAATCTTCTGTGCAAGCTGCCGCTGGGAAAGCCGCCCATGGCTGTTAAGAATAAACAGAATCCCTGCCTGGCTCGGGTTCAGCTCCATATCCTCCATCCGCAAGACCGCATGGTATCTGCTCAAATGCATTAACTGATGCATCACGATAAATGCGGACGCATCCTCTGTATTCTTCATGTTCACCCTCCTTTTTACCCTGCAAGCAAATGCAATATAATTAGTTTTCTAACATTTAGATTAGTCATTTTTTCCAGATATGTCAACACATTTATGCTTTTTTAACATTTATTATGGGAAATTTTAGAAAAAATTAATTAGATTAATGAATAAAATTATTTATAAAACCGCCGTACAGGGAATCACCCATACAGCGGCATAGAAAGATCATTTTCCAAATAAATCTCTATGTGTCCCGGACGATCCACCGGTTACAATGTTTCGGAATCAAGAATAATCGTAAAGGGGCCGTCGTTAATCAAACTGACCTTCATATCTGCTCCGAACCGCCCCCGCTCTACCACGGAAACCTGCTCTTTGCATTTTGCAATAATATACTCATACATCTCTTCCGCCATGTCCGGCGCACCCGCCTCTATGAAGCTGGGGCGGTTCCCTTTCTTACAGTTCGCATACAGTGTAAACTGTGAAACCAGCAATAGCTCGCCTCCTACCGTATCAAGAGACAGGTTTGTCTTCCCCTGCTCATCCTCAAAGATACGAAGTCCCAGCATCTTCTTCACCATCTTATCCGCAATCTCCTTCGTGTCCGAATCACAGACGCCCACTAAGACCATGAATCCCTTTCCAATCCTGCCAAGGACTTCCCCGTCTGCCTTTACCTCACTTTCCAAAACTCTCTGAATTACAAATCTCATCTTGAAGTAACCTCCTTTTTCGCGGGATGACCGCGGAATAACTTAGTCCGCCTCAGCGGCATATTTCCTCTGCACGGGTCTGCGCAATCGAGTAGGGAAGAGCCATCTTCCCTACTCGCCGCGCGGCCCGTGCGCCGTCCCAGCGGCATATTTCCTCTGCACGGGTCTGCGCATAAAAAAAGACAGCCATAAAGACTGCCTTTTATCATTTGTAGCTCCCCCAAAATGCCGGTTCCTGTATTTTGACTCCTAGCCTAATGCTAGGTGGGTGTCCGCATCCGCTTTTCTGCCTTCCACTGCATAACTTGGAGGCCTGGCATATTACGGAGATATAGGAGTCCCGTTTAAAGTTTTGTAGGTTCAAAATTACAAGATTATCGAGCACCCCAGGTTTCCTAAGGATTATTATACTCTATTATCCCACGTTTTTCAACAATTATTCCAACTAATTTTCACACATTAAGAATGCTTTTACCGTTTCCTTCATCTTATCCGCGTCACATTCCAGGGTATGCAGTACCTTTGCATCCAGAATGTCCTTAATTGCCTGAGGCATCTCAACGCCGGATACCGTTTTAAGCTCCCTGAGCAGGGCAAGGTCGTCCATTGCCTTATATTTACCGTCAATCGCCGTCATAACGCTCTTGGCAAATTTATACGGGCTCGCCGTAGACGCGACCACACATTTCCTTCCGTCGCCGCTCTTATCCCGGTACTGCCTGCACACATATGCCGCTACCGCCGTGTGGGTATCCAGCACATACCCTGTCTCCTCGTAAATGTGCCTGATGCATTCCGCCGTATCTTCCTCTGTGGCAAATCCCGCCTCAAAATCACTCAGTTTCTTTGCCATCTCCTCCGTGATGGTATAGTTTCCGTCTCCGGTAAGCCCGCCCATCAGTTCTTTCGTCTTCCGGTCATCTTCCCCTGTAATCAGGTAAATCAGCCGCTCAAGGTTACTTGAAACCAAAATGTCCATAGACGGAGAAGACGTCAGCACAAACCCACGGTTCCGGTCATACGTGCCTGTACCAAAGAAATCGAACAGCACCTTGTTCTCATTGGAGGCGCAGATGAGCTTACCGATTGGCACGCCCATCCTCTTAGCATAATAAGCCGCAAGGATATTGCCAAAATTCCCGGTGGGAACCGCTACGTTGATTTCTTCCCCTTCCCCAATCTCTTCATTTGCCAACAACTTAGCATAAGCATAGACATAATAAGCGACCTGCGGAACAAGACGCCCGATGTTGATGGAGTTCGCAGATGAGAACTGATATCCCTTCTCTTCTAGTTCCTTCGCAAGCTCCTGGTCTTCAAAAATCGCCTTCACTCCGCTCTGGGCGTCGTCAAAATTCCCGTGGATGGCACAAACCTCTACGTTGCTCCCTTTCTGGGTCGTCATCTGGAGTTCCTGGACTTTACTGACGCCGTTCTTAGGATAGAATACAATAATCCGGGCGCCTTCCACATCTGCAAATCCAGCCAGCGCCGCCTTCCCGGTATCCCCGGAGGTTGCCGTCAGGATTACGATTTCATTTTCCACGTGGTTCTTCTTTGCAGCCGTTGTCATGAGATGAGGCAGGATGGAAAGCGCCATGTCCTTGAATGCAATCGTAGCTCCATGGAACAGTTCCAGAAAATAGGTGTCTCCTCCTACCTTCGCAAGGGGCGCAATCTCCTCCGTGTCAAACTTCCCGTCATATGCCTTGTCAATACAGTCTTTCAATTCCTCTTCCGTGAAATCCGTAAGGAACTGTTTCATTACGGCGTATGCCGTCTCCTGATATGTCATATTCTTTAATGCCGCCATGGACACGTCAAGTACCGGCAGCTTCTCGGGTACAAACAGCCCGCCGTCAGGGGCAAGCCCTTTTAGGATTGCCTCTGACGCACTGATCTTTAATTCTGAATTCCTTGTACTTTTATAATACAGACTCATCTTTTTCTCCTACTGATTACTGTTGGTGTGCCCTTTGGGTATACCTTATTGGACGGAGTCCACCCGCCACGTTAGGGGCATGTATTACGGTGTGCCCTTTGGGTATACCTTATTGGACGGAGTCCACCCGCCACGTTAGGGGCATGTATTACGGTGTGCCCTTTGGGTATACCTTACAAGCCCGCCTGCCGCAATCAATTTCTGCATGAATTCCGGGAACGGCTGTCCCTGGAACTCGGTTCCTTTTGTGCGGTTGTAAATCTTGCCGCTGTCAAAATCCACCTCGACCTCGTCTCCGGCTTCAATTCCCTTCGCCGCCTCCGGGCATTCAATAATCGGAAGGCCAATATTGATTGCATTCCGATAGAAGATTCTGGCAAATGTCTCCGCAATCACGCAGCTCACCCCGGCAGTCTTCAAACACAGTGGGGCATGCTCCCTGGAAGACCCGCAGCCAAAATTCTTGTTCGCCACAATCAAATCTCCCGGTTTTACCTTCTCAACGAACTCTGGGTCGATATCCGCCATCGCATGGCTCGCCAACTCCTGGGCGTCAAATGAATTCAGATACCTTGCCGGGATGATTACATCCGTATCCACATTATCTCCATACTTAAATACATGTCCTGTCGCTCTCATTATCTGCCACCTACTTTCTCCGGATTCGCAATGTATCCCGCGATTGCGCTTGCCGCCGCTACCTCCGGCGACGCAAGATAAATCAGGGAGTCCACATGTCCCATACGGCCTACAAAATTCCGGTTCGTCGTGGATACACATTTCTCTCCTGCCGCCATGACTCCCATATGTCCGCCCATGCACGGCCCGCAGCTCGGCGTATTCACGGCGCAGCCCGCGTCCACGAAGATATCCAGAAGCCCTTCTGCAATACACTGTTTATAAATCTTCTGAGTCGCCGGGATGACCATTACCCGCACATCCTGATGCACGGTCTGTCCCTTTAAGACAGCCGCCGCCTTGCGCATATCCTCCATGCGCCCGTTGGTACAGGAGCCGATTACCACCTGGTTAATCTTAATTGGCTCCATGGCCTCAATCTCGTCGATGGTCTTCGCATTTCCCGGAAGATGCGGGAACGCCACTGTCGGACGGACTTGCGCTAAATCAATCTCTACCACTTCGTCATACTCGGCGTCTGCATCTGCCTCATAAATCTTATATTCCTTCTTGGAGTGTTCCTCCATATATGCCTTAGCCTGCTCATCCACAGGGAAGATTCCATTCTTGGCTCCTGCCTCGATTGCCATATTCGCCATGGTAAAACGATCGTCCATAGACAGGTTTGCAATGCCGTCCCCCGTGAACTCCATGGATTTATATAATGCCCCATCCACGCCAATCTTTCCGATGATATGGATGATAATATCCTTGCCGCTGACATATGCCCCCGGCTTTCCCGTCAATACGAACCGAATCGCGCTTGGAACCTTGAACCAAAGCTCTCCCGTCGCCATTCCCGTCGCAATATCCGTCGTGCCGACGCCTGTGGAAAATGCGCCAAGCGCACCGTATGTACAAGTATGCGAGTCCGCCCCGATGATACACTCACCGCCTACAACCACGCCCGCCTCCGGAAGGATTGCATGCTCCACGCCGGATTTTCCCTGCTCAAAGTACCAGGTAAGTCCCTGCTCCCTTGCAAATTCACGGATAGACTTGGAGTTCTCCGCTGATTTGATATCTTTATTCGGGGTAAAATGATCCGGCACCAGGACTACCTTATCCTTATCAAACACTTGGTCTGCCATCTCCTTAAAGATTGGCAGCGCCATCGGACCTGTAATATCATTTGCCATAACTACGTCAAGCTTCGCTTCGATTAACTGCCCTGCCACGACAGACTCAAGGCCGGCATGTGCAGCTAAAATCTTCTGCGTCATTGTCATTCCCATCTTGACACCCTCCTGTTCTCTTATTTTTCCATACGTGGTATTCTACCACAGATATCATTCTCTGACAAGGATTCTCATTATCCTAAAGTAATATCCAAAGGGCATGCCGGCAAAGTCTTTCATCTTCGCCAGATACGATTCCTCATCTCGTTAAAGACCTCTTTATGGAGCCGGGATTCCATCTTCGGGAATGCATCGATCAAACGTCTGGTGACGAGTGTACTGCGTCCCGCAAGTTCCATATATTTCCCTTTCAGCTCCGAATATTTGTTCCGCAGTTCGCTCAGGGGCGCCTTCTGCTCTTGCGGATACAGCTTCGCCCCAATCTTTTCTTCCACCCTGTCGATCCGTTCCTCCAGATGGTCTTTCTGCTCCTCTGCAACGGTATCCAGCTTCTCTCTAAGCTCCGACACTGCCGAGTCTAACTGCTTTTTCGTTTCCTCCGAGAACTCCATCGTCTCCATCACGCTCTCATGGATATTGACCCCGATCATATCTGATAATTCTCTAAGCTCCGCTGAAATCTTCTCCATGGCATCCAGTTTTTTATTCAATTTAAGGATCTCAGCCGTTGTCACATAAAGATCTGCAAAAAGCGCGGTCCCAAGCACCGCCGCAATCACGATGCCCACAGTGACAGGTATCATGACAGCTGCTTTATAGATAAACGGGTGGATGACCCGTACGATGAGCACACAGGCGACTCCCCATGCCAGGGAAAACAGAAGGCAGACATACCCGCCGATATTCAAGGGCTGGTTCGAGTAATCCCACCATTTATGATGGAACAGCTTATCCATCAGATAGCCTGTCAAGCCTTCAATCGTCGTCACCAGCACGGTAGACACGACGTAAAGGGACACAAGCGTCCCGTTCATCGGCTCTAACAGCATCACCACCATACCGATTCCCACCCCGTAGACCGGGCAGATAGGGCCGTTCAAAAAGCCGCGATTCACAAACTTCTTCTGTTTGACTGTGGCATACGCCACCTCCGTACACCATCCGATGAATCCATATATAAAAAAGTATAAAATAAAATAGTATATCTGCATCTTCTTCCTCCGGTATTCCATGATTCTTTTCTCTCACAAATAACAGTATACTTCACATTGCCATCTTCGTCAAATGGTGTTATGATAGAAATGTAATAGAGAATAAGAATCAATAACATTTACAAGGGGAAATACATATGACACTCAAACAAGGAAAAAACCTTCTGACTTACCGAGTCGAGTCGATTAGTATGGAACTACAGTTAGAACGCCGCTTAGAGGCCCTAGGACTCACGGAAGGCTCTCTGATTACCGTACTGAATAATGATAAGAAAGGCTCCCTCACGGCAAAATTCCGTGGCACCCGCTTTGCACTTGGCAGGCGGATCGCAGATAACATTACAGTTACGGAGGTGCGGCAATCATGAGCAAGACCATCAATGTCGGATTCATCGGCAATCCGAATTGCGGGAAGACCACGCTTTTCAATGCATTTACCGGCGCAAACCTAAAGGTGGCGAACTGGCCGGGCGTTACAGTGGAGAAGAAGGAGGGGAAGGCTGTCTACGAAGGCCAGGAGTTCAAGTTAATTGACCTTCCGGGCATATACAGCCTGACTTCCTATACAATGGAAGAAACTGTCTCCCGGGAATGTATTATGAGCGATGAAGTGGATGTCATTGTGGACGTCATCGACGCATCCTGCTTAGAACGCAACCTATATCTTACGCTGCAGCTTATCGAACTTGGCAAACCGGTTGTACTGGCGTTGAATATGATGGACATCGTGGAAGAACGTGGCATGGAGATTGACCTCCACCGCCTTCCGGAGATGCTGGGAGTACCGGCGATTCCGGTGTCTGCCCGTAAGAAGACAGGGCTTTCTATCCTTATGCATGCCGTTGCCCACCACAGCCAGTATGCCAAGCAAGGACCGTTCATCCACCACCACACAGGAAAAACCTCTTCCCATATGCACAACCATCACGAAGAGTACGCCATGGTGTACGAAGACGAGATTGAAGACAAGATCGACATAATCATGGGAGAGCTTGGGGAAAAATATCCGGATATCCGCAATCAGAGATGGCACGCCATCAAACTGCTGGAGATGGACCAGCAGGTGACAGAACATCATCCTCTGGACCTACAGGATGTGATTGACCGCAGCTATGAAAAGGATATCATCAACCAGAAATACGATTTTATTGAAGAGGTCATTGACGAGATTCTGGTAAATAAGTCCGCAAAGGAAGAATCCACGGACAGGATTGACCGGCTGCTCACTCACCGATGGTTCGGGCTGCCCATTTTTCTTGGAATCATGGCGCTGGTATTCTTCCTGACATTTACGATCGGCGACTGGCTGAAAGGATATTTCGAGATTGCTCTGGAACAGATTTCCAGGCTGACTTCTGAAGGCCTGGCCGCAATCAGTGTCAGCCCTATGCTAAAGTCGCTGATTGTTGACGGGATTATCTCCGGCGTCGGCGGAATCCTGACCTTCCTGCCCAATATCTTCATCCTCTTCCTGGCCCTTGCCTTGCTGGAGGACAGCGGGTATATGGCAAGGGTGGCTTTCGTGATGGATGACATCATGAGCCGTCTGGGACTTTCCGGGCGCGCGTTCCTCCCGCTGCTTCTTGGGTTTGGATGCTCTGTCCCGGCAATCATGGCGTCCCGGGCATTGGAACACCCCAAAGACCGGTTCAAGACCATACTGGTCACTCCGTTTATGTCCTGTAGCGCAAGGCTTCCCATCTACGTCTTGTTTTCCTCCATGTTTTTTGGGAAATATGCCATGCTGGTCTGTTACTCTATGTACCTTTTGGGAATCGTGGTGGCTATCACGACCGCATACATATTGTCCAAGATTGACGGGAGCAAGGCGGAGCATGCGCTCCTAATTGAACTGCCAGAGTATAAGTCGCCCAATGCCCGGACCATTTTTATCTATGTGTGGGAAAAAATCAAAGACTATCTGACCAAAGCCGGAACCGTTATCTTCGTTGCCTCCGTCATCATGTGGGCGCTCCTGAATTTCGGTCCTCACGGATATGTGACTGAAATCTCCCAGAGCTTTGGCTCTCTAGCGGGGAAGGCAATCGTTCCGCTGTTCCGGCCTGCCGGGCTTGGGTACTGGCAGATCATTGTCGCACTGATTGCCGGGATTGCCGCAAAGGAAGTCGTAGTGTCAAGCTGCAGTGTATTGTTCGGTATCCAGAACGTCACCACGGCGGGCGGTATGGACGCTATGGTAGCCACCCTTGGCTCCCTGGGCTTTGGCGCGGCAAATGCATACGCATTGATGGTATTCTGTCTGCTGTATGTTCCCTGCACTGCGACGATTGCCACAATTCACAGAGAATTAAAGAGTTGGAAACAGACGGTTGGAATCTTGTGCTTCCAGATATTGGTTGCGTGGGGAATGAGCGTGATTGTATACCATATTGGGTTATGTTTCTAAATGTCAGTACACTAGACCAAATGCAAAGGGGATGCCACAAAATTGCGGCATCCCCTTAACATATGAAATCCATCCTCACTAACTTCTGTTTTTCGCACCATACCGTCAAATCTTCTCTTGCATTTTCAGATACGGAATCTCTATCGGGTCGATTGGATCGACGGGATTCTCAATCTCCCCTTTTAACTTTCTTTTATGACGCTTCAGAAGCTCTCCGCCCTTATTATAGAACCAGAAGGAATACACCAGAAGCTTATTAACCTTCCCTATCTTATCCTTCGTCGTCTTCCCGTAAATCGTGCCGCCTACCCCAATAGGCGCCTTCCTGCGTATCAGGGAAATCAATTCCGTCTCACAGGTAATCCTCTCCGGCAGCTCCGTATATGCCAGAGAGACACAGTCCAGCTTATGTGCATCGCTGCCTCCGATTCCCGGCTTCTTATACTTCATCGTAAGCTTCATCGCTTCCCTGTTGGATTCTTCCGGCTCACATGCATTAAATGCTTCAATGAAATCAAATCTCTTGATAATCTCCGGGGATTTATAGAATTTCTTTGTGTTCGTAAAACTTAAATACTTCTCCCCGCAAGGATGTGCAGGGCCAAGAATCCCGCCGTGCCGATGCACAAAATCAATCAATGCGCTTACCGGCAGACCTCTTAACTCCAACAGGCGCATCTTGACACCTTCCGGCATGATGCAGATGATATGTCCTGCATCACAGGTATCATATTCAATCCCCTTGAGTACGACAAAATCCTCGTGAACCTTCCCTTTCATATGATATTTCCAATGGCGGTATCCTTTGTAAGTATCGTGATCCGTGATCAACATTCCTTCAAACCCATGTTCTTTCAGCTTTGTGATATATTCATCCAGACCTACTTTACTGTCGATAGAGCCCTCTTTAACATGACAATGCATATCAATCTTCATACACTAAGGCCTCCTTCATTCATATTTCTCGGAATCTGATATATTCACTATTATATCACATCTGCCCTAAAATACAACCAGACCGGACATGTATGGTTGAAATTCCCTACAATTCTTCACTGATAATCGTGATATCATCGTCTTCGTCATCTTCTCCGTCAATACTGCGGCCAGCTTTGCTTTTCCCCGTGCCTTTCCTGTGGCTTCCTTCTTCTTCCTCGTCTTCCTCCTCCAGTATCTTCCGGGCTTTCTCAACTTCGGACTCCCTGGAGACCTGACCTTTCATCCGCTGTGCATATACTCTCTCATTCTTACCAATCTTACGGGACTGCATCATGAACTGTACCCAGATTCCAACCAATGCTGCTAACGCACTGATTCCATACCCTGCCCACATATTGCCTGAAATTCCAATCAACGCTGCTGCCGCAGTCCCCGCCGACAATCCGCCGGAGATTCCTGTCACAACGACTACCACTAATTCTGGTTTCATCACAGCCAGTACTGCTAACAAAAGCGCCGCTGCCGCTCCAATTCCCAACACCAGAAGTACCTGTGTTAAATCTTTCGCTCCCGGCAGGAACAGAGATGCGGCAATACCCAAGGTCTGCAGCAAAACCACGAAAAAGATGCCAAGCCTTCGTATCCCGCCGCACAGCACAGCCATGACGACCGTACAGAGCAAGATCATGACCGGTATCATCGTTCCGGAGAATCCAAGGCCGAATGCGGCCGCCGCACCAATCCCGCAGCCAATCAAAAGCCCCGCAAATACGGACAGGACTCTCACTAGCTTCAATCCAAAGAAACAGACCAGAACGCCGACAGCCACCATAACAATCTGTATTACCATGGCCATCTGCATGATCTTTAATAATACCATATCCGCCTGTCCGTCAGATATCCCAGGCAAATTTATTCCCATCTGATACATATCATTCGTCTCCTTTGGCAAACTTATAACCGACATATCCAAAAAAACTGCCGCACCCCCATGCAACAGTCTTTTCCATCCCTATTCGTACAACCCAACTGCCCCTGTCTCCGTTCCATTCACAACATAATAAACGGCGTTCTCCTCAGGCTTAATATATAATTCTATTGACTTGATATCCTTCTCGTTTTTACCGGAATTCGTCCATGCCCTCTTGACATTGGCGATGATATCCTGCTCGCTAATCTGCCTTCCATAGTGTTCGACAATCGCATTGACTTTGATCTCTTTTTTGGATGCTGTCTTCTTTACTGTTGTCTCTTTCTTCACTGTCTCTTTTTTCGTCGTTGCTTTCTTCGCTGTCGTCTCTTTCTTCGGCGCTGCTTCCTTCTTCGTTGTCGTCTTCTTCGCTGCCGTTCTTGTGGATGTCTTCTTCTCAGGTGTCTTCTTCTCAGGCGCTTTCGTCTCTTCTTTCTTCTCTGCAACAGCCTCAACCGACTTCGCTGCAGCTTTCACTGGCTTCTGTGCTGATTCTGCTTTCTCTGCTTCAGGCTTAACTGTATCTTCCTGACTGGTCATAACCGGAGTCTCCTTCACATTCTCCTCTCCAGTCTTTTTTCCAGCTTTGGTTTTCGTAGTTCCTGCATTTGTTGTAGCCATTTTAATTCCTCCTATTTCTCCTAAGCCTCGTCACCGAGTCGTGAATATTATAACACATTCTTACAGAAATGCAATCAGAATCGTGGATTCATGCAGTTTTCGTACACTTTTCACATAAGAAACTCCAGAAACAGACCTGCTGTTACAGCAATCGCAAATAAAAATCCAATTACTTTTAGATTCTCCCGTCTGTCTTGATTGACCTTGCACAATATCGCCAAGCCGACTCCCGCACCTGTACACAATCCTGCGATTACCGATGCAAATGATATCGCTCCGCTAAGATATAGCTGGGTCAGAATAACCGAAGCAGCACAATTGGGAATCAATCCAATCACAGCAGCAAATACAGGCTGAAATATAGTATCCCCCAAAAGAAATGACGAAATCCGTTCCATTCCAAAAAACTCTACACCGAGATTCAATACACCGGTGAAGAAAAAGAGATAAACGAACATCTTAGCCGTGTGATTCCACGCTGATTTCACAATCCCTTTTTCCTCGCTGCCGTCATCCCATTTCACGAGATTTACACTATACTTTGGCGTTAATGTCTTTTTTACTAAAATGAGGTCTGCCAGATATCCGGCAACAACTGCTATTCCCAACTTCGCCGCCAAGAGGGGAATTATGGCTGCCATTGCATCCGGATTCCCCATCATAATCAGTATCGACTCATCAGAGGTTGCGATAAAGACAGACAAGAGTGTCCCCACCGAAATAATTCTTCTTGCATACAGATTCGCCGCCATAACGGAAAATCCGCATTGGGGAATACAGCCAAACAATGCTCCCGCCAATGGTCCTGCTTTTCCTACTTTAAGGAGCATCTTCTTTGTAAACGTCCCGGAATACTGTTCAAACGCCTCAATCAGAATAAATGCCACGAACAGGTACGGCAGCATCTTCAAACAATCCATACTGGTATCCGCAAGAATATCTCCTATCATCTACCTCCATTCTCCCCGATACATCAACTCAAGCACATCGGCAGTCCCCTCGATTCCCAGCCTTCCTGCATTCAAAAGAATCTGATGGGATAGCGCACTGCCCCACTCAAGCCCTGTATGGGATTCATAATAATATTTTCGTTCACGGTCTATCCTCTTAATCTTATCTGCCGCTTTCTTCTCAGACATATCATATCTGCCAGCAATTCTTCTGATTCGTTCATCCAGATCCGCACAGATAAATACATCCAGGCAGCCCGGATCGTCTTTCAGGATGTAACCGGCACACCTTCCGACAATCACACAGGGCCCCCTCCTCGAAAGCTTACGGATAATCTCCGACTGTAATTCATACACTTGCTCATTAAGCGGCTGTGTATATTCGTCCGACCGTATGGAATCTCTGTACTCCATCGGACCAATCACATAGCCTGTAAGAAAACTGTTCAGTGTCGTCTCATCAACCGCCCGTGCAGTTTCTTCCCTGATATCCAGTTTCTCAGCCGCCATCCTCACCAAATTGTTGTCATACAACGGAATATCAAGCCTCGTTGCAAGGATATTGCCAATCTCATGCCCGCCGCTTCCAAACTGGCGTCCAATGGTAATAATCTTATGTCCTGTCATATCTCTTTCTCCTTTCCTGCTAATTACATGATACCTTATGGGACGATAATCCGCCCACCTCAACTAAATATCCTTTCTCTCTCAGCATACATTCAATCAAGTCTAGGGTTTCTTCTTTATCTGCCAAAATCTTATGGTAATGATAATTGGATGTAATGTTTTTAAGAGGGCTGGACTTGCCGCTGCGGATATCCTCCATAAATTCGGCAACCTTCCTGCGGGAATCAATATTCATTTCTGCTTCTATATGACCGTATACCCGGTGGTTCACCATCACATTTCTGACCGTTCCTCCAAGGTCTACAATCGAACACAGTTCGTCCTCAAGCTGTTCATCTGTATGCTTTACTTTGAAAACCCTGCTTGCCGACACTGCCGCATTCAATATATATCCCCTGTTAGTGGAAATAATATCATAACCTGCAGCGCGAATCAGTGCGATATCCTGTACAATCACTTGTCGGCTTACATGATAAAGAGCTGCCAGCTTCGTACCTGATAGCGGACATGTACTTTTCTGTATCTGCAAGATGATGTCCTCTCTTCTGTCCGAACCTGTCATAATCCTACTCCTCCTTCAAGATATGAATACTCCGTATCTTTTATCCCGATTATGTCAGGGCATGAAGATTCTTTAAAGAAATATCCAGTATTGGCGCAGAATGGGTCAACGCACCGCTGGAAATATAGTCTACCCCCAAAGATGCCAGCCGTCCGATATTCTCCTTTGTCACATTTCCGGAACACTCTGTCTGCGCACGCCCGTCAATCAAACGGATAGCCTCCTGCATCTCCTCAGCAGACATATTGTCCAGCATAATAATATCTGCTCCCGCCTCTACCGCTTCCTTAACCATGTCAAGATTCTCCACCTCTACCTCAATCTTCCTGACAAAAGGAGCATATTCTTTCGCCATCTGCACTGCTTTCCTGACACTTCCCGCGGCTCCTATATGGTTGTCCTTCAACAATACTCCATCCGACAGATTATATCTGTGATTATATCCCCCGCCTACACGGACTGCATACTTTTCAAAAATCCGCATATTCGGCGTCGTTTTTCTGGTATCCAGAAGCTTCGTGCCGCTTCCTTCCAGCAGTGATGCTACAGAATGGGTATATGTCGCAATTCCGCTCATACGTTGAAGATAATTCAATGCAACTCGCTCACCAGATAATAGTACACGGATATCTCCCTTTACCTTGCCCATCAACTGCCCGCTTTTTACTTCATCTCCGTCTTTGCAATAAAACTCTGCCTCTGTCCCTTCGTCCAGAAGCTTGAACACCCTCTCAAATACTTCCAGTCCCGCAATAATCCCGTCCTGCTTACAGAGTAGGTCTACTTCCCCTTCCACAGCCTCTTTCATGACCGAATTCGTTGTCACATCTTCACTGGAAATATCCTCTTTCAACGCCTCTAATATCAATTGATCTGCCTGTAAGGCCATTGTAATCTTATTCATTTACCATCGTACTCCTTTCTCATTATCTCTACGATTACTCACACATTATCTTTTGCGCAGCCCGCCCTGCAAAAACCAGACTTTCCAGCAGAGAATTACTCGCCAGCCGGTTTGCACCGTGGACGCCGTTACAGCTAGTCTCGCCCACAGCATACAGACGCTCCATGGATGTTCGACTGTCAGAATCTACCCATATCCCGCCCATAAAATAATGCTGTGCTGGCACTACCGGAATCCATTCCTTGAGTACGTCATACCCTTCTTCCAGACAATGCTGGCAGATATTCGGAAAATGTTTCAGTATCTTTTCTCTTGGAATCGGCTCTAAGGAAAGCCAGACATGCTCTGTACCTTCTTCTTTCATCTGTTCAAAAATCGCCTTTGCAACCACATCCCTTGGAAGCAGTTCATCCACAAAACGTTCTTTCTTCTCATTATACAATACGGCTCCCTCTCCACGCACAGATTCCGAGATCAAGAATCTTCGGCCCGGTTTTTCAGAATAGAGGGTTGTCGGATGTATCTGCACATAATCCAAATGTTCCAGACGTATCCCGTGAGCTTTTGCTATCTCGATTGCATCACCCGTCAGATGCGGATAATTCGTAGAATGCTGATAATTGCCGCCAATACCTCCCGTTGCCAGAATCGTATCTTTTGCATATATTTTGTATTGTTTCCCTGGCTGTTCTTGCGTCTGCTTATCGGAAATCATATCCTGTACATCCTCAACCCAGACACCTTTACATACGCCCTCTTCTTCTATGATATCCGTCATTGATGTATATTCATAAAGCGTCACATTGGACAGCTTACGCACTTGGCGAAGCAGCGTACTTGTAATCTCTTTTCCGGTAATGTCTTCATGAAACAAAATCCTGGGTCTTGAATGTGCTCCCTCCCTGGTATATAGGAACTCGCCGTTTTCCTGTTCAAATCTGACTCCATACTCAACCAGATCCGCAATGACCGCCCTGGAACCCCGGATCATAATATCCACCGATTCCTTCCGATTCTCATAATGCCCAGCTTTCATCGTGTCTTCAAAGTAACTGTCGTAATCCTCATCATCCCGCTGAACACAGATCCCACCTTGAGCAAGGAAGGAGTCACTGCTTTCGGCATCTGATTTCGTAATTATCACAATCCGCTTATCTCTTGGAAGTTTTAACGCGCTATACAGACCGGCGACTCCACATCCTACTATCACAACATCCGTATTTATATCCATTTTTTTATCCTCCGCCGGAGAACTGCAAAACAGTCGTATGATTCACAGTTCCCTTCATTGCAAATATTACTTTGCAAGTTCTAACATCCGCTCAAGAGGTTCTACCGACTCTCTGCGAAGTTCATCCGTTACTTGAATTTCGTTTCCGCCATTTTTCAAAACATCTCTGATTTTCACAAGCGTAATCTTCTTCATATCGTGGCAGACAGGCTCCGTCCTGGTAAAATAGAACCGCTTATCAGGATTCTGCCGCTCAAGCTCAAACCGGACGCCATTTTCCGTACAAATGATAAATTCCTGGCAGTCACTCTTTGCCGCATAAGCTATAATTCCCGATGTACTGCCAATATAATCCGACATATCTCTGACTGTCTGAGGGCATTCCGGATGTGTTAAAACCTTTGCAGCAGGATGGAGTTCTTTTTCTTTTCGTATCTCCTGTTCCTGGATCTCTTCATGGACAGGACAGTATCCTTCATTATAAACAAAATGTTTTTCCGGCACTTGCGAAGCCACAAAATGGGCAAGATTCCTGTCCGGAATAAAGAAAATATTCTTGTTTGGCAATGCTTTCACGATCTTCACTGCATTCGCTGAGGTAACACAGACATCAGAGAGCCGCTTTAATTCAGCCGTGGAATTAATATAGCATACAACCGCCAAATCCTCATATTCTTCCCGCATCTTTTGGATGGTCTTTGCATCCGCCATATGTGCCATGGCACAATCTGCCGATATATCCGGCATCAATACCGTCTTGTCCGGATTCAGGATTTTGGCGCTCTCCCCCATAAAGGATACTCCGCAGAATACAATTGTCTGTTCTTTTAAATCTACTGCCACTTTGCTTAAATAATAAGAATCTCCTATGTAATCCGCAATCTCCTGGATTTCAGGATTTACATAGTAATGTGCTAGGATGACTGCATTCTTTTCTCTTTTTAAATCCTGGATTTCTTCTGTAATATTCATGAATCTTGTCTCCTTTTTCAAAACTTACACCATTATAGCACTGAACAAGACATCTGACAAGACATCTGAGTTTACAAATGTGATTTACATGGATAATTCTGTTTTCCCCATACGCAGGGCATTTAACAGCTCCCTTTGTTCTTCTATCAATCCGCAGATATGCCGATCAGATATCGTACAATTCTCAAACATGAATTCCAATCTTAGTTCATATTCTTTTATTTCTCTTTCCTCCTCCTCTTCCTCTTGTAACATACGTCTCCTTTCCTGCCAGAATTCTTCCTCCTGCTCCATTCTTCTCTTCGCCTTTCTTTTACATTTTTCTATAGAATAGCATTAAAATTGAACAGATTGAATTCTGATATATGCGCCGCCGAAATTCTCTCCATTATCCATAAATTCAGGATTTTCCGGGGTAATATAGAAAATCTTTCCCCAGGATGACACCTGGATTCTTCCATCATCGGAAAGTCCCGTAACCGTCATCGCATGCCCTCCGCCCTTATGAACGGCTTTCCCATCAGAATCCACCAATCTCACCGGACATGTCCTGATAATAATATGGTTTCCCTGTCTGATTTCTTCCTCACATTTTTGGTATACTTCGCTTGCACTGCATGCTATGTTCTCAATCTTCACAGCTTTTCCATATATGTCCATATACCTTTCAAAACGGTATATACAATCATCTAATGATGTTCCCCGTCCGACTGTTTCCGTGAAATCTTCATTCTTGTCATAGACATCATATTCCTGCCACATCTTCCATGACTTTCTATGATTGTCACTGGCACAATAAAGATCCACAATAAGCTGATTATAGTTCACGTATTTGATGCCGATTGCATTGGTCAAAAAAAGAGGAAAACCAAATGTCTTCTCAAACTCTTCTTCTTTTCTCCTGTATTCATCCACGATAATATTTGCAAAAGCTACGTATGCACACCCTTCATCGCTTAATTTTATCAGAAGTCCCGTAATCTCTTCGTCGGAATAGTCCGCGTATTCCTCATATTTATGGATCATATTTCTAATCGATTCCATGTCTGATGCCAAACCTCTTTTCCATAGCATATATGGTCCTTTCTGTTCTCCTCCTTTGTCCCCATATCCCATGGCGAGACGCACACCGATATTCTTAATCTGCTTTTTCCATTCATTATCTGGTTTTCGTACATATGCACCGTTTTGAAAACCACCCGCAATCTGCGTCAATCCTTTTTGTATCAATACGTCAATATCTTTACCATCCACAAATAAATGTTGAGTTTCTGCTGCAATCTCATCAAATCTTTCCGTTTTTTCCCTCCACCTCTCATACAGCCTTTGGCTGTTATCTGCCATACGTTGATACTGCTTCGTTTTAAAATGATAATATGCCTGCAGAAAAATATCCTCTGTTGCTGCCATCCGATTTCTGTAGAACTCCTCATTCGACAGGAAGCTTTCCTTCATGCTTAACGAATTTTCCATCTGCCCGTATATATTCTCCCCATCTAGCAGCTCACTCCCCACAAGCCTGCCAAAACTCTTAAAATCTTCTGCGTCCGCAATATTTGCAATCTGCATTGCCTCTATAATAATGATATAATCTTCGAGTTGTTGCTTTAAAGCCTGAAAGGATTCAGTCTCAACTTCCGGGTTCCGAACAAACTCCGCTATACAGCTGCCGGCAATCTCCAACGACTTACAGTCTTCTTCCAGCCGGCTCGCCGCTTTTATACACTGTCTCTTTATGGCTTCCGGATTCAGGTAATCACTTCTTCGCATCAAACCCACCTCCTATGGCCGCGCCGTTATCTCGGGATATCGGTTTTTATTTTCCCCAAATCTGCCTAACATCCTGTCAAATTCCTCAAATGCCATATTAAGACCCCTGATATTTTTCGCCTCCTGATCCAGCATAGTTCCCAGACTCGCTATTCTGCCCTGTGCCCTCTCATATGCCGTCTTGCTATTTGCATTGGCAGGAAGTGTTGTTTTCATATCCTGAGGAACTAGGGTCACATTTTGAAGATACACGGCAGCGTTCTCTACGCTCATTGCATTTTCCTCAACTCTTTCACAATTAATCTGTATTCTATCCGGCATTTTTCAACACCCCCCCCCAGATTGTCCGAAAATTGTATTAATCTAACAATCAAATCAGAATTTTTGCACTAAAAAATCAGGTATTCCCAGATCCTCTCACGAATCTTTTACCTGACCTTGAAAACTGAATAAAATACACAATTTTTATGCTGCTTCTCTTCCTACTTTTTCCATCAATTCCTCAAATCGAAACATATTTTCTGCTCTTGACAGGTTATATCCTGTTGCAAAGAGCGCAAATTCCCCATCCACTTTCCTCTTGCCTTTTAACAGAAAGTAGCTTGCTCCCATTGCTCGTTTTATTGTTCCAAACGGATGCTCTGAGGTACATTTCCTCAGTTCCATTTTCTCCCTGCCTGGTCGGAATTTTATTCGTACCACCTTCTTCTTTTCAAAATGCCACTTCTCCTTTTTCCCTTTCTTTGGTTCTTTCCCAGGACCTTCTGGTCCTTCCGGCCCTTCCGGATTCCACCATTCTGCTTTCTTCTCCAGCGTATCTTTGTTGAAATCTATTTCTTTCCATTGCCCTTTCCCACTTATACATTGATTTCTATATGGACATTTCCGACATGCTGTTTTATTCGCGTATCTCGTGTCTCCGTTTTTCTTAACACTTTTATGCCGAAGTACCGCTCCTCCTGGACAATGTACTTTATCACGCTCCGGATCCCGTACATAAAATCCTTCCCCTGCACGCTCCTTCATCTCTTCCTCTGTTGCATACGGCTCTGCCATTTCTGCCGGTTCGTCGACTACTTTCTTCTTTGTCTCTACTACTTCTATTTTCTCTATTACTTCTTCATACACGTCTGGCACAATTCCATTATGCAGGCACTTTTTTATCTCTTCTGTTGATTTGCTTGATTTGTCACATCCCTTTTCCTCATACTCTATTTCCAACTCATATGTCTCCTGCCCGTCTGGCAATATCACATTCGGAATGATCCCTTTTTCAAGACATTCTATCATATCTTCCGGCTGTTGGTACCCTTTGTCTGCCAGCGCTTCTATGATCTCATCCCCCGCACCCTTTTTTATCTCTCCCATTGTTGATGCCATGAGTCCATGGTCCGTATTCCGGTTTGTCATCTGGTAATCCATCATCAAATGCGTCTCTGTATCTACTGCGGTCTGAACATTATATGCTGTATCCATCCCATTTTTATTTTTCATCAATCGGCAATCCGGATCTGTTAATGATATTTGTGTCAAGTTATGTTTGATCATCAAATCCCTATAAAATTTGTATTGATCTAAACGCTTCTGCGCCTCCTCTAATTTCTTCTCAAGCTCCTCTTTGGTAAGGCTTCCTTTTCCTGTTTCTTCATTTTCATCTGCTATTTCTATCTGACGTAAATATTCCTCTGTATGGTCTTCTAACCATTTGATACGGTCATCCAGTTTCATGGCCGTAAAGTTTCTGTCTTTTGAATTCCATGCCTTAAATTTACTCCCATCAATCGACACATAACCGGTATCCAGATCTACCGATATCCGTTTTGTAAATTCCTTGAATACTTTTTTCATACAGGCAATATTGTCTTTTCTAAAATCAGAAATCGTCCGAAAATCCGGCTGCAATCCATCCATCAGCCATATCACTTCAAGATTTGTTTTACATGCTGCTTCCAGCTTTCTTGATGAACGGATCCCTCTTCGGTAACCGTACAAATACAGCTTCATTAAATTGGATGGCGGATAGCATCCTCTTCCTCCTGCATTCGCTTCTGCCCTTTGAAATCCCATTTTCATGAGATCAACATGATCAACAAAAAAGTCAATGATCCGTGCAATACTTTCCGGCTCTACAAGACTATCAAATGATGTGATCATAACTTGATTTCTGTCTATTTTCTTCTTTATATATGGCATGGGACTTTCTCCTAAAGTAATCAATTTTTATATTTCTATTTTATCACATTTGAGAGAAAAATTCTTCTATTAGGAGATAATTTGTGTACTTTATTCAGTTTTCAAGGTACATTATTTTTATGAAAATCACTCGCTTAATTTGCGAATGCATCTACCTATTAGATTAATTCATCAACTTATTAGTTTTCGGACAGTCTCCCCC
>CAJTDD010000025.1 GCA_910574885.1 Lachnospiraceae bacterium | reverse complement strand
TCCTCCATACACATATTGGCTAAAGGTCCGCAGTCTGGTACAATCGGAAAGAATCACATTCAGGGCAGTTTTATCTTTTGTATAAAGCTGCTCTTTTCGTCTGCCCTGAATCTGATACTTTCCTAAAGAATTATATCACAGAAACCTCTAAGAAACCTCTAAAAAAGCTTTTTCAGTTTAGAGATAGTTTAGAGATTAGTAAGGTATAATATTGTCCGGATATTGTGACAGTACCAAGGAGGAAAATATGGGAACAGATTTACACAGCAGAAGGCAGAGAAATCATGGACGTAAATTAAAGAAAGTGTTGTTTATTGGTTTTTTAGCAGGACTGGTATGCGGATTACTGCTTGGAGCTTTGACTTTTATCATCGGAAATGCATGGAAGGAAAAAAGAAATGAAGCCGGAAATGCTGCGAAAAAAAATAAAGAAGTTTCCAGACAGGCTTCATTTCATGGAAATGCGGCGACAGTCGGCTTAAATACGGATACTTATCCGTCTAAAAAGGATGACTGGAGACTGGTGCTGGTCAATGAATCCCATCCTTTGGATGAAGGATGGAAACCGGAACTTGCGGAAGTTGTGAAAGCCCGTTATGTGGATGCCCGGATTCTGGATGCGGCGGCAAAAATGCTGGAAGATGCGGCTGGTGCGGGAATGAGCCTGTATGTCTGTTCTGCATATCGGGATTATGAGAAGCAAAGGGAGATTTTCGACAGCAGCATGGCAGACCGGCTTTCTCAGGGGTATGGACCGCTGGACGCATATGAAGAAACAAAAAAATCCGTGGCGTTTCCGGGAACGAGTGAGCATGCCACCGGGCTTGCGCTGGACATTACATCCGCACAGTATGTGGAACTGAATGAGAAGCAGGCAGATACAGAGGAAGCGAAGTGGCTTGCCGCTAACAGCTGGAAATATGGGTTTGTACTGCGGTATCCTCCTGAAAAGGCAGATGTAACAGGGATAATCTATGAACCCTGGCATTATCGCTATGTGGGGCAGGAGGCAGCAAAAGAAATGACAGAAAAAAATATCACACTGGAAGAATATAATGGCAGACTTAAGGGAGATAAAAACGAATTGGAGTAAAGAGAAAGGAAAAGACAAGGTGCGAATCGGAGCCTTGTCTTTTCCTTTCAGGAAAGCAGCTTTTGAAATGCCAAAATTGTTTTATATCCATTCTGCGGCGTACTTTCCATTTTCATTGTTCCGCCGTGCGCCTCCACAATCTGCCTTACCAGCAATAGCCCAAGCCCATGCCGCAGGTCCAGTCGTTCGTCGGTACTCTTCATATAGTGCGGTTTTTCTTCCAGTTCCCGCAGCTTTTCGGCGGACAGGCCTACGCCATTGTCGGCAACGGTGAGAAAAATAGCTGTGTCAGAGCAGGCAAGCCGCAAGCTGATGGTACAACCCTGCGGGTTGTGACGGATACTGTTCTGTACCAGATTGCCAACTGCCCGTGAGATCAGCCGCGCGTCACATTCTATGACCGCAGTTTCAGCATCTTTGGAAATTTCCGTTTCTAACGAATATTTTTCAGGGATACCGGCATTGAGCAATTCCACCGCATATGAGCGCAGCAGTCTGGAGGGGCGTACCGGAGCCTTTGTGAGCGGCTGCATATCGTATTCCAACTGTGATACCAGATTCAAGTCCTGTACCAGGTCTTTGATTTTTGCGCTCTGTGCCCGGATAATCTCTGCCTCCTGCTGAATATTTCCGCTGGCTGCATGGTCGCGGGCAATCCGCTCAGCATAACCCATAATCATAGAAAGCGGGGTGCGTATATCATGGGAGACACCGCTGATCCAGTTGGCGCGGGCCTGGTTCTGCCTGCTTAATACCTGGGATGCCTGATTCACACTGTCAGCAATTTCCGACAACTCGCCGTGAATAGACAGGCTGACGGGCCTGCCGGCAGACAGTGTTTTAATCGAGGTCATGATCGGTTCCGTGTTTTTGGAAATCTTACGTTTGGAAAAATAGTAGACCAGGAACAAAAGCAATATGTCTGCCGCCAGGATGCCCGTTACGAAAAGTGGAAAAATCCTGACTGCCCGCATGGGAAGATAGTTTCCCGTCAGTTTCATAAAGCTGTCTTTCGGGTAGCCCAGTACCAGCAGGCCATCTTCCATACTCCGCACAAAAACGGGATACTCCTTAAGATAGCCTTTTGAGAATACGGCGATATCCTGGGCTCTGTACTGTGTTGGTACTTCCTCCGGCAAAGACACCGACCAGTCACAGCTCCCGCCCTCATCCAGATACATGGCCCAGATTTGGTTACGGTTCAGTTCCTGCACCGTTTCTTCTGATATGCCGGAAACAGACAGATCAGCGGCCACTCTCTCCAGCATATTTGCAGGGGACGCCGCGCCGTATTCCTGGAATACGATCCCCCCAAATGTCAGAGAAAACGCCAGGATGTTGACAAGTAAAAGGATCAGAACAAAGGCAAAAAAGGAAAGGAGATACTTTGATATATATTTTCCAAATGCTTTCATCGGTTATTTCCTCGCCAGCAGCTTATAGCCCAGCCCCTTAACCGTCAGCAGGGAAACCGGCTTTGACGGGTCTGCCTCGATCTTCCCCCGGATGCGGCGCACATGGGCGTTCAGGCTGTTTTCATAGCCAAAAGGATTGTCGCCCCACAGGGCTTCGCAGAGCGTGTCCACAGTCACAATGCGTCCCTCATTCTTCGCAAGGGTTTCCAGCAGCTTATGCTCCATCGCCGTCAAAGGAAGTACCTCACTGCCATTGTCTACTTCGGCCCGGCTGAAATCCACCGTACAGCTATGAAGCTTCAAAATTGGCTCGTCCTCCTTGTAGCAACGGCGCAAAACCGCGTAGATCCGCAGTAAAAATTCCTGGGGAAGAAAGGGCTTCGCGATATAATCATCGGCTCCAAGGCCAAGGCCTGCCAGCTTGTCTGCTGCCTCGTCACGGGCTGTCAGAAAAATGATGGGAATGTCCGTCCATGTGCGTATCTGTCTCATCAGGGAAAACCCGTCACCGTCCGGGAGCATCACATCCAGAATCGCAAGATCAGGCTTTTCCGCTTTGGCGGCGGCAATTCCCTCTTTCATATTGGGGGCAGTAACAAGATACTGAAAGCCCTCATCTGTTAGTATAGCTGTTATCATTTTCAAAAGCTCCGGTTCGTCATCAACCAGCAGGAGCTTCTTACTGTGTAAAAATGTATTGTCCATCGCCGCACCTCCCCGACAAGCTGTACAACCTACATCAATTGTGTTTTTGTCAGCTCGATTATAGCATAGCCTGTCTGCCTTGTGAACGGCTCTTTGAAAAAGTAAGGTAAAAGTAAGGACGTGGGAGCGTAGATGTCAGATTGATGTTGTACCATAGAAATATCGAAAGGAGATGTTTGTATGGACAACATTATTACAACAGAACAGTTGACGAAAAAATACAAAAACTTTACTTCCGTCAACAATGTTTCGCTTCACATTCAAAAAGGCAGTATTTATGGTTTCTTAGGTCCCAACGGTGCCGGAAAATCTACGACTATGAAAATGCTGCTGGGATTGACCGCTCCCACAAAGGGCAGCTTTACCATTGACGGAAAGCACTTTCCTGATGACCGGATTGCCATTCTCAAAGAGATTGGTTCATTCATTGAATCACCTTCTTTTTATGCAAATTTGACCGGCCGGGAAAATCTTGACATCATCCGCAGAATTTTGGGGCTGCCGAAAGATTCTGTTGAGGATGCATTGGATTTGGTTGGCCTGACCGAATTTGGCGGACGGCTGGCAAAGAAATATTCGCTGGGTATGAAACAGCGTCTGGGGCTTGCCGGAGCACTGCTGGGGAGACCACCGATCCTGATTCTGGATGAACCGACGAACGGCCTCGACCCCTCCGGCATCCATGAAATCCGAAATCTGGTGAAGTCTCTGCCTGACCTGTATGACTGTACGGTTCTGATTTCGTCTCACATGCTGTCAGAAATTGAGCTGATGGCAGATGACATCGGTATCCTCAATCATGGACGGCTGCTGTTTGAGGGCAGTTTAGACGATCTGCGTCAGAGAGCTTTGCATTCTGGATTTGCAGCGGATAATCTGGAAGATATGTTTCTCTCTATGGTGGAAAAGGATAACTCCGTCAGAAAGCAGAGGGCAGACTTATGAACGCACTTGGGATCGAACTTCGGAAAGAGAAAAGAACCGGCGTCATCTCCGTATTGCTGGCCGTAGGCATTTTAGGAGCTGCATACGCATTTGTCAACTTTATTGTGCGGAAAGATACGCTTTTGAACCTGCCGCTGGCTCCTATGGATGTTCTGCTGACACAGCTTTATGGCATGATTGTGGTTCTGAATATGTTTGGGATCGTAGTCGCTTCCTGCATGGCTTACAACATGGAGTTTAAGGGAAACGCAGTCAAAAAAATGTATATGCTGCCTATGAGCGTTCCGGGGATGTACCTTTGCAAATTTCTGATCCTGACCTTTATGCTTTTGGCAGCGATAATTCTGCAAAATCTTGCGCTTGCCAAAATCGGGCTGACAGACCTGCCGCAGGGCTCATTTGAAATGATGACGGTCATCCGCTTTACGGCATATTCGTTTATTACCGCTATGCCGGTACTGGCCTTTATGCTGCTGATTTCTTCACGGTTTGAAAACATGTGGGTTCCCCTCGGCGTCGGTGTCGCGGGATTTTTAAGCGGTATGGCGCTGGCAAATTCGGATATGGCTATTCTGATGGCACACCCTTTTGTTGTGATGCTGAAACCGGCGGTTGCAATGAGCGCACAGCCGGATGGAACCGTTATCATTGCTTCTCTGATTGAAACACTTTTGTTTCTTGCCATCGGCCTATGGATGGCAAAAAATCTTCGTTATGAATAGGAGGATGACTGAAATGAGTTTTTTGGAATTACTCAAAATCGAGTTTATGAAAGTGAAACGATCCAAAATCGTGCCCCTGATCTTTATTGCCCCGCTGTTGGTGGTCGCTTCCGGGATTGCGAATCTGAGCAGTTATTTCACACCGGAGTATACAAATGCGTGGCCTGCCATGTTTATTCAAAGCGCTTTAGTTTACGCTTACTATCTGCTTCCGTTCAGCATGATCGTGGTCTGTGTGATGATTGCAGGACGGGAAACGGGAAACAATGGCATCCTGAAAATGCTGGCCTTACCGGTCAGCCGGCATATGCTTTCTATCGCCAAATTCTGTGTGCTGGTGTTTTACCTGTTCATGGAAATGGTTGTATTCCTTGCTGTATTCGTAACAGCAGGGCTGTTCGCCACGCACACGATGGGGATCACGGAAACATTGCCCGTTTTTTATTTACTGAAATGGTGTGTCGGCTTATTCCTTACCATGCTGCCCTGTGTAGCGATGATGTGGGCAATTACCGTATTGTTTGAAAAACCGCTCCTTTCCGTGGGAATGAACCTGCTTCTTGTAATTCCCGGCGTTCTGGCAGCGAATACGCCGCTTTGGATTGCATACCCGTATTGTTACAGCGGTTATCTGGTGTCCTGCTCACTTCATGACTTTACAGCAGAATCCTCCGGTACTGCGTTTTCGTATTTTCCGTTCCTGCCCTGTGCGATATTGATGTTTAGCCTGGTATTCGCCCTGGCAGTCACACAATTTGGTAAAAAAGAAATGAGGTAAAAACTATGAAAAATAAGACTTCTGTCGGTGGTCTGTGTACGAAACAAAGAAAGCCGCAGTACCGTAAATATCATTTCTATGGTGGTTAGTGTCCTGTGGATTCTGATGATGGCGGGGATTGTTGTTCTTGCCCTGTTTATCAATTTTGTTCAGTAAGAGAGGTATCAGAAATTATTTTTGCATAAGTACGAAAGGCGGCAGAGGAATCTTGCCGCCTAAAAATTTCCCAAAAATATCTTGCTTGTTACGTCGCGTAATGATTTATAATACGTTTCAGGAGGTAAAGGACTATGTCAAAATACAGGGCAATTCCAGACGGATATATGACAGTTGGTGAAGTTGCGAAGAAAGTAGGAACAACTGTCCGAACTTTGCAATATTACGACAAAGAGGGATTACTCTCTCCATCAGCAGAAAGTGAGGGCGGGCGCAGGCTTTATACGGATAAAGATTTAGTTATACTTCATCAGATTTTGTCCTTGAAATCATTAGGATTTTCTTTGAATGATATAAAGCAACGCTTAATTCCTTTAGAAACACCGACTGATGTAGCAACTGCCCTTACCGAACAGGCAGATAGCATACGAGAGAAAATAGAACAGCTAACAGCTTCTTTGACAGCAATCGAACAGTTAAAGACAGAAGTGTTACAAATGCGGACAGTCAATTTTAAGAAATATGCAGATATTATTGTCAATCTGCAAATAAAAAATGACTCTTACTATCTTATTAAGCGTTTCGATGACGATATGCTTGACCATATACGTAATCAATTCGACAGAGAAAGTGGTTTAGATTTTATGGACAGATTTAATCGTTTGAGCGATGAAATTGTACAATTGCAAAAGGAAAATGTACTCCCCGAAAGTGAAAAGTGTCAGCAGATTGTAAAAGAATATTGGGGCCTGATTATGGAATTTACAAATGGCGATATGAGTATGCTGCCGAAATTGATGGAAATAGGAAATATTGATACTGCTGCAAATGCCTGGGAAGAAAGACAAAAAATTGTAAACGACTATTTAGAGCCAGCTTTGCAAGTTTACTTTTCAAAACTCGGAGTAAATCCGTTTGAGGAGGTGGAATGATGAACCGTGCAATACAAGTTAGTGAGTTAAGGAAAAGCTATGGAGGCTATAAAGCTGTTTGCAAAATGGAATAGGACAGAGATTGACTACTCTATGCTTCATACTCTTGGTATCAAAGAAATTGAGAAAAAGCAGTATGCCAGGCTGTCCACAGGGCAAAAAAGGCGTCTGCATCTTGCCCTTGCGCTTATCAGCAATCCAGATATTATTTTCCTCGATGAGCCGACCGCGGGGCTAGATGCCCTGGGCAGACTTTCACTTCATGAGCAAATCCGAAAGCTCAAATCACAAGGAAAAACAATTGTTTTGGCAAGCCATGATATGGCGGAGGTAGAAGCCTTATGTGACCGTATTGCCATTTTAAATCACGGAAATATTGTTTTTTGCGGCACAGCTTCGGAACTTACAGACAAGGTTGGGAAAAAATATTTTATCCATATCAAAACACAGCAAGGGGAGAGGACTTTTGAAACGGACAATATAGAAGATAGTTTGATTGCTCTGCTTGGTGAGTTGAAAGAAAAGGGAACCCATGTGATAGATATTAAAGTTGACCGTGGCACACTGGAACAGCATTTTATGGAAATGACAAGGAGGGGATCAGAATGAGTGGGTTTTTATACGGCGTTGCGTTACAGTGGAAATTGGATATACGAAGCAAATCCTTGTTAGTCACCTGCTATGTCATTCCGCTTATATTTTTTCTTCTTATGGGCGGTATTTTCACTTCTGTTATGCCCGATATGAGATGTACGCTCATCCAATCTATGGTTGTAATGAGTGTTTCAATGGGGGCGTTTATTGGATTGCCACCATCGCTGATTGAAACATATGGAAGCGATATAAACAAAGTTTATAAAGCAAACGGAGTGCCTGTCTATTTAGGTCTTGTTACAATGTTTCTTTCCGCATTTATACATTTGATGATTTCCTGTGCTGTGATAGTGCTGCTGGCTCCCGTGCTATTTGAAGCAGTTTTACCAGCACAACTTCCGATTTTCTTTTTTGCACTTGCCATATACATTATTGTGTCATTAAGCATTGGAAGTATTTTAGGATTGATTATAAAAAATCAAGCGAAATTTACAATGATAGCGCAGTTAGTGTTTCTGCCCTCAATTATGCTTTCGGGAATTATGTTTCCCATTGATTTGTTACCTGTTTTTCTTGAAGCGACAGGGCGTTTTTTCCCCGCTTCCTGGGGATACCGATTGATGCTGGATAATGGTTTTTGCTTTGAGAATCTGTGGTATCTAATCCTTGTCTTTTTTACGGCAGTAATTGTATGTGGTATGCTTTTGAAGAAACAAAAATCAAAATAGTTGGGGGGACCCTCTCGTCACTGATCAGCTGTAATATCCGGACTGATATTTTTATTCAGGAAACCACAGATGCCTGCCTTTTTTGCTTCATGTCTGTATACGGGCAGGAATAAGAAACGGATGGATATTATTTGAAATTGTTGTCAGTGTGGGGCGTGGAGAGCACCCGAAGTTTTTTCTGCTTTACAATGTAATGACAATGTTGTATAATGGCTGTAGGAGGGATGATTATGGCAAACACATCATTACTGCAGGTGCGGACTTCTGCAGAGGATAAGGAAAAGGCATCCGCGATACTGGAAAAGCTGGGGACGAACCTGTCAGCAGTTGTAAATATGCTCATCAAGCAGATAATTATCACGGAAGGGATTCCGTTTGAGGTAAAGATGGGCCGTCCTGTGTATTCGGCAGAAGAGGCGGTAGACGAAGTGAGGGCGACAATGGCGTTTGAAAACATGGATCTGACAAAAGAGGATGTCCGGATGCTGTATGCTTATAAGAATGGTGATGTTTCGGGTGATGACCTGCGCCGGGAAATTCTGGGAGGTGCAAAGTAGCGTATGCCGGATGAGTTATACTGCTACCTTGATATTGCAAAGGGGAATATGTTCTGCAATGCCATGTTTCTTTTCGGGCAGGCGGAGGAGATTTTTGGGAAGCTCATGGGACTGGCAGAATCACTGAAAACGCCTGCGCTGCAGGATGAAGTGATCAAGGAAGCGGTATTGGAGCAGGGGGAGAAGGTGCTGGGTGGCGAAGCGGATCCAAAGGAAGCGGCGGCTGCGGTTGCACAGAAGGTGAATCTTTATCTGGCAGAATAGAGAGTTTCGGTGAGGCTGTGATGATGAATCAGAAAATGAAAACCAGGGGCAGGAAGGATTTGAGGGGACTGCTGTGGATTCTGCCGAGCTTTCTTGGAGTATCTGTTTTATATCTCCTGCCCTATCTGGATGTATTTCGCCGCTCCTTTACCGGGGCGGTGGATGAACAGTTTGCGGGGCTTAATAACTACAGGAATGTGCTTGGGAATACGGCGTTTTTACTGGCATTAAAGAATACGCTTCGGTTTACGCTGGTCTGCATTCCTATATTGATTTTGGCATCCCTGCTGTGTGCGATCCTTCTGTCTGGAAGTAAATATGGAGGGATTATAAAGAGTGTGTTCCTGATGCCGATGGCATTGCCGGCAGTCTCTGTGGCTCTGCTGTGGCGGCTTTTGTTCCATTCCCAGGGTCTGGCGAACCAGTGGATGGGGCGGCTTGGTATGGAGGGGAGCGACTGGATGAATACCGGGAAAGCATTCTGGATACTGGTGGCCAGCTATATCTGGAGAAACCTGGGTTATGACATCATTTTGTGGATGGCGGGGCTCTCCGGGATTTCGGAGAGCATTTATGAGGCCGCGAGAGTAGACGGGGCGGGTGAATGGCAGTGTTTCTTAAAAATCACGCTGCCGAATCTCAAATCTTCCCTGTATACCATCACAGTATTGTCTTTCCTGAACTCATTCAAGGTGTTCCGGGAAGCCTATCTGGTTGCGGGGAACTATCCCCATGAAAGTATCTATATGACGCAGCATTTGTTTAATAACTGGTTCCAGTCCTTTTCGTTTGATAAATTATCCGCAGCGGTGGTGATGGAGGGCGGAGTGTTATTGTTTGTGATTCTGCTCTTACAGAAAGTATGGAGGATGGATTGATGTATTTTCGGTTGCATTTAGGAAGAAAGGCAGTATGGATTCTTTTAATTGTGCTGGCTCTCCTGGCGGTTTATCCGGTGATTTTTCTAAGCGCAGGCTCACTTATGGGGGCAGATGAACTGGAAGACTGTCTCGGGGCGGTGGTTTCCGGGGCGGAAGGATATGCGAGCTTTCCGGTACTTCCCAAATATCCGACGCTTCAGCATTTTGCAGAGGTACTTTTGGATTCGCCGGAGTTTTTCGTCATGTTCTGGAATTCTATCCTGATCACGTTCGGAGTCCTTGGAGGGCAGTTTGTGGCAGGAACCATGGCGGCATGGGGATTTGCCAGATACGAATTTCCATGTAAAAGAGGGATTTTTCTGCTCTATATCGTACTCATGCTGCTGCCGTTTCAGGTGCTGCTGCTTTCCGATTATCTGCTGCTGGACCGCCTGCGGCTGCTTGACAGTCTGTGGGCAGTCATTCTGCCTGGTATGTTTTCTACATTCCCGGTTTTTATCATGTACCGGTTCTTTGCGGAGATCCCGGACAGCTTAATCGAGTCGGCAAGGCTTGACGGGGCCAGGGAGTGGCAGTTGTTCTGGTATCTTGCACTTCCCATGGGATCTTCCGGGATTATTGCGGCGCTGGTGCTTGGGTTTCTGGAATATTGGAGCCTGATTGAGCAGCCTCTGACATTTATCAAGGATAAAAGCAAGCTGCCATTGTCTGTTTTCCTGCCGGATCTTACGATGACGGGGAAAGCAGGGTTTCTGTTTGCCGTATCGGTTGTTACCTTCCTTCCGGCAATCATAGTATTTATGGGAGGCCGGGATTATCTGGAACAGGGAATTATGGCAGGGGCGGTAAAAGAATAGTGAGGTGGATGAAAATGATCCGTAAAAAAGCTTTTGGGATTTTCGGAGGTTTTCTTGCGGTTATGCTTGTATTTACAATTCTGTCAAGAGCGGCAAGCGGCGCCTCAATGGCAAGGGTGGAGACAGTCAGGATATCGACGGGGACGATTGACCATAGGGTGCTGCAAGCGGCAGGGTAGAGGCAGGAAAAGAGATCGCGGTATATACCGAAGGCGCGCAGCGGGTGGAAGAAATCTTTGTCAGGGAGGGACAGATGGTAGAAAAAGGGGAAGTGCTTTTTCAGATCAGTCTGTCCGAATTGGAAGAGCAGATTACTGCCGCCCGCCAGGATATGGAAAAGATGAGGCTTCAGAACCAGGATATCTTAAACAGCAGAAATCAGGAACAGCAGGATCAGGCAACGGCAAGGAACAGGGCGGCAGAAGATTATGATGCGGCAGTGCTGAAAGGGGAGCAGTCCATAGCAGAGGCGAAAAGCGCATGGGAGGCGGCAGAAGGGGCTCTTCGGGAGTTCCTTGAGAGCAGTGCTGATGAAAGGTTATATAGTCAGGAGCAAGAGATATCCGGGGAAGGCAGTCTGTCTGGACAGACAGATGACAGTGCCGGAGGTGAGGAATCCGGGGCCGAATGGGAAGTGAGAAAGTCTGAGTTAGAGCAGGCAGCGGCAGATGCGAAACAGGCATATGACGAGGCGGTTTCATCCAATGATCAGAACATACTGGCAGCGAAGCGGGCGCTGGAGGATTCATCAAAGGGATTAACTTTAGATAGTACACTAGAGCAGAATGAGATTACCAGACAGCGATCCGCATGGCAGATGCTTCTGGTGAAAGCTGTCTGACTGTCTCTGTGGACAGGACGGAAGGAGAATTTATAAGTGCAGGAAGCAGCGTGGAAATCAAGGCTTCCGGGAAGACAGAGAAGATCTGTGATTATACGGTCACGGATATCGTTGAAAATAAGGAAGACAAAACGCTTCTGGATATAAGGATTCATCTGCCGGGGGGAGTACTGGAAGCAGGGACATTGGCGGAGGCAGAGATTGTCCGCAAGCCGGAAAACTACGCGGCGACATTGCCTGTGGAGACACTTCATGAGGAGAGCGGCGGTTATTACGTATTGGTTTTGGAGGAAGAACAGGGAGTGTTGGGAACAGAACTGGCGGTACGGCGTTTTGATGTGGAAGTACTGGATAAAAACGGCACTGCCGCGGCATTGAAAGAAGGGGGATTGTCCGGGGAACAGGAGGTTGTCAGCAGTTCAAACAGGATGCTCCAGGAAGGAGACCGGGTGAGAAAGAAGGAAAAATGAAGAAAAGCAGTATGAAAGCATACGGGAAATTTATGGCGAAAATAGCAGTGATTGGGATAGGGATATACCTGTTCTGCCAGTCAGCCGCCTTCTGGGGAGAGTTGCTGTATAGTAAAAATAAGATCCAGTTTTGTCTGGAACAGTCTATAGACGGCCGGGAAGCGGCAGAGCTTCTGAAGCGGGATGAGGAATTTACGAAGGAAAGCGGTTACGAAAAGCCAGAAGCAATATCCGGCGTCTGTATCTGGGGAGAGAAAAAACAGGCCGTTCTGGAAAATAAAAATCTTTCAAGAAAAACGGAAGCAGATGTAATCTTATTCTGCGGAGATATAGAACTGCTGTTTGAGGGCTGCAGGGTACCGGCAACGGATGATATACGGGGCTGCCTGGTAGACGAGCAGACGGCATGGGAATTGTTTGGGGACAGTCAGGTTACAGGGATGGAGGTTACTTGTGAAGGGATTCCTTACATGATCAGGAAGGTCATTCCTGGGGAGAAGAAAATTGCGGTTTTCCCTGCAGGCAGCATGGAAGGACGGACATCAGGCATTCAGGATGGATTGAATTTGGGAGAGGGAGCAGGGGAGGGGAATCAAGAGAAACACAGCTGCCTAAGCAGGATTACGGTGTTAAAACCAGCGGCAGTCTCGATGAATGATTTGCAATCGTCACTATACAGCCGGTATGGGATCGCGGCAACACTTCTTGATTTACAGCTTCTGCGGGGGATAAGTGGATTTTTTGTATTATTGGTTCCGGTTATGGTATGTGTATTTGTCCTCCAGAATTTTTACAAAAGCTATCAAAAACAACAGGAGTGGATCTGGAAAGCGGTGATGGCTGCAGCAGCGCTGGTTTTGCTCATACTGGCATTGCTTTTTATAAGGCAATGGGTGCAGATTCCATATGACTATATCCCGGAAAAATGGTCTGATTTTACCTTTTGGACGGAGTTATGGAAAGAAAAGGCAGATGGTATGGAATACCTGATGAAGATCCAGAAATCTATTTTGGATTTAGAGTGGATGAACAGTTTTTTTATGAGCATAATCTGGGGTGTGTTGGCAGGGACATTTTTTGTGGCTGGAATTATACTGCTAAAACATAGTGAGTATAATTTAGAACAGTATATGACAAATCCGTCTGATATGGGATAGAAAAGCTTTTGAAATATGGGGTTCCGGGATTTATTCTATTGGTAAGGCAGGAACAGCCGTTAAATATTTTGCGGCAGCTCCTATAACCCAAAAGGATGTCGTAGTTTTATAACTGCGGCATGACAGATTAAGAATGGAGGAACTCATATGGAATATGGAACAGTGAAATGGTTTAATGCAAGGAGAGGCTATGGTTTTTTGACAGGGGAAGACGGCAATGATTATTTTGTCCATCACAGCAATATTGTGATGGATGGCTTCCGGACACTCAGATCAGGGCAGGCCGTAACATATGGAATCGAGAAAGACGATAAGGAAAGAAATATTGCGGTAGACGTAAAATTGGCAGAATAATCGGCGGAGGATAAGAAAAACCAGCAGATAATAGAAACACCGACGGGCAGCGGACAGTTCCTTTCCGGGGTGTTTCTTTTTTGATGTTTCTAATATAAACAGGCTTCTGTGAGATTTCTGTGACATTTGGGTGATAATATTATATAATCCGATGGAATCAGGAGAAAAATAATAGTAGGAGAAGGTGAATATATGAGGATTTTAGTGGTGGAGGACGACCATCTTTTAAATAGTACACTTTGCTATAATTTATCTGCAGGCGGTTACAAGGTAGATTCAGCGAAGACAAAAGCAGAAGCAGCGAAATACTGTGAAGAACAGGCGTATGAGCTGGCTGTTTTGGATATCAATCTCCCGGACGGAAACGGATTCACATTATGCCGGGAGTTAAAAGAAAAGTATCCGGACACTGCCGTTATCTTTCTGACTGCGAATGATATGGAAAGTGACATGTTAAAGGGGTATGAGTTGGGGGCGGATGATTATGTGACAAAGCCTTTTCATATCAGTGTGTTTCGCAAAAAGGTCTCTGCCCTGCTTGCACGGATACAGAAGCAGGCTGGAGGGGAGACCTATGATGACGGGAATCTCTCCATTCATTTCTCTGAGATGACGGCGGATTTTTTAGGAGAACCGATTGCTTTTACATCCATGGAATACCGCCTTTTGAAGGTGCTGGTACAGAACCCGCAGATGGTCCTGACCCGTCAGGTACTTCTTGAGAAGCTGTGGGACTGCGACCGTAATTTTGTAGATGAGCATGCCCTTACAGTTGCCATCAGCCGTATCCGCAGCAAGATAGAGCGCGATGGCTCTCAATATATTAAGACTGTTTACGGCATGGGATATATGTGGATTGGGGGACGTATCAAATGAAGGCAAAAGACATTTCTATAAACAAGGCCAGTGCGGTGCTCTTAGGCATTTTCTGTACACTTTCTGCCGCCCTGCTTGCAGGGATTTATCTGCTGACAGGGGAAAAGGCGGTGCTTCTTGTGGTGCTTCTTTATGTTTTCCTTGTGCTTGTCTGTGTGAGTTTTTTCCTTGCATTGATCCGCCAAAAGCTTCTGCTATTTTCGGACACTCTCTGTCAGCAGTTAGACCGGATGGCAGAGGGAGAGACAGCACTGATTGAGAGCGAAATGGAAGAAAACCTGTTCTATAAGATTAACCACAGGCTGGTAAGGCTTTATGAAATAATGCTGAAAACGCGCGAAAGCATTGCAAAGGAGAGGACTATGCTGAAAGAATTGATTTCTGACATCTCCCACCAGGTTAAAACGCCTATCACGAATCTTAAGATGGTAAATATAACAATGCAAAAAGAGCCTATGTCAGAGGAGAAACGCACCAGATTCCTGCTGGATAGCGAGACTGAGCTTGACAAACTGGATTTCCTGCTGCAGGCGATGATAAAAACGTCCCGGCTAGAGACAGGCATTATCTCACTGGAGAAGAAAATACAGCCGGTTTATGACACGTTAGCATCGGCGCTTGGGAGCATCCTGTTTCATGCGGAAAAAAAGCAGATGGAAGTCTCCGTGGATTGTCCAGCTGATTTAAAGGCATATCATGACCGGAAGTGGACAGGCGAGGCATTGTTTAATATTCTGGATAATGCTGTGAAATACTCGCCAAAGGGCGGCAAAATAGATATCCATGTTGAAGGCCAGGAATTATACCTGAAAATTGATATTGCAGATACTGGAAAGGGAATACCTGAAAATCTTCATGGCGCGATTTTCAGACGCTTTTACAGGGAAAATGGTGTGCATGATAACTCAGGGGTTGGAATCGGTCTGTATCTGGCACGAGAAATTATTACGATGCAGGGAGGCTATATTAAGGTTGCGTCGGAAGCGGGTAAAGGTTCTGTTTTTTCTGTTTTTCTCCTGAGAGAGAGGAATGCATAGCTGTCTGGACATCTTCATTGGAACTGAAATGTCACCAAATTGTGAGATTTCATAGTCAAATCTTTGAAATTTACCTGTTCCCGGTGAGATTTCTGAGAGGATTGGCTGTTATGATATGGTCAGGAACGGAGAAAGAAGTTTCCAGAATTATTAGAAAGGATGTGGACATATGAGCATTTTACAGACGACGGATCTTAAAAAATATTATGGCCAGGAGCCGAATATAACAAAAGCGCTGGACGGGATTACCCTTACCATCGGACGAGGAGAATTTGTAGCCATTGTCGGGACCTCCGGAAGCGGGAAATCAACCTTATTAAACATGATGGGAGGCCTGGATAATCCGACTTCTGGAAGTATCAGGGTAAAAGGAAAGGAATTATCCCAGATGAAAGACGAGCAGCTCACGATTTTCCGCCGGCGCAATATTGGATTTGTTTTTCAGAATTATAACCTGGTTCCGATTCTTAATGTATACGAGAATATTGTGCTGCCAGTAGAGCTGGATGGTGACACTGTAGATCAGAAATTCATGATGGAAGTGGTGGGACTGCTTGCCCTTGATGACAAGCTGAACAGTATGCCGAATAATCTTTCTGGAGGCCAACAGCAACGAGTGGCAATTGCAAGGGCGCTTGTGTCAAAACCTGCAATCATATTGGCGGACGAACCGACCGGAAACCTGGACAGCCGGACCAGCAGCGATGTTCTGGGGCTCCTGAAAACTACAAGCTACAAGTTCGACCAGACTCTTGTGATGATTACGCATAATAATGAGATTGCCCAGCTGGCTGACCGCATTGTCCGTATTGAGGACGGCAGAATTTCGGAGTAAGGAGGATGGCTGAAAATGAACGATATTTTATTTGGGAACAATAATCAGGGTGTGTTAAAGCGTCTGTCTGGGCGGTATTTTAAGGCAAACAAGAGCAGAAATATCATTGCTGTGATTGCAATTGTTCTGACAACGACCCTTTTTGCTACGATTTTTACTCTGGGTTTTGGGATGATGGATACGATTCATGACCAGAATATCCGGAAGGCGGGGGGTGACGGCCAGGCTGTGTTAAGCTATATTAATGACAATATTTATGAAGATGTGAAAGGGAATCCACTGATTGACAGGATTGCCTATACGAAATGTATTTCCTATAAACTCAAGAACACGGGACTTGAAAAATGGAGGGCTGAAATCTGGTATATGGACAATACGGCTCTTGAATTCGCACGATATGAGCCGGCAGAAGGGCATGCGCCAGAAATGGATCAGGAGATTATGGCGGATACGAAAACACTGGAGGCGCTGGGAATACCGGCCAGAATTGGCGAAACAATTTCTCTGACTTATGAAATGAAAGGGAAAGAATACCAGACAGAGTTCACTTTGTGCGGCATTTGGGAAACAGACAGCCTGAGCAATGTAGGGAGACTGCTTGTTTCAAAGACATTTTTGGACAGTCGTCCAGAACTTGGCGGTTACACCCATACAGTGGGTGGTGATTATACTGGTTCTGTTGCATCGTATATCATGTTCAAAGGGAACGGGAACCCGGAGACAAAATTACATCAGCTCCTTTCCGAGACAGGATATACATGTGACACGATGGGAGGAAGTGCAGAGGATCCGAATTATATTATTGCGCGGGTCAGCCCTGCATATACAGGAGAAAACCTGCTTGAAAACCCGGCCATGTTTATTTCTGGAATTGCAGGCATTCTTCTCATCATCGTGGCGGGATATCTGATTATATATAATATATTCCAAATATCTGTGATACAGGATATCCAGTCTTACGGGCAGCTTAAAACGCTGGGGATTACAAAGCGTCAGATTAAGAAGCTGATTTCCGGGCAGGTGCTTCGCCTTTCGCTGGTTGGTATTCCTGTCGGACTTTTGCTTGGATTTTTGACTGGGCGTGCTCTGGTGCCTTTCCTGATGAATGGAACCAGCTATACATCGGAGGCAGGAATCAAGGTAACAATAAATCCTTATATCTTTATCGGCTCTGCACTATTTTCCCTGATTACAGTTTATATCAGTGTACGTAAACCTGCCAGAATCGCTGGAATGGTGTCTCCGATTGAGGCAATCCGGTATATGGAAAACGATCCGGGAGCTTTCGTGAAAAAAGCTGCCGATAAGAAGTCAACAAAAGGAGCAAAAATACACCGTATGGCCTTGGCGAATCTGGGGCGGAACGGCAGTCGTACAGTACTTGTATTGAGCTCCATGACGCTGAGCCTGGTGCTGTTCAATACGGTATTTACATTAGCCGCCGGGTTTGATATTGATAAATATATTTCTAAATTTATGGATGTGGATTTTGTGATTTCCTCTGCAGATTATTTCCAGTATCGGTTTGAAAAAAGCGAGCATGAGCTGTCGGAGTCATTTATAGAAGCGGTGCGTCAGCAAGATAGTTTTGAAGACGGCGGCCGGCTTTATACTTCTCGGATTCTGGAGGAGGCATTTTCCGCCGATAGTCGTGCATTTTCAAACTATAATAAGGACGAGAATGGGAATCCATATGTTGATTTATACGGGGCAGATGAGTTTTTGCTGGATTCTATGGAAACTGTGGAGGGCGCAATAGACTGGCAGGCATTTGCATCAGGAGAGTATATCTTACTTAGCGTGGAATGCGACGATAATGGGAATATAATAAATAATCCTGCGGTGAATGTGGGAGACAAGATACGTTTCAATCATATAAATGTAGATGGCACACATATTTCCAGAGATAGAAGTTTTGATTTGACGGTTATGGCGAAAGTCCGCACAAATGAGAATACGGCTACCACCCGAAACACTGGCGCATCAAGGCTCTATCTGCCGACTGATTGTTTTCGAAAGCTTGTTGATACGCCGCATTTGGTCAGTTTTACGTTTAATGTAAAAGATGGCAGGGAAATGGAGATGGAGGGGTTTTTGGACAGTTATGTAAAAAATTCAGAGCCAAACATGGATTTTGATTCCAAAGAGACGTATAAAGCGTCTTTTGACAGTCTGACTTCACTAATCGTTACAATCGGCGGTGCGCTGAGTATCCTGATTGGCTTTATCGGTATTGCAAACTTTATAAATTCCGTACTGACAAGTATTCTTACGCGCAGGAAGGAATTTGCCATGTTGCAGAGTATCGGCATGACGGGGAAACAGTTGAAAAGTATGCTCTCTTACGAAGGGTTTTATTATGCGGTGGGGACAATTGCGGCATCGGTATTATTCGGAGCATTTCTTTCTCTGGTGATTGTGAGGGGGATATCCGGCAGTGTGTGGTTTTTTACGTATCATTTTATTGCGTGGCCTATGTTGGCTTTATATCCATTCCTTTTCATTCTGACGGTGACTATACCGGTTGTTGTATACAAGAGGATGGTCAGGGCAAGCATTATTGAACGGCTGCGCCTAAATTAATAGGAGGCAGAATATGAATGATATTTTATTTGGGAACAATAATCGGACAATAATGAAAAAAATGGCCCATAAAAGCTTTGCCGCAAATAAAAAGAGAAACAGGGTTACGGTAATTGCAATCATCCTGACTACCGTGTTGGTGACATCTGTTTTTGGGATCGGTATCAGCTATATGAAAAGTGTAAGTAAACAGGCAGTGATGCAGCGGGGAACGAAGGCGCAGATTTTACTTGTGAATCCGACGGAACATAATTTATTGTGGCTTAACCGGAATCCGAGTGTAGAGAAAATCGGGCTGGAACGTCAGATTGCTACAGCGAAAAATGATCAGGCCCATAAGGCAAATGGGATTTTTCTCAGATGGGCAGATAATGACCAGTGGAAAGAGATGACTATGCCCGCAATGGGTGATGCGCATGGAGAATATCCACAGGAAAAAGACGAGATATTTATGCCCGGATGGCTGTTAGCTGACATGGGAATCGAACATCCGGAAATAGGGATGGAGATTCGGATGACCTGCCGTTATGGAGGTACAACCATTGATCATCCGGCGTTGTCAGATTTTCAGGAGCAGACCTTCAGGCTCTCCGGCTGGTATCAGGATTACAGCGGCAACTATCAGATGGGTAATGCAATCTGTTATATTTCGGAAGAGTACTGGAAAGGATCGGCTGCCACAGAGGATAATACCCGCTGTGCGGCATCGCTGCTATTTTCTGATGACGAGACTGCTGCGGCAGAATATCAGGAAATCCTGCGCGGTATGGAGATGGCTGATAACTCGGAACTGAATCTGCTGATCTATTCCGGTTCTAAAGGTAATGTATGGGGACTGACGGCCGTAATATTATTGATTATGCTTTGCGGATATCTTCTTATCTATAATATTTTGTTTATATCGGTGAACAATGATATTCGGTTTTTTGGACAGCTAAAAACGATTGGGACAACAAAGAGGCAGATTAAGAGCATTATATTCCGTCAGATGGGGAAATTATGTATGATCGGTGTCCCTGTCGGTCTGGGAATCGGAGCGGTTATCTCATTCGTGGTTGTTCCGCTGGGAGTTATGGGAATGAGCGGCGGGTATATGATTAAAGACAGTAATGCTGTGTCAATCTCATTTTCACCGGTTATCTATATTGGAGCAGCAGCACTTTCGATTTTAACAACTCTTGTCGGCAGCCTGAAGCCGGCAGGCATTGCCGGAAGCATTTCTCCGATTGAGGCGCTGCATTATCAGGGAATGGCATTGAAAAATAAGAAAGTGAATAAAAGAAAGAATGATACAGAAAAAGGCAGAGCGCCCCATAAAAATAAGCTTTACCGCATGGCATGGAGAAATGTGTTCCGCGGGAAGAAGAGCGCAGTTCTTACTTTTCTCTCATTGTTTTTGGGATTAAGCATTTTTCTTGTGACAACGGGAATCCTGTCAAGTATTGATGTCTCGGTAATCGCCGAGCAGTATTTTGCTGAAAACGAGGACATTTCTGTAACATTGTATGATAATTCAAAACCGATGATTACGGAAGAAATGATGTCAGATATTCAGAATATGGATGGGGTTTTGGATGTGACGGCATATCGCAAATGTGCGGATATGGGTTATGAGGATGGATTTGATAATACAAAGGGGCCGTTTAGCGGATTCCTGGAGATGCTTTATGAAGTGGAACCTGGGCTTGCACAGTATGAGGATGCATACCATACCGGTGATTTGTGGAAATCGAATATCGTAGGGATTAACGAAAGAGAGTTTGGAATTATAAAGGAACATTTAGGTTTGGAGTCCAGCTACGAGGAATTTCAAGAAGGCAGGGTTTCCTTTTATCTCTGTTCTTCGGATATGGTCAAGGCATTTAAGCCAGCGCCGCTGCCGCGGTCTTTGGATGTGGTAATCGGAGGAAAGCCGTATGCCTTTGAAATGTCGGCAGTTCCCGTAGACGGGCAGGCGGAATATTTGAATTTGGGTACAGGTCTTATGCCGGAATATGTGATGCCGTATCTGCTGGTAAGTCAGGACTATATGGATGGTCTTGGGCTTAACAATACCATTCAGAAGCTGAAGATTACTGTAATGGAGGGAATGGAACGGGCAGTAACAGAACAGATTGTCACGAAGTTTGATAATGGAAATGTAGTGATCAATTCTAAGTATGACAAAGAACAGGAATTAAATAAATCATTCAGTATGATTTATATGCTTGGCAATAGCTTGTCTGCTATTTTACTTTTTATCGGCATTATGAATTTTATAAATACAATGTCGGTGAATGTGACCGTTCGCAGGCATGAGCTGGCAGTGTTGGAGAGCATAGGAATGACAAAACAGCAGATCCGTAAGATGCTGGCTTATGAAGGAGTTTGGTATTGGACGATTCCCTATATACTTATTCTTAGTTTGGGAACCGCAATTTTTACCGGTACATTTTTCTTTGTGAAGAGCAGCTTGCTCCCGTATATTACCTATACCTATCCTGCAGTTCCGTTGACAGTATCGGCAGTGATCGTATTTGCCATCTGTATCCTGACGCCGCTTGTGGCTTATTGGTCGTTTAGCGGAGACAGCGTTGTTGACAGGCTGCGGAAGGTGTAATATATTAAGATAAATAGCAGACAGTCATTTGGAAATCCACGATTCGGTAACTCCAATGATGTACAAGAGGGCGTGCAGGTATCCCCAGCATTTTGACAAATCGGGGAACAGGGGTTTTGTTTGAAGATGGGAGATGCAGATATGGGAAAGGGCGCAGGCAGCGTATCTATTATAGGCGGGGCAGACGGGCCTACAAGTTTTTTTATTGCTGGAAAAGGCGGTAAGATGAAATTTACAATTCGCATACAGAATTATTTCCGTAAATTGAAAAGAAACAGGATAAAAAGGCGAATTACCGTCAATCCCCATACGATAGAGGAAGTCGTGGAATTGTTGAAACGGGAATATGGTGCGGTGGAGGTTTCGCAGCAATCCTATAATTACCTGGAACAGAAGAAGTCTCTAAAAACATCCCTTGTAATGTGCCATCGCCCGGATTTGCTTGGGGGGGGGGTTGATGGATTTGAAGCCACCCAAAGGGGAGGATGTGGAAGACTTAAAAACCTTTTGGAAACAGATTCAGGAACGGGAGAAGGTGGCGGCAGAAATTGCAGATGATATTTTCCCTTTAGATTTCCACATATATGAGATTAAGTATCCGGGGAACTACATGATGCAGATAGGGGTGGAAACTGTCTGGCAGGTGCTTGACGGATCATTCAGCGGGGATAAGAAAACCATGAAGGACTTGAGGAAGCTGTTTAAAAAAATATATCTATATTATGGTGTCACCGCCGAAGATATTAAAAATGAGACGTCGAGGTATCAGTCACTTTTAGGGGTGTTGTGTTCATAGATGCCCCGTTTTTAACCGGAATGCAGCATTCTGGTCATAGATAAAATCAACTTGAAAAGTCTGTTAAGGAAGGGCGGTCAGAGATGGCTGCCTTTTTATTATAAGAGGAAATAGTCAATACACTAATTCAATTCTTTATCCGTATATGCACCAGCACAGGGAAAAGTACCATTAAAAAAAGTGTAAAGGCATATGCTCGATATTTACTTTTAAATATTCTTATACTATACTAAGTACATAATCATTATTATATATTAGCTATAGCATAGTTATAGCCATTATTATAATTCCTGGCAACAGGTCTACGGCTTTTCCTGCATAATTTATGCAGGTTTTTTTATGCAAAATTATAAAAGGAGGATGAAACAAAATATATAATAATGGACACTTACTGGATTACTAATGTCCAATAAGGTATGGTATTACAAATTTGTTGACAAAGCAGATATATTTTTACAGAAGGGAGAATGCTATGCAAAAGGACATAAAACACGTAACAAAAGGTTATTGTTGGAAATCACTGAGGAATCCGCTATAATTCATTTAGACAGAATGATTGAATCGCAAGGAGTGTGATTATGGACAATTATTTGAAACGGCAGGTATACGACTGCCTTCTCACATGGAAAAACCATTCGGAACATTCCACACTGGAGGTATCGGGCGCCCGTCAGGTAGGAAAGACATATATTGTAAATAAATTCGCCGACGAGCAGTACAGGCAGAAAATATATGTCAATCTTCTTGAATTTTCAGGAGAAATTTTTATTGAGCATTACAATGATCTGCGGAGAGAGATTAAGGACAGATTGCCGTGTGAAAACCCTGTTTATGAGCTTATCAAGAGATACCGGCCTGATTTTGTGGATTCTGATGATACAGTTATCATTATTGATGAAATTCAGGAATCAGCGGCTATTTATAACCGGATTCGCGAATTTACCCGTCTGCTGAAGAGTGATTTTATCATCATTGGAAGTTATCTTGGAAGAATCCTGAATAAAGAATTCAAATATTCTGCCGGCGATCTGGACTCCATTGAAATCCAGACACTGAATTTTGAAGAGTTCCTTATAGCGATGGGGAAGCACTCTCTCTATGAAGGCATTGATCTTTATGGAAACAGTGAAGAGGCAGTATATGAAGAACTAAGCGATCTGTATAAGATATACACGTCCATCGGCGGATATCCGGCAGTAGTATTGCAATATTTAAAGAATAACTCTATAGATGACTGCCGGGAAGTATTACTGAAAATCATTAAATTTTTCATCAATGAAAGCAGGCGATACTTTCAGGATATTCTGGATGAAGAAGTATATGACAATATGTTTTCCTGTATTGCCCGGATTCTTGTAAAAGAGAAAAAGGGATTTGAAAAGGACAGTTTCAGTGAAGAACTTCAAAATATTGTCGTAAAAGATTATTCCAGCAATATTACAAAAGCATCTGTCAACCGTGCAATAGACTGGTTAAGCAGTTCCGGGATCATTGGTTTTGCGGGGAAGCTTCTGGAATGTAACATTTTGGATTTTAAGGCAAAATCCCGCTGTTACTTTATGGACGTTGGACTTACCTCCTATTTCCTGATGCACATCGGCTGCTCCGAAGCTGATATAGCGGGAATCGTAAATGAGAATTTTGTATATCTGGATCTGAGACGCAGGATCGGCCATCCAAGTGAGATTGCATTGGAAACACCTGCATTTGCAACACTGGGCAATGGTGAGATAGATTTTTATGTCAAAACCATTAAGGGGCATAAGTGTTATGCTATTGAAGTTAAGGCCGGAAAAAAGAACAGCAAAACCATACAGACTGTATTAGAACGCAACAAGGCTGATTTCATTCTATTTGTCAAAGGCAATACTCGCGGGGGAATTGCAGATAATGTATATACCATTCCAATTTATGGAATCGGAAAATTCTTATTTTAATTTAATATGGGGATTAACAGAGAATCTCAAAAAAGGGATTCTCTATTTTATTGCCATGAACAATATTTGTCAATGCAATAATGAAGAGGTTGCCCTATGAATTTCCGGATATACCGGAAAATATGTGCCGCTAAGGAAGACATATATACCAAAGGAGAATTATCTTATGTATGAATATGATTATGAGCAGGAATTAAGAGAAAAACAAAATGAAATCGACAGACTGGAAATGCAGCTTGCAGAATGCCAACGAGAAATCCGGCGCCTGCGCAATGTTTGCCGGGAATATGAGGAACAGATTTGTCAAAGCAATTAACATTTCAAGGGAAAATATAAGTATTTTATAGGAGGAGATATTTTATGAGAGTGAAAACAGAAACTATGGTTCAAAAAAAAGATGGAACCAGGATTTACGAACCGCGAACGATTCAGGAAGTGTTCAATGACATCAAAAAAATATTGACAAAGGAAGGGCTGTGTCCAGAGGAGTATTTTACCCTTAGTTATCCGACGGGCTGTCATGCCGATGAACCGTTTCCTGAGATTTCCGGTTTGTTCTGTAATGCACAGTGGGGTGGAAGTGAAGGAATTTATTTGGATATTGCTATAAACGTTTTTGATTCAGAAGAAAAGAATTACAAGCAAATATCATTTATTACAGGAAAAACTTTGTCTGAATCAGGAGATGCTTTTGATCGTATGCAGTATATTGGCGGTTATATCTATCGTCTGCTTATGGGGGATGGGAATGTCCATGCAAGATATATTCTTTTGCAGAATTCCAGACAAGATAAAGCGGCATTAGATGAAAAGCTCAACTATGAATTTATAAGTCTTATGAAGAAACATTTATACAGTCAAAAAGAGGATTCTGTAATTGATACTGAGGAACTGGCTCTCAAAGCCATAATCTTAAAAGTGGTTACAGCCAAGCCATTAGCAAAAAATAAGCTTAAGCAGTTATTGGAAGCAGATAATGCATTAGATATACTCTATCACTTATGCAAACCTGTTATGCCGGCAACCCTTTACGAGATTGAAGACATTATCGCATCTGTTGATACATTTTCATAAAGGCTATGTGATGGTGATAGTAATGAATATATATAAGTATGTTGAAGTGGTTCATTTTAATGATCCAGAGGTCATTGATTATTTTATGGAACTGCAGAAAGAAGATATAGATGCGGCATTTTTATATCTAAGCCAATGGGATTATGGCGAGAATGACATCGAGAAAATTCTGATACGTCAAGAAGTATTTGATGGATTATTATATGTTAAGTACTTAGAAAATGATAAATATTTAGCATTGTGGCAAATAGGTATAGAGGGCATTACATTATATAGGAAAGTAGCATGTAAATATGCATAACTGAAAGGAACGGTATTTACCATGACAGATGGGGAAAGACTGGTATATTTAATTCTGGGGAACATTGGAGACGAAGTTGCATTAAAAAATATTTGCGAAGCTCACAGTATAGAAATGGAAGAAATTGATGATCGAGAGAAGGAGTTTCTTATCCATACAAATCAGTTTTACAGTAATGTTGAAGCATTTATGGATTTACATCTTGAACCAAAAGAGGAATTTGATTTTCTCCTGGAAAGCGGAGATATTGTGAAAACTTCGGATGGCTTTGTCTGGAAAAATGTTGTTTGATTAGTAGTTATTATAGTAAATGGCAAGGGTCTGTATGCAAGAGTTCATACAGGCCCTTTTTTGAGGTAAAATAGTATGATTAAAGAGTATGTAAATACGATTGAAAGAATGTGCGGTAAATATTCTGCATGGCAAATATGGAATGATTTTATTTCGGTATGCGCAATAGCGATAGTCAATGCCTGCGATCTGGCGCGGGCTCCTGAACGGGAGGAAAGATATTTGCAGATTGTAGGAAAATATGACAAGAAAGAATTGGAGATATTTTATAAGCTCCTGGCAAAATTAGTTGCAGATCTTGAAAAATGTGCAAGGCAGAATATTCTTGGAGAAGTATATCATGCTTTGAGTATTAATAGTAAAGTTAATGCACAGTATTTTACGCCTTATAATGTCTCTGAAATGATGGCGCGAATGACGATTGAACCAATAGATTTCAAGGATGAGCCACAGATTGTCAGTGAACCGACCTGCGGCTCAGGAGTCAATCTCATAGCGATAGCAAATATCATGAGGGAAAAAGGAGTTAATTATCAGAGAAATGTTTATTTTGTAGCACAGGATATTGATTCGTTGGTCGCCAAGATGTGCTATATACAGATGTCATTACTGGGAATGCCGGGAATTGTTATTGTTGGAGATACCTTGTCCAGCCCCATGAAAGGGGATTATTGGCTGACTCCATTCCATTTTATTTTTGGCACCTCAATACTTCAACGGCATAAGAAGAAGCAGAAACAGGAGACCGAATCTCAGCAGAAAGAAAGCGTGGTCCATGATAGTGATTGGTTGCTGGAATTAGTGGGGATAGGTAGATAACATTAGCGTAGTTAAAAAGGTTACTGCAGAATTTGCATTATTCCATGAAACGACCAAAAAGGAAGTTGGTGAGTGTTGAAAAAAGCAGGAAATATCCTCTGATTGAATGTAATTACAGTCAGAGGATATTATATGGTAATGCAACCAGTTTACTCTCTCCTTGAATCAGTTTATATATCTAGCCCTTAGAGAGAATTTATTTGAAAAAATCGCTTATTTTCTGCAAAAATTACAAATAAAACTTGACTAAAATAGGAACAATGCTACAATAGAAACAAAGTCTAAGGAGGAAGCTTTATGTTATTGCAGTTCTCTGTGACAAATCACAGGTCAATAAAAGATACAGCAACTATTAGTATGAAGGCATCTAAAGACAGTTCTATGAAGAATAGTCTCATCTCGCCAGATGGAAAAAAGGAATTAGTCCCAGTTATGGCATTATATGGGGCTAATGCAGCGGGTAAGAGCAATGTTCTTCACGCGCTTCTTTTAATGAAAGAGATGATTTGTGGCAATTATGCAAAATTGCTGAAAGGAGAAAACCTGCCGCAAGAGCCGTTTGCGTTTATGGACACAAGCCTGGAACCGACCAGCTTTGAGATTATCTATTTTTATAAGGGGATTAAATATGCATACGGTTATTCCTTCAACCAATCTGGTATTTTGACGGAATATCTTTATCACTGGCCAAAGGGTCGGGAGGCACTCGTATTTTCCAGAGAAAAAGATACTTTTGAATTCCGTGAGAATATTCAAGAGCAAATGACACTGGCAAGCAGGACGGCGGAAAATCGCCTGTATTTGGTCAGTTCCAATGAATGGAATTGTGCCCAGACTGAAAAAGCGTATCAATGGTTTTTTGAAAAATTAAAGGGGATTACTGGCAGCGCAGAAGCTTTGGATATTACTTTGTCGGCAATTCAAAAAGGCGGAAGAAAGAAGCAGCTTATCCTTAGGGAGATGCTGTATGCAGATCTTGGGATTAAAGATGTACGGGTGATTGGTTCCAAAGAAAATTCAGAGATTGAGGCTGTACACAGATTGATTAGCGAGGAGGGAATAGAGACAGAATATTCTCTACGCATGGGACAGGAATCCATAGGAACACAGAAATTTTTTTCACGGATTGGGATGTGGATGGAAGCCTTGCAAAATGGTTCCGTACTGGTGGTAGATGAGATTGAGTCTAGTATGCATCCATTACTTACCCGGCATCTGATTGAAATGGTTCAGGATGCAGCAGTAAACACCAGCCATGCACAACTGATTTTTACCACACATGATACGGGATTCCTGGATCTTACTTTTTTAAGGCGTGATCAGATTTGGTTTGTAGAAAAAGACGAAAAGTCAATGGAGACGGATGTTTACGCCCTAACAGATTTTTCCCCAAGAAAGGGGGAAAATATTTCCAAAGGGTATCTGCAGGGACGATACGGAGCGATTCCATTAATCGTAGTCGATGAATAACATATTGGTTTACAGTTCTTCGAATTTGTGTAATATTCTACACAAATGAAGATGTATAGCTGTAAGATGGTTTTTCGCTGATAAGCAACTTCCTTTTGAAAAAGTAGTATGATATACTAGGTTTAGTCGATTTATCGCAAGAATAAAGAGCATTTTGAGGAATACTATTCCACAAAATTAATCATAGAAAGGAGTTTTTTATGGTTAATATTTATCTGCTTCCTGCTGATGAAGGTGAATTCATATGGGTTAGATATGGAGAAAATATGAATTATGCAAATATATTGATTGACGGCGGCACAAAGGACAGTGGTTCTGAGTACGCACAAATTATTGAATGGATTGAAAAAAATGGAGAAAATATAGAAGCTCTTGTATTTACTCATATAGATTATGACCATTTACAAGGCGCAGTTGACGGAATTAGCAAAGTATCGGCAGAAATTTTAAAGAAAGTTGTAAAACGAATATTATTTAATACATGCCGGGCTATTTCGCGTGAACAAAAGCAGATGTCATTAAAAACAGGATATGCAGAAGACCAGATAAAAGGAAGAAAGTTTACAGGAGGATATGGAATAGAAGATGCCATAACACTTATGGATTTACTAAAAGAAAAAGAAATAGCAGAGAGAGTGATAGATTATGTGGTTTCTGGTATGGAGCTAGAGTGGGATAAGGGGGCTTTCATAAAGATAATCAGTCCAGGAACAAAAGAGTTAGAGCGGTTTTTGAAAAAATGGGAACCTTATTGTAGAAACAAGAAAGTGACATCTTATACGACTCATTTTGATATGATAGAGAATGGTTTAGAAGAATTGATGAAAGCACGATTAGGAAGTGATTGTTCGGATAACAATAAGGCGTCTATAGCTTTTTTATTTGAGTACGAAGATATACGAATAGCTTTTTTGGCTGATGCAAGCTCGTCAGTATGTATAAAAGGGCTTAAAAAACTGAAAATAAATATGCCGTGTGATGTAGATATATTGAAGCTGTCACATCATGGCAGTAAATATAATACATCGGATTCTCTGATTAGAAATCTGAAAACGAATGTATTTTTACTTAGTACGAATGGAAATGGACAACATGTTCCTAATAAAGCAGTAATAGCACATTTGCTAAAAAATGCATGTAAAAACAAAGTGCAATTGGCATGTAATTATGATTGGTGGGAAACTACATATCATGGAAAATATTTTACAAATGAAGATAAAGAAAAATTTTTATATACAAATAAATTAGAACTATTGATGCTAGGTGAAAATGGCATAAAAGTGAAGGACGGATTAAATATATATGGAGAATGGTCAGTACAATGAGAAGATAAGTAAGTATGCTGTTCGGATTGCATTGAACAATCATAAAGAACTTAAGGGATCGGGGGTACTATTTTTGAGACAATCTGGGGAATCACCATTACTTTTTACTGCGGCACATGTATTATATCCAATTTTTCAGAATAGCAATAATACTCTTTTGTATTTAGGCTGTTCAGATTGCGATGGTAATCCCCATGAAATTGAGATTAATGTACATTGGGTGAAAGAGAAATCACAAGCAATTGCACAAGTAGGAGAAACATACATACATCCTAGATATGAAGAAAAAGAAACGGAGAAGAATGGAAAAAAGGAGTATAATTATGATGTAGCGATTGTTGTTTTACTCTGGGAAGAGTGGATGAGAAGCTTAGATTATTATGAATTAAAAGGCGAGAAAGTTGGCAATGATTTAAACGGATGGGGATTTCCGGAAGCGGCAGATAGTGAAACAAAAAAAGAACATGCTACTATTTTGTCCGGTAAGAAGGAAATATGTGGAAAAATCGAAAATACAGAAAAAGAAACGGGGAAATTTAGTGTTTATTATAATGCAGGAACTTGGGAAAGAAATGTTACAAGAGAAAATTATATGAGTTGTTTTTCCGGGTGTGGATTATTTCATTATGAAAATAATCGTATGCTTCTGAATGGTCTTATTTCATGTGAATTTGGAGATAGATCTGTAGGAACTATGTTTTGGGCAAGCTCATCCAACCTCTTGCTTGGGTTAATGGATTATTTCGGAGTGGAGCAAAATTATCCGTTATCCTTTGAATATTATAAGGAAATGACAATGAAAGAAATCCCTGAAATACGTAAGGAGGCAAGGCGATTCTTTTGCGATTGGTATGAAGAACTGACCGAGGATTATCATCTATTACCAGAGAATTTTAGTGATGATACGAGAATAGGGTTGCTATGTGAAAGCACTCGAAAGTTTTGTGATAATTTTTGGGTTGGACAGTTGAAAAAGTGCATACTTTTATATGGAATACAAAAGATTAAGCCAGATGAACTTACAGCGCCTTTTGTGAAAATTCTGAATCCATGCGGAGTGGATAATGTAAGACTAGTTTTTTTATGTACAGAAGAAAAAGCGGAAAGCGTAATAGGCAGTTTAATTGAAAAAGAATATTTTACTAAAAGTGGAGATATAAAGAATGGTACAATTTTCGTATTGAACGGGAAAGAAAATAATAGAAACTGTAACATAGTATTTAAAAGATTTGAGTGTAGACAAGTGGTATGCAGTATAATAGATGGATATTCTTCAATATCTACAAGAAAAATACAACATAAGACTTATAATTTATGTCAGGAAAATGAGGAAGAAGATTTCGATATTATAAGAGGAAAGCTAGCGAAATGTAATTTGGCTGCTCTTGGAATTGACAATATGATGTCTGTATTGAATCAGGGCAGAGTAGATAAGAAGTGTATGAAGAAGGAAATGGAAGGATTGTTGGAAAAAGTATGGGAAATTTAGACGGATTAGAAAAATGGATACAACAAGAGGTAGAAGATAATTTTCAACACAATAAATTTTATTACTTTACTCGTGAAATGAATGTAGGTTCATCGTGTTTAAAATCATACCGTTCCCACATATTCGTTCAAATATATCATACACAAAGAGAACTAGAGGATAACTGGAAAGAAGCAAATCATTATATCGCGTTAAAGTATCAATGTAAGTTGGAAGAAATAATTGAAAAAAGTAATTTTTATCTCTGTCTGTTTGTGAAAGGAAAAGTAAATCTGAAAATTAGAAATGAAATAGAAGGAAATTCTTTTTGTGCGAAGAAATATATTTTTGAAGAAAGCGGAGGAGATTTAGAGGATTGTTTACGTTGTGTAGAAAATAAAATTTTTCGTATTAATATTTCGGTCATTCCAAAACAATTCCCGCTGTTGGAAAGTATGGTGTTACAAAATTTCCGAGGATATGCCGGAAAGTTTACTGTAAATCTTCAAAATGTGCAAAAAAAAGCAGCTTCTTTTGTTGTTATCTTTGCTAAAAATGGAGTCGGAAAAACTAGTTTCTTCGATGGTGTAGAATTTGCTTTAAAGGGGGAAGTAGGAAGAATTATTGATTTGGCTTTAAAGGATAAAAATGTAAAATACAGAGACGCCATATATCATAATCGTGATAACGCTGATAAAGACGCCTTTATATTAATGAAGTTAGATGATGGAAGGATAATAGAACGAAGAGTGTCAGATATTTCAGAAGAAAGAAATGATATGAGGGCTAATATACCTATACATGGAAAAGAGATTACTGGGACGCAAACAAATAAGGAAAAATGGGATCAAATTATTCTTCCTCATGATAAGATAGATAGTTTTATTTCAGCGAAATCAACAACTGCTCAATATAAAGAATGGGTAAAGAGTGTAGAACCACTGAAACAAGAAACAGAGGCATTTGAAAAATCTTATAGTGTATATAGGAAAGAGCAAAGAACGCATAACGAACTGAAAGATAGTTATGATGATATAGAAAAAAAATTGAAAGGACTTTCTGATCTGAAAAATTCAGTTAATAAAATTTATGAATTAATTAAACAATATAATAGTATGGTCTCAGATAAACATAGCCTATACTTTACAAAAGATGCAGACGTAGAACAGTATGATAAGTTATTAAATTGCATTAAAAGGAATATTAGAAGATTAGATGATAGGATGAAGTCTTTAGATAGCAATATTATTTTAGCTAGAGAAATATTGAACAAAGGAGTTTCTTCTTGTTACGAGGTTATTAAATCTGTCGATAAATTAAAAGAATCTTTGCAAGTTTTGGATAATAGAATACGACGAAGACGAGAATTGGATGTACTGTTAGAAGAAAATAGTGAAAATACTCTTGCAGTTAATAATAATCAAAAAGAACTAGAACTTCTTCAAAATATGGTAAATTATGGAATTGAAGAAATTCAAGATAAAAATAAAACATATTGTAACATAGGAAAAAAAATAAACGAATTAAAAGAAACTCTTGATTATTTTGAAACAGAACTTATGAAAGCTACAGAGACGGTTAATAAGTTAGAAGTGAAAAGGAGAAAGTTAAAAAATTCACAACTGACTTCAGATAAGTATGAGGAAGCACTAAAAAAGATAAAAGGAATAGAAAGAAATAATATAGAATTAAAGGATTTACAAGAAAAAAATGCCGCTGCAAGTGACAGAAGCAGACAACATCAACGATCTATAGTTCAAATATATGACAAAATAGAAAAAATATCTGCTTTTATTCTTCCAAAAGATATTAAAGAATTGAAATTAAAAGAGATTTCAAATATCAGCTATGATTTAGATGAAAATATATGGGAACAATTACTAGAATTTGAAGAGAACTATGGAAATATTTCTATGCAAATTCAACTATGTCAAGAAGAAATTTTAAAACAGGAAAAAAGAACGAAAGAATTAAAGGAGATAAGGCAGAAAGGGCAAGAGTATCTAAATACACATAAAGATGTAAACACATGTCCCCTATGTCATACGTCTTTTGGAAATTGGAAAGATTTATTTTTAAGTATTACAAATATACAATCAGATGATGACGTTTTATTCAAAAGATTGGAAGGGTATAATACAGAATTAAAAATAGTTTCTGAGAAGTATTCTGATTTTTATTTAAAAATAGAAAATCGAAAAGAGAAACAAAAAGCAGAACAAAAAGTAAAAATTGTTGGTTTAGAAAATGCAAATAAGGAATGTCTTGATAAAATAGAAGAAACTGAGAAGCAGACTGAGTTTTTAAATGAACAGCAAAATCAATTAAAACTTTGGTTTAATCAACAGAACATACAGATAAATGAATTTTCATTCCAAGAATTAGAAGGTTTCAAAAAAACTCAAGAAGAATATTTAATGCAGTTGGAGGTAGAGTTAAAGAAGTCTATAGAAGCCAAAAAGTCCGTGCAGTTAACGGTTGAGAATACAAGAAAAGTTATAGATACTTTAGTAGAACAAAAAGATATCATAGTTGAAAACTCAGAATTATATAGTTATATTAAATTTTGGATGAGTCAATCACCAGAGTTTGATTTTGATATATGGCTGCACGAAAAGGAAAACTTATTAGAAAAATATATAGCTATACAAAAAAAACTACAGGAGACAATAAACGGGTATAAGGATGTAGAAAATTTTTGTTTGTCAGATTCCATAGAAAATAGGGATACCCAACTAAAAAGTTTGCAAAAAGCAGTGGATGTTAAAGAAAAATATCGTATTTTTGAGAATTTTTCAGAAGAGGGAATAAACAAAAGCCTAGAAGATTGGATTCAAAAAAAGCAATACTATGAAGCACAGAAAGAAATTTTATTTCAAATTTCTGAAGAAAATAGTTCAAGGTCTTATTTCGAATATTTTAGAAGATATCATCAAGAATTAGAAGATAAAAAGAAGCAGTGTTCAGATCAGGCTGAAAAAGTAAAACATGCAAAAAAATGGTTTGAGAAGCAGAAGAGGAACTTAGAAATAAGAATAAAGGCATATTTTGATCAGTCGATAATGAATGAAATTTATAAAAAAATTGATCCGCATGATTATATGAAAAATATTGAGTATAAATTGTCTTTTAATGATAAAGATGAACCGCAATTATGTATCTATGTGAATGAAAGCAAAAAGGTTGACGCGGATGATACGGATTCTTATCGGCCTGAGTGGTATTTTAGTACGGCTCAGTTAAATACGGTAGCATTTAGTTCATTTTTAAACAGGGCTCTAAATGCAAATAATTTAGAGTTTCGAACGATTTTTATTGATGATCCTATCGGGCATTTTGATGATATGAATATCCTTGGATTTGCAGATTTAATCCGAAGCATTCTTGAATCAATCCATTGTCAAATTATTATGTCTACCCATGATGAAAAGATTTTTAAAATTTTGGAAAGAAAGTTGGATGATAAATACTATAATTCCTGCTTCATACGATTACCGGAAAGTGAAGCTATAACGTGGGAAGAGACAAATTAGGAAAGTTGATATGTATTTTATATAATCAATGGGAGACTTTAAAACAGGAGGTATTAGCATTGAAAATTTCACAAGTGAAAGTAGAAAACTATACCGTATTTCAATCGGCTCAGTCAAGTTTTAGCGATGGAATTAATGTACTGATCGGAGAAAATGGGACAGGTAAGACACATCTGATGAAACTTCTTTATTCCGCTTCTCAGGCTGCAGATTCAAGAGTCTCGTTTTCTAATAAGTTAGTGAAGACAATGCTTCCGGACGACTATAATATTTCGAGACTCCTTACCAGACGACCAGGTTCGTCACATGCAAATATTCAGATTGCCGCGAGATGTGAAGAGGATTGTAATATTAAAAAATTGAAAATAGCATTTCATAGTAAAACAAAGAAATGGGATGCGGAAGTTATAGGTGAAAATAGTTGGGAAAATGCATTTCAGGGCGAAAGCAGTATTTTTATACCGACGAAAGAGATCTTATCAAATAGTTTTAATCTGAATGCAGCGGTTGAAAAAGGAAATGTGCTTTTTGATGATACCTATCTTGATATTCTAAATTCTGCCAAGGTAGATGCATCGCTGGGAAGAAATGAAAAAAGCAGGAGCAAAATGCTCAGGGCGATAGAAGCGATTATTGACGGAAAAGTGATATATGATGCGAAAAAGGATACATTCTATTTGAAAAAGGGAAATTCTAAACAGGAATTTAATCTTGTTTCAGAAGGAATCCGAAAAATGGCGCTAATATGGCAGCTTGTTAAAAACGGAATGTTGGATAAGGGTTCCGTATTGTTTTGGGACGAGCCGGAATCGAACATGAACCCATCATATATTCCTGTTATTGTAGATCTGCTTTTGGCATTGTCTCGTAATGATGTGCAAATATTTGTTGCGACACATGATTATTTTTTTAGTAAATATATAGACGCGCGGAGGGAGCCTAGCGACCGGATTATTTATCATTCCTTGTATCAGAATAATGGAGAATTATGCTGGGAATCGGAAAGTGAGTTTAGTTTGTTGGAAAATAATGGGATACTGGAAACAGCACGTAGGTTATACAGGGAAGAAGTCGGTGTAAAGTAATATGAAGAAAATAATTAATGAGTCAGGGGTAGCTTTCGGGGAATTTAATTCTGACGACTTGTTCTATATTGAAGAATCTGATTTGTATAAATCACTTGGAACCGGAATAAAAACGGTTGAATTTATTGTGCTTGACCAAAAAGATACTATTATATTTCTTGAGGCAAAAACAGGCTGTCCGAATCCCCAAAATAAAGAAATGGGTGGAGAAAAAACAGAAAAATTTGTCGAATTTTATAATGACATATCGGAAAAGTTTATAGATTCCTTGCAAATATATATAGCTGGACTATTGGAGAAATATGGAAAAACAGAAGAAATTGGCGAAAATCTTATGAAAGTGAAACCACTAGAGAAAAAGAAGTTAAAATTTGTACTTGTTATTACGGCAGATGAAATTAAAGAGGAATGGCTTTGGGGACCAAAGTTGGAACTTGAGAACAGACTATTGAAATTAAGGAAAATATGGGGAATTAGCGTTATTGTTCTTAATAAAAGTTTAGCATATAATTATGGCCTTCTTTCTGATAGCAAAGAAATTTAACGATATTGGATGTCTGGCTTTACAAACATCTCATGGGCAACATTTAGTGGATTTCAAGAAAAAATTAATTTCTGAAATAGGCGCAGACAGGATTCAATTAGTTACAATCAGCCGTCCATCGGCATATGGAGAATATGAGCCATATCAATTTATTGACACAGAGAAGGAATTTGAGCAGGCAGTAAAAAAATTGTAAAGTGATAGTATATCTATTATTGCGTGAAATGCAGATTTTACGCAATAATATGGGTGAAAGAGAATAGAGGATTATTTTATGAGTGAATATACGGATACTGTACGAACACAGAATATACTGGCTTTGAGGGCGTTGCTGAAGCAAATGCCTCCTTTTTGTACGGATTATTTTAGGGGAATTGCTTCGTCAACATCTCCAAGGACACAGACTGGGTATTGCCGGGATATCTATACCTTTTTACAATTTGTTATTATGAGAAATCCCATATACAGGGATTCCGAAATTAAGGATATTCCCCTTAAAGTCCTTGAGGAAATGACGCCGGCGGATATCGACGAATATCTGGAACATCTTAACTACTATATATTTGAAGGAACTGAATATAGAAATGGCGAATCTGCAAAAGCACGGAAACTGTCTGCCCTTAGTAATATGTACAGCTTCTTTAATAAACGGCAGATTGTTTCAAATAATCCCTTAAATGCCATTGAACGGCCCAAAGTTCATGATAAAGTAATCATTACACTGGATCAGGAACAGATATTTGATTTAATGGATGCAGTCGAAAGCCCGACTAATATGACAGACCGCCAGAAAAAGTTTCATAATCTTACCATGGCTCGTGACCGTGCTATTTTAACATCATTTTTGGGGACCGGAATGCGAGTATCAGAATTGGCCGGATTGGATGTTACAGATGTAGATTTTAATAATCAGACGTTCCGTGTGATCCGGAAAGGCGGAAATGAAGCATACATATACTTTGGAGATGATGTCCGGGACGCCCTCTGCTACTATTTGGGTATTCAGGAAGAGCCAGAAAATACGAACGAAGAGATAAAACAACTATCCCCCAGGGATGCCCTATTGAAAGGCAATGATGAAGAGAAAGCATTATTTCTCTCGCTTAGAGGGAATCGTATGGCGGTCCGCAGTATCGAGGTTATGGTTAAAAAATACTGTACAATGATAAATACAAATAAGAAAATTACCCCTCATAAGCTTCGGAGTACATATGGAACAGCTTTATATAAAGAAACTGGAGATATTTATCTGGTAGCGGATGTTCTTGGGCATAAAGATGTAAATACTACCAAAAAGCATTATGCCGAAATGACCAATGATAATCGGAAACGTGCGGCAAATATTGTCCCTTTGAAAAAAACACATGAGAAAAGCACATAAAAAGAGGGTGGAATTTTAAAGATTACCATGTTATGATACATATAATATAAAGTATTAACACTATAAATGCAAATCATAATTCAGAAAGGATGTGGTTTAATGACTGTACAGCAACAGGTATGCGCACGCATTATTAACATGTCAGATGAAGGTGCTGCTTTTATTGAGCAAGTAATAAATAATATGAATCCTGTTTTTTTTATAGGAAAAAATAATTTAAAATCTACTACAGAGGCGATAGATGTATCAAAAAGAATCGGCGTTGGAAAGGGAATTATTGAAGATCCAACTGATTTTGATAAATGGGACGAGGAAATTGCTGATTTATTTGAGGATATAAAAAAATGAATTATCTAGCAGACACACATATTTTAATTTGGGCAATAACAGATAGTCCTAAATTATCCCAAAATGCAAGAGAAATATTATTATCGGAAAATAATAATATTTATTATAGTTTTGCCAATGTATGGGAAATAGCAATTAAACATTCTCTTCATAAATCAAATATAACCTTTTCTTCTCAACGTTTTGAAGAAATGTGTAAATTAGCGGGATATTCATTTCTTGAAACAAAATGTAATCATGCTTTTATGGTTGAAACTTTGAAACATGCTGATAATGCCCCAAGAGAACATCGAGATCCTTTTGATAGATTATTTCCCTTCAGGGTTGTTGAAAGATCTGCCGTTACAAAGTAGTATTTTGACAGGTTAAAATCATTGTCGTCAAGCGTATTTCCCCGAATGACCGCTTTCTTCATGTTAATCTTATCAATGACCAGTATACAGTCAATGTGTCCCCGGAAAGAATAGTCGTTTACATCACTATACTGGTATTCAACTAAAGGAGCCTCATCTGATGGCGCTTCGTCAGGAATTTCTGCCTTTTCGTCCATGTAGCCGTCAATAAGCATATCCTCAAAATGGTTCCGTTTATCCGCTTCATGATAGGGCTCACAGTAAATCTGATATCCGACAGATATAATAAGGATAATTCCAGAAACAAAGCATGCAATTGGAAATAAATGTTTAATCTTTTTCTTCATAAGTCCTCCTAAAAATGGTGCAGAGCTTCCCCTGCACCAGCGATAACTGTTGTTTATTTTTTACGTTTCTGTTTCTTAGATAGAAAAGCCAATGCCAAGTCCTGTTATTCCGACTGCAACAAATGCGGCTGCAAACAGCGCCGTACTGTCGTCAAAACCAAGTTTCGGAACCGCCGTCTTTGGAATAACATGGTTTCTGCAGGTAATCGTAATATCCTGTCCTTTCATACGGAACTCAATCTTATCTGCAAGCTGCTGATATCCTGCCGGCGCTTTCTTTTCTTTGAAATATTATTCTCCGAAAGCAAGGTCGCTTATATTGATCTCGCCTTTTTCATCAGTGATATATGTTCCGATATTTTTTCCGTCGGCTGTAAATAACTCAAATTCCGCCCCTGGAAGCTTCTTGGATTCATTGTTTGCGTCAATTTTTATAAGCGTTACCTTTGCCTTTTCCAGCTTATTGACTGCCGGATTCTCTTTATTGATATCAAAGACCGTTACCGGCTCATTTTCTAACGTCAGCTCAAAATCATGCTTTTCCTCATCCAGAATATACCCCTCCAGTGTCTGAAGCTCTTTGAAGTAATAATGGCCGGATACCAGAGCAGCCTTTAATGTTGCCTTACCTTCTTCATTTGTTTTAATTACTCCGATCAGGCTGTCCTTTGGAAGGATACTTTCACCGCGGTAATCCATAATATCTTCATTTGTATAAATACCAAAGAAGATTCCTTCTAACGGCTTTTTCCCATATCCGAATGTCCCATTTTCCGGATTCAGCATTTCTCCTACTTTATAGACGTTAATTTCTGTATCTATTACATCATTCTCAATATCCAGGCTAATATCTACAACTTGATCTTTCTTATCCTTTGTCAATACAACCTCATACTTTTTATGATTCATGGCCAGACCCGCCGGTGTTTTCGTTTCTTTTAAGACATACTCACCTAACGGCAGATCCTTCGATATTCCTTTGCCTTCTTCATCTGTTGTGATGGTGTCCACGGCATTTCCATCCATATCATAAACTGTAAATTCCACGCCTGGTAAGGACCGCTTTTCATACTCCATACGGTTGATTTTCCCGAAATCAGAATCATATGTTGAGATTCCGGTGAGCATATCTCCAACCTTATCTATTGTGATGGTTCCGGTTTTTTCAAATTCATCTACCATTTCTACTTTTAGGAGCTCACCGCTTTCCAGAACAGTAAAAGGGATTTCTTCCGCAAGCTCATATCCATCCGGAGCCTGTTCTTCAATCAGTATATAATCGCCAGGCGCTAATCGGTCAATCCTATGTACTTTTCCGTCAGTAATCCAGGATGTTACCTCATTTCCATCAGAATCCTTAATGGTAAGCTTTGCACCGATTACCTCCTTACCGCCGATGTCCACTTTGCTGATATCTACTTTAGTGAAATCATTTGTGACCTCCTGCTCTGCGACTATGACTGTCTGTTCCTGATTCGTATACTGCAGATTGAAATCAATCAGCTCTTCGCTTTGTACATATCCTGGAGATGGTTTCAGCTCCTTCGCATAATAGTGCGCAATGGGCAGATCTTTCGTAAAAGCTGCCACTCCATTTTCATCAGAGAATACTGTCTCAATCAGTGTATCTGCGGGAATGACAATACCCTCACCTATTAAAATATCCTCTGCTGTATAAAGGCCGAAAATGGTTCCTGCCACAGGATTTTTTGTCTCAATATCTGTCTTTTTAATCTGGATAGATACCCTCTGCCGTTCATTGACATATTCACTGTCGCTGTATACGACCTCTACTTCATCACCGGCATATTCCAACGAAAATTCCTGTATTTCCTTATTCAATACAAATCCCGGTCCGGCTGTTACTTCCTCTATTTTATATTTCCCAAGCGGCAGGTCTGTCAATTCTGCTTTCCCGTCCTTGTCCGTTTTAATCATAGATACCAGTTCGTCCTTCCTATACAGAGTAATCCGGTTTCCTTCTCTGTCACACTGGTAATCCGGTGAATAAATATCTTCTGCCGCATATATTTTGAATTCTGCTCCTTCCACATTTCCCATTTCATAAATAAAGTCAGAATCATCTTTTCCCGAATCAAGAATACCTAAAAATTCCCCAAAACGCCGCAGAATATTTTTCTTTTTTTCCCCATAACCGGACAGATGTTCTCCCTTTTTTTGCAGTCGTAGAGAACCTGTCTGGCGCTGATTTTCATAATCAACCCTTATAACCACGGCGCCTGTTTCCTCTTCCACCTCGTATGCCTGGTCAGATGAAAGGATAAATTCAATCGGTTCCCCTTTTACATAGCCGTCAGCAGCTGCGATCTCCTCCAGACGGTAATTCCCCATCTTTAATTTTTCAGGCGTCAGCAGATAACCCTGGTCAGAAACTTCAAATTCCGTGTGCTCTACGAGCTCCGGGTAATGTGTATATTGCTTTACATACTCTTCATTATCCAGATTATAGATTTTAAAGACAGTGCCTTTATGCAGTACAGGCATCTTACTGGTGCCGTCAATTTTATATATTTTTAGAATTGCCTGAAATTCATAGTCAATGAATACTCTCCATTGCTGGGGTTCTCGTTTATCTTCATTAATGGTTACGATAAACGGATCGATTCTATTGTAGTTTTCAGGAGTGGTCGATTCTATCACTACATATTTTCCATAGGCTAATTCATTGCTTACCGCATATCCCTTTTCATCCGTAAAAAGCTCCGGCATGGGAATGCCTTTGCTGTCTTCTGAATAATCAAGCGCCGTTGTTTCCTCGCTAAAATCATAACCTCGGAACTGTTCCGGAGAGTAATTTCCATTGCCATCCGGTTTTATGTCTCCAGCCTTGACACCTTTTAATGAGCGAATCAGATATATTTTGAATCCGGCTCCCTTTAGAAGATCTGCTTCTGTCTGTTCGCCGTCGGAGCCGACTTTGATTAACTGGAAAGGCTGCTTTTTCACGGTCTCATTTACGGTTACCTCTCTGTGGACGATTTTTACATCCTGTCCCTCATAAGCTGCTTCTACCGGATACTCTGTAGGATCAAGCAAATATCCTTCCGATGCGACAAGTTCGCGGATACAATACTTGCCTAAATATAAATCTGTGAAATCAAGTTCTCCATTCTCATTAATTTTCTCTTTTGAAACGAGCTCCCCCTTTTTATGTACTGTTCCGGATTTTTTGTTTGGATGCTGAATATCCTCTGCTGCGAATAAGCCGTACTCTGCACCAATTAAGGCTGCATCTCCCTGGCTTAGAAATTCGTGTGTTTCTTTATCTATCTTCCGTACATGAATCTTTGCATGGACTTCTTCATTTTGAAATCCATGTGAAAATACGTATTCATATGTCTGGTCATTTTTGTATGTATATGTAAACTCATATGTTTCGTCCGACATATAATACTTTTCCGGCGCCTGTATTTCCCTAATATAATAGGTATAGTTAATCGGGATATCAGCAGTAAATTCTGCGATCCCATCTCGGTTACTGGTACTGCTCTGAATCAGTGTATCCTTATCAAGAACGGTTCGTCCGTTGATCTTGATGGTTTCCTTGTTATATAGTCCGAACTTTGCACCTTCAAGCGTTGTGTCGTCATTCTGTGAATGTTTTACAGATGTTACTTTTATTTTCGGCCGCTTGTTATTATATTCGCTTTCAGCTAAGGCAAGAGAGGCAGTCTGACCGGCATATGTGAGGGAAACAGTCTTTGTTGTCTCCTGTTCGTTTTTTCCGATTACCAAATCCGCAGGCGCCTTTTTCTCAACAATGCGGTATTTCCCCAGATACAATTCCTCAGAAACTGCACAGCCGTCTTCGCCGGTAGTCAAGTTCGCAATCAGAGTATCCCTTTTATGGATTACTGTTTTCTTATCCTGGCTTATAATATCTTCAGCAGCATAGATAGAATAATCGGCGCCAGGAAATGAAGCGTCTTCATATATGAAGTTTACCGGATCACTGCCGTTGACTGATGCAAGTTTTTCTCCGGATTTATGAATCTTAATCTTCCCTTTCTGCTCTTTGTTCCCTGCCTTTACGTCCGTATTCCCTCCTGCTACCAGCTTTACATTATGGACCTCCGTACTGAGGCAGTACCCGGCAGGGGCGGTTATTTCTTTCAAATAAACGGTTTCCTGAGTTTTGGTAAACTCTGTAGAGGAACTTCCCTTTTCGTCTGTAGGCGGCATGTTTACAATCAGGCTTGTGCAGGCCTCATCTTTATACACTCCAAATACCGCGCCTGAAAGGCTGACATTGGTGTCTCTGTCTTTCTTTATCAGTGTGATTCTGGCAATATCCAGCCACTTCACTTTGAACCGGACAGAGTTTGCCTTTTCTTCTATGAAATCTCCGTATCCGATATCCTGAATGGTACTTCCAGTACTAAGCACCAGTGTTTTCCATTGTGAACCAATCTGTCCTGTCAACTTTCCGCTGTCCCATTCACCGGTTGCGGTCTTAGGTGCAGTGAAATAAAAACTCCCTCCGCCGTATATTTTTATAGTTCCTCCGGTCTGGCTCTTACCGTCTGAAGCATTATGATATGTCACGTTTGACGGAAGATCCAGAGTAACATAATTGCGGTGATCCCCATTTAACTGAAAAGTTTTTGTCTTTTGTGAATCTCCGTCAAGATCTGCTTTTTCATAATCAGAATTCAGGCTGATGGCAGCTACCGGCGGGTTTTCCTGTCCAAACAGGTAGTTGATATAACCCAGGACACCGGTTTCCTCCAGAGATCCTGCTGTACAGCCATGAAAACCCGCATCCCCTATATATGCATAACTCGCCGCAATATGTGTAAATATATACCTGGTATCTGCATCCAGCTGCGGCATATACTGCTCTGTCAGATCTCCCGGCCCGCCATATCCATAATATAAGACTTTCTGCAGATTAGCATTTGTGTTCAGAACCTCTGCAACATAGTCTGCATCCGGCGGAGAGGCTTTCGGAGATTCCAGGCAGTATGCTATTTTCCCATTTACATAAAAGTAATTCGTTTCGTAATTTCCAATGTTAGAGGGATAACGCAAAGTCTTCCCCTTCACCAGAGAGACATTTGAGCTTCTCTGGGCCGCCATTCTCGCGGGCACAACAGATAGAAACAGGCTGTCCTCCACATCTTCTACGACAACCAGTTCCTGTTCGTTTTCCCCGCCAGATGTATCTAAATTATCAGCGGAATCGTCTAAATCTGTCTTTCCCGGTTCTCCTGTTTGATTCATATCCGCCTTATCAGGCGCGACTGACGGATCTGCGTCTTCCGACTCGTCCCCAGAATCAGTTCCTGTTTTTGTATGCCCGTTTTTTGAAGGGCTTTCCGGCTCCCTGCTTTTTACAGTAATCATCCGGCTGATCTGATATGCCAGGTTTTCGTCCCTGACAGGATATACTTCGTAGACAGCCTGATACTTTCCCGGTACATCATTGGCAAAGTTGGTTAATTTTTCATCAACGGCATTTTTAAATATAATTTTTACCTTTTCTTCTGCAAAAAACAGTTTGGTAAAATCATGTTCGATATCGAAGTCTGTCTGCGCTTTTATGGATATATCTTGGGCAATAACAAACTCGTCTTCTGTTAAGCGTTCCTTCATTTCAGATAAAAAAGGCAGATTGGATGCACCCTCATTATACAAAATAAAGTTATCTTCCTGAACCGGTGCCTTATCCTCTGCTGATTCCACTGTCTGGATTTCCGGCTTTGCAGATTCTGCTGCAAACGCCGTCATACTTGAATGAAGTATTGTTGTGCAGCAGATTAAGAATGCCAGGGTTCCTGACATAATTCTTTGTTTTCTAATCATCGTTTTCCTCCTGATATAATAATGAAAAGGCAGGGAATATCCCTGCCCGGCCAGCCCTGCGGCTAAATAAATTTTTAAGTGCGGGAAATCTGCCTTTTTGTTTCTCTCCTCCTTTCTCCTGCAAGCCCCAAAAAAGCCAAAGGCAGACTGCTTCTTGATACCTGTTTCCAGGAATTGTACAAAAAGCCTTCCGCACTTTGGCTCGCTAAAAAAATATATCCTTATTATATAGAAAGAAACATGCTCTTTCAAATCCACAAAACGCCATATACTGCCAAATACATATTACTGCTGTCCTTCGAGGAAAACATATCTGATATTAAGACAACTTATCTGTTCCCCTGCCTTTCTCTTTTATTCTGTTGCCCATTCCATGTTTTGCGACATCTTCTCCTTATTCTTTCATTGAGCATTCCGGAGGGCTCTGTTAAGCTATGGGTATACGATATTGGATTTCAAAAGGACTTCCGACAAAATAATATAATAAGGAGAGGAATACAGGTGAAAAAAGAATTATATGTCCCGGCATGCCACAAATATATCAGGAAAAGAGATGGTACTCCCGACCAGCAGCGCATATTCAGCGTTGCAAAGTCTGCATTTAAAGCAAAATATCCTGATCAGAAATTAGAAGATAGGGAACTGATCAGTTTCTTAAAGGCGAACCATGTGATTCCGGAAGAAACGAAATGGGAAGACTTGAATACGGAGCATCCGGAACTTTGTTTTACGATTATCTCCCAATATAAATGTAATTCAATCTGTCAATTATGCGCCTATTCTCCGCTCTTTAAAAACCAGTGGGAAATGCAGGAATCCATATTAATTGGTTATGCCCTGAGAAGCTGGAATAATTTACAGGCTCTCTTAGAATCCGGTCTTACCTGCCGCCACTTCCGGGCAATGATTCCCGTATCGGAAAAATCATCCGTCTCAGTAATACCTTTAAATCGGCTGGCTTTTGAATATATGGAAAAGATGCCAAAATCACAATCGGATATGTTGTCCATCTCCGAAAATATCATCCATACCTTGAAACAGAATAATAAAAATAAGCTCTCTGCAGATGATTTTAAAATTGCAAAAAAATACCTTGATAATCTCTTCCTAAGTAATTATCATGCTTTGCCGCCGGAAAAGATTGAAAACATTTTGAAAAAATGCTTTCAGCTGCATTTCCGACCGGCTCCTGAGCCTTCAACACAACAGGAAAAACAGGAAGAAATTATGGAAGAAAGCCCTCTGCGCCTGGAGGGCCTGCTAGCAGGGAAATCTCTGACAACAGCGGGAAACAGAAATCCTCTGCAAGAAACTGCCAGTAAGAAAAAAATAACAGATGATAAGCGTGAAAAGGCAGTTCACACCTGCTATACGAAAGATATTTCATCTGTACTGATAAAACCAATTTCCGCTGCAACTATGGAACGCCCTCCCCATATATGGCAGATAACCTATAAAGAGCTTCAAGATTTTCCGGCAGTAAACCTGGATACAGCAGACAAATGGCAGATGAGATTGTTTCTTGAAAAACTGCTAATGACGCCCTTGCTCCCTATGGAAACCTTGATAGATAATAAGGGTTCGTCATGGGTGCTTCTCTATGTTCAAGGCAAATTTTTTTATTATTCCAGCAGCAATCTGACCATATTAGATACCATACTGCCCTATATTGAAAAAAGTGCTTTCCGCAAAATCATTTGTTACGAGCCTTATCAATTGTATGAATACTTTTTCCGGCAGCAAGTCTATGGCATAACCCTGTTCAGCATCCGGCTTGGAATGGATTTCGCCTGTTCCCCGGCTTTATGGAAATGTAATATAAATACTGTCCTGCATGAAATATGCAAAACAGAAAATCCTGATCATGCCCCTGCAGTAATGGACAGCATGCGGAACTACTATAAGATGTTCCAATATTTAAGCAAGACTGGTTTAGAAAAAAGGAAGATGTACTGGGAAAGATATTATATCATGAAATTTTTAGGATATTCTTATCATAGAAAAGAAAACGGTTTAACAGGAAAACCCCTGTTTCTAAAAGAGGCCCTGGATGGCTATCAGTTTGCTTATACCGAAAAGGATACATTAATGGCTCCTTATATGGCTGTCCGCTATCAGATCCGATGGGAATCAAAAGATGAATTTCCAATTGAATCCATGCTTTCGGAAATTATGAAGCACAGAATTCCGGAAATTCATGAAATATTACTGCTATCCTATAGTAAAAATAATATGATATTTTCCATACTTCCCTCGGAATATGGTTACTTATGTGATTTGGTAAATAATATTGCATGTTATTTTGCAGAGATAAATAAAAAATTGCCGGTACATATTGACGAAGACATTTTGAGCAGTCAGAATGAACAATGTGTGGCAGTGCCTTGATTAATGTAAGGTGGCAGTGAGAAAAAATAGCGGGGAAGAGCAAATGATGTTATATGTATACTTCATACTATAACATAAATGTAATACAAAAATCAGGATAACTGACCGTTTTGAGACATCTGGACAGCTCCTGATTTTTATATTTCTCCTACTATTTTAATTCATCGTAGACAAAACCGGCAATCAGTCCTTTTCTAATCGCTGAATCCTCTCTGCTCATACATATTTTATATGCCTCTTGATTGTCCATCCTATCTCTTTTCCATTCAAAATCACCCATTTCATACACAAAATACTCATCCTGACTCGTAGTAACCAGGAGCCTGCCACCATTTTTCAGCAGCATATAGAGATTCTGCATGATGAATTCCCGGTATGGATGGTAACACTGCTCATCAAAATATCTCAGTGAATATACCACTTCTATTTTGTCAGCATTCTCATCCCTGCAAAGCTTTAGAGCTGTTCCCTTTTTGGGCAAATCCTCAATAGACTCCGACATCCTCCTGAGAATATATAAGTGTTCCTTCGTCTCCTGATCCAAAATCTTATTATAGTTCGCTACTTCCCGAACAGTCTCAACCTCTTTCATAACGCGGATAATCCAAAAATCCTTTAAATCTTCTCCAGCCCAGTTCCATACATAAGGCTCTATTGTTTTCCAAAAGTCCATAATATCAAAGTAATGCTCATTGGGTTGTGCTGCCTTTTCATCTTTAAAAAAGAACTGAAGACATTCCTCTTCCTCTGCCTCCTTCCTCAGTACGCTTGAAAAAAAGCATCAACAGATTCAATCGCATTTCTTACGCTGTTAAAATCCGTTTCTCCACCTAATTTACCAGTAAATCTTCCCGTCAAATCCATATTAATGTCTCCTGTACCTTTCATATCTGCGCCACAAATTGGTTGAAATTATATCAGATACCAATATACGATTCCAGCAGTTCCTGCTAATTACCATTATTTACCATATAAAAAGCAAAATTTTCTTTCCATCTATTTCTTTCCGGATATTTCTTTCGGCAAGTTGCAAAAAACACCTCAGACACAGGTAAATACGGCAATCCCCGCTATTTAGCTTAATTAAACATATCTATATTTTTACATCACGATTTCCTATCATTCCGCCAACTGCAAACATATATCTGTTTTTTTATATGGTATACCTTTATATGAATACTTTCAATAAAAAATATAAAATATCTCTTATTTTCGGAACCTCATGGATAGATTTTATTGTTTTACTGCTTAAATAGCCCTTGTAAAATTATTACTGCTTATTTGCCTGTCATCTGCAAATTAAATTTCATGAATAAAATGTATTCTGTGATAGAACTATAACTCATAGAATGATTAACTTTATAATTTTATTATAATATAGTTTTACAAAGGTTACAATGTACAGAAATACTTATATCAAAGGAGTACCCCCATCCATGGAGCTTAATTTTAAAGCCATAGGTAAGAGAATCAAAATAGCAAGACTTAAAACCGATCTGACTCAGGAAATTATGGCAGAAAAGATAGGAGTTACACCTCAGCATGTCAGCAATATTGAAACCGGTAATTCCAGCGTCAGCCTGACAACGCTTATTGCTATAGCAAATCTTCTAAAAGTGTCGGTCGATGAGTTGATATGTGATACGGTATTGAAAACTAAATATGTATTTAGCAAAGAAGCAAATGAAATCTTTAGAGATTGTAATGAATATGAGATACGCGTTTTGGTAGAAATACTGAAAGCGGCGAAATATTCCATGCGTGATGTGAAAATGTTTGAGGCCAGAATAAAAAATAATGAATAAAATCGAAACAAAGCCGGCAGTAGGGAACTCCCTGCCTGCCGGCTTTGCTTATACCTCATCTTCCCAAATTTATTTTTCCTTTTCAGGCAGCAACGGTTTCACCCAGATTTCCATATACGCCATATCTTCTGCATCCCGGAAATACTTTTCTACCGAAAATGGTTCTGTAGTGAGGTTGTGCCGAGGCAGCCATGTGCTGAATAGATATTTGTTTGCCTGGGTTTCGCATACTCCTGGACCGGTTTTCTGACCAGACGTTTAAACAGACGCTGATAATAAAATTGGGACAAGCCAACCATATCGGCAAGCTCCTCTGTAGAGATTTCTCCTGATAAATGTTCCTCGATATAATTCAATGACTGGTCTATAGTTTCCCATGCGTGCATTGCGGCACCTCCTTTATTTGATGCTCAAATCATACCACACTGTTTTTTATCAGGCTTTTCACCCTATGCCCTTTTTCATCACAGCTCCCATATACAATATTGCATGATGTCAGATATCAGTCCTGTTCTGCTCAAAGTTCCCGCAAATCTATGCGGTTATTCTTTCGATACATCAGACATGTTATCCCCAGAAGCAGCACACACAGAACAGCCCGATATCCCCCGGAATATCCTTCCGGAACCAGACAGGCGCCCGCGCCGCCAAGGATTGCAAGGACAGCCCCGCCCATGCCGCCAAGTACGGCTGAAGCGCTCTGTTTGACCACGCTTACCTCATTCTCCCAATCCAGAACCGGGAAATGCAGATTAACGGTAATCCCGTATACACAGGCAAACAGCAGGATCACCGCCGGAATCACCATCATCCAGAAGCTATCCTGTAATCCCGGCTTTAATGCAAGGAGCAGGAAAACCTCCGACACAAGGTAAAAAGGCAGAATCAGGATCAGATTCATCAAAAGCTTTGCGTCCAGGACTGTCCGTGCCGGCAGCGGCAGGCTTTTGGCAAGCCACCACTCCTTCCCTTCCATGGAAACAGATGTGGCTGCAGTTGTCATCATACAAAAAGTGCCTGCCAGCAGAAACGGTGCGATTACTGCCAGATCAACCGGAACCGGCAGGAGCTCTTTCACCCTCGCCGGGCCTGTAAAAAGAAGCGCCCCCGATATGACACAGCCCATAAGCGGTCCGATGATCGTATTGGATACATAAATACTCGATGAGAAATACCGTCGGAATTCCTTCCTGCACAGGGAAACCAACGCCGAGTCTGCTTTCAAATCTCCCATCTGATAATCATGCCTTGCCGCCGTTGTATACAGATTCCGGCAGATGGACTGAAAACAGGCGGATACGGCCGCCGCCGCCGCGGCAAATACAGACAGAAATAAACCTGTATACATCAGGCACCGGCTGATTTCCCCATTTACAATCGCCGTCCCAAGCAGCACAGCCGGAGGATAGAATCTCTCAAGCATAGCCGAAATCATTCCGGACAGTTCCTCCATAATCTCCAGACTTTCCATCCCTTCCACTGACGTAAGACGCGAAGAACCATACATAATGGCAAAAACAAATACTATCGTAAGCGTTGACGCCACCAGGCTTTTATGCCGCATCCTGGAAGAAATTCCCGTAACCAGAGCCCCAATAAGGATCGCCCCTGTCATTGGCAGTAACGGCACTGACCATATCCCAAGAAACGCACACAGATAGAATGACACATCCGGCCTCATCTGCCATGCATACACTGCAATCCCCGGAAGCAGTACCAGGGCAGCCATCAGCAGATTTTCCGTATACATGCGCAAAAACCGTCCAAGCACTACTGCGCCTTTCCTTACAGGCAGGGATACTACCATATCATATCCCTGTCTCCGGAAAATGATGCTTCCCGCCTTTAAGATTCCAAATACAAAAATGAGCATGCTGGATATGGCGATGACATAAGCCGGAACATCTTCTCCTGCTCCAATCTCCACCAGTCCCCAGGAAAGGCCGCCCACATAAAATAGCAGCATAATAATCAGGAGTATCCAGAGGACAGAAAGCATTACGGCCCTCTTCTTTTTACGCTTATCTTTCGTGAACCGTAAAATATTTATGCCAAGGAGATTACATAGCTCCAGCCTGGCCATAATCCTAATCTGCGCCAGCATTATTTACCACCTCCATAAAAATGGACTCCAGCGTATTGCCCTGCTTTACAACCTCCTCCATGGTGCCTTCGGCAATCAGGCGTCCCTCCTTGATCATCGCTACCTTGTTACAAAGCTTCTCAGCCACCTCCAGCACGTGGGTGGAAAAGAATATGGCGCCCCCGCCGGCGCAAAGTTTCCTCATCCTCTCTTTCAAAATAACGGAAGCTTTCGGGTCAAGCCCCACAAAAGGCTCGTCCAAAACCAACAGCCTTGGTTCATGCAGCAGCGCAGATATAATAGCAAGCTTCTGTTTCATACCATGGGAATAAGAAGAAATCAGATCCCCAAAGGATTCCGTTATTTCAAATTCATCCCCGTACCTTTTGATCCGTTCCTTCCTCTCTTCTGCCGGAACCTTGAAAATATCGGCAATAAAGTTCAGATACTGGATGCCTGTCAGATACTCATACAGATCCGGATTATCCGGAATATATGCCGTCATCTGTTTGCACACAAGCGGATCATCATGAAGGCTGATTCCTCCGATCCGAATCTCTCCCGCATCATATCCATGGATCCCGGCAATGCATTTCAGCGTTGTTGTCTTCCCGGCTCCATTATGCCCGATGAATGCGCAGATATCACCCGGCATCACATGAAGGCTCAGATCCGTGACGCCCTTGCTGCCGCCCTTATAGTGTTTCGTCAAATGATTGATAATAAGCATTGTTTTCCTCCTGTTTTATGAGAGCAGTCTCTGTAGCTGCTTCGCATCTGCCAATCTTCTATGTGTCAGTTTTTGCAAAATGCTGCAGTATTTTCTGGAAATCAGCATTCTCTTTCAGAGCCTCAAAAGCCGGGTGGCTGAATGCTTCCTGCAGATTCTGAAAAACGAATTTCCTGCTTCTTGGAGCCATTTCTCCCAATGGAAGGGCTTCAATCCATGCGTCTAAACGGTCAAAATATTCATCTCCGTGGAGTACAACCTTCTCTGCCCGTAAGAGCCCGTCAACACATTTCTCAAAAAGGAAGAGGGCCTTCAGCGCTTCTTCCTCCTCCCCGACCGCTGCATACATGACTGCCGCCTGATAATGGAACTGTGCAGCAAGATTGGGATGGAGCTTCTCCAGCAGGTAGGCTTCCATTACATTTCTGATCCTGCATACTGTCTTTTTGCACCGCTCTATGTCATCTTGATATAAAGCCAGGGATATCGCGGCATCACTGACCAGGTTCAGAATATCCAGCCATTCCCTTGCCTGGATATAACCTCTTGCCTTCTCATGTTCCCCCGCCATCTGATATGCCTGGACCAGTATGGCTCCGTCCTGCCCTGCAAGACGGGCGGGGTCAGAAGAAGGCTCCAGCATAGTTATCGTTTCAGCCGCTTTCCCAAGCCATAAGCTGATGCCAGCCTTCAAAACCAAAGCATCACTGCATATGCTTACATCGCTGCAGCTTTCCAGAATATGGTCGCACCATGAAGCCGCCTCCTCCAAAAGCTGTTTTTGTTCCTCTTCTGACTCTGCCAGCATGTAATGATTCAGGTACAATACAGTAAGCTGCATCAAAAAGGCATGGCAGGAATAGTACCTGTGGGCCAGAGTGCGGGTCTTTTCAATGGCCTCATGAAAAGGAAGCCTGGCAAAATCCTTTACAAGCTCCGCATAGAAGTAGCGGATCTGCTCTTTGGAGAGCTGGGCTTTGTACCCGATCAGCTCGTCTATCGTTGTGCCAAAATAGGCAGAAAGTTCGAGCAGAAGCATAAGATCCGGTGTGCTTTGGGCATTTTCCCACTTGGATACTGCCGCCTTACTTACTCCGAGGAAGTCTGCAAGCTCCTCCTGGGTAATCCTCCGCTCGCGCCTTAGCCGGATAATATTGTCCGATAAATTTAGTCTGTCCATACTGTTATTGTTCTCCTTATCCTCTATTGTATTACCTCTTTTCTTCATTATAATAAAAAGGGGATTCCCTATCAATCGAACTGTATTCCACTTTTTCGCAAAAAAGTCAACCGGGGAGAAACTTCTTCTTATTACTAAAAACACTGGAGTAATTATTTTATGTTTGATGTGATTTCATCCACTGATAAAGTACCTAATTCCACCTCTGAGTTTTTCATATATTGCAGTCTTGCATGCATATTGACTTTACCTCAAAAGCCTTTAGAGCAGAACTTACAATCCATCTCGCCTGACTTCACTCCCCGTATTCATCATCTGTTGAAAAATTCTCAATAAATCTACCAAAGTTGGTGCTTCCTTCTATCGTATTATCAGATGGCAGCTTTTCCTTTAAGGTTTAATAAGGATTGGATTAGTTCCGGGTCGGGCAAGGCGTCTATCCAGTCCCTCTTTGTAAATCCTTGCTCACTCAAATCTCCAACCTCCTGTTAAACTCGTTTTAAAATCTGACTCACTCTTTCACTCCGCCGTCCATCGAAGCCGATCCTTCATCCGCAGCCTGCAACAATTTCTTTAAATGTTCCATCTGTTCCTCATTTACATTAGAACAAAATCCATCTGGAAGAGTTGTTCCAGAGAGAATACAGTTGTCAAACTTACTACCCTTAATGTTTGCTCCTGCCAGACTTGAAAACCTAAAATCCGCATTCTCAAAATTACAGTTTACCAGCATCGCATTTGAGAAATCTGTACTTGCAAGAATCGTATCCGAGAAATCACAGCTCAAAAACTTTGAATGATTAAACATCCCATACCGTAAATCTGCCTTTTTCATATCAAACAAATTAAAATTGGCATATCCTGCAACCGGAATACTGTAACAGGCTGCGTTTCCCATCATACCGGTAATCATGAACCGCACCATGGAAGAACATCTTCTCAAAAAAATAACCTAAAAACTGGTACTTTAATTCCTGCCGGATAAATTCTTCTTCCTCGTTAGATAACATCTTATACAAAGATCTGTAATAGATAAACTCAGATACCTTATCACTGACATCTGAATCAGCAAACAGACGGCTGAAAGCACAGATAAATGCTTCAATGACCGTACTACGCTTCTGCTCATCCCTCATGCATTCTTCATCAAAAGACTGATAAATGGTTTCAAGCTCATAAAATATCTTTTCACACAGGAAGAAATCTCTTATATTATTGTGATAAAATTCAGCAACGCCTCTTTTACCATCATTTTTCCAATAATTACAAAGCGCATAACACCGTCTTACAATCTGCCCTGTCTGTTTTGATTCCAGCTGCAGGCCGCGTATGATTTCCCCGATATCATCCTGTGTTACATACAGCTTCTTATTCCCGGTCGCATACATTTTATAAGCAATCTCAGCGCCAACCCGATACAAAACATCCTTATACCTGCTAATCATATGTGTATAGGAATCCCTTGAAAACAGCTTGTTATACTCCGTGTTGCTCAGCTCCACAGAAAATATCTGATGGTATAAGACCCATGGATTATCCCATGCCTCATCCGTAATCTTCCCTGCCGCAAGCATATATAGAGCCAACGGGGTATCACAGATTCCATCCGAAGAATCGTCCTCAATCCCAAGGATCCGATCAAGCCGCGGAAATTCTTCCCGGTCACACACCTTCCGGTATTTTTCAATCCATTCCTCCCGCTTTCCCGCATTGAAATGCTTTAACAATACATAGGCGATGCCGGTGCCGATTCCCTCCTCTTTCAGTTTTAATACATCTATAAATTTGGGCCTCGTTGTTATGATAATATGGCTTTCCGAGAATCCTCTGATGATTTCGCTCAAAATCTGCTCCGCAAAGTCCGTCATTCCGTCAATCATACATAATTCATCAAATCCATCCAGAAATAAGACCGATTTCCCTGCCTTTTCTGCAAACGCTTCATACGTCTCAAATCCCAGCTCTCCCAAAAGCTCCTTAACCGGTGCTTCTATAAACTTTTTGCTCATAGTCAGATTCCTCAAACGGACACAAAACATTGCGCATCCGTCAAATATGCCGTTTTCGGATTCTTGCATGGCCTTCTCATTGCCGAAAGCAAGATGTGAAATCAAGCTGCTTTTTCCTACACCAGCATCACCTTCCATCACCATAACACGGTTTTTCCTATCCGCCGGAAACTCAGCCAGAAGCTTCTCAATATCTGGCCGACTTTCCCATAATCTCATGGAACTGCGGGGTGCAATATCATAATCCGGCCTGACATATGTATCCTTCAAAGTAATAGCCCTTTTGTCTTCTGCCTTATGCAGAAACAATACACTTCCGTAGCTTTTGACATAACCATAGTAATCCTGGTTACATTCTGACTTTTCTTTTCCCTCCAACATCCGGTATATATCATCACACACGATAGAGGCATGGAGACTTCGTAGTTCCGGATCATTCTTTACCAGCCTATCCATATGGCGGTAAATAAAATCCACTTCTTCCGGCGTAACGATACTGTCCGCCTTTTCACCATACTGGACAGGGGGAAATACATCCTTTCTTGGAAGGAAACCTTCCATCAACCACTGCGTATAAAACTCAATGTTTTTCTGCCATATAAACAGGCTGCTATTACTGCATTGATACTCCTTTTCATATATCTCCTGTGCAGTCTCAATCACATTTGTAATCCTGTCCTGCAGGTTTTCTTTTGTAATATAGTCAAATATCCCCTGTATCCCATTTGTAACAAGACCAGTTACGATACTGCTGATATAACCATATATCTGTTCATTCATCTCTCGTTCCTCTTTTCAGGATGTTTTCTGCTGATTTGATATAAATGTTATCATGCAGGTATAGAAAAAGCAACTTTCATTGACATTAATCAAAAAAAGTGATAGTATAACTATCATAAAATCCAGACAGACAGGAGAGATTCTTTATGGGAGAATCTATGATTCGGAAACAGCAGATGGAGCGGCGCACGCAGCAGATACTTCACACTGCTCTAAAGCTGTTCTGTGAAAAAGGGATTGAAGACACATCGGTGGAGGAGATTGCGAAAGCCGCCGGTGTCGGACCAGCTACAATCTACCGTTATTTTGAAACCAAAGCCCAGCTTGCGATCTCGGCAGGGATTGCATACTGGCAGAAGGTTGCAGGGAAATATCTGGAGTCCCTGTCCCAAATCGCATATCAGAAACTAAGCGGACTCCAACAGATGGAATGTATTTTCCATATCTTTTCAGAGATTTTCCAGGAGGAACTTCTATTTCTGAAATTTCTCCAGGAGTTTGATATCTTTGTCCAAAGATATCACATTTCAAAAGAACGGCTGGGCGAATATGAAGAATACATTCTGAATCTGAAGCCTTATATGACAAATGCCCTGGAAAAGGGTCTCAGGGACGGAAGCCTGGCCTTTTCATATACAGCAGATGAAATATATTTTTCCGTGACACATACGCTGATAAGTCTGATGCAGAAGCTGTCCTTAAATGGGCACATCCTTTCATCTGACGAGCGGGTCGGCCTGGCATTGCAGGTAGAGATTGCGGGCAATCTGCTCCTTAAGGGCTTGGCAGCAAAAGAATGATAACATAGAGGGAACAAGGAGGATACATATGAAATCACTATCTACAGGTAAAATATGGCTTTTCGCAGCCGGACAGTTTGGATGGTCTTTACTGTCTGGTCTGATTTCTAATTGGCTGGTATACTTTTATCAGCCGGATGAGGTGTCTGTGGCACAGGGACAGCCGCTGTTTATTCCCCAGGGGTTGGTTATTCTCGGAATCTTTACGGTAATCGGGGGCATTACTGCCTTCGGACGGCTTTTTGACGCATTCACAGATCCGTTGATCGCATCGCTTTCAGACCGCTGTACCTCTGAAAATGGCCGGCGAATCCCATTTTTGAAATGGGCGGCCCTGCCTCTTTCTCTGTCTACCATACTGATATTCTGGTCCCCGGTCAACAGGAACAGTTGGGCCAATGCCATTTTCCTGTTCGTAATGGTACTGGTATATTATCTGTCAATTACAGCTTACTGTACACCGTATAATGCCCTGATTCCGGAGTTGGGGCACAACCAGCAGGAACGCTTAAATATTTCCACTGTAATTTCTTTTACTTTTATTGCAGGAACCGCAGTCGCCTATCTGGCGCCGGTCATCTGGGGAACTCTGATCCCGGTATTGGGCCGTATAGGTGCTATCCGCGCAACATTCACAGTTATGGCTGTCATCGCATTTTTCTGCATGCAGATACCGGTCTGGTCCATCCGCGAAAAAGAATATGTCAATACCGTCCCTTCACAGGATACTGCGTTTTCTTCTCTTGTTTCCACATTCCGCAACGGAGAATTCCGGAAATTCGTAGGCTCAGACATCCTGTACTGGATTGCCATTACCATGTTCCAGACAGGCCTTCCGTTTTTCGTCACCAGCCTGCTGAAGCTTCCGGAAACAATGACCACGCTCTATTTTGTAGGCATGACGGCATTGTCACTGATATTTTATATCCCAATCAATAAGCTGGCACCGAAGCTTGGCAAGAAAAAACTGATAGTTGTGGCATTTGTAATCTTTTCGTCATCCTATCTTTATACCGGATTCCTTGGAAGGATCTCGTTTATTTCCGCCAATGCGCAGGGCCTGCTCCTTATGATTGCGGCTTCGTTGCCCATGGCGGTCTTTGGAATCCTTCCGCAGGCAGTAGTCGCCGACATTGCCCAGAGCGATGCGAAGCGCAGCGGCAGCAACCGGGAAGGCATGTTCTATGCCGCAAGGACTTTTGCCTTTAAGCTGGGCCAGAGCCTCTCTATGCTCCTGTTTACAGCGGTTTCTACAATTGGGAATGCATCGGGGACTGGATACCGTATTGCAGCATTTTCAGCCGCATGCTTCTGCTTTTTAGGTGGAATTGTATTCCTGTTTTATGATGAAAACAAAATCAACCAGGATCTACGGTAACTGTGCAAATGGTTACAAAGGAGATTCATAAAATGGATAAAAGAACAATTCATAATCTGATCATACCGGCAGAAAAATATGCGGAAAGGATGGAGTCGATGGTTCTGCCCTATCTTGCAGAGAGGAAAACTGAAAATTACTGTGAGCGGGAAAAGGGAAAAAAGATTTTTTACCTGCGCTGCCTTGCAGACCATCCGCAGGGGATTGTCATCCTGTCCCACGGCTATACGGAGACAACCGATAAGCATCTGGAAAATATCTATTACTTTCTCCGCGGCGGGTATCATGTCTTCATGCCGGAACACTGCGGACACGGCCGCAGCTACAGATTATGCAGTAATACTGAAGATTTTTCTCTGGTACATATTGATGACTATAAAAGATATGTAGAGGATCTGCTCTTCGTAAGCCGCATTGCGGCACAGGAATTTCCCGGCCTTCCCATATGCCTGTACGGCCACTCTATGGGCGGCGGAATCGCCGCATGTGCAGCCGCGCAGGATCCCCGGCTCTATTCCAGGCTTATCCTCTCTTCACCAATGATACGCCCAAACACTGCTCCGACCCCCTGGCCATTGGCATGCCTCATTGCAAAGGTGTTCTGTATGGCCGGCGGGGAAGAACGCTATCTGCCGGGAAACCACCCTTATGATGGAACGGAGCAATATGCCGACAGTGCGTCCGCTTCTCAATGCAGATTCCTGTATTATCAGGAAAAACGCAGCAAGGAGCCGTTATTTCAGATGAACGCAGCCTCCTATGGGTGGCTTTGGCAGTCGCACCGGTTAAACCGTAATCTTCAAAAGAAAGCATGGCGTCGGATTTCCTGCCCCACAAGGATTTTTCAGGCAGAAAACGAGACCTATGTTTCTAAAAAGGAACAGGAACGGTTTGTGAAAAAATTATGCAGAAGGAAACGTATAGATGCAAAGCTTATCCGGGTAAAGGGGAGTAAGCACGAAATCTTCAATTCCGATCCTAAAACCTTAGAAGCGTATTGGGATAAAATTTTATCATATTTCAAAGCATAACAAGCCGCCCCCATTTATGCGGAAGTTTTAGAACGGACAGTAAACCACCTACTGTCCGCTCCCCCAATATGCATCCAGCGCGTTCCTGTCTTTACTGACTACATACCCGCTGCCGCCGATTTCTTTTACATTCTCCACCATACTCACGATCAGCAGTGAATCCTCCGCGTCCTTTTCTGCGGTAAATACGGCGAACCAGCCGATCTCTGTCCCTTCGGTGTCCTCCACAGATGCCTTGATCTCTGCTGTCCCGGTTTTTCCGGCCAGCACGATGTCCTCACGATGTGCCGCATAGCCGGTTCCTTCCGGGTTGTTCACCACCTTTTTCATGCCTTCCAGAACCTGCGCTGCAGTTTCCACCGAAAAAATCTGCGGAAGCCAGATTTCAGCACCGGTATTGCTGCCCGCGTCCATGTCAGCTTCATCTTCATATACCAGCCGCGGCTTCAATGCATTTCCCCCATTACAGAATGCTGTATACAAGCCGGCCATATGCAGTGGGTTGACCAGGATCTGCCCCTGGCCATAGCCGCTGTCCGCAAGCTGAATCTCCGATTCGATATGCTCCGTATTGGAATACTGTGATGGGGGCATCACGATCTCGAAGGGAATCTGCTCCCCAAACCCCATGATGTTCAGCTCTCGTTCCAATACATCTGCACCAATCCCCAGCGCCGCTTTTGCAAAGTAAATATTATCCGAATAGATCAGAGCATTTTCCATGGTCACAGGCTCATACGCATGAAGCGTCGTTATATAATAGTCTCCCCAGGTAGCGTCCTTCTGCCAGCTCAGCCCCTCATTTCCAAAGTCCTCCTGCCAATCGACCGCACCTGTTTTCAAACCGATGGACGCAATGACCGGCTTTAACGTAGACCCGGGACACCAGATCTGCCGGAAACGGTTCAGCAACGGTTTTCGTTCATCCTCATTGAGGGCATTCCACCGGGCATCAGACAGGCCCAGGATAAATTCATTGCTGTCAAAGGAGGGTGTACTGACCAGTGCCAGTACCTCTCCCGAGCAGGGATCCATCGCAACGGAGCAGCCTGGATCTTCCTGGAACTGCTGATACAAAGCTTCCTGGAGCTGCGTGTCGATGGTCAGCCGGACGTCCTGCCCGTTTTTCACCGGGAGATTGGCCAGTACAGATTTTTTGCTGCCATCCTCCCTTTCTATATAAATGCTGCATCCGTCCTGCCCCTTCAATTCCTTTTCAAACAGTGCTTCCAGGCCGCTTTTGCCGATCACGCTGTTTTCGTTGTAACCCTCCCCCGCATGCTCCTCCAGATCCTCGGCGGTCACATTTCTTACATAGCCGGTCAGATGCCCGGCTGCAGCACCGAATGGATATGTCCGCACCTCCACGTCGCTGATCATGACACCCGGGATGGCAAGCAGTACATCTTGCCGTGCTTTCTCCGCAAGCACATCTTCCTTCGGATCCAGCGCCATCAGATCAAGCTCACTGACCTTCGGAACCGTTTTGAGCGGAACGAAGGAATCCTCCGTCACCCAGGCTGCGTCCAGACAGTTCCGGATTGTTTCCGGATCCATGTCCAACAGCCTGGATAACTGATGTAAGGCATTTTCCCGATCCTCCAGCCTTCCAGGTACGAGTCCCACTGATGAGGCGGTTCCAGGCCCGGCAAGCATCCGTTCATTCCGATCCAATATTTTCCCCCGCTCTGCCGGGCTTGATTCGATACGCACCTTGTCTTCGGAAGCCAGTTCCGGGAAGATCAGGCCGTCATGCCAAATGATTTTATATCCATCCTCCGTATCTGTAAATTGCATTTCGTTTTCAAACCGGAGATTACCGGCAAAGGTGTCAAAGGACATCTGGTAAGCTACGCTATCCTGTTCCCTGCTATTATTTCTGTCATTTTCCAGAACCTCGACCCGGACATTTTCAATCTCTATTCCCTCATAAATGGCAGAATTCCGTTTTATAAAAGCTTCCTTGTCCGTATATGCGGAATGGGCCGGATCCGTCATCCGGTACATTTCCTCATAATCCTGCTGCCCAATCTGTTCCATGTATCTGACAAGGAGCTCTTCCGGCGTCTCCCGGCCGCTGCCCCTCATGAAATAAGCAGTTCCGCAGACTGCTGCAAATGCTGCAGTTACAGACAGGACAGCCGCAACAATGTGGATACGCTTTTTATTCCTTTTGTAAAGCTGCCTCCTTTTTCTTTCCATATCTGCCTCCATCCTCATGAAAATATTCCACCTGTACGGTTGGATGTTCCATTGCGTCTGTAGATACAATACCTTTTATTTCATATATCTTACACCTGTAGTATTTATGTGTCAAGAAAATCAGAACTCATTATTTGTTCATCGGCAGATATAGGTGTTCCCGTTAATGACCGCCGCAGAAATGATACAGACACCACCGAGAGTACCTGTCATCAGATTCCATAGTCATATATTAGCTATTTAGAAGTTTTGTCAAATCCTCCACGGAAGCATCCATTTTCACAGAAACTTCTTCCATAGTCATGCCGGAAGCAAGAAAGCGTTTTATCACCATTTTCATATCCTCGCCAACCTCAATGATATGGTCGTCCAAATCGTAGAACCGGATCACCCGCTGGCCCCAGCTATGTTCGATCACTTCTCCCAGATATTCCATGTCCGGGAATTCTTTTAGCTTGTTTAGAAAACCGTCAAAATCCTGTTCCTCAAAGACGATTTCTGTATTGTTGGATTTTTTAATATCTTTTCTTTCGGCAGATTCACAAGCCAGTCAAAATCCTGCTGCAATGCCAGGCCGCAGGTAAAGGCGATGTTCTTACCGTAATCCTGGAACACCTCTAATCCAAACAGCTCCTCATAAAATTTTCTTGCGGCGTTAATATCAGCCACAGATATAAGCATACAAACATGTTTCATATAAATGCTTATAAACTGTGTGCGCACGGATGTCACCACATGCGCGATATAAATTGGTGACGCGGTACTTATAGGATTCCGCCATCAGCAAGCGGTAGGTAAAAGTATCAAGTGATGAAGAATCACAGCCTATTATTCTACAGCTTATCCGAGAGGGGAAAGTGTACAGTGTATGAGGTACGAAGCTAAACTGCCTGAACGCAAGAGGAGACGAAAAACTCTGGTAGTATGCCCTGAATGCCATGAACGGATTCATTCTGAAAATACTGCAAATATGATAAGCGGAGAGCCGTATACATCGAGAGGTGTACGTACGGTTTGGGAGGGCGGGGACGTAAATCCTGCAAAGGATGAGCCGAACCTTACCTCATGATTTGATTTCACACGGTCATCTGCGTCTGGCTCTATGATGATATTCATTTTTCATCGGTGGGTTTTTCTACAACGATTGATGAACCTTTTGATTTATCGCCATTCAGCCACTGCCATTGTTCTGACAGTTCTATTCTACCATCCCTTAAAATCCGTGGTACACTGTGACATTTCCCAATTCTTATCTGGTCGCTCAAATTAATATGCTGATAATAAAAATCTATTTCTCCATTCAAAGCAACCGTTCCAACTATATTTCCTTTTTTTATTTCTCCGCCATAGTAATCCGCCCATAAAATATTCTCATTTTGATGATATAAAAAAAGCGTTTGATTATCCACTTCACCATTTTCAGTATTCATCTCTGGTATAAAACATTTTCCATCATAAAAAATATCTGTATTAGGAACTGCTATATGTTTCTCCATTACTTCATAAGCTAACCTTACATTTCCATTGATAAATAATTCTTCATGCTTTAAAGTTTGATATCCCCTATGCTCATAAAAACAGGCTGCCGCAAGCGAAGCATCTAAGTAAATACTGGTGTTATTAAGAGATATTTCTTTTTCAAGACATTGCATAATATAACTGCCATATCCTTTTTTCTGAAAATCGGGAAAAACAAACAGTCTTGATATATGATTTTCCTTGCAACTTCCTGTTCCCACTAAACAATCACCCGATAACAAAACTCTAACAAAGCCATTTTCTATATCTGCAGCAATGCTTTCCTTTGAATGAAGCCCACGGAAAAATTCAACTACTCCTTGAGGATAATATAAAGGATAAATAGCGTTAATCGTGTTCTGTACCAATTGATAAATTTGTTCAATGTTCTCTTTTTTTGCTATTTCGTATTTCATTAACACATCTCCATTAGCCAATTATGTCCTCTCCGCTTTTTCCAATGGAGCCAGTGTATACCTTCTCCATAACCTACCTTTCTGTAGAAATCATCACCGCCGCCAGTCATGTATTCTGCCCCTAATACTTTTAAACGTCTATAATGCTGTGTCAGCGCTGCCGCTGCCAATCCTCTTCTCCGATATTCCGGCACCGTACACAACGGTTCCATATAGGCAAGCTTATTCTCCGGAACCCACCACATTCCTGAAAAACACACGTAATCTTCATTTTCATCGGCAATAATGACATTATACTCATGGGTTGCGTGTGGCGGCGGCGCGACCGCAGAATTCACCACACCAGTATATGCTTTATGCGGATTCCAAGGTGTTTCGGAATCCGGAATATTCCAGTTTTTAAAAGGTCCAAGTTCCTCGGCGTTGAAACCATTCCTTGTACATTTGGCAAGTTTCAGCAAATCACACTTAAACGGGTCAACAAAATGAAATCCCTCCGGGAGATCATAACTTAATCCCGATTTCCTGAAATCAAAGAGAAAGTCCGCATTTTCATATGATACCTTATATCCCTCCTTCTCTGCCGCCCGTATCAGCGCTTCCTGGCCTGAAAAAATCACTAATTCTCTTTCTCCGCCCAAATCCGGGAAGCTGTTCTGTGCATACTCAACCATTTCATCAGCTAGTCCTTCGTATCCAGGGCGTAAATTAAAAAAGACACTCGTGACAACAGCTTCCGTAAATACAAACCCCACTACTATATCTCCAGCCATCCAGAGCCTGTTCAAATGGAGATATTCCTTATCCATCCATTTAGATGTAAGTGCATACTCGAAAAAAGGAGCTGCCACTCCATTAGCGAAATAAGGATCGTATATATCTGTCATAAAATTCCATACAAGATTAATATCGGTTAATATCTGAAATTGCTTTGTTTTTATATTCATATTCATCATCTCCACTGATTATATTTCATCCCTGCATAAACCATAAACTCCAATCCACCGATAAGACAACCTCCAAATGCAATCCCCCAATCCAATCTGTGTAATAAAATCAATAATTCCTGTAAGAATGATTCCTATTCCAATTGTGACCGCACCATTTCCAAATAAGCCAGCCGATTATTAAAAAAACAATACCAATTACCGATAATACTATAAAATCTAACAACATTTTATACTCCTCCACCATCCTAACACCCCATATCTCTTAGCAGATCTTATACATTCTCTGTCTTCATAATTTCCTCTGGAATCATAATTTCATACTCGCAGGTCAAATCTCCGTTCAGCACAGATCGTACCACTCTGCCCTCAAGCTCCCTGTCAAGAAATGCCTTAATCCATGCCGCACTCTGTAAAGAATTCTCCTTACAGTTTTCTCATCTGCCATCGTTTCTAACCGGCTTATAAATGAATACATGTTGCGGCACTTGCAGTCAGCCTCGGTTTCCATATCCGGCAAGGCAAGGCCATCTGCCAGCTTCAGCCAAAATGGTTCGCCCAGTTCCGAGCAAATCCTCCTCTTAAAAGTTTCGATACCAAACTTTTCATCGTAGTTGATTCTCGTATCACCCATCTCTCACCCTCCATTCGTTCTCATACTCCATCATCAAGTCTGGCAGAAATATCAATGCCGCGGCTGTGAGCCTTACTTCTCAGTCGCCTGATAAAACAGCAAGATTAGACAGTGTATCTCCAGAGAGCCGATACACTGTCCAATCGGCCATAGACTCTGCTCCCATTTTCCATAACCTTTCCCACGATATTCCGGCTTTACAAACAGATCTTCAAGGTAAATACCCGCCCTTCCGAGAAACGTAGAGAAGTTATGAAAGAAAAGCGCAAATCCCATCTCCCCGCCATCCACAACAGCAAATAGAACCTCTGCTTTCTGTTTATCGAAAATCCATTCTTCCAATGTCTTTTCATCTGCAACAACTTCATTTATCAATTTTTCATAAGCTGCAAGTTCTTTTATAAATTGTAAAATTAAGGGAATATCATTCCTTTCTGCATATCTAAATGTAAGTTTTTCGCTCATTAACACATTTCCTTTCATGTCGCCAAATACCATAATTACGGTTGGACAGATTGCTCAGTTTCCTTCGCTTTTTCAAAATCCATCTGCTCAAGTTTCTTCCCATTGGGAAGCAGATACTCTGATGTTTTGATTTTGTTATATCCTATTTTTTTCATCAAAATCTCCAAAAGCTCCTCCTCTATCTGGGCATGTACTCTTTCCAACCCGTCAAAAATATGGAGGTAAGGAGAATCAGATACCCAGCTATCGCCCATATTGATTTGAATGATAACGGAAACATAGTTTGGATTTACATGTAAAATCACTTCTTGAAAACAATCATAGCCAATATACTCGATCAGCAGATTTGCAATAAGCAATTCTGCCTCTGGCAGCTTGTCTGCATCTTTAGTCAAATCAAAACACAGACATTTTAAAATCTCTGTCAAGTCCGGATATCTACGGACAACCTCCTTTAAATAGGAAGAATTGATGTCTATCCCGTATACTCTTCTATACTTATCTTTTCGTATATGTTCGAGACCGTTTCCTCCAGCGATGCCTAATATCATCACACTGGAAACTGGATAAGCTCCAAGCTGTCCTTTCATCATTTTATTCATCGCCTGCAGCTGCATAACAGAATCTAACTGCATATGGCTTTCATAATCATCTAATAAAATTTCTTCCCAAGGGTTTAACATCTGCTTTGCACTAACTCCTTCTATAACCATAAACAATATACGTTCCATCCTAGCAAATCTGATATTCCCGCAGAAAGGAAACCACAATAAAATAATACCTGTAGTTACCTAAGCGCTCCTTTGGAATTCCTCAAATGTTCCGTATCTCTTAATGACTCCTCCCCTGTCAGCTATAAACTGGACCAAATCATCCCTCTGCAGCCTTAACTGCCAGGTTTATTTTCTGCAGATTATCCCATTCATAAAAACTCAGAATATCATACCTTTCAGAACCATACTCCCTGTGTGCATCATCTAATTCCCTTTGCAGACATACGACAGACAGCGAGATATCCTTTACCATTCCGGCTGTTTCTCCTGATTCCCCGTCATTCCTTGCCAGTTCCTCCGAAAAGCCTGCTCCAATATACTCTCCCACCGTACAAAGCATCCCATAGCTGTGCCGGATAGATTCCTCTGCCGTTTTCGCCTGAATAGTATGTAAGTATTCCTCACAGCTCCGGAGCGGTATGTCCTTTTCTTTCTGCAGCTTCAGTAAATCCTGGAACTGCATTTTCAGGCCGCGGTGAACGTAGTCATGGTTGTAAATTGACACGGCATCAGCTAACTGCATAATGATATGTCCGGCCAGTTTCCGGATCTCCGCAAGCGGATTCGGCTTACATATATCCTGATACAGCTATAAGCAGCTTCGGCTCTTTTTCGTGCAGCGGCCTGCAAGACCTGCCTGTCTGCCAGATTGTGTTTCATTTTGGCCTGCAGCCGCTGAAACCGCTTTAGCTCTTCTGCTGAAAAGGAATAAATGATCTTCACATCTCCGACAAGCGGAATCAGACATTCTTCCAGCTCTGCAATGTTCCCGGCACATTCCCAGTCCATCGGGAAGATGTCATACCCTACGCCCGCAAGGATAAAAGTCTTTGCCAGCTCATACCCCCGCTCCGTCCTGGGAATAAAATAACAGTCTATATCTGATTTAGGATTTGCAGTTCCATTTATGAATGACCCATACAGCAATACCAGACTGATATCCTCTGCATATTCGCGTTTTACTTTTTCTTCAATCCAAACCACTAATTTCTCGTTTATTGCCTTACTCACGTATTAATCTCCTTTCGGCCAGGATGACTTCATATGCAGCATTGTTCGTTGTTTCCATCAATGGCGTAAAACCATTTTTCAGCCAGAAATGTTCCGACTGCGGGTTTCCCTTTATCCAGACCAGCCGAACCGACTCATATCCCAGGGAGCAAAGATGCCTGCACAGATAATCAATAATCTCCGTTCCTATTCCCTGATTCTGCACCGAAGTATCTGTCATGAAAAATCCGATATATGCGATTCTCTTTTCCGGATAACCATCAATCAGATCCATGATCGCAATCAGCTTCCCATCCTGATAGAACCCGATATAATATTTATCCTCAATCACTTTGCCAGGTGGCAATATCCTCATATCCTCCTGAATGGCCTGCCGCGTAACAAAAGGCGGGCAATATTCATAGAACAGGACATTCTGGCTTTGCAGATTATATATTTCATCTATGTTCTTGTTGGTAAGTGTATGAACTTTATATTTATCTGAAAATAATTCTATCTGCATGATTGCCACCTCAGTTTTTCATTCTATCACTTACATTTGCCCAAAACAACAGGCCTTTCCATTTTGGCAGAATGAGAGGCAATTTTTGCAAACCTTTTCATCCATTCATATACTTTTGGAGCATTACTAAAATTTCCTGCTTTGAAAAACCTAACGTATCTTTACAAACTACCAAACCTTCTTGCTTCAACATTTCAAGTGACCGCCGAACCGTAGCCGGATTATATCCCTCTTGTTCTGCCAGAGTACGGATGACCGGCAGAAGTGTTCCTGGCTTATAATAACCTCTCAATATACGGTATTTCAACTTCTTGGCAAGCTTTTGGTATGGATATCTTCCGCTCATTTATCCCCCTTTCCGCCATGGCGCAAAAACTGAAAATAAACTGAGTAAGGTATCACCGTTCCCAGAAGAAGAAACCATTTATTCACGAACAAATTTGCTTCTCCCTGCGCATTGAAATGGATTGGAAGGAGCTTCCCATATGCCTGTATGGCCATTCTATGGGCGGCGGGATTGCGGCCTGTGCAGCGGCACAAGAGCCCCGGATCTTCCAGGCAGAGTACGAGACATATGTTTCCAAAAAGGTACAGGAACGATTTGTGAAGAAATTATGCAGGAGGAAAAATATAGACGCAAAGCTTATCCGGGTAAAAGGGAGTAGACACGAAATCTTCAATTCCGATAATAAAATATTAGAATCCTATTGGCAAAAAATCTAATCATAAAACAAAGCATAACAAGCCGCCCCGTTTTTGCAGAATGAGGGGCGGTTTTTACATGGCATTTCTAATTTTTCTTTGATAAAATAACTGTAAATAGAATCTGTCAGCAAAATCATATTGGAGGAATACGAATATGGCAATTATTACACCGAATTTCAATTTTGATGGGAAATGTGAAGAAGCAGTATATCTTTACCAAAAAGCATTCGACGCAGAAATCAACTGCCTGCTTCGGCACAGCGATGCAAAATGGGAAGATTTTCATAGAGAACTGTCAGAAGAACAGAAAGAATATATCTATCATGCGGAACTCCTTATCGGAAATCAACGGATCATGATGGCGGATAATCTGGATATCCCTTTTAAACCAAGCACTGCCCTTTCACTGACTATCACACTGTAAACAAAAGAGGATGTTATGCGGGTCTTTGAGATTATGCAGGACGGAAGAGAGATCATTTATCCGGTACACAGCACCACATACAGTTCCTGCAGTGTCAGTTTTATAGATTAATTCGGCTTTCGATGGGTCATTATGACAGAACAGACAGAGCGCTGATTTCGCTTCTATACGCTTATTTGTTTCCGTTTTATACATTATCTAATAGATTTTTTAATTTATTGTCCGATTGCAAAGAAAAAGCAATTATCTCTTTTTCTTACGGAGCTTTAAGTCGATATTTTTCGTTGCCGCTGTATCCTGCAGTAGTCCAGCAACAAAAGCACTTTTTTCTTTGAGCGTCAGTGTTTCCATATCAGATTGACGCTCAATTTCACTGAGTAGTGTTTGCAGCTCTTGCAGTTCCAAAAGGTTGACGGCTGCACAAAAGAGCGTCTTTTTTCGGCCATCATTAAAACCGGACAGAAGAATGTCCAGTATTTTAGCCTTTTCCGTCTGCTCCACATTATAAGCTTCTATCCCGAATCGCCTTGCCTTTTCCATATCGGCTCTTCGGCTCCGGTGTGTTATGAAAGAATCAAAATCATCAATATGATCGTATTTTTCACAAGGATATTCACTGCATTGGAAACAATATTGGACACCGTCATGCTCCATACTGCACTTTGCGATTTTACATGACTGATTTCCTTCACCACCGCCGCAGCCAGGGCAGTATTTATTCAAATGCATAGGACAAAGCCCGCAATTCAAACCGCAGAGAGAAAATAATTGATTTTCTCGGTTAAATCCTTTCATGCTGTCTCTCCCTTCCCAAAACAGTTTACCTGCAAACACTCAAACTAAGATAAACTTTGTAATACTTAGCCCAACAAATCAAGGAATTTTATAGTTAAAATTCATATCTTGTGCCATGCGAGAACAACAATCCGTCTGTTAATTCCACACGCAGAATAATAGTGTTTTCATCATCGAAATCAGTATGTCCATTATTGATCCATTCAGCAAAGACTTTTTTCAGTTTTTCAGCAATCATACCATTTTCTATCTTTCCGAAATAACCCAGGCTAATGCCTTTTCCGTGTGCTGTAAACCACTCACCGGCGATTGCAACAACAGGATTATCTTTTATATGTTGCATTTTATTTGAGAGCGCGTGTGTAATGATATAAAAGGCGCCATTTTCATAATAGGCATTTACATATCGTACATAGGGCATATCATTTTCCGTTGTTGCCAATGCTATAATAGTATCTCTTCCAAAACGTTCAATCATTATCTGCTCCGCTTCTTTACATAAATTATCCATTAAATTATTTTCCTCTCTAAATCATGGTTGTAAATTATACAAAGTCAGCTATCACTATCTCGTTTCCATCAATATCGTTTAAGCGAACTTCATAAAACTGGATTTGTTATTTTCGGTTCGTTTTTCTTTTAATAGCCAGCAATTTCATATAGTCATCAAATTCAGTTGTATCAGTCGGTTCAAACATTACCCATTTTCCATCATGATAGGTTTGGGCTTCATCATATTTCCTACAAACGGCATTAGAAAGAGTATCCCTTATAGCTTCAAATTTTACTCTTTCATCTTTCCCAAAAATAATCATGAAACCAACGCAATTTCTTTTTGCGTATAAGCTACAAAGGGTTTTCCCTCCTCTGCGATACTTATACTCGTAAGTCCATTTCTTACCGCCAGTATTCCATAACTGTTCCATATCGTATTTTTCATCAATAGCCGAACATAATGCTTGCCAAACATAATACAAGGATTGTCCGAGTAATTCAGTCATAATTGATTGAGATGGTTTATTTTCAAGCATAATATCTCCTTCGCAAATTGAATTTATATTGCTTTCAATACTATTTCAAGTAGCAATGTCAAAATACAAATCAGTAAAATAGAAATCACTAAACCAATCGTTTTAATAGGTATAATACACTGAAAGGCTATCATAATCCCTACTAATAATGCAGCCGTTCCCTCAATTCTCGAATGTAACTTTATCTTTTTACGCCGTTATATTTTTTATAAAAGGAAGTTTGCCCTTAATAAGACTGTATAAACCTAAAACACCCATTATAGTACCAATCATCACGCCTGCCATGTCATTCACCGCCTCGACAACCCCGATTGTGATTTAATGATTTTTAAGGAAAGCATTAACTGTTATATTTTGTTATTAAAATCTCCGCTAACCCTTGAAAACACTAAGTTTATCGCAGGTGAGCTTTCCCTTATTGCTTCCCTTGTGTTATATCTTCCCACAGGGCATTACGAACCCTGATAAGGGAAAATGAGGGAAACAAAATCACATAAAACATTATAACACATAATATATGGGAATTGGTAAACTGATTGAAATGCTTTCAAATGAAAAGAGGACAGATAAAATGAATATGATTTACGCAACATACAATATCCACCATAATAGTATTGACGTATACACCAGGTTATTTCTTGCGTATAGACTGCAATAAAGCGGAAGAAGGATTGAAAACTACTCCCTGCTCTGAATCTGCCTTAAATGCTTTGGCAATAGATGAGCCGCTTGAATATGCAAGATTGTATCTTGAGGGAAATATGCAAATGTAGGTGGATGCAGATGATTTACACAGATTATTTTACACACCCCAATTGTAAGGGCTGGAAAACCAGCCCTTACTCTGTTCATAACTGTATTTTCAATCCATCATACGCAAAATGTATTAAGTTCAATTCCCTCTCTAATTCTCTATAATCATTATATGACTTTCCCCAGTCTTCCTCTAAATGGGTAATAATAACTCTTTTGATTCCATACTGTTTTCGTATTGTATCAATTTCATCTATAGTAAACAGTTCTTTTCGCAGTGGGTTATTTTCATTTAATACAAAGCCATCTTTTAATATATCCCCGACAATTGTATTGCCAATGATTAAAACATCTGCACCTTGAAATTTCTCTGACTTTGGAAATGGCTTTACATCACATGGGGCATAAATTATCTTTTTACTGTTGGATGAAATAATAAATATTGCCACGTGTTCCTGTTCATCTACCGGTACCAGTTCTATCGGATGATCGGGTTTCTTTCCCAGTGAATTGGCAAGTCAGTCCATTTTCAATTGCTCAACTACACGCATTCCCATTGTGTGATCGGGATCGCAATGGCTGTATAAAATATGTTCGACTTTTTGTATGCCGGAATTGTTCAAAGAAGCATTGATATCTTCCGGCGTATCAATCAATAGATTCACATCTTCAACAAACAGACTGCACCCCGTTCTTGCATAAGGAAATCCTTTCTGCCGCGCTTCTATACAAACACGACAATTACAACATGCCCTTGGCGTGCTGACACAGCCTCCGGAACCAAGTATGATTACATTCATGTTATGTCTGCCTCCTTCTTTTCATAAAATGTTAATGTGAGTCTTTCGTTAATGACCTTTGTTTTACCTGTTTGGCGATACCCCATTTTTTCATACAAATGACAGTTTTTAGACTCCTGCAAAATTGTGTCAAGTTCCCAATTTTCGTTTCCATGCATTTCTTCACACAGCCGGATTGTTTTCTGTGCAATGCCTTTCCCTTGAAATTCCGGCAATATAAATATTGGGGAAATTCTTTTGTTTTTTCCGTTTTCCTTTTTGTCAATAATACGGATAGCTCCTACTTTTTGCTGTCCGATACAGATAAAATAGTAAAATGTAAAGTCCTGTTTCAAGCGTGCTTCTACTTTTTCCATGTTTTCATTTGCAGGACTGGTGTCAAAATCCTGATATTTCTCCAATAATTCTTTGAAAGCTTCGACCTGCATAGCGTGTAGCTCTTTTGCATTGTCAATATTTGCCCTTAATAATGTTACTTCCATATACAGCCTCCGCACAAAATCTATTACAATCTCTTTACAACTTCAATTGCAGAGGAAATTAAATTATATCGTATATTCTTTTGCATATTCCAATTTCGAGAATCCCACACTTCACCACTTACATCATCACCCGCATATAATAGCTGAGCAAGCGGAATATTATAATATTGAGACACCGCAAAAAAAGCTGCCGCTTCCATTTCCACAGTTATACATCCCTCATTTCGTCTTAATTCAATCATATCAAGGGTTTCTCTGTATATGGCATCGCTTGTCCATGTTTTTCCTGTTGTAAATGGAATCCCCATTTGTTTCAAACACGAAACAACAATCTCAACCGTCTCTTTATGGCATTCAATTTCTCGAGATGGCTCTAAGTAATGATAGGATGTTCCCTCATCTCTAATCGCAGAGATCGGGATAATAATTTCTCCTACTTTAGTATCCTTTGTTAAGGCCCCTGCGCCCCCACAAATTATGAATTTTTTACATCCCATAGCATGTAGTTCTTCAAGCGTTACAGCCGCACCTGGCCCGCCACAAAATGCCATCGTAATACAAAGTCTATCTGCACCATATACATATTCATAAACAGGTATATCAAATACTTCTGAATTAAGATAACCAATGACTGGAAGATTGTTTTCCACAACAAATTGATCCAACTCCTTCCTAAAAAATGTAATAACACATTTTTCCGGAAGACTTTTATGACAAAAATTAGTTGGATGAATAATTGGATTTTTACTGGTATCAAATTCACATATGGGATATTTATTCTTCAATATCATGTCTTTTACCTCCTAAACTCCGATTTATATGTTTATCATAATTCCAATCTCATATAAATAACTTCTTGAAATCCTGCTAATCGAGAATTAAAGCCTTTAGGATTTCTGCCATATTCAACAAACCCAGCTTTTTTATATATGGATAATGCTCTTACATTGTCGGCAACCACATTCAGTTCAAGCTGGGCATATCCCGCAACCTTTGCACATTCAATACACGCTATAGTTAATGCCTGTCCAATCCCCAGCCCCCAAAATTCTTTAGCAACACTGATACCAAATTCAGCACGATGTCGTACCTTATATTTTTTCCCCACTGCTTCAATCCCAGCGGTTCCCACAACTACATTATCGACTACGGCAACTATTTCGATTTCATTTTTACTTTCAGATTTCTCTTTTAGGAATTGACTTTCCTGCATAACATCAAAGCAATTTTCGTCTGGATAGCTAAGTAAATAATCGGTTTCTCCATGTGTCAAATTAAAGTTGTCAAATACAGCTTGCCCATCACATTCCATTCCGTTTCTCAAACAGCATTCAATACCATTTTTTAACATTATCACTTTATTATATTTCATCGCTGATACCTCCCGAATTCCTATTTGTCGCTGGCTCTATTATACGCTATCTCATAAAAAAAGTCCACAAAGGGGTAGCTGGCGGAGCCAGCGCAGGGGAAGTGTAGTTTCCCCTGTAATGATTGGAGCAGATTGAAAATCCACAGAAATCATTTGCTGTCCGTCGGTCGCAATGCACCACTTCCCAAGTGGTGTATAATTGCGCCCTATCCGAGTTCTTGGATAGGGCGCATTATCCGAGATAATCAATTATCCGAGGAAACTCTCAAAACCTCCAGCATAAAAGGCTTTCAG